>NZ_JBASFI010000030.1:0-6334 GCF_049652925.1 Azonexus sp.
TTTCACGGCGACCGACGTGTTCCTTGAGGTTGACCGGCGGCACGCAGAACGGGCCGATGGCGGCCGGGGTCAGGTCGATCATGAGAACGCCCAGCGCGTTGAGCTTGCGCGAGTTCTCGGCGTGGACATAGGCACTGGTCGCATCGAAGGCGATCTGGACATTGTCGGCGAGGACGTGGGGCAGGAAGCCGTCCACGCCTGTGGCACAGGTCTTCAGGCCCATCTCGGCAGCACGTTTCAAGCCTTCGGATTCTGGATCGATGCCGATCATCCAGACCGGGTCGAGGTAGGGGCTGCGCTTGAGTTTGTAGAGTAGGTCGGTCCCGATGTTGCCCGGGCCGATGAGCGCGCATTTGATTTTTTGAGTCATCAATATTTCCTTATTGATCGTGGTTCAGCAAATGGTGGAAACGATCCCGCCTTCGACGCGCAGCGCGGCACCGGTCGTCGCAGCCGCTCTCGCGCTGCACACGTAGGCGACCAGCGCAGCCACTTCGGCCGGATCGATCATGCGTTTGATAATTGAGGTCGGACGCCCCTCGGCAAAGAAGCGGTGCTCCATTTCTTCCAAGCCGACACCCGCCTCGGCGGCCAGCTTGGCGAAGAACTCGCCAACGCCTTCGGAGCGGGTCGGGCCAGGCAGCACGGCATTGACCGTGACGCCCGTTCCGGCGCAGCTCTGGGCCAGACCGCGCGACACCGCCAGCTGGGCCGACTTGGTCATGCCGTAATGGACCATCTCGCCCGGCGTGTTGATGCCGGATTCGCTAGAGAGGAAAACAATGCGCCCCCAGTTGGCCGCCTTCATGGCCGGCAGGTAATGGCGGGCCAGACGGACGCCGCTCATGACATTGACGTCGAAGAAGCGTTGCCATTCGGAGTCAGGGATGGCGTCGAACGGCACGGGATCGAAGATGCCGAGGTTGTTGACCAGGATGTCGGCATGCGGACAGGCGTCGAACAGGAACTGGCAACCTTCCGCCGTGGACAGATCCGCCGCCACGCCCTGCACGTCGGCGCCGGCGACCAGCAAACGCAACCGGGCAAGCGCCGCGTCGACGCTTTTCTGGCTGCGGCCGTTAATCACCACCTTCGCGCCTTCGCGGGCCAACTCCGTAGCAATGGCAAAGCCGATTCCCACGGTCGACCCGGAAATCAGGGCAATTTTGGAATGTATCCCGAAGTCCATTTCGAGCGATCTGCTTAGACGAAACGAACCGAACAGCCGCCAAGACCGCCGATGGTCATGCGCAGGTTGTCGCCCTTGACCACCGGGACCATGGCACCCATCGCACCGGACAGCACGATGTCGCCGGCCTTGAGGGCGATGCCGAGCTTGCCGAGGGTGTTCGCCAGCCAGACCATGGCATTGACCGGGTGGCCCATGGTCGCAGCACCGGCGCCGGTGACGACGATTTCGCCGTTCTTCTCGAGGACCATGCCGCACAGGCCAAGGTCGATGTTGCTGATATCGACGAGTTGGTCACCGAGCACGAAGACACCGCACGAGGCGTTGTCGGCAACGGTGTCCTGGATCTTGATCTTCCAGTCGGTGATGCGCGAATCGACGATCTCGAAACAGGCCATGACGCCTTCGGTGGCGGCCAGCACATCGGCGGCCGTGACGCCCGGGCCTTGCAGATCCTTCTTGAGCAGGAAGGCAATTTCGCCTTCAGCCTTGGGCTGGATCAGCGAGCTCATCTCGATTGATTCGCCTTCGTTGTAGACCATGCCGTCGAGCAGGTAGCCGAAGTCGGGTTGATGGACGCCGAGCAGGTTCATGACCGGCTTGCTGGTGACGCCGATCTTCTTGCCGATGACGCGCTCGCCCTTGGCCAGACGACGCGACAGCATCTGCTGCTGGATGTGGTAGGCGTCCTCGATGGTGATATCGAAGCCACGCGAGGTCAGCGGGCTGACCGTCTTGCCGGCGACCAGGGCTTCGTAGAGTTCGTCGCCGAGCTGAGTAATTTGCGATTGTTCCATGATGCTTTCTCTTTATTCGGCCAGGAATTTGCTGACCAGCTGGTTGAATTCGCGGTTGTGTTCGATCTGGACCCAATGCCCGCAGCGGCCAAAAACATGCAGCTGCGAACGGCTGATCCACTGATGCAAGGTCAGCGAGTTCGTCAGCGGGATAACCTCGTCGTCGCGGCCGTGGATGATCAGCGTCTCGTGCGGAATAGCCCTGATATCGGCCCCGGTGCTGGCCATCGCGTCGACCCAGCGCTGGCGCGGAGCCGGGAACATGGCCGAGAACGACTCCTGAAAACCGGGGCGGATGCTGGCCTGATAGCGCAACTCGGCCAGTTCGTCGGTAACCAGGCTACGGTCGAAGGCGAAGATGTCGAGCAGTCCGCGCATGGCTGCCAGCGATGGCTCGTAGCCCCAGACCGCATCAAGCCCCTTCGTAATGGTGAAGGGCACGCCGACACTGCCCATCAGAACCAATTTGCGAACGCGTTGCGGATGGCGGATAGCCAACGCCAGCGCAATGGCGCCACCGAAGGAATTGCCGATCAAATCGGTCTGTTCGATACCCAACGCATCGAGCAAGCCGATGGCATGATCGACCCAGCCATCGGTGCTGTACTCGATGCCGACGGGCCGCTCTGTATAGCCGAAACCGACCATATCCGGCGCGATGGCCCGGCAGGTCTTGCCCAGTTCCGGCAAGACCAGACGCCAGTTGGCCCAGGCCGTCACCCCCGGCCCGGAACCGTGGATGAGCAGCACCGGCGCCCCGCTACCGACATCGTGGTAGTTGGTTTCGATGCCGCCCGCCTTGTTGCAACGGCCGATTTCGGGAGAGTTCGCAGACATGCCCGCTTCGCCTTACAGCTTGATGCAGACGTTCTTGAGTTCGGTATAGAACTCAAGCGAATGCACGCCGCCTTCGCGGCCGATACCCGACTGCTTGGCGCCGCCGAACGGCGTGCGCAGGTCGCGCAGGAACCAGCTGTTGACCCAGACCAGACCGACTTCCATCTGCGCGGCGACGCGGTGGGCGCGGTTGATGTTCTGGGTGAACACCGAGGCGGCCAGACCATAGGTCGTGTTGTTGGCGCGTGCGATGACTTCGTCTTCGCTGTCGAAGGCCATGATGGTCGTGCAGGGTCCGAAGATTTCTTCGCGGACAACCGTGGCGTTGTCGTCCAGACCGATCCAGATCGTCGGCTGAACCCAGGCGCCGTTAGCCAGTTCGCCCGGCATGGCGGGAATGCCGCCGCCGGTGACGACCGTTGCACCTTCGTCGACGGCCTTCTTGTAATAGGAGAGCACCTTGTCGCGATGCTCCTGGCTGACCAGCGGCCCCATATTGGTGGCCGGATCGCTCGGCACGCCGAGTTTGAGCTTTTCGGTGCCGGCTTTCATGCGGGCAACAAATTCGTCGAAGATCGGGCGTTCAACATAGACCCGCTCGGTACCCAGGCAAACCTGGCCGCAGTTGGCAAAGCAGGAGCGAATCGTCGCTTCGATGGCGACATCCATGTCGCAGTCTGCAAAGACGATGCCCGGATTCTTGCCGCCCATTTCCAGGGATACCGGGCGCGAACCATGCGCGGCAGCCTTGTTGATGATTTCGCCGGTACGGGTTTCGCCCGTGAAGGTGATGGCATTGACCTTCTGGTTGGTGGTCAGGAATTCGCCAGCCGAATTCGGGCCGAAGCCATGCACGACGTTGTAAACGCCCTTCGGCACGCCGCAGGCATTCATGACTTCGCCGAGCAGCGTGGCAGTCGACGGTGTTTCTTCCGACGGCTTGACGACGACGGTATTGCCGCAGGCCAGCGCCGGGCCGACTTTCCAGGTCATGAGCAGCAGCGGCAAGTTCCACGGACAGACGACGCCGACGACACCGACCGGGCGGCGTATCGCGTAGTTCAGCGCGCCCTTGCCATCCGGCGTGGCCATTTCGAAGAACTCGGTTGGCGCATTCTTGATGACGTCGGCGAAGATCTTGAAATTGGCGGCACCGCGCGGGATGTCGATGTGCGAAGCGAGGCTCTTCGGCTTGCCGGTATCGGCGCATTCAGCTTCGAGGAATTCGTCGAAGCGACGAGTGATCTCGTCGGCAACCTTGTTCAGGATGTCCGTACGCTCGACCACAGTCATCTTGCCCCACGGGCCCTTCAGGGCATCGTGGGCTGCCTGCACGGCTGCGTCCACTTCAGCCTTGCCGGCTTCATGGACCATGCCGATGATCGAGTTATCGAGCGGCGTGCGCTTCTCGAACTGCTTGCCTGTCGAGACGAATTCGCCGTTGATGAAATTCAGGATTTGTTTCATTCCCTTGTTTTCCTATTTTTGTTTGCTGCTCTTAAGCCAGACCGATGGCCGCCAGGCCAGCCCTTGCACATTCTTCGTCCTGCATTTCGGAAGCACCGGAAACACCGATGCCGCCGAGCCAGTCGCCTGAGCCCACCGGCAAGCCGCCGCCGAAAACGATCAGCCGCGGTTGGGCCGAGAAGCCCAGCTTCATCCCTTCGTCGTGGCCGATCGCCCCCATCCATGCCTTGGTCGGAAAGCCGAAGCTGGCCGATGTAAAGGCCTTGTCGATGGCGATATCGATCGAGTGGATGAAGGCACCGGGCATGCGCAGGAAGGCCATCAGGTTGCCGCCGCGATCAACCACGGCGACGTTGATCTTCCAGCCGTTGGCCGTGGCATGGGCCACGGCCGCCGAACAGGCGGCCGCAGCCGCCTCGGCTGAAATCCCGGCTTGGCTGACGGCGACTTGCATCAGGTCACAACGGTCAGGAAGCGGTCATTGAGTTTGCGGTCGTGATAGAACACGGCGGCACCGACTTCATCCATCGTCCACTTCGTCGCCTTCTGATCGGGGTAGGCATAGTTGCCACCGCAGAAGGTTTCGAAACGGTTGCCGTTGGGGTCGAAGGCATAGATGGTCGTGCCGCGGGTTACGCCGTGGCGTGTCGGGCCGATGTCAATGGAAACACGGTTCATCGACATCAGGTCGGCGGCGCGCAGGACCTGTTCCCAGGTTTCGAGCAGGAAGGAAACGTGGTGCAGCTTGCCCGGCTCCGGATGACGGACGAAGGCGATGTCATGCGCCTTGGTCGAGCACGACAGCCAGATCGCCAGATCCTGGTTGTCGTCGAGGGCGATATGTTCGACCAGATAGAAGCCGAGGACGTCCTGGAAGATGGCCTGGGCCTTTTCGATATCCGGCCCGTAGAGCAGGCAGTGGTCGAGACGGATCGGGGCGATGCCCTTTTCAGCGGCGGCACACCAGGCTTCCGGATTCAGTTCGCCCATGTCGTTGCCAATGGCCGTCTTTTGCGAATACAGCTCGATGTCGTGGCCGGTCGGCAAGGTGAAGCGCACACGCTCGCCGGTTTCCAGCAACTCGCCGGCCGGGATGCGCTTGGTTGCGACGCCGTAGGCGTTGAGGTCTTTCTCGAATTTGGCCAGGGTCGCATCGCTATCGACCTTGAAGGCAAAGAAGTCGATGCCGGCCGTATCGGCCTGACGCAGGATCACGCTGTTGTGATCGCGCTCTTCCCAGGTCTTGAAATAAACACGGCCCTGGGCATCACGACCGGTTTCGACCAAGCCCAGCACCTTCGAATAGAAATCAACGCTTTCTTCAATGTCGAGCACCCGCATCTGAGCGTGTCCGGGACGTAAAACACCAGTCATTGCCATTTGTCTTCTCCTGTTTTTTGAGTATTTCAATCACACAAAGATCTGCGCAATCGATTTACCATTACGATATTTACAACGAATCTCGATGTCAATACTTTTTCTCGAGATTTTTAAAAACCCTGAAAATTCCCTCTATCAGGGTAGAATTTCGTCATCTGGTCAAACCACTTAACCGAACCCTACTGTCATGGCTAACAACACATCCAACGGCGACAGCCTCACGGCCGAGCCAAAGACGCTCGTCGAATCCGCCTACCGCGCACTGCGCCGCGACATCATCGAAGGCCACCTCGCCCCCGGCGAAAAACTCCGCGTCGAGCACCTCAAGGACAACTACGGCGTCGGCGCCGGCACCTTGCGCGAAGCGCTCTCGCTGCTCATCTCCGATGCTCTCGTGGTCAGCCAGGGACAGCGCGGCTTTCGCGTCGCCCCGGTGTCCCTCGAAGACTTCGAAGACATCACCAAAACCCGCGTCATGCTCGAATGCGAGGCCCTGCGCCAGTCGATCACCATGGGCGACGATGCCTGGGAAGGTGACTTGCTGGCCGCCTTCCACCGCCTCACCAAGGCCGAAGAAAAACGCATCGGCTCCGACGACCGTGAAGAGTGGGAAGAACGCAACCGCATCTTTCACGAGGTGCTGATCTCGGCCTGTCCGTCGCGC
>NZ_JBASFI010000031.1:0-1985 GCF_049652925.1 Azonexus sp.
TGTGTGTATATTTTATCACTATATTATTTGCGTTTATACATCCGATGATACACAAAATATTATACTGGAGTATTTGGATAGTAACAACTGGTATTCTAGCTTTGACGATGGTTCAGGGTGGTACTTATAGATTACACGATGATAATAGGGTTGTAACTCACTATGGTGAACATTATACAGATAGAGGTTATCAATCTATGTGATTTTACCTTATGTATCTTCTTCTAAATAGGGATAGTATTACAAAAAAGGAGATACATAATGATAGATACAATAGAGAATCCACTTCTTTCCAGTATAATAATGCCTGGAGAGACTTTTAGATTACCATCACATGGATTATTTTATACCAACAATGAATTAGATGAATCTGTAGTTAATGGAGAGGTTGAAGTATATCCAATGGCTGCGTACGATGAAATTTTAATGTCTACACCTGATAAATTATTATCAGGAAAAGCTGTAGCTGTAGTTTTTAGTAGATGTATACCACAAGTAAACAACGCTTTCGATATATTAGCAAAAGATGTTGATTTTTTGTTAGCTTGTTTACGTATGGTATCTTTTGGAAATCAAATGGAAGTTGCTTATAAACATGACTGTAAAGAGGCAAAAGAACGTACTTATGTAATTAATTTACAACAGGTAATTAATTCATCAAAATCAATAGATCCAACAACATTAAACGATGAATATAAAAAAACCTTATCCAACGGGCAAACAATATCATTTAAACCTGTAACCTATGGTGAAATGATAAAAATTTATGAAATGTCTATGTTGAATAAATCAAAAATATCTGGAGATGAAACTCCAGAGGAACTAGATATAAAGAGAACTGAAGAAGCACTTGAAGCAGAAAATATATTTGTGGAAACAACTATCATGGTCATTAAGGACGTAGATGGGGTTTCTGATAGAACACATATAAAGGGATGGCTTCGTAAATTAAAATTGGGTTGGAAACGAGATATAACGAAAGCAGTACATCAAATAAGTGATTGGGGAATTGACTTGAGGTCACCACAGATTTGTCCTGATTGCGAAAGCACTGTAAATTTGAAAATATCAGCTAATCCAGTCAATTTTTTTATCTAACACTTGGATTAGGCGAACCAAGTGAAGTTCGAAGTATGTTTACTAGAATGGAATTGGAACGTAAAAGAATTATAAAATCAGTTATTAGTTTAACTTATTTTATGAGGGGTGGCATATCATACGAATCAATGTTCAAACGTTGTCTTATAGAACGGGAATTAATAGCAGAATTTATTGAAGACCGATTGGAAAAAGAAGGCAAGAAAATGTATCCCATCTACTAATCCAAGTGGAAAATTAATTTCATTAACTAATAAATAAAATTGTTCACTTCGTTCCAATCTTTATTAATTAGTTAGGTCTTTTACAAAAATTTATATAATATAATATATAAATCCACTCCCCCCACATTAACGTAGTTGGACTTGGAATCAACTCTCACGGCATATTTCTCGTTCGCCACCCAAGCAACCGGTCAATAATATGCGACCTCTATCTACGGACTATGTTTTCGGGTTCATAGTTGGCGGGTTGAGTAATATCACAACCATTCTTAATTTTTTTCTAACGTGTTATTTGTTCTTAACAAAAACAAATATTATCTAATTATTTTAATATTTTAATATTTTAATATTTTAATATTAATTCAACTTATTTTCTATTGTATACATACCTATAAAATAGGCATCAGTTAAATCATATAATCCAGTTGTCTTTTTAACCCCTTTCAACCCAAATTCATTTTTTATTATTTCGGGTAAATTATCGTATAAATCTTTCTTTTCGGTTTTTTTGCCTTTTACTTTGTTTGGTACAGCAAACTTTTTAACAGAAGTTGGTGCTATAATATGATAAGGTAGAGGATTAATACCATCAATAATTAAGAATTGGAGTCCAGCTAAATCTCTAGTAGCATTTCCCATTCCTCCAAATGATAATCCTTCAAT
>NZ_JBASFI010000032.1:0-37549 GCF_049652925.1 Azonexus sp.
ACCAAGGCCGAAGAAAAACGCATCGGCTCCGACGACCGTGAAGAGTGGGAAGAACGCAACCGCATCTTTCACGAGGTGCTGATCTCGGCCTGTCCGTCGCGCTGGCTCAAACATTTCCTCTCCATCCAGTAGGGAGGGGGGAGAAATCGGACGGGTTTGAGGGAGATGAAACAAGCCGGGCGGCCCGTGGTTAGTGGGTTTGAGGGCGGCGGGTCGGAATTCTGATTTCCGGACAGTTTTGGGGTAAAAGTGCGGGAATTTATGGGGGAATGTGCGGGAAATTCAGGTGTTGGGTGGGGGAATATCCCTACTTTGAAGGGCGTTTAAAGGGTCATTCAAGACCGTTTATTACCAGGGTGAGGTGATCGGCAATTACGTCGCCGGCCAGTTGTTTATCTGACTCCGGGAAGCCGACCAGGCGGCGGGCGGGTAAGCCGGGGTGATTGACCCGCTTGCGGAACATGCCGCCGAAACTGAGGGCCTTTGCTTTGCGGGCCGTGATCACATGAGCTTTCGATCCGTCCTGGTGGAATATTGCTGGGAAGCCGTCGCCGTGATCGAAGCCGAGGCGCAGGTTATCGACCTGCACCTGGTAGTGGAAATTGGCGAGCATGCGGCCAGTCCGGTTGAGCGGACCGCCTTTTCGGCCACCTGCCGCCAACGTCGACGGCGCCAATTCCTTCCACGCTTCGCCATCGGGATCGAGGCCCTGGGCGTGGCGTTCCTGATTGACGCGGAACAGCGATTCACCAAGGCTGCCGAGCATCTGTTCCGGCGTGGCTATTTCGTGGCGGACCGCCTGCATGATCTTTATCAGGTGGTCGGCTTGAAATTCGATGTCGAATTGCATATAGTGTCCTCGCGGTTCAGTCAGACAGGCTTCGGCCTACTGCCCCATATCTGATCAGCAAAGCGACGCGGCCCCATGGCCGCGTTACTTTTTCCAGATCAGCCGGCCGAGGCGCTGCCGGTCGAAATACTTCTGTTTGCTGGCCGGGAACACCGTGGAACCGGTCCAACCGGTCTTTGACCACTCGAACACGCCAACCCCGTAGCGACCGTCGCCGTCGATCTCGAAGGCTCTCAAGTAGCGACGCTTCAAGCGCCAGTTCCCCGGCTCGGCTGCATCCTTTTCCCAAGCCCACCAGATTTCATCCGGCTCGATCAGCGTCATGGCCAGCAGATTGATGTACTGCAGGCGGTCATTCTTTTCCGGCTCGGCCAGCCACTTGAAATTGTCGCCGGCCTTGTCGCTACCCTTGACGAAGAGCGCCTTGGTGATCGCCAACGAGCTGCCCGCCGCATCGGTAAATGCTGCGCCTTCTTCCAACGTCGCACCGAAGACATCCAGGAAGTCCTTTACCGCCACCTCGGGCGCCGTGTCGGCAGGCAGGATGGCATGCGACGGCACCTTGGTCGGTTTGGGCAGCGCCGGCCGCTCGATGCCGGTTGGCCAGGCCGCCTTGCGATCCTTCAACACCGCGTCGTAACCCTGCAGCGGCGGCACCGTGTGCGGCTCAAGCCAGGCCTTGCCCGGGTTGTAGGCAAAGCCGGGGTCGATTCCTTTCGGCACCTGCACCGTGCGTGGGTTGCTGCCGGTTTTGCCGACGACCTTTTCTTCCCACTCGATGGGCGGCGCTTCGTCGGGGCCGGACTTGCCGGATTTCTCCCATTCGCGCTTGGCTTCGACGCGCGACAGCGAATATTTCTTGCACTTGCAGCCCCAGCCGTTTTGTGGCGTGTGGGTGTTCCACCACGGGTCATCGAGCGGCAGGATCAGGCCGTTCCAGGCCTTGTGTTCAAGGCGCGGGTGCTCGATGCTGGTGTGGCGATACTGTCCATACGGCCGCAGGTGCTTGACGGCCTGCATCTGCTTTTCGCGGCCGGCGTTATAAGACTGGGTGACATTGGTGTCGTAGATGATTTTCGAGCGCCAGCCGGGCGAGCCGTTATGTGCCCAGCCGTGCTTTTTGACGATCTCCGGGAAGGCCTTCTGGAACTCGGCATAGCCGCCGGCTTCTTTGGCCTTGGCAATGGCGTTGTAGAAGTCTTCGACCAGCGAATCCGTAGTGGCGCCAGCCACCACGAAGGCATGCGAGTGCTGTTCCTGCCAAATGTCCGTCCAGCCAGACGACGGCAACTTGATCTTCGACTTGTAGAAGTCGATGGCTTCAGAGAAAGGGAGATTGGCGGGGTTGGCCACGGCTTATCTATTTTCGATGTCGTTGCGCCACCGGAAAAGCCACTGTCTAGCGCGAATCGTAATTCCTAGAATTTGGCTCGATGGTCCAAAGTGCCACCATTCCCAAAAATTAACGGCTATGAGCACAAGCACAGCAATTGGAGTCATCGCAATGATCTTTAACCTGATCATTTCCCTTCCTCAACTGGCGCCAGCCGGCGCAACTGTTCTCGCAGTCCGGAAATCGTGCATGGTTCATCGCCGCATGGTGTTCCTGCATTCATCTGCAGGCCCTCTCCTGCAGAAAATAGGTGCGCAGCAATCAACCGTGCCTGCGGCGACTGATTGCCGCACCACTTGTCTAGGTCATTAACAGCGTCCATGTACCTGTCGGCACGTTCGACATCGGGCGCGCAATCTCTACATCCCTTACGCCTTCCAATGTCGTAGGCAGTCCAGAGCGCCAGGTATATAAAACCAAGCACCATCGCAATCATGACCAGTGTCAAAAGTTTCATCGCACTCTCCTATTCGAAAAAGCAGCCGTCGTAGCAGCCCCAAAAGTCATACCGTGTCGCGCCATCAGGACCGAGTCCATGTTTGTTTAGCTTCCTCGGGTAGGCGTCATCAAGGGCTTGTCGTGCAGCTTTTGCATAGGCTGTATTGCACATCCAGCCCGATAGATATTTCTTCATTTCCCTTCATCAACCTCAACCCGCCCCGCCAAATGCGCCGCCATCAGACCATTGGCCAGCGCTTCAGCCCATTTCGGATCAGCCCGCAGCGCCTCGATCTTCTCCAGCGCCGCGTCGAAGCTGCCGGCCTCGGCGACGATGGCTGATACCTGTTGAATCACCTGCTGTTCGAAGGGTGCGCAGAGCTGCGCCAGTTGGCTGGTGAAGGCGCTCGTGATGTCTTCGCCGGTCAGTGCGGCCAGCCGGGTCAGCGCCGCGTCGGGCGCCGCTGGCGCCGGGGTTTTGCCGCTGGCCTTGAGTAGCTCGGCGCCTTCCTTGGCGCGGGGAATCTGCATGATCTTGTGGGCGTAGTCGACGTCGATCTCCATGCCCATGCTCGCAGCCTTGTCGAGCACGTCGACCATCTTGGCTTGGTCTGGCGTTTCCTCGGTCAGGTGGGTGAAGGTCGGCACGCGGTCGGGCGGGAACATGCCGTTGATCAGCGCGATCCGCCTGACTACTTGGCTATCCGTCGTCGGGTCGATCTGAGTCACATCGTGCAGCAGTATTTTGCGCAGTTCCTCTTTGTAGGGAACCACGCCCAAGGTATTGGTGGCCGTCTTGCCGTCGGCATGGCTGGTCAGCATGCCGCCGAGAATGGCGGTTGACTGCTTTTTCTCCCAGTAAGCGATGGCGCTTAGGAAGTCATCGACCGTGCCGGTCTTGGTCGCCTGGACGAACTCGATTTCCATGGTGCTCGGCACCACACCAGCGCCATCGTTGCCGATGTTGCGCACGGCCTTGAGCAGCTGGTCGCGCTGCTTGGGATCGATACCGGCCGGATACTTGCCGAGGCGCAGCGGCAGGCCGTACTTCTCCAGGAATTTCTGCATGTCCAGCGTGTTGAACGACTTGTAGGCATAGGCCCAGCCGATGACGCGGAACAAAGCGGCCTGCTCGATGTAGCCGGACAGCGCCCGGTGCTGGTGAATGACCCAGCCGCCTTCGCGCAGCGACTCGGGCTGGCCGTTCTTGACATACTTGAGCTCGCCGGTCTTGTTGTCGATCTGGAACTCGGTTTGCGGCACCCACAGAAAGCCCTTCGGATACCAGGTGCTGCCGGTCTGCCAGTCGATCTCGTGGCAGGCCAGACCCTTGCCGATACCGTCGGTCAGGTCGTACTGCATGCCCTCGAAACCCGGCACCTTGCGCAGGATGTCATCCAGTTCGGCCGTGCGGTCGATTTCGCTCTGCGTCGCGTCATCCTTCGGCGTCAGTTTCCAGCCCAGCCCGGTCACCGCCCGGCGGCGCTTGGCCATTTCGGCGAAGACGTGCGTGTCGTGCTGCTCGATCAGGTTGAACAGCCGCGCCTGGTCGGTGATATAGCCCTGGTCAGCCTGGGCGAAGGCGGCAGCGAGGCGCGACGGGTCGAGGGTCTGCACCGACAGGTAATTGGCCGTGTCGCCGGCCGTCGAACGCGGGCCGGCCTGCAGGGCATTCATCCCGCGCTTGGCTACATTAGCCAGCGCTGCCTTGATCTCTTTAATCATCGTCATCCCAATCGTCGAAATTGTTGCCAGCCGTGCTGTGGTTCCGGTCGCGCCGCGAACTTGCCGCCGAGGTATAGAGCCAATCGCCGGCAAAGGTCTGCGCCCGCTTCCAGAGCATTTCGAGCGCATCAGGGCCGTCGTCGTGATCCGCTTCCGGGTAGAACTTGAGTTGCTCGATCAGCGCCGTCTGGCTGCGGTGCAGGCGAATCTGGCCATTCGAGGCATAAGGCTGCAGCGACATGATCGCCAAATCCTTATCGCGGCCGGTTTCGCCCGGGTAGGCCGGGAAAGCGATGCCGGCCAGCGCCGCCCGCTTGATCAACTCGGTATAGAGAAACTCCTGAAAGGCAATCGCCTCGACCGTCCATGCCAGGCAGCGGTATTCCCGCTGGAATTCGATGGCGCGGGCGATGATCAGGTCAGGCACCTTGCGCGAAATGTCCGCCTCGACCACATCGAGCACCATCTTTTCCCGGTTCAGGCCGCCGATCAGGATGGCCGACGGATCGCGCTTGCGGTTGGCCTTGCCGAGCGACGGATCGAGCGCGCCGAAGAACAGCCAGTCGGCCCGCCGATCCACCCAGAACTGGATATTCTTGAACGGCGCCGTGTCATCGTTGCCGGCTTCGTTTTGCTGTTCCTGGTTGAACGCATCGTGGTCGCTGGCGTACATGCAGTACAGCCGGTAGAGCGGCCGCACGTCCGGCCACGACAGCACGGCGCCGGCATCCATCGCTTCCTTGTTGGTCTCGTAGAAAGCCAGCGCATCCGCTTCGGCCTGCGCCTGGGCGCCGTCCTCATCGCTGGCCGAGGCTGAGGTGTAGATGCCTTCCCACTGCTCCCAGAGGTCAAGGCGATCCGGCCAGGCCATGATCGACTTGAACACCTTGCGCCGCCAGCCCGGCTTGCGCGACACGCGGTTGATCGCCGCGTCGTAATGCAGCGAGGTGCCAACCCAGAAGATATCCAGCCCGCCGGCCGGCCCGGCCAGACCGACCACGGCCTTGATCACGAAGTTTTCGACGGCGTCGCGCTGATCCTTGTTGCGCACGTTGTCGTCGTTCTCGAGATCGTCGAGGAAGAT
This sequence comes from Azonexus sp., assembly GCF_049652925.1. GTDB lineage: Bacteria > Pseudomonadota > Gammaproteobacteria > Burkholderiales > Rhodocyclaceae > Azonexus. The sequence goes on from NZ_JBASFI010000032.1 coordinate 5,491, forward strand.
CAGCCCCGGCCGGTGTGGGCCATGGCGCATGCCGCGCATCTTCTTGCCCGAGCCGCCGACGCGTACCTTGATGCCGTTGGCCGTATGGATCGTCGCCGCCTGCCAGACGCGACCACGGCCGACCGCCTTGGGAAAGTCGGCCGCCAGGCGCGGGTTGCTGTCCAGCTCGGCCTTGATCGCTTCGAGCATTTCAATCGACTGCTCCAGCGTGTTCATGATGATGCCGATCAGCCACTTTCGCGCCTTCGGGCTGGCGTGCGGCACCAGCTCGGCCAGGTAGTTGGCGCGGCAGATGCACCACAGCGAGCCGAGCTGGGTTTCGTAGGTCGACTTTGCCTCCCCGCGTGGCGCCTGATGCACCTCGCGGGCATCGGTCGCCCCGTCGATCCGCTCCGGGAAGCATTGGAAAATGAACTGATGGAACAGCGAGAAATGCGGCGTCGGCACGTAGTGCGGGAAATAGGTCTTGCAGAAGAATTCGTAATCGACCACGGCCCGCTCGCGCCGCGCCTTGCTGGCGGCTGGATCGATGGGGAAAGCCTCGCACTCGAGTTCGATGGTCTGACGCAGTTCCTCAGAGAACAACTCCATGCGGCGCTGGAAGTCGCCGAGGTTCTTGACCTCGGTCAGGTCTTCGTAGTCGTCGGACCAGTCGAATTCACGCATGGTCAGCAATCCTCAAGTCCGGCGCGGCTTCCGCCGTCGCAATCGCTGTCATCGGGCTGCGGCGGAACAGTGGCGACCAGCGCCTCAACAGCTTTTACGATGTCATCGATTTCGAATTCGCGGCGATAGTCGCCGAGCGCACTGCGGACACGCCTAATTCCAGTTTCCCAGCGATCCTTCCTGACGACCTTCCCGTCGGCGCGGAACTCAAGGTCTTCGACATTGGCGTCGCAGAATTCCGGCAGGCGGATATCGCGTTCGGTGACTTTACGCATGGCTTAGTCGCACGACGAACAGGAACCACTATCGGAACTAGACGAACTTGACCCGCTGTCACTACTTGAGCTGCCGCAGTGACTCCCGCTGTCGTAATCGGTAGAGCGTGACGTGCAGTCGCTATGTGTTGGCGTGCTCGAATGCCACATCGGGCTGGTAAGCCCAATCGGATTCATGGGGTTCAACAAATCATTGCTATCGTCACGTCTTGCCGTTCCGGTTGCTGTTGCATGACCTGTTGCGCGCGACGAATTTATAGGCGCGGCCTGATGTTTCTGTTGTTCCTGCTTTTTGCGGCGGAACATCGCTTTCAGCTTTTCGAACATGATCATTCCTTCACTTCTTTGGCTTATTTTTACGACGTGCTTTCCGCTGGGCCTTGTATTTCGCCCGCCTCTCCGCTGCACCCGCTTTGCTTGACAGAGTTCCAAAATCGCCGCGACTTCCTTCGAATTGAACGGTCGACATAGAACGCGACATAGCGCCCGCCATCGCACCGAGTAGAGCCAATGCCAGCGTGCTTTTACGCATACCGTTTCCCCAGAATCCCGCCGATATCCTCAACGTGCGGCTGCAGCGCCCGCAGTGCGGCCGGGTCGGTCTTCTTGAGATACTCGGCAATGACCTTGAGCGTATCGAGCGCCACCGACAGCCCGGAAAACTGCGGGTTCAAGCGCCCGAAGGCCTTGCTGAACTTGGCGTAGCCGTCGGCCAACTGGGCGAGCAGTGCGGCCTTGTCGCTGGCTGGAATCTTGGCTTCTTCCAGCTCCCGCGTCGTGGTGATCACCTGGCGGGCGAAATCTTCGACCAGTTGCTTGTTGAGCTCGTCCATGCCCTGGTCGCTGATCCGGTAGGCGGCGCGGGCCGTGTCCCAGTCGTCGCCCTTGGCCTTGGCGCGGGTTTTCCAGTCGCGGGCCGTGTCATAGCTGACGCCGCAGGTGATCGCGGCGCCGTTGAGCGGCATGCCCTCGATGTAGAGCTGGCGAACGCGTTCGCGCGTCTCCTGGCTGTGGGCCATGTCAGAAGCGCTTGATCAGTTCGACGGCAGCGGCCGCCAGGGCGCCGCCGACACCGCCGCCGAGGGCGCTGAGCTTGGCCGTCTTCTCGATCAGGCGCTTGTCTTCGGCTTCCAGGTTGGTCACTCGCGTGCCCAGGCCGTCGATGCGCTTGCCGACGCTCGTTTCCAGATTGTCGATGCGCTGGCCGAGGTTGTCCTCGATGCGCGTCATGCGTTCGCCCTGCGCCTGCTCAAGCCGACGGATGTCGCCCTTGATGTCTTCGATCCGGGCGGTCAGCCCCTGGTGCATGGATTGCACGGCGCCGGTCAATTGGCCGATGCTGTGCATGACCTGGGCGTGGTCGGCTGGTGCGTTGGTGTTCATGGTTCCCCCTGGGGCTGGTTAATCTGGCGGTCGGCGATGACCACGGCCTGGCAGGCCGTCAATTGATGCACTACGGTGTCGGCCTCGTTGGCGAGTCCGACAAGAAATTCAGCAGCCGCTGTTGAAAGTTCGCCGAACGTGGCTGCATCACATCCGGCGGCGGCGGTGGCAGTTGGGCTGGCTGGATCGCCAATGGCTGGCGGGCGGCTGGCAAGTTCGATGCGCAGCCGGCGATGGCCAGCGCGCAGATCAGCCACAGTGCGTTCATGCAGGGCTTTTTCATGGCTGAGGTTCTCCTGATAGGTTTGCGAGGCGGCGGCAATGTCTTTGGCGGCGCGCTGCTCTTTTTGCCGGGCCTCGTCTTCAAGCTCGACGATGCGGGCATTGGCGGCGACCAGCTCGGTGTTTTCACGCTGCAGCCAGGCGGCGCGCTCGGCGGTCTGGCCCTGCTCGTAGCGATGATTGCCATAGGACTTGATCGTGGTGAACACGATGCCGACCAGCAAGCTGGCGACCAGCCCACTGACGACCGCCTTGATCCATTCCGGGTTCATGCGCCCACCGCCCGGCCCCAGATGCGATAACGCGGCTGGATCAGATTGAGAATGCGCTGCGGGTAGCCGAGGTTTTCACGGCAGTGGCTGGCATGGCGCCGGGCTTTCCCGCAGGCTTTGTCGATGCTCTCCCGCCCCTTTGACGGACGCACCGTAGCTGCCTCAGCCTGCCAGTGACCCAGCCCGCCGTTATAGGCGCGCAGGGCGGCCCACCAGCGGTCGAATTCGGATTCGCCATTGACCCGGGCATACAGCCAGCGGTCGTAACCGATCATGGCGCGCATTGCCCAGGCCGGATTGTTCGGCTGGCAAGCGGCGCCGGCCGTGCCGATCTGCTCGCACCACCAGATGGCCGTCGCCGGCATGAACTGCGCCATGCCCTTGGCCCCAACCTGCGACACGGCCTGCGGGTTCCAGCCGCTCTCCTGATGAATCTGCGCGGCAAACATCGGGATCGGTGCATCCAGCCCGGCCTCGGCATGGGCGATGCGTGTGAGCTGCGCCCGGTAACGGTCGGCCTCGGCCGCATTGGCCGCGCCTGCTGCCAGAAAAGCCAGCTCGACCAGCCAGAAAGCCGCAATGAACCACAGCACCCAGCCGGTGCGCCGCACGGGTAATTTGAGTCTCATGATTTCAGCCCTCGCAATTGCGCCAGCCGAGCCAGGTATTCGTTATCGATCCGCCGCGCCTCGATGGCCAGCAGATGCGGCTTGTGCACAGCCATCGCCGCTTCCAGATCGCGCTGGGTGCCGGCATTGGCAATGGCGCGTGAAGCGATCTCGGCATGCACCGCCGACGTATACGAGGTGGCTGGCAGGGACATCAGGCGCCGAGGCCAATGGCCAGCATGGCGGCAGCGACGATGATGGCGCGGCGCAGCATGCACATGGCGAAAACAAAACCATCGCCATCGACCACATCGCAGGGGATGACCTTGCAGTTGCAATCGCCCAACTCGCACAGATCGATGTCGGCCTCATCGAGCGGCGTAATCGTCTCCATGAACGAGTCAGGCCGGGCGTAGGGGAACAGCGAGCGATCCAGCCAGTAACCGACAATGCCGGCCATGCTGATCAACGACAGCTTGTAGAGACTGACCGGCAACTGCTGCGGGTACAACAGGCCGATGACGGCAAGCAGCAGAACGGTGAGAACCAGCCACCAGAAAAGGCGGGGTAGTTGCATGGCGAAACCTCCGGAAAAGATCGTCGAATGGACGATTGGAGGTTACGCTGGGGTGCTACATGGGGTTAGGCTGGAAACGTTTCCAGCCAGGCTATCAGGGGGAGTGAGGCGGGTTGATCCGGGTTATGGATTTGGGCTGTTTTTCCGGTTGACCGTGGGAGTCGTTATTTGCATTCACGGACGGCCGCATCGTATTTCGGTCGGCTTGTCCAGTATCCAGTTTCCATTACCTCAATCGGCCCGCTGGATAGATGCACGGCCGCTAGTACGCAGTAGCGCAGCGGCGAATTGTTAATGATTTTTTTCTGGTCGTCCGATAGGTCGTTGTAGCCGTTGACAATGGCTATTGTCGACTCGGCCAATGCGAGAGCCGTCGGCCTGTCGCCCGTCGTTTGAGCCTTCTCAAGTTGCTCGGCGAGCGGCCGCATCCTTGTTTTATAGGCGCCGGCCTCGGTGCTATCGAAAAGCGCCGTCGCGTTCTCTCCAATCCAACCTGTTATGCCAAGCACAGTCAATACGGCTAGAACAAAAACAGCGATCTGCTTCCATTTCGGCCAGTGGCCTATTCCAAACGGGTCTTTGTCGTTTTCCGTCATTTTGTGATTCTTCGTTGTTTATTTGACGGTGGTTACCGCCGGGAACAGGCCATAGCTTCTACCGTTTTTGACGCGCTGGATGTCGCCAATGACTTCGCCATAGTACATGGCATATCGAAAACGCTCGATGTCGATGTCTGGCAAGCCCTTGGCCAGAATGGACTGGACGATTCCAGGCCGGCTTTTGATGATGGGCAGAACGGCATCCATCACTCCGGTGTAATAAGGGTCGGCTTGCAGCAGGGCGGTCTGCAGGTCGTCGAATGCCGCGCGGGCGTCCGGCAGCGCATTCTCTTCTCGCATGCGGTAGCCGATGCCGCGTAGCTCTTCGCGCGCTCGCTCAAAATCGAGGCGCCGCCAGTGACTTCGTACCGTATCGAGTTGGCGTTGCCAGTAGTCATCAGCCTCGGCGCCGGTTTCGATCCCTGTGGCTTTGGCTCTTAGTTTGGATGCCAGTTGCGGGTGTACCGCCGATATCTGCCGCGCCATGCTGCGTAACCACGACTGGGCCGTCTGGCTGGCCGACGATATCTGCGTTCTTGTGACGACATCCCCGATGGCGTTATCGATGGCCCCGCGCTCAGCGCAGGTCAAGGCGGTATTCCACCAGTCACTTAGTTTGAAATGAGCGACAAGCCCGTACCCATCGTCATTTGATGACGTGGTCGTGATGTGCAGATTCTGGATGTAGAAGGTGTTGTTGCCGCCAATGCTGGTGCTGTTGATATCGCCGATTGCTGCTATGCCGCCACTTCTAGCCGATGCTTTGGGTGCCATTCTTCGCCTTGTTGATGATCTTGCCACCTGCAGCCTGGGCGCCGCGCCCGTTCGCTGTGACGGTTATCTGGCTTTGGGTTGCAGCCTTTTCTTTGATCTTCTTCTGAATTGCGACCGGGCCTGATTCATTCAGGACGAAGGCCAGTGTGCGTTTTTTGGTAACCGGGTCGAGCGCTCGATATCCGTCGAGCAGCACCTGTTCGTCTGCGGCAAGCGCATTCGATGATCTGTCGCCAGTGATGACGTACTGCGCATCGCAGCCCTCGCCAGCAATGGCCGAGAGAAACAGGGCTCCGGGGTCGCGCTCGTTTCCTTCGTACATCTTGAGCGCCGAGACACCAATTCCCCCCAGTTCGGCAAAAACCGCCTGAGTCATTTTTAGTCTTTTTCGCTCTTCTCGAAGTCTTTCACCAATAGCCACAAAAACACCCCTAAATTTGTTGACATAGCCACGAACGTGGCTAATAATGAATTGTCTTGAACGAAATGCAACAACAGATCACGGCGTTAAAAAGGAGTGAATAAAAGTGAAAGAAAACGAAAGGCTAGCACAAGTGAATGACCGGATAAAGCGCGGTGGCATCACTCAAGCCGAAATTTCCCGTCGCCTTGAAGTGCCCCAATCGACCGTTAGCAAAGTGCTTAGCGGGTCCATGCCTGGCCGTCGCGGCAACGCTCGCAAGGTTGCCGTCGCCCTGGGTGTGATCGACGGAAGCCTGGACGTGAGCATTGACGATGTTCTGGTCGGCTTGAAGCCCGCCGCCTGAGGTTGTCCCCAGTAATGACAAACAACATGAAAAAGGAGTTTTATCGTGAGCCTTGAAATCAAATACCGCCATCCGTTCAATCACGACCTGACCTGGTCGGGCCGGGGCAAGGCACCGAAGTGGTACGACCACGCGCTGGAAAACGGCTTGACCGAAGAGGCGCTTCGGGTCGAAAGCCAGGCCGTTGTCGTTTCCGGTGATTCCGATATTGATCTCGGTATCGGCGATGTCACCACGCCGACCGTCGTCATCGCCGCTGAGTCGACAGGGTCGGCGCTGGTTCGCCTCGACGATCTCGCCGTGCATGTCGGCGTGCTGACCAAGAACACCGATGAGCTGCTGGTCATTGCGGCGGATTCGCTGAATATGGCGGCGCTGGCGTTCGTTCGTGCCGGGGTCGCTTTTCTCCAGATACAGGAGAATTTTTCTCAGTCCGAACGCTCGGACTCGGGAAATTCCGAACGCTTTGTTGACTGGATCGAACAGCAGGGAATCCCGAAGCAGCGTTTTTACGAGGCCATTTCGGCTGCCAAGTTTGTCATGCGCCTGCCGGCTGCCGAGGTGGGAAAGGCTGTAGCGATGGGGAAAAGCCGGCTCATGCTGCTCGCATCTCTCCCGCAGGAAGTTATCGACCAGGCGGCCGAGTCCGGCAATGACCTGGTCGACAAGGCCGACATGATGACGGTCAGGGAACTCAAGGAAGAAATCCGCCGGCTCGAACGTGCCGCCAAGAACATGGATGCCGAGATTGAGCGCAAGGATAGCCAGGTCAAGCGACTTTCCGAGGCCAAGAAGCGGACCACGGATTTCCTGCTGCGCACCGAAGAGCTGCGCGAAGAATGCATGGCCCTGCAACTGGGCGCCGAGTTGCCTTTGAACAGTCTTCGCAGGCTGTTTGACGACACGGAAATCAGCGGTTCGGAAGGCTTTCTGCAGGCGGAAACGATCTGGATCGCCGTCAATGCCATCGCCTCCCGGGCGCTTGATCTGATCCAGCACATCCGCGACTGCGGCCCGGAGAGCCTGCCGGATCGCCCGCAAGCCAAGCACCTGCTCGGGCCGGAAGAAGCAGCCCGCTGGCTGGCCGATTACCCGCTGATCGAAAACCGCTTCGAGGGCGAAAAGGCCCTGCGCGAATCGCGTCGTGAAGCCGCTCGTCCGCGCGGCCCCGGCCGCCCCAAGGGTTCCGGCAGCAAGGCCGGCGAGGAATAAGCCATGCGAGGCAGTGCGATGGTCAAACAGATTGGAGTGGCCAGGGGGCCGGTGGTGGTGATGCCGACCGCCCAGGTGCTGGCCTTGCGCCAGCGCGATCCCTGGCGTGAAGCAACGGATCGGGCGCGCCAGGTGGCCTTGTGCCGTGAGTCGGTGGTTTGTTATGTCCAGGCCTTGACCGATAGCGGCGTGACGCAGAACAACGCGGTCGGCCTGCTGCTCGAACGCGGCCGGGCTGGCAACCTGCCATCCCACGTCGCCATCGCCTTGCTTGGCACTGCCCGGGGCGAGCGCAGCGCGCCATCACGCTCGGCGGTTTGCGACTGGTGTGCGCTCTACCGCGAAGGCGGCATCAGCGCCCTGCTGCCCGATCACAAGGGGCGCGTCGTCGAGGTCGCCGGCTGGTGGGGGCCGGCGCTGGAGTACTTCAACGCGCCGAGCAAGCCGGACATGTCGGCCGTACATCGCCGGCTGGTCGAGGTCGATCACTTCGCTGTCAGTTACGACCAGGTGCGCGGTTACCTGACCGGCGTGCCGGCCATGTACGGTCGCAACAGCCCGGCCCGTATCGGCAAGAACCTCTACAAGCTGACCGAGAAGGCCTTCATTCGCCGCTCGGTGCTGGCCGCACTGCCCGGCGACATCCTCGCCGCCGACGGCTACTGCGCCGACGTGTATCTGGCCCACCCGCTGACCGGCGGGCTGTGGCGGCCCGAGCTGACGGTGTGCATCGACGTGCGCAGCGGCTTTGTTCCCTACTGGCGCGCCGACGAGCACGAAGGCACTTACGCCGTGCAGAACATGTGGGCCGAGACTTTCACGCGCTGGAACCACACGCCGATCTTCCTCTACGTCGACAACGGTTCGGGCCACAAGAACCGCCTGATGAGTGACGAGAACATCGGCTTCTACAAGCGGGCCGGCATTGTCGAGATCATTCACGCGCTGCCCGGCAACCCGCACGGCAAGGGCTGGATCGAACGCTTCTTCCGCTCGATGAAGGATGACTTCCTCAAGCTGGAATTCCCGGCCTTCTACTGCGGCTCGGACGCCTCGTCGGATGCGCTCAAGCATGTGGTCAACGAAGTCCGCGCTGGTCGGCTGGAGGCGCCGAGCCTGGCCGAGTTCACCGAGAAGTTCAATGCCTGGCTGATGCGTTACCACGGCCGGCCATCGCCAGCCGAGCCGCGCCGCACGCGGGCCGAGGTGTGGGGCGAGCTGCAGCCGATCCCGCCGGCCGACAGCGTCAAGGAACTCAAGCGCCAGGCAACGGAACTGACGGTGCGCCGTGCCTCGGTCAAGCACTACCGGCGCGAATACGGTCACCCGGACCTGCACGCATTCAACGGACAGAAGCTGGTCATGGAATACGACCTGGTCGATGCCAGCTTCGCCGTCATGCGCACGCTGGACGGCCGCTGGATATGCGACGCGCCGCTGATCAAGGCCATCGACGTGATCGCCCCGAACCGGCTCGAAGAAGCCCGCCAGATGCGCGCCGACAACGCCATCAAGCGCCTGGAAAAGAAGATGGTCGAGCAGCAAGCCCGTGCCGGCCGGGTCATCGACGCCGAGGCGATTGCCGACGCGGCGAGCCTGGAAGGCCATTCCACCCGCCTGCTGGCCGAAGACGCCAGCGACGAAATCGATATTTTTGACTAAGGGGAAAACCGTGACTGATAAATTCAATGCTGTGACTGACCAGATCAACTGGCCGGCTCACTACACTGGTGTCGACCGGGAACTGATCGAAGCCACCCTCAAGTGGATCGCCGAGCGCGGTTACACCCAGGCGGCGCTGGCCAGGCTGGCCCGGATCAGCGCCAGCAGCCTGAACCAGATTCTCAAGGGCACCTATGCGACCAGCCCGACCAAGCTGCTCGCTTCGGTCGAGTCGGCCATGCGCCATGCCGACGAAACCAGTGGCCACGCCATGGCGCCGGTGCAGACCAGCGTTTTCAAGCTGGTCAACACGGCCTGCGACATGGCCCGGCGCTACCGCAACTTTGCGGTGATGACCGGCTGGGTCGGCACCGGCAAGACCTTCGCGCTCAAGTACTACGTCAGCACGCATCCGAACACCTACTTCATCGAAGCGGCGCCGACCATGACGCAGGCCAGCCTAACCAAGCAGCTCTACCGCCTGGTCGTTGGCACCGGCAAGGGCAGCATCGCCGACAAGTTCGACGAGCTGGTGGCCAGTCTCAAGAACACCGACGCGCTGCTCATCGTCGATGAGGCAGAGACGCTGACGCCGAACCAGTTGCACACCATTCGCCGGGTGCGCGATCTGGCCGGCATCGGCATCGTGTTGGCCGGTACCGAACACCTGTCGGGCCTGATCAAGCCGCAACACGGCCAGTTCGACCAGATTCGCAGCCGTACCGGCTTCTGGCCGGGAACGGTGACCGGCATCACGGCCGAGGACGCCGCCGCCCTGGTGCAGTCCGCCTTCGGCAGTGAAGAGGTCAGCGACGAAGTGATTGCCCGCCTGTTCGCCTACTGCAAGGGCAGCGCGCGGATGCTGGTCGAGGGCCTGATCGCCGGCATCAAGGAATTCCGCAAGAACCGCGTGCTCGACGTGAAGCTGGTCGACGCCGTGGCCAAACAGGCCCTGTGCCTGCAATCGCTGGCTTGAGGGGAACGCCATGGAAAACGTCCTGCTCTTCAAACCGCAGCCGCGCGTATTGCATACCGGCTTCGTCCGCCAGCTATCCGAGGCTAACCGCGCCGTGCGCCAGCTGCGCTCGCTCGGCTGCCGGGTGCTCAGCCAGACCGTGACGGCGCGCGGCAGCGAGATCATCATCGACCACAACCCGCACCGCACCCTGACCGGCTGCCCGACCGTGCATGTCACCTGCGGCAAAGCAGCATGAGAGCGCCGCAACCTAGCCGCTGGTCGGCCGACGAGGATACGGCGCTGCTGAGCTTCAAGGCAGCCGGTGTTTCGCCGATCGCCATAGCCAAGGAAATGGGCCGCGCCCAAAGCTCGGTCTATAGCCGCCTCGAAGTGCTCGAAGGCCGCAGCTCGCGCCGCGAACGCCTGTGCATGTGCTGCCGCAATAAGTTCATGTCCGACGGCCCGCACAACCGCCTGTGTGGGCGCTGCCGGGGCAAGGAAACCTCGCCTTACCAACCCTGATTTTTGACTGGAGGATTCACCATGAAACAAGAAAACATCGTTCCGGACGGCTACCGCAAAGACGCCAGCGGTCGCCTGATCCCGGAAACCCTGATCAAGCCGATTGATCGTACCCGTGACGAACTGGTCGTCGAGCTGGCCCGTGCGGCCGGTATCGTCAGCGCCGGCCTGGGCGAGTTCAAGATGCGCTGCTTTGCCGATATCGCCGCCTTCAAGGAACTGTCGGGCGAGCAGTACGGCGTCAAGCTCGGCGGCAAGAAGGGCAACACCACGCTGTACAGCTTCGACGGCCTGTACAAGGTGCAGGTCGCCATCGCCGAGAACATGGTGTTCGACGAACGCCTGCAGGTGGCCAAGCACCTGATCGACGAATGCATCATCGACTGGAGCAAGTCTTCGCGGCCGGAGATCAAGGTGCTGGTGCAGGACGCCTTCCAGACCGACAAGGAAGGCAAGATCAACACCGGCCGTGTGCTCGCCCTGCGCCGGCTGGATATCCAGGACCCGAAATGGCAGCGGGCCATGACTGCCATTGGCGAGAGCCTGCAGGTCGTCGGCAGCAAGAGCTACGTACGTTTCTACAAGCGGATCGGCGACAGCGATAAGTACGAAGCCATCGCTCTTGATGTGGCGGCGGTGTAGTCATGGATGCCAATCAACAAGCTGTCTGCCGCCCGGACATCCTGACGGTATCCGGCCGCTACTTCAATTTCCTGAATCCGGAAAGCAGCGAGTTCGACATCGGGGAAATCGCCCATGCGCTCTCTCATATCTGCCGCTTCACAGGTCATACGTCCGATTTTTACAGCGTCGCCCAGCACTCCCTCATTGCTTCGTATATCGTTCCGCCCGCCGATGCGATGGCTGCGCTTCTGCACGACGCCGCCGAGGCCTTCATGGGTGATGTTTCCCGGCCGTTGAAACAGCTTCTGCCTGACTACAAGGCGATTGAGAAGCGGGTTGAAGCTGCCGTTCTGTCGAGGTTTGGCATCGACTCGATACCCATGTCGGTCAAGCATGCCGACCTGGTCATGCTGAAGACCGAGCAGCGCGACTTGATGCCGGCGCACGATGACGAGTGGACTGATATCTCGGGCGTCGAGCCCCTCGCTGAAGTCATCATCCCGATGGATTCAGGGTTGGCTGCCTACAGTTTCGTTGAGCGTTACTTTGAACTGGGTGGCGTCTGACATGCGCTACGCCACACCCTACGGCGCATTCCACGTCGACCCGATGCCGGGCAATCCGCAGGTGGCCATTTGTAGCGGCTTCTTCGTTTTCCCGAAGCATCGCAGCAAGGGCAACGGCCATCGCCTCAAGGCCTATCAGGAGAACGTGCTGTTCGAACAGGGCTACAGCCTGGCGCTGTGCACCGTGCGCGCTGACAACGCGCCCCAGCTCGCAGTGCTGGCCAAGGCTCAATGGGATGAGGGTCGCACGTTTTTCAATGAGCAGACCAGCGCGCTGACCACGGTGTTCACCCTGGCGATCTACCGGGAGCGGACGGCATGAACCGCTACGCCTCCCGCAAGTTCCTCCTCGCCTTGCTTGTCGTGCTCAGCGCCTCCGGCCTGGTCGCCTTTCACCTGATCGCCGACGGGGTCTATTCGGCCGTCGTCATCGCCACGGTCGGCGCCTACATCGCCGGCAACGTGACGCAGAAAGCAACAACCAAATGAACAGGACGCCCAGCCGGCGGTGGCGTGTAACCCCGGCAGCGGATGGATAAAAAGCAAAGGACGCCTTTCGCCGGGAAACCGGACAACAGTCGCTCTGAATCCGCACCTTCAACCTGATAAGGACACAACGATGGACGATACCGAAATGCTGCAGGTTCAAGCCCGCCACCTGGAACGCGAAAACCGCAGCCTGCGCCGCAAGCTGCGCGACGACTTCGCCATGGCGGCACTGCCTGGCGTGATGGCCTCCCTTGATCGCATTGGCGCTTCGTTTTCCGATTCGATTGCCGAGGACTGCTACTGCGTCGCCGACGCGATGTTGAAGCACCGCCAATCATGAGCCCGCTGGCCTCGCACTTCGTCATGCTGCTCGGCATCGCCAAGACCTGGGCGACGAACAACTTGCCGGGCTGGTCTGACGACAGCCACCGCGATCTGCTGGCCCTGCATGGCGCCCGCCGCATCGATGGCCGCTACTCTGCCCGGCAGATGACCGTGCAGCAGCTGGCCAGCGTGCTGGCCGATTACGAGCGCCGTGGCTGGCCGCGTCAGAAGAAACCCGTGCCGCCGGCCATCGCTCACATCGTGCGGCTCTGGGGCAAGCTCGGCGAGGCCGGCAAGATCGACAACGCCAGCCGGCCGGCATTGCTCGCCTGGTGCGCCCGCCAGCTCGGCCACGAGGTGCCCGATCTCGATGGTCTGGAAGCGGCTGAATCACAAAAACTGATCGAAGCCCTCAAGGGCTGGCAAAGGAGATAGCCATGGACTGGCCGACCGTCGACGCCGAACTGCTCGCCCTGCTGCCGCCGCTGCTCAAGGCGGTCGTCAAGGCGCTCGGCTTCCTGCGCGCCCGCGAATGGCTGGAGCTGCGCGGTGGCGTCAACGTCAACATCCCGGCCCACAAGGAAGAAGCCATCGGCCTGACCGCCGACGAGCTGGCTCGCCTGCGCCACACCATGGCGCCGCACATGGACGCCGCCGGCCGCGTCTGGATGCCTAAAGTCGACAAGCTCTGGCGGTTCGCCCGCAACGCCGCCATCTGCTCCACCGTTGATAGCCAGAGCATCAGCCACCAGGCGCGGCAATACCGGCTGTCCAGCCGGCAGATCACCAACATCCGGCGCGAAGGCGGCGCCGAGGATGAGCAGATGGATTTGTTTTAGGCCGTTGCTACGGTCAACCGGAAAAAGGGGCGAAAAATGGAATGGTTTTTTGGAAACGCAAAAATATTCAACTACGTCATTTTGACGCTGTACTGCCTCAATGCGGCATGGTGGGGCTGGCATGGGAAATGGGCAGATACCTGCTACTGGCTATCAGCCTTCGCAATAACCGCAACCGTGACGTTCGGTTACAAGCATTGATCTATCAATTAGCACTACCCAGCACCCACCTCCAACCCCGCTCCGGCGGGGTTTTTTTTGCCCAGTCGCCAAAGTCGCCAGCCGCCTGAAGGTCAAACCCGGCAGGAAGCCATTTGAAGACCATTTGAAAGCGCGTCAAAGGCGCTACGGGCTGCCTGCATACCGGCGGCGGGGTGAAAACGCCTTGTAGCGCGTTTCTGGCGGTTTGCCTTTGCGGCATGCTGGAAGCGTTTCCAGCGAGGACTATGGTCATTCGGAAAGGGATGATCGCTCCATCACTTGGAGCAACGCATGGCTGACATCGATCCCCGCACGAAAAATATCGCCGCCCTGGTCATTGACCTGTCGCGCAGTGCGGCCGATTACCCCGAGGGGTGCAACGCGCATATCACGCCGGATGGCACTTTCCGTGCCGACGATGGCCGCCCGCGCAGCATGGAAGGCGTGACGGTCGATGACTGGCTGATGAATGCCGAGATCGCCGCGACGCTGATCGCCGATCTGGAGGCGCGCGGCAAGCCGATCCTTTACGACTATGAACACAACTCGCTGTGGGGCGACAGCCGCGCCGCCGGGTGGATCACCAAGCTCGTCTATGTCGCCGGTCGCGGCCTGTTCGGCAAGGTGGAATGGACGCCACGTGGCGCCAAGGATGTGGCTGAGAAGGAATACCGCTACAGCTCCCCTCTTTTCTATTTCGATCCGAATACCGGCGCCGTGCTTGAGCTGGTCTCGGTCGCCCTGACAAACAACCCGGCGCTGGGTGATCTCGGCGCGGTTGATCTGGTTCGCCGTGCAGCCTTGGCTGCTCTACCGATTGGCGCTTTGGCCAACCAATTTAATGCCGCCGGGGGTCTTCCCGGAAAACCATCTGGAGAGTCTGACATGACGCCTGAACAGTTGGCCGCGCTCACTGCCGAGCGTGATGGCCTGAAAACCACCCTGGCGGCTCTGACCGCCGAGCGCGACGGCCTGAAAACGCAAGTCGCTTCTTTGACCACCGAACGCGACGGCCTGGTCGCCGATAAGCAGAAGGTTGCTCTGGAGGCCGAGGAAGCCGAGCGCACCCAGTTGATCAAGGATGCGATGTCCGGCGACAAGCCGCGCCTGATGCCGGCACAGAAGGCCTGGGCCGAGAAGCAATCGCTGTCCGCTCTCAAGGAATACCTCGAAGCCTCGGCGCCGCTGGCGCTGGCCAGTCGCCAGTCGGAGAAGGATGCCGGCGGCGAGCATGGCCTGACAGCTGAGGAGCTGGCGGCCTGCAACAAGATGGATGTCACGCCCGAGCAGTTCGCTGCCGCCCGGAAGTCGTCGGCCGCCTAAGCGCCCGCCGTCTCGATCACTTTAGGAGATTTCAACAATGGCAACTGTAATGACTCAGGCTCAGCTCGATCTGCTCAAGACGACGCTGGTCGCCCGCTGGAATGCCGGCCTGGCGATGACCAATCCGGACTGGATGAAGATCGCCAAGCGCGTGCCTTCGTCCGGCAAGTCGAATACCTACGAATGGCTGTCGCAGTTCCCGGCCTTCCGCGAGTGGGTTGGCGCCCGTCTGCACAAGGTGTTCAAGGAAAACGGCTACAACGTGCCGAACCGCAAGTTCGAAACGACGGTCGACGTCAAGCGCGAAGACTGGGAAGACGACAACATCGGCCAATACGGCCTGCTCGCTGAAGGCGCCGGCCAATCCGCCAGCGACCTGATGAATGACCTGGTCTTCCAGCTCATCGGCCTGGGCTTCACGACGACTTGTTACGACGGCCAGTTCTATTTCGACACCGATCACCCGACCTATGCCAACGAAGACGGCACCGGCGCGGTGACCAATGTTTCGAACGTCCAGGCCGGTGCCGGTGCCCCCTGGGTGCTGCTCTGCACCAAGCGCGCCGCTGCGCCGTTCTATCTGCAGGAGCGCATCAAGCCGCAGTTCGACGCGATCACTTCGCCGAATAGCAGCGGCGTGTTCGAAAACGATCTGTACAGCTTCGGCGGCCGCTGGCGCGGTGAGGCAACCTTCGGTTTCTGGCAGTGCGCCTTCGGCTCGAAGGCAGCGCTCGATGCGACCAATTTCACGGCGGCCTATACCGCAATGATGAAGACCAAGGGCGACGGCCAGCGCAAGCTCGGCATCGTGGCCGACACCCTGCTGGTCGGCCCGGACAACCTGTCCGCTGCCGAGACCTTGCTCAAGGCCCAGCAGAACGCCAACGGTTCGAGCAACACGAACTTCAACAAGGTCAATCTGGTTGTGACCCCCTGGTTGTAATTGACACCCCTGTGAGCGCGTAGCACGCGACCCCCACCCTGGCCTTGTCGCCGGGTGGGGCTCTGGAGACCAAGATGAAAACTTTGTATGTACGCATCAACCTGCGCATGGCCGCCGAGAGCTTCTGGCGTTGCGCCATCCTATTCACGAGGGACTGGAAGAAGGTGAGCGATCTTGACGCCGCCACTGCCCAGCGCCTGGAAGAAGAGCAGATGCTGGAGGTGTCGGAGACCCGCCCGGCGGACTACCCGGAAGACGAGCAGGCAGGTGATAGCGCCGTTGTCTCCGGGCTGCCTGCTGGTGGTTCCGAACCTCCAGCGCCTGCGCCGGTCAAGCCGACCGATACCGCTGCCCTGGCCGAGATGATCAAGGCTGCCGTCAATGCCATGGACCAGGAAGACCCGGCCTTGTGGACCGGCACCGGCAAGCCGAAGACCGAAGCCATTGCCGTCATTACCGGCTGGCCGGTGTCGGCCGCCGAGCGCGACGACGCCTTGCGAGGCGCCTGAGCATGGCTTTCGCTACCCGCGCTGATCTGCTCGCTCGCAGCAACGCCCGCCGCCTTGCCCAGTTGGCCGTGCCGGCCGACCGGGCGATGGTGCCGGACGATGCGCTGCGCGTCGCCATCGCGGGTGGCAGCCTGGCCGGCTATTCGGCCGATGACCAGGTGGCGATCGCCGAGGCGCTCGACGCTATCGACAAGGCGCTGGCCGATGCCGATGCGCTGATCCTCAGCTATGGCATTCCGGACACGGTGCAGACGACGCTGCTCGCCCGCCTGGCCTCGACCATCGCCCTCTACTATTTGCAGGGCGCCGAGCGGATGACCAAAGAGGTCGAATCCGCCTACAACGGCGCTGTGGCCACGCTCAAGGCGCATGCCGAAGGCAAGATGAGCCTGATTCCGGCCGCGCCGACCGATCCGCTGCCGAGCAGCGACCTGGCCATTATCACCAGCAACCCGGCCCGTTATGGCGCCGGTGATACCGACAACGAGGTCGGCCTGTGATTTCGCTACAGCCGCTGATCGCGCTGCTCGGCGAGAAGCCGGCCGGGTTTCCGCACCTGTGGTTTCGCCAGGTGGGCGGCGGCGGCACCTTCGCCCAGGCCCGCGCCGATGCCTTGCCGCTGCCGGCCGCCTGGGTGGTTCGCGCCGCCGAGCGCTCGATGCATGCCGGTGAGTGTGCCGAGAACGTGACGCACGGCGTGGACGTGATCATCGCCATCGAGAACGCCCGTGAGCACTTCCCCGGCGAGTCCGATGAAATCCTGCTCGCCTACCGGCTGGCGGTTAAGAACCTGATGCTCGGCTGGCAGATCGAGCCGGACATCCGGCCGATGAAGTTCGGCGGCGGCCAGATCGTCGAATACACCGATGCCGACATTTACTGGCGCGACCGCTATCTGTTCGACGCCCTGATTACCAACTATCTGCCCGACCCGCCGGCCTACGACGGCTTGACCCTTACTGGAGACCAACCATGATTTCTTTTGCCCAAGTGCCGAGCGCCCTGCGCTATCCCGGTGCCTATATCGAGGTGGACGGCACGCAGGCCGGCCTCGGTGGCGACATTCCCGCTGTGCTGCTGGTCGGCCAGAAGCTGGCTGCCGGTACTGCCCCGGCCGGTGAGATCGTCCAGCTCTCCGGCGTCCAGGATGCCATCGACAAGGCCGGCGCCGGCTCGATGCTGGCCCAGATGGCCGCCCGTTACCGCGCCATCGATCCGGCCCTCGATCTCTACATCCTGCCCTATGCCGACAACGCGGCCGGCGTCCAGGCGACGGGCACGATCACGGTCAACACGGCGCCGACTACGGCCGGCACGCTGGCCCTGTACATCGCCGGCAAGCTGGTCAGCGTGGCCATGGCCACCGGCCAGACGCCGACCCAGATCGCCACGGCCATTGCTGCCGCGATCACGGCGGCCGGTACCGAGCTGCCGGTCACTGCCGCCTCTGCTGCTGCTGTCGTTACCCTGACGGCTCGCCACAAGGGCAGCTGCGGCAACAATATCGATCTGCGCCTCAACCTCTACCGCGAAACCGGTGTCGTCGGCCTCGGCCTGACCATCGCCGCCATGTCGGCCGGTGCTGGCGACCCGGCCCCGGGCAACCTGACGACCATCCTCGGTCAGTTCTGGTATCGCTATGTCGCGCTCGGCATCAACGATCTAGCCACGCTGGCCGCCTGGCACACCGAAAGCCAGCTGCGCTACAAGCCGCCGATCCAGGCCGGCTTCCGCGCCTTCACGGCCATGCGCGGCGACTATGCCGCCGCCGTGGCCTACGGTACGGCCGGCAATTACGAGCACATCAGCGCCCTGTCGCTGGAGCTCAACCCGACCAGCACCTGGGAAGCGGCCGCCATGGTCACCGCTGCCGCCGCGCCCAAGCTCTACAACAACCCGGTCGAGTCGCTCGAAGGGGTGGCGCTGCCCGGCATGATCGGCAAGACCTACCACGACTGGACGAACGCCAACAGCCTGCTGTTCAAGGGCATGAGCGTCATGCAGGTGAGCCGCGACGGTTCGTGCAGCATCAAGCGCCTGATCTCGATGTACCAGTACCGCCCGGACGGCAGCGCCGACGATGCCTTCCTGGACATCAACACGGCCGAGGTCATGGAGCGCATCCGCTACGAGCAGCGCATCGGCGCCATCAAGCGCTTTACCGGCACGGCGGCGGCCAAGAGCAACGAGGGCTACCGCCCCGGCCTGCGCATTACCACCATCGACGACGTGCGCGCCTTCCTGCTCTCGCTCTACAAGCACACGCTCATGGAGGAGCTCGGCTGGACGCAGGCTTATGAGTATTACAAGACCGAGCTGGTCGTTGAGCAAGACCCGACCAACCCGAGCCGCTTCAACTACCGGGACACCCCCGTGCTGCTCTCGCCGTATTACATCCTGGCCGGCCGCGACGTGTTCTACAAGGCTGTCCCGACCTACTAAGCCGCCCGCCCATAAAGGAGCACCGACATGGCACAACTCAACAACATCCGCAGCGTCTCGATCCCCAGCATCGGCAAACTGCCGCTCAGCGACAAGGGCAGCAGTTTTACCCCGAGCGGTGTGCAGCGCGCCCACAAGGCCGGCCGCCTGGCAGCCGACGGCGGCTTCACCAGCAACGAGACGCCGGCCAAGCTCGATCTGTCGCTCAACCTGCAGCCCGGCCTCGACATTGCCGCGCTGAATTCGGTCGAAAACGAGGATGTCACGATTCGCCTCGCTGATGGCCAGGTGCACATGATGAGCATGGCTTATGTGACCGAGCAGGTATCGATCTCCGACGGCGAATCGAAACTGACCCTGATGTCCAACACCTCTGAACGGATCAGCTGATCATGACCGCGACCAACGATGGAATCATCCACCTCAAGGGGCGGATTCGCGACGGCAAGTTGGTCGCGCTGCTCGATCACGAGGACAAGGAACTCGGGGCGCCGGTAACGGCATTAGAGAGTGTCACCGGGGGGAGCATATTTTCCGACGATGGCAGCCATGGAATCGACATCACCTTCGAGAAAGCGTTGTCTCGCTACGGCGCTGTGCTGTCCGGTGCATCCGACGACTCAGCAGCGGTGCAGTCCGCTATTGATTACATGGCTGCGACGTATGCGCGAGCAAAACCTAAACTACCTTTCGGCTCTACACTGCTGCTGAATTCGGGACTGACAATTGACGCCACGAAGGGAGGTATAGATTTTGCTGGCGCACGCATTGTTCCGGTCGGGGCAATAACCGCGCTTACTATCACCTCTGCCGATGTCATTCCTGACTTCAACAATATTTCGGTTGTTGAAAATTTTGAGATCGACGGAGATTTGACGGTAGGGCAGCGCGGGATTTATTTCAATAAGGTCTCTGGCAGCGGGTACGGACCGTCAAGAATCATGCTGCGGAACTACACGGTGAAGCAGTGCGATGTCGGATTCGAGATTGGCAACAATACCTATTTGATGGCTAGTTATGGGTTCCACATTGCCGAATGCAATACCGGGATTAAGTCGCCTAACGGCCAGACAAACAGCTATGAATTGCCGGTTTTTTACAATGGCGTGCTCGGAAACAATGTTTTAGGCATGGACGTTGCGAATGGGCAATTGACATTCATCGGATCATCAATTGACTACAACCGGAAGCACGGCGTCATTACAGGCGGTCGAGTACTGCTGAATTCATGTCACATTGAATCGAACCTGAAGCGAGACACATACAGCGCCGGTCAGGTGGCTTGGTCGCTGTCTGGAGTTAGTTCGCTGATTGTTCAGGGTGGCCGGATGATCTTTACTCCGGGATCAAGTGGCAACGACTTGGATTATATTTTTGATTGCAACACGCCATCAAACTATGATGCTGCGGGTGTATTCATCGACCGGGCCACACTCGAACGCTGCTCCCCTGCGTCTGGATACATGGCGAAAGGAACTGGCGATTGCTATGTGACGCGCTGCATTGCAAAGGCCACAACGCCAATGCCTAAAGGGGTTCACGAGTCCAAGAACAAGCTGGATTTTGGCACGTTTGAAGGTGGCATTTTCCCAACTGATAATGTGTTTGTCTCGGCTGGCGGAACCAGCACAAGCCGCACTGTTTCAACGAACGTAACAATCACACAGGGCGCAGGCGCCGCACGTAGCGGCAGCAATGGCTTGATTATCACGAAGAACACGGCAGCGGGGGCTAGCGGCTCGGCGGATGTCTGTATCTTCGCCGACATTGACGACTCGTCTTCCATGCACACAGCACGCCTCTGGTACAAGGCTCCGTCCAGCACGGCACAAGTAACGATTCAGTTCGGCTATTTTGCTGCGCTACCGAAGGTTGCCGGTTCTGATGTCTATTTCACCCCGACCGACACCGACACCATGACTATTTCACCGACGCAGCCAGCAACACTATCAGACACATGGACGGAGGTCACGGTGCCGATTCCGTACCGCCGTCCTAAGCCGGGGATGCGCTATGTCGGGTTCCGGATTCGAGTCCATGCGCTAGGCGCAGCCGAAACCATGTATGTGGATGACGTTGAAATCCACAGTTTCTAATCCCCGCGAAACACTTTTCAAGCATTTCTGCACATGGCTCTCACTGACACCCTGATTCGCTCGACCCTGGGGCTCGTTTCTACGAGATTCCGGACGGTCGGCGACTGGGCAGTGGTGTATCGGCGGATCGTCGATACCAAGCCGATCTGCGACAAGACGAAAATCAATCGCCGCTGCAGTCTGCGGCATATCGTCGATGTGCTCGGTCCGCGCCTCATGTCCCGGGTGTTGCCGCATGAGATTGCCGAGCTGGTGCAGGCCATCCATGCGAAGCATCCAGCGCTCGCCAAGCGGGTGTTGATCGAAGCCAAGAACCTGTTTAACGAGGCGGTGATCTATGGCTGGATCGATCGCAACCCGGCTTTCCCATTGAAAGCGTCGCCGGTCCACGTGCAGCGGCATCGTTTGTCCCTGGAACACTGGCAGGCGATTCATGCATGGTCGGTGGCGAATCAGCCGCCCTGGGTAGCCCGCATGATGGTGCTGGCGCTGGTTACTGGCCAGCGCCGGTCCGATCTTGGCAAAATGAGCCCGGACGATGTATGGGATGAATGTCTGCATGTCTATCAGATCAAGACTGGCATGCGCCTTGAACTGCCTTTGGCCCTGCGCCTGAAGGCGATTGATGTCAGCCTGAGTGAAGCGATTGCAGACTGCCGTGACTATGCAGTGGATGGCCCGACGCTATTGCGCAAGCACAACGGCCAGCCGGTTTGTCTTGCCTCAATGTCGGCCCGCTTCGAAGAGGCGCGGAATGCCGTCATCCCGCTGCCAACATCCGGCCTGCCGGCCTCGCTGCACGAGATACGTTCGCTATCCGAGCGCCTGTATCGTGTCGAGGGCATCAACACCATGGTGCTGCTCGGCCACCGCCACCAGTCGATGACCGACCTTTATGACGATCCTCGCGATCTTGCCGCCGGGCTGCACGGCTGGAAGCGTCTGGAGGTTGCGTGATGGCACGGCTGTTCATTGCCGTCTGCTTGCTCATCGCGTTTTTTATCTGGATGGTCGAAAAGCGGCTACGCCTTGCCTTCGGCCTGCCGTCTGGCGAAAACTGCGCCACCTGGGCAGCCGATCACTTTGACTACGATGCCGGCGACGGCCTGATCCTGCACCGGACGGTGTCCGAGTCGTGGGTGCGCTTTCCCCACGTCGCGATCATGCGCGGTGCCCGCCAGGCGGATCGCCAGTGCATCGAGCTGATTGAGTACGTACCCAGGGTACGTGACATGGATATCCAGATTCCCCCGCGCCATTTTGATGGCGTGGTCCGCCGGCGGCGCTATGTCGCTGTCGATTCACACCCTACCGGAGATTGATATGCCCGTTTTGAACCTCAAGCACCCGATCACGTTCGGCAAGATCACCATCGACCGGCTGAACTTTCGCGACCACACGGTGGCCGGCGACTATCTGTCATTCGACCAGCGTGGCGGCGTCGCCCAGCGCATCGCACTGATCGCCAGCCTGAGCGGCTCTGACGAAGAGTTGATCAAGCAGCTGCGCGGCTCTGATTACCGGCAGGCCGAGAAGATTGCCGACGCGATGATCGAGGCCGATGAGGTTGAATTCGCGGCGGGGGAAAGCCAGGAAAAAAAGCCGTCCGCCTCCTGATCGCCGTCGGCTTGCTGATGCGCGAGATGCATCAGCCCTTGCCGGTGATCGAGGCCATGTCGTTGAAGAAGCTGTTCGCGCTGGCCCATCTGGCTGCTGCGATGAGCGGCCGAAAGTTCGAGTGAGTTGAATTGCCGGGCGGGAAGTATTTCCAGCCCTGACCAATTGCCCATCGTTGAATAAGCTCCAGTCACCCTGTGCCTGGAGCTTTTTTAATGACCAATGCCGCTGCTGTCGATGTCGAAGTCCGCCTGCGGCTGAAGGATGGCGGCACCCAGGCGCAAATGAAGGCCGTCGAGAAGACGGCTGAGGCGATCGCCGAGAAGACGGCAACGGCTACCGAACGCGCCTCCCGCCGATCCGCCAAGGCGACCGAGGAAAGCAACAACCGGCAGCGCACCAGTTACGAGAAAACCGCAGCCGCCCGCGAGCAGCTCGGCGTGCGCAGCGAAAAGGCGGTGCAGAAAGAAATCGAGAACACCCGGCGTTCCTACGCCACGCTGGCTGCCGCCGGTTTCGCCAGCGCGCAGGAGCAGGAACGCGCCTTCGCTGCCGTGCAGAAGCGCGTCACGTCGCTGACCAACGAAATGGGCAAGTTGACCGCAGCGCAGAAGAAGGCCGGCGACGAGGCCCGGCGCCTGGCGCAGATCGAGGCGGACGTGGCACGTGGCCAACGGGTCATGCGCGGAGCGGTGGCGGCCGGGGTTGGTGTTGCAGCCGGTGCCTACACGCTGCGCGCCCCGGCCAACAAGGCGATGGCTTTCGATGAGCGCCTGGCGCACATGGCCAACACGGCTTACGCCGAGCGCGATGCGGCCGGTCGTCAGCTCGGCAGTCGGCAACTGGAAGCGGCGGTCAACCGGGCAGTTGGCCGGGGCGGCGGCGGGACGCGAGACCAGGCCGCCGAGGCGCTGGATACTCTGATCGCCAGTGGCGCCATGCCGGCCGGAACGGCGATGAACATGCTTCCCCAGATCATGCGCTTTGCCTCCGGCTCCGGCGCAGATGCCAATTCGCTGGCCCAGATCGGCATCCGCAGCATGCAGACCTTCAAGATCAGGCCGGAGGATTTGCCGAACATCCTCAATATGGCGACTGCCGCCGGTCAGGCTGGTGGTTTCGAGTTGAAGGATATGGCCAAGTGGCTGCCGCAACAAATGGCGGCGGCCAGTCTTTCCGGTATGACCGGCCGGGGTGGCTTTGCCAAACTGGCGGCGCTCAATCAGGCTGCAGCGATCACGGCTGGCAGCAAGGATGAGGCCGGTAATAACGTGGTCAATCTGCTGGCCAAGATCAATTCGAACGACACGGCCAATGATGCCAAGAAATTGGGCATCAATCTGCCCGCCTACCTGCAACAGCGCCGCTCCAAGGGGGTCGATTCGGTCGATGCCTTTGCCGAACTGGTCGACAAGACAGTCGCTGGCCGCTCTGATTACAAGTCCCTGCAGGGGAAACTGGCCGGTGCGAAAAACGACGACGACAAGCGGGCGACGCTGGAGAGTATGGCGACGATCGCCCAGGGCGCCGGCATCGGCAAACTGATCCAGGACCGTCAGGCATTGATGGCGCTGCTCGGCTTGATGAATAACCGGGAGTACGTGCAGGATGTGCTCGGCAAGGTGAGCGCCAATGACGTGTCCAAGGGCGGCGCTGGCGATACGAATTATGAGTCGATTGCGGCTACGTCGTCATTCAAGCTCCGACAGGCAAACGAGCAGAAAGAAATCGGTCAGAAAGCGGCGATGGATAGCCTGACGCCAGCGATCGGCAAGGTGGCCGAGGCTTTTGGCGATCTAGCCAGCAAGCACCCGCTGCTGGTCGGTACGACGACGCTGGCCACCACGGCGCTGGCGGCGCTGGCCGGTGCGGCCGGGCTGGCCACTTTGTCGATGGGTGGAAAGGTGCCAGGGGCCGGTGCCATCGGTCGTTATGCCGGCATGGCCGGCGGGACGTTGATGACCGCCGCGCGATTCGGCGGGCCGCTGGCCTTGGCTGGCGGTGGTGGCTATGCGGTCGGTACCGGCATCAACTGGCTGATCAACAAAGGCGTCCAGTCAGCGACTGGCGACCCCAGCCAGAGCCTGGGCGGGTGGATTTACGACAAGCTGCACCCGACTGCCGGGCCGAAACCCATGGACGTCAATTTCAACGCCGTGATCGGCTTGTCTCCCGACCTGGTATTGCGTAATCAGACGATCAAGTCGACCGGCGGCAGCGTCTATAGCAATACCGGCAACCTCAACACGGGAGCGCCGCAATGAGCTGGACTGATCGCCTGAGCCGGGCCGTGTTTCGCGACATGGGTTTTCTGACTGAAAGTCACGACACCCGGGGTGGCCAGCGCCTGGTTGTGCATGAACTGCCGGGGGCTGAATTTCCCGAGGTCGAGTATCTCGGCCCCAAGGCCGGCGAGTGGAAGCTGAACGCCTATTTCATCGGGGCCGATTACGACCTGGTGCGTAACAAGTTCCTGACTTTGCTCGCCGAGCCGGGCGCGGCCTGGTTGAATCACCCATGGCTGGGCTTGTTGTGGGTTCGGGCCAGAACCTGGTCGATTGCCGAGAGCAATGACAAGGGCGGCTATTGCACGGTGTCGGTTGATTTCGTCGAGGGCGGCAGCAGCCTGCAGCCAACGACCGACCGGGCCGACGTGGCGGCCGATCGGCTGTCGGCCTTGTCGTCGGCTTCGCTGGCCGATTTTTCGTTGGAGGCGATGAGCGCCGGTGGCATGACGGCCTTTGTCGCGACGGTAAGCAGCAAACTGGATGTGTTGCGTCAGACCTTGTCGCTGGCCACCATGCCGTTGACCATGGTCAGCCAGGTGCGCACGTTGGTAGCGGGCATGCAGGGCGATCTGGCGGCCTTGATGGCGCTGCCGGCGTCCTACGCCACGGCCATGTCCGGTCTGGCCGGCTTACTTGGCGGCGGGGCAGACGATGCCGGCGTGGTCGATACGGCTCGGCCTCGGCTGGTGCGTAACCTGGCCACAGCAGCTACCTCGGGCGCTGCAGTGGCGCTGGAGGGTACAGCGGCGACCGATGGTGCCGTGCGGCGTAACCTGATCCGCGAAGATGCCTTGCGCCAGCGGCTGCTGGTCACCTCGGCGGCGCAGGTAGCGCTGACCGATTACCGAGCCGAGGCGGATCGCGATGAGGCCTTGCAGGTGGCGGTGGCGGCTATCGAGGCTTTGCTGCCCGGTTTGCCCGATGCTGTGTTTGAGGTGGCGGTGGCGGCGCGGTCGGCTCTGATCGATGCGCTGCTGGCCCAAGACCTGCGGCCGGCGCTGGTCCGTGATGTGGTTGGCGCCCTGCCGGCCGTGGTGCTGGCGCATCGCCTGGGCGTTGCTGAGGATGTCTTCCTGGCACGCAATGCGGTGCGGCATCCGCTGTTCATTGCGGGGCGCGTCCATGGATGAGGCGCTGGCTGAGCTGCGCTTCAATGGCCAGCGCTTCGGTTACTGGCAGCGGGTCGACATTCGCGAATCGGTCGATGATCTCTGCGCCTCGATCAATCTCGACTATGTTGCCCAGGGCGTGGGCGATACGCTGGGCCTGACGCCGAATACGGTGGTCGATGTGCTGATCGGCGGCGTGCTGGTCAGCACGGCGCGGTCGGACATCCGTCGTCGGCGTGTCGAGGCCGATCATCATCAGATGCGTTTTGCCGGCCGTTCGCTGGGCCGTGAGCTGGTCGATTGCCAGTATTCGAAGACGCTTTCCGGCTTGAAGCTGGGCGAGATTGTGAAGCGTCTTTGCGAGGCCTTCAAAGTGCCTGTGAAGATCGCCGTCGAGACGGCAACGGTGCCTGATTTCAGCATGCAGTGCGAGATCCCGGCCAATGCGCTGATCAACGCTGTGCGGGCGGCCAACCTGCTGCTTTACCCACAGCCTGATGGCGGTTTGATCCTGACCAAGCCGACCGATGCGCTGCCGGTCAGCACCCTGCAGTACGGCGTCAATATCCAGGCTTACGAAGTGGTCGACGAGGACAAGCTGCGTTTCTCTGACTACACGATCAAGGGCTACGACTACGGCGCCAACTCGGCGCTCAAGGGCGCGGCCAGGGATGCTGGGATCACCTTCTTCCGCCCCATGCACGTGGTGGCGGACAAGCATGGCCAAGGGCTCGGTAGTTGCGAGCGGCGCGCCGTGCTTGAGCGCAACCGGCGACTGGCCCGGGCGCATCGCATCGAGATCGAGGTGCCGGGCTGGCGCTATCAAGATGGGGCCGGCCAGTGGCAGCCGTGGGCGATCAATACGCAGGTGCGGGTGATCATCCCGGGCGAGGATATCGACGATGTTTTCCTGATCGGTGAGAGGGCTTTCCGAATCGATGACCGGGGTGGCCATATGACGATGCTCCAGGTCATGCATCGCAATGCCTTCCTCGGCGAAGAGAAGAAAAAGACCAAGCGCGGGGCCGGCGTCAAGGGAGCGAAGAAATGATCGAGCAGGTGATGAGCCGGGTGAAGCTGCTCTTTGCCAAGGGCAAAGGGCTGCGGATTAGCAACGATAAGGTGCAGGTGCGGGTGCTCGATGATGAGGCGCTGAGCAACCTTGAGCGGGTTGAGCCGTATGGGTTTTCGTACCGGCCGCATGCCGGCTTTGAGGCTTACATGGCATTCCCCAGTGGCGACCGGTCCTATGGCGTGGCCATCGTGCTCGGCGACAAGCGCTATCAGATGACGCTGGAAGATGGCGAGGTGGCACTGCATGACGACCTCGGGAACTGGGTGCACCTCAAGCGCGGCGGTGTGATCGAGGTCAAGGCGTCGACCAAGGTGCTGGCCGATACGCCGCTGTTCGAGACGACGCACGACGCCAAGATCGGCGGCAATCTGTTGGTGATCGGTCAGACGACATCGAACGAAGGTTATGGCGGCGAAGGGGCTGGCGGCCGCGCCTGGCTGCGCAATGGCGCGCTGATCGAGGGCGGCACCGAGACGCACGGTGCGCTGACCAGCAACGGCAAGAACGTCAGCGACTCGCATACCCATGCCGAAACCGATAGCCACACCCTGGGAGTCGATTGATGCTGAAACTGGTGCAAACAGATTGGGGCCGGTTCGATCTGGCTTTTGACGACGCCCTGGACGATGCGTCGGCGGTGGCCACTGTGGTCTATACCGTGCTCTTCACTGATGCCGAGGCGCCGGCCAGCCGCGAGCCGGATGCCTTTCAGCGTCAAGGCTGGTGGGCTGACCCGGCAGCCGGCAGCGGCCTCTGGCATGTCCGCCGGCAACCGCTGGGCAGTGCGGCACGACAGGAAACCCTGGCGATGATCCGGGCGGCGCTGGCCAAGGCCGATGCGGCCTTGACTGACCTCGTGATTGAGGAGAGTGGGAAGGCCGGGGATGTTTCCAGCGTGGTTCTGGCGGTGTCCGGGCGGCACCATGGCCGTGAATTCTTGATTGAGGTGCCCCTGTGACCGCTTATGCCCGCCCTGACTATGCTGCACTGTTCGCCCGTATCGATGCCGATCTGGCGGCGCTGCCGGCGGTCTTGCGCGCGCCGCTGGCCAGTGCCTGGGCCAAGGCCTGTCACGGCGAGCATGGATACCTCGCCTGGATCGATGCCCAGTGCTCGCCGCTGACCTGCGAGCTGGAGCGCTTGTATGACTGGGCCGCGCTTTATGGCGTCGATCGGCTGCTGGCGACGGCGGCTCAGGGCACGGTGCTGGCCACCGGCACAGTCGGTGTGCATCTGCTCGCCGAAACCATGTTGCGCGGCCAGAATGGCCTGGATTATGTGGTTCTGGCGGCCGTTACCCTGGGCGCAGGCAGTACTCCGGTGGCGGTGCGCTGCGTGGCGACTGGATCGACGGGCAATCAGCCGGCCGGCAGTGTCCTGACATTGATCGATCCGGTTCCTGGTGTCGATGGCAGCCTGACGGTCGATGTCGGCGGATTGACCGGCGGCGCCGAAGATGAAGTGGTCGATGCCTGGCGTGCCCGGGTAGTCGATGAGTGGCAGGTGACCGTGACGCGCGGTGCCCGCTCCGGCAAGCCGGCCGATTACCGGTTCTGGGCGATGTCGGCGCATCCATCGGTGACCGGCGCGCTCGTCCAGCCGCATGCGCTGGGGGTCGGGACGGTACTGGTCCGCCCGATCTGCAACAGCCTGGCCAACCGGGCGCCGAGCGAGGCGGTATTGGCCGCTGTCGCTGACTACTATTACAGCATCGCGCCGGCCACGGCGGACTGGCGACTGGCTGTGCCGATTGTCCATGCGGTCAATGTCTCCATTCATTTACTGCCCGGCTTCGATACGGCCGGCAACCGCCTGGCCATCGAGGCGGCGCTGGCCGCTGCGGTATTCGCCGAGGCGTCGGAAACATCGGTGCTCGGCTTGGCTGAGATCGATGCCGCGATCGCCACGGTGACTAGCCAATACGTGCGGGTCGCGCCGGTTGCCGAGATCGCCGTGGCGGCCGGCGAAGTTCTGGTCCTCAATCCCGTGGTCTGGTCATGATCGTCACGACGCACTCGCCGCGTGAGTTTGCCGATGCGCTGCAGGCGCTGCTGCCACCCGGCGCAGCCTGGCAATGGCCGGTCGGCGGCACGGGTGATGCGTTGTTGCTGGCCATGGCAGAGGAGTTGGCCAGGGTCGATGCAGCGCCGCAAGCTGTGCTGGATAACGCGATCGCGACGCACCGGCCGGCGGCGACCAATTGGAATATTTCCGAATATCGCCGGGTTGCCCGGGATTCCATGGGCGATACGGCCGAGGTCATGCCGCGCCAGCCCTTCGCCGTGGGTAGTCATGTCGGTGATCGGTGCTGGAGCGCGGCGGCGCCGGGGCTGGATTTTCCGGTCGAGCTGGT
Source organism: Azonexus sp. (assembly GCF_049652925.1). GTDB lineage: Bacteria > Pseudomonadota > Gammaproteobacteria > Burkholderiales > Rhodocyclaceae > Azonexus. Next base: position 34,846 of record NZ_JBASFI010000032.1, read on the forward strand.
GCGCGTTGAGCATCTGCTGCAGCCGTTGCGGGTCGGTAGCCGGGTCGGCGATGGGCTGTATGAAAGCACCAGTCGATACGTCGTCAGGGTTTATTACTACGCCTCAGTCGCTGATCCGAAAGTGATTTTTGAGGCCTTGAACGCATTTAAACAGGCTCATGTTTATCTGCATTTTGTTGATATTACGGGTGTTGGCGGAGAGGTGAACTATGGACAGAATTAATGGGGCGGGCCATGTCGGCCGCCGGTTCGTTGCAGAGGATGCCGATCTCGGCCGCCCGCCGACGTTGATAACGGATGCCTGGCTGAACTCAGTGCAGGAGGAGATCGTCAACGTAATCCTAGCCGCCGGCGGAGCGCTCGATGGCGGGCAGGAAGATCAGCTGCTGCAGGCGATCAATGACTTGATCCAGGCGGCCAGCAATGCGTTTGTTTCGGTTGGTGGCACCGCCGATGCCATCACGGCTACCTATGCTCCGGTCGTTGCTGCCCTGACCCATGGCATGACGGTTTATGTCCGGGCGGCCTCGGCTAATGCCACTACAACGCCGACTTTCACGCCGGCCAGCGGTGTTATTGCCGCTACGACAATCGTCAAGGGCGCTGGCGCTGCTCTGTCGATTGGCGATATTGCCGGGGCTGGCCACTGGCTTGAGTTGCAGTACGACGCAACATCGATCAAGTGGGTTTTGCAGAATCCGGCGACGGGGGTAAGCATCTCCGCCGCATCTATTATTGGCGCCTTCAAGAACCTAAAAATCAATGCCCTCGGCGTCAATAACTACAACTGTGCCATCACCGCCGATGAGGTCGTTCTTGAGAATTCAAATAACGCCTATTTGACCGTGCGCGCGGTCAATAAGACCATCAATGCAAATGGTGCAGTAGGCGCGCCACTCTCTATCATGTCGGCTCGCGCCGCCTCGACGTGGTACTACCGTTGGCTCTGGTACAACGCTACCAATGGGCTGACTGCAACACTGGATACGAGCAGCACGGCGCCAACTGCGCCAACTGGGTACTCGGCAACGGACTACAAGGCAAAGCTGCCCGGTGCGTGTCGTACGGACGCCAGCGGCGGCACTTACCTGCTCCAGATTTCCACTCAAAACTGGGAGTCGTCATATATCCCGTTGGCCGGCTCGAATCTGGCTGCTTTGCCTCAGATGGCTTCTGGCGCGGCCGGAAACATTTCGACGCCAACATGGATAGCTATTGGCACCGGGAATTACATTCCGTCGACGGCGTCGATGATTTCTGTTCTCGCCGCCCACTCCGCAGTGGCCAGCGGCTGCATCATCGCCGCGCCAAACAATAGTTACGGTCCAAGTCTTTCGATCACGAACCCACCCCCCATTGATACCAATGCAAATGGCGGCAACTCGGCGCGAGGGTTGGCTGATATGGCGGTCGAGTCTACAAACATTTATTGGGCATCCGTTCTATCTACCTCGGCGCTGTTCTGCCGTGGTTGGGAAGATGTTGTTTAAGGAGCGATCATGAGCTATGCAGTTAGAAAAGATGGTCAGGGGTGGCGGGCGGTTAATGGTCCGGATGATGTTTGGCAGGACGAGGAATTTAGCCTGAGCCAGCCGATTCCGCCGGCGCTGACACAGGAGCAGGTCGTCGCGGCCTATTCGGCTGCGGTTCAGTTTCACTTGGACACCGCCGCTCGCGATGCTGGGTACGACAACATCAATACCGCTGTGTCTTATGCTGAGGAGCCCGCTGTCGTCAAATTCCAAGGCGAGGGCGCCGCCTTCCGGGCCTGGCGCTCGCTCTGCTGGGCATATTGCTACGCTCAGCTTGCCGCAGTTGAGGCGCAGGAACGTGAGCAGCCGACTATCGAGGCGCTTATTGCCGAGCTCCCCTCTTTGGTGCTGCCATGATGCAATATTTGCTATGGCCGGTTTATTTAGCTGCCGGCGCTTGGCTAGTCGTCTGGCTTGGCTTTGTCTCGGCAGCGTTCATTCGGCAAGGCCCATTGGCGTGGCGTTATGCGCTGCGCTCACCATTATTCTGGCTGGTCATCATCGCCCGATATTTCGCGGCGCCCATCGCGATCTGGCTCTACTCGACACCAGATCGCCTTTACCTCACACGCTGGCGCTGGCTCGAAACCATCGACAACACGCTAGCCGGTGACTACGGCCATCAGACCGAGCATATGATCGGCACCGATCCTCTCGCTTGGTACAACCGTGTGATCTGGCTTTGGCGTAATGGCGCGAATCGTTTCAACTACTGGACGATTGGTGTCGCCGACGATGCTGCGCCTAAATGGGCCTTCTGGGACAAGGTGACTATCCATCTGGCCAGTGGCATCTTCTTAGATATCCGTCTCGGCTGGTCACCCGAGGGGCCGAAGGATGGCCGATGTAAATACGTGATGACGATCCGGTTCAAAACCAAGCCGTAATCAAAGGCAGTTCGAACTCCCTTTGAAGCCGTTTCAAATGCTCTTCAGCAAGGCCTAAATAAACCAGATATTTCGTGTCCAGAAATCATCTGGTTTATTGCTTTATTCCCTGTCCGAAATTCAAGCGCATTTCATCCGGAAATCAAAGCCGCTTTACTCTTGCTGGCCGCCTTCCACCGCCTCACCAAGGCCGAAGAAAAACGCATCGGCTCCGACGACCGTGAAGAGTGGGAAGAACGCAACCGCATCTTTCACGAGGTGCTGATCTCGGCCTGTCCGTCGCGC
>NZ_JBASFI010000033.1:0-1658 GCF_049652925.1 Azonexus sp.
AGTTGACGGCACAACCGGCGCAACCGACATGCCCACCCGCCTTGAATTCCAGGTCCAGGCTGACGGCGCTGGCGGCTGGCTGGGCGACGGCGGCTCGACCCCGGAAATGGTCATCAAAAACACCGGCTTAGTCGGCTTCGGTACCGCCGCACCGTGGGCGGCCTTGCATGTGGTGCGCAGCGGATCGGAAGCAGGCCTCGCCCTTGAATCATCCTCAGCCACTGTGGCTGATTCAAGCTATATATGGGGCAGCCGCAGCCGCGGCACCGCAGCCGCTCCCACCATTGTTCAGGCCAACGACGAGATTTTTGAGCTCTCAGGCATTGGTTATGACGGCTCTGCTAACCGTGGCGCAGGCAAGATCACTCTCCTTGTTGACGGCACACCTGGCGCCAACGACATGCCGGCGCGCTGGGAATTCGCGACGACACCAGACGGCTCCACAACCATGACCACGCGCATGACGATCAAAAACACCGGCGACATTGGTATGGGTACGACAGCCCCCGCAAGCAAGCTTCATGTTGCAGACGTTCCCGGTGATGGCGGCGTCACTATAGAAAACTGGGTCGCGGATTCCAACAGCCCGAATCTGAATTTCTTAAAAGCGAGAGGCGGCTCGGAAGGCGCCAAAGCTATCGTTCAGGCCAATGATGAACTCGGCCACATCATGTTTAACGGATATGACGGCACCAACCATGAATATGGCGCCTTCATCGTTGCCAATGTTGATGGCACGCCGGGCAATAACGACATGCCGGGCCGCATGGTCTTCTGGACAACACCGGACGGCAGCGCCACCCCGGCCGTTCGCATGATCATTAAAAATGACGGCAATGTCGCCATCGGCAATATAACGCCAAACGTCGCGCTCGACGTCAACGGCGACATTGAATATACCGGCACCATCGCCGACGTCTCCGACATCCGCCTGAAAACGAACATCCTCCCGCTGATCAACCGCGGCTCGATGCTCGAAAAACTCGGCCAGGTCGACACCTACTCCTTCACGATGAAAGACGACAAAAAAGGCCAGGTTGAATTCGGCGTCATGGCGCAGGAAATCGAAAAAATCTTCCCCGAGCTCGTGCGCACCGCCGACGATGAAATGGGCACGAAATCGGTCAACTACACGGGCCTGATCGCGCCGATGATCGAAGCCGGCAAGGAACTCGAAGCCCAGAACAAAGCCATGAAGGCTGAAATCGACGCGCTGAAAGCGCAGCAGGACGAAATGAAACAGGCCATGAACGACATCGCCGAAGACATGAAAGGCCTCAAGGTCCACACCGGCTACGGCATCAGCAAGGCGCAGATGGGCCTGCTGATGATGCTGGCCGCGTTTGGAGCTCTCTCCGGCGCCGCCGCGATGCGCCGCCGCTCTGGCAGACCCCGCCAGTAACCCTCTCTTATGGTAGTTTTAACTTGGCAAAGTCATTATAATGGCTTTAATGCTGTTGCATTGATGCGCCCGTAGCTCAGTGGATAGAGCGCTGCCCTCCGGAGGCAGAGGCCGCAGGTTCGAATCCTGCCGGGCGCGCCATTTCAGGATAAATTACGCCGCTTTCCTGTCTTTCTCCGCGCATTCGCGGGTCAGGTCCTGCTGCGTCTCTGCGATATCCTTGTCGCGCGCAGCCTGCGCTATATCCCCGAACGAC
>NZ_JBASFI010000034.1:0-136726 GCF_049652925.1 Azonexus sp.
GACCTTCTCAGCCTTCTCAGCCTTCTCAGCCTTCTCAGCCTTCTCAGCCTTCTCAGCCTTCTCAGCCTTCTCAGCCTTCTCAGCCTTCTCAGCCCTCTCGGACTTCTCAGCCCTCTCGGACTTCTCAGCTTTCTCTGCCTTCTCAGCGCTCTCGCCCTTCTCCACCCGCTCTGACGTTTCGGTTTTTTCGGTCAGTCTTGTTGTTTCGCTGCTATCCGCCTTGGCGGTCGAAGCGCTATTGGTTCGTTCGGAGTTCTGTGGAAGGGGAGCGCTGCGGTTTTCGGTGCTCGCCAGTTCAAAGTGACTGACAACGAGTTGGCCCGAGCGCCCGACCCTGGCGTCCACAAAAATTCGCCGATTAGGTTGCAGGGACTTCATCTGGCTGGCCGTCGCATTGGGCAGCGACAGTTCAACTCCGCCAGCCGTGATTTTTCCGCGACCGTCAGAGGTCTGAACCAGGCCTTCAAGCAGGATTCTGCTGGCGCTATTCTTGAACCGGTAGGTCGGATCTGCCGTGACGCTGGTCGGAACCAGTTCGCTGCCGGTCCATTGACCTCTGACCAGCGCCGCGCTGGCGTCGACCGCAGCGCTAACGGCAACCCCGCCGACCCGGGACTGTTTGCCTGAGGTGACGACTTGTCCCAGTGCGCCTGCTTGCTTGAGGTTCGGACTGGGCTGGACGCGCGTCGCGACCAAAGTGCCATCGGCGCCGGCGAGGGCGCTGACCTTGACGAGCTGGCCAATGGCCAGTCCCTTGCCCGGTCCGCGGGTATTTGGCCCGACAGCCACGTTTTGCCCGAGAACCTGAATCATTTTGCCGCCGTGCGACAGCTTGGTGATGGGCCCTTCAAGGGCGTTCAGAATGGCGATGTTTCGCGCTTGCAGTCCCTTGGGTGAATTGGTGGCGTCGATCGAGACTACCTGGCCGACCGCCAGCTTGTCAGCCGACGAGGGGTCGCCGTTTTCGTTGACCGGGACGCCATGGTCGAAATGAACTTCAACCCCGTTGACACAAACCGAGGCAAATCCGCTGACCACACCGACAATGCCAACCGACGCACCGTCGGCAACAGGGGCGCCGGTTCCACCGATGCCACCTCCTTCATCTCCGCCAAGGGCAGGGGAGCCCGTGCCGCCGATACCGCCGCCACCCGGTTCGGTATTGTGACCAATTGACTTGTCTGTGGCAGGGCTGCCGGTACCGCCAATGCCGCCGATCCCATCCCGTGCCTGATGGTTTTTTGCCGGGCGCTCGGGATCGACGCAAACCGGGGCGGACCAGGCGACCAGCGGGAAAGCGGCAACGACGAGTGACAGAAGGTACCGTTTCATTTTTCCGTGTTCGCTTCGCTGGCGTCGGTGCTGTAAAAATAGACGCCGCAGGTGAATCTCTTCTTCGGCCCGCTATTTGGCGACTGCTCATCACCATCGACTGGCTGAGCGGCCAGGGTGTGCAACTGAGTCAAGGTTTGCATGCCAAGTTTGGCGGCGCGAACGCGCAATTTTTCGACCTGGGCTTCGCTCAGCGAGCTGTGATGCACACTGCGCTCGAACCACGGGCTGCTCGTCGTCAGTACGTTGTCTGCTGCGGCCGCCGCGTGATCGCCGAGGTTGTGGCCGTAATACGCCAGCTTTTCTTCGACACCCTCTCTCGGGACAAAAGCGTTGCTGAGCAGCTCGACTTCGTCGGCTCCGTTGATTTTGACAACACCCAGTCGCAACCATTCGTCGAGTACCGAGCGCGGACGAATGTCCTGGCTGATGCTGGCCACCAGCGCTTCAAACGATGCCTCCCCGGCGCCGCGAGCGAGCCGGGACAGGGGGCGGGGCTGGCCGTTTTCATCAAGCCACTGGGCGCCGGTGATCCAGGTGGCGACGACTTGCGCGCTGAGCGATATTTTTGGCGGCAAATTTGCTTCGACATCGGGTAGTTCGCGCAAGCGTTTGACGTCCTTGCGGTGCACGCCGGTGATCAGGCTGATCCGGCTGTCGGTTGACGCCTTGTTGTCGAGCCGGAAATCGCGCTCTGCCACTTCGACGAAGACGCGTTTGAGGAGCTCGATCGCCATCGGCAACGTAATCTCGTGCGCCAGCATGACGCGGACAATCGGCGACAGCACGCGGTGAATCGCGGAGAGAAGAGCTGATCGTAGCGGTGAGTCTGACATCAAGGGGTGCCGTTTTTCAGGTGACGAGCCAAAGTGGCATCTGAATTCAGGTCGTCGCCGGGGTCGTGGGGAATTTCTGGTCAAGCGCCCTGTGCCGATCTTGCCGGGATCGGCGATCAGTCAGCACCAATCCTTCGCTGGTGCTGTAGGGCGGGAGGAGATCAGGCGACATTCTACGTCCCCGGTGGCGTTTCATGAACAGGGTTTGCAGCCAATCATCGGCGGATTCCTGGCGCACTTTCACGGCTTTCTCGATATCATTTGCGGAATAGTTTCCCACGTTTGTCTATGGAGGTAAAGCGTGGGAGCCTGCCGATATGCCGGACTCAAGCAAAGTAGGCTTGCTATTCGCCGTAACGGGTGTCGACCTGGACGCCCATCTTTTTCAGCATCGGTGTTGGCAGTTCGCCACCGGCACAAACGATAACCGCATCGTTTGGACGTTCGAGGATGTCATCGCCATGCTTGAGGGCGATGTTGTCCACGCCGATTTCCCGGACCGTGCTCTCGAGCAATTGTTCAATCCTGTTTTCTGCGATGGCCTCGGCCAGCCGTACCCGGTTTTTCGGCTTGACCCGGTCAAAGGCCTTGCCGCGGTAACTCAGTGTGACGTGCGTGCCGGGCTCGTTGGCGATGTCGAGGGCGGCCTCGAGCGCGCTGTCGCCACCACCGACGACCAGAACGTGCTTGTCCCGATATTGTTCCGCCTCGATCAGTCGATAGACGACCTTGGCTTGTTCTTCGCCTTTGGCGCCCAGTTTTCTTGGTGTGCCGCGGCGTCCGATGGCGAGCAGGACGCAGCCCGTGGAATAAGTCGCCCTGTTGGTGCGGACCGAAAAGATGCCATCGACCGGGGTGATTTCTTCCATGCGCTCGCTGAACTGGATGTTGGGTGTGGCTTTGTCGAGGATGCCTTGCCAGATTTCCATGAGCTCTTCCTTGCTGATTTCGCGGACCTTGATTTCGCCGATCAGCGGCAGGCGCATGGGGGCCGTCATGACCAGTTTGTTGCGCGGATAGTGATAGGTGGTGCCGCCGAGCGAGTCTTCCTGTTCGACGGTGACGTAGTTCAGTCCCGCTTCTTTGGCGGCTAGCGAGGCGGCAATGCCGGCCGGGCCGGCGCCGATGATCACCAGGTCGAAATCAGCCTTGCCGTGCTGCCGGCTGGTGATTGCCTTGACGGCATACGTGCCCTGACGAATGGCATTGCGGATCAGGCCCATGCCGCCCAGTTCGCCAGCGATGAATATGCCCGGGATGTTGGTCTGGAAGTCCGGATCGACCTGCGGAATATCCATCCCGCGCTTTTCCGTGCCAAAAACCAGTTTGATGGCGCCGACCGGGCAGGCGGGCGCGCAGGCGCCATGGCCGATGCAGTGCGTAGGATTGATCAGCACACCCTTGCCTTTGATGACACCCAGCGCTTTTTCCGGGCAGGCCCTGACGCAGGCGCCGGAGCCCATGCAGATCGACAGGTCGACGACGGGGTGCAGCGATGGGGGTTCGGTCAGGCCGGCTTCCTGGGCCTCCTTGAGGACGGCATGGTGGATTGCCGACACCTTCTTTTTTGCGCGCAGGTGAAAGGCGGCGGGAATCAGGATGAGCAGTGCCGGAAGCAGATAGTAGAGCAGGTCGGAGATCATTCGGCGGCGTTCGCAAGTTTGTTTTCGAGGGCGCTCACGGTACTCATTGGATCTTCTCCCGATTCGTGTTCGACGGTGGTGATTCCCACGGTCAACGGGAATTTTTGCCCAAATTTGAAATGCTCGAAGGCTTTCTGAATTTCGCTGGCGAGCTTCCCGGCGCTCGTCTCCGAGGTATTGGGCAGGAGAATCATGAAAGTAGAGCGATCCCACCGACAAGCCGTATCCGAGGTGCGCAAGCGATTGGCGATGGCTTCAGCGCACTGACACAACTGATTGTCTGACAGATTACCGGTTTCGATCTGCCCGACGCGGCAACCGATCAGCGAAAGGGGGAGCTGGTAGCGGTCGGAAATTGATGAGACATGGGCCAGTTCGGCTTCAAAGCATTCGGGCGACGGCAGTCCGGTCAGGGGGTCGCGCCGGATCATGCTGGTCTCCGGATTCGGCGGCGTTGAACGATGCGCATAACGTACGATCAAGGCGATCAGGAGCGAGAGAATCAGGTGTTCATCCAGTCGTTCGTGGTCGCTGGCCAGTTGCCAGGTCAGCACGACAAAAAAGCCGCCGAGCAACAGCCACAGCCGAAGCGGGAACTGTTGATAGCGCCAGGCCCACCATGCTGCGGCGAGGGGAGCCCAGAACAACAGCGTCGATGCCAGTTCCGAGGTTGGCTGGCTGGCGCCAAAGCGTATTCCCAGGCTGGCAATGACCAGCACGTAAATGGCAATGTCGACAGCCAGGCCGGCGTTGCTCTCGGCAACCGTCCACCCGGCCTGGTGGGCAATCCAGATGAGCAGGAGCGGCAGGCTGACGAGCAAATAAATCAGGCCGGTGCCGGTCGGCCAGAGTCGCTGGAATTCGACGCAGGCAATGACGAAGAGGCCGAGCAGGCCGCCCATTGAGCCCGCAGAGTTGATGCGGCTGGTTTTTGCCGACTGCGTAGGGTTTTCAGTCATTGTTGATTTCTCCCGGACGGCGTGCACCTTGCCAAGTGATTTTTTTGGTATTCTTGATTAAGTGTGAAATTTTACCTCGTCATGCTTCGACCCGGTAGTCTGTCGATTTTTCGGGCGCCGGGCGGGGGCGGCTCGGTGCCGTTAATCAGATTCAGGAATCCATGGATACAAGTGCGCTTGGCCCAATGACGGTGATTTCCCTGGAGGGAGAAGCAAAATCCTCCAGCGAGAAGGTGTTTCGCGGCGTCTGGCGAGTGTCGATCGCGCTGCTCGTCGGTCTGCTGGTTTTTCTCGCCTGGCTGGTCCGGACCGGAGAGCTATACGATTCCAACTCCGATTTCGCGTACAACATCGGCCTGATCGGCGGCCTGCTGATGCTCAGTCTGCTCCTCTATCCCTTACGCAAGCGGATTCATGCCCTTGAGCGTTTGGGAAAAATGGAGTCGTGGTTCAAGTTTCACATGGTTGCCGGGATAACGGGGCCGCTGCTGGTGCTTTTTCATTCCACGTTCAGAACCGGTTCGCTCAACGGTGCCATGGCCCTGTATGCCATGCTGCTTGTGGCTTGTAGCGGTGTGGTCGGGCGTTTCATTTACCGCCATATTCATCGCGGCCTCTACGGCAATCAACTGACGTTGGCGGGGGCTTCGGCAGAGCTCAAAGAGTGCGCCGAAAATGTACGCTCTGTTTTTGCCTTGCGGCCGGATATCGAGCCGAGGTTGAAGGCATTCCAGGATGCTGCTTTTGACCCGACGGGATCATGGCTGTCGCGCGCCTGGCGCTTCATGAATTTGCACTGGCGGAGCCGGCGACTGGCCAAGCAAATTCGCCGCGATGCCAAAAATGCCCTGCGCAAGCAGTTTCGCAAGCAGGGGGGCAGGCGCCGGGAAGTGATCGTCAACTACCGCCTGGCCCGCGAGCAGGTCGACCGCTATCTCGATTCCGTCGTCAAGGCTTCACAACTCTCCGTCTGGGAAAGAATGTTCTCCTATTGGCACATCGTGCATATCCCTTTTCTTTATTTGCTGGTTTTTAGTGGAGTCGTCCATGTTGTTGCGGTCCACATGTATTAACCGGCTGTTTTCCGGTCTGGCGCTGATCGCTGCCATCGTGTTTGCCGGCGGGGCAGCGGCGCAGTCGATCGAAAAGGTATTGATGCCCGGCGAAGTCATTACCGGGCACGCCAAGTACGAACACGAATGCGAACAGTGCCATCAGCGCTTCGACAAAAAGGCGCAAACCAAACTGTGCGTCGACTGCCACAAGGATATCGCCGCAGACATCCGCAGCAAGACGCGGCTGCATGGCAAATCCGACGACACCAATTGCCGGAATTGCCACACCGAGCACAAGGGGCGCAGCGCCGATATCGCACCCATCGACAAGAAGAAATTTGACCATTCAAAGACTGACTTCAAACTGCTCGGTGCTCACAAGGAAAGCAAGTGCGAGAGCTGCCACCTGGCCAAGCGCAAATACCGTCAGGCGCCCAAGCTGTGCAATGACTGCCACAAGAAAATCGACGACGAAAAGGGTCACAAGGGCCATCTTGGTACCAAGTGCGAGAACTGCCACAACGAGAAGAAGTGGACAGAAACCAGGTTCGATCACGAAAAAACCAAGTTCTCGCTGCTCGGCGGCAAGCACGCCGACGTCAAATGCAAGGATTGCCACGAAGACAAGACTTATCAGAAGACGCCGCTGACCTGTAACGGCTGCCACAAGAAGATCGATCAGGAAAAAGGTCACAAGGGTCGATACGGCATCAAGTGCGAGTCCTGCCACAACGACAAGGGGTGGAAGGAGATCGACTTCGATCACGATCACGACACCAAATATGCCCTGAAGGGCAAGCACCGTCAGGCCAAGTGCAACACCTGCCACTTGCCGGAAAAGGGAAATATCTATCAGTCAAAGCTGCCGACCAAGTGCTTTGCCTGTCACAAAAAGGATGACCAGGAAAAAGGCCATCGTGGCGAACTGGGCGAAAAGTGCGAGAGCTGCCATAGCGAACGTGACTGGAAGAAATCCGATTTCGACCATGATGAAACTGATTTTCCTTTGCGCGACAAGCACAAGGATGCCAAGTGCGATACCTGCCACAAGGGTGGAGTCAGCGGCCCCAAAGCCACGAAATTGAAGGTGGAGACCGCCTGCATCGCCTGCCACCGCAAGAATGACGACGAAAAAGGCCACAAAGGCCGCTACGGCGAAAAATGCGGCACTTGCCATACAGCCAAGGACTGGAAGACCAGCGTCTTCAACCACGACAAGGAAACCAAGTACCTGCTCAAGGGCAAGCACCGGGAGACCAAGTGCGATGCCTGCCATTTGCCCGAGAAAGGCAATATCTACAAAACCAGGCTGGAAGAGATCTGCATTGCTTGCCACAAGAAGGACGACAAGCACAAAGGCCAACTCGGCAACAAATGTGAGAGCTGCCACGACGAAAAGAAATGGAAGGACACGCCCTTCGATCACAACAAGTCGCGCTTCGCACTGACCGGCAGCCACGCCAAGGTTGAATGCAAAAAATGCCACCTGACGCCCGCCTTCAAGGACGCACCGCTGACCTGTAACGGTTGTCATGAGAAGGACGACAAGCACAAGGGTGGCTACGGCAAGAAATGCGAAACCTGCCACACCACCGGTACCTGGAAAACCTGGGATTTCGACCATGCGACGACGCGCTTCCTGCTTGACGGCGGGCACAGCAAGGTCGAGTGCAAGGAGTGTCACAAGGAGTCGAAATCAGGGCTGCGCAAGCCGGGCAGGGCGTGCATTGCCTGCCATGTGAAGGACGACGTTCATAACGGCGCATTCGGCAGCCAATGTGAGAGTTGCCACGTGGCGGCGAACTGGAAGAAAGTCAGGCGCTAGCAAGATGCATAATATGTGTGATAAATTCCCTCGTATTGAATTTTTGACTCCTATCAATGGGTCGCGAAATATGTGTTTCCTCAGCTTGTGCTGCGAACATTGATTAACCGGTTTTACGAGGTACTCTGCCTGTGAACTACCTTGCCCGTCTCCTTCTTGTCGCGCTGGCCGCCACTGCTCTCCTGTTCGGGCAGTGGGGCAGTGCTTTCGCGCAGACGCAAGCCGATGGGGCGCAAAACCTGAGTTTTGATCACAACGCTACTGGTTACATCCTCGATAACACCCACAAGCTGGTCAATTGCGAAACCTGCCACACGTCCGGTGTCTTCCGTGGCACACCGCGTGCCTGTGCAACCTGTCACGCTGGTCCCGGGGCAAGAGCGCCAGGCAAGCCAGCAACGCACATTCCGACTAATGCGGCTTGTGATTCCTGCCATCGTCCGGGTGCTACTAACTGGAGCGAAAAGCCGACCGGATTCATTCAAGGGGTATCAGGGCATGCCATCAATCCACAACTTGGAGTTACAGCGACCAATTGCCAGACTTGTCATAACGGCGCGTTTATCGGTGCAAATGCGCTGACCAAGCCGGCCACGCATATTCAAACATCGACTGCTTGTAGTACCTGCCACACCACGACTTCCTGGACGCCTGCCACCAATCCGCATGCCGGTGTGCAGCCAGGAACCTGCGCCACCTGCCACAATGGCGTCAATGCAACTGGCAAAATTGCCGCCCACATTCCGACGGCTGCTACCTGCGATACCTGCCACAAGAATTTCTCGACCTTTGTACCGGCCAGAATGGATCACTCTGGCTTGAACGGTCAGTGTTCGACCTGTCACTCAGGACGTTTTTCCTCGCTGAGCGCCCAAAGCAAGCCGGCGACTCATCTGGCGACCGCACAACAATGCGATACCTGCCACCTGTCAACGACATCCTGGGCGGTGGCAACGTTTGATCACGCCAATCGGCCTTCCGGCAGTGTTTGCACGGATTGCCATACTCCTGGTGGCTCGGGCTTGAGCAAGCCGACCAATCACGTACCGACAACGGCGGCCTGCGACACATGCCATACCAACTTTGTATCGTTCAGCCCGGCACAGATGAATCACAGTACAACGGCTGGTCAGTGTTCTACCTGTCACAGCGGCACTTTTGTTTCGGTAAATGCCCTCAGTAAGTCCGGTCGCCATATTCCAACGGTTGTTCAGTGCGACTCCTGTCACACCAGCGGATTCGTTTCGTGGTCGCCAGCGAGAATGAATCACACGGGGCTCGATGGGCAGTGTTCGAGTTGTCACAGCGGTGGTTACCTGCCACAGAATGCCCAGGCCAAGACAGCGACACACATTTCAACGACCGCCCAGTGCGACAGTTGTCATGCTTCTACCTCAACCTGGTCGACAGGTACTTTTAATCACGCCAACGCAAGCCCTGCGGCCGCCGGACGCTGTTCCACCTGTCATAACGGCTCAAACGCACTGGGCAAATCGATCAACCATATTCCGACGGCTGGGCAGTGCGATAGCTGTCACAACACGTTTACCTCCTTCTCGTCGGTAGCCATGAGCCATGCCGGTACGGCCGGAGCATGTAGCAGTTGCCACAACGGCAGTTTTGTTTTTGCCAATGCGCTGGCCAAGACAGGCGTCCATGTCCCGACAGGCGCTCAGTGCGATACTTGCCACACAGGTGGCTTTAACGCCTGGTCGCCGGCGGTGATGAACCACTCCGGCCTGAACGGCCAGTGTTCGACCTGTCACGGTGGCGGCTATGTTTCGCAGAATGCGCTGGAGAAGCCGCTGACCCACGTCACGACGACTGCTCAGTGCGACACCTGTCACGGGAGCACCACTTCGTGGGCTACGGCGACCTACAGCCATGATGCGTCGGCGATTGGCCGGTGCGATACCTGTCACGGTGTGACGGCGCTGGGCAAATCGGCACGGCATATTCCGACGGTGACGACTGCGGCGAATTGCGGCAGTTGTCACAACAACTATGCTTCGTTCAAGCCAGCGGCGATGGACCACGCTGCTACTGGCGGGGCGGCGTGCTCGACTTGCCACGGCGGCGCCTATGTTTCCCAGAATGCACTGGCCAAGCCGGCTACCCATATCCAGACGTCGGCAACTTGCGATAGCTGCCACGGAAATGGCAACGGCTTCACATCCTGGGCCTCCGGTTCGTTCAACCATGCTGCAGCATCTCCATCGGTTCTCGGTCGCTGCACCGATTGTCACAACGGTGTCAATGCCCAGAGCAAGTCCACGGTCCACGTTCCAACCAGCAGTTCCTGCGAAAACTGCCACGGGACGAGCTATAGCGCCTTCAAGCCAGGCAGGATGAACCATGCGGTTACCGGCGAAGCCTGCGCAACCTGTCATGGTGGGGCCTACGCCGGCCAGGGCGCGCTCGCCAAGCCCACCAACCACATTCCGGGAACCGGGGCTTGCGATACTTGCCATGGAACAGGCAACAATTACACGTCCTGGGCGCCTTCCGCGATGGACCACACCGGCCAGACGCAGTGTTCCACCTGCCACAGTGGTGCTTATGTTGCGCAAAACGCCCAAGCGAAACCGACAACCCATCAGTCGACGAATGCGCAATGTTCGGACTGCCACACGTCAACGACGTCGTGGCGGGTGGGCGCCGTGCAGAATCACGCCTTGCTGACGCCACCTGTAGCGATGGGCGATCATTCCTGCAACGGCTGTCACAACGGGACGGCGGGCAAGGGACTCTCCAAGCCGAGTACGCATATTCCGACGACCGGTTTCTGCGATACCTGCCACACCAATTTCAATACTTTCGCCCCGGCCAGTATGAGCCATGCCGGGATTACCAGCGGCTGTACGAGTTGCCATGGTGGCGCCCATGTTTCCCTGAATGCTCTGGCCAAGCCGACCAGTCACATTCCGACCAGCGCTTCCTGCGAAAGCTGCCATGGCGCTACGAGCTTCACGGCCTTCAAGCCAGCCAGCATGAATCATACGGGTACGACAGGGCTGTGCTCGACCTGCCATGCGGGTGGTTTTGTTGCGCTCAATGCTCTTCCCAAGCCGACAAACCACGTCAGTACGAGTGCGCAATGTGATAGCTGCCACAGCTCGACAACAGAGTGGACAGGTGCGCGATATCCTCATACAGGCGCAACGGGGACTTGTTCGAATTGCCATGGCCATAGTGGCACGGTTACGGTGCTGGGGGCGTTGGCCAAACCACAAACAGGTCATGTGGCGACGACTGCGCAGTGCGATACCTGTCACAGATCGACGACCGCCTGGACGGGGGCAACCTATGCCCACGCGGCAAGCGCGGTCGGCACTTGCTCGAACTGTCACAACGGCACCACTGCGCCGGGGAAACCGCTTGGGATGGGGCATATCCCGACAACCGTCCAGTGCGATACCTGTCATAAGAATTACACCGCTTTCAGACCTGCCAGCATGAGCCACGCCGGGACCGCCGGTGCTTGTATCAATTGCCATGGCGGTGGATATGTTTCTTTTAATGCCCTGGCCAAGCACGGGACACACATTACGACCTCTCAGTCTTGCGATACCTGTCATGGAACTACCGCCTGGAAGCCGGCAGTCAACTTCCACGCAGGTGTCGTAGCCGGAACTTGTGTGACATGCCATAACGGGACTAATGCAACAGGCAAGAATCTCACTCATATTCCGACAACGTTGGCTTGCGATACCTGCCACCTAACTTCGGATGCGCACTTTGCTCCAGCGCACATGACCCATACCGCCACTATGACCGGCCAGTGTTCAAGTTGCCACGGCGGCAACTATGTCAGTGTCAATGCACTGGCCAAGCCACTGACGCACGTCAGCACGACGGCCCCGTGTGATACCTGTCACAAAATCACTACAACCTGGACCGGGGCGGTCTATACCCACCCGGCCACGGCAACGGGGACTTGCTCAAACTGTCATAACGGGTCGGTACTGGGAGCGCAAGGCAAGAACGTTGGCCACATCGCGACAACAGCGCAGTGCGATAGCTGCCATAAATCGATGACCGTGTGGACGGGCGCAAGCTATACCCATGCGGCCTCAGCCGTTGGAACCTGTTCCAATTGCCACAATGGGTCGGCTGCTCCGGGCAAAACGACCGGGCATATTCCGACGAGCAGCCAGTGTGACAATTGCCATAAGAATTACACGACGTTCAGGCCTGCTTCGATGAGCCATACCGGAACGACAGGGCAGTGCCAGACATGCCATAACGGCGGATACACGGCGGTCAATGCTCAGGCCAAGAATACCGGCCACCTCGTTACGAACGACTCATGTGATTCATGCCACCGCACGACAGCTTGGCTACCGGCCAGTTTTGCGCATACACCTGCTCAGTTGGCAGGCAAGACTTGTGTGAGCTGTCATAACGGTACGACAGCTACGGGCAAGCCTGCGCTGCATATTCCGACGTCTGAAGCATGTAGTGTTTGCCACCGTACCGGAGGGACCTGGATGCCTTTGATCACGCCGTATGCCCATACCGTAGTCGTGGCAGGTTCGTGTGCAAACTGTCATGTGATTAGTTATCCGGGCATGTCTTACAAACCGCTGGCGAATCACGTGCCGACGACAGCCAGTTGTGATGCCTGCCACACCAGGACTGGCTGGACTACCCTCGCTGCCTTCAACCACGTTGGTGCGACGACTTGCCAGACCTGCCATAGCGGAATGTATGTCGGCGTCAAGGGTAAACATACTACTCATATCCCAACCACCCTTGCGGGCTTGCCTGGCAATGAATGTTCGCTATGCCACGTGGGTACGACTTCATTTACGACGGTATCCAGAATGAATCACGGCAGCATCCAGACGAACTGCAAGACCTGCCATGCCAGTACGACGACATACGACGTGGGTGGTGCAGAGAAAATCAGGTTGGGTGGTCACGAAGGTTCAAAGGCGACGGATGACTGTTCGCAGAGCAGTTGTCACAAACCGCTGGGCAGAAAGGGAACGCCCTACACAAAGTGGGACTGATGGTTACAAGTTCTTTTCTGGCTGCCATTGATCTCTTAAATCTCTAGGTAAGCTCTTTAGCGGTTGTTACTGATATTGAAGGTGGAAATGGCTGGGCTAATCTTTAATAATTCCGTGAATTTGGCGAGGGTGGCGAAAATTGCCCGGTTTTTCCTGGCCTTTTCTTTGCTGGCGAGCACCAATGCCTTTGCTGCGATCATCGAAACAATTGATGTTGCCCGCGTCGGTGATCAGGCCGAGGTAACGATCCGCTTTTCGACGGAGATTCAGTACACCCGGCATACGCCCGATGACGAAGGGAAGTTCCTGCGCGTATTCTTTCGGCTAACCAAGCCCGGTTTTTCCGAAAGCGAGTTGATGCAGGAAGTTCGACGGTCGCCCAAGAATGATCTTCTTCCTCCGTTCACCGTTGCTTATCCCGAGCTGGTAAACGGCATGCTGATTACCTTTGCCAAGCCAACAAAGTACATTGTCCGCGCTGGCGACGACAGCCGAAGCATCGTCGTCATGGTGCCGGCACCACCGGCCAAGGTAAAGGATGTTGTTGCTACTCAGAAAGCCAAGAGCGCTGATGCGCCGGCACCCGTTGCCATCGTCACGCCAGCGGTAGCGCCTGTTGCGGCTGATGCAACCGTTCCCCCCGCAGTCCCTTCGCAGACGCCGGATGAAAACAAGCCCGAGGCTGCTCCAGCGTTGTCGACGGAGAAAGTCGAGGAGATGGCCCATGCCTTCCTGCTCGACGGGCAAGAGGCTTTCGAAAAAGGGGATTTTCCGAAGGCCATCAATCGCATGAACCGCATCCTGAGTCTGCCGCAAAACGAGCGGACAATGGCGGCCCAGGCCCTGATTGGAGAGGCGCGCGAGAAGAATGGCGAAATCGCCAAGGCCCGTGCCGAATACGATCTCTACCTCAAGCTTTATCCGAACTCACCTGAAGTGCCGAAAATCAAGCAGCGGCTCGCCGCATTGCCTGCTGTCAGCACCATCCGTCGTCCGACGGCGCGCGTTGTTCGTGACGACAAGCCGGCAGAGTGGATGGTCAATGGCAGCCTCTCGTCATATTTTTTTGCCGGACAATCGAAGCAGGATAATGGGCCGATGAAGCGCGATCAGGAATCACTGGTCTCTTCGGTAAATCTGAGCGCACGCTTGCGCGATTCCGTGACCGATACGCGTTTTGTGTTTCGTGATACGGACAGCCGGAATTTCATGCGGCCAAGCCGGAACTACAACCGTATCTATTCCGCTTATGCCGAGCGTACTGATCGCGAGATTGGTTATTTTGTCCGCGTTGGCCGCCAGAATCCGAATGGTTCTGGGGTGCTTGAGCGTTTTGACGGGATCACTGGCAGTTACAACCTGACACCAGACTGGAAGGTGGGGGCGGTTTATGGCGAAGCTGTCGAATTTGGTTCGCCGTTCAAGAAGAATTTCTACGGTGGCAGTGTTGAACTGGCACCGCAGGTTTCACGGCCGGGCGCAAGCGTCTACGGTATCGAGCAGAACATTGACGGGATTTTGAACCGCCGTGCCGTTGGTTCAGAGCTTCGTTACTTTGATGGTCAGGTTACGGCTTTTGGTTTGCTTGACTATGACGTGCTCTACAAGGGCCTCAACATCGGCATGGCGCAGGCCAACTATCTAGACAAGTGGGGCAACAATTACTTTGTTTCTTATGATTACCGGCAAAGTCCGACCTATAGCCTGACCAATGCACTGGCTACCTCAGGCTATACGACGGTTACCGATCTGGTTAGTAATGTTGGTGTCAGCGGAGCACGCCAACTGGTTTCAGATTCGACGGCACTGTCCACGATGTTCGCTACAGGGGTGACCATTCCGCTTGGCGAACGCTGGCAATTCGGTATCGATTACCGGATGTCCGAAATATCAGGAACAAATGCCACCATTCCACTTGCCCAGATGTGCAAGGAGATTCAGGACGACGCCAACCCGAACGATCCGCTTTGCGTCGATGGTCCGCGCGGAACGCTCCGAATTTCGGAAATGGGGATTTGCCAGGTCGATAGTTATGACTTGATTACGCGGACGTGTCGCGCTACTTCGGATGCATCGGGTCGTACGAACATGTATTCGGCACAGGCTATCGGCACCAACCTGTTCGTGCCGAATGGGGTTGGGGTGGCTTATCTGGGCTATATTGCCGGCCCGAACTACACCGGCCAGAACCTTGGCCTGAGCTATATCTACCCATTTTTGGAAAGCTGGCGCCTGGAAAACAATGCCCGATACTACAGCCAGCATAGCGATAGTGGTCAGAACATGACCCAGTTTTCGCCGAGCATGAAACTGGTCTACCAGTGGCGGAACAGTTTGTCTCTCGAAGGTGAAGTTGGTTACAGTGAGTCGAAAAACACAGGGACGACCGATAGCAAGAACAGGCGGGAATATCTCTATCTCGGTATCCGCTGGGACTATCGCTAGCCAACACTTATTCTCCGGCTCCTCGGCTGAATTGCTGGCAACTTCCGGGTTGCCAGATTCATTTGGTGCCCCATCAACACTCAAAATAATTCGGTGATCCTCATATGACTTTTGTTTACATCATTCTGGCCAGTGTTGCGCTATCCCTCCTCGTACTATGGGGGCTTGGAAAATATGCAGCCAACAAATCGACCACTGTTGAAAAGGTCGATGTTGCGTCCGCATTGCGCGAGTTGCTGTTGGCCAGGGCCGAAGGACGTATCGATCAGGCCGAATTCGAACGGCAGCAGGCGGTACTCCATGCGGCAGTTCTTGACCCGGCTCAGGCGCAGGCGGGATTTCAGCTGCCCGGGAAAAAGCTTGGCCTGATTGCCGGCGGGGTGGTCGTGGCAATTGCCGTCGCTGCCATCTGGATTTCCTCGCCCTCCAGCGATAGGCCGAAGACGGCTGCTGTCAGTGCGCCTGCTGGTTTGCCGGAGGAAAAGCATAGCGCTCAGGCCAGCAGCGGTGGCGACCTGAATACGGTCGTCAAGAAACTGGCCGACAAGATGGAAAAAGACCCCAACAACGGCGAAGGCTGGTTGTTGCTGGCCAAGACCTACAGCGAGCTGCGCCGCCACACTGAGGCCGATGCAGCCTATGCCAAGGCGTCGGCACTTGTCACGCTGGATGCCCAGACGCTGGCTGACTGGGCGGATGCGCACGTGATGACCAAGGATCGCCAATGGGATGACGAGGCGAGAAAGATCGTCAAACGTGCCCTGGCGGCTGATCCCAAGCACGTCAAGGCGCTGGCGCTGGCGGGTAGTGAGGCTTTTGGTCGTGCCGACTACAAGGCCGCCATCGATTTCTGGAAGCGCATGAAGGCTGCGGCGCCGGTAGATTCGATGGATAGCAAGCTGGCGGATGCCAACATTGGCGAGGCCAATTCCATGCTTTCCGGCAAGAAACCTGCTGCGGCTGCAGCGGTAGAGCCGGCTGTAGCCATCGGCGCGGTGGCCGGGGTGGTTACGCTGAGCCCGAAATTGAAGGGCAAGGTTTCTGTCGACGATACGCTGTTCGTCACGGCCAAGGCGCCGGATGGCGCCGGTGCCCCGCTGGCCGTCTGGCGCTACAAGGGTTCGGATTTTCCTATCGAGTTTCGACTCGATGACAGTTCAGCCATCATGCCTGGACGGACGATCTCGCAGTTTTCCGAAGTGCTCGTGACAGCCAAGGTGTCGAAGAGCGGCAGCGCCGAGCCGGGCAAGGGCGACCTGCTGGCAAGTCCGGTCAAGGCTAAACTCGGTAATACGACACTGGTCGTCGAATTGAACGTCGAGCGCTGATCGGGCTTCTAGGCTGGAAAGTGCGCCGGGAACAGCGGCGCACGGCCAGTGGCCAGGTAATTCTTGCAGCGCTCAATGTATTCCTTGGTGCTTTTCGGCATGGCCGTTCTGGCCCGGGAAACGTAGAAAATCAGGTCGCGGCCCTGGCGAATCAGCTGCAGGCCGTCCGACAGGTTGTAGGTGAACGGGGCGCTGTAGACGGCAGGCCCGGTCAAAACGGTGAGGTCGGCGAGGCGTTCGCCGGCGGTGACCATACGCGCCCAGACGTCGAAAATGTCGCTATCCGTGCGCAGGGTTTCGGTCTTGATCTTGGCCGCAATAGCCAGGTCGCGGACCGGCGCTTCGATGTCGGAGAAGGCCGGAATGCCGCTGAAATTGTCGATCATCGCGTTGGATATCAGGTCGATGTCGCGCAGGACCTGACCGATTTTGATGTAGCGGCTCTCGTAGAAGTCTTCGAGGGGAATCGAGAAGGCGCGGAAAGGTTCGCCCCACAGTTCGTCGATGCCTTCTTCGCCACTCCGGTGCATGACGCAACGACCGAGTTCCATGGCGTCGAGCAGGCATTTGCCGCATTCGCGCATGAGCGGATTGTCGCTGAGGATTTCAATGCCGCAGGCCTGCAGTTCGACCAGCTTGCGGAAAATATCGGCTGCCCGGTTGAACAGGGCGCCGGCCAGCATGGCGCCCTTGACGCGCTTGCGCGCCGGGTCGGCTTCCGCTTCGTAGTTGGTGCGCGCCTCGTGGAGACGGGTACCGGGAATGTTGAGGCCATGCTCGGTGTGGTTGAACAGGCGCCGGGTCAGCGCATCGATCAGCTTTTTCTTGGCTTCCAGCGTGTCAGCGGGGACCGGGTAGGTCTTGATCCAGTAGCCATCGTAGAACACGCGCTCCAGCCCGTCGATAATGCGACGGGTGCCTTCGGGCGGGGTGTCGGTGGTGCTTGGTACTTGGGCCAGTTGGTGCGCAGTGGTCATGATCTTCTACAGAAAAGCATTGCTACGGCTCGGTCAAGTATTGCTGATTAATGGCCGGTCTGTCGTTCACCGTATACCCGTTTCAGGGTATTGGTTGGCGAACAGGGAATTGTACCGTGACCAATAGGCCTTTTGGCGTATTCGACGTGTCGAGTTGCAGGAGCGCGCCATGCAACTCTGCAATGCGGGCGACGATGGCCAGCCCGAGGCCGCTGCCTGGCTGGTTTCCCTGGTTGAGACGGTGGAAGCGGCGAAGGACGGATTCGCGCTCTTCGACGGGAATGCCCGGGCCGCTGTCTGCAACCGAGAACGCGATGAAGGCATTTTTTCGCGTTACATCAACGCGAATCTGGCCGCCTTCCGGGGTGTAGCGAACGGCGTTGTCGACCAGGTTGCGGATCAGCACGCCCAGCCACTCGGCTTGCCCGGTGACCTGGCTACCGGGTGTTGCGGTGAGGTCGAAATCGATATTTTTGGCCAGAATCTGCGGGCCAAGGTCGGCGCAGACGTCTTCGGCCAGCCTGGCCAGATCGACGGCTTGCGGGTCGGGCAGGCCGGATTCCGGATCAAGGCGGGCCAGATGCAGCATCTGGTCGACCAAGTGGGCGGCACGCGTCAGTCCGTTCTGCAACTGGTTCAGCGAACGGTCGCGCTCTTCGTCGTCACGGGCGCGCTGGGCGACCTGCAACTGGGCCTGCAGCGCGGCGAGCGGGGTACGCAGCTCGTGCGCGGCGTCGGCCGTGAAGCGGCGTTCGGATTCGAGGGTGTGTTCGACGCGCTGGAATAGGCCATTGAGCGCTTCGAGCAAGGTGCGGATTTCTTCAGGCGCGGCGGCCGGATGCAGTGGCTGCAACTGTTGCGGGTCGCGGCTGGCGATCTGGCGGGCGATGCCGTCGAGCGAAGCGAAGCCTTTGCGGGTGGCAACCCAGACCCAGAGGCCGATCAATGGCAGGCCGAAGAGCGCCGGAAAGAGCAGGCGCCAGGCGATGTGGCCGATCAGCTCATCGCGGATGTGGTGGTTCTCGCTGACCTGAACCTGCAGGCTGTGGTCCTCGTTCCACTGGCTGAAATGCCGCCAGTGGCCATCCGGGTCGTTTTTGGTCTCGGAAAAGCCGGTTTCCACGGTCAACGGGAATTTTGGGGCATTTTTTGAACGCATCAACAGCGTTCCATCGGCGCGCCAGATCTGGAAACGCAGGCGACGCTGGTATTTATGGGTGGCTTCGCCAAGATCCTCGATATCGTCGCCCTCGTCGTGGCTGGCCAGGGCGAGCAGGGTCTGGGCGGCCTGGCTCAACTGGGCGTCGAACAGCTCGTCGACTTCATGATGGGCGTCGATGTAGCTGAAAACCATGGTCACCAGCCAGGCAGCGGAGACGCCGCCGAGCAACAGGCCGAGCAGGCGGCGGCGCAGCGAGAACCAGACGGTCGTTCCCGTGCCGCTCATTTCGGGATGGTGTAGCCAACGCCGCGCAGGGTGCGGATCAGGTCGCCGCCCAGTTTCTTGCGCAGGTGGTGGATGTGCACCTCAAGGGCGTTGCTGTCCGGTTCGTCACGCCAGCCGTAGACCGATTGTTCGAGCTGGGTACGGGTCAGAACGCGGCCGGCGTTTTCGAGCAGCATCTGGAGCAGCGAATACTCGCGGCTGGACAGTTCGATTTCCTGGCCGGCCAGCGTGACGCTGTGGGCGGCCAGGTCGACGGTCAGTTCGCCGTGAGTCAGCAGCGGTGCGGCGCGGCCGGCACTGCGCCGGGTTAGGGCGCGGATGCGGGCGCTCAGCTCGTCGAGGTCGATGGGTTTGACGAGATAGTCGTCAGCGCCGGCATCGAGGCCGGAAACCTTGTCGCCGGTGGCGTCGCGGGCGGTCAGGATAAGGATGGGAACGGTCAGTCCCCGAGCGCGGGCACGACTGAGGACATCCATGCCGGAAAGACGGGGCAGGCCGAGGTCGAGGACGACCAGGTCGAAGCTCTCGCTCTGCAAGGCCTGGTCGGCGGAATTGCCATCGCGCAGCCAGTCGACCGCGAAACCGGCCTGGCGCAGGCCAACGGTCAGGCCGTCGCCAAGTTCGGGGTCGTCTTCGACAAGCAGAATTCGCATGGGCGGATTCTATCAGTTAGCCAACCACCAGCTGGCGGCGGCAACCCAGACCAGCAGGAAGATGGCGGCCAGAGGCCGGGCAGACGGGATGGCTTCTTCCGGCGAACCTTGTTTGTGTCCGGTAATCATGGCGCGCACGAGGTTTTCGCCGTGCAGCAGACTGCCCGAGATGACGCCGGCGACGTGGATGAAGACGACGGTCAGCATCGTCGCCGCCAGACCTTCGTGCAGGTCTTCCAGCCATTCACCGCCGATTTCGTTGTACATCGCCCAGCCGACGAGGCCGGTGGCGATACCGAGGGCGAGCAGCAGCACGATGGCCCAGCCGCCTGCCGGGTTGTGGCCGGTGTGGTGATCCGGTTCGAGGCGGATCAGGCTGCGCAGGTAAGCGACGACGGAACCCGGACCACGGACAAAATCGACGAAGCGGGCGTAGCGCGAGCCGATGAAGCCCCAAGGCAGGCGAAAGAGCGCGACGGCAATAACGACTGAGCCAGAAAAGGCATGCACGAGCCGCCAGGTTTCGCTTTCGGAGGTCAGCCAGGCGACGATGAAACCGCCGACCATGAGGCAATGGCCGAGGCGGACCGGCCAGTCCCAGACAAGAATGTTTTTCATGATTTACTCCCGCAGTTCGCGGATGGTGATGTCGTGTTCGCTATAGCTGCCCTTGGCGGCGCCGGGGTGACAGGCTTCGCAGTTGGCTTTCGATTTGACGCGCTGATCGCGCCAGTATTTGGCCGGGATTTCGTCATGCTTGCGGATGAAACGGGCGGTCTGGGTGATGCGCGGCGGATTGCCGGCATTGCCCAGGCGGCTGGCGTTGCCGGCATTGCGTTCGAGAAAGGCCGTGATTTCCTGCTCGGTTTTCCGGTCGACCGTGGCATCGCTGCCGAAATGCTCGCTCAGGCCAGCCATCAGCTTGCGCCAGTCGTTGGCCTGCAAGAGGGCGGGCTGGTAGGCGATGTGGCAACTGCTGCATTCGGACGTGAAGCTGGCCGGGGCGTTGGCCGGCATCGGCAGGCGGTCGGCCAAGGCCGGGAAGGCGCTGCCGAGCAGGGCTATGAGGACTATGTGTTTCATTTCAGCGTACCTCGCTCAGGTAAGTGACAAAGTCGGCCTTCTCGGCCGGCGTGCAGGCGCGGCCGACGACTTCTTTGCAATTGCGACCGAACCACTTTTCGACCTTGGCCGGGTCGCTCAGGCGATCCGGATTGGCTGCGACGGCCAGCGGCTTGATGGTCTTGCCGGTCACGGCGTGCTGGCCAGCATTGAGCGGGCTGTCGGTGTGGCAGCTGGTGCAGCCCGGCATCTTGTCGTTGATGGCAAAACGCTGGCGGAAAAAGGCGTCGCCGCGTTTGGCCGAGGGCGTGAAGCCGGCCTGCTGGCTGGCGGCTTCGGTGACATAAATCTGACGAATCTGCTGCGGCGTCTCGGCATGGCAGGCCAGGCTGGCGAGCAGCAGCGCTACGGCGGGGATGGCTCTCATCATCGTTCTCCTTTTGGTGTTGATGGAGAAGGAGTGTAGGGAGCGAGTCTTAAAGGTGGCTTAGGCGAAACTTAAGCAGGGATTAACGCTAAGATTCGAGCGAAAGGGGGCCCTTGCGCCCTGATCCGTTATTCAGGAATGCATCACTGGAAACACGCAATGAAACTTCAGGATCTGCCGATGGGCGCCCGTTTTGAATACGAGGGCCTTGTTTATGTGAAAACCGGGCCGCTGACGGCTTCTTCAGAGGCCGGCGGGCAACGCATCATTCCCCGCCACGCTGTGCTCAAGCCGCTCAATCAGCCTGCCAATGAAGGCAAGGGCCGGCTGGAAGGGGCGGTGGTGCGCAAGGCTTTCAACGCCTTTTTCGAGACTTGCGACCGACTGGTCGGCGAAGCCGGGCACGCTGAACTGGAACAGGCGCGGCAGCGTTTCCTGAAAGCGATTGATTAGCGGAATTCCACGGTCAACCGGAAAAAAGGCAAAAAAATGGAAGGCATCTGCCTTCCATTTTTGTTTCCGCTTGCGGGGTGCTTAGAAGTTGATGCCGACCTTGGCCATCAGCGCCCAGTTTTCGAAGCTGACGTTGTCGCTTTCGCTAGTATTCAGGTAGCGCAGGTCGAGGCCAGAGTAGTACAGGCCTTTGCGGTAATTGGCACCGACCACGGCGCCATAGCCGAACAGGCTCTTGTCGTTGCGGCCGTTGTCGGCCAGGACAACGCCGAGCACCGGGCCGGCGCCGACCGAGAAACCGCTGCCGAGCGGCACGGTGTAGCGCGGCGACAGTTCGAAGGAGGTGGCCTTCATGCCGGATTCGTCGGTGTGGTTGATCTGGACGTGGGTGCGGATACGGTTGTCCGGCGTCTGGATCAGGCCGCAGTTCATGTTGAAGTCGAGACCGTAGACGAACATTGAATCGTCGTTGGTAGCCGAGGCGCTCATGACGCCGGCGCTGACTGCCAGCGACGGCTCGGCTTTGAAACCCTTGTCGAGGCCGGGGAGAAACTTCAGGCCGTCAGCGTGGCTGGCCGTGGTGCCCAGCGCGAGGCCGGCGATGAGAAGGGTGGATGCGAGGCGAGTGATTTTCATGGTCTCTCCGGTTCGGTGGATATTGTCAAAGGCAGCGGCACAACGGCCAGGCTGCGGGCCGAACGACTATATCCGGCGGTATTGGGTTGGTCTGTGACCTAGGTCGCTTAGCCTCTTTTTTTGGTATTGCGATTGATCCGCTTGTAT
Source organism: Azonexus sp. (assembly GCF_049652925.1). GTDB lineage: Bacteria > Pseudomonadota > Gammaproteobacteria > Burkholderiales > Rhodocyclaceae > Azonexus. The sequence goes on from NZ_JBASFI010000034.1 coordinate 22,241, forward strand.
CAGTGGGGTGTCTTGGCTTCGACCTTGCTCATATAGGGCAGGCATTTCTCATTCAAGCCGATCAACCTCAACATGGAGCTATGCTAGCCTTCGCGTTCGAAACGAGCACATTTGACGATAGTGCTCTAAATTCAATCAAACCAGCCTAGCAAGAGGGTTAATTTGACTGCTGAAACCCAGATCAAATTTCGTGAATTCGGTGTCTCCGACCGGCATCTTTTGGCTGCGCTCGAAGGGGCTGGTCTTGGTGTCTGGGTTCATGAGCCGGCCACTGGCCGCATTCTCTGCAGCGAATATCTCTGTGCTCTGCTCGGCTACTCAATCGCCGAAGCCCCGATTACCCTTGCGGCGTGCATGGATCTTGTCCACCCAGAGGACCGGCAGGCCGTACAAACCATGGTCGCTACCGTCGAGGCAGCAGATGCGGACCGCACCGAGCTTGAGTTTCAGATTCGTCGCAATGACGGATCGTGGTCTCGAGTCTGTTTGCGCCTCTGCCAAGTCGATGCTCAGAGCAACGGAAGTGCCTTGGTTACCATCGGTACTATTGCAAGAATCGCCAATCGCCCCGCCTCTTCCTTCGGGGCGCACGCTGACGCGGCTGGCGGCGCAGTTGTCGCGCACAGCACGATCACCGAACAAAAACTGGCCGAGCAGGCCTTGCGAAGTCAGCTACAGCTAACCAGCGAGATCATCGACTCGGCGCCAGGCATCTTCTACCTGCTCGACGATGCCGGCCATATTCTGCGCTGGAACAAGAATCTGGAGACAGTTACTGGCTACGACGGCGAAGCTATTTCCAGGATGGGTCCACTGGCGTTTTTTGACCGGGGTGTTCAGCCGCAGGTAAGCAGGGCCATCGAAGAAACATTCATCAAGGGCGAGAACTTTCTTGATGCGCCCCTCCTGACGCGAGACGGCAGGCGTATTCCGCACTACTTCACCGGGCGCAGCGTCGAACTTGATGGCAAGCCATGCATCATTGGCTTTGGTGTCGATATTGCCGAACAGAAGCAGATTGCTATCGAACTTGAGCGCCACCGCAAGCACCTGCAGGATCTGGTTGATGAGCGAACCAGGCTGCTACAACATAACGAAGCCCGAATGCGCTCAATCCTCCAGGCCTCTCCGCTGGGTATCGGCGTTGTTGTCGAGCGCCAGTTGCGCGACGTCAATGAAGCGATGACCACTATCACCGGCTACTCGGCCGAGGAGCTGATCGGCCAATCGGCTCGCTTTCTCTATCCCTCGGATGCTGAGTTCAATCGCGTCGGAAAGGAAAAGTACGCACGGATCAGGTCGTGTGGCAGGGGTGTCATCGAAACCGTTTGGCGTCATAAATCGGGGGCCTTGCGGCATATTCTGTTGGCCTCGGCCTTGATTGATCCGGGAGATCCGGCGCTGAGTTGCAGCTTTACCGCTTTCGATATCACCGAACGCAAACTTGCCGAGCAAGCACTGGAAGCAAACGAGCGGTTTTTACGCTCTTTCACCGATGCGCTGCCCAGCATGGTGAGTCATTGGGACAAAACCTTGCATTGCTGTTTTGCCAACCGAGCCTATCTGGAATGGTTCGGCAAGACGCCCGAGCAAATGCAGGGCAAGTCGATCAGGGAGATGCTCGGTGAAAAGCTGTTCCTGTTCCAAAAGGCGGATATTGAAGCGGCAATCGGTGGGGAGCATCGGCAATTTGAGCGCACCCTGAAAAAGCCCTCCGGTGAAATCGGCCATCTTCTTGTCGAGTACATTCCTGCGCGTGCCGGCAACGAGGTTACCGGCTTCTATGCCGTGATTACCGACGTCACCATGGTCAAGCGTGCCGAGGCCAAGCTGGAAGAGTCGCAGCAGGCGCTGCGGCAAATCCTGATTCGGCAGGACCAGATTCGGGAGAATGAACGGAACCATCTCGCCCGCGAGCTGCATGATGAATTGGGCCAATTGTTGACTGGCATGAATTTCATGGTGTCAGCCCTGCAACTCACCTCCGACATGACGACCAGCCAGGCCAACCAGATCGCACTGGAAATGCAGGGCTATCTTGACTTGACTCAGACCGTGCTGCGCCGGATTACGCGCGATCTGCATCCGGCTCAACTGGAACGTGGCCTGCTACCGGCCCTTGAAGTACTGGCTACAGATTTCTATGGTCGTAGCGGTGTCGCCTGCCGCCTGACCTTGAGCGGACCGGATCCGCAACTCAATGGAAGCTATGCAGCATCGATCTTTCGGATTGTCCAGGAGTCGCTCACCAATGTTGCCCGCCATGCCCATGCGCAATCAGTTTCAGTGCACATCGAGTCGACAGCCGAGTCTCTGAACCTCAAAATAGCAGATGACGGTCTGGGCTTTGATAGTGCCTTGCTCGGCGCCAACGACCAATCCTTTGGCCTGATCGGCATGCAGGAGCGCACTGCCATGCTCGGCGCTACACTGAAAATCATCTCGGCGCTCGGCAAGGGAACCGTTATCGCGGTAGAGATACCGATCAAACGGAAAACAACAACGTGAAGAAAATTCGCCTCTGGATTGCCGATGACCATCTGATTGTGCGCAAGGGGCTGGGGCATATCGTTGGGACCTGTCCGGAGTTTGTAGTCGCCGGAGAAAGCGAAGATGGCGCCGGCACTGTCCTCGCCGTCAAGAAAAAAAACCTTGACCTGCTGCTGCTCGATCTTTCCATGCCGGATGGCGGTATTGGCCTGATCAGCGAGCTACGCAGCAGCCAGCCAACGCTGCCGATTCTGGTGCTTACCATGCACAGCGAACCGCATCTCGCCGCCCGGGCGATCCAGGCTGGTGCCACCGGTTTTGTCACCAAGGATGCCGGTGCCGAAATATTGCTGGTGGCCATTCGCACGGTTGCAGCGGGTGGGCGCTATATGGATCCGCGCCTTACCAATGCCTTGCTCTTCGAGCGTCTCGACAACAGCGAGCCTCTACCGGAAGTGCTTTCGCCGCGGGAACGATCCATTCTGGAACATCTGGCGCGGGGCGCCAATATCAAGGAAATCGCCGCGCAGTTCGGGCGCAGCGCCAAGACGGTCAGCGTTCAGAAGAGCCGCCTGATGCGCAAACTCAGGCTGGAGAATAATGTCGAGTTGTTTGATTATGCAAAGCGCCACGGCTTTGGTCATTTGTAAGATCAGGCCAGGGAAATTGAGATACTTAATACGAAAGTAATAATAGGCTTGAAGTAAGGTAATCTTTACACTAGAGTAGGCTTATCGTAACGATTTGCAGATTTTCATAGCCATGCCTACCCACTGGCGATTCAAACTTCTGGGCGCCAGGTCACGGGTTGCCACAGCCTTTTCACGGTATCTCCGCTTTCTGCCGTTGACCGTTGCCAGCCTTGCCTTGCTCGCACTTGGCATACATCACCAGCCGGGTGAGGTTGTGGTGATTGTTGGCATCGTTGTTCTGGCCAGCTTTGGTGCGCAGATCTGGATGCTTCGCAATGCGGCCTACCAGAAAGCACTTCTTAGTGCCGATGCCTCGCTGCGCCAAGGCGAAGAGTTGACCCACGCCATCATCGAGTCGCTGGGCCATGCCGTTGTGGTGATTGATGCTAACGGCACGATCTGTCATACCAACCGCGCCTGGCAGGACTTTGCCGCGGCCAACGGTGGCGACGAGGCTACCCGGAACGCTTGCGGCGTCAATTATCTGGCGGTATGCAGCCGAGCTGTGGATTCAGATAGTCAGGCGGTCGCGGTGCGCCGTGGCATAGAAGGCGTTCTGGACGGCAGCAGCCCTTCCTTCTCGCTGGAATACGCTTGCCATTCGCCTGAGCGGGAGCGCTGGTTCAACATGCTGGTAACGCCGCTGGCTGATGGCAACGGGGCGGTGATCAGCCATATCGATATTTCTGAGCGCAAGGCCACTGAAGCGGCGGTGGAGCGTGACCGGGAACAGCAGTCAGTGCTGCGCAGCCTGATCGAAACCACCGTCTCCGGCGCCTCCATGGAAGAGACTCTGCAACGCTGCCTTGACCAATTGCTGGCCATACCCTGGCTTGCCACACAACCCCGGGGTGGCATTCATCTGGCCGCCGAAAACAAGGCGGGGCTGACCTTAAGCGTATCTCGCAACCTGCCGCCGGGGATACTTTCCCGATGCCATCATCTGCCGCTTGATCGCTGCCTCTGTGGCCGCGCCGCTGCCAGTCGACAGGTGGTATTCGCCAGCCACATCGATGACAGACACGAGATTGCCTACAAGGATATTGCCGACCACAGTCAGTATTGTCAGCCGCTGTTGGCCGCGGACGAAATGCTGGGTGTCCTTTTCCTCTACCTCCCGGCTGATAGCCAGCGTACCAGTGTTGCAGAAACTTTTCTCAGCGCGGCAGCTGGGATTATCGCTGCCTTTATCAAACGCAAACGGACCGAAGAAACCCTCGCCAAACTGTCACTGGCGGTCGAACAAAGTTCAAATGCCATCGTTATTACCAACACGGCGGCGGAGATTGAGTTTGTTAACGATGCCTTCTGCAATATCACCGGTTATCGCCCGGAAGAGATTAAAGGACGCAACCCCAGCCTGCTCAACTCGGGACAAACTCCTCCGGAAATCTTCGCTATTCTTTGGCAAACGCTGAAGGCAGGAAAGTCATGGCGCGGCGAGGTGATCAACCGGCGCAAGGATGGCAGCATTTTTACGGCTTACCAGAGCATTTCTCCGCTGCGTCAGGGTGATGGCAATGTCAGCCATTACGTTTCGCTTTTTGAAGACATCACCGAGCGCAAACGTGTTTCGAACGAACTGGAACTCCATCGTCACCATCTGGAAGAACTCGTTTGCCAACGTACGGCAGAGCTGGAAAAGCTCAATCAGGCATTGGTTACCAAAGAAAAATTCATTCACACGATTACCGACAATGTGCCGGCTATGGTGAGTTATTGGGACGGCGATTTGCGTTGCCGTTTTGCCAATGCCGCCTACATGGTCTGGTTCAATAAAAAGCCGGAGGAGATGCTCGACATCACTGTGCGGGAGTTGCTCGGTGACGAGCTTTTCCGAAAAAGCGAACCGTTCTTGCAGGCGGCATTGCGGGGGCAACGTCAGGAGTTTGAGCGATCATCGACCAAAGTCGATGGTTCGACCGCTTACAACCTGGTGACCTACATTCCGGACGTTGTCGCCGGTCAGGTCCAGGGTATCTACCTGTTTGCCAGCGACATCACGGCACTGAAAGAAACCCAGATCACACTTGGCATACGCAGCGCCGATCTGGAGCGGGCTCAGGCTATTTCGCATCTCGGCAGTTGGCATCTGGATGCCAGGCAGGACAAACTCTCCTGGTCAAATGAGAGCTATCGCATTTTCGGTATTTCCCCGGATACATCGATGACGCTCTCCGGTTTTGTCGAATGCGTCCATCCGGAAGACCGCGAGCGGGTAATGACTGCCTGGCAAGCTGCTCAAGATGGTCAGCCCTACGATATTGAACATCGCATTGTGGCCAACGGTGAAATCAAGTGGGTCCGTGAACGGGCTGAACTGCATCTGGATGAGAACGGAGAGTTGATCGCGGCTCATGGTGTCGTTCAGGATATCAACGAGCTCAAAAATGCAGAACATGCCACCCTGCAGGCGTTAGCCGAAGCCAAGCGCCTGGCGCTAGCCAAGAGCGAATTTCTCGCCAACATGAGCCACGAGATTCGGACACCGATGAATGCCGTGCTCGGCCTGGCGCAAACGGGCGTCCGCGATAACGTGGGGCGCAAGGCGCAAGTCAATTTTCAGCGCATTCTCGACTCGGGCAAACATCTGCTCAGCGTGGTCAACGACGTTCTTGACTACTCGAAGATCGAGTCGGGAAAACTGACTGTTGAGCAGGCCACTTTCAAACTTGGCGAGACGATTGACCGGGTTGTCGATCTCACCGCCGAGCGCGCTTACAGTAAGGGTTTACTGTTCAGGGTGAGCGAGGATCCCGATCTGCCATTGGAGGTTTCGGGCGATACCACGCGTTTGAATCAGGTACTGCTTAATCTTCTCTCGAATGCGATCAAATTCACCGAGCGGGGCATCGTCAGTCTCTCCGTCACGCGAGCCGGCACCGACATCAGTTTTCGGGTCAGTGATAGCGGCATCGGCATGAACGAGGATCAGATTGAGCGCCTATTCACGCCTTTTGAGCAAGCTGATCCTTCAACCACGCGGCGCTTTGGGGGTACCGGCCTAGGCCTCGCAATCAGCGCCCGGCTAGTGGAGGCCATGGGTGGCAAGATCGTGGTTGAAAGTCGCCCCGGCGTCGGCTCATCGTTCGAGTTGCAGCTGCCGATTGCCTTGCTGGATAGTCCTGAGGCAGTCGTCTCCAAGTGCTACACACGGGTTCGTCAGGTGGGACTCAACAGTGTGGAATGCGGCTGGCTGACGGACGATCTGGAGAAGTATGGAGTCACTGTTGAAAAAGCCGACGTTTCCGGGGCGTTTTCCTTGCCATCGCCGGATCTGCTGCTGTTCGCCGAGGAAGCACTGGAAAAGCACTGCGTGACCCCGCCGCCGGATTCGCTTCGGCCCATCGTGCTGACCACCCCTGGAACCCAGAACGACCGGCCATGCGCGCTGAGTGACCATGCTATTACTATCCAGCGGCCGTTGCGCCTGCGTCATCTGCTGAGTGAGTTTGAGCAAAGCCAATCAGGGCATGGCGATTTTTCATCGGTTGCACGCTTGATCGGAATCAGCATTCTGGCCGCTGATGACCATGAACTGAATCGGATTGTCCTTGAGGAAATTCTGAGCAACGAAGGGGCCCGGACAACGTTTGTGGTCAACGGCCGCGAGGCGGTAGATCAGGTAGAAGACCATCCGCGCGCATTTGATCTGGTGCTGATGGATGTTCAAATGCCGCTCATGGATGGTCACGAGGCCACGCGGCGGATTCATGAAATAGCACCGACGCTGCCGGTCATCGGTCTCACCGCCCATGCCCTAGGCGAAGAGCGTGACAAGTGTCTCGCTGCCGGCATGGTCGAGCACATCACCAAGCCGATCGACATCGACCATCTGGTCACCGCGATTCTCCGGCAACTCAGAAAAAAAGAGGCGCCGGTGAGCGTCGACCGTGGCAATCAGGCACTACCCGGCATCAGCGAAAGCGACACTACCTCAATCAACTGGCCGGCACTTGCCGCACGCTTCAACCATCGTCAGGCTTTTATCGAAAAACTGTTGGCAACCGTCAAGCAATCGCTGGCCGAGATTCCCGCCAAATTACGTGATGCCGTCAATCGGGAGGATTTCCAGACGCTGGCTTTCATGACGCATACGCTGAAAGGGACGAGCGGCAACATTCGCGCCGATGCACTCTACCAATTGGCCAAGCAAGCGGACGACAGTGCCCGTCATGGTCGTCCCGAGGCATTGGCTCTGGCGATGCAAACGGCAGACGCCCTCGAAGAAATCCTTCGCGCCCTGAATGATGAGAACATGCCGCGCGAACTCGCGTCGCAACTGAAAAGCAGCGAATAAATATCAGGCTCGCCTCTTATGACGAGGCAGGTGGTGCCTATTTTTTTAGCAGCGCTTCCTGTGCCGCATCCAGATCGACTTTCCGGATCAAGCCCATTTTTTTCTGGATCACGTTGCCGTTGCGGTCGATGAACAGCGTGTAGGGCAGGCCGGCCTTGGTGTTGCCGAGGGTTTGCATGAGCGGGATACCCTTTTCCTTGGCGATGAACACCGGGTAATCCATCTCGTAGGCCTTGGCGAAGTCCCTGGCCGGTTCTGCCTTGTCCTCGATGCCGATGCCGAGCACTTCGATCTTGCCCTTGTTGGCCGCGCGGAACTTGATCAGCTCGGGGATTTCAGCCCGGCAGGGGCCACACCAACGAGCCCAGAAATTGACGACGAGCGGTTTGCCCCTGTAGCGCTCCAAGGCCACCGGCTTGTCGTCAAGATCGTTGAGCGTCGCGGCGAAGAGGGGGGCGGATGAGGTTTGGTCGTCTGCTACGGTCAACCCGGAAAAAAGGCCAAAAATCAAAAGCGCAAACAGCTTCTTCAAGGCAAGTCACCACGGCGGAAAATGAAGTAGCCGATGGTAGCACTGACCATGCCGAGCGCCGCCGGGTAGACCAGCGCGAAGACTTTGTAGCCGGCCGTGCCGAACAGGTCGAGGATGACGTAGGCGGACGGGCCGAGGACAATCAGTTGTGGATCAAATAGCGCCAGCGCCGCAGTGCGGAAAACCTGCAGCGGGTTGGCCAGGGCCAGCGTGACGGCGAGTTCAGGCGCCACCTTGCCCTGGATCATGACGCCGAGGAGGATCAGGTCGAGGAAAAGCAGCAGGAAGAGCCAGACCATGAAGGCGGCGCCCTGCGCCATGTCGGTGGTGCGCGCGATGGCCGAGATGAGCATGCCGATGCCGAGGAAGCACATGGCCATGACGGCGAGCAGGGCGGTGTAGTAGCCGAACATGTCCCACGGCACCTCGATGCCCTGGATGGTCGCCCAGATCACGGCGCCGAGCATGGCCAGGAAAACCGGCGCAAAGACGACGATGTAGCGGCCGACGATCTTGCCCCAGAACCACGCGGAGAGCGACACCGGCAGCGAGAGCAGGTATTCGAACACACCGGCCTCGCGGTCGCCGGCGACCGAACGGACGGTGGTGATCAGCACGAAAATGGGCAGGATGGCCATGGTCAGCTGGATGTAGGTGACGAGCAGGCGGGACAGGCCGATGAAGCCGAGGACGCGCGATTCGGTCAGGCCGAAGAGGAAGAGCAGCGCGACGATGCCGCCGAAGACCAGCGTGTAGATCTGGAACCAGCGGGCGCGCAGGGATTCGACGATATCGAGTTTGGCGGTCAGCCACAGTTGTTTCATTTGCTTATTTACCTTTGGCCAGCGTGTGCTGGCGCATGTCGGTGAAATCGAGGCTGCCCGGCATCGGCATCGATACGGCAGCGAAGTTGTAGCCCATCGGCGATGTCTTGGTGATGAAATGGGCGCGCTTGGGGTCGAGCCAGGTCATTTCGTCACGGCTCTTGCTGCTGAAGTCGGCCACCCACATGCGGGTGGCGGCATCGGTCATCCACGGGTATTTGTCGGCTTTTTCCTTGAGCCAGAAGGCGAGGCACCCAGGGTCGTCGAACTTGAAAACGGTGTTGTTCGGGCCGCCGCGCATCTCGGCGGCAAAGCGGCGGTCGGAAATGACCATGCTGCACCGCACGCAGGTGTCGCGGTCCCACTTGATCTCGGCCATGCTCTCCGGCCAGTTACCCTTGCTGCCGCAGGCCGCGAGGGGCGTCAGCAACAGGCCACCGAGTCCCAAACGGCCGATAAATTCACGGCGATGCTGGTCGCACATGTTCAGCTTTCGGACAGCGACAGCTCGCTGACCAGCGCCGTGTAGCGGGAAATGATGCCAAGGAAGCGCAGGCGGTCGGGGCCGGCGATCTCGCCTTCCCAGATGCGGTTGTCGTCGCGGCTGGCGAATTTCCAGCCATCGAGTGCCTTGGCGAAGGCCGGCTCGAAGCGGCTGAGCACGATGCGGCAGGCCAACCGGGCGGTCAGCGTCACGGCATCGGCGACCTTGTCGTCGAGGACAATCTTGCCCATATCCATTTCGATGACGCGATTGACCAGCGCTGAAACCTCGTCGAGGCGGTGGCTGGAGATGATCATCGTTGCGTCGTCGAGGCGTTCGGCCAGCAGGTCGAAGAAAATCTTGCGCGCTTCAGGGTCGAGGTTGGCAGCCGGTTCGTCCATGACCAAGACCTTGGCCTCACGACCAAGCGCGATGGCGATCAGCAGCTTCTGCTTCATGCCGCCCGACAGGCGAACGAACTGGCGGGAGAGGATTTCATCGACGTTAAGCCCGAGGCGCCTGGCGATGGCGTGGATGCGCTGCGGGTCGGTGCCGCACAGCGAAGCAGAAAAATTGATCAGCTGGCCGACCGGCATCTTGAGCGGTGGCGGCAGTTGCGGCACGAAGCCGATATTGCCCAGAACTTCGGTGCGGTTGCCGCGCGGATCGAGGCCATTGATGGCGACCTCTCCGTCGTGCGTGTATTCGCCGAGCAGGCAGCGGATCAGCGTGGTCTTGCCGGCGCCGTTCGAGCCGATCAGCGCGACGCGTTCGCCGATACCGATGTCGAGGCTAATGCCATCGAGCACCCGGGCTTTGCGGAAGGTCTTGGCGATGTTCTTGAACTGGATCATGCCGCCGATTATAGGCAGGGCAAGGAAATCGTCTTTGAACCTGAATCAAAAAAATGCGCGGCGCCGGGACGAGGAATGAAAGAGCGACGAGCGCAGGACGATAATTGAATATTAGCCATTGTTCGTATTATTACTTTTGTCGTAATTGCATGGTTTGAGTGCCTCTGTTATGGTTGAAAAATTCCGAAAAGTTCAAAAATATGAAAAATAATCAGCCGGTTTTTGATCGTGAATACGCTATCCGTCCGGAGTGCAGCATCATCAGCCGGACCGATGAAAAAGGCCTGATCACCTACGTCAATGATGATTTCGTCGAAGCCGCCGGCTTTTGCCGCGAGGAATTGATCGGTCAACCCCACAACATCGTTCGCCATCCGGATATGCCAGCCGAGGCATTTCGCGACATGTGGGCTACGCTCGAGCGGGGAAAGCCATGGGGAGGCGTCGTCAAGAACCGGCGCCAGGACGGCAGTTTCTACTGGGTCAAGGCGATGGCCACGCCGCTGTCTTCGGGCGGCTACATGTCGGTACGGACCACGGCGAGCGCCGCCGAGATTCGCGCCGCGAGCGCCCTGTATGAGCAAATGCGCCGTGATTCGACCTTGCTGCTCGAACAGGGGAGCATCCGTGGCGGGCTGTTGAAACGGCTGTTCCGGCGGCTCAACGATATCGATCTGAGCAAGCGGCTGTGGCTGTCGACGCTGGCGTCCATCGTCATTGTCTGCCTGAGTCTCGGGTTGGGTCTGCAGGTTGTCGCAGCCGTGCCAGTTTCGACCCTGACACCGGAGGTCGCCGGGCGCATTGCCGGCCTGCATCAGGCCATGTTGATCATTGGCGGGCTGACCCTGCTCGCCTGGCCGCCGCTGGCCTGGGTGATCATTCGCGAATTCAACCGGCCGGTCAGTGCCGCCATCGATGCCGCCCGGCGCATGGCGGCCATGGATCTCAGCCAGCCGATTCCCGTGCATGGCGATGACGAAGTCGGCCAATTGCTGGCACAACTTGCCATCATGCGCAATCATTTCCAGGAAATGGCCGCCATGCTCCGTCAGAGCACGGCCAAGCTCGACACGATGGCCCGGCGTCTCGCCGATTCGAGCCAGGCGTCGGCGAGTGCGGCATCCGCCCAATCGGAAGTGGCTACCAACATGGCCGCTTCGGTCGAGGAATTGTCGGTGTCGATTGACCATGTCACCGAGTTTTCAACCGAGGCGGATACGCTCTCCCGTGCCTCAGGCAGCGCCTCGCGCGAAGGCGGCGGCGTCATCCAGCGCGCCGCGAATGAAATGACCCACATTGCCGATACGGTAAACGGCTCGGCGACGGCCATTCGCGAACTCGAATCCTATACGGTCGAGATCTCGACCATCGTCAACGTCATCAAGGAGATCGCCGACCAGACCAACCTGCTGGCCCTCAATGCCGCCATCGAGGCGGCACGCGCTGGTGAGCAGGGGCGCGGTTTTGCCGTGGTCGCCGATGAGGTGCGTAAGCTGGCGGAACGTACTGCCTCGTCGACCAAGGAAATCGCCGGCATGATCGATAAAGTGCAGGCCAGTTCCCGCCACGCCGTTGCCGAAATGGAAAACAGCGTCGAGCAGGTCCAGTCCGGTGTCGATCTGGCTCATCAGGCCGAGCAGTCGATTGGAACGATTCAGGTTAGTTCGGGGCAGGTGGCCGAGGCGGTCAATGAAATTTCCCTGGCGATCCGCGAGCAGAGCACGGCCGCCCGCGAGATTGCCCAGAACGTCGAGCGCGTCGCCCAGATGACCGAGCAGGGATCGCATGCCAGTCAGGCGGCGGCTTCGCTGGCCGGTGAGGTCAATGAGCTGTCCGGCGAGTTACGGCGGCTGGCTGAGACGTTCAGGATCTGACGGGCGTGAGTTCCACGGTCAACCGGAAATAACGGCCAAAATTCAAATCGGCTTGGACAGCCATTTGAACAGGGTGGCAAATAGCTGTTCGGGATCAACCGGCTTGCTAATATGGTCGTTCATGCCGGCGTCTATGCATTTTTGCCGGTCGCCGGTGAAGGCATTCGCCGTCAGGGCCAGAATCGGAACAGCTTCCCGGCCCGGCAGGGCGCGGATGATCTGCGATGCTTCGATGCCGTTCATTTTTGGCATTTGCAGGTCGAGCAGGATCAGATCGTAGGCGGTGCGCCTGGCCAGTTCGACCGCCTCGACACCATCCTCGGCGAGATCGACGACAAGGCCAGCCGATTCAAGCAATTCGCGCGAAACCTCTTGGTTGATCGGCTCGTCTTCGGCGAGCAGGATGCGCGCCCCGGCGTAGTCAGCCTTCAGCATTTCTTCGGACAGGTTGGCTGAGGCAGGCCGTACCGGCTCAAGCTTGGCGGTCGACTTTTTCAGCCTGGCCGTGAACCAGAATGTGCTGCCTGACCCGGGCTGGCTGTCGACGCCGATGCTACCGCCCATCACCGCCGCCAGGCGCTTGCTGATGGCCAGCCCCAGTCCGGTGCCGCCATATTTGCGGGTCATCGAATTGTCGGATTGCTCGAAAGCCTGGAACAGCCGGGCCTGATCCTCGGCCGATATGCCGATTCCGGTGTCGGACACGGCGCAGCGAATGACGATGTCTTCATTCGTCTCTTCGGTGACCGAGACATCGAGGCTGACCGAGCCCTCGTTGGTGAACTTGATGGCGTTGCTGGCCAGATTGAGGAGTATCTGACCCAGGCGTAAGGGATCTCCGCTGAGCCGCTGGCGGGCTAGGTCGGGCGCGATGTCGATGCTGAACGTCAGCCCTTTTGCCATGGCGGCCGGGAGGACCAGATTGCTCAGGTTTTCGAGCGGTGTCGCCAAGGTGAAATCGATGGCATCGAGACTCAGCCGGTCGGCTTCAATCTTGGAAATGTCGAGGATGTCATTGATGACCTGCAGCAGATGGTGAGAGGCCTGGGTGACTTTGGCGAGCTGGTCACGCAACTTGGGATCGGTTGCGTTTCTCAATGCCAGACCGGTCATGCCCATGATGGCGTTCATCGGCGTTCGCAATTCGTGGCTCATGTTGGCGAGGAAAGTACTCTTGGCGCGGCTGGCCGCTTCGGCCGCTTCCTTGGCAATCGACAGCGCGGCGGTGCGTTGCTCGACGAGTTCTTCGAGGTGATCGCGGTGGCGCCTGAGTTCTGCCTCGGTGTTCTTGCGTTCGGTGATTTCCCGGGTGATGCCGTGATAACCGATGATCTTCCCGGTGATGTCGATTTCTGGTTTTGACAGGATTTCTCCCCAGACCAGATGACCATCCTTGCAGCGATGCAGCGCCTCGAAGGTGATCGACCCGAGCGGAACCCCCTGTTGCAGCATTTCCTGGCGCTGCTGCATGATGCTGCTGACCGTGGCCCGCCCCTCTTCATTGAAAAGTGAAAAGATGTGCTGCCCAATGACCTCGTCGGGGCGAAAGCCGCGAATTCGCTCGTCCGATGGACTGATGTAGGTGATGATGAAATTGCTGTCGGTTTTCCAGACGACATCCTGCACATCCTCGGTCAGCAACCGGTAGTGGGCTTCACTGCGTTGGAGTCTTTCCTCGGCCAGTTTTTTCTCGAGGGCAATGCTGGCCAGGCGGGCACATTGCTCGATGAGGTAGATGTCGTAGTCAGCCGGCGTGTGCGGCTGGCGGTGGTAGATGGCGAAGGTGCCGAGCACCCGGCCATCCGAGGCGAGGATGGGTTGCGACCAGCAGGCACCGAGTCCGGCGCTGGCGGCCAGTTCCTTGTAGGGCACCCAGTAGGGATGCGTTGCGATATCCTCGACGATGACGCGCTGTCCCGTGAAGGCGGACGTGCCGCAAGAGCCGACGCCCATGCCGATGGCAAGGCCTTCGAGGGCCTTGTTGTAGAAGTTGGGGAGGCTGGGCGCGATGCCCTTCTCGATGTGCGTTCCTTCGCTGTCGAGCAGGATGATGCTGCACAGCATCGCCGGATAGAGTTGCTCTGCTCCGCGCACGAGGGCTTCAAGCACATCGGGGAGCGGTTCGCCGCCGGCCAGAAGCTCCAGAACATGGGTGCGGAACAGGTCGTGCCGTTCGGCGCGTTTCGTCTCGCTGATGTCGATGAGGGTGCAAATGACCTGGCGCAGGCTGCCATCAGCCGCCAGATCCGGCTTGGCGCTGAGTAGTAGCCAGGCACGGTCATGGCTGGTCGGGCGGTAAATGCCCATCACGACGTTTTCGACGGGCAGTCCTGTGGCGATTGCTTGCGGCACCGGATGCTCGGGGCCGGGGAAGGGCGAGCCATCTTCGTGAATGACATTCCAGTCCGGATCGAAGCTGGTCTTGCCGAGTAATTGGCTTTCTTCGAACCCGAGCAGCTCAAGCGCAGTCCGGTTGCACTGGAGAATTTCTGAAGTGGGTGACTGGATAAGGACGCCGACCTGAAGGTCGGCTACCAGGCGGCGATAGTCTTCCCGGCTTTCCTGCAGGGCGGATTCGCGATGAATCAGACTTTCGAGCAGACGATTGAAACCACCGATCAGTTCGCCGATTTCATCCTGCCGGTCCACCGGCAATAGTTGGGGCGGCTGGCTTGCATTGGACAGTGTGGTCAGTGCCTTGGTCGCAGCAATCATCGGCGCAAACTGCCGCCGCAACATCCACGCCGTCATCCACCAGACTAGGGCGCCGGCCAGCAGGGTAAGCAGGCCGGTGGCAAGCAGGATGCGCTGACGCATGGCGGTGATCGAGGCAAAGGCTGCTTCGGTGGGGAGCGCGGATACGATGAACCAGCCGGCCACCGGGATGCTCTTGGCCGCCGACAACTCCTCGACCCCCCGCGAGCTGACGGCAATGCCATAGCCTTCAAATCCCTGCACATACCGGTCGTGCATCTTGTTCACCCCGGGCGACGGGGCTGCCTGCATGATTCGGCTCTTGTCGGTGGCGGTCACGATCAACTGATGTTGCGGCGCAATCACCAGGTAGCCACCGGTTTTGCTGAAACGGCTTGACGTCACCCGGTCGAGGAAATTGGGCTTGCCGAGGTTGATCGCCCCGACCAGTGCGCCGATGACCTGAGCCTTGCCATCGCGAATGGGCACCGCCATGCCAATGACCGGGGCCTGCAAAACCCGGCCGAGCACCGGGCGACCAATGGTCGATTTGCCTTCCTTGAGGGCGCCGATCATGTAGTCGCGATCGATGTAACTAGTGCTCACCCGCTCATCGGAATAGGGCACGGAGGCGACTGCCAGTGCATCCGGTCCGGCGATACGGACGCCACCGTTGAACATGAGTTGCAGAATCGGGCGCTGTTCGAGAAATGCCTGCAGGCTGTCAGCCTTGTTCAGCATACCCGGCGTAATTTCGGATGCGACTTTCTCCAGGCCCTTCAAACGCTCTTCCAGCTCGGAATTCACTTGTGCGGCAACCAGATTGACGGTTGCAAACTGCTGTTCGCCCAGTTGGTGTTGCATGTCTTCGCGCAGCATCCGACTGGCGTAGAAGGCCAACGACCAGATGCCGATCAAAAAGACGGCCAGCGTAAAGAGGGTCAGTCTGGTCTTGAGCGAGGTCTTCCGGAAGAGGTTCAAGCTCATGCATGGGCCTTCAGGTGGCGAAAGTGAGTTCAGATATTTTTCTGAACTTTATCACTTTTGGCATCCCTTTTGATGGAGATGCAAGGCAATGCTACCCTGATTTTTCTGGCTCAGCCTAAATGTTCGAATGCTACGGTCAACCGGAAAAAACGGCCAAAATTCAAGCCAGTTTGGACAGGCCCTTGACCTCGAACGACAGCGAGCCGGTCGGGCAGACGTCGACGCACAAGCCGCAGCGCGTGCAGTCGGGGCCGATCGGGACTTCCGTCTCGACGGCGCGGCCCTTGATGACGGTGTCCAGTACGTGCGGCACGAGGCAGACTTTGCGGCAATCGCCTTCGTGGAAGCAACCATCGAGCTTGTAGATGATGCGGACCGGCGAGACGATGCCGACGACGCCGTAGGTCAGGCCGATCGGGCAGGCGTAGCGGCACCAGGCGCGGCGCGAGAAGAAGACTTCGAAGAAGAGCAGGGCGACCACCCAGAGCAGGGCCAGGCCCGGGCCGTAGATCAGGGCGCGGGACAGGATGCCGGTCGGTGAAATGGCCTCGAAGACGGTGTAGCCGGTGGCCAGGGCGAGCAGCGCGAAGATGATCCAGAAAACGGTGCGCAGGCGACGGTCCATGTTCTGGTCGGTGACCAGCTTCTTCTTGGCCAGGAAGAGATGGATATTCTCGGCCCATTCGGCGATCAGATGGTAGGGACAAACCCACGAACAGAAAGTGCGGCCGCCGAGCAGTGCCCACAGCACGAGCACTGTGCCAGTGCCGATCAGCAGGTTGTTGATGATGTGCTTGTGGGCGAGCATGACCTGCAGCGCCGAGTTGAGGTCGATCAGGTGGAAGCCGACAAAGCGCGAGGCGGTCAGCGCCCCTTCGAGAATCTGGATGTCAAGGCCGAAGGACAGCGTGAACAGCAGGTTGGCGAAAATCAGCGTCGCCCAGCGGCGGTTGCGCCACTTGTGGCTCGGGGTGACATGGGCGCGGGCATGCGCCTTCTCGGCGATGAGGTTGCGGTTGCCCTTCTTGTAGAAGTGAATCTGCTGGGCGGCCGGGCTGATTTCTTTCGACTTGGTCGGCTCGGCGCCGAACAGGACCTTGATCTGATCAAAAAACCGACGTTTGAGAAGCGCGCTCATATTTTCCAGACCTCGCCGGCTTCGATGGTGATGGCAGTGGGTTCGACCGGGCAGACCATTTCGCAGACGCCGCAACCGACGCAGGGTTCATGGACGACCGGCGACTTGTGCTTGCTGCCATCCGGCGCGAACACCGTTTCGATGGAAATGGCGCCCTTGACCGGGCACTGGCGAACGCACAGATCGCATTCGGCGAGTTCGTAGGGATGGCTGCTGACCTTGACCGGTTTCCAGCGGTCTACATCCATGTAGCGCAACTTGCCCTTGAACTCGGCGCCGCGGGTTTGCCCCTTGAAACCCTTGCCCTGGACGGCCAGGCAGGCTTCCGGACGGGTCAGGCGGGCGACGCCGATACGCTCGTGCATGTTGAGCGTCGGCTCGGGGTCATTTTCCTTGGCGAGCAGGATGGGCTTGGCAGCCAGCGCGGCGCCGGGGCGAACCGGCAGGAAGTCGGGCTTGTGGTAAGTCAGCGAACCGGTCGGGCAGGCCAGGACGCACTGCACGGCATCGCAGGAAAAATCGCAGGCCTGGCTACGGGCATCGATGTAGGGCGTGCCGACGCCAACGCCGTCGACCAGGTCAGCCAGCTTGATGGCCGAGACAGGACAGACCTGGACGCACTGGCCGCACTTGATGCAGCTGCCGAGAAAGTCCTTCTCGTCGAGCGCGCCGGGTGGGCGCAGGCGTTTTTTCTGGGCGTAGACGAGGGGCAGGAAGCCGGACAGCGCGGCGCCGAGCACGCCGCCGGTGAGCAGGATGGTGCGCAGCACGCGACGCCGGTTGGTCTGCCGCTTGGCAATCGAGACGACCGGTTTGCCGTTGCCAGCCGGTTGGCGGGGCGCGTTGCTGTTATCGCCGTTGTTGTCGTTGCCAGATTCGCTACCGACTTCGTTGTCGATCTCGCTCATGATCGTGCCGTTCTTTCAGGTTTGACGAAGCGCGGCTTTTCGTCGCGCAAGATCAGGTCCGGTGTGGAGAAGGGGGCCAGGCGTTCAAGAAAATCGAGCAGCTCCATGACCGGCGAGCTGCGGAAAAAGCGGGCGATGGGCAGTTCCATCCAGATCTGGTCGGCGTAGGCGTAGAGCTCATGGGTCTTGTCGCCGACACCGTCGTTGTTGCGGTCGAAGCCCTGATAGTCATCCCAGTAGTTGCCGATCCAGACGTTCTTCGGGCTGTTGTTGTTGTCGCCGTGGCCGCCGTAGCTGACCTGCGTCAGATTGCCCTCGAAAATATTGTCGACCATGTTGTTGTGACCGGTTTCGCTGTTGAACAGGATGCCGATGCCATTGTAGGCGAAGCGATTGCCACGGATTTCGATAGTGCTGTCGGGCTGGAAGGGCGAGAGGTCGGAGCCGATGCCGACGCCGCAGTAGATGATTTCGTTGTTCTCGATGATCGTGCCCGAGGCTTCCTTGAAGCCGATGCCCATGCCGGTGGCGCCGGTGGCGTGCGAAATGATGTTGTTGCGCGCCACGCCGCCCTCGGTGTACATGAAATAGATACCGACTGCGTTGTCGTAGAACTGGTTGTTTTCAACGATATTCTCGTTGGCAAACATGAAGTGGATCGAGTAACGGCTACGTCTCCCAAGATTGTCACGGAAGATGTTCTTGTTCGAATACCAGGCCACCATGTCCCGGGAATCGATGATCTGGTTATTTTCGATCAGGTTGTCGTTGCTGTACCACAGCCGAAGTCCGTCGCCGCGCACACCGAGTTCCCGGTCTTTGGAGCGGACGGTGTTGTTGCGAATGACATTATTGTTCGATTGTTTGAAGTCGAGGCCAAACAGGCAGTTGTCGATTTCAATGTTTTCAACGGTGTTGTGATGCCCGCGGACATCCAGACACGAGTCATCGGTATCGTGCGAGTCGCCAGAACCCGTCAAATGCAGACCGCGAAGGACCGAATTGCTGGCATTCAGGACCATCACCGTGCCTCTGTCGCCGGCATCGATGGTGACCTTGCCGCCACCGTCGATGGTCAAGGGCTTGTTGATGACGACAGGGCCGGAATAGGTGCCCGGTGGAGGTTTAAGCACCGATCCGGCCGGGGCCTTGTCGACGAGGTCCTGAAACGGCTTCAGGCCATGGACCCGGGCGTTGCGCTCACGCAGCATGTAGGTCGGTTTCGGTCGGTCAATTTCGACTCGCGGTGCAGTACTCAAGTCGGCACCGGCTCCCAGTTGCTGCTCCGAGAAGCTGTTTGAGATGGTCAGGAGAAGGGCAATCGTGAGCCCTCCTTTGGCCAGGGTTTGAAGGTGCCGCACGGCGCTTACTCGGCTGTACCTTCGCGCAACTGTTTGCGCCGGATGAGCAGGGCCAGCATCATGCAGATGAAAATCGCGACGAGCAGGCCATAGCCCCAGTACGGGTAGGAGAAGGTCGAGAACTGCGCAACCTTGCCTTCGCCGAAGACGGTAGGCATGAAAGGCTTGACGGTGAAGGCGCCCCACGGGTGCATGTTGTGGCCGAAGAACCACAGCCAGCCGGCGTAGGTGATGACGAAGAAGACCGGGAGCAGAGCCGGGACCAGCGCTAGGAGCAACTGGAATGGCTTGATTTTGGCCGTGCCGGCAATGACGATGGCCATGACTGCGATGAGGCCGAAGATGACGATCTTCGAGACGTTGCGGACGTTGTCGCCCCAGACGTTGATGCGCTCCATGTCCTTGAAGAAGGTGCCGGATTCCTGCATGTAGGCCTGGACGTGGCTTTCGAGGTGGCCGAGCATGAACTGGTCGACCAGCATCCAGGCGGCGACGGCGGCGAAGCCGGCGCTCAATATCAAAATTCGCGGTTTTTTCCGGTTGACCGTGAAAGCCAGCATCATCACGGCAAAGAAGCCGAAGAAGAACTTGGCCAGCGGCTTTTCGACCGGCGCGCCGGTGGCGATCGGGAACATGCCGACGTAGTGGTTGATGGTGTTCATTTCATGGACGCAATCGAGGCCTTCGGCGCCCTTGTCGACATTTTTTGCGGCGTCGGTCACCGGGTTGTAACGTTCGTCGTCGTGAGCGAGATCTTTCTGAATGATCTCGTTGGCCATCCGTGTGCCTTTGCCGGCCGCCTTGCAGCCGTTATAGACGCCATCGAAATGGAAATGGATGCGGATGCCATCGGGGAAGGCGTCAGGCGGGTAATTCGGGGCGGTCAGGGAAACCCACCAGATTGGCGCAAAGTACGCAGCGACCAGGCAGATCAGGGAGATCAGGGTCAGGCCACCGATGATTTTGTTTTGTTTTTCCATTTTGCTGTTCTCTGCTCTTGTTGCGGCACTGTCATTCCCGCGAAAGCGGGAATCCATGCGTCCGGGTCCCCGCTTGCGCGGGGACGACAGATCAAGTTCGTTTACTTCTTCTTGCCGGCCTTAGGCTTGCACATGTTGCCCGGCATGACCAGGCTGGACTGATAGGCCGAGATCGAAATCAGCTGATCATCGCTGTACTTCTTGATGATCTTGACCATGTCCGGATTGGCGTTGCGGCGATGGCCGTTGCGAATCTCGGTCATCTGGCGCAGCAGGTACTTGTAGTGCTGACCGGCGATCACGGGATAGAACTTTTCCTTGTTGCCTTCGCCGTTCTTGCCGTGGCATTCCAGACATTCCTTTTCGTACAGCGCCTTGCCTTCGGCAATGCGCTTGTCGGTGTCGGCCGGGGCCTTCCAGTTCTTGTCCAGAGTGTCGCCAGGCTTTGAGTCGTAATGGCCGTGGTCAGGCGGAATACAGAGTTTCTCGATGTAGGCGGCGACATTGGCCAGTTCCTGGGCATCGGTCAGCGTCGCGGCGAAGGGGTACATCGTCGGGTTGTCGCGCAGGCCGGCGCGAATGTCGGCCATCTGCTTGATCAGCACGGTGGTGTGCTGGCCGGCGAGCTGCGGGAAGGTGCCATCAGGACGACCGGCACCAGATGGAAGGTGACAGGCTCCGCAGGTTTCATAACCTTCTTCGCCAGCTTTTGCGTCACCTTTCTTGTTTAATGCTTCGCTCTTTTCGCCACCTTGAGCGTTCCATTTGTAGTCCTTACCTTCGATGCCTTCGCTTTTCGGGGCGGGAGGGCCAGCAAATGCAATACCTGCGGTTAGCAGGCTGATCAAAAGGAGTGATAGTTTCATGTTTGGTTTCCTTTATGGCAGAGGATTCGGAACGCTGAGGTCATTGTTGCATGGTGAATATCAGCATTCCTTGATGTTGGTCAGAAGCCGAAAATTCCGGCTTCATCCAATCATTTGAGTTTAGACAGGTATTCCGAAATTGCCTTGATTTCCTCGTCATTGACGAGGTGCATGACGCCCTTCATGGCGGCAGTCTGGCCGTTGTTACGGGCACCGCTCTTGATGTCCTTCATTTGCGCTTCAGCGTAGGCGGCATTCTGGCCGGCCAACTTCGGATAGTTGGGCATCAGCGGCTTGTCAGCCTTGGCACCGTGGCAGGCGTTGCAGGTTTTTTCGGCGAAAAGCTTGGCGCCATCAAGTGCGGCGAAGGCTGGTGTGGCGACGATTGCCGCAGCAATCAAAGTCATTACATATTTCATGGTTATTCCCTCCTGAATGTGAAACGGGGAACAGATTCGCTCTGTTCCCCGCTGATTGCCTTAAGTCAGATCAAGTTTGTTTATTACTTGACCTTCTTGGCGCCGTTCTGCTCAAGGTAGGTCTTGGCGCGCAGGCCGATGTCGGCTGCCTTGACCTGGTATTGCCAGACTTGCTCAGCCCACAGGTTCGCCTGGTCCCAATCCTTCTTGGCGGCTGCGGCTTCGTGCTTGGCCTTGGCTTCCTTCATCTTGTTGAGCTGGTCGGTTGCGTCGTCAACCATGTTGACCACATCCGGGAAGTCCTTGAAGTTCACGCTGGTGATGTAACCAACGACGGAATCAATGACGACCTGGGTGTCAGCAACCTTCTTGACCGTAGCCTTGTAGTCGGTTTCGGTATAGACGGCCTTGGCCGCTTCAACCTTGCCCGGCTTCCAGCCCTTCGGCTTGACCAGCAGGTAACCCTGCATTTCAAGGTGCAGTGCGGAGCAGAACTCGGTGCAGTAGTACGGATACACACCTTCCTTGTCAGCCTTGAACTTGACGGTGACCGTCTTGCCCGGTTCAACCGAGGCGTGCACATTGAAGGTCGAAACCGTGAAGCCGTGGGTTTCGTCCTGAGCACGTTCGAGGTTGGTCAGGTGGATGGTCACTTCGTCGCCGACTTCAGCTTCGATGGTTTCCGGCGTGATGTGCGAACGGATCAGCGTACCCTTGACCTCGATCTTGTTGCCCTTCTTGGTGGTGACTTCCTCACCAGCACGAACGGCACCCGGGTGCGGCTTGTCGGTACGGGAATCGGTGCCTACCTTGTAGCGAACGCCCGGCTTCAGCTTCGAAGCTTCGATGGCAACCACATAGTGCGGCTCGCCCAGCGGTAGCGGCATGTCGTACAGGAGTTGCATCTTGTCGTTGCTGATGTCGATGAGCTGGTGGTTCTGCGGATGCAGCGGGCCAACCGGGTTGAAGCGATCGATTGACAGCTTGTTCAGCGCCACCAGGTAGCGACCCTTCGGATCCATCGAGTCACCTTCCATGGTCATCAGGTGACCGATGTTGTAGTGCACCGAGATCTTGTCGAGGACCTTGCCATCACAGTGATTCCATTTGACGACCTGGGAATCGACGTACAGCGAGGTGTAGGCGATACAGGGCTTGGAATCGTACTGGGTGTGCAAGGGGCCGAGGCCGAGCTGGACCTGGGTGTGCAGCGCATCCTTCATTCCGATGACCGGAATGCCGTACGGATCCTTGGATTCGAACTTGCCGGCCTTGATGGCGGCCATGATCTTCTCGAAGGAATAGACGGAGACGTGGGTGTCGAGCTTGCCGGCGACGGTCAGGAACTTGCCGTCCGGGGTGACGTCGACGCCATGCGGCGACTTCGGTTCCGGGACGAGGAAGAGGATGCCTTCCTTGATCGCCGTTTCCATCATCAGCACGTTGTGGCCGTTGATCTTCTTGGCCTTGCCGGCAGCAACCAGTTCGGCCGCCTTCTTCCAGTTGATCACGTGCAGATAGTCGGTGTCCTTGGCGGAGCAACCGGCTTCATACGGCGGACGACCTTTTTCGATGCCGCCAACGTAACGCTCGGAACAGAATGAGTTGGTGAAGGACCAGCCGTCGGACGGACCCTTGCCGGCGTCGGACAAATCCTGCGAGTACGGCGGCAGTTCGAGGGAGAAGGATTGCTTCGGATCGAGGCGGCCTTCCTTGCGGTCGAATTTCCAGTAGGTGATACCGCCGCGATATTTTTCGTTGAATTCTTCAAGCGGGTAGAACTTCTTGTTCTCGAGCGGCGAGGCGTACTGGGCGGCTTCGATGACGTATTCGGTATTCGGTGTGGCAAAGGCGCCGCCGTGTTCCGACTTGAAGATCGGGTTGACCACGATCTGCTTGGTTTCGAAGTCACGCAGGTCGATCACGGCGAGGCGCGGATTGGCCTTGTCGTTGATGAACAGGAACTGGCCGTCGTACTTGCCTTGGGTTTCCGACATGGCTGGGTGGTGCGTATCGCCCCAGTTGATTTCCTTGCCGTCGATGTTGCCCTGGCGCAGAACAGCCTTGGAGTTTTCATCGAAGCCGTAGCCCTGCCAAGGTTCCGGCGTGAACACGCCGATGTACTTGAGGATGCGCATGGACGGAATGCCATACACCAGAACCTGACCCGACTGGCCGCCGGAACTGAAGGCGATGAATTCATCGCGCTTGCCGGTCGGGACGTAGGTCTTGGATGCGGCAAGCAAATCCTGCTGGCTCAGGCCGCGACGCTTCATGACGTCCTGCAGCGATTCGGCAGAATACGCCGTCGCTGCGAAACCGGCGGCGAGCAGCAGCGCGGTAGATTTCACTACAAATTTTTTCATCTCTATTTCTCCCATGAGCACCAGAAGCAAAAAACTTCCATTTCCCCCATTGGCGCCTGCGACAGAGTGTCACTGCGACAATTTGCCGCACACTGTATTCTTCGCCGACTGTGAAAGAATTGATGTTTGTTAAATCCAAACAACTGCGTTCGGCGACAATCCATTGATCCAAATGACCCAAGGTCCAGAAGCACACTTGTGAACAAAAAAATACTGATTGACGTCATTGGTCTGGAATTGATCGCTCTGGTTGTAGTCGTTGGTTACAAGCTGTCGCCGATGCTCCTGCCCAAAGCCGACGTCACCGTTCAGCCCGATCCCGTCTGCAACCTGCAGCGCGAGGCCTGCAGCGTGGGCCTGCCGTCCGGCGGCAATGTCACCCTGTCGATGGGGACGCGCCCGGTGCCGCTGGTCAAACCGTTCGAGGTCGAGGTAGCGACCAGCGGGTTTTCGCCGGCCCGCGTCGAGGTCGATTTCTCCGGCATCGAGATGAATATGGGCTACAACCGGCCCGAGTTGACGGTGCGTGGCGCCGGCAGCTATGCCGCCGAAGTGACGTTGCCGGTCTGCATCACCGGCAGCATGGACTGGCAGGCGACGGTGCTTATTGAAACAGGCAGTGAGCGGGTGGCGATTCCTTACCGCTTCACGACCGGGGAGTCGCACTAAATGGCCGAACGCATACTGATGGCAATCGCCGGCTTGCTGGCTGCGTTGATACTCGGCGTCGTCCTCTTCTGGCAACCGGAAATGCCCGAGCGGTCCCTGCCCAGAGCGTTCATCGCGGCTGGTGGCGATTTCACGCTGCAGTCGGCGAGCGGACCAATCTCGCTCAATGATTATCGCGGCAAGCTGGTGCTCGTCTATTTCGGCTACACCTTTTGCCCCGATATCTGCCCGACCTCGCTGGCGGCGACGGCCGAAGGACTCAAGCAGCTGACGCCCGAGGAACTGGCCAGGGTGGCGATGATCTTCGTCTCGGTCGACCCGAAACGCGATACGCCCGAACGCCTCAAGGAATATGTTGAATTTTTCCATCCGGCCATCGTCGGCGTCACCGGTACGCCGGAAAACATCGCCGAAATCGCCAAGCGCTACGGTGTGTTCTACGCCGAGCAGAAGATCGAAACAGCCGGTGGCGGCTACGTCGTCGACCACTCGGCCGATACCTTCATCGTCGGCCCGGACGGCCAACTGGTCGCCAAGATGGTGCACGCCACGCCGCCCGATCAGGTCGTCGTCGCCATTCGCAAATACTTGAACCAACCCTGAAGGAGAGTAAGCCCATGAAACAACTGTCCCTGCTTGCAGCCAGCCTGATGTTCTCGGCCGGCGTCCTGGCCGGCGCCGCCGACAACGTGTCGGTTCAGGATCCGTATGTCCGCCTGGCCCCGCCCAACGCCCCGGCCACCGGCGCCTTCATGGTCATCAAGAACAACGGCGACAAGGATGTCAAAGTGATCAAGGCCGACAACCCGATCTCCAAAGTCACCGAGCTGCATACCCATATCAACGATGGCGGCGTCATGAAAATGCGCCCGGTGCCGAGCATCGAGGTCAAGGCCAAGGGCGAAGCCGTCCTCAAACCGGGCGGCCTGCACGTCATGATGATCGACATCAAGGCGCCGATGAAGGAAGGCGACGTCGTGCCGATCACCCTGAGCTTCGACGACGGCAGCACCAAGCAGGTCGACGCCAAGGTCGTCCGCCCGATGGCCGCACCGATGCCGGCCGCCATGGATCACAAACACTGATTTTGATTTTGGCCGTTTTTTCCGGTTGACCGTGGAAGTCTGCGGTCAGCCGGTTTGCTGGCTATTCACCACACACTGAACCGGGCTGAAACCATGTTCATGGTTCTATTCGTTCTGATCGTCGTGCTGCTG
Organism: Azonexus sp.; assembly: GCF_049652925.1. Taxonomy (GTDB): domain Bacteria; phylum Pseudomonadota; class Gammaproteobacteria; order Burkholderiales; family Rhodocyclaceae; genus Azonexus. The sequence continues at coordinate 47,896 of NZ_JBASFI010000034.1, forward strand.
CTCTATTCGTTTTTCGCCTGAGCCACTCAGGTCTTGACCGGCCGTTTCGACAGTTTGCGCTGCAGAGTCCGCCGGTGCATTTTCAGGGCGCGGGCTGTGGCTGAGACGTTGCCGTCGTTTTCGTTGAGGACGCGATGGATGTGTTCCCATTCGAGGCGGTCGACCGACAGCGGTTCGTCCGAGGCCGGCACGTCGAAATCCGGGCCGTCGTCAGCGTCGAGGGCGGAGAGGATGGCTTCGACTTCGACCGGCTTGGCGAGGTACTGAACGGCGCCGAGCTTGACCGCGTCGACGGCGGTGGCGATGCTGGCGTAGCCGGTCAGGACAACGATCCGGCATTCCGAGTTGATGGCCAGCAGTTGGGGGATCAGCGCCAGGCCGGAGCTGCCGTTCAGGTTGAGGTCGAGGACGACGCGCCCGGCCTGCATTTCCTTTGCCGCTGCTAACGCCGATGCCGCGTCGAGTGCACCGTGCGCCGGGTGGCCGCGTCTTTCCAGCGTGCGCACGAGAATGGCGTTGAAGCTCGGGTCGTCGTCGATGATCAGCGTTGGTTCGGTCATGTCTTTATCCGGGGCAGTTCGATGCGGGCGAGGGCGCCCCCTTCTTCGGGATTCAGCAGCGTCAGGGTGCCGCCGAGTTGTTCAACGGCGCTGCGCGTCAGCATCAGGCCGACGCCACTGCCGCGTTCGTGCGCGGGAAAGCTCTCCTGGCCGCCCAGTTCAAGCACCTGCTCGGGAAAGCCGGGGCCGCGGTCACGGATCTCGATGCACAGGTTGTCGGTGCACCAGCTCAGGCGTATTTCTAGCGGGATGGTCGTGGCGTTGGCGGCGTTGTTGAGCAGGTTGAGCACGGCTTGTTCGAGCCTTGGGTCGGCGACGATTTCCGGCGCCTCTCCGTCGCTGGCGATGATCAGCCGGCTGCTGGCTTGCGGGCGGGCGGCGTGCCAGTTCTGGCGGAGGTGATCGAGCCAGCGATTGGCGGCTTGCAGCGGGGCGTTTTCCAGACGTTCGGCCCCGGCCCGGCGCGACAGGCCGGTGACGATTTCCTTGCAGAGAGCGATCTGTTGCAGGAGCAGTTTGAGGTCGTCGCGAACCGGTTCGCCCAGGGTCGCGTCGTTGGCCAGCTCACCGGCGAGCAGAGCCATGGTGCCGAGCGGCGTGCCGAGTTCGTGGGCGGCGCCGGCGGCCAGCGTGCCCATGGCGACGACCCGTTCATCGCGCAGGCCCTGTTCGCGGGCGGTGGCCAGTTCGGCATCGCGTTGGCGAATGACGCGGGTGGTATGGACGATGATCCAGCCGATCATGACGGCCGAGACGACGAAAATCAGCCACATGCCGCCCAGGTGCAGGCGCGTCGCGCGCGTTGCGTCGGGCATTGGCAGCGGGACGTAATAGAGCATGAGCAGCGAATAGGCGGCAATGGCGACGGCGGTGACGATGGCCACGCAACGCGCCGGCAAGGTCAGCGCGGCGACGGCGACCGGCGGCAGGAGCAGCGAAACGAGCGGATTGGCGGCACCGCCGCTGAGGAAGACGACAGCGCTCAGCATGCCGACGTCGAACAGCAGCTGGCTGAACAGTTCGTTGGCAGTGGCGGTTTGCGAGCGGATTACCCGCCACTGGGCGATGGCATTGAACAGCAGGGCGATGGCGATGATGCCGAGGAGCGGCACCTGCGGTACGGGAATGTCGAGCAGGCCGGGGCCGACCATGATGAGTTGGGCCAGCACGGCGAGCACTACCCAGCGACCGATAACCAGGCGGCGCAGGTTGGCCAGGTGGTCGGTATTCGCAGTCGTGCACGGGGTAAATGCCATGGGCCGAATTATGCGTGATTTGTGTCAATTTTCAGTCGCTTGAGAGGTGCGACAATTCGCCGCATCGATCCCGGGAGTTGTCCTGCATGCTGAATATCCTGCGTTTTCCCCTCTTGCTTGCCGTACTTGCGCTGAGCCTTCCGGCGGCTGCGGTCGACCGCGAAAAAGGCAAGGAAATCAACGGTACTTGCGCCGCCTGCCACAGCGACAACGGCCAGGGCGGCAAGAAGGGCGAGTACCCACGCATCGCCGGTCAGCAGGTCAAATACATCGAAAGCCAGTTGAAGAATTTTCGCGCGCGGACGCGGGTCAATATCCCGATGTTCCCCTACACGCAGGAGCGCGAGCTGTCCGATGAAGATATCAAGGACATTTCCGCCTATCTGGCCGGTATCGAGCTCGATACCAAAATGCCAACCTACAAAGGTACGGAGGACGCGCTGACCAGGCTGCTGATGGCCGAAAAGGTGATGATCATCCCGCGCGCCGAGGGCGATCTGGCCCATGGCGAGAAGCTTTATCAGAAGCAGTGCGCCGCCTGTCACGGCAAGACCGGCAAGGGCCGCGGCATGTTCCCGATGCTCGTCGGCCAGTACACCAATTATCTGCAGCGTCAGGTCGATCTCTACCTCAAGGGCGACCGGCCGCATGACGAAGAGGGCACCGTCGGTTTGCTCAATGCCCTCAAGCCGCAGGATATCCAGGACATCCTGGCCTATCTCACGTCGATACAGGAGCCGAAAGAATGAAACGTCTTGCCCTGACCCTGATGACTTCGCTGGCCGCTTCTGGCGCCATCGCCCACGGCCACCCCGGACCGATCGATGACAGCATGCCGGATGCCCAGCGCATCCGCTTCTGCGAACGCGTCCGCGACCACGCGCTGCAGGCTTTCTACAGCCGCGACAAAGGCCGGCCGATGAAACTCTTCGACGAAGACGGCAGCGATGGCGCGCGCATCACCAATCACATCATCCGGCGAATCTACGAAGAGCCGCAGATTTCCAGCCCGAAAAAGGCTGAAACCTTTGGCCGGGCGACCTGCAATGAAATGATGGGGACGAAGCAGCCTTCAGAGTAGGAAGGGGATGAAGCGCTTGGTCCGCTGCATGTAGTTGGCGTAGGCGTCGCCGAAATAGGCCAGGCATTCGCGCTCGTCGGTAACGGCGGTCAGCCACAGCGAAATGGATGCGACACCGGCGATGAGCGTGCCGATCATGCTCGGGTCCTGGAAGTAGGCACCCCAGGCCAGCGCCAGCAAGGACGAGTACATCGGATGGCGGATGTAGCCGAAGATGCCATGCGACACTACCTGCGTCGTTTTCTCGAATTCGTAGAACGAGCCATCATCACGCTGGGCATTGGCTGCGCCATGGCGGGTCAGTGTGCGTGCCCCGGCGATGACCAGGAACATGCTGAGCAGCATCAGCATCCAAGATGTGAATTGGTGCGGCGAGTACGGATCTTCGCCCCACACGCCGTGGTTGAGCACAATCAGTCCGAGGATGGCTTCCCAGGCAAAGAAGCGGTAGAAACCGTGGCTACCCGGTTTGAGCAGGGCTTTTCGCGAAAGCCAGATGACGATGCCGGAGCCGGCGAGGAAGGTGATCAGATCGTTCATGTCAGTTCGAGAATGAGGCGGTAAGGGCCGCGATCATGTAGCCGTGGTCGAGAACACCGGCGCTTTCGCGGATGCTGTGCATGGCCCACATCGGCGAGCCGACATCGACGCTGGGGATACCGAGGCGCGAGGCGACGATGGGGCCAATGGTGCTGCCGCAACCAAGGTCGGTGCGGTGGGCGTATTGCTGGCAGGGCACGCCGGCTTTTTCGCAGATGGCCATGAAGCGGGCCGCCGTCTCGGCGCTGGTGCTGTAGCGCTGGTTGGCGTTGCTCTTGATGACCGGACCAGCGTTGACCAGCGCGTGGTGGCTGGGCTCGTAGGCGGCTGGGAAATTGGGGTGCCAGCCGTGCGCCATGTCGGCGCTGATGAAGAAACTCCGCGCCAGCATGCGACGCTGATCTTCGCTATCGAGGCCGGCGCTGGTGGCCAGTCGGGCGATGACATCCTGCACGAAGCTGCCACCGGCGCCCGTGGCGCTCTCGCTACCGACTTCCTCGTGGTCGAAGAAGGCGCACAGGCACGTGGCGGCTGGCTCGCTGGTGGCGAGCAGGGCGCTCAGCGCAGCGTGGCAGGAGGCCAAGTTGTCGAGCTGGCTATTGGCAACGAACTCACGGTCAACGCCCCAAAAGGCGCCTTTTTGCGTGTCGTAGGCGTTGAGTTCCCAGGTCAGCAGGTCGCCCGGCTCGACACCGAGTTCGGCAGCGATCGGCTGGCGGAAGCGCGCTTCGGCCTTCGTGTCATCTTCGGAAACGCCGAGCAGCAAGGGCAGTTCGGTCTGCTTGTTGAATTTCAGGCCATTCTCGTTGACCTCGCGATTCATGTGAATGGCGAGGTTGGGCAGGCGCAGCAGCGGGTCGGCAAAGCGCACCAGCCGAGTTTCGAAGCCGCCCGGCACGCGGACATTGACGCGCCCGGCCAGCGACAGGTCACGGTCGGCGAAGGTGGCGAGGATGGGACCGCCATAGACTTCGACGCCGAGGCGCACCATGCCGGCGGCGTCTTCAGCCGGCTTCGGCTTGAGGCGCAGGCCTGGTGAATCGGTATGGGCGCCAATCAGGCGCAGGCCGGTCGTCGCCGCTGGCTGGCTACCGACGACGAAGGCGATGATCGATGAACCGCCGCGTACAACGTAGTGGCGGCCGCCGGCAGTCAACGTCCAGCGGTCCGACTCTTCCAGCCGGCAGAAACCGGCCGCGGTCAGTCGCCCTTCGCAGGTCTGGACGGCGTGCCAGGGGCTGGGGCTGGCGTCGATGAAATCGAGCAGGTCCTGCGCCTGAGCGCGGGTAGCGGCGGGAATGTTCATGGTTTCTTGAGTTTCAGCAATTCGATCAACTGTCGGGCAACCCGATCATCATAAAGCATCGCGATGTGTCCGACTGCCGGCAGTTCTACATCGCGGGCGCCGGGCAGGCGCTGGTTGTCCTGCGGCATGACGTAATTGTCGTAGGCATTGCGCAGGCTGACGGCGGGAATCTTGATGGTCTCGGTGGCCATGTCGCGCAGCCACAAGGAGCCGGGTGTCATCTCGCGGGAATTCTGGCCGAAGCCGATTTTGCTCAAAAGACTTCCTGCGTGCGGCGTGGCCAAGGTAAATAAGCGGTCGACGCGTTCGATGCCGTGGCGGGCCAGATAGGAGCGGCAAATAAGGCCGCCCATGCTGTGCGCGACGAGGGTTACCTGCTTGCTGCCGGTGTCGGCGCAGACTTCCTCGATGCGCTGGGTAAGGAGCGGCACCAGCTTACCCATGCTGGTATAGGGCGGCGCCAGGCTGACCGTGGCAACGCTGTGGCCGGCTGCTTCGAGGCGACGACGGAGCAGCCACCAGACACCGCGACTGCAGCCGTAGCCATGGACGAGCAGGATCGGTTTGTGGCCGGGGAGCAGGCGGTCGGCCGGCATCCACAGGCGCTCGAAGGGGATGACGAGCAGAAAGGTGAGCAGGAAGGCGAAGTATTCGCCAGCCATGATCCGGAAGCGTTTGCCAAAGCCAAGTGCCGGGGCCGGCGAGGCGAATTTCATGCCGAAGAACCAGGTTGTCGCGTTCATCCAGAAACGCAGGCCAAGCAGGCAGTTGATCGCTCCGATGATGGCCAGCGGCCAGTCGAGGTGCATGACATGGCGGCCGATGTAAAGGTAGCCGCTGACTTCCAGCACGATCCAGATAAACAGCGAAATAGGGACCATGTCGGGTTCAGGCCGCTTCGGCGTCAGGCTTGGGCAGCCACAGGCAGGCGCCTTTGGATTCCTTGTTGATGGCAGCGAGAACCAGCTCGTGTTCGACCAGTTCCTCGGGTGAAGCGCGGCGAACGGTGAGCGGCTTGCGCTCGCGGACCAGACCGTCGGCGCCGATGTTCGGGCGCGGTGCGGCGTCGGGCTCGATCATCAGCGAGTTCTGGCCACGCGTCATGGCCAGGAATACTTCAGCTAGCAGCTCGGTGTCGAGCAGGGCGCCGTGCAGGGTGCGGCTGGAGTTGTCGATTTCGTAGCGTTCGCACAGCGCATCGAGGCTGTTGCGTTTGCCGGGGTGCAGATCCTTGGCCATGCGCAGGGTGTCGGTCACCTTGCCGCAGATGGTGCCGACCGGCACGCGGCCGAGGCGGTCGAGTTCGGCGTTGAGGAAGCCGATGTCGAAGGGCGCGTTGTGGATGATCAGTTCGGCGCCGTTGATGAATTCGAGAAACTCGTCGGCGATGTCAGCAAATTTCGGCTTGTCGGCGAGGAATTCAAGCGTGATGCCGTGCACCGCCTGGGCGCCTTCGTCGATTTCGCGTTCCGGGTTGAGGTATTTGTGCAGATGGTGGCCGGTGAAGCGGCGGTTGACCATCTCGATGCAAGCCACTTCGATGATGCGGTGGCCCGAGCGGGGGTCGAGGCCGGTGGTTTCGGTGTCGAGGACGATCTGTCTCATGCTGCTTCCCTGTTTCTCAATTCATCGATGCCGCGATTGGCCAGGGCATCGGCCCGTTCGTTTTCCGGATGGCCGGCATGGCCCTTGACCCAGATCCATTCGAGCTTGTGCAGCCGGACCTGAGCGTCGAGCAGTTGCCACAGGTCGGCGTTCTTGACTGGCTTCTTGTCGGCGGTTTTCCAGCCGTTTTTCTTCCAGCCGTGAATCCACTCGTTGATGCCCTTCATGACGTACTGCGAGTCGGTGAAGATTTTGCCGCCGATGGGCCGCTTGAGCGCCTCGATGGCGCGGATGGCAGCGGTCAGTTCCATGCGGTTGTTGGTCGTTTCCTTCTCGCCGCCCCACAGTTCCTTCTCGTGCTGGCCGAGGCGCAGGATGGCGCCCCAGCCGCCGGGGCCGGGATTGCCCTTGCAGGCACCATCGGTAAATATTTCAACGATTTCTTCAGCGGCCATGGCCTTCCTTTTGAGCGATCGGGCGCAGCGCCTTGGCGCGCACCGACTTGTTTCGCCAGTTGGGGGTGATCAGGTGCATGCCGTGTACGCGTTTGATGGCGCGTAGCACGTAGACGCCGCCGGAGAAATTCCACCAGCGGTTGCCGGCCGTTTCGATGAACTGCCAGCGTTGCACCCATTTGAGTTGTTCGACCGGCGGGATGTAACAGCCGAACTGGCCACGGTCGACTTCAAAACTGAGCAATTTTAGCCAATCCTTGAGGCGATTCAACGACAGGTAGCTGCCGTTCCACGGAAACTCGCCGCTACCGTCGAATTTTCGTTTCATGCCCCACAGTGACAGCGGATTGAAACCGATGATGATGACCTGTCCCTCGGGAATCAGGATGCGCTCGACTTCGCGCAATATCTGGTGCGGCTCGTCGCTGAATTCGAGGACATGCGGCAGGACGACGAGGTCGGTGCTGAGCGAGGCAAAGGGCAGGGCGGCGCAGTTGCAGAGCAGGTCGACCGCGCCGTATTCGCCGGCCTTGAGGCGCAGTGGGATGCGGTTGGCGCGCAGGAAGTCGCCCTGCGGCAGGCCGAGTTGCAGGGCATGGAAACCGAACACATCGGGCACGGCCGCGTCGACCTGGCGCTGTTCCCAGTCCAGCACATATCGGCCGGCGGCGGTAGACAGCCAGGCATCGAGCCCGGGAATTGACATCCGGGGCGCGGCGCTCGATAGTTCCGGTATGTTTGAAATTTCGCTCATTCCCGCGTTCAAGGATAATTACATCTGGTTGCTGACCCGCGGCAAGCGTGCCGTCGTCGTCGATCCTGGCGATGCAGCTCCGGTCATCGCCCGTCTGGAGGCCGACGATCTGACACTGGAGGGCATCCTGATCACGCATCACCATGCCGATCACCAGGGTGGCGTCGCCGAACTGAAAGCGCGCTGGCCAGTCGAGGTTCATGCACCGGCCAATGAGTCTATCACAGGCTGCACACGTCCACTTTCAGGCGGCGAGCGGATCGATGTGCTGGGCCAGATGGTCAATGTCATGGCCGTTCCCGGGCACACGCTCGGACATCTGGCCTACCTGGCGCCGGGCGTGCTGCTCTGTGGCGATACGCTGTTCGGCGCCGGCTGCGGGCGCCTGTTTGAAGGCACGCCGGAACAGATGTCGGCCTCGCTCGACAGCATTGCCGCCCTGCCGGACGACACCCTGATCTATTGCGCCCACGAATACACTGAGATGAACCTGCGTTTTGCCCTGGCCGTCGAGCCGGAAAATGCGGCCTTGCAGGCCCGCGTGGCGAAGGTTGCAGCGCTGCGGGCGGCGGGCCTGCCCAGTGTGCCGTTGACGCTTGGTGAAGAGAAGGCGACCAACCCTTTCCTGCGCTGCGCCGAGCTGGCGGTCATTGCCGCCGCCGAAAAGCGGGATTCCACGGTCAACCGGAAAAAAGCCTCAATTTTCAAAACCATTCGCAGCTGGCGAAACGACTTTTAGGGCGTCGCCCTACGGCTTGGCCTGACGAACGCGGTTGCTGACCTTTTCCAGCGTATCAAGCACGCGGGCCGCATTGAAGGGCTTTATGATGAAGCCGCTGGCGCCGTTCATGATCGATTCCTGAACGGTTTCCGGATCGGAATTGCTGGTCACCATGACGACTTCGGTTGCCGGGTTGGCTACCTTGATTTCGCACAGCGCCTCGATACCGCTTTTCTCCGGCATCATGACGTCCATGCAGACGATGTCCGGCTTCATGCGATCGACGACATCGATGGCAGCTTGCCCGTTGCGGGCCTCACCGACGACGTCGTATTCCTCGCCGCGCAGCATGGCGCGCAGAATGCTGCGCATCATGTCGTTGTCGTCAGCGATGACGATGGAGATGCGTCGTCTGGCCACTAGGTTTCGTCTGCCCGGCAGATGCGATCGCGGCCGCCATGCTTGGCATGGAGCAGCGCCTTGCTGGCTGCCTGGATAAGGTCATCCGGCGGGTTGTCGAACCCGGGCGCAGCCGAGGCGAGGCCGATGCTCAGGGTGACCGTCCCGCCTGGTGAGGAGGCGTGCTGGATATTGAGTTCGCGGATGGCGTTGCGGATTTTTTCAGCCACCATCAGCGCGCCGCTGATCGTCGTTTCGGGCAGGACGACCGCGAATTCCTCGCCGCCATAGCGGGCCACGATGTCGGAAGGACGTTCGGTGTGCTGGCGAATCGCCTTTGCTACCTTGCGCAGGCACTCATCGCCGGCCTGATTGCCGTAGGTGTCGTTGTATAACTTGAAGTAGTCGATATCGCACATCATCATGGCGATGCTGTTCGAGTGACGGCGTGCCCGGCGCCATTCGATTGAAATCGCCTCGTCGAAATAACGCCGGTTGGCGACACCGGTTAACGCGTCGCTGGACGAAATGCGCACCAGTTCCTGGTTGGCGGCATCGAGTTTGCGCGTCAGGGCAATCAGCGACGAGCGCATCAGCACGATGTGCTGCATGGCGCGGATTTTCGCACCGAGCACGATCTCGCTGACCGGCTTGAGCAGGTAATCGTCACCACCGGCAGTAATGCCGTTTTCGATGCTGCTTTCATCGCTCTCGGCGGACAGGAAAATGATCGGCGTCCACTCGCCCGGGCCTTCCATTGCCCGAATACGCTGGGCGACCAGAAAACCGTCCATGTCGGGCAGAATGACATCGAGCAAGACCAGATCAGGGCGGGTTCTGGCGTATTTCTCCAGCGCCTCCTCGCCGCTTCCGGCGGAAAACGTCGTCGCACCAAATTTCTCCACATGCTGGATCGGCAGGTGGAGGTTGGAGCGGCTGTCTTCGACGACAAGAATTTTCATGGTTTCTGCCGGGATTCGATCAACGCAGTCTAGCGGCAATATCGATTGAAGAAAACCAGCGCAGCAATCGAAATGCTGATGGCCGTGACAGCCCAGCCGATTCCCCAATACAGCGCGCGGCTGGCTTGATAGTGCGCAGCACGTTGCTTGAACTGGAAATAACGCTGAAATTCGCCAAGGGTCAGCAGGGCGGTAAGCATGAAAAAAATCATGCCACAGAACATGAAAATGATGATGCCGTTGGTCAGCTCACGACAGGCTCCGGCCGTGCGGTTGAGATAGAGCAGGATGCCGTCTGTGCGGAAGGCGAAGCCGCCGATTAAAAAAGCAAATCCGGCAAAAAGAGTGATCAATCCGATGACCAGCCAAGTCTGCCAACGCTTGAGTTGCTCAACTAACCTGGATATTTCTTCGATGAACCATTTCATGTGTTTTTGCTGATATTTCTGGTGTGGCGGTGTGCTAAATTTGGCGGATATAAAACAAGAAGGGCAGATTATCATGGCCGAGTCGACTGCAAGCAATTCCGCAACAATGTTACGCCTGACCGGGGCGCTGAAATCACCGCGCAGCCAGCGAATTGGAAAATGGCTGGCGGGCATTTTTGTGGTTTTCGGCGTGCTTGGTTTTTTCGCTGCGCCGCCACTGCTCAAATCCGTTTTGCAGAAACAGCTGTCGGAGCAGCTGCATCGCGAAGTCAGCATTGAAAACATAGACATAAACCCATACGGCTTGTCGGCGAAGATCAGCGGTTTTTCGATCAAGGCCGAGGGCAGCAAGGAAGTGGCCGGTTTCGACGAACTTTTCGTCAATCTTTCGTCGGCCTCCATTTTCAAACTGGCTGCCGTCGTCGATGAGGTTCGTCTGCAGGGGCTGAGGGTTGCCGTGTCGCGAGTTGCCGAGGGGCGTTACGACATCTCCGATCTGCTCGATGAATGGATGAAGCCCAAGGACGAGCCGGAGTCGGGCACGCCGCGCTTTTCGGTGAACAATATCCAGTTGATCAGCGGCAAGATCGTTTTTGATGACCAGCCCAAGGGCAAGGTGCACACGATCAGCGACATCAACCTGGCGTTGCCCTTTGTTTCCAGCCTGCCCTACCACACCGAGGTTCTGGTCAATCCATCGTTTTCAGCCACGATAAACGGCTCAGCTGTGGCCTTGACCGGGGACAGCAAACCGTTTTCGGAGACCCACGAAAGCCGGCTCAACCTTGATCTGGACCGCTTCGACCTGGCTGGCCTGCAACCCTACATGCCTGATTCGCTGCCTTTCCGGCTTACCTCGGGAACGCTTGATTCAGAACTGAAGGCGATGTTCAAGGAAGTTTCGGACAAGGTTTACTCCGTTTCGGTCGTTGGGGCCGTCCATGTTTCCGGGCTGGCGTTGACCGAAAGCGAAGGTCAGCCGCTGCTTGGCTGGAAGCGGCTGGATATTGAACTCGACAATGCCGACCCGATCAACAGCAAGGTTGCCGTCAAACGGGTCGGACTCGATGGCCTTGATGTCTCACTGGCGGTCAACAAGCAGGGTGAATTCAATGTCATGCGGGTTGCTGACAGGCTGGCCAAGCCGGCCGCGGCAACGCCGGACCCGCAGCCGGCGCCGGCCAAACCATTTGAGTGGTCACTCGGCGAGTTCGCCCTGACCAACGGTCTGATCCGCTGGCAGGATGAGTCCAATCTGACCCCGGTGGCCGGCGAGGTGCGTAATCTGCTGGTTAGTGTCGGCAAGGTCGATAGCAAGTTGGTCGAGCCGATTGAAATCGGCGAAGTCAGTTATCAGGTCGATCTCGGCGAGCGTTTCCGCGTCGAGAAAATGGACATCAAGGGCATCAGGGTCGATCTCCCGGCCCATCGAATCGACATCGCCGAGTTTGTAAATAGCGGTACGCGCGCTCGCATGTTGCGCAACAAGGCTGGCAAGATCGAATGGGTCAGCTCGCCGATACTGAAAACCATCCGGGCGACCGACGCACAGGTCAAGGATGAAAAACCGTGGATTGGCAAGGTTGGCAAGTTGGCCGTTGAAGACCTTGGTTTTCGCTTCGAGGATCGCTCGCTGGAACAGGTCGCGGTGCAGGAAATCGAGGGATTCAATCTGCTTGGCCAGGAGCTGACCAATGAGCCGAACAAGAAGGGGGCGATTTCACTGAAGAGCAAGGTTAACAAGAAGGGAAGTCTGAGTGTCGATGGCAGCCTGCAGGTCTACCCGCTCGACGTGGCGGTCAAGGTCGAGACGGTTGCAATTTCGCTACTTCCGCTGGAACCCTATTTCGGCCAGTTCCTGAATATTTCGTTGACGCGGGGTCAGGTTTCGAACAAGGGCGAAGCGACGGCCAAGCTCGATACGGCAGGCCTCAAGGCCGGCTACAAGGGCTCCTTCACTCTCGGCGACTTTGTTGCGGTGGACAAGCTGAACAGCGCCGATTTCCTCAAGTGGAAGTCGTTGTATTTCGGCGGTATCGATTTCCGCCTGGAGCCAATGGCCATCAACATTGGTGAGATTGCGCTTACCGACTACTTCTCCCGGCTCATCCTGAACAAGGAGGGCAAGCTCAATGTCGCCGATATCGTCAAGAAGCCGGAAGGCGAGGCGGCTAAAAATGAAGAACCAAAGCCGGAAACGAAGGTAGCGACCAAGGATGCGACGCCGGCCAAACAGCCGATCCCGATCAAGATCGGCAAGATCACCCTGCAGAATGGTACGGTCAATTTCTCCGACCTTTTCGTCAAACCGAACTACACGGTCAACGTGACCAAGCTCGGCGGACGGGTGACCAATCTCTCGTCAGCGGCCGATACCGTGGCGGACATGGAACTGCGCGGCAGGTACGCCAACTCGTCACCGGTTCAGATTCTGGCCAAGCTCAATCCACTGGCCGCGAAGTCCTATCTCGACCTCAAAGCGGAAGTCACGGGCGTCGATCTGGTCGGCTTCTCGCCCTATTCCGCCAAATATGCCGGCTATGCCATCGAGAAGGGGAAGCTGTCACTGATCGTCGCCTACAAGCTGGAGAACAACCAGTTGTCGGCTGAAAACCGGCTGTTCATCGACCAATTCACCTTTGGCGAGAAGATTGAAAGTGCCGACGCGACCAAGCTGCCGGTCAATCTGGCGTTGTCGTTACTCAAGAATAATCGTGGCGAGATCGACCTCAACTTGCCGATTTCCGGTTCGCTCGATGATCCGCAGTTCTCGATTGGCGGGCTGATTATCAAGGTCATCGTCAATCTGTTCGTCAAGGCCGTAACCTCGCCATTTGCACTGATCGGCTCGATGTTCGGCGGTGGCGATGAGCTGTCCAATGTCGAATTCGCGGCTGGCCGGGCCACGCTTAACGACGTCGCCGGCAAGAAGCTCGAAGTACTGGCCAAGGCGCTCAACGAACGCAATGCGCTGAAACTCGAAATTACTGGCCGGGCTGATCCTGTGGCCGACCGTGAGGGGGCCAAGCGTGCTGCTTTGGAGCGTGCCATGCAGGCCGAAAAACTCAAGGATCTGAAGAAGGCTGGCGAAGGAAAGTCGCTCGAAGAGATCGATATTGCACCGGCGGAACGGACTGCTTACCTGACCCGCGCCTACAAGGAAGCGAAGTTCCCGAAACCGCGCAACATGATCGGCTTGCAGAAGGAGTTGCCGGTTGAGGAAATGGAGAAGTTGATGCTGGCCAACCTGCCGGTCAGCGACGACGACATCAAGGCGCTGGCCGGGCGACGGGCCGAAGCGGTGCAAGGCTGGCTGGTTGACCAGGGCAAGGTGCCACCGGAGCGGGTATTCCTGTTGCCATCGAAGGTTGAGGCTGACGAAAAGGGCAAGGCCAGCCGTGTTGATTTTTCGCTGAAATGAGTCGCTGATGAGCGAAACGATGGGGCTGGCGCTGATCGTCGGCATCGTGGTCGTTATCCTGTTGCAGGCGGCGCTGTTGCTACGCGGCAATCGGAGCCAGGATGAAGAGCGCTTTCGGGTGCAGCAGGAGGCTCAGGAAAAGGGCTTGATGCGTCTTGAGCGCGAACTGCGCGAGGAACTGGCGCGCGGTCGGCGCGAGGTGGGCGAGGAAGCCTTCCGCGATCGCGAGGAACGGGCTCAGTCGTCCAATTTGCTGGGCCAGACGCTGACCACACAGGTCGTCCAGTTTGGCGCAGCACAGGCCGAACGGCTGGAAGCTTTTGCCCGTGAGCTGAATCGCTTTTCGCTGGGCTTGGATGAGCGTTTCGAGCGTTTGAAAATTGCCGTCGAATCCCGGTTGACCGCAATACAGGCCGACAACGCGGTAAAACTTGAAGAAATGCGGCGGACGGTCGATGAAAAGCTGCACGCAACGCTTGAGCAACGTCTCGGCGAGTCCTTCAAGCTGGTCAGCGACCGGCTCGAACAGGTGCATCGCGGCCTCGGCGAAATGCAGACGCTGGCCGCCGGCGTTGGCGACCTCAAGCGCGTGCTGACCAATGTCAAGACCCGTGGCACCTGGGGCGAGGTGCAGCTCTCGGCGCTGCTCGAACAGTTGCTGACGGCCGAGCAATTCGGCAGCAACGTGGCGACAAAGCCGGGCAGCAACGAACGTGTTGATTTCGCCATCCGCCTGCCGGGCAAGGATGACGGTGCCGTGGTCTGGTTACCGATCGATGCCAAGTACCCGATCGAGGATTACCAGCGCCTGCTCGATGCGCAGGATCGTGGTGATCCGGCCGGGGTCGAGGAGGCTTCGCGGGCCATCGAAATCCGCCTGAAGAACGAGGCGAAAAGCATCCACGAAAAATACGTCTCGCCTCCGCACACCACCGATTTTGCCTTGCTCTACCTACCGCTCGAAGGTCTTTACGCTGAGGCATTGCGCCGACCGGGCCTGGCCGAAACCCTGCAGCGCGACTGGCGGGTCAGCCTGACCGGGCCGACGACGCTGGCAGCGATGCTCAACAGCCTGCAGATGGGCTTCCGTACGCTGGCCATCGAGCAGCGTTCGGCCGAAGTGTGGGCCGTGCTCGGCGCCGTGAAGACCGAGTTCAGCAAGTTTGGCGAGGCGCTGGCCCATACGAAGAAAAAGCTGGACGAGGCGAGCAACAGCATCAGCAAGGCGGAAACGCGGACGCGGCAATTGACGCGCCGTTTGAAGGAAGTCGAGGCGCTGCCGGTGGCAGAGGCCGAACAATTGATAGGTGTGGCGGATTTTGATGGCGAAGACGAGTGAACTTGAGGCCGCCTACATGGCGACGACTTACCGGGTTTTCCTGCCTGGAGGTGTTTGTGATCTGCGTATCGGGCAGCCCTGCGAGACGCTGCGGTGCTGGCTTGAAACGGCCGGCAGCACCGAGTTTGCCCTGATCACGGCGCACAATCCTGGCGGTCTGCGGGCTGATGATGCGCTCAACGCCGAGAGTCAGTCGCAACTGGAGTGCGAGTTGCTGGAAGGCAACTACGAGCCATATGCAGCGCAGCACGAGGCCGATGACGATGGTTGGGCGACCGAGGAGAGCTGTTTCGTGCCGGACATTTCCCGCGAGGACGCCTGCGCCCTGGCTGCCGATTTTGGCCAGAATGCCGTCGTCTGCGGCGGTGCCGATGCCGTACCCCACCTTGTCTGGATAGAAGATAGCGAACAATGAGCAGAAAAATCGGCCGTTTTGAGGTTCGTGGGGAGTTGGGTCGGGGCGCCCAAAGCGTCGTCCATCTCGGCTACGATCCGCAGTTGCAGCGCGAAATTGCCATCAAGACCCTGCATTTCGCGACGCCCGATCCTGAGCACAAGGGCATGCTGCTCGGCGAAGCCCGCACGGTCAGCCGGATGCGCCATCCGAGCATCGTGCCGATTTTTGAAGCGGGCGAGCAGGACGGCGATCTGTATCTCGTCTTCGAATACGTGCCGGGCAAGAGTCTGGCCGAGTTCCTGCGGCAGAGCGGCGCATTGCCGCCGGTCAAGGCAATTTCGATCCTCCGGCCGATCCTTGACGCGGTCGCCTATGCCCACGGACAGGGCATCATCCACCGTGATTTGAAACCGTCGAACATCCTGCTTGACGACAACGGTACGCCGCGCGTCATGGACTTCGGCATCGCAGCGCGGGTCGACGCGTCTAGCGACCCGAATGACAGGATTACCGGCACGCCAGCCTATATGGCACCCGAGTACATTCTGCGGCGCGAGATCAGCGAGCGTTCGGATGTCTTCTCCACCGGCCTTGTTCTCTTCGAAATGCTCACCGGGCGCCGTGCGGTGGTCGCCGATAGCACCGGCGCGGCCATGCAACGTCTGGCCGGCGAAGACATCAAGCTGCCACAGGATGCTGCGGTCGACGAGCAATTAAGCGCCATTTTGCACAAGGCGCTGGCGCGCGATCCGCTGCTGCGTTTTCAGACAGCGGCCCAGTTTGGCGAGGCGCTGGACAACTACCTGGACCCTGAAGAAGATCTTGCTGCCGGTTCTGGTGGCCGGCAGGCAACACTGGAGTTCCTGTTGCGCCGGATGCGCCACAAGAGCGATTTTCCGGCGCTCTCCGAGTCGGTCAGTGCCATCAACAAGATCGCCAACAGCGAGACGGAGAGCATCGACAAGCTGTCGAACACCATCCTCAAGGATTTCGCGCTGACCAACAAGTTGTTGCGCCTAGTTAATTCGGCCTATTTCAGGCAGGCCGGCGGCGGCAGTATCAGTACCGTGTCACGCGCCGTGATCGTGCTCGGCTTCGAGGCCGTGCGCAACATCGCCATTACCGTCCTGCTCTTCGATCACCTGCAAAACAAGGCCAACGCCAACCAGCTCAAGGAAGATTTTCTGCGCGCCAACATGGCCGGCGTGCTGGCCAAGGATATCGGGGCGACCGCGCATATGCGCGATCTGGAGCAGTCCTTCATCTGCTCGCTGTTCCACAGCCTGGGGCGTTTGCTGTCGCAGTATTATTTCCCGGAAGACGCCGAAGAAATTCGCCGCGTCATGGCGCAAAAGAACTGCAGCGAGGACATCGCGGCGAAACAGGTGCTTGGCATCTCCTTCGAGGAGATCGGCATCGCCATTGCCAAACTCTGGGGATTCCCGCCGCTGATCGTTTCGTCAATGCGGCGCTTGCCGACCGGTACGGTCAAGAAGGCAGTCGATCAGGAAGATCGCCTGCGCACGCTGTCCGGCTTTTCCAACGAATTGTGCGACGTCATCGCGCTCGCTACTCCGGAGCTCAGAGACCGCGAGTTGAAGAAGACCATGGCGCGCTTTGCCGACGCGGTGGCGCTGGGCCAGAACGACGTGATGCAGACCGTGCAGCGAGCAGTCGAAGAGGTTGCCGATTTTGCCCGGATCATTCACCTCAATCTTCAACAGACCACCTTCGGCAAGCAGATGCGCCTGTTCGCCGAAGCCGGCGCGGTCGACAAGCGTTCCGCTGACGACCCGAATGGCAGCGATTTTGCCGACGGTACGGTCATCGGCGAGAGCGATCCGCTAGGTGGTGTCGGGGGCGGTCCTGGCGCGCCAGAGGTCGATGCACAGTCAGTTCTGACGGCCGGCATCCAGGACATAAGCAATACGCTGATCGACGGCTTCCAACTCAACGACATCCTGCGCATCATTCTCGAAACGATGTACCGGGCGATGGGCTTCAAGCGTGTCGTGCTCTGTATCCGCGACGCCAAGGCCGGCGTCATGCAGGGGCGCTTCGGCTTCGGGCCGGATGCCAACGAGGTCGCCAAGGCTTTCCGCTTTCCGCTGAGTTTTACCCCGGATATCTTCCATGCCGCGACATCGAAGGGCGTTGATTTGCTGATCAGCGACATCAATGATCCGAAGATTGCGGGCCGTATTCCCGACTGGTATCGCAAAGCTGTACCGGCCAACTCCTTCGTGCTGTTCCCGCTTAATATCAAGGGGAACTCAGTGGCGCTGATTTATGCTGACCGCGATGAGCCGGGGGGGATTTCGATTCCCGAAAAGGAATTGCAGTTGCTGAGGACGCTGCGGAATCAGGCGATTCTGGCGATCAAGCAGGGGTCGTGAATCGGCATGGGGTTCCGCCCTTGAGGCGCGTCTTACTTTCTTCTTGCGTCGCCAAGAAAAAGTAAGCAAAAAGAAGGCGACCCTGGGTCGGTGCCGGCTTCGCCGGTGCCCTGCGCTACTCGGGTCTGGCGGGGGCTGCGGAACTCGGGCTGCGCCCTCAGACAGTCCTCGCCTTTTTTCCGCCAGCCCCTGCGTTGCTCGGCACCTCTCAAGGGGCCCGGTAAGGCGTCCACGATCGACCAGTGGATTTGATTTTAGGCTTTTTTTCCGGTTGACCGTGGAAGTCTATTTTTCTCGGGATGGTTGATCGCGCTCCGCTTTTGGGGTCCCCGTGGAAGGCGCTGAGCAACGCAGGCGGGCCGGGGGCAGTCGGCTTGCGTTGTTTGAGCCGAAGGCGAGTTTAGCAAGCCGCCCGGCCTGCCGAGTAGCGCAAGGAACCGGGCAAAGCCCGGCGCCGCCCTCGGGGTCGCCTTCTTTTTGGCTACTTTTTCTTGGCGAAGCAAGAAAAAGTACGCCCGCCAACAGGGCGGAACCCCAAGCCAATTAAACGGGAAATCGCCATGATCCAGTGCAAATCCGGAAATCCCTCCCGCTTACGCGGGCACTCTTACCAGAGCTGCCACCAAGCCGTCTTGCTCTTCAACCCATCCTTGTAGAACCGGCTGGTCGGGAAGTTCTTCTTCATCACGCGATCAGCGTCGTCGCGCAGATCGTTCATGCCCATCTTGTCGTAAGCAGTGACCATGATGAACATCGCTTCTTCAATGGCAGGCGCCTGCGGATAGGTCTTGATCGCGTACTGGGCACGGTTGGCCGCGGCAATGTAGGCGCCACGCTTGACGTAGTAGCGGGCGACGTGGACTTCCAGCGAGGCCATCGCATTGATCAGGTAGTTCATGCGTAGCGTGGCGTCGGGCGTGTACTTGCTGTTCGGGAAGCGGGTGACCAGCTCCTTGAAGGCATCAAAGGCTTCGCGGGCTGCCTTGGGGTCGCGCTCGGTCGGGTCCTGGGTGCTGATCAAGGCGGTCAGACCGAGGTCTTCGTTGAAGTTGACCAGACCTTTCAGGTAATAAACGTAATCGACGGCCGGGTGGCTCGGGTGGAGCTTGATGAAGCGGTCACAGGCGGCCAGCGCCGAACCGGGTTCATTGTTTTTCCAGTACACATAACCCATTTCAAGCTGGGCTTGCTGGGCATAGCGGCCGTAGGGGAAGCGGGCTTCTAGCTTCTCCAGCATTTTGGCGGCCTTGTCCCAGTTGCCGTCGGCCTGTGCATCCTTGGCTTCGCCGTAGAGCTTGCCAGCCGACCAGCCGGCGGTTTCGTCGATTTGCGCCGGCATTGAGCCGCAGCCAGCGATGAAAGCGGCAATGAAAACAGCCATCAGCACGCGGAAGAGAGCGGGGAATGACTGGAATGCAGGTAAACTTCGCACCATGAATGATGATCCTGTTGAAAACTCCGGCGATTATAGCCGAACTGAACCGCTCCACCTGACCGTTCCTGACGCTAGTTACGGCCGCCGTCTCGATCAGGTGCTGGCCGACTTGCTGCCCCAGCATTCCCGCAACCGACTGCAGGGCTGGGTGCGTGATGCCTGCGTGCTGGTCGATGGCAAGGCCGAGACTGAACCCAAGCGCAAGATGATGGGCGGCGAGAGGCTGCTGGTCAGCGAGCCGACTGATATCCGTAACCAGCCCGAACTGCCTGAAGACATTCCGCTCGACGTTGTTTTCGAGGACGAAACCCTGCTCGTTATCAACAAGCCGGCCGGGCTGGTCGTTCATCCGGGCAGCGGCAACTGGAGCGGCACGCTGATGAATGCGCTGCTCCACCACGTCCCGGGGATCGAGGTGGTGCCGCGCGCCGGCATCGTGCACCGTCTGGACAAGGACACCAGCGGTCTGCTGGTTGTCGCCAAGACGCTGGAAGCACAGACCGATCTGGTTCGCCAGTTGCAGGCGCGGACCGTGCGACGCATCTATCTGGCCTTGGCGGCCGGCGCGATGAAGCACGAAGGGACGGTCAACGAGCCGATCGGCCGGCATCCGTCGCAGCGCATCAAGATGGCCATCGTGCCGGAAAATCGTGGCGGCAAGCCGGCGATTACCAATATTCGCATCCTTGAACTCTTCCCGTACACGACCTTCGTCGAGTGTTCGCTGGAAACGGGACGAACGCACCAGATCCGCGTGCACATGGCGGCCATTCATCATCCGCTGGTCGGCGATCAGGTCTATGGCAAGCACAACCCGAAATTGCCCGAGTTTCCGCGGCAAGCCTTGCACGCAACGCGCCTCGGGCTCGTCCATCCGCTGACCGGACTGAAAATGCAGTGGGAAGTACCGATGCCGGAGGATATGCGTGACCTTCTCGATTCCCTGCGCTATGGCTAATCTGCTGGTTCCGGACTGGCCGGCGCCAGCCCGGGTCCGCAGCTTGCAGACGCTGCGCGGTGCCGGATGCAGTCCGGCGCCGTGGGATAGCTTCAACCTTGGTGATCATGTTGGTGACGATCCGGCCAATGTTGCAGCCAATCGGGCCGCCTTGCGCGATCATTTGCCGGCTGAACCGGCGTGGCTCAAGCAGGTTCACGGCATTGCCACGGTCAACCCGAAAAAAAGCCCAAAAATGAAAGAGGCCGATGCGGCCTATACGCGAGATTCCGGCGTGGTTTGCGCCGTGATGACCGCCGATTGCCTGCCCGTGCTTTTTTGCGACCGGGCCGGGACCGTCGTTGCTGCGGCTCATGCCGGCTGGCGCGGGCTGGCGGCCGGTGTGCTCGAAGAAACCATGGCACAGATGGCAGTGCCGGCCGGCGAACTGCTCGCCTGGCTTGGGCCGGCCATCGGTCCATCGGCCTTCGAAGTCGGTGACGAGGTTCGCACTGTTTTTGTCGCGCACGATGTGCAGGCGGCTCAAGCCTTCGTGGCACATGGGCCGGGAAAATGGCTGGCCGACATCTATCTGCTTGCCCGCCAGCGCCTCAATGCGGCTGGCCTCAGTTCAATCAGCGGTGGTGACCGCTGCACCTTCAGCGAAGCGGACGATTTCTTTTCTTACCGCCGCGACGGCGTGACCGGCCGCATGGCCAGCCTGATCTGGCTGGATCGTTAAGCCGGCAATAAATGGGGTGGGGCGTTAGTTATTTGCCTGCCAAATGGTAATAAGGCAGCGAAACGTTCTCGCTGCCTTGGTTTGCCGACTATTTTTTCCAGGCGTCGGCCTGTATCAGCGAATCCTCCCGCCACGCTTCGCGCGCCGCCTGATTGGCCACCCAGTTGGGCAGGAAGGTGAAGGCTTCATCGAGCAGATGTGGCGTGTGGCGACCGGGTGAATAGCGCGTCGAGCGCTCGTAATACTCGCGCAAGGCCGGCTTGAAATTCGGATGGGCGCAGTTGTCGATGATCACCTTGGCCCGTTGCTTTGGCGACAGGCCGCGCAGATCGGCCAGGCCTTGTTCGGTGACGACGACCTGGACGTCGTGTTCGGTGTGATCGACGTGCGACACCATCGGCACGATGCAGGAAATGCTGCCACCCTTGGCGCTTGACGGGGTCATGAAGATGGAGACGAAGGCGTTGCGGGCGAAGTCGCCAGAGCCGCCGATGCCGTTCATGATCGAGGTGCCCATGATATGGGTCGAATTGACGTTGCCGTAGATGTCGGCTTCGATCAGCCCGTTCATCGAGATGACGCCGAGACGGCGGATCACTTCCGGATGGTTCGAGATTTCCTGCGGACGCAGGATGATGCTGTCCTTGAAACGCGGCAGGTCGGCATTCAGTTCGACCAGCGCGTTCGGGCTCAGCGAGAAGGAGGTGGCCGAAGCGCAGGTCAGCTTGCCCGACTTGATCAGTTCGAGCATGCCGTCCTGCAGTACTTCGGTATAGGCCGTCAGGTTTTCGAATGGGCCATCCTGCAAGCCGGCCATCACGGCATTGGCGACATTGCCGACACCCGATTGCAGCGGAAGCAGGTTGGCCGGCAGGCGACCCTTCTTCACTTCATGCTGGAGGAATTCCAGGATGTGGCCGGCGATCAGCTGCGAGTTGGTGTCCGGTGGCGAGAAGGCCGAGTTGCGGTCGGCTTTGTTGGTTTCGATGACAGCGATGACCTTGTTCGGATCGATCTTGTAATACGGTTCGCCGATGCGGTCATCGGTCTTGAGCAGAGGAATCGGTTTGCGGTGCGGCGGCAGGGCCGTGCCATAGTAAATGTCGTGCATGCCCTCAAGCGCCGGGTTTTGCCAGGAATTGACTTCCAGGATGATCTTGTCCGCCTGATCGAGCCAGGTCTTGTTGTTACCAACCGAGGACGATGGAATCAGCCGGCCATCCTCAAGAATGCCTGCGACTTCGACGACGGCGATATCGAGTTTGCCGAGGAAGCCGCCCCAGACGAACTGGGCGACGTGCGACAGGTGGATGTCGATGTACTCCATCTCGCCGGCGTTGATGCGCTTGCGGCAAGTCGGGTCGGACTGGTAGGGCAGGCGCATCTCGATGCCGTCGACCATGGCCAGCGCGCCGTCGAGTTCAGGCGCTGTCGAGGCGCCGGTCCACACGCCGATCTTGAATTTTTGTCCGTGCAGGTTGGCGTCCATGATGCGCTTGGCCAGCGCCGTGGGAACCAGTTTCGGATAGCCAGCCCCGGTAAAACCGCTCATCCCGACATTGACGCCGGATTCGATGAGATTGGCGGCTTCATCAGCCGACATGATCTTGCCGCGCATGGCGGCATTAAGGATGCGTGAACCTCCAACCATGTTTCTCGATGCTCCAGTATTGGGTTATCAACAGATGACAAAAAATACGAATAAAAAAAGAGCCCGCATAAAGCGGGCTCAATCCAGATCCTTAGCGCATGAAGGCCTGGAGGAGACGGGGCGCAATTTATCAAAGTCGCTGCGCGGCAACGAACGAGTTATTTTTGTTTGATAAATTAGTATTTCTTAACTGTGAGGCATCAGGCTTAACGGGCCGGGGTGCTTTCGCTGGCCGGAGCGCTCGGTGTAGCGCTATCGGCAGGCTTGGCGGCTTCTTCCTGCGAGACGTTCGGCAGTACCGGTGGGGTGGCAGGTGCTGGCAGGGAAGGGGAGGCGACTGCCGGCGGCAGTGCTGCGACGGACTCGTCCTTTTTGCCGCAGGCGGTGAGTGCGACGGTAAGCAGTGCGGCGACGAGCAGTGACTTGTTCATGGTGATACCTTTCTTTCAGGGATGTTTGGCGGCACGACCCGATATCGGCCGAAACGAAACATTAGTCAGCGCCTTGCCGAGCGGCAAACGACTAATTATGATGCAATGCTTTAGAAAAACTTAATCGTTAGCCGTGACCTATCGTCTGCCCCCGCTTTCCGCCATGCGCGCCTTCGAGTCTGCGGCGCGTCACCTGAGTTTCAAGAAAGCTGCCGAGGAATTGCACGTCACGCCGGCTGCCGTCAGCCAGCAGATCAAGACCCTGGAAACCTATCTCGGTGTCGCGCTTTTTCGTCGCCTGACCCGGGCGCTGGAAATTACGCCGCAGGGGCGCGCCATGCTGCCGAAGATTCGGGAAGGTTTCGATTGCTTGGCCGCCGCCATCGACAGCACCCGTAGCGAAGCCGATGGCGTGCTCACCGTGACGGCACCTCCGTCATTCGCCACGCGCTGGCTGGTGCCGCGGTTACCGCGCTTTTCTCTGGCGCATCCGGAGGTCGAGTTGCGCCTGTCGAGTCGTGGTGACAGCGTCGACCGGCGTGGCGAAACACTGTTGCTCGACAGTGATCGCGTCGATCTGCGCGAGGCCGGCAGCCTGCTCGCCATTCGTTACGGCACCGGCAATTATCCCGGACTGCAGGTGGAGCAAATTTTCGCACCGGACTGGGTGCCGGTATGCAGCCCCCGCCTGCTCAGCGCCGAGCGCCCGCTGGCCGTGCCCCAGGATCTGGCGCGTCACGTCTTGATCCATGATGAAACCATCGGCGACGAGGAAGGTCAGCCAGGTTGGCAGGAGTGGCTAGCCTGCGCCGGGGTAAGCAACGTCGACGCCGAGCGCGGGCCACGGTTTTCAAATGCCGTCCTCGCGGTTGAAGCTGCGCTTGACGGGCAGGGCGTGGCCCTGGCGCTGAAACCGCTGGTAGAAGCCGATGTGGCGGCCGGGCGTTTGATCGTGCCTTTCGAGATCGCCGTGCCGTCGCCCTTCGGTTATTTTCTCGTGATGCGCAAGGCCGTTGCCCAGCGCGATTCGGTTGCGGCATTTCGTCGCTGGCTCCTAGACGAGGCGTTGGCGGTTAAGCCAAACTGGTCGGCGGGCGTATAATCCGCGCCTTTCCCAAGTAGCAGATTCCCGTGAGTACTCTTTCCTGGATCATTGCCGTTTCGCTGGCTGGCGGCGCTTTGAGCGTCTTCGCCGCAGCAGCGGTGAGTCTCGCGCTCGGCGCGCATCGCATCAGCATGCTGATCTCTTATGCTATCGGTGCCCTGCTTGGTGCGGCCTTTCTGGAAATCCTGCCGCATGCACTCGAACATGGCGATGTACATCGGACGACGGCAACCGTCCTGTTCGGCATCATGGCGTTTTTCGTCCTCGAAAAACTGGTGCTTTGGCGCCATTGTCACCATGACCACTGCGAGGCACACGACGCCCATGCGCCGGCCCATGATCATGGACGCTCCGGCCTGCTCATCCTGGTTGGTGATACCTTTCACAATTTCGTCGACGGCATCCTGATCGCTGCCGCTTTTCTCCAAAGCACCGAGCTTGGCATCGTCACCGCGATGGCCATCATTGCCCACGAAATTCCGCAGGAGGTCGGCGACTACCTGATCCTGCTGCATTCCGGCTACAGCAAGGTGCGGGCGCTAGCCTTCAATCTGTTATCCAGCCTGGCAACGCTGGTTGGTGCCATGCTGGCCTATTTCGCCCTGGCCGAATTGACGGAGTGGATTCCGTCGCTGCTCGCCCTTGGCGCGGCGAGCATGATCTACGTTGCGGTGGCCGACCTGATTCCTGGCCTGCACAAGCGCTCCGAAATCAAGGAGTCGATCCTGCAGGTGCTATTGATCTGTTCGGGTATCGCCTCGATCGCCATCGTCCAGGCGCTGGTCGGCGAGTGATTCACGATGCGCCCGGCGCTGTCGCCGGACCTTGCTGCCGCTCAGCCAGAGCAGCAACGAACAGGGCATAAGCCCGTAAAACAGGAACGAAACGATGCCGGCGACGACGCTGGGTTCGTTGACGGCAATCAGCAATGTAACGTAGAGCCAGCCGATTGCAACAATGTACATAGTGGGCGCCTTGAAGGGGGCCTAATTATGCATGCAAATTCATTGACAGCGCCGAATCGGGTATGGAGAATCCAAAGGCTCAAACCCCGACAACAATAGAGACGAGTCTTCCCATGGCGCAGGGATCGAACAATAACGATGCATTCGCGGGTTCTGCCGCTCAGTTCATGCAAAACGGGCAGAACATGATGCAGCAATTCATGGACTATCTTGGCAAGGCTGGTTCGCCGGCTGGTGCTCTGCCTCCGCCCGCGGTCGATCCGCAGGCGCTGACGGCACTGCAAAAACAGTTCATGGATCAGCAGATGTCGCTCTGGCAGGCGGTATTGAACAAGCAGCAGGGACAGGAGCCAGCCTTCAAGGTGTCGCCCGAGCCCGGTGACCGTCGTTTTTCGGCGCCCGAGTGGAAAGAAAGTCCGATCTACGACTATCTGCATCAGGCCTACCTGCTCAATACCCAGTATTTGAAGCAGGTCGTCGAAGTGATTCCGGCCGAGGATGCAAAATCGAAGGAGCGCATGCGCTTCCTGGCTCGCCAGATGGCTGATGCCATGGCGCCGTCCAACTTTGCCGCGACCAACCCCGAATTCATCAAGCTGGCGCTGGAAACCAAGGGCCAGAGCATTACCGACGGCATCAACAACCTGATCAAGGATTTCGAGAAGGGCCGTATTTCGATGACCGACGAGTCGGTGTTCGAGGTTGGCAAGAATATCGCGACGACCGAAGGCTCTGTCGTATATGAAAACGAATTGATGCAGTTGATCCAGTATGCCCCGCTCACGCCCAAGGTCGGCACGCGGCCGCTGCTTGTCGTGCCGCCGTGTATCAACAAGTTTTACATCATGGACCTGCAGCCCGACAATTCATTGATCCGCTTCATGGTCGAGCAGGGCAACACGGTGTTCCTCGTTTCCTGGCGCAATCCGAAGGAAGCGCAAGGCCAGGCCGGCTGGGATGACTATCTTGAACAAGGGCCGATCACCGCGCTGCGTGTGGTCCAGGAAATAACCAAGGTCAAACAGGTCAATGCGCTGGGCTTCTGTGTTGGCGGCACCATATTGACGTCGGCACTGGCTGTCCTCAAGGCGCGCGGGGAAGATCCCGTTGCTTCGCTGACCTTGCTGACCACCTTGCTTGATTTCTCGGATACCGGAGAAATCGGCCTGTTCATCGACGAAAAAGGTGTTGCTGCACGTGAAGGCACAATCGGCAAGGGCGGTCTGCTACCGGCACGTGACCTCGCCAATACCTTCTCCTTCTTGCGTGCCAACGATCTGGTCTGGAATTACGTCACCGGCAACTACCTGAAAGGCGAGAAGCCGAAGGCCTTCGACTTGTTGTACTGGAATTCCGATTCGACCAACCTGCCGGGGCCGTTTGCCTGCTGGTACATGCGCAACATGTATCTCGAAAACAACCTTCGCGTGCCAGGGAAGCTCGACATGTGCGGGACAAAAGTCGATCTGGGCCAGCTCGACATGCCGGTTTATCTATTGGCTACGCGCGAAGACCACATTGTGCCCTGGCACTCGGCCTATCAGAGCACGCGTCTGCTCGGCGGCAAGAGCCGCTTCGTGCTGGGCGCCTCCGGTCATATCGCCGGCGTGATCAATCCGGTCAGCAAGAACAAACGCAGCTATTGGGTCAATGAAGATGTAAAAAACGATGCTGACGGGTGGTTGACCGCGGCAGAAGAGAGGAAGGGGAGCTGGTGGGCCGACTGGGCTGACTGGCTCAAACCGTTGTCAGGAGAACAGCGGGCACCGCGCAAACCGGGGAATGCCAATTACAAGCCGATCGAACCGGCACCAGGCAGATACGTCAAGGAACGCGCGGTATAAAAACTTCTCGAGAGGGTATAACAATGTCGCGAGTTGCACTGGTTACTGGAGGAATGGGCGGTCTCGGCGAGGCCGTTTGCATCAAGCTGGCCGCATTGGGTTTCAAGGTCGTCACGACCTATTCGCCCGGCAATGCCAAGGTTCAGGATTGGCTGAAGGGAATGAACAACATGGGTTATGGCTTCAAGGCCTACCCGTGCGATGTGACCGATTTCGAATCGGCTCGCGTGTGTGTCGAAACGGTGAGCAAGGAGGTCGGCCCGGTCGATGTGCTGGTAAACAATGCCGGCATCACCCGAGACATGACTTTCAAAAAGATGACCAAGGCTGATTGGGATGCCGTCATTCATACCAACCTCGATTCCGTCTTCAACATGACCAAGCAGGTCATGGAGGGCATGGTCGAGCGCAAGTGGGGTCGGGTCATCAATGTGGGTTCCGTCAATGGCCAGAAGGGCGCCTTCGGGCAGACCAATTATTCGGCCGCCAAGGCCGGCATGCATGGTTTCACCAAGGCGCTGGCGCTGGAAGTGGCCAAGCAGGGGGTTACGGTCAACACCATTTCCCCGGGCTACATCGGCACCAAGATGGTGACGGCCATCCCGCAGGAAATCCTCGATTCAAAAATTCTGCCGCAGATCCCGGTCAATCGACTGGGCAAGCCGGAAGAAATCGCCGGCCTTGTCGCCTACCTCGCTTCCGACGAAGCGGCGTTCGTGACCGGGGCCAATATTTCCATCAACGGTGGTCAGCACATGTACTGACTGGCGTAATTTTTTACCCCGCTCTATTTAACAACAGGAAGGAATAACTATGACTCAACGTGTTGCTCTCGTTACCGGCGCTATGGGTGGTCTTGGAACCGCAATCTGTCAGGAACTGGCCAAGGCTGGCCACAAGGTGGTCGCTTCTTACCACCCGCAATTCGATAACAAGGATGCCTGGCTGGCTGAAATGGCTGAAGCCGGCTTCAAGGATTTTGTCTGTGTTGCTGGCGACGTTTCGTCGCTGGAAGACTGCCTGAAGATGGTTGCCGAAGCTGAAGCCGCTTGCGGTCAGGTCGACATCCTCGTGAACAATGCCGGTATCACCCGTGACCGCATGTTTGCCAAGATGGAAAAGGACGGCTGGGATGCAGTTATCGCCACCAACCTGACCTCGCTGTTCAACATGACCAAGCAAGTCTCTGCCAAGATGGCCGAACGTGGCTGGGGTCGCATCATCAACATCTCCTCCGTCAATGGCGTCAAGGGTCAGGCTGGCCAGACCAACTACTCGGCTGCCAAGGCCGGTGTAATCGGCTTCTCCAAGGCGCTGGCTGCCGAACTGGCCGCCAAGGGCGTGACCGTCAACGCCATCTGCCCGGGCTACGTTGCCACCAAGATGGTTATGGCGATCAAGCCGGAAGTTCTGCAATCCATCATCGACACCGTGCCGATGAAGCGTCTGGCCAAGCCGGAAGAAATCGGTGGCGCCTGCGCCTACCTGGCTTCCGATCTGGCAGCCTTCATGACCGGCGCGACGATGAACATCAACGGCGGTCTGTACTACCAGTAATCTGCCGAACAGCGTTGCGGAGTTCGGCATTGAATATTGCTGAATTTTTGCAATGCAACAGGAACGGGCGCCCTAAAGCGCCCGTTTTTTTTGCTATAATGTTGCGCTGCACACAAACCCGTCCTGAAGGATCAAAGCATGTCGGAACCGGTACGCCTGATCAAGAAATACCCCAATCGTCGTCTTTACGATACCAAGACGAGTGCGTACATCACGCTGGGCGATGTGAAGGAACTGGTCCTCAAGTTCGAAGTGTTCAAGGTGCTCGACGCCAAGACCGATGAAGACCTGACGCGCAGCATCCTGCTTCAGATCATCCTCGAGGAAGAATCAGGCGGCATGCCGCTGTTCTCGAGCGAACTGCTTTCCGGCTTCATCCGTTTCTACGGCAGCACGATGCAGGGCATGCTCGGCAAGTACCTGGAAAACAACATGAAGACCTTCGTTGACTTCCAGGGCAAGTTGCAGGAACAGTCGAAGACCATGTACGGCCCGAATGGCGGCGACAATACCCACATGCAGACGGATTTCTGGAACCAGTTCCTGAACTTCCAGCAGCCGGCCATGCAGAACATGATGACTGCCTATATGGATCAGTCAAAAAAAATGTTTCAGTCGATGCAGGACCAGATGCAAACCCAGACGCGGACCATGTTCACGGGTTTTCAGTACAACCCTGGCGACAAGCCCGAATAAAGGGCTTTGCGGGCAGGTGATCTGCCCGCCACCGCGCATTTCAATTTTGGCCGTTATTTCCGGTTGACCGTAGCAATCCCGCTTGACCGTCGAATCCGCGGTTACAGCACGATCTGCGCCCCCAACTCGACCACGCGATTCGACGGAATCTTGAAGTAGGCCGTCGCGCTGCCGGCGTTGCGGAACATGGCGACGAAGAGCAATTCGCGCCAGTAGGCCATATCCGATTTCAGTTTCGGAATCAGCGTTTCGCGGCCCAGGAAGAACGAAGCGTCCATCATGTCGACGTGCAGCCCGGCCTCGCCGCACAAGGCGAGGGCGGCCGGGATATCCGGTTCGTCCTTGTAGCCGTACTGGACGACGACCTGCGAGAAATTCCCGGCCAGTTTGCGAACCTCGACGCGGTCAATATCCGGCACATACGGCACGTCGAACACCGATACGCTGAGAACCACAACCTGTTCGTGCAGCGTCTTGAAGTGCTTGAGGCTATGCAGCATGGCGTGCGGCACGGCTTCCGGGTCCGGCGTCAGGAAGATGGCCGTTCCGGGTACCCGCTCGATGCCGCCGCCGGCAATGTCTTCGATGAAGGGCTTGAGTTGCAGGGCGTCGGCCGCCAGGCGCTCATGCAGCAGTTCGCGGCCGCGTTTCCAGGTGGTCAGCAGGATGAACACGCCGAGGCCGAAGACCAGCGGGAACCAGCCGCCGTCGGGAATCTTGACCGAATTGGCGAGGAAGAAGCCGAGGTCGATGACGATGAAGGGCAGGGCGCCAAGCACCGCTCGCCACGGGCTCCAGTTCCACAGACGGATGGCGACGGCGATGGCCAGCAGGTTGGTGATCAGCATCGTGCCAGTCACCGCAATGCCGTAGGCGGCGGCCAGATTGGACGAACTGCCGAAGCCGATGACCAGTCCGATGATGGCGATGAGCAGCAACCAGTTGATGGCCGGTAGGTAGATCTGGCCCATTTCGCGATCCGAGGTGTGCTGGATTTCGAGGCGCGGCGTGTAGCCGAGCTGGATGGCCTGCTGAGTGATCGAGAAGGCGCCGGAAATGACCGCCTGCGAAGCGATGATGGTCGCCACCGTAGACAGGATGACGAGCGGGTAGAGTGCCCAGTCGGGGGCGAGCAGGTAGAACGGATTCTGGACGGCTTCCGGGTTGTCGAGGAGCAGCGCGCCTTGGCCAAAATAGTTTATGACCAGGGCCGGCAGCACGTAGCCGAGCCAGGCGTAACGGATCGGTTTGGCACCGAAGTGGCCCATGTCGGCATAAAGCGCCTCGGCGCCGGTGATGCAGAGGACGACGGCGCCGAGTGCGAAGAAGCCGAGGACCGAATTGCCGAGCAGGAAATTCAGGCCATAAATCGGGTTGACCGCAGCCAGGACGGCCGGGTGTTCGATGATGGCCATGGCGCCGAAGGTCGCCAGCACAGCAAACCAGAGCACCATGATCGGGCCGAACAGGGCGCCGACGCTGGCCGTCCCGCGGCGCTGGAAGAAGAACAGGCCGATCAGGATGCTCAGCGTGATCGGCAGCACATAGGGCTTGAAGGCCGGCGTGATGATCTCCAGCCCTTCGACGGCGGAGAGCACCGAAATGGCCGGGGTGATCACACCGTCGCCGTAGAACAGCGCGGCGCCGAACAGGCCGAGGGCAATCAGCAACTTGTGCCGGCGCGACGCCGGGTTGCCCTTGTGCAGGGCCAGCGTCATGAGCGCGATGATGCCGCCTTCGCCCTTGTTGTTGGCGCGCATGATGAAGGACACGTACTTCAGCGTGACGACGATGAGCAGCGACCAGAGGAAGAGCGAAAGCACGCCGAGGACATTGTCCGGCGTGATCGGCACCGGGTGATGGGCGCCGCCGAAGACTTCCTTGATGGCGTAGAGCGGGCTGGTGCCAATGTCGCCATAAACGATGCCGAGGGCGGCCAGAGTCAGCGTGGCGAGACGCTTGTTGTCGGTAACTTGCATGGATTTTCCTTACGGCTGGAAGCGGTAGCCGACGCCTGTTTCGGTCAAAAAGTGGGCGGGCTGGGTTGGGTCGTTCTCTAGTTTTTGGCGCAGATGGCCGACGTAGACCCGCAGGTAATGGCTGCTCTCGATATAGGACGGACCCCAGATTTCGCGCAGCAGGTTGCGTTGGGTGAGCACCTTGCCGGGGTGGCCGAGCAGGGTGGACAGCAGGCGGTATTCGATGGGTGTCAGGTGCACCGCTTCGCCACCGCGCAAAACCAGGCGCCGCGAGAGGTCGACTGTGACATCGCCGAATTCGATGACGGGGGTGACCCCCTCGCCGCTGCGCTGTCGTCGGCGCAACAGGGCGCGGACGCGGGCACGCAGTTCGCCGACGCTGAACGGCTTGGTCAGGTAATCGTCGGCGCCGGCGTCAAGGGCGTCGATCTTGTCGTTTTCCTGCGTACGGGCCGAGAGGATCAGCACCGGCACTTCCGACCAGCCGCGCAGGTCGCGGATCAGGTCGATGCCGTTGCCGTCGGGCAGGCCGAGGTCGAGGATGAGCAGGTCGGGCTTCTGGGCGCCGGCCTCAATCAGGCCGCCGGCCATCGTTTCAGCTTCGATGACGGCGCAGCCTTCCTCCTCGACGGCCGCGCGGACGAAGCGGCGGATGGTCTTTTCATCCTCAATGAGCAGCACCTTGGGTTTCGGCGCGTTCATACGCTTTCCTCCTCAAGGATGGGCGGCGTGCCGCGGGGCAGGGTGAAGCTGATGCATGCGCCGCCTTCCGGCCGATTCGTGGCACGAATGGTGCCGCCATGCGCTTCGACAATGGCCCGACAGATGGCCAGGCCAAGGCCGGTGCCCGGTTTGCCGGCAACGCTGTCGCCACGCACGAACATGTCGAACAGGCGGTCGTTGTCGGTATCCGAAAAGCCGGGGCCGCGGTCGCTGACGGCGATTTCGACAAACTCGCCGGCCGGCTGTGCCGTGATCTCTAGGTTGGTATTCAGCGGTGCGTACTTGGTGGCGTTTTCAAGCAAATTGCAGAAGACGCGTTCGAGCAGCACGGCATCGAATTCCAGCAGCGGCAGGTCGGGCGGCAGGCTGACCTTGACCGGATGGGCGACGAGGGCGCTTTCGATGAGCTTGATGCTGGCGCCGATGACTTCCTCGAGCGGTTGCCATTCGCGGCGCAGATTGATTTCGCCGGCATTGAGGCGCGCCATGTCGAGCAGGTTGCCGACCAGATTGGCCAGGCGGGCGGCCTGTTCGTGCATCGACTGGGCGGTTTCCAGGGCCGTGTCGGGCAGCGCCGGCTTGATCAGGAACAGCGAATCGGCCAGCCCGACCAGCGCCGTCAGCGGCGTCCGCAAGTCATGGGAAAGCGCCGACAGGATGGAGCTGCGCAGTCGCTCGGCAAGCATCTTGAACTGCGTCGACTGGGCGACGTCGACGTAATGCAGCCGTTCGAGCGCGATGCCGATGAGCGAGGCCAGTGCTTCGAGCAGGGCGACCTGTTCGTCGGGCACGCTGACGACTTCGGCCGGGAAGGCGATGGCGAGCACGCCCCGGGTCCGCATCGAAGCGCGCAAGGGCAGATAGAGCGCGGCGTAGCCGCTGCCGGACATTTCATGATTGCGGACCGTTTTGCCGCTGTCTTCGGCAATGTTGGCGAGCAGCGGATTGACCTTGCAGGCGGATGTGGTCGATGTTGCCAGCGTTGGATGGCCGTGCTCGTCGGGTAGCAGAATGAGCGATTCTGCTTCAAGCTGCGCCTGCGTGAAACTGCGCGCGATGTCGACGACCTGCGCCAGGGTCAGCGCGCCGGCCAGTTGCCGGGCGGCGTCGTAGAGCGCCTGCGTGCGTTGTTCGCGGGTCTGCGCTTCGCGCGCCTTTTGTTTGAGGCCGGCGGCCAGTTGGCCGGTGATCAGGCCGGTGATCAGCATGACGGCGAAAGTCACCAGATACTGGATGTTTTCGACGGCCAGCGAAAAGCGCGGCGGGACGAAAAAGATGTCAAAGAGCAGGACGCCGAGAACTGATGCAAGCACCGCACTGCCGCGCCCGAAAGTGATGGCGACGAGCAATACCGTGAGCAGAAAAAGCATGACGATATTGGCCGGATCGAGATAGCCAAGCAGCGGTGTCGCCACCAGCGTTGTTGCGGCACACGCCAGGACCGTGAGCAACGTCCGCTGCCAGGGTTTGAAACGCTCTGGCTGTGGGGTGACCACGGGGGTTTCGCTGTTCATGATTTTCTTTCTGCAATCCGACATTTCCAGCCTACGTCGTCGCGTCTAAAAACAATGAATATTCTCGCCATCCCGGCGTAAAAATGTCGTAAAGATTTGAGCCAGGCGATGGCTGCCGGGGGGGCTTAAGGCAGGAAAGTTTGAAAGCCGAGCCCGGGGCCGGTCGGTAGTTGCAACTGACCGCCGACGATGGCTGGCGTGGCGCCCGTGTCTTTGGCAAACCAGTCGGCCATGGCCAGGCCGTGCACGGCGTCCGGCGCCACGGCGGCGGCGAGATGGGCACAGGCGAGCAGGCCGCAGGCGCTTTCCAGGCTTGAGGTGACGATGACCTCAAGGCCGGAAGCGCGGCCTCGCAAGGCCAGTTCGACGCTGGCCAGCAGGCCGCCGTGGCGGGCCGGTTTGATGACGATGCGGCCGACCGGCGGATGGCGGAAAAAGTCGGCGTCAAGGAGATGGATCGACTCGTCGATGGCCAGCGGGAAAGCTGCGGTCGACTGCAATTTTTGCAGTAAAACTTGCGTCGGCTCGGCCAGTGGTTCTTCGAGACCTTCGATGGGCAGGCTGGCGCAGGCGGCGATGAAGCTTTGGGCGTCGGCCCAGTTCCAGGCACGGTTGGCATCGAGGCGCAGGCTCAGTCCGGCGGGCAAGGCGCCAGCGAGCTGGTGCAGGGCGGCGATTTCGTCGCTGACCGGGGCGATGCCGACTTTGAGCTTGAGGACGCTGAAACCGGCGTTGGCTGCGTCGGCCAGCGCCTCCGCAGAGCATTTCAAAATTGGCCCAAAATTCCGGTTGACCGTGAGATTGCTTACCGGCGGTTCGCCACTGAGCCAGGCGTTGAGCGGCAGGCCGGCTTGCTGGGCGATCAGGTCTAGGTGGGCACATTCTTCGGCGAAGGCTGTTGCCAAGGCCTCGCTGATGCCGAATTCGGGCAACGGGGCGCAGTCGCCCCAGCCGGTCAGATCTTCGGCCGATTGCAGGCGGAGCAGGCGGCCTTGGCGCTGATAAAACTCGCCGCGGCTGGTTTGCCACGGGCGTTTGAGCGGTAACGAGTAGGGCAGCCAGTCAGCGCCGATGATTTTCACGGCCGTTTGCGATACTTGCCGAAGTTGGGCGGGCGGCGTTCGAGCCAAGCGTTGCGGCCTTCCTGGCCTTCTTCGCTCATGTAGAACAGGCCGGTGGCGTTGCCGGCCAGTTCCTGGATGCCGGCCAGTCCGTCGGTGTCGGCGTTGAAGCCGGCCTTGATCATGCGCAGCGCCATGGGCGACAGCTTGAGCATGTCGCGGCACCAGTTCACCGTTTCTTCTTCAAGCTTGTCGATCGGCACGACGGCGTTGACCAGCCCCCAGGCTAGTGCCGTCGCGGCATCGTACTGGCGGCAGAGCAGCCAGACTTCCTTGGCCCGCTTGAGACCGATGGTCCGCGCCATGAGTCCGGCGCCGAGGCCGGCATCGAAGCTGCCGACGCGCGGCCCGGTCTGGCCGAAGCGGGCGTTGTCGGCGGCCAGGGTCAGGTCGCAGACGAGGTGCAGGACGTGGCCGCCGCCGATGGCAAAGCCGGCGACCATGGCCACCACCGGCTTGGGCAACCGGCGAATCTGCATCTGCAAATCGAGCACATTGAGGTGCGGCGTGCCGCCTTCGTCGATGTACCCTTCGGCGCCGCGCACCTTCTGGTCGCCGCCAGAACAGAAAGCCTCATTGCCGGCACCGGTCAGGATGATGGCGCCGATGGCGTTGTCGCGATGGGCGCGGTGGAAGGCGTCGATCAGTTCATTGACCGTTTCCGGGCGAAAGGCATTGCGCTTTTCCGGCCGATTGATGGTGATCTTGGCGATGCCTTCGGCGGTTTCGTAGAGGATGTCGGTGTAAGCGTGGGCGCTTTGCCAGCTGATGCTCTGAGTCATGTTTTTTGAATGGTTGGGCAGGAGGACAGAGTATAGCCGGGCCTTGGCAAGGCAGCATCGGCGCCGGGGCGCTGGATTTCGCCGCGCAGAGTGGCTATGGTAAATCCATGTAATTGTCGTGCGTTTGAACCACGCCCGTGCAAAAATGTCTGTCTAGTGTTGTGCTGGAAATCCATCGTGAAAGAACGTCGCCGCTCCCCTCGCGTATTTCTCCAAGGCCATGTCTCCCTGAGTCTAGGGGGCATGCACCTTGAGTTGCCGGCGGCTGACATTTCGGTTTCCGGTATTGGCGTGCTGATCGATGCGGCCGTTCTCGGCGCCAAGCCGAGCGGTGAAGTTGGTGTCTGCCGGATCGATTCGCCCGATCTTGGCGGAAAGGTCGAAGCCTACGTCAGCATCATGCGCATCCGCCGGCTTGGTGAGCGCCGGCTGGTTGGTTTGCGCTTCGAGTCGATCAGCGATGACGAACTCGAACTGATTCGCGAATACAAGCGGAAGTGCCGGGAAACCCCGGCAGCTTCCTGATTGTTCTTCCTCAGGGCCGGAAGAAAGTTTCCAAGTCCTGAAATACCGCGTGGTCGGCGTTGTGCCGGCGAATCGCGATGACATCCTCAAGCTTTTCCACCTGCTTCATCATCTGCGCCAGCCGCTGGTCTTCGTTGACCAATAGCCAGATGCGGCTGTGCTGGCCATCGCCGACGGGCAGGCAGAGGATGCCTTCGACGTTGTAGGAGCGGCGCGAAAACAGGCCGACGACGTGCGACATGACGCCGGCGTGGTTATTGACGTCGATTTCCAGCACAGCGCGGGCCAGTGCGTTTTGTTCATTACGGTTGATCGCGTTCATCTCAGGCTCCAATCATGTCGCGGTTGGCGGCGCCCGGTGGCACCATGGGATAGACCTTCTGTTCGGCATCGATGCTGGCGTGGATCAGGCAGGGGCCGGGGCGGGAAATGGCCTCCATGAGCGTCGCGCAGGGGTTGGCCGAGGTGTCGAGGTCGACCGCGGCGATGCCGAAACCCTGGGCGATCTTGACGAAATCCGGCGACGATCTGAACTGCGAGGCGAACAGGCGCTCGCCGTAGAACAGCGTCTGCTGCTGGTGTACGAGGCCGAGCGTGGCGTTGTCCATGAGCACGATCTTGATATTCACGTTTTCCTCGGCGGCGGTGACCAGTTCCTGGATGTTCATCATGATCGAGCCGTCGCCCGTAAAGCAGACGACAGTGCGCTGACGTTCGGCCAGCGCCGCGCCGATGGCGGCCGGCACGCCGAAGCCCATGGTGCCTAGCCCGCCGGAGGTCAGCCATTGGCGCGGCCGGCGTAGCGGGTAAGCCTGGGCGACCCACATCTGGTGCTGGCCGACGTCGGTGGCGATGATGGCATCATCGTCGAGGCAGGCGGCGACGCTCTGGATCAGGCCGAAATGCGAACGCGGATTGTCGGTGCTGTGCAGATCGAACGGGAACTCGGCTTTCAGGGCATTGCTACGGTCAACCCAGATTTTTCGCGAATTTTGAAATACGGCCGGCAGCAATTGGCCGAGTGCTTCGCCGATGTCGGCCGTGATGCCGATGTGCGCCGTTTTGATCTTGTCCAGTTCAGCCGGGTCGATGTCGATGTGGATGATCTTCGCCTGCGGGCAAAAGGCTGCCACCTTGCCGGTCGCCCGGTCGTCGAAACGGGCACCGACGGCGATCAGCAGGTCGCATTCGTCGAGCGCCAGATTGGTGTAGCGGGCGGCGTGCATGCCGAGCATGCCCAGCGCCAGCGGGTGATCGACCGGCATCGCACCGAGCGCCATGAGCGTCATGACGGTCGGCAGGCTGGCCTTTTCGGCCAGTTCAATCGCAGCCACAGCAGCGCCGGAATGGATGACGCCGCCGCCAAGGTAGAGGATCGGCCGTTCGGCCGCGTTGATCATCGCCGCGGCCTGTTCGATCAGCGTCGAATCGGCAGCCGGGGCAGGAAGGGCGCGACCGGGTTCCGGCCATTCGCTGATCTCGATAGCCTGCGTCTGCACGTCCTTCGGGATATCGATGAGCACCGGGCCGGGACGGCCGGAGGCGGCGATCCGGAAAGCGCGCGGGATGACTTCGAGCAGTTCATCGGCCGACGAAACGAGGAAGTTGTGCTTGGTGATCGGGATGCTCAGACCGTAGGTGTCGACTTCCTGAAAGGCATCAGTGCCGATCATCGCCTTCGGCACCTGGCCGGTGATGGCGACGAGCGGAATCGAATCGAGCTTGGCGTCGGCGATGGCGGTCAGCAGGTTGGTCGCGCCGGGGCCGGAGGAGGCCAGGCAGACGGCCGGCAGTCCGGTGGCGCGGGCCATGCCCTGGGCCATGAAGCCGGCCCCCTGCTCGTGGCGGGCGAGTACGTGATGGATGGCGGACGACTGGCCGAGCGCATCGTAGATCGGCAGGATGGCGCCGCCGGGTATGCCGGCCACGGTGCGGATGCCCTGGCGTTCAAGCAGGCGCACGGTGATCTGGGCGCCGGTGAGAGTTTCTGTCATGGAGGTTTCCTTTTGGTTGGTGGCGCAACCGGCGGGCTCCAAAAACAAAAACCCCGCCGGTTTGCGCCGGCGGGGTTTGGGGTTCTGTGCTGCTTCTGCTTACCCGATCCGCGACGGCGCGTGCATAACGACGCCTACTACGACTACGCGTACGACAACCGGTTCCACTGCAAAGGCAGTGGCTGAGCGGAAGGTACGGCGTGCGTTCATCGGATTTCCTGAGAATGGGCAAAAAAAACAGTTTTCGAACTATGGATTAGCTGGGCAACAAAATCAAGTACCAACGGGGCTTTGAGTTGACGGGCGCGCAACAGATATTTACATGCGCCAATCTTGACTTGGATGGTGCCGGGTCGTTTACACTTGAATCCCGGTGGAGATGAAATTCAAGTATTTGAAATAATTCGCGAATTTGGAATATAGATGGCAAATAAGCGCAAGGTTCTGGTTGTCGATGCATCGAGAGTTGTTCGTGCATCGCTGACCAAGCAACTGTCTGATCGTTTTGAAGTCCGTGATGAGGACAATGACGAGTCGGCATGGCAGACCATGGTCCTCGACAGTGCCATTGTTGCCGTCGTCTCCGGAATGACCCTGGACAGAGACGATGGCCGCGGCTTGCTTGAGCGCCTGCGCGACAGCAAGTTGTCGCGCTTGAAGAACGTTCCGTTTTTGCTGATGGTTTCGAACAGCTTTTCCGATGATGAACGGCAAAAAGCGAAAAACTCAGGTGTTACCGAATTTGTCGTGAAGGGATCGACCAGTCCATCGATCGAAAGCCTTGTTTCGGCCCAGATGGAGTGGCGAGAGGACGCAGCAGATGGGCGCGTTCAGGCGCCACCGCCGCTTCCTGAAGAACCCTTCGAGCAGTTTGGTGCGCAATCCGATATCGGCATCAGCAACATCATGGGGCAGATTGCCGGACTGGAGCCAACGGAGCGCGAAGAGCCGGGAGACGACGACTACAGCAACGACGATACGGTGCTCGCCGAAGAGATGCTTGAAGAGTATCTGGCGAAAACTTTACCCGAGGCGCAGGAGGGCCATGGCGTAGGCGTTCTGGCCTTCGGCCTCGACGGCTATGATGATCTGGTCGTTCGCTACGGGGCCGAATTGGCGTTCAGTTCGGCGCAGCGATTCTGTTTCCTGTTGTCGAGGAAGATTCGGCCGGAAGACTTTATCGGGCAACTCACTGATGGTCGGGTGGTGATTGTGACGAGATCAACGTCTGCCTCGATTTGTGCCGGATTTGCCAACCGTATCTGCAAGGCGATGGCGAGCGCGCAGATATCCGTCGAAGGCCAGCGCATCCATCTGACAGTCAGCGTTGGCGTCGCGGTTGTTCCCGATGACGGCGTCGAGTTGTCGGAGCAGGCTCTGCTGCAACTGGCCTACGAGCGCCTCGATACTGCCGCCCGGGCCGGTGGCAATCGGGTCATGGCCGCATCGGGCCTGCAGGGGGCCGGCCTTGGTGGTTGTGAATCCTTCGTGCCTCAACTAAAGGAACTGCTGGCGACGATCGATCCTGCAGAATTGAGGCCCTGCCTGGGGACGGTCGGGATGCAATTGATGCCCATCCTCAGGGAACTCGACAAACACTTCCGTTTCGAGTTGCCAATCGAGGAAATCAACAAGCGCCTGTGGGATCGCGCCCGGGCCGAACGAATGGTTTCCTGATCATTGCCGCAGAGGTGGCAAGGCTGGCTGGGAGCCGGCTTTTGTCCATTGCGGATCAGCCGATTTGTTGGATACTTCGAGACTATTGATGGGGCGATAGGATCGGCATGAGCAGTCCACACGGGGAAAATCGTATGACCGACACGCAGAGCGATCCGGAGAACGGTCGCGTTCGGCTCTTTCACGCCAGCCTGGTCTGGCCGCTACAGCTTGAACCGATGGCGATTACCGGTAGCGAGGGACGGCACTGGGAAATTTTCGAGTCGCGGACGGAGACGCATCCGTGGCGCCGGATTGATGACGAGTTCATGGAGGATGCCGGCCAGTTCAAGGAGCGCCATTACCGTGAGTTCGTTTCATTTTTGCCCTATGTCCAGCGCTTTCTCTACGGTGAGGGCCGCTCGCGCAATTCGTCGCGGGAAGACCCGCCGGGTGGCTCGCCGATGCACGTTTTCCGGCGCAAGGATATTGACCGGCTGCGTGTGACGCTGCGCAAGGGGCAGGCGCCGATCGAGCTCGACATCGTGCACCTCGATCTCTATTTCTTCCATGACCTTGATGTCGTGCAACTCAATCTCGAGGTGCGGGCCAATAACCTGCCGCTCGATACCGTGCGCGATTTCCTGTTCCGCTTCGGGCGGGCTTATCCGTCCGGCTGGGAAGAGGGCGGCGAAGGTTTGCACAACGTCTATCTGGCTGAGTGGATTGGCGTCGATGGTCAGGTCATTGCCCGTTCCGATGCAGAAAAACGCGAGAAATATCTGAGCTACGTTTGCCAGCATCGCAGCCCCTGCATTTCGGAGCATTGGGCCAGCCTGCTGCGGCCGATGGTGCTGGCGCATTCCGACGAAGAGGGCGATTTGCGTTACCGCCTGATCGAATACCAGCGCATGCCGGTCATGGCCTTTCTTGCCGTGGATCAGCCGCGCACGCTATGTCGCGAGGAGTGGGTACGTATCGGTCTGGCGACCATGCTGCACCCGAACGAAACGCTGCCGATCAACGAACCAGGCGTCATCGAGTTCGAAAGCCGGTTCTGTCACGACCGTTTCTGGACCGACAGCGAGGCCGGGCCGAACACGCGCTTCATGTGCACCGGCAACGCCTTCACGGTGGTCGGCGATACGGCATTTCCGTTTTTTGTCGATGGCGAGCGCGGCGTTCTGGCGCAATTCCGTCACCAGTATTTTCTCGTTTTCCTCATCGCCCATTTGCATCGGGCTTCGCTGCTGGCGTTTTCCGAGGTGCTGGTCGATGCGGTCAATGATCTCGATATCCGCAACGATAATTCCGTCCGCCGCTTCAAACGGCGGATCCGGGCCAATTTCGAAACCTTCCTGCGCTTCACCCACCGCTACTGGTTCCACGAGCTTTCCGAACGGCCGCACGTGCAGGCGATGTACCGGCTGTGTTCCAATCATCTGCACAACGATGCGCTGTACGACGATGTCCGCGACGAAATTCGCGAGATGAGCCATTACCTCGACAGCGACTCGCAGCGCCGGCAATCGAACACCGTCGTCCGGCTGACCGTGATCACCATTCTCGGTCTGATTGCGACGGTGACGACCGGCTATTTCGGCATGAACATCATTGCCTTTGGTGACGGTTCAATATTCGAACGTGCGCTGCACGGGCTGATTGCCACTTCTGTGTTCGTCGGGTTGGTGCTGTTTGCCGTGGCCAAGTCGAAGCGCATGTCCGATTTCCTTGAAGCCTTGTCAGACGAAAGGCTGACGTTGAGCGGCAAGTTCCGCGCGCTATGGGGTGTGGTTGGCAAGACCGAGCGCTGATTCAAGGGCCGGAAAGCGATTTCATTTTTGGCTGTTTTTCCCGGTTGACCGTGGGAGCCCGCGCATCATGCCAATTTCCTGGGCAGTTTCCGGTCCGATCAGCGTATCGGCAAGGCTGATCGGGATTTCGGCTGTCTGCCCGTCCAGCGGAATGCGCCCGCCCATGATTTCTGCCATCTCCTGTGGCAGGCGCGGGTCGCGTCCCGGTTCGGCATAACCCTGCGGGTAGATCGGCTGCAGGGTCGCCAGATCATATTTGTCCGTAGCGCCGAAGGTATGCAGCATTTCGTGGGCAATGACCACGGCGTTCTGCCGGCGCTGCAGGCGTGAAGCGTAGGCATGGATGACACCGATCTGCCCCTTGCTGAGGCCGGTCGAATGAGGCACCGACGCGTGGAGTGCGGGATCGTGAAAGAGCACGAACAGCCGGACATGCGGTTTCGGGCCGTCGATCTTGTCGTGCTGGGATGCCCACCAGCGCAGCTTCAGACTCCACAATACGGCATCCATTGCGCTCGGCTGGCTCGGCCGCAAGGGCGGTATTTCGGCCAGCGGCGGTGAAACGCGCAACGCCACCGGTTGCAGTATGGCGAGACCCTGTTTTTCCGTCTGTTGCTGCAGCCACTGCGCAATTTCCGTAAAGCTTTCGTTATTCAGGCCGCTAACGTAGGCGGCGGTGGCTGGAGAATTGTCGCCGGCAATCGGATAGATCGCGACATGGATGGTGTGTTCCCAAGCCGTCAGCCGGGAATTCGAGCGCCACGCGCCGAGGCCGACAGTGGCGAGGACAAGCAGCAGGAGCAGGATGCGGAATTTGCGGAACATGTTAGCGGGCAGGTATTTCCCGACTGGGTGGTCAGGCGTTCAGGGGATCGACGGGCCGAAAAATATATCAATTCAGGCGAAATGAGAAAATGAACAAAAAGTCAGTAATGTAAGCGGCATTTCACCGAATGAATTAAACTACTCCTTTGGTCGTAACATTCTTACAATTGTGTCCTACAAGCGAATTTGCGTGGAAGAGATATGACGAAGTTGCAGAAAGTCCTGGTTGTGGACGCTTCGCGGCTGGTTCGAGCGTCACTTGGCAAGCTTTTGCGCGGACATTTTGAGGTTTGCGAAGAGCGCGATGCAGAGTCGGCGTGGCAAACGCTTGTTCTTGACTCGTCGATCATCGCCGTTTTTTCCGGGCTGGATATCACCACGCTCGAGGGGGCCGGACTTGTCGAGCGGCTCAGGGCCAGTAAATTGGCTCGCCTCAATCAGCTGCCTTATTTTCAGCTGGTTTCCGACAGCTTCTCCGAAGATGGGCGGGCGCAGGCAAAACAACTCGGTGTTTCCGAATTCATTCCGAAAAGAAGTGCCGGTCCGGAGTTTCAGAGTTTACTGCTCCGCCTGATTGACCCTGATCTGAATTCACCAACCGATTCGACCGCAGTTGTTGCCGAATTCGGCGAGCAAAGCGAAGTCAGCGTGAGTGACTTCTTGCAGCGTGTCGATAGCCTTCCCGGCCTGAGTGACGCGCCGCCGAAAAACCAAAGTGCGCCTGCGATAAGGCTGTCCGAAGATGCCGGCGACCCGTGCCTGCAAGACTCGCTGGCTCTGATTCATGATCCGCAACCCCGTGGTGTCCTGGTCTTCGGGTTGGATGGCTACGAAGACTTCAGGCTTCGTTATGGCTGGGATCTGGCAGACAAAATTGTCCAGAAAATACTCGGTCTGCTGGGGAGCAAGATAAATACGGATGAAAGCATGCTGCCGCTGGTCGGCGGGCGCATCGCCATCATTTCAAAGATGGCCGGGCGCGAGCAGTGCGAGAAATTTGCCCGCAGCGTATGCAAGGCGATGTCGGATGCAAATATTTCGATACAGGGTACGCGAGTTGCCGTAACCATCAGTGTGGGCATCGCTGCCTTGCCGGATGACTACGCGGCAACGACGACTGACGAGTTGTTGCATTTGGCGATCAGCCGTCATGATGCGGCGCATCTTTCCGGTGGCAACCGGGTTATTTGCACGACGGGTTGCGGCGGGGACAGCATCAACCAGGAGGCGTTTTTTGCGCGCCTGAAAGAGATGCTGGCCGAAGAGTCGCTCCCCGACATGATGTCCTGCAAGGGCTGGATCAGTGCGGTCTGCAAAAAATGCCGAAAATTGCGCGCCTCCGGTGAACCTCCGCTCTGCCCGACCGGAAACATTGAAGAAAACTGCTGACTGTTCTTTCCGGAAACGACCCAACAAAAACCCGGCCTTGGCCGGGTTTTTGTTGTCCAGAGAAAGCCTTAGGCAGAGACTGGAATCTTGCCAATCTTGATTTGCCATTCCTTCGGGCCGGTTTCGTGCACGCTGACGCCGGAGGAGTCGACGGCAACGGTCACCGGCATGTTCTCGACATCGAATTCGTAGATGGCTTCCATGCCCAGATCGGCAAAGCCGACGACCTTGGCCGACTTGATCGCCTTGGCGACCAGGTAGGCAGCGCCGCCAACCGC
Organism: Azonexus sp.; assembly: GCF_049652925.1. GTDB lineage: Bacteria > Pseudomonadota > Gammaproteobacteria > Burkholderiales > Rhodocyclaceae > Azonexus. Next base: position 91,479 of record NZ_JBASFI010000034.1, read on the forward strand.
CATCAGGTAGGCCGACTTGTTGTCCTTGATCGCCTCGATGGCCACCGGGCCGCGTTCGGATTTGCCGATCATCGAGATCAGACCGGTCTGTTCGAGCATCATGCGGGTGAACTTGTCCATGCGGGTGCCGGTAGTCGGGCCGGCCGGTCCTACAACTTCGTCACGCACCGGGTCGACCGGGCCAACGTAGTAAATGACACGGTTGGTGAAGTCAACCGGCAGCTTTTCGCCCTTGGCCAGCATGTCGGCAATGCGCTTGTGCGCGGCATCGCGGCCGGTCAGCATCTTGCCGTTCAGGAGCAACTTCTGGCCCGGCTTCCAGGCAGCGACCTGTTCCTTGGTCAGGGTGTTGAGATCAACCGAGGTGGCGGCCTTGAGGTCCGGCGTCCAGGTGACAGCCGGCCAGTCTTCCAGTTTCGGTACTTCGAGTTTGGCCGGGCCGGAGCCATCCAAATGGAAATGGCAGTGCCGGGTTGCCGCGCAGTTCGGGACCAGGGCGACCGGCAGGTTGGCGGCGTGGCACGGGTAATCGAGCACCTTGACGTCGAGCACTGTGGTCAGGCCGCCGAGGCCCTGGGCACCGACGCCGAGCGCGTTGATTTTTTCAAACAGTTCGAGGCGCAGTTCTTCCGGGCGGGTCAGCTTGGCACCGGTAGCGGCCTTGGCCTTCAGTTCGTGAATATTGACCGGCGCCATGATTGATTCCTTGGCCAGCAGCATGGCCTTTTCCGGCGTGCCGCCGATGCCGATGCCGATGATGCCGGGCGGACACCAGCCGGCACCCATTTCCGGGATTTTATGCAGCACCCAGTCGACGAGGTCGTCGGACGGGTTGAGCATGGCGAACTTGGACTTTGCTTCGGAACCGCCGCCCTTGGCGGCACAGATCACTTCAACGTGATGGCCGGGAACAATTTCGAAATGGACGACAGCCGGGGTGTTGTCTTTGGTGTTCTTGCGGGCACCGGCCGGGTCGGCCAGCACCGAGGCGCGCAGCGGATTGTCCGGGTTGCCGTAGGCGCGGCGGACGCCTTCGTCGATCATTTGCTGGATGCTCATGGTGGCATCCGGCCAGGTGACCTGCATGCCGACCTTGATGAAGACCATGCCGATGCCAGTGTCCTGACAGATCGGACGGTGGCCTTCGGCCGACATCCGCGAATTGGTCAGGATCTGGGCAATGGCGTCCTTGGCGGCGGGGCTTTCCTCGCGCTCGTAGGCTTCACCGAGGGCCTTGATGTAATCGAGCGGGTGGTAGTAGCTGATGTACTGGAAAGCATCGGCAACGGACTGGATAAGGTCTTCTTGTTTGATGGCGGTCATGCGCAACTCCGGGTCAGTGGTTTTTCTGGTGTTGAAGAGCGAGGGTCTGGGTCATGGTTTTGTCTACCATCGCCATGGCCAGGGCGGAGAAAAGGAATACGACGTGAATGATCACCTGCCACATCAGCGTGTGCTCGGACAGGTTGTTGGCATTGATGAAGCTCTTCAGCAGGTGAATCGACGAGATGCCGATGATGGCGGTCGAAAGCTTGATCTTGAGAACGCCAGCATTGACGTGGGAGAGCCATTCCGGCTGATCCGGATGGTCATCGAGGTCGAGGCGTGAGACGAAGGTTTCGTAGCCGCCAACAATAACCATGACCAGCAGGTTGGCGATCATCACGACGTCGATCAGGCCAAGGACAACCAGCATGACGTCGGCTTCGCTGAAATGGGCGGCGTCGAAGACGCTGGTAACCAGGTGACTCAGTTCGACCATGAACAGCCAGCAATAGACCACTTGGGCAACGATCAGACCAAGATAGAGCGGGGCCTGAATCCAGCGGCTGGCAAAGATGAAGGTCTCAAGGGATTTGATTGGCGAGCTCATTTTTGGAATCGTAAATTGGGGAAGTGAAGTTTATCACGCGACCCGTCGCCTTCCGGAATCCACTGAAATGCTGCGGCGCAGCGTGATTTCGTAAGGACAATGTAAGAATATCGACGTCTAATGCCGCATCAACGCTGGCGGGGGAGTGTGGTGTTCTCCGGCTTGCGCGGCTTTACACAGTTCCAGGGTCAAGCTTGGGATCTAATCGGTTGTTTCAACATAAATTGCGAAGTACCGCAGAGGAGAAGAATATGTCGAATGAGTCCGTGCAGCTAATTTATCCGTCTGACGAAATGGTCAAGAACGCAGCGGTTTCGGGGATGGACGCCTACCGGGCGCTGTGCGCGGAAGCGGAAGCCGACTACCCGGAATTCTGGGCCAAGCGCGCTCGTGAAATGATCACGTGGAAGCAGCCCTTTACCCAGTCGCTTGACGAATCCAACGCTCCCTTTTTCAAATGGTTTGCCGATGGCAAGCTGAACGTTTCCTACAACTGTCTGGATCGCCAGGTTGAAGCCGGTCTGGGCGAAAAAGTCGCGATCATTTTCGAAGCCGACAACGGCGAAGTAACCAAGGTTACTTACAAGGAAATGCTCTCCAAGGTCGCCAAGTTCGCCAATGCCCTGCGCGGCATGGGCGTCAAGAAGGGTGATCGCGTCGTAATCTACATGCCGATGACCGTTGAAGGCATCTGCGCCATGCAGGCCTGTGCCCGCCTCGGCGCCATCCACTCCATCGTTTTCGGCGGCTTCTCCGCTCAGTCCCTGCGCGATCGTATCAACGATGCCGGCGCCGTTGCCCTGATTACCTCCGACGGCCAGTTCCGCGGTGGCAAGGCAATCCCGCTCAAGCCGATTGCTGATGAAGCTTTCGCCATGGGTGGTTGCGAGTCGGTCAAGAACGTTATCGTCTTCAAGCGCACTGGCGCCGAAGTCAACATGGTTGCCGGTCGTGATACCTGGTTGCACGACGCTGTTGCCAACCAGTCCGACGTTTGCGAACCGGAATGGGTCGAAGCCGAACACCCGCTGTTCCTGCTCTACACGTCCGGCTCCACCGGCAAGCCGAAGGGTGTTCAGCACTCCACCGGCGGCTACCTGCTGCACGCCATCATGACCATGAAGTGGACCTTCGACATCAAGCCGAACGACGTCTTCTGGTGCACGGCCGACATCGGCTGGGTCACTGGTCATACCTACATCACCTACGGCCCGCTGGCCTGCGGCGCCACCGAAGTGGTCTTCGAAGGCGTCCCGACGTACCCGGATGCCGGCCGTTTCTGGAAGATGATCCAGGACCACAAGGTTTCCATTTTCTACACCGCTCCGACTGCCATCCGTTCGCTGATCAAATCCTCCGACAACAACGCTGCTGTGCATCCGAAGAGCTACGACCTGTCTTCGCTGCGCATCCTCGGTTCGGTCGGCGAGCCGATCAACCCGGCAGCCTGGACGTGGTACTACGAGAACGTTGGCGGCGGCCGTTGCCCGATCGTCGATACCTTCTGGCAAACCGAAACCGGTGGTCACATGATCACCCCGCTGCCGGGCGCTACCCCGCTGGTTCCGGGTTCCTGCACACTGCCGTTCCCGGGCATTCAGTTCGCCGTGGTCGATGAGACCGGTGCCGATCTGCCGTGGGGCCAGGGTGGTATCCTGGTCTGCAAGAAGCCGTGGCCGTCGATGATCCGCACGATCTGGAACGACGACGAGCGTTACGTCAAGTCCTACTACCCGGCCGACTTCCAGGGCAAGTACTACCTGGCTGGCGACGGCGCCATCCGCGATAAGGACACCGGTTATTTCACCATCACCGGCCGTATCGATGACGTGCTGAACGTTTCCGGTCACCGCATGGGCACGATGGAAATCGAATCTGCCCTGGTTGCCAACCCGATGGTTGCCGAAGCTGCCGTCGTTGGCCGTCCAGACGACCTTACCGGTGAAGCCATCGTTGCTTTCGTCGTGCTCAAGGGTGCTCGCCCGACCGGTGACGACGCCAAGCGCATCATCAAGGAACTGTCTGACTGGGTTGGCAAGGAAATTGGTCCGATCGCCAAGCCGAAGGACATCCGTTTCGGTGACAACCTGCCGAAGACCCGTTCGGGCAAGATCATGCGTCGTCTGCTGCGTGGTCTGGCCAAGGGCGAGGAACTGACGCAAGACACCTCGACGCTGGAGAACCCGGCTATTCTGGAACAACTGAAGGGCTAAAAAGCCTCGTTCCGGCATGAGCCAGGAGGCGGCGAGCTTGCCACGCTGCCTCCAAAGACTATAAGGCAAGGAGGAGACAATGGTCGCCCAAAAGGTGGCCTTCCGTGTAGTCGCATCAGACTATATGCCAACAACGGCTGGCACGCTTGGCGTGCCGGCCGTTCCCTTTTCTGGGATAGGGTCGTGAAAAGAGCCAATCCAACCCGCCAGCGACTGGCTGCACTCGGTCTGCTCGGCGTTCCGCTGCTGACTTATCCGCTGCTTAGTTTGCCGGGCGGCGAAGTGGGAGGTATTCCTGCGACCTATCTGTATCTGTTCGGCGTCTGGGCCGGACTGATCGCACTGGCAGCCTGGGTGGCTGAGCGGCGGGGCTCCTAGATGCTTTCCGGCTGGTTCATTGCGCTCCTGGCCACGGCCTATCTCGGGCTGCTGTTTGCCGTCGCCCGTTTTGGCGATGCGCGGGCCGATGCCGGCAAGTCGATCATCTCGGCCAACGTCTACGCGCTTTCGCTGGCCGTTTATTGCACCTCCTGGACTTTCTACGGCAGCGTTGGCCGGGCGACTTCCGGCGGGCTGTCCTTCCTGACCATTTATCTTGGACCGACGCTGATGCTGCTCTGCGTCGGCGTCATCATCAAGATGATCCGCATCAGCAAGGCGCAGCGCATCACGTCAATTGCCGACTTCATTGCCTCCCGCTATGGCAAGAGCCAGTTGCTGGCGGGGATGGTGACGGTGATTGCTGTGATTGGCGTCGTGCCGTACATCGCCCTGCAACTGAAGGCGATGGCAGCCAGTGTCGACGTGCTGCTCGAACATGCCGGCAACGGCGTCGAGGTCTGGGGGCTGGATTCCACTTTCCTCATTGCGGTCGTCCTGGCCTTGTTTTCCATCTTGTTCGGCACGCGCCATCTCGATGCGACCGAGCGTCATGAGGGCATGGTCGCCGCCGTGGCTTTCGAGTCGGTGGTCAAACTCGTCGCCTTCATGGCGGTTGGTATTTTCGTCACCTACAGCATGTTCGGCGGCCTTGGCGACCTGTTCCAGCGGGCCGCTGCCAGCGCCGATCTCGGGCGCTTGCTGCAACTTGATTCCAGCCGAGCCGGGACGTGGACTTCGCTGATCATCCTTTCCGGCCTGGCCATCATTTTCCTGCCGCGTCAGTTCCAGATCATCGTCGTCGAGAATGTCGATGAATCGCATCTGAAGCGGGCAGTCTGGCTCTTCCCGCTCTACCTGCTGCTCATCAATATTTTTGTCCTGCCACTGGCGCTCGGTGGCCTGCTGCATTTTGACGGACAGAGCGTCAATCCCGATACCTTCGTGCTCACCCTGCCGCTCGCCCGCGGCGCCGAGGCGCTGGCGCTGCTCGCTTTCATCGGCGGTCTGTCAGCGGCGACGGGGATGGTTATCGTCGAAACCATCGCCTTGTCGACCATGGTCTGCAACGACCTCGTCATGCCCATCCTGCTACGGTCAACCGGAAAATTCGTCGAAAAACGAAAAGACCTTTCCGGCCTGCTGATCGGCATCCGGCGCGCCGCCATCGCCCTGATCCTGCTTCTCGGCTACATCTATTTTCGCGCCGCTGGCGAAGCGTACGCACTGGTCGGCATCGGCCTGATTTCCTTCGCGGCAGTTGCCCAGTTCGCGCCGGCGATGTTCGGCGGCATGTACTGGAAGCAGGGCACGCGGGCCGGTGCGGTGGCGGGCCTGACGGCAGGCTTCGCGGTCTGGCTCTATACCTTGTTGCTGCCATCCTTTGCCAAGTCGGGCTGGATGCCGAACGGTTTCGTCGAACACGGCTTGTTCGGCATCGGCTGGCTCAAGGCACAGGCGCTGTTCGGGCTGGCCGGGCTGGACGAGATTTCGCATTGCCTGTGGTGGAGCATGCTGGCCAATATCGGCGCCTATGTCGCCGTGTCGCTCAATTCAAAACCGGATGCCGTCGAGGCCAGCCAGGCCGAACGTTTCGTCGATGTCTTCCGCTTCGATTCGCGTAATGCCGAGGCGCGGCTGTGGCGGGGCAAGGCGTCGCCGGATGCCCTGGTTGGTTTGCTCGAACGTTTTCTCGGTGCAGCCCGTGCCCGGCAACAATTGGCGGCCTATGCCAATTCGCGGCAGGCCAAGGATTGGCGCAACCTGCCGGCCGATGCTGACTTTGTTCAGTTTGCCGAAGCCGAACTGGCTGGTGCGATCGGCTCGGCCAGCGCCCGGGTCATGGTTGCTTCGGTGGCGCAGGAAGAGGATCTCGGGCTGGAAGAGGTGCTCGACATTCTCGACGAGGCAACGCAGGTCCGCGCCCATAGCCGCGAACTCGAGGCCAAGCAGCAGGAGCTCGAGGCGGCGACTGCCGAGCTTCGCGAAGCCAACGAGCGCCTCCGCGAACTCGACCGCATGAAGGACGATTTTATCTCGACCGTGACGCACGAGTTGCGCACGCCGCTGACCTCGATCCGCGCCCTTTCCGAAATGTTGCACGAAGATCCGCGTCTCGAACTGGCTGACCGCAAGCGTTTCCTCGGCATCATCGTCGCTGAAGCCGAGCGCCTGACCCGGCTGATCAACCAGATTCTCGACATGGCCAGGATGGAATCGGGGCGGGCAGAATGGACGACCGGCGAAGTCGATATGGGCGAAGTGGTGCGCGAGTCGATGGCCTCGCTCGAACAGTTGTTCCGCGAAAAAGGCGTGGCGCTGGAAGGTGATATTCCTGAGCGTGCCCCGGTCGTCCTGGCCGACCGCGATCGCCTGACCCAGGTCATGATCAACCTGCTGTCGAATGCCGTGAAGTTCGTGCCGGGCGGCAGCGGCCGCGTTCTGGTCCGGCTATCCAGCGCTGCCGGCCTGGTGCGCGTCGAAGTGCGCGACAACGGGCCGGGTCTTACGGCTGAAGAATGCAGCGTCATTTTTGAGAAATTCCGCCAGGGTGGCAACACGATGACCGACAAACCGCAGGGAACCGGTCTGGGCCTGCCGATCAGCCGCCAGATCGTGGAATATTTTGGTGGTAATCTGTGGGTTGAAAGCGGGCCCGGTGCCGGAGCAAACTTCATTTTCACGGTGCCCTTGCCGGCGCCGGACGATAACAGTGGGAGACAAACTGTATGACCAAGAAAATCCTGATCGTTGATGACGAACCCAACATCGTCATTTCCCTTGAATTCCTTATGAAAAAAGAAGGTTTTTCCGTCGCCGTCGCTAGCGATGGCGATGAAGCCTTGACCAAGGTGGCGAGTTTCGCGCCGGACCTGATCCTGCTCGACGTAATGATGCCGAAGAAGTCCGGTTTCGAGGTTTGCGAGGCATTGCGCGCCGATCCATCCAAGGCTGGTGTGCTGATCGTCATGCTGACTGCCAAGGGCCGCGACACCGAAGTGGCCAAGGGGCTCGCCATCGGGGCCGATGCCTACATCACCAAGCCGTTTTCGACCAAGGAACTGGTGGCCAGAGTGAAAACCATGCTGGGGATCGTCTGAGCGCAGGCTTCCACGGTCAACCGGAAATAACGGCCAAAATCGAAATCCAAATTTGTTGGAATGCACGCCATGAAGGCTAAACAACGTTTGATCGTCGCGGTGATCGTTCTCGGTCTGCTCATGACCGGGCCGTTTGTCGTCACCTCGCTGCTCGTCTGGCTCGACATGAAAGAGGCAGAGCGCACCCTGCTGACCAATCTGCTGGTTTCCCGGCTGCCGGTCGGGACGATGATGACCCTGTTTGGTTTTGCCCTTGGCGTCGGGGTGCTGCACAAGCTGTTCAAGCAGTATGTCGAGGGCCTGTTGCGGATGGCTGAAACGCTGCGCCTGATGCTCGGCGCCAACCGCAATTTCCGGGTGACCATCGAAGGCCCGCCGGAAGTCCAGCAACTGGCTCAGGCGGCTAACGATCTGGCCGAGCAGCGCGATGTCCTGATGGACGACGTCGACGCCCAGATTGCCACAGCCAAGGCCTCGGTCGAGGAAGAAAAGAACCGGCTCGCCGCGCTCATGTCCGAACTGGCCCAGGCCGTCGTCGTGTGCAACCTCGACGGTCGCATCCTGCTCTACAACAACCGCGCCCGCCTGCAGTTCAAGGCGCTGTCGCAAGGCCCGACCTCGGTCGCCGGCGGGGCGCTGATCGGCCTCGGCCGTTCGATTTTCTCCATTCTCGAAAAGAGCCAGGTCGATCATGCCGAGGAGGTCATTCGCCAGCGTCTGTTATCAGGCAAGACGGCGATTTCCAATTTCATCACGACGACGCGCGGTGGTCAGTTGCTGCGCGCCCAGATGGTGCCGGTACTCGCCGCCTCGGGCGACGAGGGCGAAACCGCAATGTCCGGCTACGTGCTCACTGTCGAGAACATCACCCGCAGCATCGAGGAAGAAGAGCGCCGCGATCAGGCGCTGCATTCGCTGACCCAGGGCAGCCGTTCGTCCATCGCCAATATTCGCGCCGCCGTCGCCAACCTGCTCGACTACCCCGACATGGAGCCCGAGTTGCGCGAGCGTTTTCTGCGGGTGATCGACGACGAAGTCGCCAAGCGCAGTCAGGTCATCGACCAGACGATGAGCCAGTTTTCCGACGCCATCAAGACGCGCTGGCCGCTCGAAGACATTCTCGGCATCGACATCGTGGCTGCCGCCCAGCGTCGCATCGACGACAAGCTCAAGTTGCCGACCAAAACCGAAGAAATTGACGATGCGCTGTGGATCAAGGCCGATAGCTTCTCTCTGGTTTTTGCAGTGGTCAGCCTCGCTTCCAAGCTGCAGGACCACTACGAACCGCGCGAACTGCGCTTCCGTCTGACTTCCGCCGGTCGGCTGGCCTACCTCGACCTGATCTGGGCCGGCCCGGCGATGTCCTCGGAAACCTTTTACACCTGGGAAATGGAAACGATGCAGATTGGCAGCGAAAGCTCGCCGCTCAGTCTGCGCGATGTCATCGACCGGCATGGCGGTGAAATCTGGTACGAGCGCGAAAAGGCTGCGCACCGGGCCTTCTTCCGCTTCGTTCTGCCGGTCGCAGTGCCAGAACTCGAGAGTGAACAGGAAGAGCGTAGCCGCGGCAAAGGTCGGCCGGAATACTACGATTTCGACCTCTTCAAGTTCGAGGACAAGAGCATCGACCTCGACCGCAAACTGTCCGATCTGACCTACACGGTATTCGATACCGAAACGACCGGCCTGGAGCCGTCCAAAGGCGACGAAATCATCCAGATCGGCGCTGCCCGCATCGTCAATAACCGACTGCTCCGCCAGGAAACATTTGACCAGATTGTCGATCCGGAATGCCCGCTCAAACCCGAGTCGATTCCGATCCATGGCATTACCGAAGACATGGTGCGCGGCAAGCCGAACATCGACGTCATCCTGCCCGCCTTCCACGAATTCTGCGAAGACACCGTGCTGATCGCCCACAACGCGGCTTTCGACATGCGTTTCCTGCAACTCAAGGAAGAGCGTACCGGCATCCGTTTCACCCAGCCGGTACTCGATACGCTACTGCTCTCGGCTGTCGTTCATCCCAACCAGGAGTCGCATAAGCTCGATGTCATCCTGGAACGCCTCGGCATCACCATCGGCACCCGGCACAATGCGCTGGAGGACGCTTTGGCAACCGGCGAAGTCTTCCTGAAACTGGTCAAGCTGCTCGAAGACATGGGCATCGTGACCGTTCGCCAGGCGCTCGAAGCGGCCGAGAAAACCTATTTCGCCCGAGTGAAATATTGAGTTCGGCATGAATTCCGACTTTACCCTGCCTTGCAGGCAGCAACTCGAACTGGTGACAGCGGTGAATGCGCTGTCCGAGCTCGACGCCGCGCCGGTCCTTGCCGGGCGCCTGCGCGAACATCTGCTGGCAGCAGCGGGAAACGGTATCGATGGCATCGCTGCGACGCAGCTGATTTCCGTCTTCAATGATCGCCTGACGAGCAAAGTCATCGAATTGACCGCTCGCCGCCATCGCCTGCCGCCAGTGGCATGGTGCTGGCTGGCGCTGGGTTCCGAAGGGCGGCACGAACAGACTTTCGTCACAGACCAGGACAACGGCCTGATCTTTAACGCGACCAGCGAGCAGGAAGCGGCCGCCCTGCGCCGGATCTTTCTGCCCTTCGCCCAGGAAGTTAATCAGCATCTGGCCGACTGTGGCTTCGCCTTGTGCGCCGGCCAGATCATGGCCGGCAATCCGGCCTGGTGTCTGTCACTTGAGGAATGGCGCGAAAAGTTCATCGACTGGGTGCGCCGTCCCGAGCCTGAAGCGCTGCTCAATGCCAGCATCTTTTTCGACCTGCGTCCGCTGTTCGGGGACCTCGCCCTTGGCGAAAGATTGCGTACCTTGCTGCTGTCCATGACAGTGGCCACGCCATCCTTCCAGCACCTCATGGCGGCCAATGCGCTGCAGGTTGATGTGCCGCTCAATTTTCGTGGCGAAGTCGCGGCGGGGGAGGGCGACAGTATCGATCTGAAGAAGTACGGCAGCCGGATCTTTGTCGATGCGGCGCGCATCTTTGCCTTGTCTTCCGGGACGAAAGCCGTCAATACGGCGGAACGCCTGCGTCAGGCCGGTTCATCGGTAGGCCTGCCGGCGGGTGAGATTGCTGCGGTCGACGCTGCTTTTTCGCAAATTTTGCGCTTGCGGCTGGCGCAGCAGATCGAAGCCGCAGGCAGAGGTGAGCCCGGGGGGTATGGCCTGAAACCCGCCGAGCTGCATGATATTGATCGGGCCATCTTGCGTGAGGCATTGAAGCAGGCAAAGCGCCTGCAGCAGCGTCTCAAGTTAAACTATGCACTCTAAAAAATGAGGTTGTCGTGACTACGCAACAGCAAACAGGGCAGGAAAAAGAACAAGAACAGGCCGTCGGCCAGGTCGAAATGTCGCTGCGTCAGGATGGGCGTAGCCGAATGGCCGGCAACACGCAGGCTTTCCTGCGTAACCACGCGCCATTCAACAAGATGCAGCCGGATGCCTTGCAGCGTTTCGCCGAAAAGGCCCAAATCGTTTTTTACGCCGCCGGCAGCGAGATTGTCGGGCCGGACTCCGGCAAGGTTCGTTTCTTCTATCTCATCGAATCGGGCAAGGTGCAGGCACGCCAGGCCGGCGAAGTCACGGTCACCGAATATTCCATCCTCAGTCTTGGGGCCGGGGAGAGCTTCCCGATCGGTGCCGTCACTGCCGGCCGGCCATCGACCAATCTGTACACGGCCGTTGAAGATACCTTCTGCTACCAGTTGCCGGCCGACGATTTTCTGGCTTTGCTGACCTCCAGCCCTGAATTCAACCTGTTCTGCACGCGCTACATCGCCAGCCTGCTCGATCAGTCGCGTCGCCAGTTGCAACTGCAATTTTCCCAACGCGCCAGCGAGCAGCAAACGCTCAATTCGCCGCTGGCCGGTATCGGTTCGCGCTCGCCGATCACTGTGTCGCCCGATACCCCCTTGCGCGCCGCGCTCGAAACGATGTCGAAAGCCGGTGTCGGTTCGCTGGTTGTCGCCGGTGACGACCGCAAGGCCGTTGGCGTATTCACGCGAACCGACCTGCTCGATCGCGTCGTCCTCGCCGAACTGCCGCTGACCACGCCAGTCGGCCAGGCGATGTCGGCCAATCCGTTCATGATCGAAGAGCATGCCACGGCCTACGATGCGATGTTCGCCATGGCAACGCACGGCATTCGCCACGTGCTGGTCACCGATGCCGAGGGCAAGCTGACCGGCGTTGTTTCCGAGCGCGACCTGTTCTCGCTGCAGCGTGTCGGTTTGCGCCAGATTCGCCAGTCGATCGATGGCGCCCGCAATGTCGAGGCATTGCAGCAGGCCGCCGCCGATGTACGCCAGCTGTCGTTCAACATGCTGGCCCAGGGCGTCGGTGCCGAACAGCTCACCCAGTTCATCTCGGCGCTCAATGACGCGTTGACCCGCCGCGTCATCCAGCTCAATCTGGAAAACCATAATTTCGACGGCATCGAATGGGCCTGGCTGGCCTTCGGTTCGGAAGGCCGCGACGAGCAGACCTTCAGTACCGACCAGGATAACGGCATCGTCTTCGCGCCACCGGAGGGCGCTTCGGTCGACGCCTTGAAACAGCGTTTCCTGGCTTACGCGCTCGACGTCAACAACGACCTCGACCGCGTCGGCTTCCCCCTGTGCAAGGGCAACATCATGGCGAGCAATCCGCAATGGTGTCTGACGCTTGAAGAATGGAAAGACCAGTTCGCCAACTGGATTCGCATGCCGCAGCCCGATGCGCTGCTCAATGCCACCATCTTTTTCGATTTCCGGGCGCTCTATGGCAAATCCGAGCTCGCCGATGCGATGCGCCGCCACCTGCTGGCGCAGACGGCATCCAACCCGATGTTTCTGCGCGCCATGGCCAAAAATGCGCTGGACGTCGAACCGCCGCTCGGCAAGATTCGCGATTTCCTGACCGATCTCGAACCGGGGCATCCGGGCAAGATCGATCTGAAGAAATACGGCTCGCGTATTTTTGTGGACGTTGCCCGCATCTACGCCATGGCCAGCGGCGTGCACAACACCAATTCGATCCAGCGCCTGCGACTGGCGGCGCAGCGGCTGTCGATCCGGAGCGACGAGATCAATGCCGTGCTCGAAGGCCTCAACTTCATCCAGTTGCTGCGCCTGCAGCACCAGTATCTCGAAGGCGAACCGGGCACGCAGGGCGACAACCTGATCGATCCGGATACGCTCAACGAACTGGACCGCCGTATTCTGAAAGAATCCTTCCGTCAGGCCCGCAAGATCCAGACGCGCCTCAAACTCGATTACCAGGTGCAATGAACATGCTCGGGCTCAAGAAATTCCTGTTCCGGGGCAGCGCACAAGCCAATCTGCCGGACGATGTGCGGGCGTCGCTTGATGTCTGGCGCGCCAGCAAGGCTCCGCCGCTCGACGATCTGCACTTTCACACCCGCTACGTTGTGGTCGACATCGTCAGCAGTGGCTCGAATCCCGAAAGCGACCAATTGCTTGGGCTCGCTGCCTGTTCGGTGTGGAAGGGAACGATTCAGCCGGACGACAGCTTCTACGTCGATTTTTCGACGCTGGACGGCGAGGGTTCCACGGTCGACCGGGAATTAACGGCTTTTTTGCTATTTGCCGCCAAGGCGCCGCTGGTCACTTATCACATTCCCTATGTCGGTGGCTTCCTGCAGCGCGCTTTCAAGGAGCGCCTGGGCGTTGATTTTCAACCGCAGTGGGTCGATCTGGCCTGGCTGTTGCCGTCGATGTTCGAGGACAAGGGCGATTCGGTGATGCCGCTCGACCACTGGATCGAGGTCTTCGGTCTCGATACCGGTAGCGGCCGACGCGATGCGATGGCCAACACCCTGCTTCTGGCGCGCATTTTCCAGATGATGACGGTGCGTGCGGTGGGCAAGCAGATCGACACGGCGGCTCATTTGATCGACGAATCGCGGGCCAGCAGCTTCCTGCGGCGCAACCACTAAAGCCTCCGGATGTTTGCTTCACTGACCAGACTGCAGCGCTACTACCTGTATTACACCTGCGGCTTTCTGTCATTCATCGGGGCGCTGGCGGTTCTCGAACAGCACGGCATGCCGCCGCGCTGGATCGGCTATGCCTTTCTGTGTTTCACCATTTCGATGTACGCGCTGATCGGCATCGTCTGCCGGACCTCGGATGTCTCTGAGTATTACGTTGCCGGGCGGCGAGTGCCAGCCTTCTTCAACGGCATGGCGACCGGTGCCGACTGGATGAGCGCCGCCTCCTTCATCGGCCTTGCCGGCACCCTTTACCTGTCCGGTTTTCAGGGGCTGGCCTATGTCATCGGCTGGACCGGCGGCTTCGTGCTGGTCGCGCTGCTGCTTGCGCCGTATCTGCGCCGCTTTGGTCAATACACCATTCCCGACTTTCTCGGCGCCCGTTATGGTGGCAACGCGATTCGTCTGGTTGCTGTTGCCGCCGCCATCCTCGCTTCCTTCGTTTATGTCGTGGCGCAGATTTACGGTGTCGGCGTCATTACCAGCCGCTTCGTCAGCCTGCAATTCGAGATCGGCGTCTTCGTCGGTCTGGCCGGTATTCTCGTTTGCTCGTTTCTGGGTGGCATGCGGGCGGTGACATGGACGCAGGTGGCTCAGTACCTGATCCTGATCATCGCCTATGTGACACCGGTCGCCATCCTGTCCTACAACGTCACCGGCAATCCGGTGCCGCAACTCGTCTATGGCCAGGTTCTTCAGCAGGTCACCCAACTGGAGAACCGCCTGTTCCAGAGTCCGGTTGAGGTGGAGGTCCGTGAGCTCTATCGCGAGCGGGCAGATCTGTACGCCCAGAAGATCATGCAATTGCCCCAGTCGCTGAATTTCGAGCGCGAACACCTGTCGGCGCAGATCAACCAACTCAAGGCCAGCGACGCCCAGATGAGGGATATTGTGGCGCTCGAACGGCAGTACCGGGATCTGCCCCACCACCCGGAGCAGGCGAGGGCGCGTTGGGAAAGTGCGATGTTTTCTGCTGTTGACCGTAGTAAAACACCCATTCATCACGCCGAGGCGTTTCCCGGCGAGACGGTCGAGGAGCAGAACATCATGCGCGTCAATTTTCTCGCGCTGATCTTTTGCCTGACAGTCGGAACTGCCGCCTTGCCACACGTGCTGACCCGCTACTACACGACGCCCACAGTACGGCAGGCGCGCGAATCGGTGTTCTGGTCGCTGTTGTTCATCCTCTTGCTCTACATCACCGCGCCAGCCTACGCGGTCTTCGCCAAGTACGAGGTACTCTCCCATCTGGCCGAAATACCCATCACCAAATTGCCCGGCTGGGTGGCCGCCTGGGCCAAGATCGGGCTGGTCAGTATCGAGGACATCAACGCCGACGGTATCCTGCAACTGGCCGAACTGTCGTTGAATCCGGATGTCATCGTGCTCGCCACCCCGGAAATCGCCGGCATGCCCTACGTGGTCTCCGGTCTGGTGGCGGCTGGCGGTCTGGCCGCGGCCCTGTCCACCGCTGATGGCCTGTTGCTGACCATTACCAGTTCGCTGTCGCACGACGTTTATTACCGTATCTTCCGTCCCGATGCGTCGACCCAGTTCCGCCTGGTCATCTCGAAATCAATGTTGCTGGTCGTCGCCATTCTCGCCGCCACTGTTGCCGCCCAAAAACCTGGAACAATTCTGTCCATGGTTTCCTGGGCCTTTTCCATTGCCGGTTCAGCCTTTTTCCCGGCACTGGTTCTCGGCATCTTCTGGGAAAGAGCGACGCGGGCCGGGGCGCTCGCCGGCATGGTCGTCGGCATCCTGCTGTCGATCTATTACATCATTCGCGTCGAATTCGACAGCATTCCCATTCTCGGCATCAGCGGTTTTGGCATGGATCCGTGGTTTCACATCCAATCAACATCCGGTGGCCTGTTTGGTGTCATGGCCGGTTTCATAACCATCATCGCGGTCAGCCTGTTCACCAAACCAGACCCTCGGGCTGCCAGCTTTCTCAGCACCATCCGTTTCCGGAACGGAGACGCGCCGTGATTTCAAACGCCGATCTTCACTGGCGCAAGACGCGGCGCCTGACCTTCACCCTTATTTGCCTCTGGCTATTCATAACCTTTGGCCTGACCTGGTTCGCCCGAAGCATTAACGAGGTTGTCGTACTCGGCTTTCCGCTGGGTTTTTACATGGCTGCTCAAGGCGCTCTGGTGCTCTACCTGATGATCATCTGGTGGTACAACCGGCAGATGAAAAAACTCGATGCGGAATTCGGTGTCGACGACTCCTGAGCGCCTGCCGTGAGCCTTTTCCTGATCAGTGCGACGCGGGCAATTGTCGAAATGCTTGGCCTTTGTCTGATCGGGCAGGGAATGCTGTATTTGATAGCGGGGCGGCATAGGGCAGGCAACCGCGTCTACCAACTTTTCTCCTTGATTACCAAGACACCTCGCCGGATTGTAGCGACGGCTCTACCGCGTTCTGCAAGCGAAGTGCTCGTTGGTATCTTGACCTTTGCCATTGTCCTGATCCTCTGGCTGGGACTCGCTTTTGTCCGAAAGTTTGTTTGACCAAACGGCCTCTTCTGCTACAATGCGCGGCTTCCGGAGGGGTGGATGAGTGGTTTAAGTCGCACGCCTGGAAAGCGTGTGTAGGGTAATCCCCTACCGCGGGTTCGAATCCCGCCTCCTCCGCCAGAATTGGCTTGAAAACCCGCATAGCTCAAGGCTTTGCGGGTTTTTTTATGCCTGGCGATGAATATGACGAATAATATTAGAATTTTCTTAATTTTATGGGTTGTTACTTTCAAGTGTGACCAAATTGTGCCCGGTTCGTACCCTCTTGAGCACCTGATGTTTTGTGACCGAATTGTGCAAAATGGCTAAGGGAGTAAATAGTTAACCCATTTAATATCAATGAGATACTATTGATTTTCGTATCGGGTTGTGATAGGCTGAAGCTATGTATAGCACAACCCGCTCCTATTTTTTTGCAAACAAGGTTCAGTCCGCGTTTGCTAAAGGAAAGGCAAAAAGAACATTCGGCGCCCGTAACCGCGTCCGTAAGTTGTTATTCTTCCCTTCGGATATCGCGAAAGCTTCATTCGGGTTTTTGCTTTATGTGCTTCAGGCATTGCAGTCGTTGTTGAACAAGACTTTGCATCGTAATTACCGTTTTGTAATGATGGTTAATGACAGCGTAGCCAAGCGTAGCTGTCATCTACTTCCTTGTTGCATGCCTGCAAAACCACGGATAGTGCACATTGCCTTGTGCAGCCGTTTTATTCCGGTTCCGCCATTGCCTCGCGCCTAGCGCAGAGACTTTTCCCCCTCTCTCCGCTGCTGGGTGCCTCTGGTTGAATTCAGGGGGTGCATCTCTTTGTTAAGAGGCACCAGAAAATGTATTTGCAGCAACAACTAAACCGTATCGAATTGGGTGATGCGGCTGAATTGGCAGGGGTGTCGACCTCTGCTTTTAAGAAACACATCTATGGGCAGCGCCCTTCGTCGCTGCTTGAGGGATTTCCAGCGCCGTGTCACCGCGGTCGGAAATTGCTTTGGGTGACCCAGGATATCCTCGACTGGATTGCAAGTCAGAGAACCTTTCTGATAAATAGCCAGGAAGATCGAAACGTAAAATCGGCAACAGGTGAAAATCGAAAACCTGGTCGACCGAAATCAGCGTTATCCAACCTTTCCAGCAAAATCGGGGGTTGAGAATGAAGCAGACGCAGACGCTCGATTTCGGACAGGAAGTAATCTGTTCTCCAAGTGTTCATCACAGGCCGATAATTTCCTGTAATAGCTTTCAGATTCGGTCAGTCATCGAAGGCAGTGGAGGGCTTTTGTCATGCTGAGCCCCGTGTTTTCGAATATTCCTCTGGAACTGACGCTGCGCCCAAATTGGGTGGTCTTTTCCGAAAAGAAAGTGCCATTTTGTGCAACCGTACCCAGAATGCCTGCCAGTTCGATTGATCCGGCTACATGGTCGTTTTTCGAGCAGGCGCGAACTACTTTCGAAGAAGGTGGTTTTGCGGGGGTGGGTTTTGTATTGGATGGCACTGGAATTGTTGGTGTGGATCTGGACAATTGTGTCGTCAATGGAGTGCCGGACCCTGTTGCCATGTCTATCCTGGATAGTCGTCTTGGATGCGCCTATGTCGAACTATCTCCCAGTGGAAGCGGGTTGCGTGCTTTCGGATACGGTCCCTCGGTAAAAGGGGTGCGAGGAAAAGTCGACGGAATTTGTGTCGAACTTTATACAACAGGTCGCTATTTATCAGTAACTGGTCACGCCTTAAAATCGGGCCCACTTATGGAGCTTGGTGGATTTGCTGATCTGGTTGACTCAATTCGTGGTGGTACTACAGAGAAATACAGAGATGACGTTAGTCATATCTCTGTATCCTCTGTTCTCTCTGTAGATCATGCAATTATTCAAACCCTTCCGTCAGCGGATGGGGAGCGAAACCATTGTTTGTTTGAGTTTGCGAGAATGGTTAAGTCGATATGCCCGAACGCGACAATAGAGGAACTGCGCTCAGTCGTTCTTCGATGGCACAAGGCTGCATTGCCAAAAATCACCACAAAAGAATTCACCATATCCTGGTGCGATTTCCTCCGTGCATTTGAAAGTGTCAAATATCCGCACGGTACAAATTTTAAGCAGATCCTTGGTGATATCGACATGACCGCAGCAGCACCATCCCGTATTGAGAAACTCGGCTATGGAGAAAAAGAGTTTCATCTTTTTCGAATCTGCGAACGTTTGCAACAACAGGCTGGGCGTGATCCCTTCTTTCTTTCGTGTCGTCAGGCGGGGGAATTGATCGGTACGAACTTTTTGATAGCCTCGAAGATGCTTAAGGCGTTCAGGCTGGACGGTGTTCTGGATGAAGTCAGCAAAGGTTCGGGGGTTAAGGCAAGTAGGTATCGTCTAATCTCGCCGGTGTAGCTCTTGAACAGCTGCTGACAGTAGCTGATGGCATGGAGAAAGGTTCCGTTCTGCTCTGTTTGTGGGGCCTTTTAGCTGCGGTGTCGAAACTGGACATGCCCCTTCAAATCAAGGAGATGTGGGGGCGTTTCTAGCACTGCGTGATATTGCGCTATCCATCATCTAGGCTTCAGCTGCACGTAGGATGCTGCGTGCAATGAATTCCGCGAAGGGTCGCAGGTTTTCATCGACGCTGGCGGTCTCCTGTGCCTGCATGTAGATGGCACGGTCCTCGACATGGATGACGGTCCAGGGGTAGCCACCGGCGGCGAGCAGGACGTTCATCGCAAAGCGCGCAGTGCGACCATTACCGTCCTGATAGGGATGCACGAAACCAAAAAGCCAGTGTCCGAGTACGGCGCGGACAAACGGGTCGGCCTCGGCCTGGATACACTCGCGCAGCGCCTCCATGCCATCGCGTACATCATCCTTGTGGGGCGGGGAGTGCAGGGAGCCGCGCAGGAATACAGAGTCCCGACGGTAACCCACCAAGTCGGCAATCTTCAAAATACCGGCGGTCACGGACGGGCCGAAGAGTTTCTGGTACCAGGACTGGTGCTTTTCTGCGAATAGCAGTCCTGCCAGCTCAGGCTTGCTTTCCCGGAACTCATAAACCTGCGCTGCCGCGTCGCGCACAAGCTCAAAGGCGTCCAGATAGCCGCGGGCTGCCATGGCAGCGGCTTGCTGCTGATCGGCGGCATCGGTCAGTGGGTTCCAGCCTTCGTCGGCAATTCGACGAATCAACTCAGGTGTAACGCGGTATCGCTCAATTGAAAGCGAGTGGTAGGCATCTTCAACGCGGATTGCCTGGACTCTCGCCAGGTATTCAGCGGCTGTCACGTTGAGCGAGCCGCCAACGGGTTTGCTCGCGATGACGGTATTGCGGTGCTGCGCCCAAAGCGCCTGCACGCGGGCATACAAGGCTGATTTTCCCAGCGTGCCGAGCGCAAAGACCGGTGTCTCGTCGAAGGGGCGTTCATCCGTCTTGAGCTGGATGCCCAAACCGGCGAGTTGGGCGAGAACAGCATCTGAAAAGTTACCGCGACCCACCTGGCGGTAAGCCGACAGTACGCGCTGAAGCCCGGTCCGATTGACATCCGCCAAGGCAGCTAGCTCGGCGGGATCCTGCAATTGTGCCATGACGATCTGTACTTCGCGGCCGTACACCGCAAAATGCCGGGGTGGCAAGTTGACCAGGCAATAGGGGGCCGACATGCACCGTAAGCCGTGGATGGACAGCGTTTGCTCCGGCGTCGGGAAAGTCGAGCGCCCCGGGAAAAGCGCAACGGTGTGGCCGAAGGCCAGTTCCTGAACCTGACTCTGATTGACGGCGAGCATGACGTTGACGGTTTTCGGAATCACCGTATGTTGCGCATGCCGGAGTAGCGAATGTTCTGCCGTCAGGCAGTAGCCTGCGTCGAAACGCTCACTCAGATAGCGCGTGAGGTACTCCCAGAAATTCGCAAAAAATGGCGTGGTATCGGCCTGCTCAGCCGTGGGGTCGGAGACGAAATACCATCCCCGCAAAATTTCTCGTAGATAGCCGGCTTCGAGCAGGAGCAGGCGATTGGCGTTGCTGATTTGCGGCCCGCGGACAACACCGCGCTCCGAGCCAAGGACGCCATGCAACTCCTCAAGGGCTCGGGCTAATTTCTGTCGTGCGCTTAGACGGGGGCGTGCCATTTTGTTGCCATGTTTGAGTTGAATTAATCACCATGTTTTGATGATGTAAATTTACATGTTAAGATTAAAGTAATCAACATGTTTTGGTTCTTGTGCGGATTGATGTTTTGGTTGTTTTTTACCATTTATATGGACTACCTTTGGTCGCTTTTGTACTCATTCAATCAAGCATTCAGTGAGGACAAAGAGTATCCCATTGGCCATTGATTAATGATGCCCCCTATACCAACAACAAATCCCCCGCAGCCGTCGAAATGATCTCGATCATTGCTGCAAGGTAAGTACCAAAAGCAACCTTTTCGGTTGAAGCTATAACCACTGCCACAACCTCGAAATCACGCATTTCTTTCGTCCAGCAAAATTTGCGGAGATCTTTAACGTCGCGATTCGTTCGCACGAATGCCTTTAGAGATTTATTCAGCACCCGCTCCAGCAGGTCGGCATGTTCGATGATGCACTGTGTTAACCGTTCAGCATCTGGGTGGGCATTGGCAACCAGGCGAATTTCACAGGTCGTCTCCGTTCCAACCGTGCCAACGAATGCAAGCTGGAAGCTGAAGGGCACGGCGTAGACCAATAGCCGTCGAAGGTCAGCTGACATTCCTCCTGCCTTGTCGACATGGATACCTGGCGCGAGGTTCAGTATCCCCAGGTAATCACCAAGCAGGTGTCCGCGGATGATACTGACACTCAATGCGCAGCCTCCTGGCGAAGAATACGCAACCGCGTTGGCCAATTCTTTACCCAGCAGATCAAGTCGCGCAGAAATGCCCATCTTGATTGCCTGCAGGTCGTCCGGTGCGCTGTCCGTCAATTGAATATCAATATCTTGGAGAAGATCGAGCAACGCTTCGGTGAGCGTCATTCCATCGTTCCTCTGAGCTGCGATTCAAGTGGAGCCTCTTCGTTCAGGAAAATACCCAATTGACTGGCCAAGGCATTCGCCAGGCTGTCCATCAGCGCCGGATAGTTTGCCAAACAAACGACATACTTGCTTCCTTGTTGCTCAAAAAGGTTGTTCAGCGCAGCACCATCCTCCGGGTTCAAAATGATTTCCGGAAGTTCATCGATTTGTTGTTGAACCTGCATGGTCGGACCGCCTGATTAGTCAAACAGGCTATCGTTGAAACCGTAGCTGTTTCCACCGATATCGACCCCGCAATCACCGTTGATCATCGGGAGCCCGCTGGCAGGGTTGATGCTGGGGCAGCAATCGTCATTGCCCGGCAAAGCGTGGGTCGACATAAGTTCCGGATCCTCTCCCAGGAAGTTGCTGGTAAAACCCTTCAGGTCTGGAAAAAAAACGGTGATAGAAAAAAACTTGAACATGCTTCATCCTCAAAGATTGGAAGGGCGGAAGGGGGGCTGTCTCTGGCAATGCCACATTCAGAGCGATACCCCCACAGAATTCAGTGAACGCGTAAGCCCGCGCTATTTCGGTCGCTGTTTTTGCTCGGCCTTGTCGGCCTTCTTTCGTTTGGCAGAGCGCAAATAGAACGTAAGGCCTGCAACCGCGAACGCCAGCACTAGCAACAGCAATACGATTGGAATCATCAGATCTCCTAGAAAATTATCTGGCCGGGACCAGATTGCTTTTGCGTAGCGACCTGAGAGTCCGTTTTGCTAGTTAAGGCACAAAGTGCCCGGTCAATGCACCGCTGGCAAAGATCTAATGCAACCTTGCCGGGACCTGAGTCGGTATCAGCAGACAAGGCAGGAAAAAGCAAACTGCCAAATCGGCCTTCATCTTTCTGGCTACCGCAGCAATCGCAGCGCTGTTGCCACTTTCCCCGCTCATTCAGCGACCACATGATTTGTGACCTGCAAAGGTATGGAGCTCGCCAATGGCGTATCTGCCTGAATCGCCTCTCCGAGCATCGGGTAGATGTCTACCATCAGCGAACCCAATTCGTCGTAGTAGATGTTGAAGCCAAAGAAGCTGTTTCCCCAACGAATGGTGTCCCAGTAATCCGCTGAATTGCCTCCAAGGCATTGGTTTTCCGAGGAAATATGCAACCTGATCAGCCTGGCGATGAACAGCCGGATATATGGTGACTTGAACAATTCACGGTAGGTTGGCAAAAAATATGAAAAATGACGGTAAATATGATGTTCTTGTTGTTGTGGCAAAACAAATCTCCTTTCCATGAAAAAGCCCACGCACATTGGCGTGGGCTTGTTTACTTGGTGTCTGGTGGGGTGGTGTCCAGGGAACACATAAATGGTATATAAAATTTATAATAAAGTCAAGTAAGCACATGAATATAAACAGTTGTAGTTATGCAAAAACTAAAATTATGTTGTATTTATACAAAAAACCGAAAATTTCTCATAGTTATTTCGATTGGCGACTTGAGGGGTATCTTCGTATCGATCATAGTAACTGTGTGTTTATACAGGAGTTGCTATGACGGTTACTAAGAAAAACCCCCGCGCCAATCTCACCGGCGGTATGTCCCCGCACGCCCGTTCCAAGGAAAAACTCAGGGAGACGTTGAAATGGATTTTTAGGCATCACTACACCAGCCGTGGAATTATCAAAAGGCGGCTGGGGATTACCGAGAATGGATACCTTCTCAACTTGGTAAGAAAGGGCTACTTGCAGTTCATCGAAGTGCCCGGGCTCAGCTGCAAGCAAATCTTTATGTTGACGGAACAGGGGCTGGAGGAGGCGAAGAAACATGCGTGACTACGATCTTGATCACGCTTCAGTTTCGCACCGTCTCATTCGGCACAATCTGGCGGTGCAGCAGTCAATTCTGACTGTTCCTGGGGTGCGGAGCTACATCCTTGAGTCGGCGATGGGTGAGCTGGATACCCTCGATGGCAAGCGCCCCGACGCGCTGGTCGAACTTGATGCTTATCCTGGACAGTACGTGGCGCTGGAAATCGAGTTGACCGAGAAGCGGGGTCGCGACCTGGACCAGGCAATCTGGCGGAATTTCCAGGCACTGGAGCAAGGCAAGTACCTGTGCGTCATCTATGTAACGGACCAGCAATACATTGCCGAAAATTATCAGGAGGCCATGGAGTATTTCATCGATCGATGGCGGAAAGATGGGTGTGGGAAATGGTTGCGGACCGGTGAAACCTTTGTGGTCCCGGATCACGTCAAGTCCTGTATCCGTTTTCTTTGCACCGACAAGCTGCTGAAGGGGCTCTAAGGTGAATTTGGTCTTTGCGATGTTCGTGATATTGGCTGCCGTTATCAACCTGCCAAAATTAGGAAACTTTCTCCCTCTTGCCGAGTCCGCAAAAATTGCCCGTGAGGCAAATGAATTGGCCAATTCACCATTGTTGATCGGTTCAGATTTCTCAGGAGCTTATGATCTCGCGTTGAAACGCTGTGAGCGCGTGGCTATCCCTTGTACCTTGTTACGTGAACGACGCCAGGAGATTGCCGATGGGTTTGCGTCCTGTCGTGATGAGAGCGAAATGTGCCAAGCTGTGCGGACGCTTTATCAGTCGTCGAACTATTCCGTCGTGTTCGCCGGAGGAAAACCTACGGTTGAACTGAGTGATAAACCGTATTCTGGCCAGATCGGTAATGTCCTATTGGATGAATTTGCAGCAAGGGAAGATCGGCTTGCGATACTTTTGCGATGGTCCAGATATTGGGCTGTTGAACTGCTTTCCTCGTCATTAGTGCTGTTGGTACTTGCAGGGTACTGCATCAGAAAATGCTCCCAGCGTGTAAGTCCTCCCCTTGAATTGAAATCACTGGAAAAGATTCCTGATGACGACTTGGCTGAGTGGCCAAAGCTGCCTGAGCTAGAGCGCGATCCTGAAAGCATATGGTGGGAGCGATACAATGAAGAAACCACCTTGTCGCCGGAGGAGCTTGCCAGATTCGGTGAGAGATTTCGAAAATCCGGCATACTCATCAAGAGGTCACGGGATGAGAATTGGAGTCCGGATCGCCTTAATCTGGAATTCATTGCGGCAGGATTCATCGACGACAGAAGGACTGTTATCGCCATGATGCTGGTTGCTGGGATGCGGGAGAATTTCGAGCAGTGGTGATGGGGGGGTAGCAGGGGAGGGCTTGTGCCTAACTCGATGTCACCCGGAATTGAGTAGCGCGCTAGTTTAGAGTCCAATCCCACCATCAACGAGATTGGACATGAAGAAGCGTTTTCAATGAGCGGAACAGGAAGACCTGATTGGCGAGAACCGCTTGCTCAAGCAACTCACCAAGTTGCTAGTCGAGAAAGTGTTGGAAGCCGAGATGGCCGACCATCTCGGCCACGGCACGAATGAGCCAGTGGAGAACCCGGCCGGTAATACACGCGACGGGAAGAGCTGGGGATACGATCAAAGGGAAGTTCGGCGTGCTGCCGATAGGAATTTCTCGCGACCGCCACGGCACCTTCGAGCCACAGTTGATTCCCAAGCACCAGACCCGCTGGATGGGCTTCGATGACAAGATTCTGTCGCTGTACGCCTGTGGCATGACGGTACGCGAAATCCAACCGCACCTGGAAGAGATGTACGGTACCGAGGTGTCGCCGACGCTGATTTCAACGGTCACGGATACTGTGATTGAAGAGGCCAAAGCCTGGCAATCACGTCCACGAGACAGCATCTATCAACGCTAACGTTACCTCGTCTACTTTGACGTCGACAATCTCTGGAATTGGTCTGCTGGTGTGGGAGAGCAATAGCAGTGGTACACGATTGGCACCTTAGGAGAACTGGATTTCTATTCAGTCGTGTGGAGCTCGAAACCTTGGAGGGAGCAAGAAAGCAATAGGAACAAAAATGATGCATGGTTTCAGTAAGTTGCATATTCAATATTTCGCTGTGTATAATTTATCGAATTTTTGCGCTGTGGCCTGTATCTTCATATTTGGAGTCAAAATGAGCATTGTTAAGTTAAGCGAGAGCATTGACCCCCGTAAAATTCGACACGATCTGGGGATGAACCAACAGCAATTTTGGTCGCCTTTAGGTATCACGCAGAGTGGTGGTTCGCGGTATGAAAGTGGTCGTAACATTCCCAAGGCAGTCCTAGAATTGCTGAGGCTGCTCTATGTTGAGCGTATTGATATCAAGACCATCAAGCGCGAAGACTGGGAGGTGGCTCGCTATCTGAAGAGCCAAGACTTGGCGCTGTACAAGTTGTTGAAAAAGTCTGCTCAAAACCATGCAAAAAAGTCGGCTTGAGTTTGCCTAAGGAGCCGATGCCAAAGGTGGATGCACCATATGGAAATTATTTCAATTTATCGGCTAATCTACTAGGTGTGTGTTTCCGATTTTGGTGCACATTTCACCTGTAGTAGTTGCTTTTGGCGGGGTATGTCTTTGATAAGCAATCTGTTAATTATTGCGAGTAAGTTTTAATTATATTTATTGTCATAATATATCGATTTTGTTGTTATTGATAATATAAATAATTTATTTATATGAATTTCTAATGATATAGGTTTAAATATAATTTATAGACAGTTTTCAACCAAGCGCAATTCGCTGTTTTGGCACGTGGATTCAGTCAGATTTAGATAGGAAAATGCTTAATCAGTTTTCGGGCCAGTTTGAAGATACGTTGAACGATGCACTCATGAAACGCTATAAAAGGCGGGCATCAAGTGCTCAGGTTGCGAGAGACTTTACGTCATCATCTGGAGGCTCTACCTCTATTTCTCGAGAGACAGTAAGGAAGTGGAGAAATGGGAGTGGCTATCCAAATCCTGACCAATTTTTGTTGTTAGTTAAATGGTTGGATCCAGATCCTAACGTATTTTTGCAGTGTGATTCAGGGGAATAATTGCCTTCCGTTCAGGCCACCAATGCGAATAAAAAACGTTCGGATATTAATATATGACTCAAGTAAGAATCTTACTTAACGTGACGCATATAAATAAAGCATTTGTATTTTATCTAATCATAACCTCACTGCTGGGGTGTAATACTGTAACAAGCAATTCTCTCGAACACGTTGCGGATCCAAAGCAGTATATGCTTCATGACTTCCCTTTTCCCCAAGGGGGGAAAATAGATAGCCATAAATCTCTTATATTTGGGGCAGGCTCTCATTGGATAGGGCGATTGGTGATAGTGGCATCCAAAAGTTCGGGAGAAATGTTTATATTTTTTCGCGATAGCCTGTCTGTGCAGGGTTGGAGTTTGATATCGGCTAGCAGATCTAAATCAAGTGTTCTGGTTTTTCAGAAAGATATGCGTGTTATAAATATTGATGTGAGTGATTTAGGTTTATTTGCTTCTGGTTCGGAAATAACCATTACGGCAACTCCAAAAAATGGAGTGGATGCTCCCGTTTCAAAACTCAAATAGATCGTGATTTAATTTTTTTGGTTAAAAGGATTGCTAGGTTAAATCACTCTTCCCAGACTGATTATCGGAAAAAAGAGTAGCAACCAAGAGGCTGATTTTTCCTGAATTATTCTCAATAAGCAGACTTCAAATAGTAAACGACTCCTAATAGGCAACAAGAAGACGCAGAAATTGTTGACGATCAGGGCTCACCTTCGTCAGAAAGTGAATGCTGTCTGAAATTAGTTGAAACCCAAGCGCAATGCGCTGCCCTTCAACTTCAGCTAGGGTCTGATCTGCATTAAGCAGATCAACAATATTTCGTGTTCCGGCCTGCAAGCCTTTTCGGGTGCCCTTGAGTGATTGTTCTGATGAGCGCACAGCCTGACTCAAGGCTTGCCATCGAGCAAAGCCGAATTTCATTTTTGCATATAGCTCAGTGAGTTCCTGTTCTATTTCACGTTTCTTTGCTTCATGCCGGAGCAGTGCTTCATCGTGGGAGGCTCTTGCAGAACGCACAGCGGCATCTATACCTGTTCCCGCGAAGATCGGTACAGAAATCTGAACCCCAGCGCTTGTCGTCCAATACTCTTGGCCTATTGTGGTCTCATAATCGCTACTACTCATCCTTCGAGTCAAGACCAGATCGACCGTTGGAAGGTGACCGGAGCTCTGGCGAGCTATTTCCTTTGATGCAGCGGCGGCTGCTAATTTTAAGGCTTCAAGTTCAGGGTTTTCAGACCAAGCAGTTGCCAACCAACTCAAAAGGGGCTTTTCAACAATATTGCGTATTGGAAGGCTGATATCGGCGATGCCCCGTAAATCCGAGACATGTACTTGGGTTCCTACAAGCAGACTTAGCGTGCGTTCTGACGATTGTAGTCTCCCCTCCCAGTCAATTACATTTGCCTTTGCGATATCAGCTTTAGCCTGCGCTTCCTCAACGTCAGTGCGCGTACCGTAACCTTTGACTAAGGCAGAATGAGCTTGGGCGAGTATTTGCTCGTACCTGTCAACGTCTTTTAGGCTAACACTGAGAAGTTCAGCATTGCTTAATGTTTGAAAATACGCGTTGGCTACACGTACCCGAAGTAAGCCTTCGTTTGCAATTGAAAGTGCATCTGAACTTCTGGCTAGTAATTCTGCTTTTTTCCAGCCATCCCAGTCGCTTGGTCGGTAAATGGGTTGCCGTAAGGAAACGTTCCAATTTTTCGAATCATAATTTGAAGTGCGCGATGACTGAGAGCTTCCTGTTGTCGCAGATTCTGTACTGTTTTTTGCATAAGCAGCGGTACCGGTCACTAACGGCATCAATCTAGCAAATGCAACGTCTGCAGAAGCTACGTCGGCGCGTGCTCGCGCTTGGTAAGAGAGATACTGAGCATCGGTTCTTATGGCCATCGCGATTGCTTCGGATAGATCCATTGCAACTGAAGCCCCTGACAACAAAAGTGTCAGCCAAGTGCAAGCAATATTCTTTATAGATGGAAACATCATACTTCTTTCAACGCCTCGTGCATTCGGCGACGAAGGGGTTGAATAAGGTATGACAATAAGCTTCTCTCTCCAGTCTTGATTAATGCTGAAACTATCATCCCTGGTTGAAGTCGTCGATTTCCCAGAGTGGTACGGCCATTTCCCGTCAGTTCAACCCGTGCAACGTAATAGGGAGGCTGTTGGGGGTTGCGGTCGGGTACAAGGTCAGCAGAAACTGAAAGTATGCGTCCTTCAATGACGAGGTTCGGCTGATCGTGAAAATTCTCGAGCTGGATATCTACGGGTAAATCTACGTGGACCAAATCGATCAGATGAGATGCGATTTTGACTTCAAAGATTAGGCGCTCATCCGTGGGAATTATTTCCATGATTGAATCACCTCCTCGAACTACTCCTCCAATGGTATGAACCGCTAACGCATTGACGAAGCCGTCTACGGGCGATCGAATAGTGGTTCGAGTCCATTCGGCATAGAAGTTATCGACCTGCTCCTTGAGTACTGAAAGCTTTCCCTGGGCTAACGTGAGATCGGTTTCAACGTCTTTTTGAAACTCTTCTTTACGTTGCTGTAGCCGTAGCCGAGCATCGCGTGACTGGTTCAAAGCCAAAGCTATACTGCCTTCCAGCTCTATTGCTTGCCGCTCAAGTTCCAGTTGTGTATTTCGGGCAACGTAGCCTTCACTCGCAAGTTCTCGCAGTCCGCTTAGTTGTATCTGCAAAACATTGAGTTGGCCTGACTTTGATTTCGCCTCCTGCTCATAAGTTTGAGCCGCAGCGGCTAGTACATGTATGTCGCTTTCCAGTGCGTGGCGCCGTGCCTTGAACAATGCCCGTTGCGCTTCTATTTGTTTTGAACTGTCTAAGGAATTGTTTGCTTCGGTGAGTTCCTTGGGAAAGGAGATCGCAGATGCATGGCGACGTTCAGCATCAAGTCTGGACCAGGCTGCCAAGACAGCAAGATATTCCTTAATAGCTGCCTGATATTGTGCCAAGGTGGCAGAAGTGTCGAGAGCAATGAGGGCTTGGCCTTCCTTAACTGCCTGCATGTCACGTACATATATGTTCGTGACAATACCGCCCGTCAAATGAGCGACAGTTTTTCGATAGGACTCAACAATGGTTACTCCTGGGGCTGGCACCCCAGCATCAAGAGGTGCCCATGCAGCCCACACCAGAAATCCTCCAGTGGCTGTTATCAATAGCCACTGGCCGATACGCAAAAAATAGTTGGCGTCTTGCGGTAAAGAGTCTTGCGGGTTCTTTGTTTGGCCTGTATCAGCCAGATTTTCGGATTCGTGCATTTCGCAATTGCCTAGTTCTTCTGTGAAGTTGATCCACCAAGCAAAACGCCTTGCGGTGGTGACGAATTTTTGCGTGCAGCCTGCGATGCTTGAGCAATAGCAGCGATAACGTCGTCTCGTGGGCCATACGCCTGAATGACGCCTTCCCTAAGCACCATCACGCGATCAACGGTAGACAGCACACTTGAGCGGTGGGTAATCAACACCACCGTACAACCCTCTGCTTTCAACTTCTGGATTGCCTGAACTAGAGCGGCCTCCCCGATATCGTCGAGATTGGAGTTGGGTTCATCAAGAACCACGAGTCGGACTTGCCCATAAAGCGCCCTCGCCAAACCAATCCGTTGGCGCTGCCCCCCCGATAGTGCAGCACCTCCAGGTCCAACAGGTGTCTCGTATCCCTGAGGCATTCTAAGAATGCTTTCATGTAACCCGGCTTTTATGGCTGCATCGATAACCTTGTCCGGATCAATTCGTCCGAAGCGAGCGATATTCTCGGAAACGCTTCCATCGAACAGCTCGATATCTTGAGGCAGATATCCAATAAATGGCCCTAATGCCGTGGTATTCCAAGTGGATAAATCGGCGCCGTCGTAACGGACTGTTCCTGTTCTAGGGGTCCAGATACCAACAAGAGTGCGAGCCAGAGATGACTTTCCCGATCCGCTCGGTCCGATGATTGCGACAGTCGTGCCAGCAGGTATGCTAAAGGTCAGGCCATTGAGTACCGGAAGCTCGCTTCCCGGAGGAGCAACGATGACACCTTCAACGCTCAATTGCCCACTTGGCGGAGGTAATGGCATTGCCTTCCCGGCAGGAGGGTAAGCTGCAAGGAGGTTATTCAATCTAGAGTACGCGAGTCGGGTCTGAACAAATCCTCGCCAGTTTGAAATTACCTGATCGATTGGTGCCAACGCTCGACCCATTAGAGTGGAACCAACAATCATTGCTCCACCGGTTAATTCCTGGCGAATGGCCAAATAGGCACCCAGCCCAAGAATCAGCGACTGAAAAGTGACCCGAAAGAACTTGGTGCAAGCCGCAATCAAACCTGCTCGATCGCTTGCAACAGCTTGTAGTAGCAAATATTCACTCTGTTTGGTCTGCCAACGTCCGCGAATGTTTGGCAACATCCCCATCGCGGCTATCACCTCGGCATTATTCAGGCTGTTCTGGGCAAGATTCCCCGATTCAATAGCGAGCTTGTTGGCGTTTGCCAGCGGATCCTGGGTAGCCAATTCGGTAACCCAAGTCAGAGCGACTAGAACAAGGGCTGAAATCGCCCCGAACCAACCTATCCACGAATGCAACATGAACATTGCTGCAAGGTAGATTGGAAACCATGGTGCATCGAAAAAAGCAAATGTCCCATTTCCGGTGATAAATGTGCGGATCTGGGTGAGGTCCGACACCGCTTGCCTTGCATTCCCCTTGCCATCGAGGCTGGCAGCGAATGCAGCGTCGAAAACCCGATCATTTATTTTCGCCTCCATCAGGGCTCCCAGACGGACTAATACACGGGAGCGGATGAACTCAAGCGCAGAGACCAGGGCAAAAACTGCAATCAAAAGTCCCGTGAGCATGGCAAGTGTCATGTCGTTTCGGCTTGCCAGAACTCGATCATAGATCTGCAACATATAGATTGGCGCAGCCAGTTGCAGGAGGTTGATCACCATCGAAAAGCTCCCAATACCAAGCAGGAATCGACGTATTGAGGTCACAAGCTCTTTCAATTCCGAAGATGGTGGCAAGTGTTTTTGCATGTGCGCTTAGGAGGTTCTTGGTGGCCAAAAATTATATCAAAAATATAACCGATGCACTCCAAAATGATCGAAATGAAACATTGCGCCAAAAAAATAGAATTTGGCTGCGGTGATTTGAGGTCATTGGTATAGAATTGCGGGAATACTTTCGTTTTGTCGCGGCCAAAAAGGCCTGCGAGATATTCCTGATATGCATGGAGATGACTATGTCCGACCGTTTTGAGATTTTCTTTATCGATCCTTCTGTGCCTGACCACGAAGCGCTGCTTGCAGGAATGGCTCCCGGGGCTCAGGTCATTTGGCTCGATGGGGAATCGGACGGTTTGCGCCAAATCGCCAGCGTTCTCGAAGCTGCACAAAATGTTGATGCGATTCACATCGTCAGCCACGGTGCTCCGGGATCCCTGGTTTTGGGGGCTGCAGAAATCGATCTGGGCGCCTTGGCAGGATATGCAGAACAAATGGCCGTCATCGAGGCTGCGCTGAGCGACGATGGCGACATTCTTCTGTACGGTTGTAACGTCGCAGAGGGGGTGGAGGGGGCTGCCTTCATTAATGCCCTGGCTGCGGCGACTGGGGCTGATGTGGCTGCATCGACAGATGTGACGGGGGCTGCCGCGCTTGGCGGAGACTGGGCGCTCGAAGCCGCCACTGGTGCCATTGGAACCACTGCGCTTGCCATTGATGCCTTCGATGGCACACTTGCCAGCGGCATCCTGCAAAACAAATATGTTCGCTTCGGGTACAGCGACGACGGCACGCTCGGTGTTGGCGGTAACAGCAAGCCCGGTATTCAGTATGACGCAAACGGTACCCGGAGCTTCAGCGATACCGCTGACTCCCTGACGCCAGGATCGCCATATGAAGGCTTTACCGTTAAGGTCGGTACGACCCAGTATTCAGAAAACAATGCAATTAGCGGCGGTGCAGCCAGCCAAGGTACCTCCGTCCTCAGTACCGCGCTTACTACAGTGGGAAGCGATACCTATGGCTCGGTCACCTTCCGTACCGAAAGGGGCGGCTTGCGCATCGACCAGACCTACACGCTGGCAGCAGTTGATTCCAAGGTAATCAGCATGTCTGTCCGGATGGAGAATATTTCCGGCAGCGCGGTCAATAATGTCTCGTATGCTCGCTTTACCGACCCTGATGTAGACTCCAATCCGACCTATCGCACCTCCTCGACCAACAATACGCGGGGGGCAACCGGTATTGATGGGTCAAATATCGTTCTGGCTACCGGTCCAGGCAGCGGTTGGGTGATCGGTCTCTATTCCGACAGTTCGTTCGCTCATAACACCGCGGTCGACAACGGATGGAGTAGCGATCCGGCTACTTACCTTGCCGGTGTCAACGACGGCAATGGCGACTACACCATCGGTATCGGTTTCAATCTGGGCAATTTTGCTGTCGGTGAATCCAAAACCTTTTCGTTTGCTTACGTATTTGCGGCGAGTGCAGCCACCCTTGCTGCTTCTGTGGCTGAGGTTCCCGCAGTCAATGCAGCGCCGACGCTGACCTCGTTTGCTGCATCGGTCGATACGGTAGCGGAAGACACCCAGGTTGAAATCACCTACGCCGAACTGGCTGCGCAAGGCAACGAAGCGGACGACACTGGCGTAACCGCCTTTGTCGTCAAAGCCGTCAGCAGCGGCACGCTGAAGATTGGTGCTTCGGCCGGAGTCGCCACCGCCTGGGTGCCGGGTAGCAACGAAACGGTCCCCAGTGACGGCTCGCTGAAGATCTATTGGACGCCTGCTGCCGATGCCAACGGTACGCTCAATGCGTTCACCGTGGTCGCCAAAGATGCAGCAGGTGCGGTGTCCACCTCGCCGGTGCAAGTACAAGTCAGCGTAACTGCTGTTAACGATGCGCCCACGCTTGCCTCCAACGCCACGCTAACGGCCATTGACGAAGATGCAGCTGTCAACAACGGCAGTAGTGTCTCGGCACTATTCGGTGCGCGATTCGGCGATGTGGATAGCGGTCAAACCCTCGGCGGTATCGTTGTTACTGGCAATGCTGCCGATGCCGCTGCGCAGGGCGAGTGGCAGTACAAAGTAGTTGGTGGCACTTGGCATGCCATTAGCACATCAGTTAGTGAAAGCTCGGGGCTGGTCTTGAGTGCCGGCACCCAGCTTCGCTTTGTGCCAGTGTCGAACTACAACGGCACGCCAGGAAGCTTGACAGTGCATGCTGCAGACAGCGCCTACAGTGGTGGATACACCACCGATGGGGCTACTGTCTCTTTCAATACCACCAGCGATGCCGCCACCTCCGGTGTCTCGGATGGAACGCGCACGCTGTCGGTGACGGTCAATGCCGTTAACGACGCCCCGATCTTTACCAATACGGCAGGCGCTGCCACCCTGACCGAAACTGCTGCTTACGATGCGGTTGTCACCACAGCCTCCGGCGCTTTGACGGGCACGCTGACCGCAAGCGACGTCGAAAGCGCCAGCAACCTGTTGGCCTTCAGTGTACGGGGCGGCGATCTCGCCAGCGGCACTTGGAGCAAGGCTGGCCTCTACGGCACATTGACCGTTAATGCGAGCACAGGCGCGTGGACTTATACGCCCACTGATTTTGTCGCCATCAACGCACTCGCGGCTGGCACAACGGCACACGATGTCTTTGACTTTAAAGTAAGCGATCCACAGGGTGCCTATGGACTACAGGCGCTCGACATCAGCCTGCAAGGCACTAACGACACGCCGCGTCTTTCTGCCGCGATTGCCGACCAAAGCTTCAGTGGCAGTGGCAGCTGGACCTACCAGATTCCTGTTGCCAGCATGACCGACGCCGAAGGCACGGGCCTGACCTATACCGTGCAAGTCGTTGACGGCAGTGGTGACCCCGTTGATGTGGGTGCTGGCGTTGGAGTGCTCCCGGGCTGGCTTGTCTTTGATGAATCCACCCGCACCTTCAGCGGCAATCCGACGGCCGCCTGGGGTAGTGCCTCATTGAATCTCAAGGTCACCGCCGCCGACACCGAAGGCGCAGCAGTGAGCAATACCTTTAGCTTGACGCTCAGCAATACGGATAACCAGCCGCCGGTGGTTGCCAATCCGCTGACCTGGAAGGCGATCAATGCTCCGCATGAAGTCACGGCCGTAACCTTCACCGGATCGCTCGGCGGCACGACCATGATGTTCGATGGCCAAACCGTTACCTTGGGAACAGCCGCCACGGGGGCGCAAGTCGCTACGGCAATGGATGCTGCGTTCGATGCGGATGCCCTTGCTGGCACTCCGGTTGCGCACTACGTCGCAAATGTGAAGGCAGGCGTGGACAACGAAAACGTTCTGGTCTTGACCGCCAAGGAGTTTGGTGCGCGCACGGACTTCATCGATGCTGCAACCAGCGCAGTGAATGGTGGTCATTACACCGTTGCCGTGACCACCGAGGGGGTGACCGGTGTCGCCGAAAAAGTGGATGTCGATTTCCGCTCACTAACTGGTGCCACTTCTCTCAGTTTTGATGGGCGTTCCGTCGACATCACGAACAAGACTGCAGCCCAGATCGCTTCCGCCGTCGCGAGTGACCTGAATGCCAGCAGTTCGGTGTGGTCTGCCGTGGTGGACTCCACCAGTGTGGATGTGGTGCACCTCACGGCCAGAAATACGGGTGCGGTTACTGACCTGACGGCAGCGAGTTTTGACGTCACCGCAACCACCTTGGCCAGCCCGAGCGTCACGCAAGGTGCCGCAGCCGTTGCTTCCACTGCCACGATCGATGTAACCGACGCTCAGGCAGATACAGCACAGACCTTCGCAATCACGATTGCAGGTGTCAACAGTGGCAATCCAATCACTATCGCTGACCTGAGTGCGGCAAGCAATGGCACAACCCTGGCGGCTGCCATTCAAACCACTCTGCAAACCTATGATGCCAATCTGTCGGTTAGTTTTACTGGCAGCCAAATCGTTATCTCGGATTCGTCGGGTCGAACGTTAAGCGACCTGTCTCTGAAAGACTCTGGGGTCGAGATCGATCCTGCAATTAATGTTC
Organism: Azonexus sp.; assembly: GCF_049652925.1. Classification (GTDB taxonomy): domain Bacteria; phylum Pseudomonadota; class Gammaproteobacteria; order Burkholderiales; family Rhodocyclaceae; genus Azonexus. Next base: position 126,527 of record NZ_JBASFI010000034.1, read on the forward strand.
AAGACATTGGTGGTCCATCTTACATCGCCACGATCGATGTAACCGACGCTCAGGCAGATACGGCACAGACCTTCGCAATCACGATTGCGGGTGTCAACAGCGGCAATCCGATCACTATCGCTAACCTGAGTGCGGCAAGCAATGGCGCAACACTGGCGGCTGCCATTGAAGCTGCTTTGCGTACCGCCGATGGAAATACTAGCGATCTGTCGGTTAGTTTTGCTAGCAACCAAATCGTGATCTCGGATTCGTCGGCTAGACTTTTTACTTCAGTGTCCCTAAAAACTGCTCCGGCAGAAATCGACAACGCCATCGATGTTTCCAACGGCTCCGTCGCGCAAGCCGAGGTAGCCACGGTTACCTTCGCCGCAGCGAATGGCGAGAAGTCTTTGGCGTTTGAGGATGTTTCGGTTGTCTTGACTGGCAACGAAACGGCTGTGCAGGTTGCTACAGCCTTCGCAGCTGTGGCGGCAGGCGACACAACAAACTGGAATGTGGGCTATGTTGCCGGTTCCAGCAGTATCACCTTGACAAACAAGGTAACGGGGAACGTTGCCGATCTGACCGCGTCCGCATTCACCAGCACGGTGTCGCTGGCCGACAGCGTGGCGGTCACCCTGCAAGGCGTCACCGCGGTCAAGGAGGTCGTTGAGCTGGCCTTCGACGGTGCCTATGGGGGAGCGACTGTCACCGTCGATGGCGTATCCGCCAGCGCAGGCAGCGCGGTGAGCGCCAACGATGTTGCAACGGCAGTGGCCGGCGCGACATACCCAAACTACACCGACAGCGTCAGCGATGCTACGGTCACTTTTACCGCTGTGACGCCTGGTGTGCAGACCGATATTGCTGCCGGTGATTTCACGGGCACTTATACCGGAACGCCTACCCCTTCGGTCACTACCGCCGGTTCGGGCTGGAGTTATGCCATTCCGGCCAATACCTTCAGTGATCCGGAGGGAGATGCACTTACCTACAGTGCCTACACGATCAATCCGGACACCGGAGCGGCGACACTGCTGGCTGATAGCGCTTCGCTCACCTTCGTTGAAAATACAGCTACGCTTTCCGGTAACGGTACGGCACCGAGCAACACGCTGATTGAGATTCGTGCCACCGATGTTTCGCATCCGTCAACTTATGCCGCCACCCAGTTCCAACTGGTAATCTACAACGACAGTCAGGCGAACAGCCTGGTGGCTGGGGTTGTGCCGGCTTCCGTGTCTTTTGTCGATGGTGCCGGGAGCGGAAGCTATACGGTGGCTTCGACGGCCTTCAACTACCTGAACACCAGTGCCGGCAGCCTGACTTATTCGGCTACGCTGGCAGATGGCAGTGCCTTGCCATCGTGGCTGGCGTTCAATTCCTCGACTGGCACGTTCACCGGAAATCCGCCCGCCGGTACCGACGATCTGAGCGTCAAGGTAACGGCAACCTCGGGTGGCAATAGTGCGACGACGAGTTCTTTCACCCTCGTCGTAGACAATGCCAACGATCCGATTGTCCAGACCAGCACTTTGCCGGATGCCACTGCTTCTGCCGGTGGCGAGATCAGCATTCTGGTCAACAAGCCATTTACCGACCCGGATGGCAGTGCCACCGGGACGGCAACGCAGGAAGGCATTTCTTACACGGCAACGGCCAACGGTCTTTCCCTTGCTTCCTATGGCCTTGCGCTCAGTGAGGGAAGCGGGGCGACTGCAGGTAAGTTGCTGCTGACCGGCAATATGCCGGCCGGCGTTCCCTACCTCGACCTTGTGGTGACCGGTACCGAAACGATTGGTGGCAGCACGGCTACGACCTCGTTCCGGATCGATGTTGGCAGCGGCGCGGCTAGCGTCAGCGGAATTTCTGCAATGACCTTTGCTGGTGCCATTGGCGCTAACAGTGCCGGTGCGGTGACGATTACCGGCACACCGACCCAGGGTCAGACATTGACAGCGCAGGCGCCGACAGATGCGGATGGCATTTCTGGGGCGGTAAATTACCAGTGGCAGGTGTCGGCCGATAGTGGTTCGACCTGGGCTGATGTGATTGGTTCGCGTGGCCAGGCAAGCACACTGACTCTGGCTCAAAGCGAGGCGGGCAAGCAGGTTCGAGTGCAGGCTTTTTACACCGACGACGGCGGTATCGCAGAAGCCCCGGTTTCCAGCGCACGGACGATTGCCGACCTGCCGGAGGCAGGATCCGTGGCCGTGACTGGCGCCCTGGTACCAGGCGAGACGCTCAACGCAGTGGTAAGCGATGCCGATGGTTTGGTTAATGCTGCGCCAACCTACCAATGGCAGGTTTCTGTTGATGGAACGAACTGGAGCAGTATCTCCGGTGCAACCTACAGCGCCTATACCCTGGCGAATGCCGATGGCGGCAAGTATTTCCGTGTGTTGACAAGCTATACCGACGACATGGGTAATACTGAAACGAACGTGACGTCGATTTCACGTGGCCCTGTGCAGCTCGGCGCTATCGCCCCGGTGGCCGGCAACGATACCGGAAGTGCGACGGAAAAATCCGGACTGGCTAATGCGACCGCTGGCAGCGAGGCAAGCGGAAACCTTGTTACGAACGATTCCGATGCAAATAGCGGTGACACGCTGACGGTTTCAAGTGTGCGTACTGGTGCGACTGAAGGTTTTGGTAGCGAGGCGACAGACAACGGTACGACGCTGACGTTGGACGGAAATTACGGCACGCTGACGGTGACCAAGGCAACAGGGGCCTATAGCTACGCGATTGCCCAAGACAGCGAAGCTGTGCAGGCGCTGAATTCTGGTGACAGCCTGACCGACAGCTTCAATTACAGCCTGACTGATGCGACCTTGTTGTCCGATACCGCAGCGCTGACGATCACTATCAATGGTGCCAACGACCTGCCAGTATTAACCGGTGCTGTAACGACGACGACTGTTGCAGAAGATGTGGCAACTGCGATTCCGCTCGATGGGTTGCGCTTGATTGATCCGGACAGCGCTGGCGGTGCCCTGCGCCTGACGGTGACCGCCGGTACGCTGCGTGCCGTTTCCAGTGATGATTCGGTCACGATTACCGGTAGCGACACGAATACGCTGACTTTGTCATCGGTTTCGACGTTCAGCCTCGGTGCCTGGTTGGCCGATAACAGCGTGTATTTCATCACCCCCCCGAATACCAACGGTGCTGCTGTAGCAACGCTCAGTTACTCGCTGAACGATGGTAGCGGCTGGATCGACAGCGGCAGCACCACAGAGATTTCGGCCACGGCAACCAACGACGCGCCGATCGTCGACGCTGGCGGTGCGGGTACGGCCGGCAATAATGGCACGACAACTTTCAAGCCGCGCGGCGATGCAGTGCTGATTGCTCCGAGTCTGGTTTTGTCGGATATCGATAGTACGAACCTGACTTCTGCAACCGTTACCCTGGCAATGGGGGCGCGTGACAACCAGTTTGGTACTTTGTACGAAACCCTGAGTCTCACTTTGGCTGGCCAGGATGCAGCTACGGTCGGCGGTCTGACCGTGACCAGCACGCCAGGCAGCAGCGGGGCAGTACTGACTATCACCGGCAGCGCGACCTTGGCGACTTACCAAGCCATCCTGCGCGATGTGCTGTACAACAACAGCAACCCGAATGCATTCTCGGGTGATCGCACGGTGACTATTTCGGTGACCGATGCCGCTGGGCAGGTTGCTAACGCCGCTTCTTTCGCGACGACGACGACAAATGCAAACATTGCCGTTGGCCAGCGTATTTTCATTGATGGTGTCGATTCAGGTGCCTTGGTTGCACAGGTACTCGATACCCAACATTTTGTGGCTTCACGTCCGCTGACAGCTCTCGATGCGGGCGATACCCTGAGTTTCCGTGATAACACGGGCCTGGTGACAACGGCAACGGCGGCCGGCCCGCTGGTATCCACCGTCACCGTGGCAGTGCCATGGACTCCGGTAGTCGATATGAATGGCGAGGCAGCCGGTCGTAACAATACGGTTTCCTATATCGAGCAGGCTTCTCCGGTAGCGATTGCCGCTGCCGATGCCAGCATTACCGATCAGGGGGGGCTGATCCGCACGGTGACGGTGACCCTGACCAACCCGCTCGATAATACTGGCGGTTCAGTGTTCGAATCCCTGACAGCTCCTAGTGCCGGTGTGCTTGCATGGCTAAACGAGCGCGGTATTTCCATCAGCGGCAATGGTACGGGTACGACCAGCGTGGCGGCATCCGGTGTGGCTGTCAGCTACGATGCAAGCGGCTTGTCCGGTGCAACCGTGTTGACCTTTACGTCGCGCGGTGCCGGTTCTGATGCGACTAATTTCCAGGTTGCAGTGCGCGGGGTGGGGTACCAGAATCTTGATGACGCGCCTGATTTGACGCAGCGCGTGGTATCAGTCGCTTCGGTCGACGTCGATAGTAATGTCGGCATTGGTGCCAACACCTATATCAATCTGACTGCGGTTAACGATGCGCCGGTGGGCGTCGATAGTGCGATTGCTGTTGTCGAGGATACGGCCCGGACCTTCCTTGTGTCTGATTTTGGCTTCAGCGACCCGCTTGACGGTACAGGAGCTAGTTCGCTATTGGCTGTCACTATCACGACATTGCCTGCTTCGGGAACGCTAACGCTTGATGGGGTGCCTGTAACGGCAGGGCAGTCGGTGAGTGTGATCGACATTAATGCGAACAAGCTGGTCTTCGTGCCGGCTGCCGATGTCAATGGTGATGCCCAGACCACATTTACCTTCCAGGTACAAGATAGCGGTGGCAGCGCCAACGGTGGTGTCAGCCTCGATGCTTCGGCCGCGACGATGACTGTCAATATTGCACCGGCCAACGATGCCCCACTACTGACGGCGAATGGCGCTGATTTGGCTCCGGTAAACGAGGACGCAAATAGCAATGCAGGCCAGTTGGTTAGTACGCTACTCGGATCGATTGGCGATGTTGACGCCACTCAGTCGCCGTCTTTGAGCCATGGTGCTAATAACGGCGAGCTGACAGGCATGGCGGTGCACGCCATTTCGACCGGCAACATCAGCGGCAACTGGCAGTACAACCTCAACGATGCCAACGGTTGGCAGGCTATCAGCTTGACCACTGGCAATGCGCTCTTGTTGCGTAGCACGGACTTGGTACGTTTTGTTCCCGATACTGTCGGTGGTACCACCGCCAACACGCTGACCCAGCCATCCCTGAGCTACTATGCTTGGGATCAGTCGGCAGGTACGGCAGGTTCTTTGGTCAGCACCGCCAACCGTGGCGGTACGACAGCCTTGTCTACGTTGAGCGATACGGTAGCAATTGCCGTAACCGACGTAAACGATGCGCCGACGATTAGCGCTCCGCGTTCGTATGCCGTCGATTTCTTGGCAGCAGGTAGTGCAACTTCGCTGACCGGTTTCGACAATATCAGTGTCGATATTGCCGGCAAGGATGCGGCCGGCGTAGCTGCAACGTTTGCTGCTGCATGCAATGCTTCTGGCAGCAGCCACTGGAGTGCAGTGATCGACCCGAGCGATGCCTCTCTGGTTTATTTCACTGCCGATGCTAATTTTTCAGGAACCCTGTCTGGCAGCGATTTTGGATACGTCGTTGCCGGTGCTTCTGTCGCAACGGCCAGTAACATCTTTGATGCGCATGCCTCGTTAAGCTTGATTAGCTTCAGTGGTGTTGCCTCGGCAAGCACGATTACGTTTGATGGCCTCAATATCAGCATTTCAGCTGGAGCAACAGGTGCGACTGTTGCGCAAGCGATCTGGGATGCGGTGAGAGCAGCTTATCCGGATTCGTATCGTGACCTTGGCTCTGGCAATATTAAAGTTCAATCGGCTCACTACGCCCTATATGATGGTCCGGGCTATGCAAATGCCAGTAATGACTTGTTGATCGACAAGACGACGGCCTCAAGCAAGGCCAGTGCATCGAGTTTTGTTGTTCTTTCCGTATCGTCAGGTGTCGGCGCTTCGCTGAATAGTTTCAGTGAATTGACTACCGGTTCGGCAACGATTGGCGGCGTGACGAACACGTTGTTCCCGATTGGCGTGGTCGAGGACGGGTCGGCAGTAATCAACGGGGTCACCCTGGGTGACATCGACATTACATCTCGTGTCGATGGTGTCGATACTAACAATAACGTGACGGCAACGCTGAGCGTTAGCCATGGAACGATCACGCTTGGCAGTACTGATGCAATCGAAATCGTTGCCGGGACGAATGGTTCTGCCTCTCTTGCTCTATCTGGCAGTCTGGCTGCGGTGAATGCGGCGATAGCCGCCATTAATTACACGCCGACGACCAATTTCAATGGTGTCGATACGCTGGTGGTTAGCGTGTCCGACCAAGGGAATGTTGGTGGCGATGCGTTGTCGGCAACAGCTAACGTGGCCATCATTGTTAGCGGCATAAACGATGCACCCGTTGCGGTGGCCGCCGGACCGAATCTGCCGACAATCAACGAAAATGCCGTGGCTAATTCGGGTACCTTGGTTAGTGACCTGGTCAATGGTACCGATCAAACCGGTATCAGTGATGCCGATGGTGACTCGGCTGAAGGAACGGAAGGGGTCGGTCAGGGTATTGCCGTTGTCAGTCTGGGTAACACGGGGCCTGGTGTCGGTTCTTGGGAATACCATCTGAATGCAGGCGGCAATTGGGTTGCGGTTCCGCAGGTCGATCAGCAGCATGCGCTTTTGCTGCCTTCGAGCGCGAGCTTGCGTTTTGTGCCGGATGCTCAGAATGCAACGACGTCAACGGTGACGTACTATTTGTGGGACGGCGCAACGGGTTCGGCTGCCCAGCAAGTGGATGTGAGTACGCGTGGCGGTACAACAGCCTTCTCGTCGCTGAGTGACACGGCATCGATCACCGTTACTCCTGTTAATGATGCTCCGACGCTTGATCTGAACGGTGTGGGCGCCGGTACCGGAGAGACTGCAGTTTTCAGTCCGCGTGGCAATGCAGTGGCATTGTTCGACAATGATTTGACGCTGGGCGATGTTGACAGCGGTGATGTACTGACACACGCCACGCTTGTATTGAATGCCGGGTACACCCTGGATAACCAGTTCGGTACAACTTACGAAACCTTGGCTACGACCTTGGTCGGAGGTGTTTACGCTGGTTCCCTGGGGAATCTTGCAATTAGCGGAAACGGGACTCAGGCGGCTCCGCTGCAGATCGTTGGTGAGGGAACAGCAGCAGATTACAAGGCAGCGCTGCTGACCTTGGTTTATAACAATACCAACCCCAATGCCTTCTCCGGGGTACGCCCGGTTACCGTGACGATTTATGACAACGCGTCAACGACCGTTGCGTCGGGTGATGAGGCATCTGCTGTTGCAACGCTGAACGTTGATGTCAATTGGGGGGCCGTTGTTGATTTGAACGGCGAAGAGGCAATCAATCGCGATTATGTGGTGAGTTACACCGAGAATGCTGCAGGTGTCGCAATTGCCGCCGCAGACGCTTCGCTGGTGGATCAGGATGGCAATATTGCCAGCGTAACGGTAACGCTGAGCAATCATCCGGATGGTTCTGCCGAAAAACTGTTCATCAGCGACGCGCAGGTCGCAACTTTTGCCGCTATCGGAATTACTGTAAGCGGAAACAATACCCACGCTATCACGCTGACCGGTGACGCTGACGGTACTTACTTCCAGCTCGCCTTGCGTGCCATTCAGTACGCCAACAGTCTGGATAGCATGGACACCACGGCGCGCCTGGTGAATGTAACGACGGTTGATGTGAATGGCAACACGGGGGTTCCGGCTACCACTACCATCAATCCGCTTTCGGTCAATGATGCGCCAACAGGTGCGGTTAGCATTAGCAACACGACTGATGGTGGTCGTGGTATTACGACCGCACGTCAGGGCGATGTATTGAGCGTGGCAAACACGCTGGCTGATGCGGATGGGATGACAACTTCCACTGTAACTTATCAGTGGATGCGTGGAGGCGTGGCTATCGATGGAGCGACCAACGCGACCTACACCTTGGCGCAGGCAGATGTTGGCGCAGCAATTACCGTGGTGGCCAGTTATACGGATGACGATGGTTATGCCAACCAGAAAACCAGTTCTGCCACCAATTCCATTGTCAATGTCAATGACGCACCGGTAATTACGAGCGTCGCTCAGTCGGGTGCTGTTGTTGAGGCTTCAGATCTAACAGGTACTGTGACGGGTAGCGCCTATACCGTTACCGATGCGGATCCGGGTGATAGTCATCTGTTCAGTGTTCCCACCGCACCTGCCTATGGTACGGCGACCATTAACAGTGTGACAGGTGCCTGGTCATATGCCGTGAGCGCCTCGAATGCAACGGTTGATGCGCTTCGCTTGGGCCAGACCCTGAACGATACCTTTATCGTTCGGGTGACTGACAATGGCACGACAGCTGGTGTGGCCGATGTACGCTATGCAGAGCAGACGGTTACCATCACGATCACCGGCACCAACGATGCGCCGGTTGCCGTGGCCGATACCCGTGCGGTAGTCGAGGATGCCAGCGTAATCAACGGTTCGGTGGCGACCAACGATAGCGACGTCGATAGCGCTGCCGTACTGACTTATGTGCCTGCCGAGGGGCAGGCCGCAGTGGCGGGCCTGATTTTCAACAGCGATGGAAGCTATAGTTTCGATCCGGCCCATCCGGGCTACCAGACTCTCGCTGCAGGTGCTACTCGTGATGTGGTTTTCAATTACACAGTGTCTGACCAGCATGGGGCGACGGCAAATGCTTCGTTGACCATCACTGTCACGGGCGTCAACGACACGCCGGTGGCGGTTGCCGACGCTCGCAGCGTTACGGAAGATGCTACGGCTATCACAGGCTCTGTGGCGACTAATGATAGCGATGTTGATACGGGTGCAACCCTGAGTTATGCCGCTGCCGCAGGGCAAGTAGCGGTTGCCGGGCTGACTTTTAACAACGATGGCAGTTACAGCTTTGACCCGTCCAACGCTGCCTACCAGGATCTCGCTGAAGGCGAATCCCGCGAAGTGGCTTTCAATTACACCGTTTCGGACGGTACGGCTACGGATACGGATACGTTGACCATTTCCGTCTCCGGTATCAATGATCGTCCGGTTGTCGCTGTCGTTGATGTGGCTGGTGCAGTTACCGAAGATGCTGCGGCAACATTGTCTGATTCTGGCAGTGTTACTTTCAGCGATGCTGATGCGACTGATGTGCTGACCTCTTCTGTGGAACTGGTAACCGCAACCGCTTCTGGTGGCGTGTTTGTTTATGCCGGACTTCAAGCTGGCCTGGCGGAGGCCATGAGCCTTACGCAGACTGGCACTAACGATGGCAGCATCGGCTGGTCTTTCTCTCTACCCAACGCAGATGCTCAGTATTTGGCGCATGGCGTTACTGTCACAGCCATTTATCGCATCACGCTCCGCGATGACTCTGGAACAGCAAGTGCTGCTCAGACGCAGGATGTGACTGTGGTACTTACCGGAAGCAATGACGGTCCCTTCGTTAACAATGCTCTGGTCGATCAGGCTGCTCCCGAAGATTCGCTCTTTACGTACAACTACCAGGGACAGCTACGTCCTTCGTTCGACGACGCGGATCTGGTTACTGGCGACGTTCTGACTTTCTCGGCTACTCAGCGCAATGGCGATCCGCTGCCAGCTTGGCTGAGTATCAACTCAGTCTCAGGTGTGATGTCAGGCACACCTGATATTGGCGATGTCGGTGAATTGGATGTCAAGATCACCGCAACGGATAGCCGCGGGCTTTCCGCGTTCGATTTCGTGAAAGTCACAATTGCTGCCGTGAACGATGCACCGCGCGTAACCGGTGTGGTTTCAAGCCTCGCCGACGGTACAGAGGATCTGTCCTATGGCATTACTGCAACAGCACTGCTGACTGGTATTACCGATCAAGAGAATGATTCGCTATCGGTTAGCGCTTTGTCAGCCAACCATGGAACGGTGACGGATAACGGCAATGGCACTTATACGTTAGTGCCTGCTGCCAATTATTCCGGTGTGGTGACTCTTAGCTACAACGTAATCGACGGCAACGGGGGGGTTCTCGCGCAAACTCGGACAATTACGCTTGCGAACGTCAACGATACCCCGACGGGTTCGGTGACGATCAGCGGCACGGCGACACAGGGCGAGACCCTGACGGCGGCAAATACGCTGGCTGATGCCGATGGTCTGGGCGCACTGACCTACACCTGGAAGGCAGACGGCACGACGTTTGCGA
>NZ_JBASFI010000035.1:0-11296 GCF_049652925.1 Azonexus sp.
TTTTGGCCGTTTTTTCCGTTTGACCGTGGCATCCCACGGTCAACCGGAAAAAACGCCTGAATTTGAAATATCACCGCCCGGCGGTAGCCTTCCTCAGGCCACTTCGGCCCGGTTGCGTCCGGCGTCCTTGGCTTTGTAAAGCAGGTCATCGGCCAGACGGAAGAGCGTCTTGACTTGGCCCATGGCGTGCGGGAAGCAGGCGGCACCAAGGGAAATGGTGACGATGCCATAGGCCTCGTTCTTTTCATGAGGAATACCCAAACCGGCAACCGCTTCGATCAGGCCGGCCGCCACGCCGGCGTGCACACCCGGCGCGGCGTCGGGAATGACCACGGCAAACTCTTCGCCACCGTAACGGGCGACAAAAGCTCCGGGCGCCGTCCGGTCGTCGTTGATCAGTTGAATCTGCTCGCCCAGGCAGGCGGCAACCGCTATCAAACAATCGTCGCCGGCCTGGTGACCGTAGTGGTCGTTATATTTCTTGAAATTATCGACATCGATCATCAACAGGCTGAACGGCTTGGCCGATTGCCGGGCTTGTTCCCAGGCGATGTCGAGCTGCATGTCCATGGCGCGGCGATTGAGCAAGCCGGTCAAGCCATCGCGATTGGCCTGATCCTGAAGTTTGCCGTTGGCCAGGCACAGACGGGCGCGCAAGGCGGCGATCCGGGACATGGCTTTCATCTTGGCCTGCAGGACATTTTCCGGAACGGTTTTCGAAATGAAGTCATCGCCCCCTGCTTCGATGGCCGTCACCAGATTGGTGTCGGTATCGGTCGCGGTCACGAAAATAATCGGCGTCCAGGCCCAAGGCTCCATGCCCTCCTGGGCGCGAATCCGGGTCGTTACCTCAAACCCGTTCATACCCGGCATCTCGATATCCATCAGGATCAGATCGAAGGTTTCCGCCTGGAAAAACTCAAGTGCAATCTCGCCGTTGATCGCATGTTTTACCTCGTAGCCGAAAGACTCTAGTCGAGCCCGCATGACCATGGCAATCGCTCGCGAATCGTCCACCAACAGTATCTTCATTCGAATCCCGACCAGGCAAATGCAAACCGCGCAGTGTACTCCCAAGTGCACGAGACTTTGCGCCGGAAATTCCCGCTCCTTGCGCCCATCGCCACGCCTCCGCTGCTGTCAGCAGCTCAAATCGGAGATGCAATCTGGTGAGCCCTGCCGGCCGCTTTTTCGATTCACGCTCGGGGCGCCGGGCTGAAAAACCGGAGCCAGACGAAGCCGAGTCCGCCCGCCGCCAGCGACGCCACCAGGATGGCCATTTTCGAGGAATTAATGAGGCCCGCACTGTCGTGAAAGGCCAGGTTGGTGATGAAAATGGACATCGTGAAGCCGATGCCGCCAAGCAGGCCGGCACCAAGGATGTGACGCCGCTTGAGGTCGCCCGGCAAGGCACAGACCCCGACCGCCACGGCGAGCAGGCTGGCCAGAAAAATGCCCAGCGGCTTGCCGAGAACGAGACCGCCCAGAATGCCCAGGCTGTTGCTGGACAACAGTTCCTGCTGCCAACCTGCCGAGATAACGATCCCGGTATTGGCCAGCGCAAAAATGGGCAGGACTATAAATGCTACCGGTTTGTGCAACAGATGTTCGAGACGATGCGAAGGTGAGGCCTCATCGTTGTCCTGCCCCGAGAACGGAATGGCAAAAGCCAGCAGAACGCCGGCTATGGTCGCGTGCACCCCGGATTTGAGCATCAGGAACCACATCAGCGCCCCGCCCAGCAAATAAGGCAGCAGCGACATGACGCGCAGGCGATTGAGGATGATCAGCACACCAAACACGGCAAACGCCGCCAGCAGGTAACCGGGCGAAAACTGCGTCGTATAGAAAATGGCGATGACGACAATCGCCCCCAGATCGTCCATGACCGCCAGCGCCGTCAGGAAAACCTTGAGCGAAGCCGGCACCCGACTACCGAGCAAGGCCAGCACGCCGAGCGCAAATGCGATGTCGGTGGCCATCGGAATGCCCGCCCCGGCCTGCGTTGGCATATCGGCATTGAGGGCGTAGTGAATCCCCGCCGGGACAACGATGCCACCAGCGGCAGCGATGATCGGCAGCAGCGCCTTGCGGAAATTCGACAACTCGCCGACATACAGTTCGCGCTCCAGTTCCAGGCCGACAAACAGGAAAAACACCGCCATCAGCGCATCATTGGCCCAATGCTCAAGGCTGAGCCCGGCCACCTTGATGTGCCAGAAATCGAGATAGGCCGGCCCGAAGGCGGAATTGGCAACGAGCAGCGAGAGGATCGTGCAGAAGATCAGGACGATGCCGCTCGATTTTTCCGACTCGAAAAATCGGTTGAAGCTGCTGGAGAGCGTTGTCTGAAGCGTGGTCATGCTTTTCCTTCGGAAGGGAGCGGCTCAGACGCCATGGCATAGCAACTGCGTCCATTCCTTTTGGCAACATACATCGCCAGATCGGCCGCCTTGAGGAGTTGCCCCGGCTCGCTCAAGCCATCGCTCATGGCGATCCCGATCGAAACGCCGAGTGAATGGGCGACATTCTGCAGTTCGATCGGTTTGGAGACCATTTCGATGCACTTGGCGGCGATTTTTTTCACCACCTCGTCGCTGTTGCCTCCCAGATCGGTGATGACGAACACGAACTCGTCGCCCCCGACCCGCGCCAGGGTATCGCTTTGGCGAACCAGCCCGGACAAGCGTCGCGCCACCTCGACCAGCGCGGCATCGCCGTACTCGTGTCCCAGTTCGTCATTGATCGGCTTGAAACCATCGAGATCGAGAAACAGGACGGCGACTTTCGACCCGTTGCGCTTGGCGCGGGCGAAGGCCTGCAGCATCCGGTCAGCCAGCAGGTTGCGATTGAGCAAACCGGTCAGCGGGTCATGATGCGCCATACGCTCAAGCGCCGCCTGGGTTAGCGAAAGTTTTTCCAGCAAGCGATTGAAGGCCCCGGTGAGATGGCCAACCTCGTCGTCCCGGACCACCGGCAATGGCTTCAACGGAAGCTCGCCTTGGGTCATGCGTTCGGCCAGGTCGGCGGCAGAAAAGAGCGGGCGCAGCAATAGCCTGAACACCAGACCGATGACGACGCAAACAAAAATGACGGCGAGAATCCCGTATTTGACGATCCGCTCCTGCGCTCGCGTCACTGCCTCGAACGCTTCGGCGGTCGGCATCCTGGCCACGACAAACCAGCCGGTGCTCGGCACGTCGGCGACAGCCGCCAGCTCCTCGATGCCTTTCGCATTGATTGTTACCCCGACGCCGCGAAAGCCCTGCATGGCGCGATCATGCAAATGGTTGACGCCAACCGGTGGCGTTTTTTTCAAAACAAGGTCGGGATCGCCGGCCGCAACGAAAAGACCATCCTGTGGCGATATCAGCAAATATCCACCGGAATTGCCTATTTTCCCGTTAAAGATGTGCCCGAGAAAACCGGGAGAATCGAGCGCGCTGATGCCGACAAGGACGGCCTGGACAGCGCCCTCTTTATCCTTCAACGGCATGCCCATGGGTAAAACGGGTTTTTTGGCAAAAACGCCGAATTGCGGCTTCCCGATGCCGGCATTCCCGGCGAGGGCTCGGGCAAAGTCGGGATTGTCGGCGATTGACGCACCTCTTCGCCCGGAAACTGCCGGAAAGTCGGCAATGATGATCCCTTGTCTGTCGGCCACCAGCAATCCAGGCAAAAACACAGGATTTATCCGGTGACGTTCCGCCAGCCAGTCGGTCAACTGCTCAGGCTGCTTCACCATCTCGAGTGGGAAGCTTTCTCCGAGACGATTCAGGGTATTCCAGCGCGTCGTCAATTGATGATCGACATCCCTGGCGACGGCTTTGGCCAAAGCGATTTGCTGAGCAGAAACAACCTCAATCACATCCTCGCGCAAAAACTTGCCAAGAAAGAAAAAGCGCGCCAAAGCGCCGGAAACGACAAGCAACACCCCAAACAGAATCATTCGGGTAACAAGGCTTTTGGAAATTCTGCTGAAATTCATTCGGGGTATGGGACTAACCTGTTTCAAGTCTGATTTATCGCCGCATTGTCACTCTTAAAATTGCTTGGCGGCTGAGTTGATTCCGGACAATAACCGTCAAACCATTTTCCTGGCACGACATTCAGGAAACGCCCGAGGCTAATGCACCGTACACACCATGCACGGATCGAACGAGCGCACGACATGCTGTACGGTCGGTGGCGCGCCATCGCCGGCTGGCAGGCCGACAAGAGCCTGTTCAAGCGGGCCGGGCTGATTGGAAGCATCGCGCGGCGAAAAGTTCCATGTGGTTGGGGCGATGATCTGATAACGCTCGATACGGCCGCGCTTGATGCTCAGCCAGTGGCCGAGGCTGCCGCGGGCAGCTTCGACGAGGCCGGTGCCGCTGGCGTCGTCGGGCATGTCGCCATGGGCGCAGAAAGGCTCGCCGGGTCGCAGGGTATTCACCCAGCCTTCCATGGCCGGCAGGACGAGGGCCAGTTCGAGCAGGCGGGCGACAACGCGGGCCATGACGCTGGCGCCGTCGCGCTGCACCATATCAAGCGCCAGCGGGTGACCGGCGATGACCTGGCGGGCCAGGGCACCGACTTCGTAGGGCTGGCCGGCGTAGCGCGGCGCCTTGCACCAGGTGTAGGCGTCGGGCTTGTTGGCATCGACGATGGTTTCGCCCTGCGCCGGGTGGCGCGGTTGGCCGGCCGCCAGCCAGGCACTGGTCGTGTCTTCATCGATGGCGACCGGAACGAAGACCGCCGCCTGCCCGGCTTGCCAGGTACCAGCCGGGAACAGGTCGTAGGCGCCGCAGGACAGGAAGGCATCGTAGGCGCGACCCAGCTTGTCGAGGCCGAGGTCGCTCGCAGCATTCAGGAAGGCGGGAAAATCGCCGGCCCGACCATCGGCCCAGGCGAGTAGCTGATCCTTGCTGGCCAGTTGGGCGACAGCTGCCAGCGAGTCGCCGAACAGGCGTTTTTCGAGAAAACCGCGGAATTCGCGGAGCAGGGCGAGCAGGCGGATGCGCTCGCCGGCTGTGATCGCCCGCGTGCTGCCGCCGGGCTGGATGGCTAGGGTGTGCGGCCAGCGGCCGGCGAGAAACCCCATTAACCGGAGGAAGCCGGCGCGGGCCGGCAGCACTTCGGCGGCGGCGTCACCCTTGACCGCAGTGAAGCGTTGGGCGACGGCCGGATACCAGCCCCGCCCGGCATAGGCCGGGCGTGCAAAATCGGGCATGAAGAAAAGGTAGAAGTGGGTCAGGTGATCGGCCAGATTCTCGGTGGCACATATCAAATTTCGCGATATTTTCCCGTTGACCGTGGGAACGAGACCCATCGCCTCGGCCAGCGCCGAGGCCGCTGCCGCCGACTGAGCCACCGAGCAGATGCCGCAGATGCGCGGCACGATGGCCAACGCGTCGAGCGGGGCGCGGCCGATCATGATCTGCTCGAAGCCGCGAAAGAGCGGCGAGTTGACCTGGGCCGACTGGATGCGGCCGTTGTCGATATCGAGGCTGACTTCGAGATCGCCTTCGACGCGGTTGAATGGCCCAACGACGATGCGCGTCACTTGCCGCCGCCTTTCTTGCGAACGGCCGGCATGACCACCGGATGATCCTCTATGGCGTTGTTGCGGACCCGCTTCGGCGTCGCCGACTTGGACAAAGCGGCGAGCGCGACGAACCAGGCTTTCGGCATGTCGGTCGGCAGGCCGATCGGGATGCCGGCCAGCTTGGGCGTTTCCTGGAAGGCGTGGCCGGGCGACTCGAAGCCCGGTTCGGTGCAGGCGATGCAGGCGAAGCCGCCGCGCAGGCATGAGCCGCTGCCGTTCCATGGCCGCAGGTTGCAGTCGGCGTGGGCCTGGGTGCCCTTGCAACCGAGGTTTTCCATGAGACAACCGAGGTCGGACTGCTTCATGGCGCTGGCCTTGAATTCGTAAAACTCGTTGCGGGCGCAACCGTGGTGAACGAGGCCGCCGGCATAGAGCAAGGGCCGGCCGAATTCGTCGAGGTCTTCCGGCTTCAGCCCCTCGAGCGCGGCTTTTTCCAGCGTATCGACCACCCAGCCGGGATGCGTCGGACAGCCGGCGATGTTGATCACTGACAAACCTGCCGCCGACTGAAAATCGGCACCGAGCAGGCCGCCCGGCGTTTGTTCGTCGAACTGCAGGCCGCAGGCTTCAAGCGGATTGCCCGGTGTATTGGCCGAAAAACCGCCATAGGCCGTGCACGAGCCGATGGCAAAAACCCATTTGGCGTGGCGGGCCAGACGGGCTACCCATTCGGTCAGCGGCCGGCCGCTGCCGGCCATCAGGTGAAACTTGCCGGTACCGTTCGGGCCACGCAACATGGCCCCTTCGATGCACAGGGCGTCGAAGGCGAGCCGGCCTTCGGCGCAGTCTTCGAGGATGGTGAGCGCTTCCTCACCACTCTCGACCGAGAGCGCCGGGTGCCAGAGAAATTCGATCCCGGCATCGCGCAATTCGTCGAACAGCGAACGCGGCTCGGAACAGAGCATCGACTGCGTGCAGCCACCGCAGCCGCCGCTCTGCAGCCACAACACTTTCATTCGGCCTGCTCCAGACCGTGGCGGACCAGCTTGGCGCGCAGGCCGACGCGCGACAATCCCAACTCCCGCGCCGCCCGCGATTTGTTCCAGCGATGGCGACTCATCGCCTCCTTGAGAACGTGCATTTCGAGCTGGTCCATGCGCTCCTTGAGACCGCCGCTCAAGCCGACCGCCCAGGCCGGATCGTCGCCCGCAGTTTCACTAACCGGCGTTCTCTGCACACGGGGCGAGAGCAGGTCGGCACCGAGCAGCGGCGTCGTCGACAGCGCCACCATGCGCAGAATTTCGTTTTGCAATTCGCGCACATTGCCGGGCCAGCGGTAGGCGGCTATGCTGGCGAGCGCCTCGTTGCTAAAGCCTTCGACCAGCTTGCCGAGCGCCTTGCAACTACTATCGAGCAGGCGGCGGGCGAGCAGCGGCAGGTCCATCGGCCGGTCGCGCAGCGGCGGCACGTGCAGTGCGATGGTCGCCAGACGATAGTAGAGATCTTCACGGAAGCGGCCGGTGCGCACATCGTCTTCGAGATCGCGGTTGGTCGCGGCGATGACGCGGACGTCGACATGGACGGGGCGATTGCTGCCCAAAGGTCGGAACTCGCCTTCCTGCAACACGCGCAGCAGCTTGACCTGGAAGGCCGGGCTGGTTTCGCCGATTTCGTCGAGGAACAGCGTGCCGCCATCAGCCTGCTGGAAGAGGCCGACGCGATCTTCGACGGCGCCGGTGAAGGCGCCGCGCTTGTAGCCGAAAAGCTCGGATTCGAGCAGGGTGTCGGGCAGGGCGCCGCAGTTCTCGGTGATGAAGGCCTTGCTCGCCCGGCGGCTTTCGTAGTGAATGGCACGGGCGATCATTTCCTTGCCAGTGCCCGATTCGCCGGTGACCATGACCGACAGGTCGAACGGCGCGACACGGCCGACCATGTCGCAAACGGCGTTGATCGGGCTGCCCGGGACGCGGATCAGACCGGCCAGGCCGAAGCTGGTTTTGACCTTTTCCTGCTTGAGATCGACTTGCCTTTTGAGCACCGGCTCAGCCGTACGCAGGTCAAGCGAAAGACGCTGATTCTCCTGCTGCAAACGCCAGACTTCGGCGGCGCGCTGCAGCGTCAGGAGCAGTTGCTCGGGCTGCCAAGGCTTGAGCAGATATTGCCAGATTCCGGCTTCATTGACGCCGGTGATGATGTCTTCGGCGTCGGTATAGCCGGAAAGGATGATGCGCACGATGTCCGGCCAGCGCGTGCGCACTTCCTTGAGAAATTGGACGCCGGTCGTCCCCGGCATGCGCTGGTCGCAGAGCACGATGCGGACGGCTTGCTCCCGCAAGAGGATTTCCATTCCCTCGTCAGCACTGGAGGCGCAGAGCACCTCGAAATCTTCTTCCAGCGTCCGCCGCAGGGCTTCCTGCGAACGTACCTCGTCATCGACGACGAGGATGGCCGGCAGGCGGCGCAGGCTGCTGTGGGAAGACGGAAGGGTCATGCCGGAACTTTCCAGTCGAGATCGCGATGGCGGGCGAGGTGGCGCGGCGTCCACGAATGCGCCGAGCGGGAGACGAAATGATAGCGCGCGACATGGTACGCGGGATCGAAACCGTAGAAATTGCGGCGCATTTCGGTCAACTCCTCAGCGCGGTAAGCAGCCAGCGGCTTGGCGGCTTCGTCGGCGTGGCGTTTGGCCTGCTTGGCCGCGAGTTTTTCGGGGAAATCCGGGGCGGCGGCCAGTTCGGCGGCGCGCCGGGCGACATCGACGGCGAAGCCGGGACCGGGCAGGCAGGCGTCGTAGAAGCCGAGCTTGACTGCTTCCGGCGCCGTCATCGGCAGGCGGTGGCGCATGATGGCTTTCGCCCCCTCATCGCCGACGCGCGGTGGCAGCAGATAGGTCCAGAATTCCGAGCCGTAGAGGTTGCCCATGTTTTTGTAATGCGGGTTGAGCATGACCCCGTCGCGCACCCAGACGTAATCGGCAGCGCGCGCCAGGAAGCAGCCGCCGGCCCCGGCATTGCCGCCGACCGCGGCCACGGTCAACTGCGTTTCGCAGCGCAAAATGGCTTCGGCCAGATCGTCGATGGCATTGATGTTGGCCCACGACTCGTCGGCCGGGCTTTCGGCCGCTTCGATGGTGTTGAGGTGGATGCCGTTCGACCAGAAGTCGCTGCCGCCGCGCAACACGATGACCCGGGTCGGCCGTGTCGCCGCCCATTGAAAGGCTTCGGTCAGGCGCCTGCATTGGCCGGTGCTCATGGCGCCGTTGTAGAACTCGAAGCTCAGGAAGCCTACGCCACCGGCCTCTTCGTAGGCGATGTCCTGCCAGGTCGGGATCGAAGATTTCCAGTTGCCGCCGTCTAGCGGCAACTCTGGCAGCTCGGCAGCCTCCGTAAAAGCCAGCGTTGTCGGTAGCTTGATGCCACCAGCCGACTTGACGTGGCCAATCCATACCGAGCCGTCAGCCGTTGCCCGACAAATGGCCGTTTCACGGCGGCCAAGCAAGCTGCCCGGATCGCCCTTGAGCGAGGCTTCCAGCCAGGCATCGAACAGGTGACAGGGCTGACCGAACAGTTCATCGGCGACGCCGGGAAAGCCGTCGGCCGCATTGAGCTTGGCCAGAATGGCAGCGCTGGTTTCGGTCCGCCAGTCGATGGCGCGGTCGACCTGCTTCATTACCGCGTGCGCCTGCCCGGGTACACGCTCCGGTTTGAAATTTGGCTCATTTTTCCGGTTGACCGTGGCAATCACCGCCTGGACGGCTGCTTCGGTGACTTCGTTGCGATAAATCGAGGCTTTTCGGGCCGAACGCATCGGAAAGGTCGCCGACGCCCAGACCGGCCCCGCATCCATCTCCGCCTCAGCTTGTAACACTGTGACGCCCCACTCTCTGGCGCCACCCTGAATCGCCCAATCGAGCGCCGATGGACCGCGATCGCCAACCGGCCCCGGATGGACGATCAGGCAGCAATGGCGCGACCAGATCGATTCGGGAATCGCCCGTTTCAAAAACGGCGCGATGATCAAATCGGGTCGAAACAGCGCCACAGCCTCCTCGCTAACCGCATCAGCAATGTCGAATTCGATGCTGATTTCGTGGCCGCGCGTAACAAGTTCGCAACAAAGTCGCTGAGTCAGGCCGTTGAAGCTATGAGAAATGAGGAGAATTCGCACGATTTACAGTTCTTTACAATTCATGTCAGCAAGGTGAAGCGAGACAGGACGGGGCTTTGCGGGGAGCACCGTCCCATGCCGCATATCTCTATAACTTTCGCGATATTTTTCAGACACTTGGCTTTGTCTACGATGCATATCAACAAAAAGGGATCGGAGAACAACAATGCAAACACAGCAAAAGCGAGTCAAACCTCGGGATCTTCCCGTCAGCCGGGCGCCACGTCCGGAATACGTCGCCGCCATCCGCTATCCGGACGGTCGTCGTGACCTGTTCCACATACGCAATGCCGACAATTTTGCCGACGCCCGCGAACTCGTCATTTCCGAAGTCGGCGACGTGCTGTCGGTGATGATCGCGCTGCGCCACTAAGCCGGTCTCAGCAAATCCGCGGCAACTGCTCGCCGCTCAGCCAGTCCACGATACGACGACCGCCAAAACCGGTCGTCATCTGGACAAAATGGTGTTCATCCGCATGCACGGTGCCGATAATGGCCGCCGCGCTGCCCAGCGAGTGAGCGCGCATGGCGGCCAATAGCTTTTCAGCGTCATTTTCGGCGCAGATCGCCACCAGTTTCCCCTCGTTGGCGACATAAAGCGGGTCCAATCCCAGAAACTCACAGGCTGCATTGACCGCCGGATTCACCGGCATAGCCTTTTCCTGCAGCATCATGCCGACGCCCGATTGTTTGGCGATCTCGTTGAGCGTCGTCGCCAGCCCGCCACGCGTCGGGTCGCGCAGGACGTGGATATCGGCGCCGCTGGCTCGCATCGCCTCGATCAGGCCATGCAAGGCCGCCGTGTCGGAAACGATTGGCGATTCGAAACCGAGGCTTTCGCGCACCGCCATAATTGCCATGCCGTGATCGCCCAGCGTGCCGGATACCAGGATGACATCGCCCGGCTTCGCATAACGGCCGGACAGTTCGCGCCCCGGCGCCACGACCCCGACGCCGGTCGTCGTGATGAACACCCCGTCGCCCTTGCCTCGCTCAACAACCTTGGTGTCACCGGTCACCACCGGCACGCCAGCCTCCTTGGCAGCCGCCGCCATGCTTTGCACGATGCGCGCCAGATCGGCGAGTTTGAAACCTTCTTCGAGGATGAAGCCGGCCGAAAGATAAAGCGGTTTGGCGCCCATCATGGCCACGTCGTTGATCGTGCCATGCACTGACAGGCAGCCAATATCGCCGCCCGGGAAGAAGAGCGGCGAGACGACATGCGAGTCGGTGGCCATGACCAGTTTGCCCTCGCCAGGGTTCGGAAGCAGCGCACCGTCGTCGCCTTGGGCCAGGTATTCATTGCCCAAGTATTTGGCGAACAATTCCTCGATCAGTTGCGCCATCGCCCGGCCGCCGGAGCCGTGGGCCATGTCGACATGGCCGTGCTTGATGTCGAGGGGACGGACGTAGGTTTTGCGGGTTTCAGTCATAGACATGTTTTCTACACAAACAGTGGTTTCCGCGCTTGAGGCGCGGGCGTACTTTCTTCTTGCTTCGCCAAGAAGAAAGTAGCCAAAGAAGAAGGCGACCCTGGGTCGGTGCCGGCTGCGCCGGTTCCCTGCGCTACTCGAAACGCCCGCCAGCAAGGCGGAACCCCAT
>NZ_JBASFI010000036.1:0-67078 GCF_049652925.1 Azonexus sp.
GCCTTGGAGCACCGCCCGAAGTTTGCCTTCCAGCCGTTGCAGGCTGGCTGGCGCAATTCGCAATCTCGGCGCTTTATGCCAAGTCAGGCTGTAGCCCAGGAACTTCCTCTCCCACGGAGAGGCTACCGCGCTCTTGGCCGCATTCACCGTGAGCTTGAGCTTCTCCGACAGAAACCGGGTGAGGCTTGCCATGATCCGTTCTCCTGCCGTTTTGCTTTGGACGTAGATATTGCAGTCGTCCGCATAGCGGCAGAAGGCATGACCTCGGCGTTCCAGTTCCTTGTCCAGGTCCGTCAGCAGGATATTCGACAGCAACGGACTGAGCGGCCCGCCTTGCGGCGTGCCTTCCGTCCTCGGGGTAACCACCCCGTTGGCCATCATTCCCGCTCGAGATACCGGCGGATGAGCTTGAGTACCCGTTCGTCGCCAATCTTCTTCGATACCTTCTCCATCAGAATGTCGTGATTGACCCGGTCGAAGAATTTCTCCAAGTCCATGTCCACCACAACCCGGCGGCCTTCGGCAACGTACCGCCGAGCTGCCTTGACCGCCTGATGGGCGCTATTCCCCGCTCGGAAGCCGTAGCTCGATTCGGAGAAGCCTGCCTCGAAGATCGGCGAGAGCACCTGATGTAACGCTTGCTGGATCAGTCGATCCGTCAGCGTCGGGATGCCAAGCATCCGGGCCCCGCCTTGCGGCTTGGGTATTTCCACCCGGCGCACTGCCTGCGGGATGTAACTCCCCGCCAGCAGCTTGGCCTTGATCGTCGGCCAGTGTTGCTTGAGGTGGGCCTTGAATTCGTTCACGCCGAGGCCATCGACCCCGGCCGCACCCTTGTTCTTGACCACCCGTTGATACGCCAGCATCAGGTTGCCACGTTCGCACACGGCCTCCATCAGCTCGCTATGCCCCGCTTTCGTCCGCCGGTGATTCGCCAATTCCGCCTCAGCACGCCATTCAGCACCCTCCAGATTCTGTCCGGACTCCTCCGCTGGCGCCCCGCCTTGCCGACGGGCTTCTGCTTTCTCAGGCTTCATCGAGATTTCACCGCCTACTCACGTCCTTCAATGTTCGGCCCTTCGGTCCGTACCGGCACCTACTATGGCCTCGGCTGACTTCCTCACAGACATCCCGACACCTCTCGATGCCAGTAGCACAAGGCATCCGTGAGGATCTCCCCGGGTATGACACACCCACCTTCACGCTTATACCTGTCGGATATACGTCACAGCGTCCCGTGCAAGTTTCGGGCTTTGACGATAATGGCCGCCTTGCCCCGCTGTGCCGCCTCGTATCCGCTTCCTGTTCGTCAGGCCAGCGCTTTGCCTTCGGCTTCCTCCAGATTCGCAGTTACCCACGACACCCTTGCCGTTCAGCTAACTCTTCCCCTTGCCGGGCGAGTAGAGCACTTTCACCTCCAAGTGAGTGCGCCCTGCCGGGCGCACCAAAAAAAAGCCAGGCTGAAGAACCTGGCTTTCTGGAGTAGCAAACGACGATCAGGAAGTCTTTTTCTCGCGCCGCGCAAAGGCCAGACCAGCAAGCCCTAGGCCAAGCAAGGCCAAGCTTCCGGGTTCAGGCACGCGGTTGTCGCTCTGCACCTCAAAGATGATCTGGTAGTCCCAGGCACCACTAGCGCCGCTCGGGCTAATCGACAACGGAGAAAACGCATAAGTACCCGCGCCACGCGGTAGTGCATCGACAAAAAAGTCTTGATCCGCAGTATTCAAAATATTGGCTTCGCTGGAAGCCAACTCACTACCAGAATGGTTATCTGCCCGAAGAGCCCAAGATGACTTCAGCGCCGCTACATTTAGTCCAGGTGTCGAAAATATGACTCTGGTTAGAGTCTGACCTGCGCCTAAGTGAAACAGAAAACCATCGTAATCGACACCTTCAGAACCAATTGAACCGCGACCAAGTATCAAGTTAGAGCCGATCGAGAAGCCAAAATCAACGTTTGAGTATTGTGCAAAATCCCCATCTACCGATTCATCGTAAACGTCGTAAACAATCCCGGCTTGAGCGGAACCAATGAATAACGTCGCGAGAGTCGCGGCGAGCATTAACTTTACCATCTTGCCCCCTATGTCCCAAAAAACCGATATTGGATGGGTAAAGCAATAACAATACCAAAAAATATTAATCAAATTAAATCAATATCCTGCAAAGAATAAAGAATCCAATTTGGCGAATATTCATCAACACTGTCAAGTTTCCCGACAGATTCTTGCACCACTTCATCGCCACACTCCAAGCAAAGCAATCTGGGATAATCCGGGCATGCCGACCATTGCCCGCCTCCCCGACCTGCTGATCAGCCAGATTGCCGCTGGCGAAGTGGTCGAAAGACCCGCCTCCGTCCTCAAGGAACTCCTCGAAAACAGCCTCGACGCTGGCAGCAAGGCGATCCAGGTCCATCTCGAAGAAGGTGGCGTCAAGCTGATCCGCATCACCGACGACGGTTGTGGCATCGCCAAGGATGAACTGGCGCTGGCGCTGACCCGACATGCCACTTCGAAGATTTCCAGTCTCGACGACCTTGAGCGTGTCGGCACCCTTGGCTTTCGTGGTGAGGCGCTAGCTTCGGTCGCTTCCGTCGCCCGCCTGAGCATCACGAGTCGCGAACGCGGCGCGGCGCATGCCTGGAAACTGCGTGGCGAGCCAGGTGCGGAGCCTGAGCCGGCCGCCCTGATGGCCGGCACCGTCGTCGAAATGCGCGACCTTTATTTCAACACCCCGGCCCGCCGCAAGTTTTTGAAGTCGGAAAGCACCGAATTCGCCCACTGCGCCGATGCCGTCCGGCGGCTGGCGCTGACCCGGCCGGATGTCGCGTTCAGCCTGACCCACAACGGCCGCAACCTGTTCCAGCTCGCCCCCGCCGATGCGCCCCGGCGCATTGCCGACATCCTCGGCGACGACTTCCTCGGCACCGCCCGCGCCGTCGATGCCGGCGCCGGCCCCTTGTCACTCATCGGCTTCGCCATCGACCCGACACGCGCCACCGATGCCAAGGACGGCCAGTACGTCTTCGTCAACGGCCGTTTCGTGCGTGACAAGATCATCAGCCACGCCCTGCGCGAAGCCTATCGCGATGTGCTGCACGGCAGCCGCCAGCCGGCCGTCTGCCTGTTCGTGAACATCGACCCGGCGCTCGTCGACGTGAACGTCCACCCGGCCAAGACCGAAGTCCGCTTCCGCGACTCGCGCGCCATGCATCAGTTCGTCTTCCACGCCATCCAACGCACGCTGGCCGCGCCGGTGCAGGCCGCAGCCGCCCCGGCGCTGGTCGAACGCGGCGCGGCAAGCGGCGAATACCCGACTTCCACGGTCAACCGGCAAAATCAGCCAAATTTCGAATATGCCCCGCCGCTCCGTCATCAAGGCAGCCTCGGCGTCGCCGAACCGGCCGCCACGGCCTACCTTGCCTTCGCCCGCGCCGCCCAAGACATCGGCCAGTCGCCGGTCCCGCGCCCCGAAGTCGCCCCGCAATTCCAGCCAGCCGAAAGCAGCGACAGCGCCGGCCCGCCGCTCGGCTACGCCCTGGCCCAACTGCACGGCATCTACATCCTGGCCCAGAACGCCCGTGGCCTGATCCTCATCGACATGCACGCGGCGCACGAGCGCATCCTCTACGAAAAGCTCAAAACCGCCTTCGACAACCGCCAGATCGCCACCCAGTCGCTGCTCATCCCGGCCGTCTTCTCGGCTGACCCGCTCGACATCGCGGCCGTCGAAGAGCATGCCGAGGCACTGGCCAACCTCGGTTTCCAAATCGCCCCGCTCGGCCCCAACCAACTCGGCGTCCGTGCCGTCCCCGCCCTCCTGCAAAGCGGCGACCCCGCCGCGCTGGCCAAATCGCTGATCGCCGAACTGCGCGAACACGGCATCACCCAGCTCGCCACCGCCCGGCGCAACGAACTGCTCGCCACCATGGCCTGCCACGGCGCGGTCCGCGCCCGCCGCCTGCTCACCGTTCCCGAAATGAACGCCCTGCTTCGCCAGATGGAAGAAACCGAACGCGCCGGCCAGTGCAACCACGGCCGGCCGACGTGGACGGAACTATCGCTCAACGATCTCGACAAACTGTTTCTGCGCGGGCAATAATTCGGCGGCCCAAACCCGCCCCGGCCCACACCCCCATGATTCCATCCCTCAGGCAGTTGCTCCGACCATCATCGGCGCCCGCCGGCGAACGTCGCAACATCCTGATGGCCCTGGGGCTCCTCGCCCTCCTGACATACATCGGACTTGTTGCCGGCGGCCTGAAAGTGGCGCTGGACCGCGAAAACGAGTTTGCCCTGCGCAACCTCGACAACCTGGCCCGTGTACTGGAAGCACATGCCCATAACACTGTCGACAAGATCGACACCGTGCTGCTCGCCAGCCAGTTACGCCTGAACACCACGCTGGCCGGCGAATCGGGCGATTCTGCCGCGGTCAACGCCGCGCTGGCCAGCTACCTGGCACTGATCGCCAATGAATCGCAAAGCCTGCGCGTAGCCAACGCCGAGGGCAACTTCACGCATGACGCCTCGGGCACGATCGCCAGCGTCCACATTCGCGACCGCGACTACTTTCAGCGCAATCGCGACGGCGCCACAGCACTGGTCGTCTCCGAGCCTCTGTTCGCCCGGATCACCAGCAACTGGGTTATCACCCTGAGCCGCCGCCTCAACGACCGGCAAGGCCAATTCGCCGGCCTCGTCCAGGCCGCGGTACGGGCTGATCATTTCCAGGAATTCTTCACCAGCCTCAAGCTCGGCCCGGGCCAGAGCGTTGCCTTGGTCGACCGCGAACGCCGGCTGATTGCCCGTTACCCAGCTGCCCCCGAGCGCCAGGGCAAAGTCGTCGAAGATACACCGCTGACAGCGCTGATCGCCGCCAAGCAGGGGTATGGCAGCTTCACCCACCGCTCGTCGGTTGACGACATCAAGCGGCTCTATGTCGCCCGTCAGGTCGCCCACTACCCGTTGTACGTGGTGATCGGACACGCGCCGAGCGACTATCTGGCCAACTGGTACCAGCAAGTTATGTGGTCAGTCCTCAGCATCTTCTTGCTGGCCTTCGTTCTAGGCGGCTGGATCACTGTCTGGCTGCGCACCTACGACCGGGCGCGCGCGCTGGCGCAAGGCATGACACGGGCCTACGAGAACACCACGCGGCAAACCCGCGCCCTCCTCGACAGCCTGCCCGACCCGGCCTGGCTGAGCGACCGCCAGCAACGTCTGATCGCCGTCAATGATGCCTACGCACGGGCCTGCGGCCAGCCGGCCGAGACTTTGCCCGGCCAGACGGTGGCCGCCATCTGGCCGGCCGAAGCAGCCGAATCGCTGTCCCGGCAGGATGCCCTGGCGCTGACCGAACAATGCCAACAGCGGCGGACCGATACCCAGCAACTGGCCGATGGCAAGGTCCGTCATTTCGAGTTCATCTCGACCCCAGTCCTCGACGACCGTGGCGAACTGGCCGGCGTCGCCGGAGTCGCCCGCGACATTACGCAACTGCATGAGGACCAGGAGCGCATCCGCTACCTGGCCGAACACGACCAGCTGACCCGGCTCCCCAACCGCAGCATGCTGGCCGATCTGATGTCGCAGGCGCTGGCGCTGACCTTCGGCACCCAGGCCGAAGTCGCCCTGATGTTCCTCGACCTCGACCATTTCAAGAACGTCAACGACACGCTCGGCCATGAGATCGGCGACCAGTTGCTGCGCGAAGCGGCCCTGCGCCTGCGCCGCAGCCTCGATGCGCGCGACACGGTCAGCCGGCAGGGCGGTGACGAATTCGCCATCCTGATCCAGGGCTATGGCTCGCCCTCGCGTCTGGCCAGCATCGCCCAACGACTGATCGACGCACTGGGCGAACCCTTCATGGTGGCCGGCCACGAACTGCGCGTCGGCGCCAGCATCGGCATCAGCACCTACCCGGAGGACGGCAAGGACATCGGCAGCCTGCTGAAGAACGCCGACACCGCGATGTACCAGGCCAAGGCCGCCGGCGGAAATGCCTACCGCTTCTTTACGCCCGAGATGAACATCCGCATCTCCGAACGGGTCATGCTGGAAAACTGCCTGCGGCGGGCGCAGCGCGGCGAGGAGATCCACCTCAACTACCAGCCCCAGGTCGACGCCCAAAGCGGCCGACTGATCGGCCTCGAAGCGCTGGTCCGCTGGAACCACCCGGAAAAAGGCAATATCCCGCCCGCCCGCTTCATCCCCATCGCTGAAGAAAGCAACCTGATCAACCAGATCGGCGACTGGGTGCTGCGCGAAGCCTGTCGGCAGAACCGCCAGTGGCAGGAGCAAGGCCTGCCGCCCGTGGTCATGGCCGTAAACCTGTCCGCCGTTCAGTTACGCCAGGCCAACCTCGCCCAACGCATCATCGCCATCCTCGCCGATACGGGTCTGGAGCCCTGCTGGCTGGAGCTGGAAATCACCGAAAGCGCCTTCATCCACGACACCGACCGCATCGTCGCCGTGCTCGACGAACTGAGCGCCCTGGGCATCAAGCTGTCGATCGACGATTTCGGGACCGGCTACTCCAGCCTGGCCTACCTCAAGCGTCTGCCCTTCGACCGCATCAAGATCGACCAATCCTTCGTCCGCGAACTGCCGGGCGACACCGACGACGCCGCCATCGTCCGGGCCATCATCGCCATCGCCGACAGCCTGCAAAAGGAAGTCATTGCCGAAGGCGTCGAGGAACTCTCCCAAGCCGCCTTCCTGCTCGACCATGGCTGCCGCCTGATGCAGGGCTACCACTTTGGCCGCCCGACCACGGCGGTCGCCATCGAAACCGTCTTGCAGCGTGGCGGATACCTTCCCATTCGGGCAGTCGACGCGGCCATTTGATTCCCACGGTCAACCGGAAAATTTGGCCAAAAATGAAAACCGGTCCTGCAGCGAAGCTGCCGTGCCAGCCTTCATGAATGACTGATCAACTCGACAAGCCACTTCTGCGCAGGCAAGAAAAACCCCGCCGCAGCGGGGTTCGGGCGCAAATGATAGATCGCTTACAGCGACTGGCGGCGACGCGCCATAGCACCAATCAGACCGAGACCAGCCAAGAACATGGCGTAGCTCTCCGGTTCGGGAACAGCTGCGATGGCCAGAGGCATATCCACCACACTGGTTTGGCCATTAACGCTGGCCCCCAACTGGAATATTCCTGTCAGGTTGCCGGCGGACGTATTGACGAATGCACCAGCCAAAGTCACCGAGGTCGACTGGGTTGATGGTGAACCGGGATACCCCCAGTAATAAGTTCCGGCAGCTGAAGATGTGCTGTCATACGAGCTCTGGCTACCATTCCCGCTTGCACCCGCTCCGCTCACTGTCATGAAGGCCATTGCAGAAGCACTCTCTCCGTAACCAGTCAGGTAATCATACCCGGCCGTGGATGACGCCTGCGTTGATGCATTGGCCTGGAATACAACCGCGGTATTCGCGCTCAATACGAAACTGCTACCGCCGTTGTAGTTTTGTGCAGATGCGGAGAACGACTTGCCTGGCCATCCCCCGCTGGTTGCCGTAGCAGACCCCGAAGCCGTGACCGAAGTGGCCGTGATGGTGGCGCTCGCAGCCGCATTGAAGATACCTGCCGTCGAACTGTTTACCTGCCCGATCGGCATGTAATTGTTGGTGTTGCTATTTCCATATTGCCCGCTAACGTTTGCACTGGTGTAAGTAGCCATGTTCGGATCGATACCGGATACGTTGGCCCAGGTCATCGTCGGCACAATCCCGTCCAGCGGATTCAGATCGTAGAGCGTAATCGTAAAATCGCTGATCGTCGCCGAAGCGGATACGGCCGCCATGGCCGGTGTTGCAAACGCCACAGCAATGGCGCCGACCAATGCCAGTTTCTTGAATACGAATTTCATTATTTCCCCTTAATTAGATAGCTGCTTCTTAATGCTAGCAAAGCATTAACCCAATGTCATTAGTCCATTTAGATATCCAGTTAACATAAAATTGACCTGCTCAGGGATTGCTAAAATCTCTTTTCTCGATTAAACAGCGCTGACCAAAATCCCACGGTCAACCGGAAAAATTGGCTAAAAATGAAATACTGCCCAGCGATAAAAACCCTGATCCATGCTTGAATTCCTGATCGAGATCCTTGGCGAGTTTGTCCTCCAGGCAGTCGGCGAGGCTTTGCTGGAACTGGGTTTTCACTCGCTCGCCGAACCTTTCCGGAAACCGCCGAATCCGTTGCTGGCGGCGCTCGGTTACGCAATTTTCGGCGCGCTGGCCGGCGGACTCAGCCTCATGCTTTTGCCAACCCATCTCACGCCGTCCGGCCTCCCCCGTCCTGCCTCCCCCGTCTCGCCAACCTGCTGTTGACACCGATTGCCGCCGGCTTGTGCATCGTCGCCATGGGCGCCTGGCGGAGCCGGCGTGGCGATGCATTGCTGCGCATTGACCGCTTTTCGTATGGCTACCTGTTTGCCCTGAGCCTGGCGCTCGTCAGATTTCAATTTGCGCATTGACCGGCCATGCCAACAACATGCTTGGATCCCATTTGAAAAGTTCGTAGGCTCCGGATCAACCCTCCGTTTTTTCGGGGGGAAGCGCTCCATGAAGGCCGGCAGCTTCGCCGGCAGACTTTCGACGGCAGGAGGCTTCCATGCTCAAACTGTTTTCCATCCCTGCTTTTAGGCACCGCAATGCATGGCGGCTGTTCTTTGCGCTTCTGGTCATGGCCGGGCTGAATGCCTGCGGAAAATCGAGCGCGCCACTGGAGACACCGGTGGAAGCAGCGCCGCCACCAGCCGCGGCGAGACCCGCACCGGCCCCCGCACCGGCCGCCCCTCCCGCGCCGGCACCCCGGCCGCCGGCGCCGCCCAAAGCCGCGGCCCCGAATGGGGGCGATATTCCGCGCGAGACCGGCGCCATCGACCATGAATCGCCGTCAATCCCCCAGTTTGACTGGCCGCCACCCAAGGCTTCGGCCGAGGAGTCGATTCCCGACAAATGGCTGCGCACCGGCTCGACGACCCGGCTGGCCAATGTCGCCGACAAGTTCGAGAAGGCCTTGCGTCTGGCCCACTACGAGCAGCGCAGCTATTACGCTGTGCCGCGCGGTTTTGCGTTGGCGACGCAGCTTGAGCAGATCAAGGCCGATGGCACGCCGATGCCCGGGGCGGATCGCTGGAAGGTCGGCACGCCGTCGGTGAGCAATCTATCGCTGGCGAGCTTCATCAAGGCTCTGGCCTTTGCGCCGGCCGGCTATTATCGGGCGATTGTTTTCGTCGTGACCGACGCCCCCTGGGTGCAGTCAAGCGCCGCCCCGAGCGATGACAAGATCAAGGGCTGGGCCGGTGGCGGGGCGCACGCGCTGCCGGCGTCGATTGGCGCCCTGCCCTATGGCGAGGACTATCGGGCCCGTGCCTTGATCTACGAATTCCGGAAAGGCGAGTCCGGCCCGGCAAAGACCCTGCTGCCCAGCGCAGTTTCCGGCGAAACGCATCTCGACAAGGGGGGCATCTGGGAACCCCTTAGCATCCTTTAACCCGAGGCGCGTTCATGGCCAATCCCGTCTTCATCAGCTACCGGCGCAGCGACACGACGGGTGAGGCCGGGCGGCTGGCCGATTCGCTGGAAAACCTGCTCGGGGCCGCCTGCGTCTTTCGCGATGCCGACGATATTCCCGCCGGTGAGGATTTCTCGGTTTTTTTGCAGCGCGAGCTGACCGGGACCGAGGTCACCGTCGTCCTCATCGGCAAGAAGTGGCTGGCCGAACTGAACAGCCGCCTGAGCCGGGCGGAGCCCGATTTCGTGCGCATCGAGATCGCCACCGCGCTGAAACTCGGCAAGCGGGTCATTCCGGTTCTACTCCAGGGCGCCGAATTGCCCAGTGCGGCGTCCCTGCCCGACGATCTGCGCGCCCTCGTCAATCGGCAGGCCATCAACCTGCGCGACGAGGCGTGGATAGTCGATGCCGGCCGCCTCGCCGACGCCATCGGCCGTCCCTACGACTGGCGGCGGCTGATGCTGCGGGCCTTGATTTTCATTGTCGCGGCCGTGCTTGCCACCAAATACGGGGTCGGCACCCTGGCCCCGAACGCCGACAACCAGCTTGAACTGGCGCGTGGCGTCATCGTCAGCCTGCTGGCGCTCTATACCGGCGTTGAAGGTTTCCTGTGGTGGAAACGCAAGAAGCGGGCTGCCTGATTTGACCCGGCAAATGGCCACCCTGTTGCTCTGGCTGTCCGGCGCCCTGGCGCTTGGCCTGTTCATCGCCATGGCTATCCAATCGGCGCCGCTGTCTCCGGGCATTCCGGCGCTGCAATTCACCTTTGACGAAGCCGCCTTCAAGGCCATCCTTGCCCAGTGGGGCCCGGATGGCGTCGACCTTTTCCGCCGCCATTTCCGCATCGACTTTCCGGTGCTCGCCAGCTACGGCCTGTTCGGCTACCTGCTCGTCCGCCACGGCAGCCTTTTCGCGCCACTCGACCAGGCGACCCGGCGCCTTTCCAGCTGGACCATGCCTGGCGCGGCAGCACTCGACGCCATCGAAAACCTGCTCCATCTCCGATTGATTTCCGAAGCGACAAGCCACGCCCCTGCCCTCTACATGATCGCCGGCCTGGTGGCGACCGGCAAATGGCTGCTCATCGCCAATTTCATGACCGGTGCGCTATACCTGCTGGCCACCAAATGGCGCTCCGGCCGCGACAAATGACCTCGGCCGGGGAATCCCACGGTCAACCGGAAATTCTGGCCAAAATTGAAAGGTCCGGCGTCCTGTCATGAGCAACGCCGCCCAACTCGCCCCACCCGGCGCCGGCCTGCCGACGCTCGAACGCTGGTTTTCCCGCACCCTGCTGCAAGCCTTGCGGATTTTTTTGAGCAAGGACGCGCTGACCCGCTGGCTGCGCCGGGAGACCGAAACGGTCCTCGCCCTGGCCGCCAGCCTGCCCCCGGCACTGGCCTGCCTGCCGGTCATCGTGCCGCGCGTCACCGGGCTGGAAGACAGCAGCCGCGGCTGGTCGGCCAACATGGTTCTGCGGCATCTGGTCATCGTCGATACCGGCATCCGCCAGATTGCCGAAGCCTTCTCGGACAATAACCCCTTCGACCGCGAAGTACGTATCGCCGAGGTCAAGCCCGAACTCACTGCCGGCGCCGAACAGCACGCCCTGCTGCGCGCGGCGGTCGACGACTATGCCCGGCTGATCGACCGCCTCGGCGATTTGCGCAGCCCCCTGCGCCACGCCCATCCGTGGTTCGGCCAGCTTGACCTGCGCGGCTGGCATGCCCTGGCCGCCATGCACACCACGGCCCATCGTCGCCAGATGCAGCACATCGTCGCCCGCCAAATGCCCGGGAACCAGCCACCCCGGCGCTGATCAGCGCACAAAACAACACATCGTTACAGCCAATCATCGGCTGCGCCGCCTAAAATACCGTCGATGTTCGTGTCCCATCCCTCTCCGGCCCGGCGAGCACCGCTTTTCGCGTTTGCCGCCTCGTTCCTGATTCATGCCCTGATCCTGATGATCCCCCGGCATGATCCGGAAGAAGCATCAAGTCCGCCGCGCATGGAGGCCCGCCTGCGCAAGCCGGTGTCGACCGAAACAGCGAGTGCCCCCGAGGCGCGCCAGAAGCCGGCAAAAATCAAGCCGGAGAGGCCACGGCTGCTGACCACCAACAAGCGGAGCAAAACCTCGGTGGCCAGCGCACCGCAATGGACGGCGGCGGAGAAAGCGGACATGAACCGCTTTCTCGACGAGCTCGACAACAACGCCAAATCCGCCCCCAAGCCGACACTGGCCCAGCGTTCAAAAGCCATGGCGCGCGAGGAAGCGTGGAAGCAGGCGCGGGAAGAATCGGCCGGCAGCGCCTTGCTCGACCTGCGCCCCAACGCCACCCCACCCGACCCGTTCAGCCTGGAAATGTACCTCGAAGGCATGCTCAGACGCCTCAATCGCAGCGCCAGCTTCGTCAAGAATGACCCGCGCGCCAAGGGCATGCATCCGGCTTCCATCGAGTTCAAGGTCAATCCGGACGGCACGATGAAGTCCTTCAAGGTCATCAATGCCGGCGATCAGGCCGACGAGATCGCCTTCGTCAAGGCCGTCGTCGAACGCTCCATCCCCTTCTCGCCCTTCCCGGTCGACCTCGACAAGGCTGCCCGCTCGCTGACCATGCGCATCTGCATCAATCCGGCCGGCTCGGGCGAAGGCGGCTTCGGCTTCACCCGAGCCAGCGGTCGGGCCTGCTGAGCCTCGCCGCCCGGCTCACTTGGTCAGATTGACCGCTTCCTCCGCCCAGCCAATCGCTTCGACCGAGGCCGACTCGATGGCTTCGAGCGAATAACCCAGCTCGTCGGCCAGACGCGCGACGTTCTGGACACGGCCCTTTTCGACGGCGATGCTCAGCATCAGGTAGCGCGCCAGCGGGCCACTGCTGTTGAGCAAGGCGTCACTTAGCGCCGGCAGCAGATTGAGCTTGCCGACCACCGCGCTCATCGGCAGGCCGAGCAGGCTGTCGAGCAGTGAAAGCAGGCCAAGCAGGAAAAATTCATCGCACTCCAGCTTGCTGTGCTTCTCCTGACCGAGCAGTTCGAGGAAACGCCCGCGCGCCAGGGCGAGTTCGAGCAACACCTCGTCGCGCGGCGAGGCAGCGCCAGCCCGGAACATCCCGATCGACAGCCAGCGGTAGAGCTGTTCCCGGCCGAGCACCATGATCGCCTGATCAATGCTGGTCACCGGCTGTGACAAGCCGACCATCGGCGAGTTGGCCATGGCCATCACCTTGACGATAACGCCGGGGTCGCGCTTGGCGATCTGGGCGATGTCTGCCAGGTCGGCGTCCTTGCGCAGCTGGTTGAGCATTTCGATGAGGACCAGCTGGCTCTGGCCGATTTCCTTGGCCTGCTGCTCCTCGTCCGGCTCGGTGGTGAATGTGCCGAGGCAATAAGCAATGCCGTGCGAAACGCAGTAGCGATGCTCCGGCCAGCGCCTGACCTTGTCGGCGATGAGTTCAAGGCCCGGTTTCTCCTGACGCAGGGTGCGCAGCAAAACCTCGAGGCTGGACAAGGAAAGCGCCGAAAAATCGAGCAGCAGGTAATCGGCGTGCGCGAGGATCGTTTGCCGGTGCGTCACGATGTCACCGGCGGCCAGCGCGATCCTCGCCCCGGCACCATGAATGGCGGCGGCAACGGCGTTCCAGTCGCTGGAAACCTTGGCGCCATCGGGCAAGGCGAGCAGAAAGGTCGTCATCGGGCCGATCAGCGGCGTGTAGTCCTGCCGCGTCCAGTCATCGTGGGTCAGGGGAATCAGTGCCAGGCGTCGTGCGGCAAAGACCGCCACATTATTGGCTGAGAGGATTTCCAGCGTCGAAACAGCATCGGCGACCAGTTCGGAATCCGGCCGGCGGGCTGAAAAACGGTAGCCGGCTATGCGTGTCCGGGCATCGATGATCTCGTCTCGCAGCAGAACGACCGGCGGAGCCTTGCGGACGGCGACAACTGGGGCCGAAATAACCGGGACATCGGGCGACGAACTGCCGCCTTTGATGGGCGCAGATTCCCCACCACCCATGCCGAAAACGCGTTTGATGAAACCGAACATGATGCCAAGCCCCGAGATGAAGGTATCGGCAGCCAGACGGGTATTGCCCGGAAAACAGCCGATTTAACAGAGACATTATATTCATCAAATCGGCCGACGAACGGCGACGCGCCAATTAGCTATGTCCCCCTCACTTTCCGCCACCACGGCGCCAGACAGGCGTCTATGACATGCGGCAATTTGACACATTCCGAAGGTATTAGATTTTCCTTATGATCGCCCGGCCTGCCACCCCGTCCAGTTCGTCAGACAGGCTGGTCCGGGGTATTGAGGCGCCATTTAAATAATAAATTTATCAGGGGGTAACACTTTGAACGCGTTCAAGATTCTCATTTCCGCGCTAGCCATCTACGTGACCGGCAGCACGCTCGCACAAGCCCAGAGCTATTCGCCCGGGGCAATCGACAGCCTGCGCTACATGATCGAGGAAGAA
Source organism: Azonexus sp. (assembly GCF_049652925.1). Taxonomy (GTDB): domain Bacteria; phylum Pseudomonadota; class Gammaproteobacteria; order Burkholderiales; family Rhodocyclaceae; genus Azonexus. The sequence continues at coordinate 14,013 of NZ_JBASFI010000036.1, forward strand.
AAGCTGGCTGGCGACGTGTACCGGTCGTTCGGCGTCCTCTACCCGACAATCATGCCGTTCAAGAACATTCCCAGATCGGAAGACACCCACGTCGCTGCGCTGGTTAACCAGGCCAACCTCATTGGCCTCAACGTCAGCGACCTGACCTCGCTGGCCGCCGGCCAGTTCCAGAACCCGGCGCTGCAATCGCTCTACCAGAGCCTGGTGGCGCAAGGCAGCACCTCGAGCTTTGCCGCGCTGACGGTCGGCAAGAATATCGAACTGCTCGACATCGACGACCTGACTGCAGCCATGGCTCTAGTGCCAACAAACTCTTCGCTCTATACGACCTATGGCAGCCTCAGGAACGCCTCCTACAACCACCTCAATGCGTTCAATACCTGGCTGGCCAAGACGCCTGTACCGGCAGTTCCGGAACCGGAAAGCTACGCCATGCTGTTGGCCGGCCTGGCCGTTGTCAGCGGCGTGGCCCGTAGACGCAAAGCCGCCTGAATTCGCCCACGGGTCTCTCCAGCTTTTCAGCAACGACTTCATTCGGAATCAAACACAGCATGACTAATTTGACCAAAATCGCCCTGGCAACCGCCTTGCTGGGCTGCGCCGGGGTGGCTCAGGCGCAATTGAATACGTCAACCGCAACCAGCGCCTTCAGTGGCTCGGCCAGCGCCAGCGCCACAGCGTCATCCGTCCTCAGCGCGACCGGAACCAACAACAATGCCGCCATCGCGACAGTTGGCATCGGCCAATTCGACAGCACGACCGGCGTTCTGGTCGGCGCAAATATTCAACTCAACTCCGAGCGTCTGCAATCGATCAGCGGCACCGGTTCGAAAAACAACGGCCCCGGCCGCGATGCCAATGGCAGTGGCAGCAGCACCGCCGCTTTCTCGGCCTCCGGCGCCAGCGGCGCGTTCGGCACGCCAGCAACGGTGGCCGGAAGCGGTTGCTCTCTGGCCATGGGACCAACTGGCGCCATTTCCTGCAACTGGAGTCCGACAACATCTGCGGTCACCACCAATGCCACGGCAGCCGTCAGCGCCAGCAATCTGAACGACTACGTCGGTAACGGATCGACCGGTGTCACCCTGACCCTGCCCAGCCTGCAGGCAACCAGCACCTTGTCACGAATCCAGGGTCAGGCTTCGAGCTCGACGAGCACCTACACAGTCAGTTGGTCCGGCAATCTGCAAGCGAGCTACGACTACCTGCTCCACGCCGCGCCCTCTTTTGCCAGCGGTTCAGCATTGAGCAGCCTGACGCTGGATTTCGGCACCGTCACCCAAGGGGCCAGCGTCTCGCCCCTGAGCTTCAGCCTCTTCAACCTGGCCGACGCCAACCGCGCAGGGCTTGATCTGGACAGCGTTTCCGGCTCTGGCGACACCTCAAAAATGACCACCAGCCTGGCCGCTTTCACCGATCTGGCCCAGGGAGGTAGCAGCACCTACAGCGTCTGGCTGGACACGACCACGACCGGCAGTTTCAGCGCCCGCTATGTGCTCAACCTGTCGGACGCCGACATCGGCGCCAGCGCCACCCGCAGCACCCATCAACTGGAGATTAATCTGGTTGGCAACGTGGCGGCCGTGCCGGAACCGGAAACCTACGCCATGCTGTTGGCCGGTCTGGCTATCGTCGCGAGCATGGCACGCCGTAGCAAGCGCGCCTAGGGCTGGAGCCATGTCCGCCGCAAGACAGCGGACAGCTGACCATGGCGCAGCTCAGTCTGCGCCATCATTTTTTGCGGCAGGCGACGAACGGGGAGATGCCACAGCCCCGCCAGCCGCATCGACAAGCGCTTCAAAAACCCTGTCAGCATCGCGGCGCCGGTGCATGTCAATCACACTGACCTGATCGAGAGTAGGGCCGAAAAGTGCTTTCAGACGCTCGTTGTCCGTCGTTTCATCAACAACCAGCACCAACCGCTGCGGCGGTATGCGCTTCGCCAGTTGCTGCAGTTCGAATTCGCAGCCCTGCCGCGCTGCGCTGATACCGCGCACGTCCATGATCACGGCGTCGGCACGCAACATCAGTTCGACGACGGTAGCCTGCCAGGTCGAGTCGCGGCAGCAGAATTCGCTGACACGAAAACGCCCGTCAGGATCGGGGGCCAGATCGAGGGTGGCCAGCTTGTGGTCGAGGCTGGCGCGGGTGGTGACGAAGAGCTCGTCGATGCGCCCGGTCAGCCAGCGCAGGTAGTCGCCGGAATCGATGGTACGGGCGGTAACATCGGGCGCGGCGACCATGGTGACCGGGCCCAACAGACGCCAGCGTGACGCAACGCGATCAAACAGGCGCTCGGTGCGTGCGGTGTAGCCGAAGACGCGGAGCAGAAGCAGCGTCGGGGCCGGCCTGGCCGCGGCCTGTTTGGCCACGCCCAGCCAGCGCATGACCCAATGATTGACCAGCGGGAAGAGCACAATCTCGCCAACCACCAGCAGCAGCGCGAAGGTCGGGCGCTCACGGCCGGCCAGAATGTCGAAACCGATGGTGACGACGAGCATCAGCCACCAGGTGCGGGCCAGCAACTGGGCGTCAGAAAAGCGCTTGGCTTCGTAATCGGCGGCCAGCTGGCGCAGACGCAACCAGGCCAGCCAGCCGACCGGCAGGGCGATAAGCATGAATACGCCATTCAGCCCCAGCGTATAAACCCACGGCGTGCCAACCTCGGTGGCGGCGAGCACGGCGGTCAGGCGGGAGCCGGCAAAGGGCGCCGCGGCAAAGACCAGGACGGCGGCGAAAGTGATCGGCACAACGCCGCGCAGCCGGCTCGGCCAGGACATCAGCCAGAACAGGCCGGCCATCCACAGCTGGTTCCAGGCGATGTCAAAGAATAGCGGGATCAGGCCGAGAATTTTCCAGCTCAGTGGCCGGCCGAGCAGGCTGCGTTCGATGATGCCGGCGAGCAGGCAGAGCGCGGCGAAGCTCAGCATCATGACGACAAAGGTGACAACCATGCGCCATGGCGGCCAGGCCAGCGAGACCGCAATCATCGGCAAGGCGGCGATCATGTAGCTGCAGGTCAGCGCCAAGGCATAGGTCGGCGAGGCGCTCATTTCCCCGGCAATCATGTAGAGCACAGCCATCGGCAGGCCGCAAACGGCGGTAGTCAGCAACCAGGCAGCAGCAATTCGCAGGCGCATCGAGCGCTCATGGGTGGTCAGGTTGCCGGAACCAAGCGCTGCCTGAACTGGCGCACGCTCGGCTGGCAAGGGCAGCGCCGCGCTGTCGCCATGCATCATCCCGCCCAGAATGGCCAGCCGGTAACGCCAGAGCACGATCAGCGCGACAACGACCGTGACCAGCACGCTGTTGATGAAATGCACACTTGGTTCGCCGCCATGCATCGCTCGCTCCCGACAGGCCACAATAGTGCTAGCCTACTGCCAATGTCATTTTCAGGAAACTGTCATGACCACTTCGCTTCCCGAGACAGCCGACCGCCGCACGCGCTGGCGCGAGCCGCGCCGCTTCCTGCTGGCGACCCTGGCGATCACCCTGCTCTACCTCGGCATTCAGGCATTCTGGATGTGGGGCGCGGCCGAACTGGCGCATATCGGCTGGACGGTCAATGACCCGGCCCGAACCTATGCCGACGAAGCGGCCGACCTCGCCGAAAAATCCCGGGAACGCGAACAGGGGCTCGACCCGCACTTTCCCCGCCGCGTTTTCCTGCTCGGCTTCGAATACGGCTACCTGAGCCAATGGCTGGGCGGCTACGGGCAACAGCCCGACGAGGTCATGCGACAGTTGTCGCGGCCGGTCGAGGCAAACGTTCGCCACCTCGACGAACTGGCCCGGCAACTCGGCGTGGCGCCGGTCGCCCGCCTGCCGGTGCGCACCGCGGCCGATTTCAGCGGTTTGACCCAGCGCATTGAAATCGATCCGGAAGGGGTTGCCGGGCGCATCGAACAGGTCGGCTCGCCGCGCCTGCGCCATCTTTTCCTGCTCGCTGCCCATGTCGGCACGATGAGCGCGGCGCTCGAATCGCCTCCGGGCGACGTCATGCCGATTCCCGCCAGCCAGTTGATTGGCATGCACGCCACGCTGGCCGGCATTCCCGAAGCGCTGTGGCGGCCGCTCAGCCGGACTTCGCGCGGAACGCCAGCGGAAGTCCGCGGCGATTACAACGCGGCGGCCGCCAAGCTGGAAAGCGCGTGGCCCTGAGCCCGGCCTGACATTTCATTTTTCGCCAATTTTCCCGGTTGACCGTAGCATTGGCCAGGAATGCGCAAGGGATCGCCTTACTGCGCCGGCTTGGCCAGTTGTGCCTTGATCATCGGCCCGACCGTATTCCAGGCATAGGTCGAAACACCAATCAACAACGCGAACCCGACAACCAACTGAATCAGCAGCACGATGAGGTCCGACTGCTGCTTGCTCATCTTGCGGCCAGGATTGGTCGCCCCGCAGCCGGGGCAGGCGATGGCCGACGTATCGACCTGATGACCGCAGGCGCGGCATGGAACGAGTGGCATGGAATCTCCTTGAAGGCTCAGGAGATTATAGGCGGCGACGCTGCGTGGTAGCATTCGCCGCCATGAGCTCACCCCGCCTGCCGCCTGCCATCCTGATCATGGGCCCGACCGCGTCGGGCAAGACGGCGGTTGCCATGGCGCTGGCCGACCGTTTTCCGGTCGAACTGATCAGCGTCGATTCGGCCCAGGTTTTTCGTGACATGGATGTCGGCACCGCCAAGCCGGACCGTGCCACGCTGGCCCGCTACCCGCACCGCCTGATCGACATCATCTCGCCGGAAGAAAGCTATTCCGCCGCCCGTTTTCGCGCCGATGCGCTGGTCGCGATGGCCGACATCACGGCCGCCGGCAAGGTACCCGTACTGGTCGGCGGCACGATGCTTTACTTCCGCGCCCTGCTCCACGGTCTGGCCGATCTGCCGCAGGCCGACGCTGCCCTGCGTGCCGAAATCGATGCCGAAGCCGCGGCCGAAGGCTGGCCGGCGATGCACGCCAAACTGGCCGCGCTCGACCCGGCAACCGCCGCCCGGCTGCACACCACCGATAGCCAGCGCCTGCAACGCGCCCTCGAAATCTGCCGACTGACCGGCCGGCCGATGTCCGAATTGCTGGCCGAGAGCGAAAAGCAGAAACCGGCTTACGACTTTCTGTCGATAGCACTCCTGCCCTCCGACCGCGCCGTTCTGCACGAACGCATCGCCCGCCGTTTCGACGAAATGCTGCTGGCCGGGCTGGATGACGAAGTGCGCCTGCTGCGCCAGAAATACACGCTGAGCCTCAACCTGCCGTCGATGCGCTGCGTCGGCTACCGGCAGACCTGGGAAGCGCAGGACGGCATCATCCCCAAAAAAGAGCTGCGTGATCGCGGCATCTTCGCCACCCGCCAGCTCGCCAAGCGCCAGATCACCTGGCTGACCAACTCTTTCGAAGCGGAAAGTATCGACTGCCTCGACCCGGCACTGGCTGGCACCGTTTCGACCCGCGTCGCCGCCTTCCTCAGTTCCTGAGCAAATCCTTCAGGTCATCGGCCAGCCCTTCCAGCCGGCCGACAATCTCAAGCGACGCATCCTGTGTCCCGACCACGCGCAGCATAAAGGCATTGGCCATCTTGCCGAGCTCCTCTTCCTGCCGGCTCATCAGGTCGAGATGATTGAAGGTCTCATTGAGCTTTTCCTCGAAATCGATCATCACCTGGGTCAGCTCGAAACAGTTGCGCCGGTAATTGTTCTGGACCCCATCCAGCGTCGCATACAGGCGAGGTAGCGCCGCTTCGATCCCGACCCGGCGGCGATGCGCCAGCAGATCGGACTCGATCGCCTTGAGCCGCGCGTCGGCACCCTCGGCCAGAATCGCGCAGTTGTCGCGGATCCGTCCGCAACGCTCGGCATCGGCCAGCGGCATGTTATTGACCAGCAAAGTCACTCGCCCAAAATTGAATACGCAGCGCGAACGGAACTGGAAAACCCGGCCGCTATCCCTGATCAGATTGAGCACGGAAACTTCCAGCGGCACATTCTGACCATCCTGACTCAAAGTCAGCACATCGTCGCCAAGACGGACCTGAACGGCCGCCAGCAGATCGTATTGGCCCATCGAATCGATCACCAGCGCCGCCAATTCCTGGAGGCTGTTGCAGATGAAGGATTTACTGAGGAATTGCAGGACAACGCCCAGTTCTCCCATGCTGACCATGGCGGCCATGGCCGTATCCCGCGCATAACCGGCCTGCTCGCGCAGGGCCTTTTTCTCGGCCAGCATCCGGCTGGCAACCGCCAGTTTGCTGACCAGCACGGTCGGATCGACCGGCTTCCGGATAAAGTCGTCACCACCGGCTTCGTAGCAAAGCAGAAGGGTCTCGCTTTCATCGCTCGACGAAACAAAGAGGACCGGAATATCCAGCGTGTCGAAGTCATCCTTGAGGCGGCAGCAAAACGCATAGCCATCGGTGACCGGCATCTGGATGTCGAGCAGGAAAATATCCGGCTTGGCATCGGCCAGCCGGATCAGGCAGGTGTCGACTGAATTGAAGGTCTCGAGTTGGCACACCCCCTCGAGAATGCCACTCAGCGCGTCAAGAAACACCTGGTCGTCATCGACGACATAAACACGCATGCTTGAGTCCACGGCCCACCCCGAAAATTGCCAATAGAATATTCTGAGGGCATTTAACGGCAACGGCAAGCATTGCCATCAGGCGATCTCGGGTTCTTTTCTCGCGGCGAGCAGGGAATAGACGGTCGGTACCACAAACAGCGTAAAGAAAGTGCCAAGCAGCAGGCCGCCGACAATGACCCAGCCGATCTGCTGCCGCGACTCGGCACCCGCCCCTGTGCTGAAGGCCAGCGGCACGGCGCCGAGGACCATGGCGCCGGTCGTCATGAGAATCGGGCGCAGACGCAGGAAGGACGATTCGATGACCGCCTCCTTGATCGTCATGCCCTTTTCCTGCAACTGGTTGGCGAACTCGACGATCAGAATGCCGTGTTTGGTGATCAGGCCGACCAGCGTGACCAGCCCGATCTGGCTGTAAACGTTGAGCGTGCCGCCGCTCAGCCAGAGGGCAAGCAGCGCGCCGGCCATCGATAGCGGCACGGTCAGCATGATGATGAAGGGATCGCGGAAGCTCTCGAACTGGGCGGCCAGCACGAGGTAAATGAAGGCCAGCGCCAGACCGAAGGTGAAGGCCAGCGACGACGAAGACTGCCGGAATTCACGCGACTGGCCGTTGTAGTCGGCGGCATAGCCCGGTTTGAGGATCTGGTTGGCGACGCCGTCCATGAAGGTCAGCGCCTCTCCCAGGGTGTAGCCCGGCGCCAGGTTGGCGGTGATCGTCACGGCGCGGCGCTGGCCGAAGTGGTTCAACTCGCGCGGGCTGATCGTTTCCCGGACATCAACCAGATTTTCCAGCGAAATCATGCTGCCATCGCGGCCACGCACGTAGATGTCGCGGATATCCTCGGGATTGCGCCGCTCGACTTCGGCGACCTGGACGATCACGTCGTACTGCTCGCCGTCGCGCTTGAAGCGCGTCACCTGCCGGCCACCGAGGAAGGTTTCCAGCGTCCGGCCGATAGTTTCGACCGGCACGCCCATGTCGGCGGCCTTGTCACGCTTGACGTCGACTGACAGCTCCGGCTTGTTGAGCTTGAGGTCGGTATCAACGTTGGTCAACGACGGATTCTTCGCTACTTCGGCCAGGAACTGCCCGGTCACCTTCTGCAATTCCTCATATGGCGCGGCGGTAACGATGACGAAATTGACCGGCCGCTCGCGCGGGCTCTGGCCGAGCGACGGCGGCGTGATCGGAAAGGCCATGACGCCGGGAATAGCGGCGAATTTGGGGAACAACTCCTTGGCAATTTCCGGCGAACGACGGCTGCGATCGTTCCAGTCGGTCAGGCCGAGAATCGAAATCCCCTGGCTGACCGTCGGGTTGCCGGCCACCACGAAATAACGTTCGGCATCCTTGGTCTGGCTGTATATGGCTTCGATCTGGCGGGCGTATTTCTCGGTGTAATCGAGCGTCGCCCCCTCGGGGCCGAGGAACATGCCGAAAATGATGCCGCGATCCTCGACCGGCGCCAGTTCCGACTTGAGCGCCTTGAGCAGAACGCCGCAGGAAGCGGCGACGACGACGAAACCGACGAGCACGATCCAGCGATGATTGAGTGACGTGGTCAGCACCTTTTTATAGCCGGCATTGAGCCAGTTCAGGAAGCCCTCGACCATCAGGAAGGCCTTGCCGTGCTTCTCTTCATGTTTGAGCAGCACCGAGCACATCATCGGCGACAGGGTCAGCGCGACGAAACCGGAAACGAGCACGGCGCCGGCCAGGGTCAGGGCGAATTCGATGAACAACTTGCCGGTACGACCGGTCATGAAGGCGACCGGCGCATACACCGCGGCCAGCGTCAGGGTCATGGCGACCACGGCGAAACCGATTTCCTTCGAGCCCTGCAAAGCCGCCTGCATGCGCGGCATGCCCTCCTCGATGTGGCGATAAATATTCTCGAGGACGACGATGGCGTCGTCGACGACGAGGCCGATGGCCAGCACCAGCGCGAGCAGGGTCAGCGTATTGATCGTGAAACCAAGCGCGAACATGATGCCGAAGGCACCGATCAGCGACACGGGAATCGTCACCAGCGGAATCAGCGTCGCCCGCAGATTGCGCAGGAAGAAGAAGATGATCGCCAGCACAAGCAGGATGGCTTCGCCGATGGTCTTGAACACCGATTCGATTGAACGGTCGATGAACACCGACGAGTCGTAGGACAGATTGGCGCTCATGCCTTCCGGCAGCTCGCTGGTGATTTTCGGCAACTCGGCACGCAGCGCTTTCGACAGTTCGAGCGGATTGGCCGTCGCCTGCTTGATGACGCCGAGCGCCACGGCCGAACGCCCCTTGAAGCGCACGGCACTGCGTTCCGATGCGGCGCCGATCTCGACCCGGCCGAGATCGTTGATACGGATCGGATAGCCATTCACCGTCTTGACGATGACCGCGCCGAATTCCTCGGTGGACTTGAGGTCGGTATTGGCCACCACGGAAAATTCGCGCTCGCGGCTTTCGATTCGACCGGCCGGCACCTCGACGTTCTGCTTGCGCAAGGCATCCTCGACGTCACCCGGAGTCAGCTGGTAAGCCGCCAGCCGCTGCTTGTCGAGCCAGATACGCATGGCGAACTTGCGATCGCCGAAGACGCGGACATCAGCAGCGCCGGGCAAGGTCTGCAGGCGCGGCTTGACGATGCGCGTGGCAACGTCGGTGACTTCGAGCGCCGAATGCTTGTCGGATGAAAAGGCGATCCAGATCACCGGATTGGCATCGGCCTCGACCTTGGCGATAACCGGCTCGTCGACCTCATCCGGCAGTTTGTTGCGGACGCGGGAAACCCGGTCGCGGACATCTGAAGCGGCCGAATCAGGTGCACGCTCGAGCTTGAAGCGCACCGAAATCTGGCTGCTTTCCGCTCGTGAAATGGAAGTGATCACTTCCACACCTTCGATTCCGGCCAGCGAATCCTCGAGTGGTTTGGTTACCTGTGACTCGATAATTTCGGCCGAGGCGCCGCGATAGGTCGTGTTGACCGTGACCACCGGCTCGTCGATCTTTGGGTATTCGCGCACCGGCAGCCGGTCGTAGGAAACGATGCCGAGCAGCATGATGACCAGCGACAGCACAGTCGCGAAGACCGGCCGCTTGATGCAGACTTCGGAAATTTTCATTTGCCGGCCGCCGTCCCGGCTGCGGCCGCCTGCGGCGCCGCAGATGGCGAACCTTCACCAACCGGACGCACCGCGGCGCCATCGCGCAGTTTCAACTGTCCGGCCGTGACGACCAGGTCGCCGGCCGCCAACCCGTCCACAACTTCAACCTGCGCTGACCGACGAACCCCGAGCTTGACCTTGACCAGGCTGACCTTGCCATCGACGACCTTGAATACCGTCGGCTGACCACCGGGCACGATGGCCTGTTCGGGGACCATGAGCACGGCCTTGCGTTCGCCGAAGAGCAGGCGAACACGAACGAACATGCCTGGCCGCAGCTTGCCCTTGGCGTTGTCGAGCCGGGCACGGGCCGAAATCGAGCGACCGTTCTGGTCCACCAACGGGTCGATGGCATCGAGCACCGCCTTGAAGCGCTCGCTGGGCAGAGCATCGCTCACCACCTCAACACTCTGCCCCTTGCTGATGCGGCCGAGATAGTTTTCCGGCAACTTGAAATCGACGCGCAGCGTGGCGACATCCTCGATATTGATCAGGTCCTGCCCGTCCTTTAGGTAATCGCCGACGCTGACATTGCGCAAGCCGACCATGCCGGTGAATGGCGCCTTGATACGCATCCTGGCGGACTTCGCCTCGGCCAGCTGGACAGCGGCCTCCTGGACCTTGAGCGTTGCCGCCGAACTGTCTAGTGCCTGCTGGCTCAGGAACTTCTTGCCGACCAGTTCGACGTTTCGCTCGTAGCTGCTTTTGGCCAGCGCCAGATTGGCCCGGGCCTGTAGTAACTCAGCATCCTGGATCGCAGCATCGAAGACAACCAGCACCGTTCCCTTGGCGACGATGGCGCCATCCTTGAAACCAATGGAGGCCACGCGCCCGGCTATTTCGGGGCGCAGCATGACGGATTCATTCGACTTGAGCGTGCCGACTGCGGCCACATCATCGGCAAAATCACTGGCCGCCACCCGCGCCACCTCCACCGCTGTCGAAAAGCTGGCCGGCGCACCGCCTCCTGCCGGCTTGGCCGCCCCCCCAGCCGGGGTTACCGGCTCAGCGGCAGGCGCCCGGTTGGCGGTGTAGGCGTAGTAGCCCAGGCCAGCCAGACCGGCAAGCGCGATGGCGATAATTCCGAAACGGGTATTTTTATTCATGGCATTCGGCAAAAGGTCGAACTGACCGGGCAGTCAGCAATAGCCGGAATTGTAACGAACCGGCTGAATTCGCAGAAAAAAATCAGCCGTCGATGCCGGGCAGGAATTCGGGCAATTTTGGCAGTTGACCGCAAGAGGCGCATTCCGGTTCGGCTTCAGGCTCGAAAGCGGCGTGACAAGAGGCGGCATCGCCATGCTGCCAGCCTTTTTTCAAAGGCGCGACACTGACGAAGACGACGCCAGCCCGAACCATATTGAGGTATTCCGCCACACTACGCGACACGTCGATGATGCGTTTGCGGTGCTTGGCATGCATGCGGTCATTGACCTTGACGATGGCGCAACGGTCGTTGTCTACCCGTCGAACGGCCAGCATGGTGCCGAGCGGAAAGCGATTGCTGGCGGCGGTAAATTGCTGGACGTCAAAGCGTTCGCCGGTGGCCGTCTTGCGACCCTGAAAGCCCTTGCCGTAAAAGCTGGCGTGGCCACGCAGGCCGGGGACGCCATCCTCGACCAGGTCGGCCGGCCCGAATTCGGGTGCCAACTCGGCTTGGCGCGGCGAATGCCGCACCGGTTTCTTGGCATGTCTGGTTGCCGCCTTGTGCGACGGCTTCTGGCTCGCCGCCCAGACCGGCGACGAGGCATTGAGCAAGAACAGGCCACAGACGAACATCGCCGCGACCCGCCACTGCCAACCAGTGGTCGGCTTCGCCATTAGGCGATCCCTGAAAGCTGGTCTTTGTGCCCCCGGCGTTGTTGCTCATCCTCGCAATAGCAAAAGCTATTGCTGCGGTTCGCGCCTAGCCGGGAACACAAATCCGGCGCTTTCATTGTGGCTCGCTAATGACGAATCAGACCACTAGACCACAATAGTCTGCGCTTCGTCACCCGAGCGCACCCGGATTTGGCCAATGCGATAAACCGCCTCGCCCTGCGCCTTGAGCTCGGCCATCGCGGCATCGGCATCGGCCGCGGCAACGACAATGACCAGACCGATACCGCAGTTGAAGACGCGGTGCATTTCGTTCTCGGCGACATTGCCTTCGGCCTGCATCCAGTCGAACAGCTTCGGGCGCGGCCAGGCGGCCTTTTCGAGTTCGGCGACGGTGTTTTCCGGCAGGACGCGCGGCACGTTTTCGAGCAGGCCGCCGCCGGTGATGTGGGCCATGCCCTTGATCGTGACCTTTTCGAGCAGCGCCAGCACCTGCTTGACGTAGATGCGGGTCGGCGCCATGACGACGTCGGCCAAAGTGCGCTCGCCATCAAACTTGGCGTTCATGTCCGGATTGGAACGTTCGATGATCTTGCGGACCAGCGAGTAACCGTTCGAGTGGGCGCCCGAGGAAGCCAGGCCGAGCACGACGTCGCCAGCAGCAATCGACTTGCCATCGATGGCCTTCGATTTTTCAACGACACCAACGGCAAAGCCGGCCAGATCGTATTCGCCAGCCGGGTACATGCCCGGCATTTCGGCGGTTTCGCCGCCGATCAGCGCGCAGCCGGCCAGTTCGCAGCCCTTGGCGATGCCGCCGACGACGGATGCAGCGGTATCGACATCGAGCTTGCCGCAGGCAAAGTAATCGAGGAAGAACAGCGATTCGGCACCGAGGACCAGGATGTCATTGACGCTCATGGCGACCAGATCCTGCCCGACCGTGTCGTGACGATTCAGGTCGAAAGCCAGACGCAGCTTGGTGCCAACGCCGTCGGTCCCGGAAACCAGCACCGGCTCCTTGTAGCGCTTCGGTACTTCGAATAGCGCGCCGAAGCCGCCAATGCCACCCAGCACGCCGTCACGCAGGGTCTTGCGGGCCAGCGGCTTGATACGTTCGACAAGGGCATCGCCTGCATCGATATCGACGCCGGCATCACGGTAGGAAAGGGAGGTGTTCTGGGTCATGGTCTGGCCTGGGCAGATTGCGGCAAATCGCCGCTGGAAAAAACGGCGATTTTACCCGAAACCACCCTCGCCCCCTAACCGACGGTCAGCACCGGCGTTCAAACCGCAAACAGCATCCGGCGGCCGGCTTTTTCCGGTTGGCGGTGGTGGCGCCAACAAATCCTGCGGTCAACCGGAAAAAACAGCAAAAATCTCAAGTCCTGCGCGGCGCCCAGCCCATCATCCGGGGCATTCCGCTTGATGCGAAAGCACCCAGCCTCGCGCATCAGCGGCAATTCTGGTGGCCAGCGCCGACATCGCGCGTTGCCCAGCCTGCGCCAGCTCCGCGTAGCTGCCCGTGGCTGGCTCGTCAAAGCGACCGTGGCAGAACAGTCGGCTCTTGTCCGGCGCATCGCTCATCGACAGACTCCAGTCAGCGTCGAGCTCAAGCTTCTGCCCTGGCCAGGCGTCCAAACGGCGAACCAGCAGCTTTATGTGCAGGACTGGTTGATTGGCTGGCTTGACCAAGCCGGCAATATCCCGGGTTCCCAGCCGCGACATCAACCCGGCCGACAGGGCCTGGCGCAACTCGTCGCCCAGCGGCCCGGCCCAGCGTTCGCCTTCAAGTATGGCGACGCCACTCGCGCCTTGTCGCACGACAAATTGCGGCTGGTCGAGTTGCACAGGAAGATCAATCGGCAACACGTCGATCAGAAAGGGAACAGGTTTGTCGCTCGCCGCGCCTGAGTAGGACGGCGCCAGCAAGGTGTAGCGGTGGATAGGCGGAGAACTGCAGGCGCCAAGGATCAGCGCAAGCGCCGCCAAGACGAGGCGAACACATTGTTTCATCGCTTGGGCTCCTGCGGCATGGGCGTCGGGTCGTTGGGCAGCCCACGCAACAACGATTCGGGATTGCGACCGAGCAGATCCGTCAGGATGCGCAGCGAGCGTGCGGTACGCTGCACTTCCTGCAAGGTCATGCCAAGGTTCTGTTGCAGCGGGGCGCCTTCGGCCAGCATGCCTTGCGCAGCGCCAAAGGTTTGCTGTGCCTGTTGCAGGGTTTTCGTGGCTTCGGGCAAGACCTGACCATTCACTTGTTTGAGGGTTGTATTCAATTCGGCGAGCGAAACATCCAGATTGCGTCCAATCGCGTCGAGCGGGATCTTGTCGATCTTGCCAACAATACTGGCCACCTGCTCCTGCAACTGGTCAAAACTGCCATTGACCGTTGGTATGACAATGGGTCTTGCCGCCACATCAAAAGCCACCTTTGGCGCATTGGGCATGAAGTCCAGCGCGACATAGAGTTGCCCCGTCAGCAGATTGCCGGTGCGCGCCTGAGCGCGCAGGCCATGCTCAACCATACTGCGCAGGAACAGGGCCTGCTGGCTCTGAATGTCGCCAGAAAACTTGGGCAGCTTTTCCAACACCCGGCCCAAGCGCTGCGGATAAAGCACGATATCGACAACAGTCGGAAAACGACGTTTGGCCTGATCGTAATCGAGACTCAGCGACTCGACCTTGCCCAGATCAACCCCAGAAAACTGGACCGGCGCGCCCACCGCCAGGCCGCGCAGTGACTGCGCGAAGCGAAGCTGGATACGGACTGGCGGGCCATCGGGCGGCGCCATGGCGCTTGCCTGATCCGGGTTCAAGGCGAACTCGGCAAACTCAGGGGCCGCCTTGCCCTCGCTGCGCGATGGTGCTTCGAAGGCAATACCGCCGGCGATCAAAGTACTGACCGACTGGGTCTTGAGTTTGAATCCATCAGCGCCCAAGGAGACATCCACGCCGCTGGCATTCCAGAAATTGGTATCCGTCGTGACGAACTTGTCATAGGGCGCATCAATGAAGACTTGCAGGCTGATGCCCTGGCCATCCTTGTCGAGCTGATAGAGGGCGACGCGACCCACCTGAATCTGTCGAAAATAGACCGGCGAGCCAATGTCGAGCGACCCCAGTTCCTTGCCATGCAGCATGAAGGATTTTCCCGGCGCACCACCAATCACCGGCGGCGGCGTTTCCAGGCCAGTGAAGGTCTGGCTCAACTCATCCTGCGTACCGGCATCGACGGCGACATAGGCGCCCGAAAACAGCGTGTCGATACCCGAAATGCCGCTGGCACCAATGCGCGGCCGCACCACCCAAAAGCGTGTATCTTTTCGCATCAGGCTAGCCGCGCTCTTGACCAGCGATACCGTCGCGACGACCTGCGAACCATCGTCGCTCAACGCGATTGCAGTCACCGAACCAACCGTCACATCCTTGTATTTGACCGGCGTTTTGCCGGCTTGAAGGCCGGTCGCCGACTTGAAAGTAATCTGGATTTCGGGCCCGACCGAATGCCAGGTTTGCACGAGCATGCCTATCCCGATGAGTGCGGCGACTATCGGCACTAGCCAGACCAGCGAAACGCGCCAGCGGTTACGGGTTATCGGGGGCTGACCCGGTTCGGGTAATTCACTCATTCTTGGTCACCGTCCCAGATCAATCGGGGGTCAAAGTTCATGGCTGAAAGCATGGTCATAATCACCATGGCGCCGAAAAATAAAATACCGATGCGTGGTTCGACCTCGCTCAGCGCCTTGAATTTAACCAGGGCAGCAACCACCGCAACGACGAGTACGTCGAGCATGGACCAGTAGCCAATCAACTCAACCAGACGATAGAGCCTGGCCCGCTCACGCCTGGCCCAGTTACTACGCCGTTGCGCAGTCAGCAGCAACAGGCCGAGAACCAGGAATTTGGTACACGGCACGGCAACGCTGGCGATGAAAATGATCAGCGCAATTCCGTAAGATCCGGTTTTCCAGAACTCGATGATCCCGCTCATCACGGTGTTTTCCTGGTCGTCCCCAAACTGGCCGGTAAACATGACAGGCAACAGGTTGGCCGGAATATAGAGAATGAGCCCGGCGAGCAAAAAGGCCCAGGCCCGGGCAATACTGTCTGGCCGTCGCCGGTGTAATGGCGAGAGGCAGCGCGGACAACGGGCCGACCCGGTTGAATTCAGGGTGTCCTCGCAAACCAGGCCACAGGCATCGCAGGCGACTACCCCCAATTGCCGAGCGCTGGGCGGATGGCTCATGCCGGCTCCAGGGATGTAAACCTTCGCGGCTCAGTCAGCGCCCACAGCCGATCAACGTCGCGGTTGGCGATCACCGTGATCAGAACCATCAGCACGGCCAAGGCCCAAACGCCGGCGCCCGGCGCCACTTGCAAGGAACTGGATAGCTTGATGACGGCCACGAGAATGCCTAACAACCCGACCTCGACCATGCTCCACGGGCGCAAACCAACAATCAGATGCATGGCCGGGCCGAAACCAGGTGCCCGACGGCCAGCGCGGGCATACAGCAGAAGCCAGCCAAGCAGGCTGATCTGCAGGAAAGGGACAAAAATAATGGCCAGCGCCGCCGGCACCGCGATGGGTGCGGCAGCCCCCTGTGCCAGCGCCGCAGTCGATTGCCAAAGCGTCGCTGCATTGTGCTGGCCTTGCAGATTGACGAGCACGACCGGGCAGACATTGGCAATGACGAAAACAATAGCCGCGGCAATGGTCAGCGCCAACCAGCTGTCAATTGTCAGGCGGCGGTCACGAAACAGGACGGCAGCACAGCGCTCGCAGCGGGCAATTTCGCCCGGCGCCAAAACGGGCCGCCGGTACACGCTGTCGCAATGCTCGCAGGCCACGAGATCGGGAAAGGTTTTCATATAAAACGGATAGTGCCCGAACTTATCTGTCGCGCGGAGGATAAGGGGCCGTTGATTAGCGCTGGATGATGTCGTCCAAAGTATTCTGTAATTCGCAAGTCATGTCCATATCCGAAGAACGACCAGCCACCCTTGGCCGATGAAGATCATGACCGGCTGGTGGTGCTCCACCAGCCCCTGCTACGGTCAACCGGAAAATTTGGCCAAAATTGAAATTTGCACCGGCCTCCACTTACCCTGGCTTGGCGCTTGCCATACCCGCAGCCAGCGTGATTGGGGTGATTTTTCGAACGGGCGGTGCGGATGCCGGCGGCAAATCGGCCAAAGTCGCACCGCCCCCATACCCTGCCCCGCGAAAATCGGCCAGACGCACTCCGGTAGAACGCGGACGCGGCCCGAAAATAAACTCGCCAACTTCGCGGAACCAGACGCGGTGCCCCATCTGCACGTACCACTGCATGGCATGGCGAAATTCCGGATCGCGGTTGAGGAAGGTGCGCAGCAAGGCCTGCGGCCGCAACTGCATGGCGACCTCGATGCCTTTTACCCAGAGCAACATGCGCCACGGCGGCATGCCGGGCGAGGCCAGCACCTGGTGTTTGTAATCCCACAGCCGGGTATCGGGCTGCACCACCTCGCGATGCGCCACGCTCGAAAAATATCTCGTCCAGCGCAGCGGCGTCGCATACAGCAACTGGATCTGGTCGGGGTCGTAGCGCAGCAACTGTTTCAGCGAATGCCAGTAATGGCGGTCGCTTTCTTCCTCGAAGCCGACGACGTAGGTCGCCATCGAGACGATGCCGTGCTGGCGCAGGAGCCGAATCGCTTCCTGATCCTCGCGCGGCGAAGCATCCTTGCGGATGGCCTGCAAGGTGGCTTCGTCGTAGCTTTCGATGCCGAGCAGGAAGCGCACGACACCGGCCTTCTTGTAGAGATGAAGGATGTCGGCATCGCGCACGATATCGCCGGCCCGCGTCGAGCCGACCAGAGTGAGCGGCACGTTTTCGGCGATCAGGGCTTCGAGGAAGGCTTGCCAGGCTTCGCGGGAGGCGGTCGGCAGTTCGTCGGCGAAGTTGATGACCTCGACCCCGTGTTCTCGATGCAGCCAGGCCAGTTCGCGGGCGAAAAGGAGCGGATCGCGATGCCGCCAGGTCCGCCAGAAGCCGCGCTGGCCGCAGTAATTGCACAGGTAGGGACAGCCGCGCGAAAACTGCACGACCACGGCTTTACGCCCGCCCCAGTAGGAATAACGGTTGAAATCGATGAGTTTCCAGCCGACTCGGTAAGCATCCAGGTTTTCAATCGGCTTGGCCTGCCGGGTCGCCCGCGCCTGAGCGCCGTCCCGGTAGGCGCAGCCGGGCACGGTGGCGAGCAGGCCGTGCGTGACGATGGCGCGGGCCACGAGGACAGCCGTCCGCTCGCCTTCGCCGCGGACGATGGCGTCGAAGGCCGGGCATTCGTCGAGGATTTCCCGCCAGTGATAGGTCGGGAAAACGCCGCCGTAGACGATGGCGGTTTCGGGCAAGGCGGCCTTGATCCGCACGGCCAGATTGACGATGGTCGGGTGGGCGGTCGACGATCCGGCATGGCCGACCATGACGATGCGCGGCGCGGCGACAACGATGCGGCGGACGATTTCATCGGGCGGCAACGGGTCGTAGTCGGCATCAAGCAACTCGACGGCAAACCCGGCGTCAATCAGCGGCCCGCCGATGGCGAGCAAGCCGAGCGGCGGTAGGTGGTCATCGGGAATCCGGCTGCCGATGGCGGTATGCGGCGGATTGAGCAGGAGAATCTTGGGGGCAGTGGCGGACATGGCGGGCTCCTTGAACGAAGAGCTTCCAGAATCGCCCCGCCCGGTGAAGCCATGACGAAGCGACGGTGAAGTCAGGCTGATCGGGCGCTCTCCCCAGCGGAGTCGATGCCCCTCCGACCAGGATTACTACGGTCAACCGAAAATTTCGGCAAAATTTGAAATATCCGGGCCGGCGGCGGTCCGCTTCAACGCCGCCCAGACAATGACCGAGTGCAGATGAATTATCATGCGCGCATGAAAATCCTCATCGTCGACGACGAACCGGCCATTGCCGACACCCTGAGCTACGCCCTGCGTGCCGAGGGTTTCACCGTCGATTGCTGCACGCTCGGCAGCGAGGCGCTGAGCCGACTGGCGAGCGACACCATCGATTTCGTCGTCCTCGACGTCGGCCTGCCGGACATGACCGGTTTCGACGTCTGCCGTGCCCTGCGCCGGCATTCCGATGTGCCCGTGCTGTTCCTGACCGCCCGCGCCGACGAGGTGGATCGCATCGTCGGGCTGGAACTGGGCGGCGACGACTACGTCACCAAGCCGTTCAGCCCGCGCGAGGTCGCCTCGCGCATTCGCGCCATCAGCCGCCGGCTGCATCCGGAAAACCGGGGCACCAACGGCGAACAGGTACATTCCTACGGTCAACCGGAAAAAACGGCCAAATTTGAAATCGACCCGGACGGCCTGCGCATCGCCTACCACGGCCAGTGGCTCGCGCTCACCCGCTACGAATACCTGCTGCTCGCCCTGCTCCTCCAGAAACCCGGCCGCATCCTCAATCGCGCCCAGATCATGGACAGCGTCTGGCAGGACGGCGGCGACAGCCTCGAACGCACCGTCGACACCCACATCAAGACCCTGCGCGGCAAGCTGCGCAGCATTCGCGACGAAGACATCATCGTCACGCATCGCGGCCTCGGCTACAGCCTGATCGGGTAAGCCGGCGTGAATATCTCCGTCCGCCTCTTTTTCGGCTACTTCCTCATCGTCGGGCTGGCCGCCTGGTTCGTGCTCAACGTCGTCACCCACGAAACCGAACCCGGCGTCCGTCAAGCCACCGAAGAAACACTCGTCGACACCGCCCACGTCCTCGCCGAAATGGCCGCCCTCGACCTCTCCGCCGGCCGCATCGGCCAAGGAGCCTTCGCCGACTCGGTGCGCGCCGCCATCCGGCGCAGCCCGCAAGCCGACATTTCCGGCGTGCTCAAGGAACACATCGACTTCCGCATCTACGTCACCGACGCCCACGGGGTCGTCGTCTACGACTCGCGGCAAGCCGCCGTCGGCGAAGATTTCTCGCAATGGCGCGACATCGCCCGCGTCCTGCGCGGCGAATACGGCGCCCGCCAATCGCGTGAAGACCCCTACGACCCGGCCAGCTCGGTCATGCACGTCGCCGCCCCGATCTTCTGGCAGGGCGAACTGATCGGCGTCCTCTCGCTGGCCAAGCCAATGTCCTCGGTCGCCCCCTACGCCGAGCGCGCCGCCCAACGCGTCAAGGCATCCGGCCTCATCCTGCTCGCCGCCTCCGCCGCCATCGGCCTCAGCTTCACCCTCTGGCTCGGCTGGTCGATCCACCGCCTGCGCGACTACGCCCGCGCCGTCGCCGAAGGCCGCAAAGCCGAAGCGCCAACCGGCGGCGGCCGGCAGCTCTCCGAACTCGCCCAAGCGCTCGCCACCATGCGTGAAAAGCTCGAAGGCAAGCAATACGTCGAGCGCTACGTACAAAACCTCGCGCACGAACTCAAAAGCCCGCTCACCGCCATCCTTGGCGCCGCCGAAATCCTTGAAAGCGACCCGCCGGCCGACGACCGCCACCGCTTCACCCTCAGCGTCGCCGAACAAGGCCGCCGCCTGCAAGCCATCATCGACCGCATGCTCCTCCTCGCCCGCGTCGAACAACTGCAAGCCCCGGAAGGCGACCAAACCCTCGACCCCAAAGCCCTGCTCGACACCTGCCTGTCCCTGCGCCAGCAAGCCCTCTCCGGCCGCCAACTGCAAACCCGGATCACGGCAATCAGCACCGCCCCCATCCGCGGCGACGCCCTCCTGCTCCAACAAGCCCTGCTCAACCTCATCGACAACGCCATCGACTTCTCGCCCCCCGGCAGCACCATCGAACTCGACATCGACGCCACCGACGACAGCATCAGCTTCCACATCCGCGACCACGGCCCCGGCGCCCCCGACTACGCCCTGCCGCAAATCTTCGACCGCTTCTACTCCCTGCCCCGCCCGGCCACCGGCAAGAAAAGCACCGGCCTGGGGCTGGCGCTGGTGCGGGAAGTGGCGAGGTTGCATGGTGGGGATGCGGGGTTTGAGAATCACCCGGAAGGCGGCGCCATCGCCACCCTGCGCTTAGCCCGAGCCGACTGAGCGGCTGAACAGACATGGGCCTGGACACGGTCGAACTCCTACTCAACGTAGAAGAGTGCTTCGGCGTCGCCATCACCGACGAATCTGCTGCCAAACTCGCCACACCGCGGCAACTCGCCAACCATGTCGCCAAGCTGCTGGCGGCGCAATCGCCGGAAGGCAGTAGCGCCGGGGCAAGCACCTGCCTCAACCAGCGCGCTTTCTATCGACTACGTCGCACCTTCATCGCCGAAACATGGCTGTCACGCAATGCGCTTCGCCCGACCACGCCGCTCGCCACGCTCTTTCCCGATCAGCGGACGGCGTCCTGGCGGCGTCTGCGGCGCACCCTGGCCGCGCTCGATCTGCCCCGGCTGACTGTTACCACCCCGATCAGCGCCCTGGCCCAGATCGTCATCACCAGCCTGTCAGCCCTGCTCGCCGCCTACCTTGCGCTTTCGCCGTGGGCTATCCTGGCTGCCGCATTCGCCGGCTGGTTCCTCAGCCTGGCACTCTGCGACCGGCTGGGAACACAGTTCCCAAGCGGACTGAACACACTCGGCGACCTCGTTCCCTACATCCCTGTCGAGCCACCCATCGTCTGGCGAGAAGGGGAAATCCTGCAGCAAGTCTGCCTGCTCACCGCCCGGCAGAGCGGCCTGTCGCTCGAGCAAGTCAATCCGGACGCACATTTCGTTCATGACCTCGGCCTCGATTGAGCAGAGCCCCGAACACTTCTACGGTCAACCGGAAAAAATGGCCAAGATTGAAATGCGGTCAGGCGCGGAGGCAGGGGGAACAGCCGACCACACCTCATGTCAAATTGCATTCATCCCGTAAATCCGGATGTCGCCAATTTGCAGAAGGAGGCAAAGCAATGGAAACGCAAACCAAACAAACCGAGCAAGCGCCGATGCAGGCCGTGCCGCAAGAGGAACACCAATGGCTGCAGCAACTGGTCGGCGAATGGACAACCGAGGCTCAGATGACCGCAGGACCCGAGCCTGGCGAGGCATGCAAGGGCACCGAGAAAGTGCGATGCCTGGGCGGTCTCTGGGTCATGGCCGAGGGACAAGGCCAGATGCCGGACGGCGGCAGCGCAACGATGATCATGACCATCGGATACGACCCGACAACGAAACGCTATGTGGGCACCTGGGTCGGCTCGATGATGACGCACATGTGGATATACGACGGCGAACTGGATTCCGCCGGAAAGGTTTTGACACTCAACTCCGAAGGCCCCGACATGTCGCCCGGAGCAACACCCGGAAAGCGGGCCAGGTACCAGGACGTCATCGAGATCAAATCCGCCGACCATCGGACTCTGACTTCCCATTGCCAGAGCGACGACGGCAACTGGCAGCAGTTCATGACCGCCAACTACCGACGCACGAAATAGATCCGAGCCTCGGTCCATTCGATGTCGAGGAGGGCAATATGGCAGTCGAACTCAACCACCTCATCGTCATGGTGCGCAACCAGGCGAATTCAGCGAAATTCTTCACCGAGATTCTCGGGCTCGCTGCAGCCACCCGTTTCGGCCCCTTCCTCGTAGTACAAACGGCAAACGGCGTGAGCCTTGATCTCGACGAAGCCGACGGTGAGATCACCCCAATGCACTACGCTTTCCTGATCAGCGAAGCCGAGTTCGACGAGATTTTCGGCCGTATCCAGGAGCGGAACATCGACTACTGGGCCGACCCGGGCCGACGCCATCCTGGCAAGATCAATCATCAAGACGGCGGTCGAGACGTCTATTTCCGGGATCCGAATGGACATCTGCTGGAAATCATCACCCGGCCCTATGGCAGCGGCTAACTACCGGAACAGGCCCGGTCGTCAGAACGGGCCTGCACCACGGCGCCCCCTGTAACAGGCCATGTCATGGACCCCGCAGTCCTTCGCCTGGCCGCCGACGCCGTCCTGATCCTTCATCTGGCCTTTGTTCTGTTCGTTGCTTTCGGCGGCCTGCTGTTATGGTGCGCCCCCCGCGTTGCCTGGCTGCATGTACCGGCCTTCCTTTGGGGGGCGACAGTCGAGTTGACCGCCTTGAACTGCCCGCTGACCCGCCTGGAAAACCAGCTCCTTCAGGCCGGCGGCGGCACCGGCTACGAGGAAGGCTTTATCGCGCACTACCTGCTACCGATCCTCTACCCAGTCGGACTGACGCAGGAATTCCAGATCGGCCTGGGAGTGGCGGTATTGGCGGTGAATGGGCTGTTGTATGGGATACGGCTCCGTGACCTGGCGGGGTCGTTTCGTTCCCGTTGAACGCCTGCCATTTTGCTGATTGCTACGATCAACGATCATTTTCGTGGCGTCACGAAAATGGTCAAACTTGGTAGCGGTGCCGAGCGCATCATCGACGCCTTCGTGCTCACCCGCGAGCACGCCCTATTCACTCCGATTCTCCTTTGACTGCTCTTCCTTTAGCTGTTTGCTGCCTTCGTGAATATTATCTAGGCCACGGACAACGAGGTAAACACCAGCGGTGATGAACGCAAAAACCATGGTCAAATCGAATTCGCCATTTTTCAAAAGTTCATGTCCATTATTCATTGCGATAGCAACACCGACTAAGAGTTCTGTTGCTCCATAAATAGGCCGATATTTTTGCCTGAAAAGGAATAAAACATGACCGGCAATCAAAACGGCGACAGCAGAAATCACTTTCACTACATAGTCATCGAGGTTTGGGGATTGCATCCAAGCAACTGTATCGACTGCTGAAGAATAAACGGACAGAATAACCACGCCGATTGGAATTAGGAAAACAGACCCTATTATTGCCCCTTCAAACGCTTCACGAGCGCTCGGGTAGTATCGCGTAACCTCGCCATCCGAGCCTATTTTCTCATCGACGGAGTAATTTGAAAAAAACAGGAAAATAGTAACTGGTACAACATATTTCAGGATAGACAAAAAGTCAGATGGAGTTCTGGTGATAATGGTGTGGATAACGCACACGGAACAAATGACCAGCAAAAGTACCGCGTAAACTCTGGATATGATTTTAATGACCATTGTTGAATATCAGTTTGGTGAAAAAAGTGCGACTCGTGATTGTATTTCGCATAATGATAGACATCATATAAGGATTCTCCCGCGCAAAACGGGGGCCGAGTCATTTCCGATCCCATGACCACCTACCATTTTGCTGGTTGCTACGGTCAACCGGAAAAATTGGCCAATTTTCAAATTCAATCCGTCGGCACAGCGCTTGTCTCCATGTCATTTTGTCTGAAGGCGGACTGCCGGAGGCAACTGTCAAACAGTATTTGACAGTTCAAAACAAAGGCGGCAGAAGCGTCAAGCGGAAAGCACTGCTGTACGGCCGGCCGATGATTTTAGGCTCCGAACTACGGGTGTGCTCGCCGCACGGCACACCGTTCCGACAGGCCGGAAAAACAAACAAACCGCCCCACTTCACCCCCACTTCACCGTCGCTTCGACAAGTCCACACTCACGCCTTCCAGACTCGCTCCTGTCATTCAACCAGGGAGTTCGAGATGGACAAGAAATTGCTATTCAAGATGCTGGCTATTGGCCTGATGGCCTTGTTGTTGTTGATTCCGCTGGCCATGGTGGAGAGCCAGATCAGCGACCGGGCGCAGCGTCAGCGGGAGGTTCAGGACAATATCGCCAATAGCGCGGCGGGCGAGCAGACGCTGGCCGGGCCGGTGCTGGCGATTCATTACCGGGAGACGGTCGAGGTTCCGGCGGAGTCGGAGAAGACCGGGCCGCGTCGGCAGGTGGTCGAGCGCACGCTGCTGTTGCCGCCGACCGAATTGAATCTGGATGGCGAGGCGGGGGTGGAGACGCGCCAGCGTGGCATTTATCAGGCGCGGTTATTCCGCCTGACGGCGAACGGCAGCGGCTATTTTGCCGTTCGCCCGCTGGCCGAACTGCTTGGCGGCAAGACGGTGAGCAATGTCCGCCTCGCCCTGCAACTGGGCGTCAGCGATCCGCGCGGCATCAGCAACGACCCGCGCATCACGGTCAATGGCAAGGCCTACCGCTTTGCCTCGGCGGAATCCCCAGGCGAAAGCGGCTTGCGCCGGCTGACCGCCGATCTCGGGCCGGTCGACCTGCAGCAGGCCAGCCGCTTCGACTTCAGTTTTCCGCTGCAACTGACCGGCACGACGCGCCTGGCCTTTGCCCCGGTCGGCGAGGCCAACCACATCCATCTAAAGTCGGACTGGCCGCACCCGAATTTCGGCGGCCGTTTTCTGCCGCAAACCCGCAGCGTCAGCGGCAAAGGCTTCGAGGCGCAATGGGAAGTCTCGCACCTTGCCCGCAATTTCGACGCGGCGCTCAAGGCGAACAGCGGCGAAGCGTTGAGTATCGATTTCATTGATCCGGTCAATGTCTATCTGCAGGCCGAGCGGGCGGTGAAATATGGTGTTTTGTTCATCGTCCTGACCTTTGCCGGCTTTTTCCTGACTGAAATCCTGCGCCGCACGCCGATCCATCCGATGCAGTACCTGCTGGTCGGGCTGGCGCTGGCCATTTTCTTCCTGCTGCTGATCGCCTTTTCGGAACACCTCGCCTTCGCCGCCGCCTACGGCATTGCCGCCTCGGCGTGTATCGGGCTGATCGCCTGGTACCTCGCCGGCGCACTCGGCGGCTGGCGTCAGGGCTTCGCCTTCGGCAGCGGACTGACCGGCCTCTACGGCGTGCTCTACGGCGTCCTGCTTTCGGAAGACAATGCCCTGCTCATGGGCAGCCTGCTCCTCTTCCTTGCGCTGGGCGCCGTCATGCTCGCCACCCGCCGCCTGAACTGGTACGGCCTCGGCAACCGCCTGATGGAGTCGGCCGAATGATCAGCCTGCCCGCCGCATTCACCCGCCGCCCTGGCAGGCTAGGCGGGCGGCTGGGCCGCTGGCTCGGCATCGCCCTGCCCGTCCTGCTGCTGTGGCCGGCCTGGCACCTCAAGCACCCGCTGCTGTTCGCCTTCCGCCATGTCGAAACGCCGCTGCTGCTTGGCTTGCCGGTGCTTGCCCTGATCTTTCACCGGCGCCTCCCCAAGCTAGCTCGCCCGCTCTTTCTCGCGGTGTTCGCGCTGACCGCGTACCGCGAGTTGGAATACCGGCAAATGCGCGATGCCGTGCTCGAAGCCGGGCCGGCCATGCAGGCGGTGGGCGCTCACCTCGTCGTCGGCTACACCGACCTCGACGAGTTGCGCCCGCTGGCGGCGAAAGGGCTGATCGGCGGCATTTATCTGGCTAAGCGCAATGTGCGCGGTCGCGATCTGGCGGCGGTCGCCGCTGACATCGCCGAGTTGCAGGCGATTCGTCGCCGGGCCGAATTGCCGCCGCTGATCGTCACGGCCGACCAGGAGGGCGGCGCCGTGTCGCACCTGTCACCCCTACTCGAAGCGTTGCCGCCGCTGGCCAACTTCGCGGGCAGCCGCGACCCGGCGGCCGATGCCCGCGCCTATGGCGAACGCCAGGGCCGGGGGCTGGCCGATCTCGGAGTTACGCTCAATTTCGGCCCGGTCGTCGACCTGCGCCCGGCCGACAAACCCTGGCCCGACCCGTTGAGCAACATCGCCGCCCGCGCCATCGCCAGCGACCCGCAGCAGGTCGCCGACATTGCCGGCGGCTATCTCGACGGGCTCAACGCCGTCGGCGTGCGCGGCACGCTCAAGCACTTCCCCGGCCTTGGCCGGGTGCGCACCGACACCCATCTGCGGCCGGCCGTCCTCACCGCCTCGGCAGACGATCTGGCTGCCGACTGGCAACCTTTCCGGCAGCTGGCCGGCCACCCGGCGGCGGCGATCATGCTCGGCCACGTGACGCTGACCGCGCTTGACGCCGAGCACGCCGCCTCGCATTCGCCGGCCATCGTCGATGGCCTGCTGCGCCAGACCTGGGGCTACGACGGCCTGCTCATCACCGACGATCTCAACATGGGCGCTGTTTACCGCAAAGGCATCGGCCGCGTTGCCGGCGAGGCCTTTGCGGCCGGCGTCGATCTCGTGCTGGTCAGCTACGATCCGCGCCAGGTCTATCGCGCCCTAGCCGGCGCCGCCGAGGCCCTGGCCGAGCACCGCATTGCACCCGCCCGGCTTGCAGAAAGCGACCGCCGCCTGGCGGACTTTGCCAACCAGCCAGCGCCGGGTGCGCCGGCCGGTCTAATGCAGGTACGTTTGAGGTCAGATGCCACTGTCTCCCGTCATCAACCGGACTTCCACGGTCAACCGGGTTTACTGCGTGAAACGCAAAAAACGGCCAAAATTGAAATGTGTCCTGCACCGTCAACGCGACCGCAGTTTGGCGGGAAGCCGACCCGCCTCTGATAAAATGCCCGGCTTTACCGTTTCCTGACGCCCGGCGCCGGGCATCCCCGTCTTGTGGAGAGCAACACCATGTACCAGTCCCCCCTCATCCAGGATCTGCACGATCGCGGCCTGATCGCCCAGATCACCGACGCTGCCGCGCTCGACAAACTGCTGACTGAGGAATCGGTAACGCTCTATTGCGGCTTCGACCCGACGGCGGACAGCCTGCACCTTGGCCACCTGGTCCCGGTCCTCATCCTCAAGCGCTTCCAGGAAGCCGGCCACAAGCCCATCGCGCTGGTCGGCGGCGCCACCGGCATGATCGGCGACCCGAGCTTCAAGGCCACCGAGCGCAAGCTCAACACGCCGGACGTCATCGCCACCTGGGTCGACAAGATCCGTGGCCAGGTCGAGCCTTTCCTCAAGTTCGACGGCGCCAACCCGGCCATCATGGCCAACAATTACGACTGGTTCGGCGGCATGAACTGCCTCGAATTCATGCGCGACATCGGCAAGCATTTCTCGGTCAACGCCATGATCAAGAAAGAATCCGTGCAGCAGCGCCTGCAGCGCGAAGACCAGGGCATTTCCTACACCGAGTTTTCCTACAGCCTGCTCCAGGGCTACGACTTCGCCGAACTCAACAAGCGCTACGGCTGCGTGCTGCAGATCGGCGGCTCCGACCAGTGGGGCAACATCGTCGCCGGCACCGACCTGACGCGCCGCCTGCACCAGCAGCACGTCTTCGGGCTGACCCTGCCGCTGATCACCAAGGCCGACGGCACCAAGTTCGGCAAGACCGAATCCGGCGCCATCTGGCTCGACCCGAAAAAGACCTCGCCCTACGCTTTCTATCAGTTCTGGCTCAACACCAGCGACGCCGACGTCTACAAGTTCATGAATTTCTTCACCTTCCTGCCGGTCGCCCGCATCGCCGAAATCCAAGCGGCCGACCAGGCCAGCGGCGGCAAGCCGGAAGCCCAGCGCATCCTGGCCGAAGAAGCCACCCGTCTGGTACACGGCGAAGTGGCGCTAATGGCCGCCCGACGCATCACCGACAGCCTCTTCCACGGTCAACTGGAAAATCTGACCGAAAACGACCTCGAACAACTGGCCCAGGACGGCATGCCCGGCGTGCAGATCGACAAAGCCAACGCCAACCTGATCGACGCCCTCGTCGCCGCCGGACTGGCCAAATCAAAATCCGAAGCGCGCACTTTCATCCAGAGCGGCAGCGTCGCCATCAACGGCCAAATGGCCGAGGGCCTCGACCATCAAATCGCCGACGACGAGCGCCTCTACGGCCGTTTCACCATCCTGCGCCGGGGCAAGAAAAACTACGGGCTGGTCAGCTGGCAGTAAGCGGTTTTTGTCGGCGCGCTGAACCAAAGTGTTACAGCGCGTAAATGCACTAAACGTGAAGCATTTCCGGACGTTAATGAATTTACCGGGTAAATTTTCCGGTAGAGAGTTACCGAAGGAGATGCGCCATGACCTATTTAAGCCCCAGCCAAATCAGGTCGCTTGCCGAAACATCGACGACAGCGGCCACCTACCTTGACGCCTGCGATAACGGCGCAAAATTCGTTCGACTGGATCCGACTTATTACCAGGCATGCGCTCGCCTGCTGACGAGCATCTTTACCGTAGTCGACGCCGCTAGAACCTTCCCGGATCTGCTCAGCCGCTCACCGTCGGCCCGCAATGCGGCCGAATCACTCGAAATGGAACATCACATCAGGGTCAGCCGAACCGGCTACTACCCGCGGCTTGCTGCCATCCTGGCCCGCGCTTCGGTATAAAAATCCGGGCTTCCTTTCGGACGAAGAAGCCCCGGCCGGCCAAGAAGTGCGAGCACCGAGAACGCCGGCACCGGTCTAAATCGGCGCCGCAGTCGGGAGCAATGCTAGAATTTCGCCCCCGCTCCCTTTCCCTATCCCGATGCGCCAGCTGATTCTCGATTTGCTGCCCGAAAGCTCGCCCACGCTGGATAATTTCGTCGCCGGCGGCAATACTGAAACCGTGGCCTTGTTTACCCAATGGCTGGCCGGAACGCGCACCGACACCTCTTTCTGCCTGTGGGGCGAAGCTGGCTCGGGATGCTCGCATTTGCTACAGGCGAGCGGCTTTGCCTATGTCGACGCGGCCCTCGACCCGACGCTGAAAAGCGCACCAACCGCAGAGCAACTGGCTGTCGATCACGTTGAAAACCTCGACGAAACCGGCCAGATCGCCCTTTTCAACCATTTCAACCGCCTGAAAATGGCCTCCGGAATGCTGTTGACCGCAGCAGCGCAGCCCCCGGCCCACCTCACGCTGCGCGAAGACCTTCGTACCCGCCTCGGTTCCGGCCTGATCTGCCGCCTGCAACCGCTGTCCGATGCCGAAAAGGCCGAAGCCCTGGCCACCCAGGCCAAAGAGCGCGCCCTCAAGCTGACGCCGGAAATCATCGATTACCTGATGCGCCACGCCCCGCGTGACATGCGCACGCTGTCAGCCATCATCGTTGCGCTCGACCAATACACACTGGAGCAGAAGCGCGCCGTCACCCTGCCGCTGCTGCGCGAACTGCTGCAATCTCCGCCAGGTTGATACAGCGCCGACTGTTACCCTGTGCGCAACGCCACACTCGGGAGCACGCATGAGTCATAGCAAGTCCCCCACCGGCATCTGCCAGGTCTGCGGCAAAACCTTTCCGGCTCGCGAGTTGATCGCCGCGCCGCTGATCCGCGCCAATATCGCCAACAACATTCAGGCCGATCATCCGGAGTGGTCGCCTGACAGCCACATTTGTCAACCGGACCTGGCGCGCTATCGCGGGCAATACATTCACTCCCTGCTGGTTTCTGAAAAAGGTGAGCTGTCGGAACTTGAGCATGAGGTCCTGCAAAGTCTGCAGACCCACCAGACGCTGGCCGCCGACGTCGAGAGCGACTACGCCGAAAAATGGAATCTCGGCGAACGACTGGCCGACCGCATCGCCACCTTTGGCGGCAGCTGGACCTTCCTGATCGTCTTCGGCCTGTTCATCGTCGCCTGGATCACGATCAACTCGCTGGTGCTCTATTTTCGCCCGGTCGATCCTTTTCCGTTCATTCTGCTCAACCTGCTGCTTTCCTGCCTGGCCGCCATTCAGGCGCCGGTGATCATGATGAGCCAGAACAGGCAGGAGACGAAAGACCGCCTGCGCGCCCGCAACGACTACCAGGTCAATCTCAAGGCCGAACTGGAAATCCGCCAGCTTCACGAAAAAATCGACCATCTGCTGTCGCATCAATGGGAGCGCATGATCGAAATTCAGGAAGTTCAGCTCGATCTGCTCAACGAATTGCGCCGTCCCCGGTAAACTTCGCCTCAAACTAACATTCGCTTACGAACCACCATGAACCTTGCCCTCTTCGACCTCGACAACACCCTGCTCACCGGCGACTCCGATTTCGAGTGGGCGCAATTCCTGATCAGCAAAGGCGTCGTCGACCGCGAATTGCAGGAAGCGAAGAACATCCAGTTTTACGAGCAATACAAGGCCGGCACGCTCGACATCTACGAGTTTCTCAATTTCCAGCTCGCCCCGCTGACCCGCCATTCGCGTCAGGAACTCGATGCCTGGCATGGCGAATACATGGCCCGCCACATCCTGCCGATCATCGGCCAGCCGGCCCGGGCGTTGGTCAAGCAGCACCTTGACGCCGGCGACCTGTGCGCTATCGTCACCGCCACCAACAGCTTCGTCACCGGCGCCATTTGCCGCGAATTCGACATCCCGCACCTGATCGGCACCATTCCCACGGTCAACCCCGAAAATGGCCGATTTTCTGGATCGCCAACCGGCACGCCGTCCTTCCGCGAAGGCAAGATCGAACGCGTCGAAGCCTGGCTCGAAGCCCTCGGCCTGTGGTGGGGCAGCTTCGCCGACAGCTTCTTCTACAGCGACTCACATAATGACCTGCCGCTGATGACCAAGGTCAGCACACCGGTGGCCGTCGATCCGGACGAAAAGCTGCACGCGCATGCCAGTCAAATGGGCTGGAAAATCATTACTTTGCGGTAGAATCCGCCTTTTCCCGTAGCGCCCAAAACGCTCATTGAACGGTAATACGTGATCCGCAAATTCATTTCCCGCGTTTTCAGCGGCAAGAAGCCCAAGGCCGGCAAGCACGAACCGGCCGTCATTCCCGTCTCCAGCCACGGCATCACCCGCGACCGCATCAGCAGCGGCAGCCGGCGCGTTTGCGAAACCCTGCAAGGCCATGGCTTCAAGGCCTACGTCGTCGGCGGCGCCGTACGTGACCTGCTGATCAACGCCGTGCCCAAGGATTTCGACATCGCCACCGACGCGACGCCGGAAGAAATCCGCCGCGCCTTCCGCCGCTCGCGCATCATCGGCCGCCGCTTCCAGATCGTGCATGTCATGATGGGCCAGGAAACGCTGGAAGTAACCACCTTCCGCGGCATGCTCGACGAGAAAACGAAAACCGACGAACACGGCCGCGTCCTGCACGACAATGTTTTCGGCAGCCATGCAGACGATGCCGCCCGCCGCGATTTCACGGCCAACGCCCTGTATTACGACCCGGCGACCGAAGCGGTCATCGACTACCACCACGGCGTCGGCGATCTCAAGCAAAAAACCCTGCGCATGATCGGCGAGCCGCGTGCCCGCTACCGCGAAGACCCTGTGCGCATGCTGCGCGCTGTCCGCCTCGCCGCCAAGCTCGGCCTGTTCATCGACCCGGAAGCCAAGAAGCCGATCCGCGAAATGGCCAGCCTGCTCGAAAACGTGCCGGCCGCCCGCCTCTTCGACGAAATGCTCAAGCTGCTGACCTCCGGGTATTCGGTCAAATGCATCACCCAACTGCGCGATGAGGGCTTGCACCACGGGCTGCTGCCGCTGCTCGACGTCATTCTTGAGCAGCCGATGGGCGAGAAATTCGTCATGCTCTCGCTGAAGAACACCGACGACCGCATCGGACAGGGCAAGGGCGTTTCGCCTGGCTTCCTGTTCGCTACCCTGCTCTGGCACGAAGTGCTGGCCCACTGGGAAAAGCTCAAGGCCAAGGGCGAAGCGAAGATTCCGGCGCTCTATCAGGCGATGGATACGGTCATCGACGTGCAAGGCGAAAAACTCGCCATCACGCGCCGCATCGCCGGCGACATCAAGGACATCTGGTCCCTGCAGCCGCGCTTCGAAGCGCGCGCTGGCAAACGCCCCTACGCCCTGCTCGAACAGCCACGCTTCCGCGCTGGCTACGACTTTCTCGTCCTGCGCGCCGAATCCGGTGAAATCGACATCGAACTGGCCGAGTGGTGGACGCGCTTCCAGAAGGTCGATGGCGAAGAACGCGCCGAAATGCTGCAACCCGAGCAGGCCGGCGACAAGAAGCGCCGTCGCCGCAAGAAAAAACCGGCCGCCGAAGGTAGCTCGCCCAACCCCGCAGAATGAACACTGCCTACGTTGCGCTGGGCGCCAACCTCGGCGACCCGGCAGCTACCGTGCTCGCTGCCTTCGCCGCCCTGGCCAACCTGCCGGAAAGCCGCGTCACTCACGGCTCCTCGCTCTACCGGACAGCGCCGGTCGGTCTTACCGATCAGCCAGAATTCGTCAATGCGGTAGCCCAACTGGAAACCACGTTGGCCCCCGAAGCCCTGCTTGACGCGCTGTTTGAGATCGAGCAACGCTTCGGCCGCATCCGCTCAGAAAAGAACGGCCCGCGCACACTGGACCTCGACCTGCTTCTCTACAACGACCAGTTCATCGACCTACCGCGCCTGACCCTGCCCCACCCGCGCCTGCACCTGCGCGCCTTCGTCCTCCAGCCGCTGGCTGAAATTGCCCCGCAGCTGGTCATCCCCGGCCGCGGCACCGTCGCTGCCTGGTTGCCCGCCGTCGCCAATCAGGGCATCGTCCGGCTATGAACGTTTTCGGTTTCCACATCCCCGTCATCTGGCAGACGGTGACGCTGCTGGCGCTGTCGAATGTCTTCATGACTTTCGCCTGGTACTCGCACCTCAAGCACCTCAACGACAAGCCGTGGTGGATCGCCGCGCTGCTTTCGTGGGGCATCGCGCTGTTCGAATACCTGCTCCAGGTGCCGGCCAACCGCATCGGCAATACCGAGCTCAGCCTCGGCCAGCTCAAGATTTTGCAGGAAGTCATCACCCTGGCCGTCTTCGTGCCTTTTGTCATTTTCTACATGCATCAGCCGCTCAAGCTTGACTACTTGTGGGCAGCTCTGTGTATCCTAGGCGCCGTCTATTTCGTTTTCAGGACCTGAATGTCTGCCCAAGTCACCACCCGCCGCCTGACCCAGGCCGATCTTGCCAAGCTCTACGCTGCAGGCGAGAAAGTCGTCATGTTCACCTGCTACGACGCCAGCTTCGCCCGTCTGCTCGACGGCGCCGGCGTTGACTCGATCCTGATCGGTGATTCGCTGGGCAATGTCATTCAAGGCCACGACACGACGCTGCCGGTCACCGTCGCCGACATCGCCTACCACACCGCCTGCGTCAAACGCGGCTCGGACCACGCTTTCATCATCGCCGACATGCCTTTTGGCAGCTATCAGGAATCGCCGGAACAAGCCTTCTGCAACGCCGTCACGCTGATGGCGGCTGGCGCCCAAATGGTCAAGCTGGAAGGCGGTCAGGAAATGGCAAAAACCGTCAAATTTCTGGTTGACCGTGGCATTCCGGTCTGCGCCCACGTCGGCCTGACGCCGCAATCGGTCCACGCACTGGGCGGCTACAAGGTCCAGGGCAAGGGCGAAGCTGCCGCGCAGAAACTCAAGGATGACGCGTTGGCCGTGCAGAACGCCGGCGCCACGATGATCGTCCTCGAAGCCATTCCGGCCGTGCTGGCCACTGAAGTGACGGCGCTGCTCAATATCATCACCATCGGCATCGGCGCCGGCAAGGACTGCTCCGGCCAGGTCATGGTGCTGCACGACGCCTTCGACATCCCGCCGGGCAAGAAGGCCAAGTTCGTCAAGAATTTCATGGAAGGCGCCAGCAGCATTCATGACGCTGCCTGCCGCGCCGTTGCCGCCGTCAAGGACGGCAGTTATCCCGGCCCCGAACACACCTATTCCGCTTAAACCCATGCAAATCATTTCCGCCATCGCCGACCTGCGTGCGGCGCTCAAGGGGCGCGGCCGCGTCGTTTTCGTGCCGACCATGGGCAACCTGCACGCCGGCCACATCAGCCTGATGGAACAAGCCCGGGCCCATGGCGATACCGTCGTCGCCTCGATCTTCGTCAATCGCCTGCAATTCGGCCCGAACGAGGATTTCGACAAATATCCGCGCACTTTCCAGGCCGACTGCGACAAGCTGGCGGCAGCTGGCGTCGACATCCTGTTCGCCCCGACTGAAGCCGATCTTTATCCGGAACCGCAGGAATACACGGTCGAGCCGCCAGCCATCCAGAACATCCTCGACGGCGAGTTCAGACCCGGCCATTTCCGTGGCGTCGCCACCGTCGTCCTCAAGCTGTTCAACATCGTCCAGCCGCAGGCCGCCGTCTTCGGCAAGAAGGACTACCAGCAGCTCATGGTCATCCGCAACATGACCCGCCAACTGGCCTTGCCGATAGACATCGTCGGCGGTGAAACGGTGCGCGCCGAGGACGGCCTGGCCCTTTCTTCACGCAACGGCTACCTGAGCGAGACCGAGCGCGCCGAAGCGCCGCGCCTGCACCGCTTGCTCAACGAATTTCGCGCCGCCATCCGCGGCGGCAGAACCGACTATGCTGTTTTGGAAAATGAGGCAATTTCCGGGTTGACCGTGGCAGGCTGGAAAACCGACTATGTTGCGGTGCGACAACAGGCCGACCTGTCTCTGCCGAAAGGCGTAGATGCCCCACTGGTGGTCCTTGCCGCCAGTCGTCTGGGAAACACGCGGCTGATCGACAACATCGAGATTTGACGCGGAAAAAATATCCATAATTACGGCCATTGACAGCAAATCCATTGTCGTTACAATGCGCTTCCCCCAACTATCTGGATGAGTGAAACCATGCAGAGAACTATGCTGAAATCCAAGTTGCACCGCGTGACTGCAACCCACGCCGACCTGCACTACGAGGGTTCCTGCGCCATCGATGAAGACCTGCTTGAAGCGGCGAACATCAAGGAATACGAACAGATCGATATCTGGAACGTAAACAATGGCGAGCGTTTCACCACCTATGCCATCCGCGCCGAACGCGGATCGGGCGTCATTTCCGTCAATGGTTCGGCAGCCCGCCGCGCCGCCCCGGGCGACATCTTGATCATCGCCACCTTCGCCGTCTATAACGAAGTCGAACTGGCCCGTCACGAACCCGATCTGATCTACGTCGATTCGCAAAACCGCATCACGCGGCGCGGTCACAAGATTCCGGTGCAAGCAGCCGCCTGATCGTGAAGTAATTCGTGCCCATTGAAAACCCGCCGCTCGGCGGGTTTTTCTTTTGTGTAAAATACATCAAAAAAATTTACATAAATTCAAAAATCTACATCGATTTTGGAGACAAACCATGGGCATTGCTTTCGCCAAGACCCCGAAGGGGCATGACGAAATCACCACGAAGGCCGGCGGGCTGTCACCGCGGGTCAGACGGGTATTGATATTCATTGACGGAAAAAGGACCGTCGACGACTTGCGCGGCATGTTGCAGTCGGACGACTTGCAGCACACGCTGGGCATGCTGGAGGAAGAGGGTTATATCGAACTAGCCAGCGTCACCAACGCTGTCGGAAAACCCGTGGCGCCGCAAGCGCCGCTGGCTTCGATCACCGCCTTCGGCGAACTGCCCGACAGTCACGATCCGGTCCGCCTGCAGAAGGCGCGCAATTTCATGACCAACACGTTGAATGCTTTCGTCGGCGCCCTCGGCAACAGTTCGCTGCTCGACCGCATCGAACAGGCGGCCGGCCATGCCGAACTGCGCGCCATGTACGACGAGTGGTATCACGCCATCGTGATGTCACGCGAAGGCAAGCGCGAGGCGGAAGGCCTGCGCACCAAGCTGCTCGCGGTCATCTGACGCCGACGGGGCAGTAAGCAGCCCCGTCAAATTTCAGCTTTCCGGAGTTTCAGCCACCACCTTGGCCTTGCGCGGACGCGACGGACGCTTGGCCTTGGCCGGCTTGGCCTCGCCCTCGGCACTAGTGGTCGTGGTCACGGCGGATACCACCGGCGACTCGACAACCGGCTGGGCGGCATCTTTGACCGCATCGGCCTTGCGCGGGCGACGAGCGCCACGGCGCGGCTTGCTTTCGGCCTTTTCTGCCGAAGCAGATTCGCTGGCCTCCGGCTGAGACTGGCTTTCGACTGACAGAGCGTCGGATGCCGACTCGACCGGCTCGCTCACCGACCGCTCCCGAGCATTGCGCGAACGACGGCCGCCACGTCGGCGGGCGTTGCCTGAAGTTTCCGGCTCACCTGCCGGTGATTCCATTTTTGACTGATTTTCCGGGTTGACCGTGGAAACAGCCGTTGCTTCCATGGCCGACACATCCTGCTCTACCGACTGCTCGCCGCCGGCTTCGCTTTCGCCCGAGGCGGAACGGCCCTGCCCGCGGAATACATAGGCGCCCTTGTCATCGCGACCAAAGCCGAGCAAGCCACGGCTGGCGGCTTCTTCGAGCAGATTGCCGAAGGTCCGGAAGCCGTAATAGCTTTCGTTGAAGCCCGGATTGCGCCGCTTGACAACCTCCTTGAGGACCGAGGCCCAGATGCGCTCGCTTTCGCCACGGTCGGCCATGAGGTCGACGAAGGTGGCGGCGACGATATCGACCGCCTTGGTCTTGCGTTCTTCCTGCTTCTGCTTGCGATTGGCTTCTTCTTCCGGCGAGCGCTTCGGCGCTTCGCGGTCACGCCGAGCGCTGCCACGGCCTTCGCGGTCACGGACGAGATCGTCGTAGTAGATGAATTCGTCGCAATTGGTGACGAGCAGGTCGGAACACGACTGCTTGACACCGACGCCGATGACTTTCTTGGCGTTTTCGCGCAGCTTGGAGACGAGCGGCGAGAAATCGGAATCGCCGGAGATGATCACGAAGGTATCGACGTGGGCCTTGGTATAGCAGAGATCGAGGGCATCGACGACCATCCGGATGTCGGCCGAGTTCTTGCCGGACTGGCGGACGTGCGGAATTTCGATGAGTTCGAAATTGGCTTCGTGCATGGCCGACTTGAAGGCCTTGTAGCGATCCCAGTCGCAATAGGCTTTCTTGACCACAATGTTGCCCTTGGCGAGCAGGCGCTCGAGAATCGGCTTGATATCGAACTTCTCGTAATTGGCATCGCGGACGCCAAGGGCAACGTTTTCGAAGTCACAAAAGAGCGCCATGCTGGCGTTGTCGTTGGCTGCGGCCATGAAATGCTTTCAACTTGAGGAGGCGTGAGTATACCGCCGACCCCGCTCCCCCGGATGCCCCAAGTAATTCCCCATTTTTAGCGGGCATCAAAGATTGCCCATGCCCCGGCGACCTACCATCCGTCGGCCAAACAATTTCCGAAAGGGGGAAAACAATGAGTGGTGCTTTCACCAAATCGATGGCGCGGAACATTTTTTACGGGGGGACCGTCTTCTTCTTCCTGCTGTTCCTGGCGCTGTCATTCGACACCCACACGCAACTTCCGAAACGCGACATGCGGGCCAATATCACGCCGCAAATCGCCGAAGGCAAGAAGCTATGGGAAGTCAATAACTGTATCGGTTGCCACACCTTGATGGGTGAAGGTGCTTACTTTGCCCCTGAACTGGGCAACGTCATCGTTCGCTACGGCGACGAAGGCGTCAAGGCATTCATCCAGAGCCGTCCGAAAGAGGGCATTCCAGGTCGCCGCAGCATGCCGCAGTTCAACTTCACAGACGAGCAACTGAACGCCATTGTGGCCTTTCTGAAGCACGTCAATTCGATCAACGATGCCAACTGGCCGCCCAACGACCAAGGCTGATCGAGAGGAGAAACTGAACATGCAATTTAAATCTCAAGCGGTTGCAAAACCCTACTTCATCGCGGCTATTGGCCTGTTTGTCGGTCAGATCCTGTTCGGCCTCATTCTTGGCCTGCAGTATGTGCTCGGCGACTTCCTGTTCCCCGCCATTCCGTTCAACGTGGCCCGCATGGTCCACACCAACCTGCTCATCGTCTGGTTGCTCATGGGCTTCATGGGCGGTGCGTACTACATGATCCCGGAAGAATCCGAGACCGAACTGTTCAGCCCGAAACTGGCGCTGATCCTGTTCTGGACCTTCCTGATCGCCGGTGCGCTGACCATCATCGGCTATCTGGCCGTACCGTACGCCACGCTGGCAGAACTGACCGGCAACAACATCCTCGAAACCATGGGCCGCGAGTTCCTCGAACAGCCGCTGCCGACCAAACTCGGTATCGTCGTCGTTGCGCTGGGCTTCCTGTTCAACCTCACCATGACCATGCTGAAGGGCAAGAAGACTGCCATTTCCATGGTGCTGATGATCGGTCTGTGGGGCTTGGCCGTCTTCTTCCTGTTCTCTTTCTACAACCCGGTGAACGTCGTACTCGACAAGTTCTTCTGGTGGTGGACGGTGCACCTCTGGGTTGAAGGCGTATGGGAACTCATCCTCGGCTCCTTCCTCGCCTTCGTGCTGATCAAGACGACCGGCGTCGACCGTGAAGTGATCGAAAAGTGGCTCTACGTCATCGTCACACTGACGCTGATCTCCGGCATCATCGGTACGGGTCACCACTACTTCTGGATCGGCACGCCGGAATACTGGCAGTGGTGGGGTTCCATCTTCTCCGCACTGGAACCGATTCCCTTCTTCGGCATGACCGTGTTCGCTTTCAACATGGTGAACCGTCGCCGTCGCGAGCATCCGAACAAGGCTGCCGTACTGTGGGCGCTGGGCACCGGTGTCATGGCTTTCCTGGGCGCTGGCGTGTGGGGCTTCCTGCACACCCTGGCTCCGGTCAACTACTACACGCACGGTTCGCAGATCACCGCAGCGCATGGTCATATGGCTTTCTATGGCGCCTACGCCATGGTCAACCTGATGATGATCTCCTACGCCATGCCCATCCTGCGCGGCCGTGCTGCCAACAGCAACAAGTCGCAAGTGCTGGAAATGTGGTCGTTCTGGCTAATGACCGTGGCCATGGTCTTCATCACGCTGTTCCTGACCGCTGCGGGCATTCTGCAAGTCTGGCTGCAACGCGTTTCCGACACTCCGCTGCCGTTCATGGTGGTGCAGGACAAGATCTCGCTGTTCTACTGGATGCGTGAGTGGGCCGGCGTGGTCTTCCTGATCGGTCTGATTCTCTACATCCTCAGCTTCTTTGTCGGTGGCAAGGAAGAGAAGGCAGCCTGATCGGTAGTTCGCTGAAATAGCACTAAAAAGGCGCGGTTCGCAGGAACCGCGCCTTTTTTATTGCTGGCCGGATTTACGCCAGATCGAAGCGGTCAGCGTTCATGACCTTGGTCCATGCGGCAACGAAGTCCTGGACGAACTTCTCCTTGCTGTCATCCTGCGCATACACCTCGGCGTAGGCGCGAAGGATGGCGTTTGACCCGAAAACCAGATCGACCCGGGTCGCCGTCCACTTGACCGCACCAGTCTTGCGGTCGCGGATTTCGTACAGGTTCCGACCCACCGGCTTCCAGGTGTAAGCCATATCGGTCAGGTTGACGAAGAAGTCGTTGGTCAGCGCCTCGACGCGATCAGTCAGCACCCCGTGCCGGGTGCCGCCGTGGTTGGTCCCCAATACGCGCATGCCGCCAACCAGCACCGTCATCTCATGGGCGGTCAGACCGAGCAACTGCGTGCGGTCGAGCATCAACTCCTCGGCACTGACCACGTAATCCTTCTTGAGCCAGTTGCGGTAGCCGTCAGCCACCGGCTCGAGGAACTCGAAGGACTCGACGTCGGTCATCGCCTGACTGGCATCGCCACGGCCAGGGGCGAAGGGAACGCTAATGTCGACACCCGCCGCCTTTGCCGCCTGCTCGACGCCAAAGTTGCCGGCCAGGACGATCACATCGGCGACGCTGACACCCGTCTGCGCCGCAATGCCTTCGAGGACGGCAAGTACCCTGGCCAGCCGGGCCGGCTCATTGCCTTCCCAGTCCTTTTGCGGCGCCAGTCGGATGCGCGCGCCATTGGCCCCGCCACGCATGTCCGAACCGCGGAAAGTGCGAGCGCTATCCCAGGCCGTCGCCACCATGTCGCCGATGCTCAGGCCGCTGGCGGCGATTTCAGCCTTCACCGTGGCGACGTCATAGCCGGCACGGCCGACCGGTACCGGGTCCTGCCAGATCAGGTCTTCCTGCGGCACTTCGGGTCCGATGTAGCGCGCTTTCGGCCCCATGTCGCGGTGTGTCAGCTTGAACCAGGCGCGGGCGAAGACTTCCGAGAAGTACGCCGGATCCTTGTGGAAGCGTTCGGCGATCTTGCGGTACTCGGGGTCGAACTTCATCGCCATGTCGGCGTCGGTCATCATCGGCTTGCAGCGGATCGAGGGGTCCTCGACATCGACCGGCATGTCTTCTTCCCTGATGTTGACCGGCGCCCACTGCCAGGCGCCAGCCGGGGATTTTTCCAGCCACCAGTCGTAGCCGAGGAGCAGGTCGAAGTAGCCGTTGTCCCATTTGGTCGGGTGGGTGGTCCAGGCGCCTTCGATACCGCTGGTCACGGTGTCGCGGCCAATGCCCCGGCTGGTGTGGTTGTTCCAGCCCATGCCCTGTTCTTCGACGTCGGCCGCCTCTGGGGCCGCCCCCAGATTGGCAGCGCTGCCGTTGCCGTGCGCCTTGCCGACGGTGTGACCACCGGCGGTCAGGGCGACGGTTTCTTCGTCGTTCATGGCCATCCGGGCAAAGGTGACGCGCACGTCGTGTGCGGTCTTGAGCGGGTCGGGCTTGCCATCGACGCCTTCGGGATTGACGTAGATCAGTCCCATCATGACGGCGGCCAGCGGGTTTTCCAGATCGCGCTCGCCGGAGTAACGGCTGTTCGGGTTATCGGTCGGCGCCAGCCATTCCTTTTCAGAACCCCAGTAGGTGTCCTTTTCGGGATGCCAGATGTCCTCGCGACCGAAGGCGAAGCCGAAAGTCTTGAAGCCCATGGATTCATAGGCAACGTTGCCGGCGAGAATGATCAGATCGGCCCAGCTCAGCTTGTTGCCGTATTTCTTCTTGATCGGCCACAACAGGCGACGGGCCTTGTCCAGGTTGACGTTGTCGGGCCAGGAATTGAGCGGGGCAAAACGCTGGTTGCCGGTGCCGCCACCACCACGGCCATCGGCCACCCGGTACGAACCGGCCGAGTGCCAGGCCATGCGGATCATCAGGCCGCCATAGTGGCCCCAGTCGGCCGGCCACCAGTCCTGGCTGTCGGTCATCAGGGCGACCAGGTCTTTCTTGAGGGCGGCGACATCGAGCTTTTTGACTTCCTCGCGGTAGTTGAAGCCCTTGCCCAGCGGATTGGTCTTGCTGTCGTGCTGATGCAGGATGTCGAGGTTCAGCGCATTGGGCCACCACGCCATGTTGGAGTTGCCGCTGGCCGTATTGCCGCCATGCATGACCGGGCATTTGCCGGCGCTCTTCGTTTGATTGGTATCCATCTCTACTCTCCTCGGTGAATGACGTTCAGGAAAACGTTCAAATTGATATTAGGAAAACGTAGTATTTAGTGCCAATTGATTGACCGGATACGGTTGATAGGCGACCGCTATCAAGACGACGGCAGGCTTATTCTCTCTTGCTGATTTCGACAGTGATTACGGCGATGCTATCCGCTTAACGCGTCTCGTCGACGATCTGGATGAGTTTTTCTTCCAGCTCCTGCGCCAGCCGGGCCAGCGCGACATCCGGCGAAAGCGCGGCGAGCCGCGGCAGCGGCCGGGTCAGGGCGATCTTCGTGTTGCCGCTCTCGGTATAGACCGAAATCCGCCAGGGCAGTGCCGCGCTGAGGCGCATGTCGATGGCCAGCATTTTCTCGACCAGCCGGGGATTGCCGACTTCGAAGACCTGGCATTCGTCGTCGAATTCGATCGCCTTGCTGTCGAGCATGGCGCCAAGATCGTGTACGAGGAGCACATTGAGACCCAGGCGCTGGATCACCGGGACGAGATCGGTGGTGGCTTCGTAAAACGATTTATCGCTATCGACGATGTAGTACATGGTGCTCCCTGATCCTGAAAACGAATGACCCCGGCCGCCAGCGCCGCTGATCGGGATTTCAATTTTCGCCGAATTTTCCGGTTGACCGTAGCAATCACGCCACATTCGGACTTCCCGGCGCGACGTCAATCCGCTTTTCGCCAGACGCTGGCCAGCCAGGGCTGTTTTTCGCGCGGCATGCCGGCTGGCCGGTAGTAGTGCTCAAGTTCGACGAACCCGGATTCAGTCAGGCGACAACGCCAGGTTTCAAGATCGAGATACGCCCCGTAACGCCCGCCGTTCCAGCCTTCGACATTGGGGCCGTGCGGGTTGGAGCAAAACAGCACGCCGCCTGCCCTGAGCGTGGCGTGCAGCTGGCGCAGGACGCGGGGCAGTTCGCGGCCGGGAACATGGAACAGCGAGGCATTGGCGAAGATTCCATCGAAGCGCCCGTCAGGCAATTCGAGATTGAGAAAATCCTGATGCCAGACTTCGCAGCCGGAATCGGCCCGCGCCATCTCGGCAAATGCCGCTGCACCATCGAGCCCGATGACCCGGTGGCCAAGGCCGGCGAAAGCCCTGAGGTCGCGCCCCGGGCCGCAGCCGAAATCAAGCAGCGCAAACGGCGGCTGGCCGACGATATGGCGCAGCATCGCCTCGATGTTCTGGCTGACGTCATGATCGCGCGTACCCGCCCGAAAATCCTCGGCGCGCTGGTTGTAATAGGCTAGCGTCAGTCCGGATATTTCGTTGAGGCTGAAGTCATCTTCGTTCACGGCTACTCTCTTCTCTGCAGTGAAAGACAAGCTTGATGCATTGCCCGCGGCAAGCGCAAGAACGAAATTTGTTTGACCATGACAAATGGCAGGGAACCGATGACCAGTCCAGCGGTCCGCTTAAGTGCCACCACAGAAAATGCCCCGATGCCAGCCCTGACGATCTCTTCCGTTGATTCCGCCGACGCCATCCCGCGTGAGGCGTGGGATCGTCTCTGCCCGCCCGGCGACCCTTTCCTCAACGCCGATTTCCTCGCCATCATCGAACGCCACGGGGCCGCCGGGCCGGACTGGGGCTGGGTGCCAGGTCATCTGACGGCGAGCGATGAGCAAAGCCACATCGTCGGCATCCTGCCGCTCTACGTCCGTTTCAATTCGCACGGCGACTTTATCCACGACTGGTCGTGGGCATCCGTCTACCAGCAGCTCGGCCGCAGCTACTTCCCGAAATTGCTGAGCGGCCTGCCGCATACCCCGGCCACCGGGCCGCGCCTGCTGGTGACCGAAGGCCCGCAGGCGTCGACCATTCGTCGCGCCCTGATCGATGGCGCACAGACGGTAGCCAGCGGGCACAACATGTCATCGTGGCACGTCGCGTTTCCGAACGAGACTGACTGCAGTGAACTGCAGGCAGCCGGCATGCTGATCAGCCATAACGTCCAGTTCCAGTGGCTCGACAGCGGCTGTGGCGATTTCGACGGCTATCTGGCCACCTTTGCCGCCGACAAGCGGCGCAAGGTCCGGGCCGAGCGGCGCAAAGTGGCCGATAGCGGCCTGAGCATCGAGGTCTGCCATGGCAACGAGATCGACCCGGCCGAATGGCCCGCCCTGCATGCCCTCTACGCCTCGACTTTCGACAAGTTCAACAACCACGCCGTGTTCACGGCGGCCTGTTTCGCCGATCTGGCGCCGGCGCTGGGCCGCCGCATGGTTGTCTTCATTGCCCGCGACGACAGCCGGCCCGTCGCCGTATCGCTCTGTTTCCGCAGCGATGAAACGCTTTATGGCCGTTACTGGGGCTGCAACGGCCAATATCACAGCCTGCATTTCGAACTCTGTTTCTATCAGGGCATCGCCTACTGCCTGCGCGAAGGCCTGCAACGCTTCGAACCGGGCGCCGGCGGCGAGCACAAGATCGCCCGCGGCTTCACGCCAACCGTAGTCCATTCCGCCCACTGGATTGCAGACCCGGCGATGCGCAAGCTGATCGGCCGCCACCTCGACGTGCAGGGCGACGCGGTAGCCAACTATCGGGAACAGGCGGCGGCGCACCTGCCCTTCCGCTGTGAGAACTAGTCTTATTCCCCATTTTTGGGGCATATCAATTTGTGCTGATCAAGGCCCCGCTACCATGCAGCACATGAGCACCATTACCCTCCCCGCGCCAGACCCCGTCGACAAACGTCTGCCCGGCGACCTCGCCATCTGGTTCTTCATCCTCGCCGAGTTGCTCGCCTTCGCGGTGTTCTTCTCCACCTACGCCTTCGCCCGGGCCAGCCATGTCGAGGAATTCAATCTCTACCAGCAAACGCTGGACCGCAACCTCGGCGCCCTCAATACGCTGCTCCTGATCACCGGCTCGTGGTTCATCGTCCGCGCCGTGCAGGCAGCGCATCGTGACGACATCAAGGCCGTGCCGCCCAACATCCTGCTCGCCTGGCTGTGCGGTGGCGGCTTTCTGGTCGTCAAGGTCATCGAATACAGCGCAAAGTTCGGTGCCGGCGTTTCAATGTCGACCAACACCTTTTACATGTTCTACATCTCGCTGACCTTCTTCCACTTCATGCACGTCATCCTCGGCATGGTGATCCTGACCGT
Organism: Azonexus sp.; assembly: GCF_049652925.1. GTDB lineage: Bacteria > Pseudomonadota > Gammaproteobacteria > Burkholderiales > Rhodocyclaceae > Azonexus. The sequence goes on from NZ_JBASFI010000036.1 coordinate 58,629, forward strand.
GCTCTGGTTCCAGGCCAGAAATGGCGCCTACGGCGGCCACAACGCGCATGGCCTGGAAAGCGGCGCCGCCTACTGGCACATGGTCGACCTGCTGTGGATCGTCCTTTTCCCGCTCGTTTATGTGATGCGCTGATGATTGCCGCCCTCAAAAATTCCGCCCATCGCGCCTGGCTTGTCCTCATGGTCGCCACCGGCATCACCTGGTATCTCGGTGAGGTCGGCGCCGCCGGCACCTGGGCCATCGTTGCCATGCTGGTCATCGCCTTCGTCAAGGGCCGACTGGTCATCCTCGATTTCATGGAGCTGCGCGAAGCCCCTCTGATGTGGCGCGTCCTGCTCGAAGGCTGGCTCATCGTCGTTTCCAGCCTGATTCTGCTTGCCTACTGGATCTCTCTAAAATGACCGAACTGCCCTTCTACGAACCTTCCGGCAACGAAATTTCGCTCTTCGAGCACGCCTTCCAGCAGCGCCTGCCGCTGCTCATCAAAGGCCCGACTGGCTGCGGCAAGACGCGCTTCGTTTCGCACATGGCGGCTCGCCTCAAATTGCCGCTCTATACCGTGGCCTGCCACGACGACCTGACCGCCGCCGACCTCGTCGGCCGCCACCTCATTTCGGACAAGGGCACCTACTGGTCGGACGGCCCGCTGACCCGCGCCGTGCGCGAAGGCGGCATCTGCTACCTCGATGAAATCGTCGAGGCGCGCAAGGACACCACTGTCGTCCTCCACCCGCTGGCCGACGACCGCCGCATCCTGCCCATCGACCGGACCGGCGAAATCCTCGAAGCGCCAGCCAACTTCATGCTCGTCATTTCCTACAACCCCGGCTACCAGAATCTGCTCAAGGGTCTCAAGCCCTCGACCCGCCAGCGTTTCGTCTCGATGCGCTTCGACTTCCCCGGTGCCGAGCGCGAAATCTCCATCCTGATTGGCGAAACCGGCTGCGACGCCGACCTCGCCAAGCGACTGGTCGGTATCGCCAAGGCTTTCCGCGCCCTCAAGGACCGCGACCTCGAGGAAGTCGCCAGCACCCGCCTGCTCGTCTATGCCGCGACGCTCATCAAGTCCGGCTTCGATGTTTCCGCCGCCTGCCGTGCCGCGCTGGTCGAGAGCCTGACCGACGACGAAGAGACGGTTGAGGCGCTCATGGAAATCGTCAATGCCACTTTCGGACGATAGTTTCGGTTTCGAGGAAGAAAAGGCCGGGCAAAACCTGGCCGTCCTCGCCGAAGCTCTCTATCTGATCAACCTACTGCTGTTGCCCGGGCTGGCCTTCCTGCTGCTCGTCGGCCTGTGGTTAAAATACCGGGATAGCGCACCGCCACTGGCCCGCCAGCACCTCAAACAAACAACTATCGTCAGCCTGATCGGCGGCCTGCTCATCGTCACGCTGTCCGGCCTCATCCTCGGCCTCGGCGGCCTCGATTGGGAATGGACCTGGGTGACGCTGATCCTCTACTTCACCTGCATCCACTCGACCCTCGTGCTCTTCGGCATGTATGCGCTGATCAAGGCCATGAACGGGCAGATGTGGCGTTTTCCGATCATCGGTCCGGCAATTCCACGGTCAACCGGAAAAAACCGTGAAAATTGAAATGCTCCAGCGTTACCGTCTGCTCGCGCAGATGGGCTTCTTCACGCTGTTCACCGTGACGCCGATCTTCGACCTCTTCCGCTACGACCTCACCGAACGCCACGCCTATTTCCTGACCTATCCGTGGCATCTCGGCATCGACGAACTGATGGCCGGCACCGGCGAGTCGAGCACGGCAGTCATCAACATCATCCTCTACCTCTTTTTACCCATCCTCGGCACCGGCGCGCTGATCATCGGCGTCGCCTGGAAATGGGGCCGCCTCTATTGCGGCTGGCTGTGCCCACACTTTTCGGTTGTTGAAACCATCAATCGCCTGATGCTGATCGCCAGCGGCAAGCACTCGGTCTGGGACAAGAAGCAGACCCCGCCGTGGGAACCGGACGGCACGCCGGCCAAGCGTGACAAGCGCTACTGGCTGCTCGTCGTCCCCGCTGCCATCGGTTTCGCCTTCGCCTGGGCGCTGGTCGGCCTGACCTACCTGATGCCGCCGTTTCAGGTCTACCACGGCCTGTTCACCTTCACGCTCTATACCAAGGAAGTCATCTTCCTGACCGCCGCCACGACGGTACTGAGCCTCGAATTCCTCTTCGCCCGCCACCTCTTCTGCCGCTACGGCTGCGCCATCGGCATCTTCCAGAGTTTCGCCTGGATCGTGAACAAGAAAGCCATGGTCGTCGGCTTCGACCGCAAACGCCTGACCGACTGCGCCAGTTGCCAGCAAGGTTCCGGTAGCGCCGGCCATACCGTTCTTGCCCGCCAGGCCCTGCGCGAAAGTGGCAACGAATATGCCTCACCGTCGGGAAGTGCGTGCGACGCCGTCTGCCCGATGCGCCTCAAGCCACGCAACGTTAAACGCTGGATGTTCGCCTGCACCCAATGCGGCCAATGCATTTCGGCCTGCAACACGGTCAATCGCGCCAACCCGAACGGCCAGTTGCTGCGCTGGGTCAGCAACGACGACGCGCGACGAAACGAGGCCGGTTTTTCAGCCTTATCAAATACTGACGAAGACGCCGGTGGGAAAATCTGAGCCATGGAAGAATTCATCGGCAAACTCTGGCACAACTGGGTTACCAAGGCCGCCGCCGGCCATTTCCCGGACGCTGCGGTCAAACTGGGCGAGGTTGAAAAAACGGCTGGCATCCTGTTCCGCGCCTTTGGCGGCGACCCTGGCCTCAAAGTTGCCGCCGCCACCCCGGAAGAACACGGCGCCCGGCGCACCTGGCTGCAGCGTGTCGCCGGCAGCAACGAGCGTGTCGCCCAGGGCCGGCGCGACGCCGAAACCCTGCGTCTGCCACCGGAAATCGCCGCCTTTCCCGAAAAAGCCCTGAACCGTGATCTCTACCTGTGGCTGGCCGCCTTGGCCGCCAGCGACGTGGCGCCCGGGCAACCGTGGTTCATCCGCAACCAGATTGCCAGCCGAACGGCGCTGGAACGCTTCCCTGGCCTCAACGAGCGTTACCGGCGACTGGTCGTCGCCCATCTCGCCGGCCGCATCGCGCCCGACGCCATGCAAGCCGACGAAGCGGCACAGGAAAACGCCATCCGTCAGGCGCTGGAACAACCGGGTTCCGTCACCGGCCTGCCACCGCTCAACACGGTCAAGTCAAAGCCGCCGCAACCCGTCCTGCTCTGGCTGATCGGTTCGGAAAAGATTGTGGCCGCTAGCAAACTCGCCGACCCGAGCGACAATTTGCCGCCAGAAGGCAGCGGCGGCAACCCGGAAACAGCCAAGGAAGCGCACAAGGCCGAGCAGGTCGAGACGCCGGACAACAAGAATCCCGTGCTCGCCATGTTCCGCGCCGAAAGTCTGCCGACCTGGGCCGAATACGTCCGGGTCAATCGCGCCTTCGACGAGGACGAGAACCCCAACGCCAGCCAAGCCGCCAATGACCTCGACAAGCTCTCGCTGACCCGCGATGGCGAAACCGCCAAGTCACGCGTCAAGTTCGACCTCGACCTGCCCTCGGCCGCCGAGGACGACACGCCGATTGGCCCCGGCATTGCGCTGCCCGAGTGGGATTACCGCAAGAACCTGATGCAGCCCGCGCATTGCCTGCTGCAGCCGATGGTCGCGCACGATGCCGGGCCGGCCGCACTGCCGCTCGAACTGGCCGCCACGGCCAAAAAACTGCGCGGCCAGTTCGCCGCCCTCGCCCCGCAACGCCGCTGGCTCAAGGGCCAGCCGGACGGCCCGGAACTCGACGTCGATTCCTGCGTGCGCAACCACGCCGACCGCGCCTCCGGACACTCACCGGAAGCCGGCGGCTATCTCGCCCAGTCCCGCTGCGAGCGCGATCTGGCCTGCCTGCTGCTGGCCGACCTGTCGATGTCCACCGATGCGCCGATATCCGACTCGCACCGCATCGTAGACGTCATTCGCGATTCGCTGCTGCTGTTTTCCGAAGCGCTGACCGCGACTGGCGACCGTTTCGGCATCTACGGCTTTTCGTCGCTGCGCCGCCAGAACATCCGCTTCCATCTACTCAAGGACTTTGGCGGAAAGTATGATGCCGCCGCCCGCGGCCGCATCCTGGCCATCAAGCCCGGCTACTACACGCGGATGGGCGCCGCCATCCGCCAGGCCGCCAGCATCCTCGCCGAGCAACCGGCCAGCCGCCGCCTGTTGCTGATCATCACCGACGGCAAGCCGAACGACCTGGACATCTACGACTCGCGCTACGGCATCGAAGACACCCGGATGGCGGTGCATGAAGCCCGCCGTCTTGGCCTGACGCCCTTCTGCGTGACCATCGACCGCGAAGCCGGCGCCTACCTGCCCTATCTTTTCGGCCCGGCCGGCTTCTGCGTGATCCGCAAACCGGAGGAACTGCCCAGCCGGCTCCCCCTACTTTATGTGCAACTAACTCGCCAGTAGGTAGTCACAAAGTCGTATTGCTTTGGCATCGGTCGGATGCCAACATTGGATGTTATCGTTATTGCGCGAAGATCATGCACGGCAGCCACCCAATCAACATCGAAGCCCTACTGACGCACGTTCCGCTATTTCAGGGACTGGCGCCGGAGGAGCTCGGCCGCATCGCCCGTGGTACTCGCGAAATCCACGCCAGCAAGGGCGAAATCCTCTTCCACAAGGGAGACCCCTGCAGCGGCTTTCACCTGCTGGTGTATGGCCAGATCAAGCTGGCTTTCACGTCGTCGCAGGGCAGCGAGAAAGTCGTCGAGATCATCAGCCAGGGGCAGAGTTTCGGTGAAGCCATCATGTTCATGGAAAAGCCCTACATCGTCTTCGCCCAGACACTGACCGACTGCCTGCTGTTGCATATCTCGAAAGGCGTGGTCTTCGAGGAACTGCAACGCGACCACAATCTGTGCCGCAAGATGCTGGCCGGCATGGCCATGCGCCTGCATCAGCTCATGAACGATGTCGAGTCCTATTCGCTGCACTCCGGCAAGCAGCGCATCATCGGCTACATGCTGCGTGAGCTGCCCGAAGCCGAGCACGATGGCATCAATGTGGCCATCACGCTACCGACCAACAAGGGCGTCATCGCCTCCCGCCTCAACCTGACCCAGGAACATTTCTCGCGCATCCTGCACGAACTGACCGAGCTCGGTCTGATCGTCGTGGAAGGCCGGAAAATCCACATCCCGAACGCCACCAAGCTGCGTCAGCACGAGTAAGCGCCAATCGGACACGTTTCCACGGTCAACCGGAAATAACGGGCAAAAATGAAAAAGGGGCGATGAAAATCGCCCCTTTTTGCTAACCAGTCAAAGGAATCAGTCGGTAAGCAGTTTGCCGTTGTTAAGCAGGTTATTGATGATCGCCTGATCATTCAGGGTGCTGTTCGCCGTCAGATCAACACCGGACAGCACGATCTTCTGGGTCACCGAGCCAGCCAGGCCATCCGGCTTCACGTCGATCACGGTATCGCTACCCGACTTGCTGAAGTGCAGGTAATCATCGAGCGTTGCAGGGGTGGTTGCGCCATTCGGCAGGAGATCGCGCAGATCAAGAATGTCGCCGCCCGTAGCACTGGAGGCGACATTGAAGTCGGCGACGACATCACGCGCCGGAGAGGCAGCCGAGCCTTGATCAGACAGCGTCCAGGCAAAGGTATCCGACCCCAGGCCACCGGTCAGCACATCATTGCCGTGACCGCCGGAAATGAAGTCGGAACCGGAACCCCCCTGAATGATGTCGTCGCCGCCACCACCATTGATGGTATCGCGGCCATCGCTACCGACGATTTTCTCGGAAGCCGAAGTACCGTCGAAGGTTTCGCCGGTGCGAACCGCCCACGTACCGTTGGTCGATGTTTCGACGATATCCTGGCCGGCCGCCAGGGTCGGCACATCGCTCGGCGAGAACAGGGCATATTCATCGTTGCCAACAATCTTGTAAGTGCTGTCGGCCGCCCCGCTAGACTTGAACTCGACACGCAGGCTGGCGTGGCCGGCCTGATCCCAGTAAAGAATTTCGATCGGTTGCAGGCCTTCCGAAAGCGTGACACCGCTGTAAACCTGGGTAGCGGTCGACTGGATGAAGTCGGCCTGGCCCAGATTCTGGCCATTGATCAGCACACGATAGCCGTCATCGGCTGTCACCCGCATATCGTAAACACCACCCGCCGGGATGTAGATGTAGCCAACCATCCGGATAACAGCATCGGTGGTATCGCCAAGGCCGCTGGTCGCTGTCAGTCCATCGACGTTGCCGGAAGAAACCTTGAGGAAGGTGTACAGATTGTTGGTATTGCCGCCCGCCGTGGCGCCGATCGTGCCGCTGGTCACCTTGCCGTTCTGGCCAAGGTCGTTGCTGAACAGCGGCGTGTTGGAACCGGCCGGCAGACCGAACTCCAGCTTGTTGACCGAGAAAGTGGCATCGGCCTTGGTCGGGTCCGAAAGAATCGCGTTGTTGATCAGGTTGGTGTTGTTGTTGCGTCCCTCGATGATCGCCTCGACATCGGCCAGGCGGTCGACGTTATTGGCGCCACCTGCATCGGCCGTACCATCATCGGAATGCAGACGAACCGTTGTCGATCCCTCGTAAGCTGGGTCGCTGGCCGTGCCGGTACGGTATTCGTTGTAACCAAAATACTCGCCGGACAGGCCCATGTTCAGGCCGGTAATGCTGGCATTGGTACTGGTCAGGGTAACGACCTGCGGCGGAAGGACATCAATGGTCAGCACCGAAGAGGCGCTGTCACCATCATTGTCACGCAGGGTATAAGTGATGCTTTCGCTGTACTGGGTCGCAGTCGAGGCCGGCGGCGTGTAGGTATATTGGCTGTCATCCATGTCGACCGCAAACTTGCCACCCGCCGAGGTCGTCACCGTCCAGGAGTTGGTGGCGGCATCGTATATACCACGGTTGGTACCCGAAACTGCGCCTCCGCTGCTGTAGGTCGTATCGTTCAGGACAAAGGCTGCCAAAATGCCGCCATCGGCACCAATGCCGGAGCCGGCGCCGAGGGAACCATTGACCAGTTCGCCACCTGCCGGCATGACAATCGAGTCACGCAGGATCGGCGGCAGATCAACCGCCGGATTGGCCACGACAATCGCGCTGGTATTGACCTGATTGATCCCGTCGTAGGCCACCGGGTTCATGTTGGCCTGCGTTGCCCCGGTACCCATGCCATAGGCCATCGAGTTGATCTGGTTGGCCGTCAGGAAATTGACCCACAAAGCCTCTTCACCGGACTGAATGCCGTTCTGGCTGGTCAGCGGACCGCTGCCATCCCAATCGCTGGCTGCCGTAGGCTGACCATCTGTCAGGAAGTACGAAACGTTCTTTGCTCCGGCAATCTTGCCGCTATCGGTGAATGCCCCCTGTGCAGTAACCAAGGCCGCATCGTAATTGGTGCTTCCGTTGGCCGTCAGGCCATTGACGATTTGCTTGGCCCGGGCAACATCCACCCAGATGGCATCCTGCTCGGCAGCGTTACTGGAGAAGGTGACAATACGAACCTTGATGTCGCCGAGGTTGTCGTACTGGTCCAGCATCATGTTGACCGAGTTCTTCATGACCTGCAGACGCGTCAGAGTACCCGGCCCAGCGCCATCCGCATCGTCAGCCATGGAGCCGGAGACATCGAGAATCAGCATGATGTTGGTGTCCTGCGAAGGCAGAACCACCGTCTGCGTGCCAGGAACGGCCGTTGGCATGTCATCTTCAACGGAAATGGTCAGCGTTCCGGTGCCACTTTGCGCACTGTCGCTCGCGGTAACCCCCACATTGAAGCTGAGCACATCCTCCTCGCTGTTCAGCGAATGATCGAGCGCCTTGCTCAGGGTTGCCGTGTAATTTCCGGCGTTGTCGACACTGACGCGAATCACTTCATTGCCACCGGCCGAACCGATCAGCATCTGTGTACCCGTACCGCTCCAGGTTACCGGCTGACCATTGGAGGTCAGCGCAGTTAGCGGTGCGGTGAGCGTTACCGTCAGCGCGTTGCCATCGGCATCGGCAACCGGAATGGTACCGGTGATCGTCCGCACGTCGGTCGTATCGGTATTGCCCGTTGTATCAGCAATGCCACCGATCAGCCCCTCTTCCGAGAGGACAGCGCCGGCAGTACCAACCGTCGGTGTCGTATCATTATCGGTAATCGAGGCCGTACCGGTTGCCGTAGCATTGGCCGTATTGCCGCTGGTCACCGTGCCGGTCAGCGAGAAATTCTCGGCCGGTTCGTCAAGCAGGTCATTCGTCGTCTGCAGGCGCAGTTGGACGCTGGTGCTGCCGGCCGGGATGCTCACGCCACCGGTGGCCGAGACCCAGGCCGTGCCGTTGTAGTACTGCAGCGTGCTGGCGGCGCTGGTATCGTTGCCCAGAGTGGCCGTGCCACTCGTCAGGCTCGGGGTAAAGATAACTGCCGTCGTGC
>NZ_JBASFI010000037.1:0-18104 GCF_049652925.1 Azonexus sp.
CCGGGGATGGTAGTGCTTGCTCTTGTCCTGCGCAGCATTCTTCCTGTTTGGATCAACGGCGGCCGGCGCCTTTTGCGGAACACCGGATTTTTCCTCAACGTGCGAGTGCGGCTTGACGGCCTTGGCGCCTTGCTCCATCTTCATTTCTGCGGCAGGCGGTGCTTTGTCGACGTCGGCGGCTTGGGCTCCCAAGGACAGCGCGGCGGTGGCCAACAGGATTGCTGAAAGCGTGGATTGCAATTTCATGATGGGGTCGTCTCAGAAAACGGAAAATAAAGCACGTTAAGCTGGTGGAAGAGGTCGTAACTGCCTGAACTTACCTACGCCGACCTTGACGCTACTGCGCCAGAGGTAATCGCCGGTCAGATTAATATGCTCCCATCCCAGCGGCGATAAGTATTGCAACAGGGTGTCGTCAGGCGCCTTGCCGTGGCCATGCAATGCACTGGTGGCACGCTCCAGATAAACAGTGTTCCACAACACGATGGCGGCAGTTACCAGGTTGAGCCCGCTGGCACGATAGCGTTGCTGCTCGAAGCTGCGGTCGCGGATTTCACCCAACCGGTAGAAGAACACGGCCCTGGCCAGCGCGTTGCGCGCTTCGCCCTTGTTCAGTCCGGCATTGACGCGGCGGCGCAGCTCCACGCTTTGCAGCCAATCCAGTATGAACAGCGTGCGCTCAATGCGCCCCAGCTCGCGCAGTGCAACGGCCAGTCCGTTCTGACGCGGATAGCTGCCGAGCTTGCGCAACATCAGCGAGGCCGTCACCGTACCCTGCTTGATCGAAGTGGCGAACCGCAAGATTTCATCCCAATGGGCGCGTATCTGCTTGATGTTCAGCCGGTCGCTGCTAATCATCGGCTTGAGCGCGTCATAGGCGGCATCGCCCTTTGGGATGAATAGCTTGGTGTCGCCCAGGTCTCGGATACGTGGCGCGAATCGGAAGCCCAGTAGGTGCATCAGGCCGAAGACATGATCGGTAAAGCCCGCTGTGTCGGTGTAGTGCTCCTCGATCCGCAAGTCCGACTCGTGGTACAGCAGGCCATCGAGCACATAGGTTGAATCACGCACGCCGACGTTGACCACCTTGGCGCTGAAGGGCGCGTATTGGTCGGAGATGTGAGTGTAGAAAGTTCGTCCTGGACTGCTTCCATACTTCGGGTTGATGTGTCCAGTGCTCTCGGCCTTGCTGCCGGTTCTGAAGTTCTGGCCGTCCGACGATGAGGTGGTGCCGTCGCCCCAGTTTGCGGCGAAGGGTTGCCGAAACTGCGCGTTCACCAACTCGGCAAGCGCCGTTGAGTACGTTTCATCCCGGATGTGCCAGGCTTGCAGCCACGACAGCTTGGCGTAAGTCGTGCCTGGGCAGGACTCGGCCATCTTGGTTAGCCCGAGATTGATGCCATCAGCCAGGATCGTCGTCAGCAGCAAGGTTTTGTCCTTGGCCGTGTCGCCGGTCTTCAGATGCGTGAAATGCCGGGTGAAGCCTGTCCACTCATCAACTTCCATCAGCAGTTCGGTAATCTTGACGTGTGGCAGCAGCATCGCCGACTGGTCGATTAGGGCTTGTGCGGTCTCCGGCACCGCCGCGTCCAGCGGCGTGATCTTCAGGCCGGACTCGGCAATGATGGCATCCGGCAGATCATTGGCCGCCGCCATGCGGTTGACGGTGGCAAGCTGCTGTTCCAGCAATGCCAGTCGGTCGTGCAAATACTGATCGCAATCGGTGGCCACTGCCAGCGGCAATTCGTTGGCCAGCTTCAAGGTGGTGAATTTCTCGCCCGGTACCAGGTACTCGTCGAAGTCCTTGAACTGCCGTGAACCCTGCACCCACACGTCACCCGAGCGCAGCGCGTTCTTCAGCTCCGACAGAGCGCACAGTTCGTAGTAGCGGCGGTCGACGCCTTCGTCCGTGAGCACTAATTTGGCCCACCGCGGTTTGATGAATGCGGTCGGCGCGTCGGCGGGCACCTTGCGGGCGTTGTCGCTGTTCATGCCGCGAAGCACCTCGATGGCATCGAGTACGCCCTTGGCGGCTGGTGCCGCCCGTAACTTAAGTACGTCCAGGAACTGCGGCGCGTAGCGGCGCAACGTGGCGTAGCTTTCACCGATGCGATGCAGAAAGTCGAAGCTCTCCGGCTGCGCGAGCTTTTGCGCCTCCGTGACGCTGGCGGCGAAGGTATCCCACGGCATTACGGCCTCGATGGCGGCGAACGGATCGCCGCCGCTCTGTTTGGCTTCCAGCAAGGCTTGGCCGATGCGGCCATACATCCGCACCTTGTCATTGATCGCCTTGCCGGAAGCCTGAAACTGCTGCTGATGCTTGTTCTTGGCGGCGTTGAAAAGTTTGCCAATGATGCGGTCGTGCAGGTCGATGATTTCGTCGGTGACGGTGGCCATGCCTTCAATGGCCAGCGAAACCAGAGTGGCATAGCGTCGTTGCATCTCGAACTTGGCCAGGTCGGCGGGCGTCATCTGCCCACCCTCACGGGCGATCTTGAGCAGGCGGTTCTGGTGAACTTGTCGCTCGATGCCTGCGGGAAGGTCAAGCGCCTGCCAAGCCTTGAGGCGCTCGATGTGTTCAAGCATATGCCGAGAGTTCGGCTTGACGGGCGACTGGCGCAGCCATGCCAGCCACGTCAATTTGCTGCCGTCCTTGCGCTTGAGAAGTTCGTCCAGGCGCTGACGGTGGAGCGATAACAAAGAATCGGTCAACGCCGCGTAAATACGCTGGTTGGCACGGGTGATGGCCTCGGCGCTCGCGCGCTCGATGGCATTCATGGCGGGCAGGATGATGCTCTGCCGCCGCAGGTTTTCGACAAGCGTGCTGGCCAGCACAATGCCTTTGTCGGTCTGCAAGGCCAGTTCGGTCAATGTGTGCACCGCTTGCCGGTAGTGGCTCATGGTAAAGGGCTTGAACCCGAACACCGTTTGCAGCTCGACCAGGTGCTCCCGCCGTGTCTGTTCACGCTGGCCGTACTCGTTCCAGCTTTCCACTGGCACCTTGAGTTGGGCGGCCACCATCCGCAACAAGGGCGGGAACGGAAGCTCATCGGCACCCAAAAAGATGCCAGGGAATCGCAAATAGCAAAGCTGCACAGCGAAGCCCAATCGATTTGCAGCGCCACGGCGCTGACGGATCACCGACAGGTCACTTTCGTTGAACGTGTAGTGCCGGATCAGTTCATCTTTTGCATCTGGCAGTGCCAGCAGGCTTTCGCGCTCGGTGGCGGACAGGATTGAGCGGCGCGGCATGGTCAGTCTTCCCGCAGGTACTGGTACAGGGTTTCGCGGCTGATGCCGAAGTCACGGGCCACCAAGGTTTTTTGATCGCCAGCCGCGACTCGCCGTTTCAACTCGGTAATTTGTTCGCTGTTTAGCGATTTCTTTCGTCCCCGGTAGGCACCGCGCTGTTTCGCCAGCACGATCCCCTCGCGCTGGCGTTCGCGGATCAGTGCGCGCTCGAACTCCGCAAAAGCCCCCATGACCGACAGCATCAAGTTGGCCATCGGTGAGTCCTCACCGGTGAACGTCAGCCCTTCTTTGACGAACTCCATGCGCACGCCCCGTTGTGTCAGCCCCTGAACGATGCGGCGCAGGTCATCGAGGTTGCGTGCCAGCCTGTCCATGCTATGCACCACCACGGTATCGCCCTCGCGGACGAAGGCCAGCAGCCTTTCAAGCTCGGGACGTTGCGTATCCTTGCCGGAAGCCTTGTCGGTGAATACCTTGCCGACGTCGATTTGCTCCAGTTGCCGATCAGGGTTCTGGTCGAAGCTGCTGACGCGGACATAGCCGATGCGTTGACCTTGCAAGATGCCTCCAAAGGTAAAAGTGTCAGGATGAAATCTATTACCCTTGGCGGTTTATGTCAATAAATACAAACTACGACTCTATTCTGACGGTGTTTGCACATAGCACCTGACATCAGGTTAGGGTATAGTCTAAATTGACATTCTAGCGAGGTCGAGGGGCTGGGAATCGGTCATGAACTTCCCCTGAAGGCCCGTACCACCCGCGTCACGGAAAGTACGAACAAGCCAGTCAACGCGATGGCTGCAACAATCCAGTGCTTCCCGATGAAAGCACCAGCGGTCGTTCCGGCCAGCACGACGGCGAGAATTGGCAGATGGCAGGGGCAGGTCAGCATAGCAAGCGCGCCCCACAGGTAGCCGGTGAGTGGCTTGCGTGTCTCAACGGGAATACGCTCAGGACGGTTCATGACGAAATCTCCGTATCGTGTGCCAGTTCGGTTAGCTGAAAGGTCAACTGCGCTTCCAAGTCTGCTAGCGCCTGACGTCGGCGCTCCACAAGCTGGAGCAGATTAGCAAGATGCACCACCGCTTCATCGTCGCCTGCGGCATCCAGTGCCCGGCATAGCCGTGTCAGCATGTCAAGGCCGATAGCCGCTTCAAAGCATCTGCATCGAACAAGCCGTAGCCGCCAGCGGTGCGCTCCACCGGCCGCAACAATCCACGCAGCATGTAGTCGCGCACCACATGCACACTCACACCGGCATCATGGGCCAGATGGGATACCGTATAGGCGTTCATCGAACATCTCCTTTTCTTCATCCCGCGCAGCACGAAAGTTGTTTTACGTCCTTAAAGAAGGACTGCGCAGCAAGTTTCAACCCCTCGACCATTGTCAGGTAGGGGAACAACTGATCGGCCAGTTCCTGCACGGTCATTTGCGCCCGAATGGCAAGAACAGCCGTCTGGATCAGTTCGCCCGCTTCCGGTGCCACCGCCTGCACGCCGATGAGTCGTCCGCTACCTTGCTCGATGACCAGCTTGATAAAGCCGCGTGTGTCGAAGTTGACGAGTGCACGCGGTACGTTATCCAGCGTGAGCAGGCGGCTGTCGGTCTCGATGCCCTTCAAATGCGCTTCCGCCTCGCTGATGCCCACGGTGGCGACCTGCGGGTCGGTGAACACCACCGCCGGCATTGCGGTCAGATTCAACTCCGCGTCCCCGCCAGTCATATTGATGGCCGCGCGGGTGCCGGCTGCCGCCGCTACATAAACGAATTGTGGCTGGTCAGTGCAGTCGCCTGCGGCATAAATGTGTTGCGTACTGGTGCGCATGCCCTTGTCGATGACGATGGCTCCCTGCGCATTGACGGCGACTCCCGCAGCTTCCAGCGCCAAGCTGCGCGTGTTCGGCGCTCGGCCGGTGGCAACCAGCAGCTTATCGGCACGCACTTCGCCGTGTCCCGTGGCGAGCACAAATTCTCCGTTTGCATAGGCCACATGGCTGGCCTGCGTGTGTTCCTGCACCTCAATCCCTTCGGCACGGAAAGCCGCCGTGATGGCCTCGCCAATGGCTGGGTCTTCACGGAAGAACAGCGTGCTACGCGCCAGGATCGTGACCTTGCTGCCCAGTCTAGCAAATGCCTGCGCAAGCTCCAGCGCGACCACCGACGAACCGATCACGCCCAAGCGTTCGGGAATGGTATCGCTGACCAGGGCCTCGGTGGAGGTCCAGTACGGCGTGTCTTTCAAACCAGTGATGGGCGCAACGGCCGGACTGGCACCAGTGGCAATCAGGCAGCGGTCGAATGCCACGACGCGCTCACCGCCGTCGTTCATGCGCACGATAAGACGCTGGCCGTCCTTGAAGAGGGCCTCGCCGTGCAGCACGGTGATGGCGGAATTGTCGTCCAGGATGCCCTCGTACTTAGTGTGGCGCAGCTCATCGACGCGGGCCTGCTGCTGGGCCAGCAGTTTGCTGCGGTCAATTGCAGGCTCAGTCGCTGAGATGCCCTCGTCAAATGGACTTTCACGGCGCAGATGGGCGATATGGGCGGCGCGGATCATGATCTTGGACGGGACGCAGCCGACATTGACGCAGGTGCCGCCGATGGTGCCGCGCTCGATCAGCGTGACCTGGGCGCCGAGTTCGGCCGCTTTCAGTGCTGCGGCCATTGCAGCGCCGCCGCTGCCGATGACGGCGATATGCAGTCCGTCTCCATCGCCGCCGGATTTGTCGCCGTCACTCAGCCATCCCGTCGCTTTATCAAGCAGGCCGCCGCGCATCGAAGCTGGCGGGGCATCGGCGAGCGTGGCCTTGTAGCCGAGTCCGGCCACGGCGGCAGTCAGCGCATCCGGCGACATGCCTGGTTCGGTGGCGAGCTGCGCTGTGCCCTTCGCGTAGGACACGACCGCCGACTGTACGCCCGGCACTGTCTCCAGGGCTTCCTTGACATGCGTAGCGCATGAATCGCAGGTCATTCCGGTGATCTTCAAGGTAGTCATACAGTTTTCCTTTTTCGTTTCGGTAACGGCGAATCCCATCATCCACGTTTAGCTGGTAGTGCGCAGCCGTCCGGGCCGCAGTAAGGCTGGCTGGCAGACGAATCCCAGAACCACACCCCGACCATCAAGGCCAATTGGCGCTGGCGAATATCCAATGACTGCTCTGATATCCAGTAAGGACCGAGCTGATTACCTGCCGCCCCCTCGACAAAAAGGGAGTAACCCAACCTGCCTACTGCGTTATTCAGTTTTACGCTTCCCAGGAAAATCCTTAAGGCAACAACGCCCGGATGGATTGCTCGTATCGCACGCGCAAAGCCCAAGCTTCGTTTGCGTCATGACAAAGTTCCTGATTCCTGGATCGCTCAGCGCATCTGTTTTCGTCACACCGAAGCAATAACAGACGAGAAAATCGTCGAAGGCTTCCTTCGCACCAACTTGGGTTCGCAGTTGCGACTTTAGGATGAGGGTGCCGTCGTCCCCGAAATAAACGACATCGCACTCGGGGTCGTCACAGAAGAAGTAACGGCCTGCCTTGCCGACCCACTTCCAGGCATCGCGGATGTGATGGGCGATCGTCCTGGCAGAGACTTCGGAACATTCCATCCCATGGACCGGGCACCGGTGCTTCTTGGGGTGCGGCGTTTCGCATTCGGTGGATGAACAGCAATCGGCCATGGCGCGTTACCTTGAGGTTTGGTGGATAAAGTAGGGCATCGAGTACCGAGTGCCGGTGCGTAGCGGCGGGCCGCCTTACTTCACGACCTGGGACGGATAACCGGCATCGGTCGTGGCTTGGATCAGTGCCTGTGCGTTCGTTCTGGCATCTTCGAAGGTGACGGTAGCTTCCCGCTTCTCGAAGCTCGCCTTGGTCTGAATGACGCCATCGACCTTGCTCAGTGCCTTTTTGACCGTAATCGGACAGGTGGCGCAGGTCATGCCAGGCACGGACAGCGTGACAGTTTGGGTGGCGGCCAACACGGGGGCAACGACGGCGACGAGAGCGAGGGAAGCAAACAGTTTTTTCATGGTGAACTCCTGATTAATAGAAAAATGGCATGACATAGGGAAAACCGACCGCGACCAAGACCAACACGGCCACGATCCAGAAAATGCGCTTGTAGGTGGTTTGCACCTGCGGGATCGCGCACACCTCGCCCGGCTTGCATGCCTGTACTGGCCGGAAAATGCGCCGCCAGGCGAAGAACATCGCTACCAATGCCGCGCCGATGAAGATCGGGCGGTACGGTTCCAGCACCGTCAGATTGCCGATCCAGGCCCCGCTGAACCCCAGGGCAACCAGAACCAACGGCCCCAGGCAGCAAGTGGAGGCAAGGATGGCGGCCAGCCCGCTGGCGAAGAGGGCACCACGCCCATTTTGTGGTTCAGACATGCACTTGTCCTTTCGAAATTGAAATGAATAGCGTAACCTTACTTCCGTAGTCATGTACGGAGTCAAGTGATATGCAAAATATTTTTGATAATCTGACCATTGGCACCTTCGCCAAGGCTGCCGGGGTCAATGTGGAGACCATCCGGTTCTATCAACGCAAGGGCTTATTGCCGGAGCCGGACAAGCCTTACGGCAGCATTCGCCGCTACGGCGAGGTGGATGTGACGCGGGTGCAGTTTGTGAAATCGGCGCAGCGGCTGGGCTTCAGCCTGGACGAAATTGCCGAGCTGTTGCGGCTCGACGATGGCACCCACTGCGAGGAAGCCAGCAGCCTGGCCGAACACAAGCTCAAGGACGTGCGCGAGAAGATGGCCGACCTGGCTCGCATGGAAACCGTGCTGTCTGAACTCGTGTGCGCCTGCCACTCGCAGCAGGGGAATGTTTCCTGCCCGCTGATTGCGTCGCTACAAGGCGTAGCAAGCCTAGCAAGGCCGGCTACGCCTTAGCGTGCTTTATTTTCCGTTTTCTGAGACGACCCCTGCCAATCTTCAGCGCGGGGCTCTGTCAACGTCAGACAGACATCGGCCAATTGCTGCCGGTCGAGGTAGCCATCCAATTTAAATAGCCAAGACGTACTCACTGAGCCAGTCGAATGGCCGGTATTCGGCGAGCAAGTTGACGACTACACTGCCTCGACTCGGCAAACTGCCGACCTTCGGTCTCACCGCATAGCCGTCATCTGAACGACCGGTGCACTTCGGAACCTGCCGGAGGAGCAATTCAACCTACTCGGCCATAACGGACGCTGAGAATGTTGCGGCCGGGTGACTACTTCCGGCAAAGTGCAGACAGATATGGCACACCTTTTTTCGGATGGAACTGTCTGTTTGTGATGGGCTTGAATCCTAATCCGCCCGTCGGCAAGCACGTCCATTCTATTCGCCAATGTCGCTTATAATGACGGATCGATAGTCGTTGGATGCCTACGCATTGCTAACGAAGAGTCTGTGACTCGATCCATGGCATTGCCCCTTCGGAAGTCGCCCGTACCGTACAAGTCTATGATCTAGGCACTTGAGATGCTCCGGCACAGAGCGTCTGCTCGCCGATGAGCAACGCACTTACCAGAAGAGGAAGACAAAAGTGTCCCTGCTGCAAGAAATTCAGAGCGAATCAAATGGCGCGCAGTTCCGACGCGCAGACATGCATATTCATTCGTTCGGCGAAGGCGGCTCATACGATGTGACGGATGGAGCGATGACTCCTGAAAACATCGTCGATACGGCGGTAGCGGAGCGGCTCGACCTAATCGCTATAACGGATCACAACCAGATTGCCAATGTTCGTCCGGCTCTGAAATACGCAGACGGCAAGGGTTTGCTCGTCATTCCAGGTGTGGAATTGTCAACCCAGCAGGGGCATCTGCTTGTTTACTTTGAGACCGATGACCAGCTGCAGCGCTTCTTCGGAAAGCTGACCATCTCGGAAGACCGGAAGGCCTGCCACAACACGATTCCCCAGTGCCTCCACTTCGCCGAAGAGTTCAATGGCTTTGGCATCTGCGCGCATATTGAGCTGGACAGTGGCCTTGAGAAGGCACACCCCAAATTCGACGCCTTCAAACAGGACGTGTTCAACTGCTCGAACCTCCTGGGCCTAGAGGTCGCCAATGCCTCAAACAGTGCATGGTTCTCTCACGAGGACGCGGATGCAAATCGGCGGAACTGCGTTATAGCCCGATGCAAGGCGCTCGGTCTTGAAGACGGGGTTGACCTGGCAAAGGTGATGTCCTCTGACGCCCACACCCTGAACGCGCTGGGTCGTAACGCCAGCGGCAACAGAAAGCTGACCCGGCTCAAGATGGAGGCTCTGACGTTCGCATCGCTGCGCATCGCACTCACGGATGCGGCCGCGCGTGTGCGCCTGGAAGACCTTATACCTGCGTCCATACCTAAGTTCGTAGGAATGAAGCTGGAGGGCGGCTTTCTCAAGGATCAGATCGTGCACTTCAGTCCGAACCTGACCTGCATCATCGGTGGTCGCGGCGCAGGAAAGTCAACTCTCCTGGAGTCACTTCGCGCCGCATCCGGCAACGCGGCGGAAAGCACAATCATCGACTCCGAAGTCTGGCCGGACACAATCTCTCTTGTCTACGAAGACGAGGTGGGGCAACGCCATACGTTGACCCGCAGCAAGCTCTGCGAGGTCGTGAACGGTGATGCCGAAGGACCAACGGCTGTCGCTATTGAAAGCTACGGGCAAGGAGAAACGGCTGACACGATTCAGCATTGCGATGATGACCCGTCGATCCTCCTGCGGTTCCTGGATGGCTTCATCGACTTCGGCGAACTGCGGAAGCAAGAGGAGGTTCTGCGCGACGCGATTCTCGCCAATCAGGAAGTGATCGAGGCACTACAGCTCAACATTAACCAGATCGCGCCTACGGAGAAGGCGAAGGGCATCGCCGATACCCAAGTCGAAGTTCTGAAGAAGCAGAACGCGAGCCAAGTCGTCGAACTGGAGGAGAAGCTGGCTAAAGAGCGGCGCTTCCGTGACGGCCTGAAGCGCAACCTGGGTGAGCTCCTCGCGTCAATCACTAACAGCTTGACCGGCATCGAACTGCGCAAATTGACAACCGACGTGGATGGCAATGGTCTCGCCGTTGGGAAAGCGGAGTTTGAGGTTGTCAAGGCGCTCGTCGACGGCCTCGCGACAGAGATCGAAACCCTCTCCGACCAACTCAAGCAGAAGGTCGTCGATGCGAACGGCAAGATTGCGGCGCAGCTTCAGGTCTGGACCGAGCGCGAGAAGGAGACGCAGGAAAAGATTGAAGAAATCCGCCGGGACCTGGAGAAGCAAAACATCAAGCTGGATATGGCTTATATCCGCAAGGTCACGAAGGATGCCGCGGATCTACAGGCGCGACTGACCGAGCTGAAGAAAAGTCAGCCCAAACAGCAGGAGGCTTTCAAGGAGCGCCGCCGCCTGCTTCACGAGCGGGGTGAGCTTCGCTCGAAGATATTCAACGCTCGTCAGGCGTTTGCGACGACGATGAACAACAATCTCGCCGCAGCCGTAGTTGACTACAGGGTGAAGATCCAGTTCTATGAAGGCCTGCTCTCCCCAGACATGGAAGAGTTGATCAAAACCACCATGAACTGGCGGACCTCACAGGTTCCGCGTGCTGCGCTCATTGCCACCACGCTTTCGCCGGCTCGACTCCTGGTCGCCGTGGTTGCGAAGGATGCTTCGGCACTCGAACAGCTCAGCGACGCCGAGGGCAACTGCGTATTTTCCAAGCCTGATGCGGCCGACATCATCGAAAAGCTCGGCGAGTGGCAAGCGAAGTGCGCGCTGGAGCGAATCGCCTTTGAAGACAGGCCTGAGATCAAGGTGACGCGGATAATCGACAAGCCCGATGGCACCAGCGCCTATCAGGTCCGCGATTTCGCTAGGCTCTCGCTCGGCCAACAGCAGGCCATCCTTCTGACGGTGCTGCTATTCTCCAAGAGTCGCGTGCCGCTGATTATCGATCAACCAGAGGACAACCTTGACGGCGAGTTCATCTACAAGACGGTCGTGCGTTCATTGCGCAGCATCAAGGAACACCGACAGGTCATCATCGTCACTCACAATCCCAACATCGCTGTCCTAGGAGACGCGGAGCTGATCATTCCGTTGCGCGGCGCCAGCGAAGTGTCCGTAGTCAGGGATCGCGGGTCGATCGACACAGCCGAGACCAAAGACATTGTCTGTACGATTCTTGAAGGCAGTCAGAAGGCTTTCAAGCGTCGGCAGGAGGTCTACGGATACTGATCAGCTCCCTTGGCGGTTTCGAACTCTAGAAAGACAGCCATGCAATTTCCGAAGGCAGGGGCAAACTATGCCCAGGAACGCCAAGGCATCGCGGCGATCCAGAGCTATGCCGCTCATCGCCGACAAATCTGGCGTGAGACGGGAACGGGCGACGTGGGTGTCGACGGTCACCTTGAGTTCGTGACCCCGGACGGATTCGCTACAAGCCGGATTGTGGCTGTGCAGGTCAAGTCGGGGCTGTCGTACTTCGACTGCGATCTGCTCGTGGGTGGAGGTTCTATCCCGAGGACAAGCATCGGAACTACTGGGAGTTCTTTCCGCTGCCCGTCCTGCTTGTGTTGCACAACCCCGATTCCGGCATCGCATACTGGGCCGACGTTCGGCAGGCACTGCGCAATCCCGGCGCCGAAAAGGCCTTCGTCGAGGTGCCAGAAGACAACCGATTGAACGGGACGGACGCGATAGCGCTCTTTGAGACCGCGGGCGTGCAGGACCAGCCATTTATCGAAGACCTCGATGGTGTGCTTGCTAGGCTTCTTGCCGCGCAATCGACGAACGCAAGTTTCCCGCTCAGTCACTTTGATCTGTTCGCGCATGGCCTTACCAACATCTGCCGCAGCATCTACTACGGCATGGACCTAGTCAGCAATCGCCGGACTCAACGCCAATCTACTGCATCGTTGGTTTGTAAGGCGAGTGCTGAATTGGCATCTAAAAGTTGCGCATGTGAACCAAACCGGGAACGATAATATTTTCTTTTTGTTTCCCAAGTTGTGCACGTTTATTCACAATATAAGTTCAATCGTGTTGATATACTGAATACTATTGCTACTCTATGTCGTTATAGCGCAAAGAGATTTTCTATGGACCTGAAAGACATCTTGGCAACCGCGCACCACTATGTGGAAGCCAACGAGCACCGGCGCATCACGCAGGCTGAAATGGCCGAACGTATGGGGGTTTCCCCGCGGGCGTATGCCGAATATCTCCGGGGGCGAGAACCGGCTGGCATGAAGGCCCTGGTGGCCTTGCTGGGGATGTTAACGGAAGAACAGGCGGCCGGAGTGCTCCGGGAGACAACCGGGAAAGAAATCAAAAAATGAACTTTAAGAAAAACGAATCTGCAACCAAGTTGCGTGGAGGTTATTACACCCCGGAGGCGGTATCAAGATTTCTGGCCAAATGGGTTCTCCAGAAGAAACCTAAAACCATTCTGGAGCCAAGTTGCGGGGATGGCTCTTTCATCCGGGCTCTAAAGGGCCAACATCGCCATGCGATTCACTTCACGGGCGTGGAACTTCACGAAGAAGAAGCCGATAAAGCAGCAAGCTTCGCGGCGGAGAATAAACATCTGCGCGCCACGGTTAAAAATGAGGACTTTCTTGCGATGGCGCTGGAGGAGATGGAGGTGGGAATCAAGTACGAAGCCATCTTGGGAAACCCACCGTATATACGCTACCAATACCTTGAACCTGCCGACCAACTTCTTTCAGAAAAGATATTTGCCCGGCACAGCCTCCCCTTCACCAAACACACCAATGCCTGGGTTCCCTTTGTCATAGCGAGTATCGACCTGCTGATGCCGGGCGGGCGTCTAGCCATGGTTATTCCTTCGGAACTCTTGCATGTGCTGCATGCGGCCTCCTTGAGAAAACACTTGCTGAAAGAGTGCAATCGCATTTTTATGATGGACCCGAACGAGTTGCTGTTTGATGAAGCGCTCCAAGGCACCGTATTGCTCATGGTTGAAAAGAAAAAAAAATCAACCGACGTGTCGAAGGGCGTGGCAGTAACCTCGGTGGCCGAGAAAGCCTTTTTAGAGCAAGACCCCAGCGACTTCTTCGATGCGGCCAACTATGTTTCCGGGGATGTACTCAACGGCAAATGGATGAAAGTGCTCTTGGAACCGGAGGAGCTTCGGGTTTTTGAGAAAGTTAAAGCCCTTCCGACGATTCGACGATTCGCCGACGTGGCGGATGTGGATGTTGGCATCGTCACTGGTGCCAACAAGTTCTTTTTAGTTGATGCAGCCACAGTTCGCCAGTATGGGTTAAAAAAGTATGCCCACCCTATGTTTGGTCGGAGTGAGCACTGTCCGGGTATCGTCTACAACAAAGAAACCCATAAATCAAATGTGGCACAAGGGTTACCATCGAGTTTTATTCTCTTCAACAATACTCCAGTAGATAAGCTCCCGCAGTCCATTCAAACTTACATTGCGATGGGGGAAGCTCAAGGGCTCCATACGCGGTATAAATGCCGGATAAGAAAGCCTTGGTATGTGGTGCCCTCCATTTATGCCACCCCGATGGGTATGCTCAAGCGGTCCCATCACTTTCCGCGCCTGATTTTTAATTCCGCTGGAGCTTACACCACCGACACCTCCTATCGAATCAAAACCATTACCGATGGGGTAACCGCCGAGCAGCTGGTGTATGGATTCGTGAATAGTCTGACCGCATTAACGGCCGAACTGGAAGGGCGACATTATGGAGGCGGGGTGCTTGAGCTGGTCCCATCGGAAATTGAGAAACTGCTTATTCCGATTCCACAACTGGACCACTTCGACCTCGACGACCTGGATAAACGGGTGCGCAGTTCCGACAATCCCGAAGCGCTGCTTCGTCAACAAGACCGAGTGGTGTTGGCAGCGGCCGGACTAACCAAAGACGACATTGAGACCCTGCACAAAGCATGGTGTCGCATTCGGACGCGGCGTCACCGTCTCCTGGTGCAAAATGACAAGCAGGGTGAGGTAAGCGATGAGTAACGCAAAGTCCATTTTGGCCGCACTGGTCAAACGCTTCAAAACGGAAGAATCCCGCTTCTGTGCCTCCAGCAGCCGGTATTCGGAAACCGAGGCCCGGACGGAGTTCATCGACCCCCTGTTTTCATGCCTCGGGTGGGACATGAACAATGTGGAGGGCACTTCAAACTCCATCAAGGATGTGGTGCGTGAGGAGTCGCAGCCCACGGAGACATCGGCCAAGCGTCCGGATTATACGTTCCGGATTGCGGCCCAACGTAAGTTCTTCGTTGAAGCGAAAAAGCCGGCGGTTGACATTCGTACCAACAAAGAAAGTGCTTTTCAGGTGCGAAGCTACGGTTGGACTGCCGGATTGCCTGTCTCCGTGCTAACTAACTTCCGAGCGCTCCGTGTTTACGACACCCGCAACGCCCCATCCAACACAGACGATGCCAATGTTGGATTATTGCTCGACCTCAACTATTCCGACCTGGGGGCGCGTTTTGATGAGTTGGTAGAGCTATTCGGGCGGGAGGCGGTCGGGAGCGGCAGCATCGAGGCAAAATACGGTGCGTGCGGCGGAGCGGGACTCCCCATCAATCTGGTATTCCTGGAACGATTTAACGAATGGCGGCTCAAGATTGCCCAGGACCTGCATGGTCGTTATTCGACGATTGGAATCAACGATCTCAACGACATTGCCCAAAAGGTCATCAATCGTTTCGTGTTTATCCGCATGTGCGAAGACCGGGGGATTGAAGGGGAAGAACGACTCAAGAAAGTTGTCAGTAAAAAGAATCTCGTCGAGCTTCGCAAACTGTTTAAGGAACTGGACCAGCGCTACAACACCGGTCTTTTCGATGTCACGCGGGACCCGCTGCAAACCACGTTCCATATAGATGCCCAAGTGCTGGAAGACTTGGTGGATGAACTTTACTTCCCCCAAGCCCCCTACAGTTTCAGCGTGCTTAACGCCGATTTCCTTGGCCAGGTGTATGAATTGTTCCTGACCAAACGCATGGCCATTGACACCGCGGATGCCATGATTCTTGAAGACAAACCGGCTTACGAAGGCCGCGAGGTGGTGACCACCCCGCAGCCCCTAGTGGACGAAATTGTGCGCAGAACCATACATGGGCGCATTTCCAATCTCCAAGCCAGCGGCCCCCTTGCTTTGGAAAATCTCATGGAAACCAAGATTCTCGACATGGCAGTGGGGTCGGGGCGGTTCCTGTTGCGTTGCCTGGACGAATTGGTGGATATCGCCATTGATATTGGCCGGGCGACCGGAGATACCTCCTCCATCTACAAAAGGGCCGAAAACGATTACCGGCTCTCGTTCGACGCGAAGCATGCCTTGCTTCGTAGCTGCCTTTTTGGTATCGACATTGATTACAACGCGGTGGAAGTCGCCCGTTTCAGTTTGCTCATCAAACTTCTTGAAGATGAAACACGAGAAACCCTTCCATCGGGAATGAAAATACTCCCCAACTTGGATGACAACATTATTTGGGGAAACTCCATTGTCGAAACCGATTTCACGAGCGCCAGTCCGGCGGTCCTGGAGGCGGTTCGGCCCTTGGATTGGTTGGGCAAAGGTCTCAACGAGGATTACGACGCAGTTGTTGGCAATCCCCCTTATGTCAAAACCGAGGACATGAAGCTGGCAACGCCGGAGGAGTCGGCATATTACAAAGCCAAGTACAAAACCTCCTATAAGCAGTTTGACAAATATTTCGTCTTTATTGAGAAGGCAACAACCAAACTCAAGGACGGCGCCTGGCTTGGGATGGTGGTCCCCAATAAATGGATGACCATTGAGTCTGGAAAGAAGCTTCGTGGGTTAATTTCTGAGGGCACATTACTTGCGGAAGTGGTGGATTTCGGGAATGAACTGTTGTTTGAGGGGAAATCCACGTACGTGTGTTTGCTCGTTTTGTCTAAAGAACAAAAGCACGGCTTCTATTATCGGCATGTTGATGATTACACCGATTGGCTAAAAACCCCTTCCGACAAAGGCGTGCTTTTACCGTACAGCTTCATCAACCAACCCTCGGGGGCGTCATGGGTACTGCCTGCGACAAACGCCGAGGCCAGTGTGCTCCTCACCTTAAAAACAAACTTTTGTCGTCTTGGGGACGTGGCGGATGTCTTGAATGGCATCCAAACCAGTGCCGATAGCGTCTATGCCATCCAGCAATGGACCGAGTCGCATGGTCAGGTTCATTTCATACGAGATGAGCGGCCGTGGCGCATCGAAAAGAGAATAACCAAGCCGTACCTCATGGATTCCACCACCCGGGTAAAATCCTATTGCACCATACAATCTGATGCCTTGGTCCTTTTTCCGTATACCTACGGCGACCAAGGTGAAGCCATTCTCATTCCTCCGGCCACACTCCAACAAGACTATCCGCTGGCTTGGGCCTATTTGAACCATTATCAAACGCGGCTTGAAAGGAGGGATGTATCTCCCGCTCCCCTGCCGGGGGAGTTTTACCGGTATGGCCGGCACCAGGCGCTGGCTAGTGCATTCAAGGGTCCAAAAATCATTTACTCGGTCAATCAGCTTGGCGACAAGTACGGATTTGACCCCAGCGGGGTGGGATTTGCCTCCGGTGGGACGGCGGGGGAGGTTTCGATTACCAATCCACGGAATGGCTACACATTGGAGTTTTTGTTAGCGCTGTTGCACCAGCGTGCCGTAGAATATTTTTTGAGAAAGCGCGGAAGTCCCTTCCGCGGCGGATATTACAGCCGCGGTTCTGCCGTTGTCTCAGATTGCCCGGTACCGATTCTTGATGCTACCAATCCGCAACACATACAAATCGTGAGCACCGTGACTAGCCTCGTACGACAAATCATCGCCGCACAGAATGCCCTTCCCAGCGCCGCAGGACGTTCACGGGAAATGCTGGAACAACGCAAGCAGAAACTGGACCGCCAAGTGAAGGCACAGTTCGATTTAATATGGGTGTTTGGTGGTCAAGATGCGGTGCTAACGTTGCCTGGGGAATAAACGAAGCGAGAGAGTACCCGATGAGCGCGTACCAATGGCCGTGTGAACCAGTGAGCTGACGCTCCAAATCGTGGGCACGGCATATCGCTGCGGAATGCCGCGCCAGGCAAGGCAGTGAAACGGAATCCGGCATCCCCACCAACCTTAGCGTGCTCTATTTTCCGTTTTCTGAGGCGTCCCCATGATGGTTCTCCAGAAAAGTGGTGAGAAATGTCGGATCGCAGATGAATACCTGACACTTCGAAGTCTGCGCTTTCGCAACTGTCACCGGGATGACTTATTGATTACATTTATGTCAGGAAACTCCGGTGCAATCTGATGTTGAGGTGTATTCCGTAAGGGCTCAGCTTTCTTCGAAATACGGCTTACAGTCCAAATCTGATATGAGGATATGGTGAATCCACCATTCGGACAGGAAACGGAACACCCCGGTCTTGTCCAGTTCGCCTTGCACTGCGGAGAATTGGAAATCGATTAGCGCGATTTGGAATTGTTCATGCTCTTCGGCGTGCTCGGCCAGCATCGGGTAATGTCGTGCAAGCAGCAATTCTTCTTCCTTCGCAAAATGCTCTCTGGCACAGATAGCCATTTCGTGGAGGAGATCATGTAATTTTTCACAACCTTCGGGACCGGCGCTCTCCAAGCATTTCTCCGACTCCGCACACAGTAGCAACATCTTTTTATGCTGCTGGTCGATGATGGCGTTCCCGACGCTGTAGCAGTCGCGCCATTCGTATTGGGTGGTTATGACAGGCAACCGTGAGGACATCAGCAGATCTCTGTTTTATTGTTGCCCGCGCAGACGCAGCGCATTGCCGACCACGCTGACCGACGACAGACTCATCGCCGCGGCCGCAATCACCGGCGACAGCACCAG
>NZ_JBASFI010000038.1:0-74631 GCF_049652925.1 Azonexus sp.
GTTAATCGTGTCGGACCTCTTTCGTCCAACCGTGATGTCATCTTAGGATTCTGATACCAACAGGATGCTGACCTCTGCGTTACATTATTGAAAGCTTTGGTGACCACGCTAACACTACTAAAAGGCATCGCAGCACCTGCCACTACCGGATTGAGCATGCCCAGAGCTGCCAGAGGGATACCCAGTACGTTGTAGGCAAATGCCCAGAACAGGCCCTGCTTGATTTTGCTATAAGTCCGACGCGAAACATCAAAGGAGTCGGCAACGAGACGTGGGTCGCCACGCATCAGGGTGATACCTGCGGCCTCCATGGCGACGTCGGTAGCTTCACTTCGCGGCTGCGGTAATGTGCGAGAGTGACTTAAGCAGGTTTTCCATTCGCTTTTCACGTTCAGACGTTCCCACTGTTGCCAATGTGTGACGGGCAATGCAGCACGGAGTACGCATTCGCCAGAAATCAAATCTGCTGTTCGCGACATCTTAGGGCTGAACGGTAGGTAAGCGGCGGATTACTGCGCGTGCGTGGAGTCTTGAATTGACGCCAGTCGCAACGTAGCGCCTTGCCTGCAGGGCAGCGGTACTCGTTGGCGGCTTCATCCCACTGGAAGTCATTGCGGGAGAAGGCGCCGTCATGACGCTCTGACTTATCTCAAAGGGGAATGTGGGGTTCGATGCCCTTCTCTTCGACCATCCAGGCCAACATGGGCGCAGTACCGTAAGCCATATCGGCAATCAGGCGATCCGGAACCAGGCTAAACCGAGATTCGACTCGGTCGATCATGAGTTTGGTGGATTCGACTTCTGCGGTTCGATAGGCCTGCGTCGCTTCCACGTCGAGAATGACCCCATGCGTGGTATCAATCAGATAATTGGTCGAGTAGGCATAGTAAGGTACGCCGCCTTCGGCGCCTGTCCAACGGGACTGTGGGTCGCTGATCGATATCTTGCGGGGGGCTGGCGTACCGGGCAACTCGCTATCGAGTGCCTCCAGATACTCGCGTACCGCATGGGTTCTTGAGGCGGGATCCCCCCACTGTAGCGGCTTCCCCTTGGGGATGCCCTTCTGGCCACTGGCATCGGCCACCACGATACTGGCATCCGAAGCAAATCCTTCTCCTCGGACAAGACCGGCGGCCATACAGCCACGCACCACCTCGTCAAATATCCAGCGAAAGGTTCCGTTCTGCCGGAATCGCCCATGTCGATTTTTTGAGAATGTGGAGTGGTTGGGAATGGAATCTTCGAGACCCAATCGGCAGAACCAACGATAAGCCAAATTGAGATGAACCTCCTCGCACAGGCGCCGTTCAGAACGAATGCCGTAGCAGTAGCCGACAATCAGCATTCTGATCATCAGTTCAGGGGCAATGGACGGACGACCGGTATGGCTGTAGTGACTGGCCAGATGCTGGCGAAGCCCGCTAAGGTCGAGGCATTGGTCGATCCCTCGCAATAAATGGTTGGGAGGAACGAAGCTTTCTAGGTCGAACGAATAAAACAGTCGATCTTGATTCCCGCTCTGCTGACCCATCATCACGGCACCATCAGTAACTATGCGTTATGAATATTTTACCAAGCCGCCTTCCCTATGGGGTGTTTTTCAACAGAATAGGCCGACAGCAGCCCTCTGCCAAATCACCGGACAACGAGATGATAGCGCTTGGTTACGTGCCGTGAGATTCAGTGGTCAACTGATTGGTGATTTCACAGGCCAGCGCCGTACCAAAGAAGACCAGGAACAGCAGCACCAGGAAGTCGCCAACGTCGTTACCAGTCCCGGTTTGGGGATATCCATCCATCGCTGCCTCCTTCAGTGCGGTAACAAGAATGCCTCGCGAAAGTCTTCGGCGCGCCGCTCTAACTCCATGCGGATCTCGTGCGGCCGGCGCAGAACGCCAAAGCGCTGCAGGTTCTGCCAATCGTTTGGGCGATCGCGCTCATCGACCTGACGCAAACTACTGATATCGACCCACTCGGTGAACGACGAAATGTCATGCGCATCTACGATAGGTTCATCGCCGAACCGCTCATCGAACTCGCACTCTGGCACTTCTTCGAAGACATACCAGCGCACCAGGCGCTGGTTGTCATCCACTTCCTCCACAATGACCCAGCCGTGCTCAAAATGGCGCGCTTCAGCGTGGCGCGGGAACAGCGCCGGATGACGGCCGATCGGGATGACCTCAGCCAATGCGTGTGTGTTTTCTGACATGAATGATTCCTCCAGTTCGGTTTCCAATAACTACTATCGGGAAACTGGCGTGCTCAATGACGGAGGTGTCCCGGCTCGGCTGGCCACCGGCGGGCAACGGGCAAGGTGAGCACGCACCGCGTTTTCTACGACAGACTCTTCGATCTCTGTTTTCGAGTTGAGCAGAGCAAAAACCTGCTCGTCGATCGTTCCAGGAATAACCGGAATGATCACGAAAACATCGCGCGTTTGTCCGTTGCGGTAAGCACGGTCCTCGCGCTGGCGCTGCATTGCGGGCGTCCACGGCTGCGAGGCTAATATCACATAGTTGGCGGCCGTCAGCGTGATGCCGACGGCTGCTGCAGAGGTTCCTAGAAACACCCTTACTGCGGGATTCTGTTGGAACGCATCCACTGCACGCTGTCGTGAGCTACCGTTGTCACTGCCCACCAGCGTAACGCAGTCTATGCCGGCATTCTTAAATGCTTCCTTCATAAAGTCAACGGTCGGCATGTACTCGCAGAAGATGATCACCTTGTCCTCTTGCTGCAGGGATTGCACGGTCTCGATCAGAAAATCAGTTTTGATGATTTCGAGATGCTGACGCAGCTTGACGATTTTCGGCATGACCGTCAGCGCCATGTCGGCCAGGATCCGGTGATACTCGTCGAGGCCCTCGGCCGGCATCACATAGCGCACCTGGCGCGTCTTCGCTCCCAGCCCCTTGAGTACCTTCTTCGAGCGCCGCAACATCCAGTCAGCCACCGCCTCGGCCAGCGCTTCGCGCTGCGCCTGGCCACCGCTGTAATGCTTGCGGAACTCACGCAGCTCCAGCATCCCGATCGGATGACCAGTCAGCCGCAGCAAGGTGTGCATTTCGATTTCCCGACTAAGGATCGGCGTCCCGGTCAGCAAGAACTTACGCGGTATTCTTTCCGCCAGGATAAATGCATTTCGGGTTCGCCCGGCATTGTGCTCTTTCAGGTTGTGCGCTTCATCGACGGTCAGCACTTCGAAATCGAGACTCTCGCGCACCAGGCCGCCCAGGCGCTCGAAATTGGCGATGACCCATCGGCAACCATGCAAGGTGCTCATGCGATCTTCGCCGACCATCCCGACGATATCGTTCGGGAAGACCATGTGAATTTCGCGCTCCCAGTTGATGCGCAACGAAGCAGGACATGTCACCAGAATTCGCCGCTCGCCGGCGGCCAGGCGGGAAGCCACCACGGCCTGCCTGGTTTTCCCAAGGCCCATGTCGTCGGCCAGCAAGGCGCCGGTACGGGCCAAAAAGTGCCGAACGCCGGCCGGCTGATGATCCATCAATCCACAATCAATCGCTGCCTTGGCCAGCATGGCCTCATCGACCGGCAAATGCTCCAGCGGCCGTGCGCAACTCGACAGGAATCCACTCCCCTCCTCTTCGCCATCCCCTGCCCCATCACCAAACGAGGGCGCTGCACCAGGTACGCTGATCGGCATCTCAGCCTTGGGCTTCGATGCCAGGTCCTCCAGGTGCATCACGTGCTCGTGAATGAACACATACACCGGATCGACACCGGCAACACGCTGCAGGACGTCCAGGATCTGCGTTGTTGAACCAGGCACTTCCCAGGCATTGGCGAACTTGTGAAAACGCCCACCCAAGGCCCGCATTGCATCAATGAAATAGCTGTCGTAAGCACCGGACACGGCGAAGCGCCCGGGGCGATCCAAGGGGATCACCTGCAGGTCGAGCAGCTCGGTGAAGTAGTCAGATTGCGGCGCCTGCTGGGCGCCATCGATCACCGCCGGCAACGCATCGACATCGAGGTACGCCGTCGGGAACGCGCTGGCCAGCCTATTGGAAAAATCGCCGCCGTCCAGCGGGCTCCGGAAAATCCACTGGCGCCGTGGCGCAAACCAGTGAGCACCGAGCGCACGGAGTGCCGGCGCCGGTGAGTCGAGCGATGCTATCGCTAGGCCGATCCGCCGACCGTCGCAAACCGCGCGCAACACCGCCTCGCGCCGCTTCGGCGCAACGGGCTGTGGAACATACGCCACGGCGTTACGTGCGTTGGGGTTCGTGCTCGACGCTCAGGCCAAGCCTATCCAGCGACGCGAACATGTCTTTCAGGAGATCGAGTGCAGCAGCCTTGAGCTTCAGGTAATTGATCAGCCTGTCACAAGTGCCTTGCTGCAAAGTCCACCAGCGCGATACGTTGACTTCGCTGGTCAGTTGGCCATCAAGGCATTCACGCAAATGGCCGAGCAACTGATGGGCCATGCTGACCACGGACGCCGATTCCGGATTTTGCTCCAGATAGCTGGCCAGATGGTTGTAATGCTCCAGAATCACCGCCGTCAATGCCTGACGCAGGCGATTATCCTGGTCATCAACTGCATAGCGCGGGTCTTTCGGATCGTTCATTGTCGAAATGTAGTTCATGCTTCTCACTCCCGGTGTCGATTTAGTTGCGTGCGGGTGACTGGAACAGCACGTTGCCCGGGGGTTGAGGAAATTCTATGTGGCAGGATGAATCAAGCGGTGGCGCCTTCGGTTGCTTCGCGCTTCGGTTTCACCGTAATCGATTCGAGGCGGTTGAGGCACAACGTCACTTCATCGCCAATGATCTGGAAGCCCGGAACCTTGATCTCTGTTCCATCAACCTTGTATTCGAACTCGCGCAAGCGACCTTCCACCTTGATCCGCATGCCTTGACGCAGCAGACGTGCCGCTTCTTCGCCGCGTTTGTCCCAGAGCGAAACCTGCATCCAGAAACCACCGCTTTGGGTGTACTCCTGCGATGCTTCGTCGTACTGATACTCATCGAAAAAAACGCGCATTTCTGCAACCTTGCGGTCTTCGTTGCCAACACGAATCGTCTTAAGCGTCGGGGAAGTACCCAGATTACCTTTACCAACAAACGAATTAGGCATTGTGATTCTCCATAGCGCCGATTTATAAGCCCGGATCAGTGTTGGCGCAGCACACTGGCGGGAGAAAAACTGCTCAGGCAGGATCGTCACCGAACTGGCTGGCCTGCGCCTGATACCGCTCAGCCGCTCGCAGTGCTCCGCGTGTCGCTGATTCCTCCGCGTTCAAACGGATGGCATGCTCGGTAGCCTGCCGATACCACTGTTCCAAGGTTGGCAACTGCTCAGCAAAACGTGCCGGCATTTCATCCCAGGACATATGCCGTTGCGTCGCAACTTCGCGCCACCGGATGGAGTGTTGCTTGTATTTCTGATCCACGTCCGGGCGGCGATGTGTTCCAAGATAGAACGCGTAGCCCGGCACCTTCCGCGATGCGTCGGTCAGCTCAGCCATCTCGGCGTGGATCTGGTCAAGCTCAGCGGCCAGCGTTACGACATCGATGCGAGCATTGGCACGCCTTGCGCGTCCCTTACCCGTAAAGGCCTTTACGTCAGCACTGTGTTGACACGGCTTCATGAGTGCCGCGCCGTAACCACCCTTTGCCTCAAGATTCCGCTTTTCCATCACCCCTCCTTGCGCCATGTTCAGCATCCCATGTCACAGCAGGGCATCGGTTGCCGCATCAGTTGCCGCAGCATCCGTCTCGGCCATGGCCAGCTCCTGACCAATCCGAGCCAGCAGCGCCCGTTCTGCTTCAGTCAATTGCGTGTGGCGGCGTGTGTGCGGCGGCAGCACCTTTCCGGCAAAGATGTCCGGCGGCACCGCACCAAAAATTGCAGCAACCGCCTGCGCCCGCTTCTTCCCATCTTCATCCGCTGTCGGCAGGAAATCGGCCCGGCACAACTTGGCCAGTTCCGGACGCCACAGGAAACGGTTGAAACGCGCAATCTCTTCCGTCCAGCCACGAATGCGTCGCGTCATGTTGCGGATAATGTCGTACCCCTCAACATCGGTCAGACGGCCTTTGCGCACTGCAGTCTTGATCACACGGACGGTGTAGTCATAGTCCACTACCAGCTCAGCCAACATGAAGCCATACGGGCTGGTGAATTGCAGCGAGACGCTCTTTGGATCGGCCGACTTCAACACCGTGAAGGTCAGCCCTTTGGCTTCCATTTGGCGCAGCTTACCGAGATGTGTATCAGTCAGTTGCTGCAGTTCCCGGCCATATTGCTGCATCCCCTGGGTCGCCCGCAGCAGTGCCCAGTCGGCATAGGGATTGTCATGCGCGGTTTGCACCCAGAAGCTACGCAGTGCGGCAGCACAAAACTTGGCGCCAATGATTGGCTGGAATTTGCCGTCAGGATCCTTGCGTCGCCCCATGAACAAGCGAAAGGCTTCCTTGGTGTGCAGCAACATCTGGTCTTCGCCCTCATTGACCAGGCGCCCAAGATTGCGAACCTTGTTTGCATCGATGTACTGCACTTCCGACTCAGCACCTTGCTCCAGGCGATAGGTCAAGCGCGATTTCTCAAGACGCTCCTTGCGATCCTGTAAGGCTGCGTAGCGTGGCCACCGAGGATCCTTATCCGGTTCGTCCATCGCATCCAGTTCCGCCAACAGTACCTGCTCTTTGGTGATCGAGTAGCCATCACCAAAGGGCGAATCTGGTTCAGTTAAAAACTCAACACGACCCCAGATCGTATCGACTTCGCCGATCGGCGGTGGATCAACCTTCTTCTTACGTTGGCCCGTCCCCGGCGCCGTGCGGCGGGGAGCGCGTACCGATGTTTCTTCAGTGCTCATGGACAACTCCTTCTTGATTCAGCGGATAAACCTCATCGAAGATTCTCGACAAGGCAGGAAGCGGCGTAATGCCAGGAATGACGTCAGCTGGGGCTGGCGGCTGCGCCAGTAATTGACGCAGCGCATCGACGTTGATGTGATAGCGCGTCGTTGTGTTCGGGTGTTCCTTCAGTTCGACCAAACCGAGGCTTTCGAGCTTCTTGATGGAACGCAGCACTGTGCGATGCGCAACCCGGCCACCTAATTTCGCGGCCAGATCCCTATGGCTGATCGCAATGAAAATTTGATCAGCTTGCTGGCTCAATAAAACGGTCAACACAGAAACGGTGCTGTAATCACCAGATAAACGGTCCATCAAGTTGCTGAAGAATGCGCTAGCGGGAAACATTCGTTCTCCTTAGAGTTGGCGCGCCAAATTGGCGCAATGTTTCAAATATAGACATTGCGCCGAATTGGCGCAATAGATCACAGGGCACATTTTTCAACCCCCGCGAGCACATTCATTCCAAACGTTTTCAGTTGCTCACGGAAGAAGGCTGGAACGCCAGTCCGTGGCTTTGCCTTGGGTGATGCTGGCGATCCCGACATGCCAGTTGGCAACTCATTACGCGCCTGTGCAAGTGCGGCTTCATTCTGTTTTTGTCGCGCACGCCTAAGCGCTTCATCAATGCCAGCGGCCGGGACAAACTCTCCTTGCCGTGCCCGATTGACCAGGCTGGCCAGATAATTGAGCGGCACTCTGACCTTGCCTTGCCGCAGTTGGCCAGCCCATTCGTCGGCGACATGTTGTGCCGCTGCCAGATCCGGCAAGGTCGCCAACATGGCATAAGCGGAAGCCTTCATGTCACGGTGCAGGTTGTCTGGCAACACCAGAGCACTGGCATCCAGTAGAGCGGGGTTTCCTTTGGGCACCAAAGAACCACTACTACCTGCAGCTTCTATCGCTGTTACTCCAGTTGAGTTAAGGACAGGTGGTTGTAGGTGTACACCTATCTGTGTACTAACTTCGTTAACAGAAGTGCCGAAACCCGCAAGCTTGTTTGCTGGTTTCGGAATATCCAGTTTGCTGGTTTCGGCAGGTCTGGAATGTACGTTTCCGCCATTCCAGTTTGCTGGTTTTGGAATGTCTGGAATGTACGATTCCGCCATTCCCGAAAAATCAAAGGCTTGTTGGCGCCTTGCTGCATTGATTGCACCTGGCACCGAACGAATTACCTCCGTCGAGGTGTGCGCGGCGCGAGGTGCTTCTGTGTCGGCACCAGGTACGACTCGACGTTGTCTTGCCGCCAGAGCTTTGGCCAGTTGCGCCATGTTGATGCGTGACAAGGTACTTGGTTGGACGCCGCCACTGGTTGTTTCATCCAGAATACCCAGCGTCTTGATGATGTTCCTGGCGGTGCGCAGACGCTTTTCGGTAATGCCCAGGTGCTCGGCGCTCTGGACAAGTGGTAAATCGAGCCAGCCGTCGCCGGCATCCAGTTCGCGTTGGCTACCGTTGAGGGTGCAATGCCCCTTGATCGCATCACGCTCAGCCGTACGTTGTTTCTGACAAAGGTCAGATAGATAGAGTGCCGCAGTAACCGAACCGGTCAGATCAGCAAAACCGCGTAGAAATGCTACAGGTCGGCCGAGTAATGCCAGCGTCGTGCGGTCGCTCCAGTGCCAGGTTGAGAAAGTACGATGCGCATATTGCGCGATCGCCTTACCTAAGGCGTCGAGATCGACCCGATAGTGCATGCGTGCCGGGGCGCCCATGAGGCGCTCTTCGACACAAGCGCATTGCCGCAGATAGGATCGAGCGGCATCCTGTTCATAACGGGATAGCCCCGTGCTTTTGCGCCAATCCCTTCCCGTATGCCAGAACCAACCATCACGCTCTGGCCGTTCGCCAATGTATTTGCGGGTCCAGTACAGCATTTGGCTCAGCATGAGCGCGGCCTTGGCCGAGCCAGTGACTTGCTGCAGCACTGGATAATAGAGAATGTAGCGTTGAGAAATTGGCGCAAGCAGTGTCTCGATGTGCGTGCGGGTCGCATCACCGGCAGCGCCAGCATCCCGATTAGAAATCTCAGAGGGCATGGTGCCAGGGCACCCGCTAGGCGGGGCTTGCCGACGGGCTACCATGTCGACTGAGAGTCTCATCGTGTTAGCGGGATTCCAGCGGCGGCACGCCGCACTTGGCGCTCGGCATGCAAGCGTTGTGCGTGAGCTTCCATCGCAAAGCGTAGTTGCGGGAAGACGATGCGATAAGCGAGAGGTGTATTCGGTGCCCGTCGTTCTTCGAGCAGGCCCAGTGCGCGTAACCGCGCACGCGCTGTTTCTTGTTCCCGTCGCGATAGACCCGTGTCAAGCAGCCATTCCGCCTGGCTCTTGATAAACCAGCCCTCGCGGTCTCCACCTTCTTCGGAGACATGATAGATCGCATAGGCAAGCCACAATGCAGCGCTGACGCTGCCCGTGACATCAATGTAGATCCGGTTAAAGACAATGGGCGTCTGACCGAATAGCTCCAAGAGCAAGGTCGGATTGACGCTCTGCTCCCGCGCCAAAAAATCGTCTTCAACGCTCGGAATGTCATCCAAGGCCGCGTGAGGCCTGCGGCACGATGGGCTATTTAGTTCCGCCATTGCTAGCTGCTGTTACGTGCGGAAGCTGACCGGCCAGTGGCCGGAGGCTTCATGTCGCCGAACTCATTGACGACGGACCAGAGTTGATTGAGCGGGTGCTCGAGAAAAAGTTGGTGCAGTTCAAAAAACTGCTGTCGTTCGGGATGGGTCTTACGAATCCTGTCCCATGCAACATGAATGCGTTCGCGGACTTCAATATCCGGCATCGATGGCCGCCCAACTGATTCGTGTTCCGGGCCGCACAGCGATGCACGCATTTCTCGCAGTTCGCTGCTGTTGCGCTTGAACATGCGAGCCAATAAGCCGGAGGGCAATTGGTGTGTGACGTAGTATTCCAGCAATTTCTGATCGCGCACAATGTCGTCAAGGCGAAGAAATGCGGTGGTGAGTTGGCGTGGATTGATTTTGATCTCTATCGTGATCGACGAGTCTTTCGCGATCCGCGCGATTTCACTCATGCTACGGGTGCGTAATGCCTCGAGCAATTCATTGGTCATTCCACTCTGCAGCAGTGGCTGAAACTCGCCGAGGTCAATCAACCCGACGAAGTATCTTAAG
This sequence comes from Azonexus sp., assembly GCF_049652925.1. GTDB lineage: Bacteria > Pseudomonadota > Gammaproteobacteria > Burkholderiales > Rhodocyclaceae > Azonexus. The sequence continues at coordinate 10,040 of NZ_JBASFI010000038.1, forward strand.
ACCGTCCAGCGAACCTCTGCATCATCTACGGGTATCGTATTCATGACTTTGCTCAACACTTTTCAAACGATTTTGCTGATCTGGGCGCGCCAGGCGACCGCTGTGATTATTCGAGTCCTTGGAGATCGATCAATTCTTCGGTAATGCCTTTCTCGACTCGATATTGATGGAGGCATTTACCCCACTTGTCATAGGACTGGCAGAACGACATCCAGGACGACACAAGCGTGGGGTTGCGCAGTACAACCAGCAAATCATCCTGGGCCAGACTCATATCCATGGTGCGGGCAGTGACACCGCCGAGATTGCCGTCCCAGATGTTGTAGAGCACGTCCATCGAATCGAACGGGATCAGCGCAGCTTGACGCCAGGTCGATTCTTCGGGAAGTCGAAGTGCGAAGGGAAGATAGGAGGTCGGCTTACCTACTTTGGTGACGATGACGCCACCCAACTGCCCTGAAAGCAAGGCGATCATCCGATAGCCGATCGCGCGAATTTCAAGTTGTTCCGCCGTCAGTACACCGAGTTCTGGATCCGGCAGATTCCACAGGCCAAAATCTCGCGAAGTGAGAATTTCTGGAGGCAATTCAAGCCAGAAGAGATACGGAATTTGACTGTCTTCCGAAAAGCGCAGCCATTGGCCAATGTGAGTCAGGTTGCACCAGTGCTCAAGCTTGTCTGCAAATTCTTTCGACACGCTTTGCATCAGCTCATCGCTTATTGCTTCAGCCGAAGTCGAGGTTGAAGCAGGATTTACAACGTCCTGGCCAGCGTCGTTATGTTCGGCGCCCACGGGCGATGGAAAAACGGCACTGGCGTTCTTTGCGACAGTGGATTTTTGAACAGGCGCCTTCGGTGTAGGCGCTTTGGAAGGCGGTAATACATTGGTGCTTGGTACTGGCTGTTGCGCCTGTGGCGGCACTGCATCGGAGTCGCTATTGTGACCGTGGATCAACGCATTCAAGGCATCTGCGGACAGGCTTTCCTTGCCAGAAAATGCAGTAAATATCCGCTTTGCTGCGACAGGATTGAGTTTGAGAATATCGGCAGCCAGTTCATCGAGCCTTTGAAGCAGTTCATCCAGGACGGGGCCGCGCAAGGGAATAATGCTGCTAACATCGTTGAGAGTCTGGGCGCGTGCTTTGAGGTCTTCAGCGAATGCCGCCATGAGAGCTGGCGCTGCCTTTGAGAGGCGTAATTGATATTCGCCGGAAAGATTCAGTGTCTTGGCCAGGTTTTCATATTGCGCATATCGGCGCTTGATCGTATTTACGTTGTCCTGTGTCAGCCAAGGGCCCAATACATCAAGGTTTTTCTCTGCGAAAGCGAATAGCAGAACGATCGTATGTTGTACCAACATCCCCATTTTGGCTGTTATTGAGGAAATTTCTCGTGAGGTAAGTGAACGTCCTTCGGACGTTTCAATTTCTTTGGTCAGCATCATTAAGCCCCGCGCCTTCTCGATGAAGAGCGTGTCACCGCGCGCTTCGTTTTCGATGAGGTGGCTGGCCATGATGTCGGCCTCGCTCTTCCAGCCTTGGTAGATGCAATTGATTTGGTAGAACCGCTTGTTACCAGTCTCTGCATACAGTTCATGCAAAATCTGCAGACGGGTGTTTCCACCCATATAAAGCATGTACTCCGTTGTTCCGGGGCGCTTCGTAACCGTCAAATTCCCCTGCAGACCACCCCGATCGCGAATCGAAGCCTTGATTTCGTTATATTTCGGGTTGGTCGAGGTGCGCGGATTCCTGTCATACGGCAGAATTTTGTCGATCGGCAGAACCATGAAGCTGCCGTCGTGCTCATCACCTGGTCGCAGATCCTTGGAGGTGCTTTCCGGGCCGCGTTGAGAGATATTGGCTGCAAGCTCTTCTTCGCTCTGGCCCTTGATGCGTAGCGATAATTTTGTTCGAGAAGTCACGTTTTTAATGGCCTCACCAATGGGAATTGAATGTGGGACGTACATCGGCTTAGTAATAATTTTGGTGCTCATGGCAGTCGTCCATCGGCATCTTCAGGTTCGTTTGCGAACTGCGTCACATCAATGAGCCCGTGGCAATTCGGTGCGACGCTGCCTGCCAGTGATGGAATCAACTCCCAGACCAACTGATGCATGGTGGCGCCAGCTCGTGTGGGATCGGACCAATGAACCGGAAGTTGAGCTGTTGCCGCTTGCTTGTAAGCAACGGCGTGGGGGACCGTTGCGTCGAGTACATCGACGCGGGCTCTCAGGTTGACGTATTCGCTACGGATGGATTTCGCAATATCGCGACTATCCTTGGTCCGTTCCATTCGGTAGATCACGGCCTTCATGGGAGGAACCGTGATGCCCATGTCAGCACTGGGTTCAAGGCGGTTCAATAACTCCAGCGTGCCGCTGGTGAATTCTCTGGCCGTCAGAATATCGGGGGAGACGGGGGACAGCAGCACGTCGGCGGCCAAGACGGCAGCATCCTGCAGGTGGCCAACTGCACCCTGCGTGTCGATCAAGACGACATCGTATGCTTCGTCAATGTAAGGGCTGCGCACGGCTTTGCGGATCCGGATGGCACGGTCAATACGTTGTGCCAGCCAGTCCTGCAAAGTGCCCTCTGGTGCGTTGGCCACAATAATGTCCAGGCAACCATCAGGATTAAGCGCTAAGCCGTCAGGGCCATGGAGCTCGATATGCGATATGCAGTCCGGGGTAATCGCGCCTCGTTTGATGATTTCGGACAGGCCGAACTCGGCGCGCTTAACAATTTTGTAGTATCGGGTGAGAGATGGCTGAACGTCGGCGTCAATGAGCAAGACGCGAACTCCGAGGTCAGCCAATAGAGCGCCAAGATTGGCGCTGAGTGTGGTTTTTCCGACCCCACCCTTTGTGGAAACTACAGTAATTCCGATCATGACGTCCTCAATAAGTTATTACGATGAGGACGAATGGATATTCCGTTTTTGCCAACCGAAAAAGCGCCATTTTTATGACTTGGTCATATTTCAAAATGCGCGTCTTCCTTATGGGTAATAAATTACCCATTAGCATGTCCAGTCCTCGAGTCGCAGATTGCACCAAACAATTAGCGGGTGTCAACGAAAATATCCTGATTGCATACGCGGTCACTCGTAGCCAACCTTAAACGCGCCGTCGCTCTGATCGGTGCCCCTCCTGTCGCATGACAGCGACTGGACGCTCATGTTGACGCCTCGACCGACATTTCGAACGGCACAATGCAGCCGTTAACAGGCGGTACCGGATTGACCCAGCGTTCTGGATGTTCAATCACCACGGCGCTTAGCTTGCCAGCCCGAACGCCGTCGCGCTTGACCACCGCGAAGTGCAGAATGTTGCTGTTGCCAGCCGCTTTTACGTTCCAGCCAGCCGCGATTACCTGTTGTTGCACGGTATTGCTACTCTCTCCGACGGCCTCGGCGTAATCCCGAAAGATCCGTGGCGAAACAAGTGCCATGCCTGAGGGCAGAAAATGGATTGGCGAACCAGGTTCGTTGTAGGTCATGCCGCCGCCAGCCAGGCCGTGTTGAACCCACTCAATGAAGGCGATGGCCAGCGCCGAAGGCTCGGCGACATTCGATGCCAGTTTCGGTGCAACAGCATACGGAGCGACCGGTGCCGGTGCGGCCGGCACGTTGGCCGGCTTGCGACGACGCGAGACAACAGCATCCTCGTCATCGAGCAGCTGATCATCCTTAGTCAATGTGCTTGGTCGCTCGCCTGCGGGTGTAGCAGGCTTCTTGGCAAGGACCTGAGTTGGCCCAGATTTCGGCGGCTTCACATCGATCTTTGCCAACTTCTTGCTCTCAGCAGGCCGAGGTGGGCGCGGCGCCTGGATTTCCTTCCCTGGCGCACGGCCTTCCGGCACCGATCTCCCGATCGATATTCTTTGCCCTACGGAAGGTGGCGGCACCAGCGCCGGCGCGCTCGGCAGAGCTGGGCCAGAATCTACCGGCTCGAACAGATCATCGTCGGGATCTAGATCGCGGGCATAGTCTTTTGGAGAGCGGGATGCCGGCGCCGCCGTTTCTGTTGGCAAAACCAGTGACAACTGTGCATCAGCCGCCGTTGGCGCATCCAGTTCCGCTGCTTGTTGCAGATCAGCCCCTATCGCCTGGCTGCCCTTTTTGCTGCCCTTCCCCCCTTTGTCGACCAGGACGATGCGCCCCGTCATCGTCGCTGGGTAGCGGGCTGGGTCGTCATACAGCCGATGCAGCGGGAACCGCAGCACCGACAAGCCATGACTGTAACCCTCCCCTTCCACCGTAACGTGCCAGATTGCCTGGCCAGTTACCGGATTAAGGTCGATTGCGCCATAGTCCTGCCAGGTATCGAACAATCGATCATTCTTGTTCGGCCCCGGCACGCCGGCCGCGTCCTCAGGTTCTTCTTTCTGTATCTGCTCGCGCACGGCATCAGCCAAGCGCTTGGCCACAAAGTAGATTGCGCCATCAAAAACCCAACCCGCTGCGCCATCCCGATTCAGAGGCAATGCTGTCCCTTGTGCCAGCATGCTGCGGATTGTGCTCATTAGCCGCTCGATGAGCGGCACTGATGTTGCAGTGGCGAACCTTTCGCGCGGCCCGTGTTGCAAATTATGGGCAACCGACATCTGGTCGGCTTTCTTGATGATTGCAGCAAGGGTCTTGGCACCCTCGAATGCCGCCGTCCCGGGCTTGCTGTCGCCGCCCAGAAAGGCGCTTAGGGATTCCAGGACCGTGTTTTCACGGCCGAGGAACGCCAGCGTATTGGAGGGTGCGATGGCTTGCAGCAAAATCAATGAGAGCTTTTTGTGGGCTAGGTAATCGCGCTCGGAGGTTGGCGCAAAACCGATCTGGTACTCCTTTGCATACGATTGGGTCAGTGCCCCAGACAGCGGCAGCCAGCGCCGCACGGGCGACTCGGGCGTGTCGCGGGCAATTAGGCGCAGGTCGGTCATAATCTTGCCGATATCGTGCAGCAGCGCCGACAGGAAAACCGTATAGGTCCAATGATCCCTCTGTTGGTCGATCAGTTCCGTCGGCGCACCGAGTGGCAACAGGTAGCCGTTGCGCAATGTCGTCGCGGCTAGAACAACTTCCAGCGTGTGGCCAAGCAGCCCGCCCGGGTGGGCGTGGTGATGGGACTCGGAAGCCGGTGCGAGTTGCACGAACTCGGCATAGGCGACCAGTGCGCTGCGCAGATCGCGGGCAAACACGTCCGGCGCCAGGCGCGTTTGGCGCAAAATCTCATCAAGGGTCAGTTGTGCATGGCAATGCTGCAGCAACACTTCGCCGGGTAGAACTTTGCACCAGTTGTCGGCACTTCCGGACAGGCGTAGCGCGGCCTCTGGTTCAACTGCGGGCTGATTGTTGGTGGTCTCAGGGCGCTGACGCAAATATCGCCAGCCAATCCAGCCGGCGGCGGCAAATGACCCCGCGGCCAGACTGGCCGCAAGTAGGGACATCGCGTGTTACGCGGTGGGTGTGCGGGCCTTGGTGAACTTGACCAGCAACCTGGTCTGAGTCATGTCCCGGAGCGAACCAGGTTCCAAAGCTTCCCACACGTTGACGAGCTTGCCTTGGGTCCACGTGTCGAAACTCTCGGTCAGTGGATCCCAGCGACTGCCTTCATCGTCGTGACGTGCCGCCAGCCCGACAAACGATAGCGCCGCAAGATCGCGGGCAAAGTCTTCAGGCAGCAAAGTGCGTTCGTGCTCGGCATAATTCTGTAACACACCCAGAACCAGCATGATGGGATCGTTCTCCGGCCAGACATAGAGTTCCAGTCCGTCGAAATGATGCAGCCATTCCACAATGACACCATGCCACGCAGGTTCTCCGAGCGTGTCTAGGTGGCAACCGATACGATCCAGTGCCGCAAGTCGCTCGCGCTGGCGTTCGGGTTTGAGGGGAGGTAAGCCGACCATAATACGATTCTATCACGTAAGTTATAGATAATGTGTATAAAAAACCCGTTAGGAATAACGCAATGACACAACGACGATTGAGGCGTGACGGCCGTCTCGGGGGTTTTCTGTTGCCTTTCAGTGAGACAGAAAACGGACCCGTGAACAGCGGCTCGGATTGTGTCTGGGGGGGTCATTTCGTGTCCAGTGAAAAGGTGTAATCAACGATTACGGCTTTTCGCTGGACACGTCCCTTTGTTCCTGATATGCGCCACGCATATCCGGAAATACCCGTTGATTTTCCCGTAAATCGCTCTTTCCCCTTCCCCTTAAAATCCTTTGCGCCAGCCCCGGATTTATAGGGGCTGGCGCGGCCTTTCAGATAGGGCCTGTATTCCTGTAGAGGGCAAGCCGCCGCCGGCTTGACCAAGCCCTTTCCTTTGCCGCACAGTCGTTTCGCATTTTTCGGCAAGATTGGCCCAAGATTGCCTGGTGCGGCGCCGCAACACGACCAGCGCCGCAATATCGACATTACCGCAGGCTATGCCCACCGACTACCTGGCTTGGGCTGATTCAGAAAACAATACATCGGCATACCACAACGGGATATTTACGTCCAGCGAAAAGGGTGAAAAAGGTTTTTCACCCTTTTCGCTGGAATCGTTCGTCCTGATTTTTTACCGTGGCGGCCGTGACTGGGACAGACGTTGTCCCGCTTTGGCCCCGGACCCGTTCCGGGGGCTTTTTTATGACAGTACGAGGTCCACATGCATCCTACGTGTCGCCACTGCTCGCTTGCCGCACTCGCCATGCTGGCTGCGCTTCCTCTGGCCGTGATCGCCGCCGACAGCGCCGACGCCGTTACGGTTGGTCGCTATACCACCATCGATTCGATCAGCGAAGCCGAGGTTGATCCACTGGCTGTCGTTGCTCAACTGCGGTTTCCACGCGACGTCGTCGGCACCGTCGGCGAAGCGCTAAGGTACTTGTTGCAGCGCACCGGCTATGCCGTTCGGGCAACCGATGAGTACAGCAACCGACTCTTCGAGTTGCCGCTGCCTGATTCACAACGCCAGCTTGGCCCTGCCCGTGTCACCTCTTTGGCGCAGGCCATTGCCGGTAACAGCTACCGGCTGTGTATCGATCGCTTCACCCGCCAGATCATTGTCCAGGCCACAAACAGTGGGCCAGCCTGCCCGGTCGTGGCGCCGCCATCCACTGTGGAGAACGCTCAATGAACACCCCGCAATTTGACGCACCGCCCGTCAAGCGCCGCATCCCGAAAACTGCCATTGTTCTGTTGGTCTTGTTCGTCTTCCTCGGAATCGTTGCTTTTGGTTGGCATCTGCTGACCACGACGTTTGCTGGCGCAATTGGTGATGGCACTGAGGTAACCGGATCCCAGACCGTTGCCGCACTGCCTGACGCACTCACCGGGCGTCTCGACCACCTCGAAAAAATGGTCCGCGATCTGACCGATAAAATCAGCGCATCAATCGATACGCAGACCGCGATCCAGAATGACGTTGCGGCGCTTCGTGAGCGGCTTGACCAGGAAGCCGCCGAGCGAGTTGCTGCAGCCAAGGTCGCTGTTGCCCAGCGTGCCGCATTGCAACGCCGCCGCATCGTCAAGCCGACACCACCGCCAGCTCCAGCACCTTCCACCGCTGTCTTGTCGGTCGATATGTGGGGGGGCAAACCTTCTGTCGCATTGCGTGGCCCGGACGGTCTTGTGCAGTTCGCCAATACCGGTGACCGGATTCCCGGCGGTGGCGTAATTGGCTCAGCCCAGGCAACCGGCCAGACCGTGACGATTCGTCAGGCTGATGGTTCGGTGTCCACGGTGACCGGCAAGGACAAACCGTAATGAGGTCGCGCACCTTTTGTTTTGTCATCTTGGTCTCAAGCGCCTTGCTCGCCATCAACGTGTCGGCGCATGCGGTCGAGACATCGACAACGCAGATCGGCCGCACGCAAAGCGGTGGTGCAGTGGGAACGCCCGACGTGCAATTGGCGATGGATCAGGCCCAGGCACAAATATGGGGCCTGTCAATCGCAGAGGTGCAGCGTGCTCGGTATTTGACGCAGCCGGGCAGTCCGCGCAGTGCGTTCTCCGTACCCAATATTTCGCCGATCGAGGTCCTGGGCATTCATGCCCAGACGGCCGCTGAGCGCCAGCGCTACGCCACGCTGTTCGCCAAGGCGTTACGCGCCGATACGGAACGCGTCCTGGCCTGGACCGTGACCTATGGCCAGGTGGCGAAGCGCCTTTATCCCGACGAAAAGATCCTCGACTTTGGGAACACCAAGATCCCCAAGAAGCAAGAAGTCTATCTGCGCTGACCATGACGCACAGCCATTTGCCCACTGCCATCAATACCCATCGTCGCGCGTTTCTGGTCGCTGCCGGATGCGGTCTGGCTGCACTGTCCAGCCCGGTCAGCGCTCGGCCGCGTCGCCAACTGCTGCGCCAGGTACCGCCGGCTTATCGCGATGCCGCCATTCGCGCCGGCATTCCACCCCGCCTGCTCTACGGCGTCGCCCTGCAGGAGTCGTCGATGCTGTGGGGGGAACGTGTGCTGCCCTGGCTATGGACGCTCAATGTGAGCGGGATACCGCACCGCTACGCGACCTACGAGGACGGCGTGCGGGCCTTGACGAACTGGGTCACCGTCCAACGTATCCGCAACGTCGATTGCGGCCCGATGCAGGTCAATTGGCGCTGGCACGGCGACAAGCTGCAGAGCTTCGCAAGGGCAATGGACGCCCACATCAACCTGGCGGTCGGGGCATCAATCCTTGCCGGTCACTACCGTGATTCCGGCAACTGGTTTGTCGCAGCCGGACGCTATCACCACCCCACCGATGTCGCACGTGCCAACGCCTACGCTCTGGGCGTTTTTCGGCGCATCGAGCAGCTCCAGGAGGCCGCATGAAACACGGCGTCACCGAAGCGATGTTGCGCCCGCCGGTCGAGTTATACTCGGCCGCGACGGCGGGTTCGATCGGCATCATCGCCGCCACCGCGCCGTGGGCGCTGATGCTATCACCGGGTCTGGGCTATGCCGCCGCTGGGGCGGCCACCGGCTTTGCGCTCTACCGCGGCAACCATGGCTTCCAAGTGCTGCGGTACACCATCGGTCTGACGAAGTACAAGATCAGCTCGGTCGCGCCGCACAAACTGCCACGCATTCCCGAACGGCTCTACATGGGCCAAGGGTTTGAATGGACTCAGCGCCACACCCAGCGCCTCGCAGATGCCCGCCGCCCGGATGCCCGTGACTTCCTCGCGCCGAGCCCGCTGGGCAACCTGACGGCCAAAGCCTGCCGCAAGCTGGTCAAGCGCGCCGCCCGGGCGCCGCTCCCCGGCTTTTCCAGCGTGTGCAATGCCCTCCTCGCCCCGCGCTGGTGGAACCCGATCGCCGACATCCCCGACCTCGGCGGCTCGCCCCTGCTGCATGGTGTCGAACCCAATGAAGTGGCGGTATCGCTGTCGCAAAAGCACCGTGTTGGCCACATGCTGGTCATTGGCACCACGCGCGTCGGCAAGACGCGCTTGATGGAACTGCTGGTGACCCAGGATATTCGCGATGGCGATTGTTGCATCGTCATCGACCCGAAGGGCGATGCCGACCTGATGATGCGGGTCTATGCCGAAGCGGCACGCGCCGGGCGTCTCGATCAGCTTTACGTGTTTCATCTGGGCTATCCCGAGTTCTCGGCGCGTTACAACGGCATCGGCAATTTTGCGCGGATCACTGAAGTGGCCAATCGCGCGACCAATGCCCTGCCGAATGGCGGCAACTCGGCCGCCTTCAAAGAATTCGCCTGGCGCTTTACCAATCTGATCGCCCAGGCCCAAGTGGCGCTTGGCATGGTGCCGACCTACGACCTGCTGTTGCGCGACATCACCGACATCGAGCCGCTATTCGTGCGCTATTCCGAGCACGTCCTCGGCAAGCTCGGCCCGACCGGCTGGATGAAAAAGATTGAAGCGATTGAAGCAGCCATCCAGACCAAAAAATATGCTGTGCCACGCGCGCTGCAGGACCGCACGCCGCGCCTGATCGCCCTGGTCCATGTCCTCAAGGAATTGCAACTGCCGGAACCGGTGGTCCAAGGGTTGGCGAGCGCCGTGCGCTATGAGCGCACCTTCTTCGAAAAGATTGTGGCCAGCCTCGGCCCCTTCCTGGAGAAGCTGACCACCGGCGCCGTCGGCAAGCTGATCTCGCCGGACTACTTCGATACCGAAGACAAGCGGCCAATCTTCGACTGGATGAGCGTCATTCGCCAGAAGGGCATTGTCTATGTCGGTCTCGATGCGCTGTCCGACCCCGTGGTGGCCAGCGCCGTCGGCAACTCGATGCTGGCTGACCTGGTGTCAGTCGGCGGCAAGCTCTACAAGACCGGCCTCGATCCGCATCACCCGGAAGGCAAGATCACTTTGCCGACCGTCAATTGCCACTTCGATGAAGTCAACGAGCTGATGGGACCGGAGTTCGTACCCATGGTCAACAAGATGGGCGGCTCTGGCTTTCGGCTTCATGCCTACACCCAGACCATTCCCGACATCGAGGCCCGCCTCGGTGACACAGCCAAGGCCAAGCAGGTGCTGGGTAACTTCAACCACCTGGTCATGTTGCGGGTCAAGAGCGCGGAGACCGCCCAGTTTTTCACCGACCAGTTGCCGAAGGTCGATATCACCACCCTGACCTCTGTCTCGGGTGTCACGGATACCTCGGCCGACCAGGGGCCGGTCGACTTCGTGTCGCGCAACGAAGATCGCGTCAGCACCACACAAACCGAAATGCTGACGCCGGCCGACATCATGGCTCAGCCCCAGGGGCAGGCTTTCGCTTTGCTCGAGGGCAATCGTCTGCATCACATCCGGATGCCCTTGCCGGTCTCGGCCGCTGATGATGAGTTCCTGCCGGAGTCCCTGCGCTCGATCGGTGATGCCATGCGGGCGCGATATCACACCTCCGAAGGCTGGGCTTCCGAAAACGACTGGCTGCTGGATATGCCGATCGGGCTGGCTGGCTCGCCGGCATTGCTTGACGCCGGTGAAATTGTTTTCGATACGGTCGTCCCTGATGAGATGGCGGCCACACCGAACATGCCAGTCGATCAATCTGACAACGCCGCTGGCGCGGCAGGGGCCGTGTGATGGTGGCGGCCGCCAACACATCTGCACCGCGCAGCTCGCCCGCGCAAGGACCATCCGGCCGTCCTCGCCCGCGCGGCCCGCTGACCGTGCTGCTGGCAGCCTGTATGGGCTTTATTGCTTCGATCATCACCTCCCTCTTTATCGGAACGGTCATTGAGGTCGTCGGCAATTACGTGTGGTGGAAGGGTCAGGGCATTGAGCATGCCAAGGCGCAAGTGGTCGAAGATCTCAGCTATATCGAACAATTCCCTCGGTCGATCCTGGTGCCGGATACGGTGGCTTTCGCTAAAGACATGGTGCGCCTGGTATCGCTGCCCTGGAATCGACTCAATGCTCCGGCGTTTTTCGAACGAGCCCGAGCGGCCGACCAGGGAGAGATTCCCGCCAAGCCGATGCCGCGAATCCTGCAGCGCCTCCTGATTGAGGGTGCACGGCTGCTGGAAATCCTGCTTTACGTCACCCAGGACACCGCCGTGCGGCTCGCTGTCGCCTTTTTCGCGCTTCCGGCCTTCGCCATGGCCTGCCTGCTTGGTCTGGTCGACGGCCTGGTCAAGCGCGATCTGCGCAAGTGGGCCGGTGGGCGCGAATCCAGTTTTGTGTATCACCACTCGAAACATTACACCGCCTGGTTCCTGACGGCTGGCTTTGCGCTTTACCTGTCCTGGCCCGTTGGCGGATTCAACCCAGCCTGGATGGTGCTCATTTTTGCTGCCCTGGTTGCGATGTCGCTCTCCGTCACTGTCGCATCCTTTAAAAAATATCTCTGAGGAGCTTTTGATGTCAATTTCATCATCTATTGGTCGTTGCTTGCTGGTTTTGATGCTGGCTCAGGGGATGGTTGCCCATGCAGCCGATAACGTTGATGGCGATGCCGAGCAAGGCTTTGCTGGGCTGTTCAAGTCGAAATCCGCCCAAAAAGTCGAGGCTCCCCGGGGTGCCGCTCCCGAACCAGAGGTCCGCGTGCTCGACAAAGTCGACGTCGAGCGCGAACGCCTCGCCAACCTGGCGCAGGAAGTCGCCTATCTGCGGCATCAAGTTGCCGATGCGGCGCGTCAGGCACCCGGTGCGACACGCGTGCAATTTCGCTATGACTGGCTGGACCGTGACCTGGAATTGATCCAGCGCGGTATCCAGGAACATTTCGATGCGCCGCGCCAACCGCGCCCTGTGGCACCGCTCAAGGGCAGTTACCGTCGCTGATTGATTGACATGACCAGCGACCAAATCACCGCATTCAAAAGCGCAGTGGGCGGACCCGCTGGCGGCTACCTGCCCGGCAATTTTGCCCTGCTGCTCGCCTTGATCGGCGCTGCCGCGCTGCTGTTGTGGGGCGCCTACATCGTAATGAAGCTCGGTGAAGAGTTCCTTTCCGGGCGAATCACGGCCAGCAAGTTGTTTGCTCACAAAGTTCGCGTCCTGGTGCTGATTTTCCTGGTGGTGGCCATCCTGAATGCCTGAATCGGCCAATGCTGCTTTCCCGCACAGCACTGGCTGAACTGAACTTGCGGGAACCTTGACTTCCTCAAACTGGAGCAATTGATATGCATAAACTGTCTCAACTTCTGGCGTATTGCCGAACTCAACGGTCGCACCTGACCAGTCGCTTCGCTGCTGCCTTTGCCCTGCTGATGACCAGCATCATGGCCACTCCCGCCCTGGCTGCCCTGCCGACGGCGGTCGCTGCCGGTACCGGCACCGCATCCGGTGACTACATCTCCATTGCTCAGCAGTATTTCAAGCAAGGATTTCTCTTCCTTGGTTTGTTGCTCGCCGCCTATGCCCTCTACGCGGTGGCCGGCGGCGCGATCTCCAAGTTCAACGAGTTCCGTATCGGTCGCGCCGAGTTGAGTGACGTTGTCGTATATGCCGTGGTCGGCGTGGTCATCCTGGTCATCATCGTGTACCTGCTGACCGAAGCCTCCACCATCCTGTAATCGGATACGCCAGATGGCCGAACACCACCTACTTGCCGACATCGAGGTCGACGCAGCCCCCGAAATTGATCGCGTCAATGTCGAGCCGGCAATCCTGCTGGGCCTCTCCAGTTCGGAGGCGTTGTGGACGATAGGCGTGGCATTCGCCATCTGGATCCCGATTGCCGGCGTGATCGCGGCTATGAGATCCAGCTTTCCGCTGTTCATCTTGCTGGCGACCTCTTTGCCGCTGCTCACCGTTTGGATCATGGCCAAGAAGATGGCCGCCGTAAAACGCAATCGCCCCGATCTTTACTACGTCCATGCCATGCGCAAATGGGCGGCAATGAAAGGCATTCGGCGCTCCCGTTACATCACCCATGTCGGCGAATGGGATGTCGGCCGGAGTTTTCAAGACGTGGCTGCGCCGAGCAAAGGGCGCACCCTGTTCTCAAGGAGATAGACGGAATGTCCCGTTATCTGCACGCAATTTCGCAAGCCACGTCGACCGTGCGCCTGCAACGCTGGACGATTGGCGTGATGGCCGTTGTCACCCTCGCTGCGCTGGCCGGCTGGCGGTACAAGGAAACGCAACTGACCGCCCACATCCCCCCTGACTTGTCCAATGGCATGTCACTCAAGATCGGCGGCACGCCGCAAGTGCCAACGCCCAACGTCTATGCCTTTGGCTTCTACATCTGGCAACAGATCAACAATTGGCCCAAGGATGGCGGGACCGATTACAGCAAGCAAATTTACGCGCTGCAGGCGTATATCACGCCGGCTTGTCGCTCGCAGCTCGACGCGGATCTCAAGATCAAGCTCGGGAATGGCGAGTTGGTGCAACGCACGCGCTCAGTAATGGAAATTCCCGGGCAGGGGTTCGCCGCTAATCGCGTGACCGATCACGGGAACGGCGCATGGACAGTATTGCTCGATACCGCATTGCTTGAGACTTCCCATGGGGTTGCTGTCAAACGCACCTTCATCCGCTATCCGCTACGCATTGTGCGTTACGAGGCGGATCGCGAATCGAACCCCTTCGGCCTGGCCATCGACTGCTTTGGCAATCGTCGGCCGGAACGCTTGGAAGAGAAAGACATCGTGGTCGAGCAAGTCATGGCGCCAACGGTGTCCATTCCGGCAGTGTTGCCCAAGCCCGTCGCCACCATGCCGCAATTACCAGGCTTCCCGGCTCCCTTCCCGCAAAAAGAACCGGCGGCTTCCACCCTGGCACCGGATAGCGCCACGCCCGCCAACCAACAGGCAGGCACACCGGCTGTTTCACCAGTCACCAATCCGGTTGTTCCGGAAAATCGTTGAGATGGAGTTGTCGATGACCCCTATGCGTCCCATCGTTCTGATGCTTGCTATTGTCGGGCTGGCGTCTTCTCATGCCGCAGAAACGACCGTACTGTCGGCGCCGGCCCCGGCGCCAGCCGAACTGGCCCCGGATGAACGTCCGATTGCTACAACAGGAGAGCCGACAGCAAAGATCATTGCGACCTCGCGGAAAAAACAGGTTGCTGCCAAGGCCCCTGCCCAGGTGCTGGAAACGTTTCCGCCGGACGGCCAACTCCAGCAGCAACGCCAGCCGATCCAGGGTACTGAACGCCTCGTCTATGACCGCTCCCCGCTACGTGTCGCCCTTGCTGCAGGCCGCGAGCGGCGTATCTACCTTCCCTGGGAAGCTGCGCTACATCTGCCGCCGGAGGCCGGCGGCCTGCAGGCACAGATTGTCGGATCGACGATCTATCTGACTGGCCAGAGCGGCCAGCCGATCGTCCGCATCATTGCCGAGGGCCTGGATGGTCAAGGGATGATTCCGCTCGATGTCCAGGTGCGCGACCAACTGGCGGGCGTACCCGACGAAATGGAGATCTCCGTCGCGTCGCGCGGCAAAGGGGGCAACGGGCGCGGCAAAACAGCACGCCGCAATATCGCCACCGATGACGACGATGACGACGAAGAACCCGTCGCACCCGACCTGGTGCAACTGACGCGCTACTGTTCGCAGCAGCTCTACGCTCCGCAGCGCCTGGTCAAAACCCCGCCGGGTGTTCGATCAATCGAGCTCCGCCACATGCCGGTCGCTGGCCTCTATCGTGGTGGCGCCGTGCTTACGACGCCGGTGGGTGGCTGGCGCAGCGCCACGCTGTACGTAACGGCGGTGCGTTTCACCAACCGTAGCCATTCCCCGCTTGAGCTGGATATGGACATGCTGCGCGGCCGCTGGGTCGCTGCGACGTCGCAACACCACGTCCTGGCCGAAAGCGGCAGCGACGCCGACACGACGGCGGTCTGCCTCATCTCCGAACAATCTTTTGATGCATCACGGCCTTGAACATCATGTCAGCGATCAAATCCAACAAGCTTATCCCGCTCCTGGCCATCATCGCGCTCCTGGTGGTTGGTTTCATTGCCCTCAAAGTGAGCAACAGCGACCAGGCTGCACCGACTGAATCCCCCCTTGATGCCGTGCCGGCGCAAGTACCGGCATCTGAACCCGCAAAAGCGGGGGGCATGCTCGGCGGGATCAAGGATGGCAAGCAGAAGGCCCTGAATGCGGATGCGGATACTCCCAACGAGTCGCTCAAGACATTGACCTCGGAGGTGATGGCTGCTCGAACCGAAATGCAGCGCATCGCCGATGAAAACCGCCAGTTGCGGACGCAAGCCGTGCAATCCCAAGTGGATCGGCAGCAGATGAAAGAGGAGTTGCGCAATGAACTGCGCAACGACGGCTCGCTCACCGGTGCCAGCACGCCACCGGCCGGCTCGCCAACGGGAAGCGCGCTGGCACCATTCAATCCTGCTGCGGGATCATTTCCTGCGCCTGCAGCAAAACCCGGCTTGCTCGATCCCAGCAACCTGATGGCCCAACTCCCCAATGGTTTCGGTTTTGATGGCCTGCAGGGTGGCGCCACTGGCAACCATGCACCGGCCGATCCCAACATGGGAATGGCGCCCGCAACTCAACGCACCGTCCTGCCGATGGGCGTTACCGTCGGCAAGGGAGTGGATGGCAAGGAGGCATTGATTCGAACAACGGCCGGCGTGGCAAACACGCACCGCCCGCAGGGTGCAATGGGAACTGCAGCACCGGCCAGCGGCCTTGCCCCGTTCGATGGTGAGGGCAACCCACTTCCTGTGCAACAAGGCCAAGGCAAGCGGAAGGAACCGAAGCGCTACTTCACCATTCCGGAAAACGCCACACTGCTCAACGTAACCTCAATGAGCGCCATCGTCGGCCGGATCCCGGTGGATGGCCGAGTCACCGATCCGATGCAGTTCAAGTTGATCATCGGCCCCGAAAATCTGGCGGCCAACGGCCATTTTCTGCCGCGCGACCTCTCCGGCATCATCATGTCGGGTATCGCCATCGGCGACATGAACCTGCAGTGCTCGGAAGGACTGATCCAGTCCATGACCTTCGTTTTCAACGACGGGACGATTCAGACAGTATCCCAACGCAATGCCGGCGCAACGCCGAACATGATGGCGGGTGGTAGCGGCTCCGGCGGTTCATCAATGAAAGGACTGGCTCAGACCACGAAGCTCGGCTATATCAGCGATCGGTATGGCAATCCTTGCATTGCCGGCACCTTCATCACCAATGCCCCGGCTTATTTGACCGACACCATCGGCCTCAAGGCGCTGTCGCTGGCTGGCGAAGCGGCTGCGATGGCACAAACCACGGTCTCCAACAGCACCGGATTCGGCGGTACATCCTCGACCAGCCAAGTCACCGGCAACCAGGGCAAATACATCCTCGGCAAGACGGCTGCTGGTGCTACCAGCGATGTCAGCCAGTGGCTGACCAAGCGCATGGGCAACTCATTCGACGCGATCGTCACGATGGCTGGTGCAGACATCGTCGTCAATATCGACCAGGAAATACCGATCGACAAGAAGCCGGATGCAAGGCGGCTCGACTACGGCCGGATAGACGCCGACAACCGTTCGCAATCTGCCAAGGGACACAACCATGATTTCGACTAAATTCCGCGCCTTGCCGCTAGCTGCGTTGTTGGCGATCTGCTTGCCGGCCTGCACCGTCATGCCGCATGAGTCACCTCTTCCGAAAAATGGCAGCACGATGGAAGAGATCTACCGTGGCCACAACGACCGGGTCGGCAGCTCCGAGATGGCCGACAAGGAGGCTCGCTCCCGCTTGCCGTTGCGCGCTGCCAGTGAGTTCAATCCCGGGCCGACACGGACGCGTGCCCAGGAACAGATCGAGCGGCGCTTTGCCCGGGCTGCCAATCCGGACTTGGTGATGACGGTGTTTCCGCACCTGGCCAAGGGTAAGTATCCAGTACCAGGCTACGTGACGATGTTCCCCATGTACGAATCGGTGGAATACCTGCTTCCCGGCGAAGCCTCCAGCAACTATGACGGTCTACGCTAATGATCAACTCCGTGATTGAAGCCCTGCTTCGCGGTAAGAAAAAGCCCGCGCTGGATATTCCCGAAGGCAGCACGGCCGCACTCTTGAATGAGGATGACGCGAAGTCCCGAGCATTGCCCGGCATCACGGCCGACAAGCGCCGTGCCATGGGCTTGCGCCCGCCCTCCTTTACCGACTTGCTGCCCTGGATGGAGTGCGACAAAGATGGCGTGATCCTGCTCGAAGATGGTGTGTCCTGCGGGATGATGTACGAACTGGACCCGATCCCTACGGAAGGCTCTGACGACGAGTATTTGCAGACTGCAATGCGTAAGGTCAAGTCAGCCTTGTCGGCGCAGACCGAGTGGGACTCGGGGCAATGGGTGATCCAGTTCTTTGTCAATGACGACACGGGCCTCGACACCTTGATCGACCAACTCACCCGTTACATCCTGGATGCACAGGGCGATGCCGAAAGTCAGCGACAGCGCGCCCGCGAGGTGCTGGAGTCGGACTTCACCCAGTCCTTCATTGGTGAAATGGCCGAGCACCTGAAATCGGTGGCCAAGCCGGAAGGATTTTTCCGGGACGAATCGGTTTCCGACAATATCTGGCGCGGTCAATTCCGCCGCGTTCGGATGGCGCTCTACCGCCGCTTCCCGGCGAAGCATGACTTTTCCAACGAACCGGGCACACCGCGTAACAACCTGCTGCAAGGTGCCAATGGCTTGATATCGGGCCTGCGCGAAGCTGGTGTTCGCTCTCGCGTCATGCTGGCGCCAGACTTCTACGCCTGGCTGCTGCCCTTCTTCAATCCTCGGCCGTTCGGCGATCTGGCAACGACGGTCAGCGACATTCTCAAGCGCTGTCCGTATCCAGACGATCGGGAGGGTGATGCTCCCCTGCCCTTCGGGATGGACATGGGTGACCGCCTATTGCTGAGCCCGCCCGAATCCGATCCCGAGACAGGCACCTGGCGTTTCAATGGCAAGCCGATGCGGGCGCTGGCCCTGCAGGGCATTCGCGAAGCACCGCAAGGCGGCCATTTCACGGCCGAACGGCTCTATGGCAGTAAGCGCTTTGCCCGATTTGACCGGATGCCGCCGGGCACCCTGTTGTCGTGCACGATGGTGATCTATCCTCAGGACCGGGTCAAATCACGGATACAGGGCGTTCAGTCAGCTTCCCGTGCCAAGACACCTGATGCGCAACTGGCCCATGGCGAAGCACAACGGGTGCTCAAGTGGATGAGCAAGGGCGACAAGCTCTATCCCTTCTACATGGTGCTCTACGTCCGTGGCGACGACGACCTGGATCTGGACAACCGAATTGCCGAGGTCACTGCCTCGTTGACGGCTTCCGGCCTGCGCTTTATCGACCCGCGTCACGAGCTGGTCGGCTGCGATGTATTTATGCGCGGCCTGCCCATGAATTTCGACCCCGATTTTGATACGCGAGAGCTGCGCCGCGCACGCCTGGTCTGGGCGTCACAGATTTCCGCCCTGTTGCCGCTCTACGGGCGGGCTCGCGGGACTGGCAATCCTGGCATCTGGCTCTGGAATCGGGGAGGCGAACCCCTGTTTTGCGACCCTCTGAACAAGCGCGATCGAAAGAAGAACGCGCACATGCTGGTGTTCGGCCCGACTGGCGCTGGCAAGTCGGCAATGCTGAACTATCTATGCATGCTGGTAATGGCGATCTATCGCGTCCGGCTTGTGATTGTCGATGCCGGCAATTCGATGGGACTGTTGAGCGACCACTTTGCGGAACATGGCCTTTCGGTGCACAAGTTGCGCTTTACGCCCGACTCGAAAGAAAGCCTGCCGCCATTTGCCGATGCCTACATGCTGCTTGAGGATCCGAGCTTGGCGGCCACGGCCGTTGATGCGAGTGATGCTGATGCGGTTGATGAGTCGCTGATCTCGAGCATCGAGGAGGACATTGATGCCGACGAAGAGAAGGAAGATGAAAAACGCGACCTACTCGGCGAGATGGTAATTCAGGCCAGCTTGATGATCACCGGCGGGGAGAAGCGCGAAATCGACAAGATGAGCCGGGCAGACCGCTATTTGATTGAGCAAGCGCTGTTCGGTGCTGCCCGCAAGGCCCGCGATGCAGGCAAGCCGCATCCGCGTGTCCAAGATGTTGCAGAGGCTTTGATGGCCATGCGCGACTCCCCCGATTTGGGGCAGTTGCGGCGAGAACGTGCCGAAGACATGGGCCAGGCCATGATGGTGTTTTGCAATGGCTTGCGTGGGAAGTTGTTCAATGGATACGGACAAAGCTGGCCCGATGTCGATGTGGTTCACGTCGAAATGGGCACGCTGGCCATGTCGAGCTACGAGGATGCGCTCTCTGTTGCCTATACCTCCCTGGTCAGCCACGTCCACTCGCTGGCTGAGGCCACCCAGTACGAAGGTCGGCCGCTCATTTTCCTGACCGACGAAGGCCACCTGGTCACCAAGAATCAACTGCTCTCCGACTACGTCGTCAAGATCACGAAAATGTGGCGCAAGCTGGGTGCATGGTTCTGGCTGGCCACCCAGAACATGCAGGACTTCCCGGACGATGTGGCGCGCATTCTCTCGATGTGTGAGTGGTGGTGGTTGCTGACTATGCCGCCCGATGAAATCGAGCATGTCGCCCGCTTCAAGACACTGACCGACGAGCAGCGCCGGCTGATGGAGTCGGCGACCAAGGAACCGCCGAAATACACCGAAGGCGTCGTCATTTCATCGGTAATGCAGGCGCTGTTCCGGAACGTGCCGCCGGCACTGCCGATCGCGCTGGCCATGACCGAGATGCACGAAAAGGCCGAACGTCGCGCCATCATGAACGAAACGGGGTGCACCGAACTGCAGGCGGCCGGGGTGGTGGCCAAGAAACTCGCCGCCCGGCGCGAATATGCTTGAGGCCGCGCCGATGATCTCCACCGACAATCTGCAGCCGCGCCGGACGATTGCGGACCAGCTCGACGACCTGGTGCTGGAAAGCTTCGGCACTGTCGACTTGGTGTTCGCAGAAACCGGCATATCGACGAGCGCGATGCTGGCAGCCGCGGCATGGTGTCACGCATTTGGGCGCCGCACGCCGGCGACGGCGCTGGTCGATCTCTCGGACCTGGCCAACGGCTGCTTTCAGGTGCGTTGTGGCCGCCAGGAGTACCTATACGACCTGCAGGCACCCAACGCTGGCGTTTATAGCAGCCTCTTTGACCGTCTGGCCAACGCCGATATCGTCGTGCTCGATGGCGTAAACAACGCCGCACACACCGCAATGCCGGCCCTGTTGAAGTTTCTCGCGCGCTGCGCGTGGCGTAGCCCGCTGACGGTCGCACCAATCACCAGCGCAGCGCCTTTCATTCGGCACCCATTGTTGTGCCATCTGCAGATCGTGTCCGACGAACTGATCGCCACTGACGCAGTGAGCGATCAGCGCGCAGCACTGATCGCCGCCACCTTCATGCGACAAACGCAATCCGGCCAGGAAGGATCGAATTCATGAGCAAGAACCATTTTCCCATTCGCGCAGCGGTCCTCGCCGTGGCGGTGGTTGTAACGCCAATGGCCCATGCGGCAGTCACTATGCCCTCCTCTGGCAAAGGCTCAACGTTGTATTACCACTTGGGGGGTAGCGATGCAGCCGCCCGGGCACCGAACCCGGCCGGCTTGCGTTTGCACCTCGGACTGGGTGGTGGTGGCCGTTTTAACTACTCCTGCGGCAAATTCGATGTCCAGGCCTCCATGCAGAACACGATTGACAGCCTCAAGAATCTCGACGATGTGGTGATGAACGCGATCAAGGCTGCGATCGCTGCCCTGCCGATGTACATCCTGCAGCGCGCTCAACCCGGTCTATACGAGCTTGTTCAGACCTACCTTCAAAAAGCGCGCGACCTGGTCAATATGAGCTTCGAATCGTGCGAACAGATGGAAACGCAGATTCGGGACGGAAAGAACCCATACGACAAATACGTAACGATGGCCATGGGCGAGCAGTGGAAGGAAAAAGCCAGTTCGGGCGGCGATGTGGTGACTGCGAAGCAGACTGTGCAGACTGATTCTGGTTCAGGAGGGATGACCTGGATCTTCGGCGGAAAGCAAGGCGGAAAGGGGCAGGAGCCGATACGGATTGTGAAGGATCTCGTCAAGGGGGCCTACAACCTGACGATGATGCAGCCGACAACGGCTTCGGCGACCGCTGGATACACAGGAACAGGCGCACGTCTCGCTAAGGCTTTTCCTACGCCTCAGGCGGCATCGGAGTTTGCGGTGGACGCGGTGGGAGATCTTGAAATTGCGACTTGCGATCAACCAACTTGTCCAGCAAAAGGGACAGAAACAGGCATAGGTCTTAGCAAAAAATTCGAAGACGAAATTCCTATCGCGCAGACGCAACTGGGTACTGTTCTGGGCGCCAGCGTACCTAGCGCAAGTGACTTGGAGACGGCTTCCGCACCTGGCGTGTTGGTTACCCGGGATCTGGTTGATGCCATACGCTCTTTGCCAAAGCCGGAGCAGGCGATTGCTTATAGTCGCCTATCGCAGGAAATAGCACTGGCCAGAACCGTTGATCGTGCACTTTTGGTTCGCCAAATGCTAATGACCGGCAAAACCATCCCCGCAGCATCATCGGACAATGTAACCGAGCCGGTGAATGTCAAACTAGAGGAAGTCAACAAGGCCATCGACAGCCTAATGTATGAGGCGCGCGTCAGGAAAGAGCTGATATCCAGCTCGGCCGGCACCTTGCTGCAGACATACCAAGCCGCAAGGGCATCGTCAGCCGCCCTGCCTGCAACCAAGCCAATTGATACCCGCCCACTCGAAAACGGGAAGGTGCAGTAATGGTCTCCGAAGAAGCTCTTCCACGCCAAAGCAAACGGGTGCTCCGGACTGTACTGGCTAGAGCAGCGGCCGGCACCGTACTCGTTCTTGTTCTGTTCGCCGTCGGCGCCTTCACTGCGTCACTCATGTTGCACAGCAGCGCACCGCAAACGCTGGCAGCCCGTGTTCATCACTGGCTGGCCTTGGCTCGACCATTGGTACTTGCCCTGCAATTCGCCGGGCTTGCAACAGTCTGGTGGAAATGGGCCGCGATTATCAAGCGCGCCCATTTTGCAGCGGACGTCGAGGCGGCCTGGTTGGCCGCTCGCGACCGAATGTTCTACTGGGGACTGGCGCTGATGGGTCTGAGCGTCTTTCTTTGGTCGGCTTGATAGAGGAATCCTGCAATGACCGTTCAGAGTTATCTTGAGCTTTTCACGACAATGTACGGATGGGGCTTTGCCGCCATCTTCAAGGACATCCTTGTTGGCACAGGGCTGATCTACCTGCCGTTCATCTTTCTGGTACTCGGCACATGGATGGAGGCGCACAAGCGGGCTTCAACTGATGGAGCTGATGCCGGCTGGATGATTCGCGTGATGGAGGTCGAGCTCGGCATCGCGATTTTCGTGCTGGCCATGTGCTTCACGACGATTCCAGGTCTCAACTTGAGTCAGGTGACCTTGAACCACACTCCGGACGCCACGGCGATCAACACCGCAACGACCGCGACAAGCGCCTCAGCCGGCTCGTATACCAATGCATTTTCGGGGGCTCCGGCGACAGCCGAAATCCCCGCTTGGTGGTATTTCGTCATGGGCGTTTCCTCTGGCGTTACCGAGGCGGCCAAGGCCGGGATCGGAAACGACATGGCCGGATTTCGTCAAATGGAAGAAATGGCGAGAGCGGCCAGTATTAACGACCCGAAGTTGCGGGCGAATATCCAGCGCTTTAACGTTGAATGCTTTACTCCTGCACGTTCCAAATACTATTCGAATACGGTTGCTGTTTCTGGCACTGGCGCCTCGACGTTGAGCACCTATGGCCCATCTGATGTGGACTGGATCGGCTCACACTTCTATCAGACAGAACCAGGTTATTACGACACCCTATCGGCCACCAGTGGGGTCGAGGGATTCGCAGTGAGCGCAACGACTGATGCCGATGTTTCCGGCACGACAGTGCCACCGGACAACGGCCGCCCACTCTGTAATGCCTGGTGGGGGCAACTGAAATCCGACATTCTGAGTGGCTTTGTAACAAGCGGCGGGGCCTTTTCCACGTCGATTACGACAGCACTGACGACCCTGTATCCAGGAACCAGTAACGCCACGATCGAAGACTCAGTTATTCGCCTGGCCATCACCAAACAACGGCCGGCAATGGTTGATACAGTTGGGATTATTGGAGAGGACCGTGGCGTCGGGGAGAAATTGATGCAGGCGCCCTTCGATATATTTGGTATCGCTGGTGGCGTAAGCAAAGCGGCCGAAGCCAGGATGTCACTCTATCCGCTCGTCCAGTTCGTCACAATGGCCCAGCCATTGATCCTGATGACGATCTACATGTTCTTACCACTGATTGTCGTCGTTGGCCGCTACAGCCTGCAGGTGATGTTCCTGGGCGGCCTGGCAATCTTTACCGTCAAGATGTGGCCGCTGATGTGGTTCATTGCGCGCGTGATGGACGACCACCTGTTGAAGGCGATGTATCCCGATGCCGTAACCGTATTCGGCCAGTTCTTCGATGGTTGGCAATCCGGAGGGGCTGATGGTGTGATCAAACGAGTCACGCTCAATACCGTTCTCGTCAGCATGTACCTCGGTATTCCGCTGGTCTGGTCCGGCATGATGGGCTGGGTCGGGTACAACATCATGCAAGGGGTGTCTGGCATGAAGGAAACAGCAATCAAAACTGCCACCCAAGCGGGTCAAAAGGGTCTCGGAGCGGCAAGACAAATTGGTCGGATTGTTAAGCGATAAATGCAGAGGCACTTATCACATGAAGCGCGCAGGCTAATCCTCAAAAAACGTGCGGACATCGCCCGGAAGTGGCCCTTGCCCGTGATTAACACTACCCGAGTAACAAGTATGCCATTCGTCATCATCTCCATCGTCATTAGTCGTTTCTGGCAGCCAATTAAGCAGCAACAGAAACGGCCTTGCAACACAAGCCAACACCATCGACGCTACAGCAAAGACAGCGAACAGTTTATTCAGGAGATCCAGGATGTTCATGTCGAGTTCCTTCAGCCAAGAATTTGATGCGAGGGGTAAATCACCGCCTCGATCAATGCGGCCGTTGGCTGCATGGCGGAACGTCATTAGATAAAAGAGGGTGCGTGTTGCAAACCCATAGCGCCGCAAGACGCACCATCAGGATAGGACAACGGAATGAATTTAGTCAAGGCGAGCGATAAGGCGCCTACCCCTTCAGGAATTAACGCTACTGAGCTTGCAATAGTTGACGTTGTCATTGAAAGACTTATCATGCTCACTCGTAAGCAGTGGTTTCCATCGGACAACAGTTCGGCGCCAACCACCGACTTGCATCACGAAAGTGATGCGAAGGCTACCTCTGGCATATCACCGCTTGTTGGAGCCTTCCCTGTTTTTTCTGATTGCTGGCACCAAAGGTCTGGACGTCGTCCTGGTCTTCATTCGGGTGCCACTGCAGCGTTCGGATTTCGTCCTCCGCTGCGCCCAAATATTCTGCAACCCTCAGTTTAAAAACAGGAGCCCTCATGTCTGCAAAACTCTCTGCGATCGCCCTTGCTGTTGGCATCTTTGCTTCGTCTTTGGTTTTGGCTGATGCCAATACTGATCGCGTTCGAGCCGGCATTGCTCGCTATACCGGTGGCAAGGTTGAAGTGACTTCAGTGAGCACCACGCCTATCCAAGGCATCTTTGAAGTTGTGTCCGGTACCGATGTGTTCTATAGCGACTCAACGGGACGCTATGCGCTCGTTGATGGTCGTCTTGTCGATACTGAAAAGCGCCAGGATCTGACCCAGGCGACGTTGCAAAAAGTGTCGAGTATCGACTTCAAGAAGTTGCCCCTTGATCTGGCCATCAAAACCGTGATCGGCTCTGGCAAGCGCCAACTGGCCGTATTCGAGGATCCTTCCTGCTCCGTTTGTCGGGAATTGCACAGCACCCTCTCACAACTAACTGACGTAACGATTTACAGCATTCCACTGCCGATCATTTCTGAAGATTCGACGCCTGCGGTCGCAATGACGCTATGCGCACCTGCCGGCCGACGAGCTGCGAAATGGCATGCCTATATGTCTGGTACCGAATCCATCCCTGCCCAAGTGGAAGCGGGCTGTGAGCCAGCGCTCGAGAAGGTCGGGAAGCTCCTTGCTTTCGGCAATCAGTACAAGATCCAGAACACACCAACGATGGTGCTTGGCAACGGCCAACGCATGGTGGGGCGCGTACCTATCGAAATCCTGGCGACCGCCCTGGATGTATCCATGGCCAAGTAATTCGGCAAATTGAATAGGAGATTGCCATGAAAAGTATGTGCCGAACACTGTCTCTTGCCCTCGCCTGCCTGCTGTCGGGCACGAGTCAGGCGGCGACTGTAGTCGACCTGTTGTTCCAGGGGGTTGCCAATGCGCAGGTACTGACTGTCGCTGACCGTCAGGCAATTGCAGCACTGCTGCCCATGGCTGTTGGCCCTGCAGGGCTGGTGGACCGCGAATGCAAACAGCCGAGCAACCCCGTTGTCACGGTACGTGACATGAACCGTGATGGGCGCGCTGAAGTGATCGTGGTCGAGGGCAATGGTTGCATTTACGGAATGATGGGCAAAGTCGTCCATGCTTTGGCCAGCGATGGCCAAGGTCGGTGGCGCGCGATCATGACCGCTGACGGTGATGCTTTTGATGAGCGCCCAGCTCGGCCTGGCGTTTGGCCGGAGATCATGCCCGCCGTCCCCGGCTTCTGTTACCCGGTTTATGGCTATGCCGACGCTCAACAAAAGTACGTTCTCAAAGGTCGCGTGCCCGATCCAAAAGTGCCCAATGCCTGCAAAGACTTCTAGGAGCTGAACGATGCCGACAGTAACTCGTTGGGTGCGGAGACACTGGTTGTTGAGCCTGCTCTTCGTAAGCGTTGCTGCATGGGCAGGAACGACCTATGCGGACTATCTCAGAGCATTGGCGCAGCGCGAGTCATCAATGAACCAATACGCTGTTAACAGGTTTGGCTACGCCGGGCTCTATCAAATGGGGAGCCTGGCCCTGCAAGACGCCGGCTACCAGACCGCTTCCGGCGCTTGGACTGGCAGGGATGGAATTACAAGCCAAGCTTCATTTCTCGCCAATGCGCAGGCACAGACAAATGCGGTAACCGCCTATAACTCCAGAGCTTGGGCAACGATCCAACACTACGGACTGGATAGCTATGTTGGCCAGACGGTAAACGGGGTTCAAATCACCCAGAGTGGGTTGCTTGCTGGCTACCACCTGTTGGGCATTGGTAATAGCGCGCATCCGGGGCTGAGAGCGTTTTTGCAGACTGGCGTGGTCGGTACGGATGCAAACAACACGCGAATTTCGACCTACATCGCGCAATTTGGCGGCTACGACTTGCCGGTGGCCGGTACAACCTACGCGTCGGTCCTTGCCGCCCATCCAACTGGCGGCACTTCCGGTGGCACGACGAATAGCACCTCGACAGGAAATACGCACACCTCGATCCCGGCATCGATGGGAGGGGCTTCTATTCTCCCGACGCCATCAGCACCGGCTTATGCGAACGCTCTAGATGGATACGCAGGGGGATCGGGTAGCACCATGAGCAGTACGCGCAACATGTTGGCGCTAGTTGCCGGTGCTGCATGTTTGACCTGGCTTGCTTACGTTCTTCTTGGTCTCTGGACAGCGTTTGCCGATGGCCGCACTGAGTTATACGAAATGAATGGTGACGTTGTTCGCGGCTTGGTGGTGGTCATGTTGTTCGTAGTGCTTATCTGGTAGCGAAAGGATTGTCCATGAATCACTCAATGAAGCGCCGATATTTGGCGGCTGTTCTGCTGCTTGGCGCAGTTATCAATACCCCAGCCATGGCACTCGGTTTCCTCGATGACATGATCTATTCAGTCAAATGTGCCGCGGCAGATGATGTGGAAACGTGCAAGGCACAGGCGCAGCAGAAGTTTGAGGACTACAACCGGCAGCGACAAGGCGCAGGGGGCAGCCCTACCCCATCTGGAACTGACGATTCCGGTTGGCAGAAATCCCCGCAGCAATGCTACACAGTAAATGCTTCTGGACCGGGAAATATTGATTATGCATACGCCTCCATTATCGATCAGTTTGGCTTTATGACTCTGGAGGAAAAGGCGGCTTGGCTGAAACAGCGGGCAGGACGAATGAAAGACGACGGATTTAAACATCGGGCTGTTCCTGGCTATTTGTACGACATGCGGGATACTGTTTTTAACTATAAAGCTCCGGACGGCAAAGGAATTGTCATGTTTGCCGGTGCCAAGTTGAAAAAAACCAAGGCAGGTGGCACAAGCATTGATGCCGAGTATTGCCTTGTAGGAGTAGAAATGTCCTACTCGAATGCTGTCGCAGAATCGTTCAAGAACGTAGTCAGATGAACGCTTGCACGGCAAGTTTTGTTGCTCTGCTGATGATTCCCATGACGGCGGCCGCTGAAACAACAGAAGTCTTCCGACTCAGCACCCAGCCCGATTTCCTGAATTCGGCCGGCGCAACTGTCTACATCGTCGATGCAATGAACATTGTCACCCAGCGCCTATCTGTCGGCTTGCCCCCGAACAAGGCCGAAGCGGCTCGAATTGCAACGCAGCGCCTAAATGCGCTGACACCTCAAGACAAACAGGCGATGCGCATTGCGTCGACCGCGCGGATCCGCGCTGCCGAGTACCAGATCATAAAAACGCCGGCCATCGTTTTTGATGGCAAGGCTGTGCTTTACGGCATGAACGATGTCGAGCAGGCCCGGGTAATGTATCGCGCCTGGCGGGCGCAGCAAGGGGAGTGACCATGCGCAAAACAATGCTTGTCTTTTTGGCCGCCCTGCTCTGCCATTTGCCGGCAACAGCAGCAACGACCGGGTCTGGGTCGGCGACTGCTACGACGATCTACGAAACGACGGACATGATGACCGTCTACATGCAGGCCAGTAATAGCTGGCAGTCATGTGGGATGTGGCATTCGAGCGGTATTTGTTACTTCCTGGTCTGCGATATTTACGAATGCCACATTGAAACCTCTGACCGATATTCAATGATGTTGCCAGACCTGATCGTGTCGACCTACCACGATCTCGATAATCACCCCTACCCGATGATTGGCAAGATGATCGAAAAGACAATCCTTCAGGGGATGTCGACGATTTACGGACTGCTGATCAACGATAGTTCGGGTACTCGAAGCAACACGAAAAATCGTTCGAACAAGAACGTGAAGTTCCGTGATGGCGACGCCATTGGCCATCCGGGAGGAATGTTTGCCGCCAGCTACCTCTGCAACAGTGCAGCCACGGGCGGCAACAGTTACTTTTCCAGCTTCTCGGATGCCATGCCCTGGCGCGACTACCTGCCCGTCGACATGCTGCGTATCGAGACATGGATCCCGGGCATGCGCGAGGTCGGATCGTTCCCGCTAAACACTTGGGGCAACGTGCTTCCACGGACAGGTTGGCTGGTACAACAACATGACGTCAAGCTTGCTGCTGTGTTGTCACAGCGCATGGCCGATATCGTCACACGGCAAGGTGAAGCGCATACCTACAACTATCTTTCATCGGGTGGCACCACCCAACGCAATGGGCAAACAGTGTTCGATCCGCCGTCCGCGATGGAAAATCTTCTGACCGGTGGCCAATGGCAGATGTCGGCGCCGTACAAGGGGACTCCCCCAACGGTCTGCCATGTGTTCGGGCAAAATGACTCAGCGTCGCCGGTGGGCTACGGTGATTTCGAGACCAGCAAGGTCGAGTCCTACGCTTATTCGCTCTGGCGCCCATATGGGTGCTGTGACACTAAAGGTACGTTCCTGTTCGCCATTATTTGGGGGATGTGGTGATGTCAAAATCCTTGCGAGCAATGGCCTGTCTCATCGCCAGCATCGTGTCTCCGGTGATATTCGCCCAGTCGGTGCCGGCTCCAACACGGACCATCCCGACCGTCATCTACGACGCCGGTGGCGAGCCGATCGCGCAATACCTCAAATACATCACACCGGAAAAGGCACAGCGTGATCGCCGGCCGATGGCCAGCGCGCCAATGCCAATACCGATGTTTCCAGTCGTCACCACCAAAGCGAAGCCAGGTCTGTTAGGACCCCCGATCCGCGGAAAGCTGAAGGGCGGGCCTGACATTCCTATCTGCGTCATTGGTGACGACCAGTTGTCCAGGCATTGGTTGGCATTGAACTTGGCCGCTCTGGAAAATATGCATGCGTCTTGTCTAGTCGTGTCAGTACGTGATGAGACTGCGCTCAAGCGCCTCAGGGAATCTGCCGGAAAGCTACCACTGACTCCCGGCTCGCTCGATGCGCTGGCGACGGCGGCCGGGATCCCGGTATGGCCTGTACTGATTACCACCGACGGTCAAATTTCTCAGTAAAGTCGAGACACCGATGACTGAACCCATTGACTATACCCAGGCCCAATTCGCCCCGGATACGCAGCCAATCTGGATAGAGTCCGAAGGCCATATTTCCTCATTTGCCTATTACACGGTCTGTTTTCTACTTTGCTGGCTAGTGGTCCCCATGGTCCTTGCCTTGATCCGGTACGTTCGCGTGTCGAATCATAGCTACGAGCTGACCATGCAGCGCCTGCGCGAACAGACGGGCGTGCTTTTTCGAAAATCCGATGTCCTGGAGCTCTATCGGGTCAAGGATATTTCAGTCGATCAGCCGCTCATGCAGCGCCTTGCTGGATGCGGCCGAGTAATCCTGCAAACGAGCGATATCAGTACGCCGGTCGTAATCCTGGAAGCGGTGCCCGATCCGCTGACCGTGGCCGACCTGATACGAGACTGCGTCGAGCGCTGCCGGGTCAGCAAGGGCGTCCGGGAATTCAATTAACCCTGTTTTCTGGTTCAGAACAAGCACCTCGGAGTCGTCTTTCATTCCGCGCCGCCGCCCGACAGGCCAAGGTCGGCTTGGCTCGCGAGACCCATGACCCTTGCGGAGAGCTCCGACCCGGAGACGTCCTCGTAGCGAGCGGGTATCTTGTCCTTCAAGCGGAAGAGCCGCTGGTGGGCGGATCTGGTGAGCTGACCGTAGGTGGTCGCCTGAACCCGGCCCCTGACGACGGACTCGTCCTTGATTTCCAAGTCGCGCATCGTCTTCGCGTCGATGGCGTGCCCGACGACGAAGGCCCGGAACATCGGCGTCCCGTCCATCGCCCCGCTTCCGAGGAAGTCCTGGACATATCCGGTGGCCTGATTGACCTCCTCCCTGCCGATGGTCGAGTTCCCCTTCTTCAGCTCGATAATGAGGACGCTCTGGATGCGCGTGAGGGAGGCCTCGCCGCCGTCGAACGCATCGGTGCCGACAATCGAACAGGTCGCGTCGGCCAGGGCCATGATGTCAGGCCGCTGCCGCGGATTGGAGAACGCCTCCGTGGAGACCCTTCGGCCGAAGACCTTCTCGGCCGCGTTCCGGAGCGTGATGTTCGATGCGTATTCGCTGCTGTCGAACTCCGGGCCGAAAAGCCATCGCGCCTGGGTGACCAAAGGATGAAGCGTGTGCAGTTCGTCCGTGCCGGGGTCCCCGCAAAGTTTCTCGATGGCAGATATGACGGCAAGGCGGTGGTCTATCTCGTCCAGGACGGACAGGGCGTCGCGCACGGTCCACTGACCGAGGAGTCTGTCGAGACCCTCAATATCCGTCTCGTCGAGTTTTGTCAGTTTTTCGAGGAGCGCGGCCCCTCCCCTCGATTTTTCCAAGTTGATCAGGGCCTGCACGGCCGAGGATAGGATCTCGGGAAGGATGGCCGGGCTGCCGCGCACGAGTTCCTCCGTGAAACTCGCGACCTCTATGCGGCTCAACGGGGAAAGCTGCTTGAACTGCTCGCGGTGTCTTACCAGGACGTCCTCGGAGCTCTCGTCCACCATGGCGGCGGAGAGCCTTCTGAAAACCTCCTGGGTGTATGTACGGACCGACGAGAAGAGAGCCTCGGTCCGTGATCCTCCCTTGAATCTGGCCCAGTCGGCCTCCACCTCGGTGATCCATTCGTCGGCCACCTTCACGACGACGGCGTACCGCTTGGCAACCCGATGTCCCTTCTCGTTCGTCGCGACCACGTGCCAAAGCGAAAGCACACCCGATTTGCCGGGAACGCTGACGGATACGCCGAGGGTTTCAGGGGGGGACTCACGCGCGACCCGCATCCATCCTTCGACAATCGGGTGGTCGAGGCCCATGAGCGCGAGTCCGTCGTCGGCAAGCGCCCGGTCCCTGTCGTGGCAGAAAATCGCGCTGACGGCCCCGGATGGGTCGAGAAGTTTGGAAAGTCCCTCGCCTGCGGGCTCCAAGCGCCCGCCCTCGTCGCGGGCCGCCTCCTTGACGAACTTGTCCAGAGCGCCGAGACCGGATTCAGCGTCGGAGAACGGCTTGTACTCGTCGACGGAAAAGCCGGAAAGGTCCTGGAAGAGCTCGAACACGACGGCCCGTGCCTCGCTGGCGTTGCTCATCGCGGCCTCGAGCTCGACCCTAGTCCGTTTCAACTCGGGATCGCCGAGGGCTTCGGAATAGAGGCGCTCATAGCTTAGGCGCTCGGACAACTGTCCCAGAATCTGCGAACGCAGATCCTCGGCCACGGCCCCCGTCTCGTCCACCTTCCCGAGGGTCTTGGCGATCTCGGTCAGCTTGCTGTCGAGAAGGAGGAAGATCCTGCCCTCGATGGTGTCGGACAGGACGAGGTTGTAGACTTGGGCGGTGTGCTTCTGGCCATAGCGGTGGATGCGGCCGATGCGCTGCTCCATGTCCATCGGGTTCCACGGCAGGTCGAAGTTGATGAGAATGCGGGCATGCTGCATGTTCAGACCTTCGCGCCCGGCCGCCGTGCAGATCATCACGCGCGGGCCATCTGCCTGCTTAAAGCGCCTCTCGGCTGCGGCCTTCGACCCGTGGTCCCCGCCCTTGAGGACGACGACGCCCTGCCCGGGATAGGTCGTGGCGATGGTCTCGCCGAGCATCTCGACGCTGCCCAGATAGGTGGCGAAGATCACGATCCGTTCTGTCGGATCCTGCCTCCATAGG
This sequence comes from Azonexus sp., assembly GCF_049652925.1. Taxonomy (GTDB): domain Bacteria; phylum Pseudomonadota; class Gammaproteobacteria; order Burkholderiales; family Rhodocyclaceae; genus Azonexus. The sequence continues at coordinate 42,476 of NZ_JBASFI010000038.1, forward strand.
GCTCCGAGGGCCCCGAGGATTTTCCGTACCTTCGTCTCTGGCCCGGGCGGGAGCTTGCCGAGCAGTTCCTTGATGCGCAGGCGCTCCTCCGGAAGAGCAAGGGATACTCCAACGTAGCGATAGCTGCCAGCACCTCGTCGACCATTCACCTTGGGTGCAGGAACAAACAGTCCCTTACATCCAAATGCAGTCCCAACGAGCATCATCAACATGGTCTCCCATGCTGGTGGGCGGGCAGTGTTTCCTGATTTGTGCTCCACGTCGGCGGCACTGACTTCTGAGGCTACGATTCCAGCCTCGTCGATCCCGTGTTTTCGCATGAGCGCTTGCGCCTGGCGTAATGCTGCAGCTGCTTCGTGTGGATTGTCCGACTTCGACAGTGCAATGCACTTCTTCACTTTGTCGATGATTCGGTCGAGTTCTACGTTCATGGTGGGCTCTCCAAAGAACGCGGAACGATCCCCATTGCGGGAAGCGTCCCGCAGTGGGTAGATGAGAAAAGGCGGCCAGCCCAAGGGGACCGGTCGCCGAGTTACAGGGTATTGCGGCTTAAATCACCGCAGTGCGGCGCGTGCTGCACTGGTCAATGCCTTCATCAAACAGGCATGCAAGCTGCCAAGCTTGGGCGTTTGGCCATACGTTGGATGAGGCGGAACACCGAAGAACTCATCGTTCCACGGCAAGTCCACCATTTCCCGAAGATTGAACTTCGTGTCGAAAGACAAGCCAGCCAAGGTGTAGGCCGGCAGACTATCCAGCTTGCGAATGGCAAATTCGCCAGAAACAAGCTGATTAACCTTCTTCGACGTGCCATAGGCTACCTTCACTGCGTAGCCATCTTCGTGCTCGGTGACCGTAACCACCAATGCAGGCCGTGGCTTGGGACCAGGAACATCACGCACCCGCTCCGGAAAGCGACACCAGACGATGTCGCCAGGCTCTGGCGGGGACCACATGATGGTCAGTTAGATCAGCGACTTCGTGCTAATGGCTTTGCCCTTCGGCAATGCGCCACGCGCACGATCGCGAATCATCCCCAGCTCGGTTTTCGACAACGCACCATCATCGGCTTCGTAGCCGGGCAGAACGTCTTTTGCATAACTGGCAAGCGCCAGATGAACGACCATTGTTTCGGCCACTTCTAACTCCTTTGCGAGCGCCTTCAAAGTCTCTCTCGAAACCCCGAGCGGCGAATCTTTTTCACGAAACTTCAACAGTAGGTTTGACATGGCGTGGCCCTCAAAAGGTATATATTAAATATATACTCCATGCGGTCACATTTCAAGTCCTACGGAAAAAGCGGATTAGTTGTCACGCCAGAGGCGTAGATATTCACCCACGCCGTCGTCGGATATCCCGCCATCGAACAGCACCTGGCGAGCACCGGCGATATCGCCATCGTTGAACAACACTTGCGCGTTACGAACTACCGAGAGGCGTTCGCTCTCAGCTCGTGCACTCCGCATCGCCCGTTGTTCGGGCGAGTGGTAATGCACGTACTCAGCCTGAGTCTGAAAATACATGTGGATCTCCTTTTGTACATGGAAAATAGAGAGATCACACGAACCCTGTCGGGGAGCGATATCTCCCGATCGGGTGGCGAAACTGAACTAAACAAGCCTATTCAATGGCACTGCCGAGGGCGTCTACGATGTTTTCGCTCTCGCTGAGAGCTTCCTCCATCTGCGATACAGCCTCTTCCATCTTCACTCCCGTGCCTGCGGACTGAAGACTTTCTGGAAGATTATCGAATGCATCCTGTTCCTCATCACGAGCAATTTCGATCAGGGTTTTGGCCTGTTCAATGAGGTTGATGGCTTCCTGCAGTTGCTTGCGGCGTGCGTTGTTCATGCAAATCTCCTGAAATGAAAAATGGAGATTGCCCCTGGTCAGGAGGCGATCTCCCGACTGGGTTGTGGAACTGAGTAAAGCCCCAAGCCTTGCGGCTGCTCCGGTCGCAGGGGCTGACCGGATTCAAACGCCAATCACATTGCGCGATGGCGGTACAACAAGTGCATAGATATTTTGCACCCTCTTGAGAATTTTTCCAAGGTGGCACGCCATCATAGTAAGTCGGGCCGACCAAAATGGATGCGGGAAACGACAACCCAAGGCCCTTCGGGGCCTTTTTGCGTGATCGATAATGATCGTACGTGGTTAAACGTGATTGACACGGATCCGGGATTACGTAATACTTAATCCAAGTGTTAGCCCGCCTGTCGCCCTTGAGACACAGGACTTGGCAAAACAGCGTCCGGTTGCAAAACCATGACGTGAGAAGCGCAGCACAGCGAGGTCGCCGTAAAGGTAGCTGCGTACCACCAGGTTCCTCGCACTAATCTTTAAAGCCCCCAGGGAAACTTGGGGGCTTTGTCTTTCTGGCTACCCCGCCGCCCAAATCTGCCCCAGCAGCACTGACAGCGGAACCGGCGCACCCACCCCGTACGGCCCCGGAATGTGCGGATCGTCCGTGTAGGCCGACTCCACGAAGATGTCCAGCCGCGGCGGCTGGTTCGGGTCCTGTTTTTTCCTGGCCTTGAGGAAAATGTAATAGGGCACTGACACCTGTGCACCTGCTGCATCCGCCAACACCAGAGTCGTGGCGAAGAAATTGAGGTGCCGCGAGCGCTGCACGGTGCCGTTGGTTTGGATCAACGTATCCAGGTGAGTTACCAGCTGCAACGAGTACGCGTAGCGCTGGAGGCAAAAGATACGATCCCGCGGTTTGTCGGCCGGGCCTTCCGGGATACGCCAGCCAACCGGGATGGCTTCGCCGACCGACGGGCCGCGCGAGTAGCAGTGCTGCGAAAACCGGAAGCTGAGCCGAGCATTTTTCTTAACCAGCCCGCCGCGCAGATCGAGATCCATGGCGCGCGTAAAGGGGGCTAGATGCGACAGGTCGTAGCTCTGGTTGTTAATTGATATCTGCATGGGCCTATTTTACCCGGCGCCACCAGTGATGTAGATCACCCACAGGCGCACGCAGCAACCGCAAAGGCCCGTAGCCAACGCAAATGCGGCCTGGAAGCCAGCAGAGATCGTTGCTATCGCGGGAAAAGTACTCCATGTTGGTGTCGCCGTGGCTGCCCCAGATGACATGTCATTCGTCCCAGATACGGACGACACGCGCAAATAGATGTTTGTGCCTAAGTGCCTGCCACCCAGGAAAGGAGCTTGGCTTAACGCCCAAAATTGGGATCTCGCAATTTAAATGGGGCTGATCTCCATGGCCATCGCTATTTGTTTCCCGTAAGCCCTCACCTGAAGAGCGATCATAGATGGAAATTTGTGTAGTTGTTATGTGTAAATTGACATTCCAGCATAGCAAGCGCTTACACACTATTTCCCGTTACCTCTCACCTAAACCTATGAAGTGACCGTCAGGTGAGTTCTACAGGAAATCATTTTGCTGTAGCGCGCACTAACGGAGGCTGATTGGGTGAGCAAAAAAGGAAACCTATGAAAAACACGCCGCTGTTTGAGTGTTTTATTAAGTCTACAAGCTTAAGTACACAAGATTAAGCAAGCGCAAATCCTTATGTAGCAACGGTTTCAAGGCGTTTTGGTGAGTCAAAAAGGAAACCGATCGGATTCAGGTGAGGCATGCAGGAAAGATCCGTACTGTAAGTGAGCGCTGAAGGAAATTCAGGTGAGCGCAACGTGAAATCGACGTCTTGAGGTGAGCGTACAAGGAAACCCATCGCTCTTACCGTCTTAGGTGAGCTCAAAAGGAATTGCTTTGGGTGAGCTAAAAGGGAAAGCATTCAGGGGTCGCTGTTCAGGCTACGTTGATAGGTGAGCGTTAAGTGAAATGGCTGTGATCTTGGGTGATTGCACTTGAATCACCTATGGTGCATTATTAGCGAATCATGTCCGAAATCGCTAGCACTTCTTCGACCGAAAAACCGACAGCCGTTGTCGTGCTAGACCGTGGCCGCGAGGTTCGTAAGCACAACACAGAGATTGGTTATCGCGTCCAGTCTGGCCACCTGAGTTTGCTGAGCCGGAAGCTGATCAACGTATTGCTTTACTACGCTCAACGAATGAGGGGCGAGGAAGACAATGAAGGCAAATACTGGGTTGAGGTATCCAAGATCGTCAAGGATGCGAAGTTCAACTCACGCGACTACGAATTGCTCCGCGAGAGCCTGGACGAGCTCCAGTCAGTAAAGATCATTCGACCTACCGAGAACGGCGGCATTACGTCGGACGTGTTGATTCCTAGCTTCACCTTGGATAACACTGTCCATGGCACAAACGAATCGCTTCCTACCGGCCAGAAGAGGCGAGGGGGAAAGCTTATCGTGGGCTTTTCGCTGCCGGTTGGCGTCAAAGAGCTATTGCTTAATCCGCGTAGCAATTACACGGTGCTTCCAATTGTCTATGTTGCGAGCCTTCGCACAATCGGCGGCTTGGTTCTTTACGAGATCACCAAGCGCTATTCTACGAACCCGTCTGGCGTTACCAATCGGGAAACGTGGCAATGGTGGTGGAAAATCCTCACTGGGGCCGCAGAAGGCTCAGCACCGCCTGAATACAAATATTTCAAGCGCGATGTGATTAAGAAGGCCGTCGACGAGATCAACACGGTCACAGACCTTCGCATCGAGCTCATCGAATTCAAGGAAGGCCGCTGGGTTAAGGAGCTCCAATTTACGGTTGAGTTGAGCAAGCAGAGCGCTTTCGACCTTGATCCTCCGCCAATCGATAATGCCTTGCTGTCGCGGATCACCGCGCTAGGCGTATCCACAGCAGAGGCAGAAAAGCTGATCCAGAAACACGGCGAAGATGATCTGCGAAACAACCTGGCGGTTGTCGAGGAGCGCCTAGCAAAGACAAGTTTGCCTGAACTTGAGTCGCCTGCTGCCTACCTAAAGACTGCTCTCAAGAATCAATACGGAGCAGGGCGAAAGGCCAAAACTGAAGCGGTCGAGCTCAAGGCCAAGAAGACCGCAGAGGCTGAAGCAAAGCGCAAGGCAACCGTGGAGGCTGAGGATGGCCTTCGTCGCAGTCAGGCTAACGAGGCAAGGGATCAATTCGACAACCTGCCTCCTGCAGAGCAAGAAGCGCTACTGGCAACATTCGAGGAAACGCTTAAAGGCCCGACCCTGGCGTCATTCCGCAAGTCCGGACTCAAAACCCAACTTGTTTCAGGTACGTTCAACAACTGGCTCGTAAAGAGCCTGCTCCAGCCATCATGATATTTCGCGCCGTTTCGATATTTGAGTTACATTCGCTTAAAATCGAAAAACATATTGTTATCGACACTGTTGTCATATACGATAACGCTCGTTGATATTCGAAACGAGGTATGTCATGTCGGAAACACAAGCGCTGCGCGACCCCACATTTCGGGGCAAATACGTCTGTGATGCACTTATCTGGCCGTCAATTTCTCTACATATACTCAAAAAGCTGACCGGCAAGGAGTCTGGCGACGGCTCCCGGCATGTATATCGCCCGTCTGATGTTCGTAATCTCAAGCTTGCACAGTACGAGATCGACGAGTCCACAATCAAGCCGAAACGCCCACCAGTTGTGAATTGCCGCATGGCAAAGGGTGGAACTGGCAAGACAACGGTCGCTGCCAATTTGGCTACTGCCTTCTCCTTTATGGGTTACAAGACCTTGATGATCGATGCAGATCCGCAGGCCTCGTTGACGAACATGATGGGCATCGAGGCCTCAAGCGAAGACATCACCCACATAGGCCATTTGATGGAAGAGTCAGTGGCCAATAAGGGTCATGCAGATGTCAGCCGTGCTGTCCGTACTGTGTTTCTGGGTGGTATGCTCGATATCATCCCAGCCGACATTACGCTCACCAACGCTGACGGTTGGTTAATGAACCAGATGCAGCGAGAAACTGTTTTCGAGCGTCTGTTCGCTGCAAATACCGATTTCTTTGGTCAATACGACGTGATCGTTGTTGATTCAGCTCCTGGTACATCATTGCTTTCGATGAACGTCATGGTGGCGAGCCGTACTCAACTTGCCGTATGCTGGCTCGATCGCGAAAACCTCAAAGCCCTGCCGATCCTATTGGGCAACGTTGATGAAATCAACGCAGCCTTTCCAAATCACGCCTCTGACGTTGAAATCGTGGCTAATGGTTATTCGGCGATCTACAAGCAATCGAAAGAAGCGCTCGAAGTATTGGTGGCCAAGTATCCGCATCAGCTCAACGAAAATGTGATCCAGCAGTTCTCGGGTTTTCATCGCCAACAGGCGTTGCCGGGTGCGGAATCCAAAGGTGCTGTTGTCGAGCAAGACCAAAATAGTCCAGGTGCAAAAGCTATGTTTGATCTTGCGAAATCGCTGCTCGGACGTTACAAGATTACGCTGGCTGGATTCGACGAATCTATTCCGTCCACACGCGGAAACTAAGGGAGATTGCCATGGCGAAGGTAAGCGGTTTGATGAGCAGCGGAAAGATCGGCAAGCCAGACCAGAAGGTCGTTGATGCGATGCCCGATGCTCCCGCAGCGGCCATGCTAGACTCTAGCACTCCAGTTGAAATCACTCCCGAGACCCCGGCGCTAGACTCTAGCACCGCCCCTGTGAAGGTCAAAAAGCCGACAACGCTAGACTCTAGCGCTCATAAAGCTGCCGTTACTGAGCTTGCTGTTGCTCTAATCCGACCCTCCCCCTTCCAGGTGCGTGCTGTTGCCGACAGCGACTACATAGAGACGCTAATGGCCAGCATCGTCCAATCCGGCGTGATCAGCCCGGTAGTGGTGCGAATGCTAGACTCTAGCAATTACGAAGTAATCGCTGGCCACCACCGTCTCGAAGCGTGCCGCAGACTTGGCCACGCCAATGTGCCGGTTGTGGTTCGCCATATGACCGACTCAGAAGCTGCATGTGCTTTGGCATCGGATAACTTTGTTCGCAAAGAGCTTTCTGACTACGAGCGCTTTAAACATGCAAAGCTTCTCAAAGATCACGCGTTCTGCAAAACCAATAGCGAGATCGGTCAGGTGCTTGGTGTTTCGCGCCAACTCGTTGGCTTCCTATTTGGCTTCGACGATTTTCCGGATGGGGCAAAAGCTATCCTCGAAGTGAATCCGAAGATTCTTGGTGCCACTCAGGCCAACGAGTTAAAAGATATCGCCCGTGACGAGCCTGAAGTTTTTACTGAGGCTATTGCCCTGTTGGCTGAAGACAAGATCCGTCAGAACCAGATTCGCTCGTGGATTGAGTCGAAATTCAAATCCTCATCGGTTCGCATGCAGCGTCGCCAGGAAATCAAAATCTCCAGACCGGGCCTCCGTTCACCGATAAAGCTGATTTACACTGACCGTGAGGCGAAAATCCAGGCCGAGGGGCTTGATGTCGGTAAGCTCAAGAAGCTGCTTGAAGACAACCTGGACAATCTGATTGCTCAATAACTAACGCCCTCCGGGGAGTTTTTTGTTGGATACACACCTATGGCTGGCAAGAAAAAGAAAACGAGAAGTGAAGTCTTCGCTGACTACTTTGCAAACAGTGCATGGCGATCGGCAGATGAGGCAAAACGCCTGAGAACCAGATCGAGAGCTGCTGCATCAACGTGCAAGGAGGTCTTGGGGATTACGAATCATCTCAACGACGGTGATCGTGCAATCATTGCTGAGGACATCACTGCCCTCAAGCGAGCCTTCGAGATTCTTGATCAGATGGGCAATGCGTTCGAGCTGGCTCAGCGTACGGCAAAGCAAGCCGAAGTCAAACGAGATAGCGACCGCCTTCAAGCCGAAGAAGCACGTCTGGATGACATGGTCGTTGAGCTGTTTGGAAAGAATCCGAAGAAGCTGGAGGTGGTTAGCTTTTCAGTCGATCTGGCCGAGTTCGAGCATCAGATTAACGATTTCTGCAAAGCCAATCGAAACACGCCTCGCGGACTGATCGACACCTTCGGCAACTCAGGTCTCGTACGGGATCTCACTCACCACGCTAAATCGAAGGATACGGCTGAGCTGGCTCGTCTCGCGGCAAAAGCATGGATCGATATCTCACCCAAGGGGCATCCGTACCAGGGCACTGGCGATCACGTCACCTGGTTCGCAGGGAAAGATGACTTTTACGCTTGGCGAGCATGGAAGCGCGAAATTGACGACAGACTAAAGTCGATTAGCGGTTCAGCTTAAGACAGATCTGGAACTCGGACATCGGCTGCCGTTTCTAGAAGCGTTCGGAATCGGCACAGTTCGAAGCTTGCTCCGCTCGCCAAGCACCTCGATATCCCAGCCATTGCCACCGAGCGCCGTTAGGTGAGTTGTTACGGGAAATAGCACCCAAAGGATTTAAATAGCGTTATTTCTGCCACATCAGCGCATTGCTCATGGTCGTGAGTCAGTTCGCCTAATTCTGTGCTTGCAGATGATTTATTAAGGCCGGGATACCGGCCTGTGTTCTTTTCAGGGTGTCAATTTGACGGGTCAGAAAAGCGCTTATTCGGATTTATTAAAAACTTCCCGAGCTCAGTAATACTCCGCTGCTTTTCCGCCTGCACATAAATCGTTGTCGTCTGTAGGCTGGCATGCCCCAGGACTTTTTGAATCACGTCGAGCGGTACCTCCCCGGCTGCGGCTTGCGTCCCGAAGGTATGGCGAAGCGCATGCGGAGCTGCCTGGCGTAAGTGGGCTCGTTCCGCGTCGCTCAACGTAAAACCTTCATCCGCCGCGATCCGCCGCAGCGCCGTCTTGATCACCCGGTACAGGCCGTCCCCACTAAATCCCTGATCCCGCATCTGGCCCTCCCTATCCCTATGCTTGAGTGCGGCCGTTCGGGTACCGGGGGCCGAGAGCGGCGACAACAAGGGCGTCTCTACCATCGCAAAACTAAAATCGCTGCCGCGATCTGCCCAGTGGGCCTGCAATGCCGCTATCGCCCGTGGGGAAGGAAATACCGTTCGCCACCGGTTGCGCTTGCCCAGTACGTCGAGTTCCCAGAGCCCATCCGCGTCGGTCAGGGGTTTCAGCTTGTCGCGGGTGGCATAAGTCGCCTCTTCGCGGCGCAGGCCGGTATCGCCAATGAGCAACAAGGCGGCGCGGACCAGGCGAAATTGGGCTGACATCGACAACTTTGCCGTAGCGCCCCGCAATTTGTAGCGTACACGCAGGGAATTATCATCGGTGTAACAGAGTTGATCGAGTATTCCCCCATTTTGACTGAGCTTGTCCCAGAGGGTGGTGGACAGCGCCTTGTCAATCTGCAGGGGCAAGATCGACCGCGCCACGGCGGGATCGCCCACCGTCGCCCAGGGATTGCCGCCCAGATAGCGGACATCGACCAGCCAGTTAAAGAAGAAACGGATCGCCTGTACGGCGTAGCGCTGGCTGGCCGGCGATAGGGGCCCGACAAACGGCCGCCAGCGCGGATCGGAACGCGGACGCCGCGGGCCGATCCAGGGCGCCGGAATCTGCCCTAGGAAGTCCTTGTAGGCTTCGCAATCGTCCTGCAGCGTTGACGACAAGGCCGTTTTACGGACGGTGATGCACCACAACAAGAAGCGCTCGATTTCCTTTTGGTAAGCGCGCCGCGTTTTTTCTTGATGGCGAAATTTGGTGAGGTAGGCTTCGATGGCCTGGTAGTCATTGCGGGCCGCGATCTGACAAAATCGCTCATTGCGGTTCACGCCATCGTGGCCGTCCAGCGCGGACGGTAGTAAGGCACGTTCGATCGGCACCAGCCGGGAGGTGTCCGGCGACAGGAGCACCAGTTCTCCGCTCAGCACCGACAAAGGCTGACGCTGCAATTCGCCCAGGCTGGCGGCATGCTGACCCAGCCAGGCCTCGAGGCGTGCCGCCTTGCCGGCGCCGATCCGGGGAACGGGCCGCCACCAGCCCTCACCGCGGACCTCGATCAGCGCCATCAGCTCGCCCAGGAAGCGCACCTGCTCGCCCCGCAGCACCTGCGCAATACGCGGTTTGAACCAGGCTGACACCGTATCTTGGCGGCGCGGCACGGCCATGTCGTCTTCCGCCGCCTGGACCAGGAAATCGATCACCTTCGCCGACCAGAGCTGCTTTTGCCGGGCCGAGCGCAACAATTCGGCGAGATTCGGGTTTTTCTCAGAAGCGCGCAGGATCAGGCGATCGCGTAGCCCCTCAAGGCGAGCGAGCAAGGCGCTCGGCGTGCTACAGCCGAGTTCCTCGAGATCGTCTTCCGCGTAATAAAGTGAGCTGATTTGGTGGGCCGGCAGCCGGTTCAGATGCGCCCGTAAGGCGGTGAAATCGGCGCGGGTGTAGCGCGTCGTCGGCAGCAGGACTTCGCTGTTCTGGCTCATTGGCGGCTGACCTCGCGATAAGCATGGCGCTGCCGGCGCCGGGCAATCTCGGCGAGTGCCTGGGCCAGCGCGTCAGTATCGGCCATGACGGCATGCCGCTCGCCGCCTCGCCGGCTGCCCAGGCCACCCCAGTAGCGCGACAGCACCAGGTCGCCAAACAGATTGCGGGCGCAACGCACCAGGTAATAACGCTGGGCGGATTCATAGCGGATCTGGCGCAACATGGCAGGCTCCCGGGAGGTCGGATAGCGCGATTATGCCCGATCTGGCGTATAAACGTATAACTGATAATAAGAGTTATCAGGTAATGAACTCCCTGGAAGAGCCTCCTCCTTATCGTTCGTACGGTATCGCGCGGGGCTTCGTCGACGTCCAGCCAACCAACACGGCGTCCTGCTCGGTGTCGGATACAGGTACAGCAGACATACGTGTCAAAATTGGACTTAGCGCTGATTGGGGCCATCACAGAAAACGGAATAAATCGTACGCTAAGCTAATGCCATCAAACTTGGTTGCCTTGATTACCTTTCGCCAAGCTGCGGTTTGCGCCATGCCGATGCGTTCCCTGAACATGGGATGCCGTCTTGCCGCAAGGTACAAACGCTTGAGACAAGCCGTCAAGAATGCCACAGTGGGCAGCATCCCGCGCCTCGCCACACCGCTCACGCAGGTCTTTTAGTTGCCTCTCCAGTTCTTGGAGTTCTTGCATCCGTTGGGCGACGTGCCCAATGTGCCGATCAAGCAGACGATTCACATCCGCGCAGTTTTCCTGGGGTGACTCCTTGAAGTGCAGCAATACCCGGATTTCATCCAGCATCATGTCCAGACTGCGACAACGCCGAATAAAAGATAGTCGCTGGACATGGGCATCCCCATAGATGCGGTAATTGCCGTCGCTGCGTGCCGCTACCGGCAGCAGCCCATCACGCTCGTAATAGCGGATCGTTTCCACATTCGTACCGGCAAGGCGGGCCAGCTCCCCGATTTTCATCTTCGTCTCCTGCCGCTCAAACGGGCCGAGCCGGTTGGAGCATGATGATCGCCATACCGGCCAGTGCGACCCCACTGCCGACAAGATCCCATCGAGTTGGGACAACGCCATCGATTCGCCATAGCCAGATCAGGGCAATCGCCACGTAAACACCACCGTAGGCGGCGTAGATTCGCCCGGCGGCACCTGGGTGTAGGGTCAGCAGCCAGGCAAACAGCCCCAAGGAAACGGCGGCGGGGATCAACAGCCAAACTGAACGCTGCTGGGTCAGCACCAGCCACGGCAGATAGCAGCCGAGAATCTCGGCCAGCGCGGTTATGGCGAACAATCCCAGAACTTTGACGAACTCAAGCATTGCTTTGGCTCCGAATATTTTTCTTTATTGTAATCACTTGACTCTGTAGTCACTCAAGGGTTTCTAATGTGGGAAACAAGGAGAACGCCATGAGTCTTGATCCCAACCCCAAGCCCCTTCAGGAAACCGCCCATTGCGGATGTGCCGGCGGTTGTTCGGCAGCAGCGCCCGCAGTCGCAGAAAGACCGGCAGCATCCGATCTCGCTCAAAGCGATGGCGTGCCCGTTTTCTTGATTCCAAGCATGGACTGCCCGAACGAGGAGAATGACATCCGTCGAGCGGTGGCCGGTATCGAGGGGATCCGTTCCCTGCGTTTCCAACTGTCGGCACGCACCGTTTCAATAGATGCGACGACGGATGCCCTCGATGCTGCCTTGGCCGCCATCCGTAAGGCGGGGTTTGACCCCAAGCCGGTGTCGGCAGGGGTGGCAGCGAATAAAAACGCCAGCGTCAGTGAGCTATGGCGAAGCATTGTGGCACTGGGGCTAGCCGTCGGCGCGGAAGCGCTGGATTTCTTCGCGCCCGACACATTGCCTTTCAAGGGCTTCGGTATGACATTGGCCGTCGTCGCCATCTGGCTGTCCGGCATTTCCACCTATAGCAAAGGCGTGGCGGCATTGCGGCGCGGGCAGTTGAACATGAACGCGCTGATGGGTGTGGCGGTGACCGGGGCCTTCCTCATAGGACAGTGGCCCGAGGCGGCGATGGTCATGGCCTTGTATGCCATTGCCGAACTGATCGAAGCCCGCTCCGTGGATCGGGCGCGTAACGCCATCAAGGGCCTGCTCGACCTGACGCCAGAGACGGCGGAAGTTCGGCAGGCTGATGGAACGTGGCTGGACGTTCCGGCCGCAGCGGTAACGCTGGAGTCCTGCGTGCGGGTCAAACCCGGCGCCAGGATACCGCTCGATGGTCAGGTGACGGCAGGAAGCAGTGCGGTCAATCAGGCGCCGGTCACCGGCGAAAGTATCCCGATTGACAAGGTGGTAGGCGACCCGGTATTTGCCGGCACGATCAACGAAACCGGCATCCTGGAGTTCCGTGTGACGGCTGCTGCCGACAACACCACGCTGGCCCGCATCATTCACGCGGTCGAACAGGCGCAGGGGACGCAAGCGCCAACCCAACGCTTCGTGGATCGGTTTGCCGCAATCTACACCCCGGCTGTGTTCTGCATCGCACTTGCCGTGGCCATTTTGACACCCTGGCTCCTCGGCTGGACTTGGACGCAGGCGATCTACAAGGCCCTGGTGCTGCTGGTCATCGCTTGCCCCTGCGCACTGGTGCTTGCAACGCCGGTGACAGTCGTCAGCGGGCTGGCGGCAGCGGCCCGACGCGGCATCCTGATCAAGGGTGGCGTCTATCTTGAGGAGGCCCGCAAACTGCGCGTCATTGCCCTCGACAAGACCGGCACCATTACCGAAGGCAAACCCCGTCTGGTCGCCACGGAACTCCTTCCCTCGACGATCCCCGAATCCCAGGTGCTCGCTTGGGCGGCCAGCCTCGCCGGGCACTCGGACCATCCGGTCTCAAAAGCGATTGCGACCGGTCTCAGGCTTCCGGAGAACGGCTTGACCGATTTTCTCGCCCTTGCCGGACGGGGTGTGGAAGCGCGTGCCGACGGCCAACTGCTGATCCTCGGCAATCATCGCCTGATTGAGGAACGCGCTCTGTGCAGTGCAGAAATTGAGGCTCGCCTTCAGGTGCACGAGACGCGAGGCCGGACGGTCACCATGCTGGCGACGGAACAGCAGGTGCTGGCGATTTTTGCGGTGGCCGACACCATCAAGGAAAGCTCACGGGAGGCGGTGGCCGATCTGCACCGGCTCGGTGTCGTCTCGGTCATGCTGACCGGCGACAATGCGGCGACGGCCGCGAGCATCGCCAAGGAAGCCGGCATCGACGACGCCCGGGGAAATCTTCTTCCTGAGGACAAACTGGCGGCCATCGAAGATTTGCAGGCTCGCTATGGCCCGACCGCGATGACCGGCGACGGCATCAACGATGCACCTGCCCTGGCCCGTGCCGACATCGGCGTGGCCATGGGTGCTGCCGGGACCGATACGGCCATGGAAGCAGCCGACGTGGTGATCATGAACGATGACCTGCGGCGCATTCCGGAAACCATACGCTTGTCTCGCCAGACCCACGCCGTACTCTGGCAGAACATTGCCCTGGCTCTTGGGATCAAGGTCGTGTTCCTTGGACTGGCAGTATTCGGAAATGCCACGATGTGGATGGCGGTGTTTGCCGACATGGGCGCCAGCCTGCTGGTCGTCGCCAACGGTCTGCGGATGTTGCGAACCTCTGCACCGCAAACCAAAGACTAAAGACCCGTTGTTGGTCGGCATCGGCAAAAGCAGCGGGGCCGTCAGCAGGCCAGTCGTACGCCTATTTCTGTCTCACCATGGGCGGATTTTGCGAAGGCCTCCCCGTCATGCATCCGGGCAATCGCGCCAACGATGGCGAGACCCAGTCCATGATTCTGATGGCCGTGGCTACGTGAGGCGTCTACGCGGAAAAAGCGGTCGAAGATATGAGGCAGACTCTCAGCAGAAATCGGTTCCCCTCGATTGATCACCGAGAGCTTGATGTGTCCATGAGTTTCCGCGGCGATACGAATCACGATTGAACTTCCGTGATCCGCATACCGAGCCGCATTATTCAGCAGATTGGACAGCACGCGCCGGAGCAGCGCCGCGTCGTACTGGCCTGATGCATCGCCTTCGATAGACCATTGAAGGTCAGATTCGATCAGCACCGCTTCGTAGTAGTCGGCCACTTCGGCGCAGAGCTGGGCAAGGCTTTGAACGGGCATCCGCCGAGCTTTAGCACCCCGGTCGGCTTGCGACAGGAATAGCATGTCATTGACGATGCACGACAGCCTGTGCATTTCTTCGAGATTCGAACCGATGCAATCGCGCAGGTGTTCGTCCTTGTCGTTGCTACGCAAGGCCAACTCGCTGCTGGCGATGATGTTCGCCAATGGGGTTCTCAATTCGTGCGCCACATCGGCATTGAACCCTTCGAGTTGCTGATAGGCTTTTTCCAGTCGATTCAGCAAATCGTTGAACTGATCGACGAGAACTTGCAACTCGGCCGGGATTCGCGCTGTTTCCAAGCGCTTGTCGAGGGAAAGGATTGCGAGACTGCGCGTTTGCTCAGCCAGCTTCCGAATGGGGGCCAGTCCAAAATAAACGATCAGGTAGCCGCCCAGCGTGATTGCCGCACTCCCGATCAACGCAGCCCCCCAGAGGATGGCTGCGAGGCGATCCAGAATCGCTTCATCGGGCGCAGTCTCAAGTGCCAATTCGGCAACGGCAAAATCTGTCCTCTGTGCTTCATCGGGGAGTGCAAACGAATAAAAACGAGCTTTTGATGGCCACGCACTTGGCATCGAGATGAAGCGAGCCTCACCCAGCCTATCGATTAACTTGAGATGCGAGTCCCGATTGATTTTCAGAAGATCGTCAAGGTCGTGTTCAAGCGACCCCGGTTGCAGGTGTCCCGGTGTTTCTTCAAACAGGTGCCGAATTGCCGTGCTGAGCTTTTCAAGACGCAGGTCCTGTTGTGTTTCAAGGTTGGCTTTGACCGAGAAAAAGACTCCGAGGCACAAACACCCCAGAACACCCAAACTCAGCGAAGCGAGCCAGCGTATGAGGCGACTGCTCAGCGTCGGATTGATCATTGTTCTGAGTCTCATTCGCGCAGTTCGAGGACATAGCCCATGCCGCGTACGGTATGCAGCAACTGCGTCTCGAAGGGCGTATCCATTTTGGCGCGAAGTCGCTTGATCGAAACTTCGACGACATTGGTGTTGCTATCGAAGTTCATATCCCAAACCTGCTCGGCAATCTCGGTTCGTGACAGCACCTCGCCTTGTTTCCTGAGAAACAGAGAAAGCAGGAGGAACTCCTTGGCACTCAGATCGACGCGCTGACCGTTCCTGGAGACCTTGCGGCGCACCAGATCCATTTCGAGGTTATGAAGTGTCAGCCTGTTTGATTGCGTCTCCACTTGATGTGGTGCTGATCGCCTAAGCAGACCTTGAATCCGTGCAATCAGCTCAGAAAAGGCGAAGGGTTTGACCAGGTAATCGTCTGCGCCTGTTTGCAATCCGGTGACCCGATCCTCCACCTTGCCCAAGGCTGTAAGCATCAAGACTGGCGTCTGTTTTTTGGTACGCAAAGCGGCAAGCAGGGTAAGTCCGTCCATTCCCGGCAACATGGAGTCAAGGATAATTGCCGAATAATCGAACGCCAGGCTCATATGAAGCCCGGTTACCCCATCATGCGCAATATCAACCACGAAGCCTGCCGTGCCCAAGCCTTTTTGCAAGTACAGCGCAAGCTTTTGTTCATCCTCGACGACCAGTAATTTCATTTCTTCACGAAGCAAAAGATGTCAAATTTGTAAACTTCCTGTTGGCATTCTGTCAGAGCCCATTTCATATAGTTCATCCATGCCAGGCCGTTGTTCGGCATATATCAAAACCGATGAACCGGTATTTAATGAAGGAGTTCCTATCATGAACGTTAAACAAGTCTTTTCTATCCCTGTTCTTTGTGCCGGATTGGTCCTGTCAGGACAGGCCTTGGCGGAGTCGGTCATGCATAGCGGGCCCGACGGAACGGTAAAATACTACCCGTCGCATGATTCCAGCAACAAAACCACTCAGCAAGTCCAAAAGGAGCTTGAGGAGTTTAAACGTAACCCGATTAGCGCCGATGGTCAGTATCGATATGTTGGCGGTGATCAAGGCTGGGTGCTTGTCCCGCACGAATATGTCCTTCGTGATGGTAAATGGCAACATGTGGATAAACTCAACCACAACACGCCGGCCCCCTCTCTGAAGATGACACCGGAAGAAAAAAAGCAGCATGAAGCGCTCTACCAAGGTGGCTAATTAGCCTGCCAGAAAATATGTTGCCTAGAAGAGTGGCAGGTAATCGAGCTATCTGCCACAAATCTTGCAACTTCGGTGCAAAGACATCACTAATATCCCTATTGCTCTCACTCTGCTACTATTATCAACATGCGTCGTTGGCTTGCCGTTTTCCTGTTGATCTTACTGTCACTCCAGATTACCTGGTCGGTGGCGGCGAGCTATTGCCAACATGAAACAGGCGCTACTGCGCATCATTTTGGTCACCACGAGCACAAACATCAGGCTGACGATAGCGCCAAGGCGGCCAAAGGCCAACTCTCTGGCATCGACAGTGATTGTGCCGTCTGCCATGCCAGCTGTATTGCAGTATTAACCAGTGTTACCAATACCCAGCAGGTTGCTGGTGGCGTAGCCGATCACCCGTGGTCTCCCCATTTCTTGACGTCGCCACCTAGCGATCTGCCTGAACGTCCCAACTGGTCGATCTCCGCCTGATCGGCGGGGTTGGGTTACTTTTCCCATATCTGTTTGCCGCAGCTTGAGCTGCGCACGATGCCAAGCCGCTTGCGGTGTGGCGCCCCGCCGATTTCCTGATGTGTCTTTCATCAACGGAGAATCGGATGTACCGCCAACAACCAATTATCGCTTTACTGGTCCGAACCCTTTTCGGATTTACGGTGATTGCCAGCACCAACCTCTGGGCGCAGACGCAAAATGTGCCGTCGCTGATCGAAGCCGTACCTGCGCTTGCCAAGGAACCGACCGGAACCTTAACCCTTTCCGCTGCAATCGATCTCGCGCTAGCGGCCAATCCCGAACTATCTGCCGCAACCAATGAATTGCGAGCAGTCGAGGGAGCGGTGATTCAAGCAGGGATACTGCCGAACCCGGAAGTTTCAACCTTGGTTGAAGATACGCAGAATAAGGCGACCCGAACCACAACCGTTCAGATCAGCCAATTAATCGAGTTGGGGGGCCGGCGTGCTGCACGGATTGTTTCCGCCGAGCGGGGACGGGATGTAGCCGCTGCCGACTTGGTGGCCAAACGTCAGGGTATCCGAGCTAGCGTCGTTGGCGCCTTCTTCGATGTCCTGGTGGCTCAAGAACGGGTACTGCAAACAGAGGATTTGCTCGGCCTCGCCCAACGCGCTACCCAAGCTGCATCGCGCCGGGTTACGGCCGGCAAAATTTCTCCCGTTGAGGAAACCAAGGCCCGCGTTGCTGGGGCGTCTGCACGGGTGGAGTTGAATCAAGCCAAAGGGGATTTGGTCGCAGCACGAAATCGTCTGGCAGCGACCTGGGGAAGTAAGACGCCACGGTTTGAACAGGTCGAAGGGCGTATCGACAATCTGCCAGAAATTCTCTCCGCCGACGAGATCGATCGTCGGTTGAACAACTCCCCGGTTCTTACCCGAGCACGCCACGAGACCGATCGTTTTGCAGCGCTTGCCGATGTCGAGCGGTCTCGGCGGTTTCCAAACGTCACGGTCAGCTTGGGTTCAAAAAAGGTTGAAGAACTTGGGCGCAACCAAACCATCGTGGGCGTCTCGATCCCCTTCCCGATATTCGACCGCAACCAGGGCAATGTACTCGAAGCACTGCGGCGGGCGGATAAGGCTCGCGATGAGTTCAGCGCCACTGAGGTTCGCTTAAGCACGGAAGTCACACAAAACCAGGAACGCTTGAAGTCACTGGTCGTTGAAGCGCAAGCCTTACAAAGCGAAATTCTGCCCGGCGCACGCAGCGCCTATGACGCAGCCAGCAAAGGGTTCGAGCTTGGGAAATTCAGTTTTCTGGAAGTCCTGGATGCTCAACGCACCTTCTTTCAGGCAAGAGCCCAATACCTGAGAAGTTTGTCCGAGGCGCATCGGACTGCTGCCGAACTAGAGCGCGTACTGGGCTCCAGCAATTCAATGTCGTCCCCAATGCCAAGTCGTCCGTAGGAGCAAGCAGTGAAATTCAATATCGACAAGAACGCTTTTAACCTTTCCAAAAAACAAGGTATCGCCATCGCTGTCATTTTGGCGATGGGCATTGCTACTGGCGGCTGGATTCTGGGTTCTTCCTCTTCGGGTCAATCAGCAGAGAAGAGTGAGCATGCCAGCCATGCCGAATCCAAGGGGCATGCTGATGCCGAGCATCATGGCGCTCAGGACGGTGACGGCCATGATCACGCCAAAGGCCACAGCGACGCAGAACATCATGAGGATGGACCGAAGACGGGCTCTCATGGAGGCAAGTTGTTTACCGAAGATGGATTTGGCCTGGAGTTATTGTTGGCTGAAGAAGGTGGTGAGCCTCATTTTCGTGTCTGGCTGTTCCAACAGGACAAGCCCTTGGCCCCTTCAGCAGCTAAGGTTTCTGTGACGTTGACGCGGCCGAACGGAGAAAAGCAGGAAGTGGCCTTCAAGGCGGAACAAGACTTCCTGATCAGTACCAGTCCGATCGCCGAACCCCATGCCTTTGAAGCAGCTATTACCGCTAAGATGGCTAATACACCGTTCCTGTTCATCGATACGAGGGAAGAAGGAAAAATCGAACTGACTGATGAGCAGGTCAAATCGGCCGCCATCAGTATCCAGAAGGCGGCCCCTGCCAAAATCCGAACAGCGGCACAACTGCCGGGTGAGATCCGCTTCAATGAAGATCGGACAGCTCACGTTGTGCCGCGGTTAGCTGGTGTCGTTGAAAGTGTCCCGGCCAACCTTGGGCAATTGGTCAAGCGCGGACAGATATTGGCAGTTATCGCCAGTACCGGACTCTCCGAGCAGCGCAGCGAACTGTTGTCGGCGCAGAAGCGCCTGACGCTTGCCAAATCGACCTACGAGCGGGAAAAAAAGCTCTGGGAAGAAAAAATTTCCGCCGAGCAGGACTACCTCCTGGCACAGCAGGTTTTGCGGGAAGCTGAAATTGCCGTCGCCAACAGCCAGCAAAAACTGATTGCGCTGGGGGCAAGCCCGAGCGTTTCGGGAAGCCTCAACCGCTATGAAATCCGGGCACCTTTCGATGGCATGGTCGTGGAAAAGCACATCGCGCTCGGCGAAGCGGTCAAGGAAGATGCCAGCATATTCACGGTTTCCGACCTGTCCACGGTTTGGGCGGAAATCGTTGTTCCCGCCAAGGATCTGAACATCGTTCGCATCGGCGAAAAGGTCGTCGTCAAGGCGACTGCATTCGAATCGAAGGCGGAAGGCGGCATCTCCTATGTTGGCGCCTTGCTCGGCCAGGAGACCCGTACGGCCAAGGCGCGTGTCATCCTGGACAACCCAAAGATGGCCTGGCGGCCTGGCTTGTTCGTTAATGTCGAAGTGGTCTCCGGTGAGGCCGAAGTCCCGGTAAGCGTTGTGGCCGAAGCAATCCAGACGATCGGGGACAAGAGCGTTATTTTTATAAAGGTGGCTGACGGCTTTGTTGCCCAACCCGTCACCTTGGGGCGTTCTGACGGCAAGCTGATCGAAGTGCTCAGCGGTTTGAAGGCTGGAACGCCATACGCTGCAGCCGGTAGCTTTGTCCTGAAATCGGAGCTCGGCAAGGGCAGCGCCGAGCATAGCCACTGAGGTGGGGGAGAACAACATGTTTGAACGCATCATTCGCCTCGCCATCGAGCACCGCTGGCTGGTCATTTTGGCCGTGCTTGGCATGGCCGTACTGGGCATCTACAACTACCAGCGCCTGCCGATCGACGCGGTGCCCGACATCACTAACGTCCAGGTTCAGATTAATACGGCGGCACCTGGTTATTCACCATTGGAGGTTGAGCAACGGGTGACCTATCCGGTCGAGACCGTCATGGCCGGATTGCCCCATCTGGAACAAACCCGCTCCCTGTCGCGTTATGGCCTGTCCCAAGTCACAGTGATTTTCAAGGATGGAACGGACATCTATTTCGCTCGCCAACTGGTCAATCAGCGTATTCAGGAAGCCAAGGAAAAGCTTCCGGCTGGAATTTCGCCGGCCACGGGGCCAATTTCGACAGGTTTGGGGGAAATTTACCTGTGGACCGTAGAAACCGAAGACGGAGCCAGAAAGCCAGACGGTAGCGCCTATACACCGACCGATTTGCGCGAGATACAGGATTGGATCATCAAACCGCAGTTGCGCAATGTGCCGGGAGTTACCGAAATCAACTCGATCGGCGGGTTTGCCAAGGAATACCAGGTTGCGCCCAGCCCTGAAAAACTCGCTTCCTATGGGCTGACGTTGCAAGACGTCGTAACCGCTCTCGACCGCAACAACAGCAACGTCGGGGCAGGCTATATCGAGAAGCGTGGCGAACAGTATCTGATCCGGGCGCCAGGCCAGGTACGGAGCATCGAGGACATCCGCAATGTCATTCTCGGCAATGTGCAAGGGGTGGCGATCCGCGTTCGCGATGTAGCTGAGGTCGGTATCGGCCGCGAACTGCGTACCGGTGCCGCCACCGACGACGGTCGTGAAATCGTCCTCGGTACGGTGTTCATGCTGATTGGCGAGAACAGTCGAACCGTCTCTGCAGCCGTAGACAAGAAAATGGTGGAAATCAACCGCAGCCTGCCCGAAGGAGTTAAGGCGGTCACCGTCTATGACCGGACTGTTCTGGTGGATAAGGCGATCAATACCGTCAAGAAGAATCTCCTTGAGGGCGCTGTTCTGGTCATCGTCATTCTGTTCCTGTTCCTTGGCAACATCCGGGCAGCGGTAATCACAGCTATGGTGATCCCGCTTTCCATGTTGTTTACCTTTTCAGGAATGGTGACTTACCACGTCAGTGCCAACTTGATGAGCCTCGGAGCCCTCGACTTCGGGATCATCATCGACGGTGCGGTCGTGATCGTGGAAAACTGCGTGCGCCGACTGGCCCATGCCCAAGAGCATCACGGACGGCCGCTGACCCGGACCGAGCGCTTCCACGAGGTCTTTGCCGCATCCAGGGAAGCACGCCGACCGCTGCTTTTCGGCCAACTCATCATCATGATTGTCTACCTGCCAATCTTTGCGCTCACCGGCGTCGAAGGGAAAATGTTTCATCCTATGGCCTTCACCGTGGTCACGGCTCTGGTTGGCGCCATGATCCTCTCCGTCACCTTCATCCCGGCGGCAGTAGCGCTGTTTATCGGTGCGAAGGTGGGAGAAAAGGAAAACATCCTGATGCGGACCGCCAAGCGCTGGTATAAGCCAGCGCTGGCCAGTGTCATGACCAATAAGCCTGTGGTCCTGGTCTTTACCGTCGTTATGGTCATTCTCTCCGGGTTGCTCGCCACCCGCATGGGGAGTGAATTCGTTCCCAGTTTGAATGAAGGCGATTTCGCCATTCAGGCACTGCGGATTCCGGGAACCAGCCTGTCCCAGTCCGTTGCCATGCAGCAACAACTGGAAAAGCGGCTTAAAGCGGATTTCCCGGAAATCGAGCGTGTGTTTGCGCGGACAGGAACGGCTGAAATCGCTTCCGATCCCATGCCCCCCAATATCTCGGACGGCTACATCATGCTGAAGCCGGAAGCGCAGTGGCCCGAGCCGAAGAAATCCAGGGATCAACTGCTGGCAGCCATACAGGAGACCGCGGGTAAGCTGCCGGGCAATACCTATGAATTCTCTCAGCCAATCCAGTTGCGCTTCAACGAGTTGATCTCCGGGGTCCGCAGCGACGTCGCGATCAAGATCTTTGGCGACGACATGGATGTGATGAACGAAACAGCGGGCAAAATTGCCGCCGTTCTGGGAAAGATACCCGGCGCATCCGAAGTCAAGGTGGAGCAGACGACCGGCTTGCCCATGCTGACCGTCAACATCGATCGCGACAAGACCGCTCGCTATGGGCTCAACGTCGGCGATGTTCAGGATGCAATTTCGACGGCCATTGGTGGTCGAGAGGCTGGAACCATGTTCGAAGGCGATCGACGCTTCGATATTGTCGTTCGTCTACCCGATAACCTGCGTTCTGATATCGAATCGATGAAGCGTCTACCGATCGCCTTGCCAAAAAGCACTGCAGTCAGCAACGGCATCGAGGGGCGTACCACCTATATCCCTTTAAGTGAGGTCGCCAGCCTGGAAGTCGCGCCGGGGCCCAATCAAGTCAGCCGGGAGAATGGCAAGCGGCGCGTGGTCGTCAGTGCCAACGTTCGGGGACGGGACATCGGCTCGTTCGTGGGCGAAGCCCAGACACGCCTGGCAGAGGTCAAAATTCCGACCGGCTATTGGACTTCCTGGGGCGGAACCTTCGAGCAACTGGAATCGGCTTCTCAACGCCTGAAAATTGTCGTACCTGTTGCCTTGCTGCTGGTGTTCACGCTGCTGTTTGTCATGTTCGGCAATGCAAAAGATGGATTGCTAGTGTTTACCGGCATTCCGTTCGCGTTAACGGGCGGTGTCGTTGCGCTTTGGTTGAGAGACATCCCGCTGTCGATTTCAGCCGGTATCGGTTTCATTGCCTTGTCCGGTGTGGCGGTACTCAACGGGCTGGTGATGATTGCGTTCATCCGTAGCTTACGAGAAGAAGGACGCACTCTGGATGATGCCATTCACGAGGGAGCATTGACCCGCTTGCGTCCCGTGCTGATGACGGCCTTGGTCGCTTCCCTCGGCTTTGTTCCCATGGCAATAGCAACGGGCACCGGTGCCGAAGTTCAGCGTCCGCTCGCCACGGTAGTGATCGGCGGCATCCTGTCATCGACTGCACTGACGCTTCTCGTTCTGCCCCTTCTTTATCGTCTTGTCCATGGCAAAGATGCTGAGGAAGAGGATTTCACCGCCGAGTCGGCCCCCGAGCCGACACAAGCATAAGGTTTGCAGGCGTGACCGGAGGCTTGGCGCTGAAACTGCGAATCAGGCAACCGGTCACATAACGACCGACTCACATCGCGGAGGATGTTATGGGATTTTTTGAAAAGCTCTTGCAGGGGATGTCCGGGGGCCATCAAGGTGGTCATCAAGGAGGTCATCAAGGAGGTCATCATCGCGGCCAGGGGAATTATCCGGGCGGTGATCATGGCTGGGGACAAAATTACCCGTCGAATACCGGGCAGCCCAGTGGCAGGGTAGCCGCCGGTGGCCCTTCTTGCCCGAAGTGCGGCATCGTGCCCAATCCGGGCGCGCGCTTTTGCGCGCAATGCGGCACAACGCTGCTGCCCGGTGCTTGCGCCGCCTGCAATGCAAGCCTGGCGCCGGGGGTGAAGTTTTGCCCGAACTGCGGCAAGGCGCTGCAGTCTTGATGGCGGGAGCGTCACCCCATGCTCGACCATCTCCTCCACAGTCACCTTGAGTTTCGGCTGATCGTCGTCGGCCTGGGCTTGGGGATTGCCATGCTGGCCTTCTACGTCTTTGTCTGCTGGCGCGAGGGGAAGCGCACGTCGAAGCCGAAATTTTCCGCCGAACTCCGGCGTCGGCTGCAGCAAGTGAAGCAGGGATCGAAGAAACGCCACTCCGGAAAGGAACCGCCACCATGAGTGCAAGCCACACCCACGCGCTGCCGAGTACCGGGAACGAGTGGGCCTTGCGCCTTGCCTTGGTGCTGACTTTCGGCTTCCTGATGACCGAAGTCGTTGGCGGCATTCTGACCGGCAGCCTCGCCATCATCTCGGACGCTGCGCACATGTTTACCGATGCCGCCGCGCTCGCCATCGCCCTGGCTGCCATCCGCATCGCCCGGCGGACCTATGGCTACCACCGGTTCGAAATCCTGGCGGCGGCGTTCAATGCCTTGCTGCTCTTTGCCGTCGCCCTCTACATCCTGGCCGAGTCACATCAGCGTTTCCTGCATCCGCCCGAGGTCCACCCGACGGGAATGCTGGTCATCGCCGGCATCGGCTTGGTCGTCAACCTGGTCAGCCTTCGATTGCTGAGTGGCGGTCAGGCCAGCCTGACCGCCCATGTAGTCCACGACCGCTCTTTCTCGCCGGAGGGCAATTTGATTCCCACCTGGCCCAGCGCTTCAAGGTCGTTCACACGACGCTGCAATGCGAAACCACCCCCTGCAACCGCCAGGCGGGGGGCTGCACCTATGTCGCCGGCACGCCCGGGTACATGGAAGAGCCGCATCGCCATTCATCAAGTTATCAACCCAAAGGGAGCAACCCCATGAAGCTATTGCATGTCATCACCGTTCTCGCTGCGTTTTGCGCCATCCACCAGGCCTCGGCCGCGGACGATCACAAGGGCCACGCCCATGACGAAAAACCGGGGCAGGCACATGCCCACGACGTCAAACCGCAGCATGGCGGCATCGTCTCGGTCGTCAAGGACATCAACTATGAGCTGGTGGCGAAGGCCGATGCCCTCACGCTTTACGTCACCGACCATGATCAGCCGGTAGATACCAAGAACGCGTCAGCGACGATGACGCTGCTGTCCGCATCTGAGAAAACAGAAGCCAAATTGCTGCCGGCCGGGGGCAACAAGTTGCAGGCGCAAGGGGCCTTCAAGATCCAGCCCGGCATGAAGGCGGCGGCTTTGGTGAAACTTGGCGACAAAGCGAGTCAGGTTGTTCGGTTCACCCTAAGGTAGTTGCTTATCTCAAGAGTCCAAGCGGGACCGGTCAGTTATAGCAAACCACTTGCCTGTCCGTCCCCGCCAATTGCCCAGTTGATCGAAGGAGCGCCATGCAGCCGATTAATCGCCCCGATAATGCCTCTTCCGATATTTCTATACGGCATGCTGAAAATCGTCCAGACGTCCAAGGGACTTCGCCGCTTACCGATTCTTTCGCAAACGCTTTAGGGCAAGCGATACAACGCCAAGGAGACGATGCGTCAAAAGGCAACCCTCGTCACTTCCCGGTTTCCGATGCAGGGCCTTCGTCGAAGAATTTCATGGAAATGGCGCTCGGTATTCGGGCTTATCGCCAGCAATTAATCGCTTCAAATATCGCGAACGCTGATACTCCCGGTTACAAGGCTATCGATATCGACCTCAATGAGGCCATGAAGAAAGCCCAATATACAACGGGATCCTTTCCGGGTTTGGCTACAACATCCCCATCGCATATTGCCTCAGATCCAGCGGGGGGATCTTATAAAGGAGTTGCGATCAAATATCAGGAGCCAAACCAGATCAGTGCCGACGGCAACACCGTCGAGATGGATGTGGAGCGATCTAAGTTTTCTGATAACGCAATCATGTACCAATTTACTCTGGATCGCGTGGGCGGAGAATTTAAACATATGCTGGAACTGCTAAGAGATCTCAAATGAGCCGGTTCAATGTCGTTAAGATGGGATCGCTGAGCATCGGTCGATATACGCTGCAGAAAGAGCACTCGCCCAATAGGGGGCATCTCGGAAAATGGAAAATCAAGCACGCTAAGCCGATTGCAGCGGCCGTTACCCAGTTCAAGGTGCCATCCGCGATGGCTTCAAAAATATTATCGCCAGTGACAGGCGCAGTGATGGTCCGCCGATGAAATGCTTTGACCAGTCGGCCCTGCAGCATAACAACGAAAGAGAGTGCCAATGAACGAACCAACGACCCGGCTGCGGCTCGACCTGCCGCTGCTCCTGCCCGACGCCGACGACCGCTGCGTCGGCCGACTGATCGCCGCGCTGTCGGGAAGGCCCGGTATCTCCGAGGCGCATGTCGCGCGCGACGCCGACGCGCCGCAGTTATGCATCCACTACGACCCGGCACAGATCAACATCGGCCGCGTCCGAGAACTGGTTCATGCCGCGGGCGCGGAGATCAGCGAGCGCTTCGGGCATTTGGTTGTGCGCGCCGACGCAGCGCTTCATGCGCGCGCCGCGCGCAGCGTCGCCGACGGGCTGCGCAGTATACCTGGCGTGCTCGAAGCTGATGTCGCTGCTTCGGGCGCGGTGCGGATCGAATACGACCGCCAGAAGGTGTCGGCGCAGGTCTTGCTTGAACACGCCGCCACGCTGGGCCTCAAGGCGCCCGATGCGGCACCGGCAGACGCGGCGAAAGCGGACGACCACGCCGGTCACGACCACGCCAAGGCAGCCGGTGACCACGCCGGCCACTCGCACGCCGGCGGCCCATTCGGTGAGATGACCGAACTCGTCTTCGCCGGCACTGCCGGCGCGCTGCTGGGTGTTGGCTGGCTGCTCGAACGCGTGGTCGTCAGTCCGGCGTGGCTGCCTACGGCGCTGTACGTCGCGGCCTATTTATTCGGCGGCTACTACACGGTTCGCGAAGCGTTCGACAACCTTCGCGCAAGGCGCTTCGAGATCGACACGCTGATGCTGGTGGCCGCCATCGGCGCTGCAGCGCTTGGCAAGTGGGCCGAAGGCGCCTTGCTGTTGTTCTTGTTCAGTCTGGGACATTCGCTGGAGCACTACGCGATGGGCCGCGCCCGCAAGGCGATCGAAGCCCTGGCCAAGTTGGCACCAGAGACAGCCACCGTGCGCCGCGCCGCCGGAACCGAGGAAGTCGCCGTCGCCGCATTGCAGGTGGCCGACGTCGTGATCGTGCGCCCCAACGAACGACTGCCTGCCGATGGCGTGGTGGTGGTCGGGACGACCAGCGTCAACCAGGCGCCGGTGACGGGCGAGAGCGTTCCGGTCGACAAGCGGCCAGTGGCCGACGCGCCGGCGGCACTGGCCGCGTTCGACCGCGTTAGCGCCGAGCATCGCGTCTTTGCCGGCACGATCAACGGCTCGGGCGCGATCGAGGTGATGGTCGCCCGCCGCGCCGAGCAATCGACGATGGCGCGGGTGGTAAAGATGGTCACCGAGGCCGAGGCGCAGCGCTCGCCAACGCAGCAGTTCACCGAACGCTTCGAGCGCCTTTTTGTGCCGGCAGTGCTGGTGCTCGTAGTGGTGCTGCTGTTCGCCGGAGTGGTGATCGACGAGCCGTTCTCAGCCAGCTTCTACCGTGCGATGGCGGTGCTCGTGGCGGCCAGCCCGTGCGCGCTGGCAATCTCGGTGCCGAGCGCCGTCCTCAGCGGCGTGGCTCGCGCTGGCCGCGGTGGAGTGCTGGTCAAGGGCGGCGGGCCGCTCGAGAACCTGGGCACGCTGACTTCGATCGCCTTCGACAAGACCGGCACATTGACCGAAGGCAAACCGCGGCTGACGGATGTGGTGGCGATGCCCGGGGTTAGCGAAGACGAGTTGCTGGCCCTGGCCCAGGCGGTCGAACAAGGCAGCGACCATCCGCTGGCTTCGGCCGTCGTCACCGGTGCCGCCGAGCGGCTGGGCGGACGGGTCGCACTGCCTGCTGTATCCGACGTCAAAAGCATTACCGGCCGCGGCGTGCAGGCGCAGGTCGCTGGCGAGACGGCGGTGATCGGCAAGCCGGTGCTATTCTCCGAACTGCCCGATTCGACGCTGCCGCCCGAGGTGGCAGCGGCCAATGACAAGCTGGTTGCCGCGGGCCGTACGACGATGGTGGTGCGTCATGGACAGCGGTTCCTGGGCGTCATCGCCGTGATGGATACGCCACGGCCGGAGGCCGCGCGGGTGATGGCCGAACTGCGCGAGCTCGGCATCGAGCGACTGATCATGATTTCTGGCGACAACCAGCAAGTGGCCGAGGCGGTGGCCAAGAGTGTGGGCCTGACCGAGGCGCGCGGCGATCTGATGCCCGAGCACAAAGTCGATGCGATCAAGGCGCTGCGTGACCAGCACGGCAAGGTCGCGATGGTCGGCGACGGCGTCAACGACGCGCCGGCAATGGCCAACTCGACAGTGGGCATCGCGATGGGTGCGGCGGGCTCCGATGTCGCGCTGGAAACCGCCGACGTCGCGCTGATGGCCGACGACCTGGCGCAATTGCCTTTCGCTGTCGGCCTGTCGCGCAGCACCAGCCGCATCATCAAGCAGAACCTCTATGTGAGCCTGGGCGTCGTCGCGGTGCTGATCCCGGCCACGATCTTCGGCCTGAACATCGGCACCGCGGTGCTGTTTCACGAAGGCTCGACGCTGATCGTCGTGGTCAACGCGTTGCGACTGCTGGCCTACAAGACGGCTGAGCGGGCGGCCGCTGGTGCGGTGCCGAGTGCGGCTGCGGCTTGACAGCAGACCGCACACCGAATCCCTGAGTCAACTTGTCCGAGCCGATGCAGACTTTCAAGAAACATAAATTAACGTGTTCATTATCTAGAAAGCCTTGCCGATCAAGGCCTTGCACTGGGCGTGTGACTTGGCGGTGTCAAAGCCGGGTAAAATGCGTGTCGGCATTTATTCATTTCATCAGGCGATTCAGCAATGGAAATTACCGTTTTAGATGCTGTGGAACAGGCCAACCAGATGCAGGCCAGCGAACGCAGTGTGGCGCGCCTGAATATGCTAGTGGCGATCACCGTCGCTTTCCTCGCCACCTTCATGGGGATTTGCAAGGTCAAGGACGATAATATCGTTCAGGGAATGCAGCAGGCGCAGGCCAACAAGCTGGACCGCTGGGCGTTTTATCAGGCACGCAATATTCGCGAAGAAATCGCCCAAGCCGCTGTCGTTCAGCTGAGACTGGCTGCGGCAGGAAAAGCGCCACCGGAACAAGCGGCCTATATCGATGCCATCCAGACATACGAGAAACTGGCGGCAGAGCAAAACAAGAAAAAAGAAGAATTGCGCATCAAGGCCGAACAGGATCAGAAGGATTATGACTCAGGCAATTATCGCGATGATCAATTTGATCTTTCTGATGCCTTGCTGGCAATTGCGATTGCATTACTGGCGGTGACGGCGCTGACCCATCAGCGCTGGCTCTACTTTGTCGCGCTGATCCCGACGGGATTTGGCGCCGTAATGGGGTTGGCAGGTTTACTCGGTTGGGCGATTCACCCCGCAGGCCTGATACGCCTTCTATCTCGATGTTTATCAGTTGGCTGCGAAAAAATATTCGCGGAGGCTCCGAGTCGCTCGTGCATAGTCGTAGATTGGGCAAGGTTCAACTTGAAATGTTGCAAATTCCTCGTATGAGAGCTTGGATATCCAAGCAGCAGATCTTCATTCGAAGCCTGGCGTGGCTCGCGCTGGTGCTCGGGCTGAAGCTCGTCGTTCACTTGCTTGGTTGGGAGATGCTGGTCTTGAGCCCCCTACACGCCACCGCGGTCGCAGGTGGCTTCTTCATCCTCGGGTTCATCCTGTCGGCCACCATCGCAGACTACAAGGAAAGCGAGCGGCTTCCCGCGGAATTCACGGCTATCGTCGAGAATATGTACGAGGACGTGCTCTTGATCAGTCGCCGCTACCCGTTGGACATTGAGGGGTTCCGCGAAGGACTGCTCGCGGCGCTGAACAGCTTGCGCGACGATGTAGTGTCGGGCAACAGGGAGACCCACCATCACGTGTTTGCGCTGGGGGAGTTCTTCGCGCAGATGGAGAAGGCCGAAGTGCCGCCCAACTACATTGTCAAGCTGAAGCAGGAGCAAGCGCAACTGGTTCGGAATCTGTTCCGCGTCAACTACATCCAGTCGATCCGCTTCATCCCGTCGGCGTTCTTTCTGGCGAAGTCAGTGCTGCTCGGCACCATCGGTCTTCTGCTTCTGACGGCCCTTGAGCCATTCTCGACCTCCTTCGTCGCCATAGGACTGATCGCATTTGTCTTCATTTACATCTTGAGGCTTATTGAGGTAATCAGCACGCCTTTCCACCCCAAAGGGAGTACGCAAGACGACATCAGCCTGTTCCAGGTTGAGCGGACTGCCGAGCACCTAAAGCGGCGCACGGGCAATGCAGAAAATG
Organism: Azonexus sp.; assembly: GCF_049652925.1. Taxonomy (GTDB): domain Bacteria; phylum Pseudomonadota; class Gammaproteobacteria; order Burkholderiales; family Rhodocyclaceae; genus Azonexus. The sequence goes on from NZ_JBASFI010000038.1 coordinate 72,590, forward strand.
GCCACTAGCTCGTCGCGAATCTCTCCTCGTGCCTTGGAAGTTGGCCAAAGGGACCTGCAGTAAGAATCGCAGTGTAAAAATGTACGTGATTAGCGAGCGATCTCTGCCCGTATGATTCATCAAATCTCAACCCACGCGGAGTTCTGCTGCCGGGGATTTTCACGTCTGATGCTCAAGCGTGACAAGGGTTTCCCGGCGATCTTATTCATTTACGAAGGAATCCTTACGCCTACCCCAGAAGGAAGAACATGATCGATGAGCCTCAAGTAACGACTCCAGCAACTCGTCTGCCTGACAGCAAACCCTCCGGTACGGCAGCGGGGCGCCACCGGCAGAACCTCATCTGGGCGCTGGCACTGACTTCGGCCTTCATGGCCATCGAGGTTGTCGGCGGCCTGTGGACCGGCAGCCTGGCCCTGCTGGCCGACGCCGCACACATGCTGACCGATGCCGGCGGGCTGGCGCTGGCGCTGCTGGCGATCCGCTTCTCGGAGCGCCCACGCACGCCACAGAAGACTTACGGCTATGTGCGGATGGAAGTGCTGTCCGCGCTCACCAATGCCGTCGTGCTGCTGCTGTTGACGGTCTACATCTTCTACGAGGCCTACCAGCGTTACCTCAATCCACCCGAGATTCTGGGTGTGCCGATGCTGGCGGTGGCCGCAGCCGGCTTGGTGGTCAACCTCATCAGCATGAAGCTGCTGGCGGCCGGCTCGAAGGAAAGCCTCAACGTGAAGGGCGCTTACTTCGAGGTGCTGGGCGACATGCTGGGTTCGCTGGGCGTGCTGGTCGCCGCCGGCATCATCATCTTCACCGGCTGGAAGCTTGCCGACCCGCTGATCGGCGCCGGCATCGGGCTGCTCATCCTGCCGCGCACCTGGACCCTGCTCAAGCAGGCGATCCACATCCTGATGGAAGGCACACCGCCCGAAGTCGACGTCGCGCTGCTTGAGCGCACGCTGCTCGCAATCCCCGGAGTGACTGCGGTGCGCGACCTGCATGTGTGGACCATCACTTCCGGCCTGGACTCGATGAGCTGCCACCTTGTCGTCGATGGCGGCGCGGACGCCAAGACCGTGCTCGCCGCGGCGCGCGGGGCCATGGCCACCCGGTTCGCTCTGTCACACACGACGATCGAGATCGAGGATGCCGACAGCGCCGCGGCCGAGGGCGCTCGCGCTGTGTAGTCCGGCGAACATGGCGCAAGCCCCACGCGCAGCCGTCTTGTGCAACGAGATGCCCAGCCTGGAGAGGACCCACGTCTTGCCATCCCCTGCGTCGAGTCGGTCTCCGTCGTCCGGGTGCAGGTGTTGCTCTCGATGCGGAACTCGAAATTCTCCCTCAGCCCCATTCTCAGCAGCGTGGGCAGGAACAGCGTCCGGGACTGCGCGCCATTGCTGCTGCGGTATTCCCGGTGCAGCCCGGTCTCCACCTGAATGCGGCCAGCCCCGACGACGTTGCTGCCGTCGGCGATGCCGGGACGGTCAGGGTTTTGATGTAGTCGTCCAACGGCTGCGCTGCAGCAGCCGCTGCGGCCAGTTGCGGAGTGATGCCCCAGGCCAGCGCCCGCAGGCATCGACGAGGCCGCGTCGGGAAGGGCAAGCTGGGACGAACCCTGCCGGCTACGACTTGAGCCACTCGACGAGTTCGGGACCCAGCAGGGTGGCGTTGAGTTCCTCGTCCGACTGCGCCACGAAGGCTTCGAGATCGCGGATCACCACCACGCCGGTGTTCCTGAACCGGTGTGCGATCTTCTGCACGAATTCGAACGTCACGCCCTTGTCTTCGCAGGCGCCGATGAACAGGAAGTAGACCTGGTCGCCGCGCTTCTGCGATTCCTCGAGGATGCGCATGGTGCGCGCCTCATCGCTCCTGTCGTTTTCGCCGTCGGTGATGAAGAGCACGAGCGAGCGCCTCTTCTCGTGCGTGTGTGGGGTGCCGTGCTCATGCCCGCTCGCCGACCAGCCGAACAGGCGGCTGAGAAAGCCGGCACCCTGGGATGAGCGGTGTGCCTCCTCGCACACCTTCCAGCCGAAGTGCTC
>NZ_JBASFI010000039.1:0-161816 GCF_049652925.1 Azonexus sp.
CGTGAAGGTGATGGTGCCGGCGGCTTCATCAACGACGAAGTCCGAACCCATGTTGAAGACCGGACGATCATCGTTGGCCGGGACACCCGGCGGCAGGGTACGGCCATCATCGACGATGGTGCCAACCTGAGTTGCGTCATCCAGAGTCGCATTGACCGGCGCGCTCAGGTTCAGGCTCACCGTTTCGGGGCCTTCGAAGCGTGTATCGTTGTTTAGCGCAACGGTCACCGTCTTGCTCGTTTCGCCGGCGGCAAAATTGAGCACACCACTGGCTGCGGTATAGTCGCTACCAGCTACCGCCGTACCATCCGCCGTGCTGTAGGTAACGCTGGCGGGCTGATCCAACGCGCCACTTCTGGTCACTGTGAAGGTGATAGTGCCGGCAGCTTCATCAACGACGAAGTCGCTTCCCGCATTGAAAACCGATAGCTCACTGGATGATTGGAGTGCGCCTTCGAATGTCTCCAACGGACGGCCGCGCTCGGTTCCGAACTGGTAGGCAAGAGGATCGACTGTTTCGACGATCCGCAAAAGTTCTACGAAGGTGTGGCCTTCGTCTCCGCCTTGACCGACAAGGCCGGCCGCCGGCGCTTCTTCTTCGAGCAGGGTATCAAGATCGCTGCCTGACTTCAGGGCCGAAGCGATCTTCTTGAAGCCGTCCTGGTTATTAACCACTGCGCTGTCGGTGGCATCAGGCTTGATCGCTGCGGCGACTTCGGCGTCGATTTTCGCTGTTTCGCCCGGGCGGACGTCGATTTCACGACCATCGGCAAGCGTCAGGACGACCTTGGCACCATCGGCTGCGACGACGCTCTCACCCTCGCGTATCGCCTCTCCGAGCTTGAGGCGGCGCATATTTCCTGCGCTGTCCCGCGCAAATGCTTGACCTGAAAGAACGGAAACTTGGGCGACAACTTGGGCTTGAGCCATGGTGAAACTCCAGACACTATTAACAATGCTAAAAGTGTAAGCGGATCAAGACCAGCACGCTATTGAACCAAAGTACAGTATGGCGACAAAATGTGAGTTATTTCACGCTCTAGGGCACTTCGCCCCGGCGAATGGGTGAGCAATTTGCGTCTCTTGGAAATTGCAAATTTGGCAAAAATTTCCGGTTGACCGTGGCAATCGACCTGTCGGCATTTCAAGACCCGAGCGCCAAGCTCTTGGCAGATATCTCGCTACAGATTCACGCCGTTGATGCGCAATGAAAGCTGAAGGCGGTCGCGCAAGCCAAGTTTCTCGAAAATTGCCGACAAATGCGCCTTGACCGTTCTTTCAGTAATTGAAAGCTGGTCGGCAATTTCCTTGTTGCTGGCGCCGCCAGCGACGAGCTTCGCCACCTGTGACTCGCGCTCGGAAAGCAGCGCTGACCAGGTGTCCACCTTGGCCTCGGGACTCCCCTCGAGCGCCCTCGACGTGCTGCCGACCAGTCTTTGCAGCAAGGACTGGCCAATCCACAGCCCGCCATTTTCGACAACAAGCGCCACCTGACGCAGCACTTCCGGGGCTGCATGGGTATTGCAACAGCCCGAGGCACCCAGGGCGCAGGCTTCGGCAATGATGGCATCACCGGGCTCGTCGGCCAGGACGACAACTATCTGCGTTGGCGAAATGGTCAACGCGCCCAATATCGCTGCGAGACTTTCCTGAGGCTGGCAACGGCACCAGAGAATGCCTGGGCCACCGGAAACAGACTCCTGTGCCTCTTGACGGCTCACTACCTGAGCCTGCGGAAAGGCCTCCAGCCACGATGGCAGCGCCTGTGCATCGCGGTCAACAAAGCAATGAATCATCAACGCTCCGTCAACGCGACACTCTTGGCCCGCAAGACCGGCTTGAGCATATAGGCAAGAACACTCTTCTTGCCCGTCAAAATATCGACCTCGGCAATCATGCCGGGAATGATCGGCAGGTTGGCATCGCCGAAACCAGGCTTGCTGGTACGCACCCGTACCGTGTAGAAAGCATTTCCTTTATCGTCCATCACGGTATCGGCGCCGATATGTTCGAGCGTTCCATCAAGGCCGCCGTAGATTGAAAAGTCATATGCGGTGAATTTGACGATCACCGGCTGCCCTGGCCGCAGGAAGGCAATATCCCGCGGCAATACGCGCGCTTCAAGCAACAAAGTGTCTTCGAGAGGGACGATCTCGATCATGTCCTTGCCGGGCTGGATGACCCCGCCGACGGTATTGACCAGCAGACGCTTGACCGTACCCTTGACGGGTGAGCGGATTGACGACTGTTTGACCCGGTCTGTCAGGGCAACGCTTCCTTCAGCCAGGCTATTCAGCTTGGACATAACTTCCGAAAGCTCCTTGCTGGCATCGTTACGGAAGGTCAGTTCGACCTCCTCGATCTTGCGTTGCGCTTCGTTGATCGATGACTGAACCCGGGAAATCTGGGCTGAAGCCATGTCGCGCTCGCCGCGATAGCGGGAGACATCACGCTCCAGACGCAGCAACTCGACTTCTGAAATCGCCCCCGAATTGATCAACGGACGCGTTACAGCCAGCTCTTTTGAAGTCAGTTCATAACCCTGTGATGCCTGGGCGCGCTTCGCTTGAGCCTCATTCAGTTCCTGCTGACGCTGGCTGAGTTGCTGGCGCGCGATTGAAACCGATGCCGTCAGCTCGCTGTTTCTCGCTTCATAAAACTGGCGTTCCTGCTCGACGATGGAAGGATCGGCCTTCATGACTTCCTGCGGAGGAACGAAAGGCTTGCCCTCTGAAATGGCGCGCAGGCGGGCCGCTCTGGCCACCAACCCGAGATATTGAGCCTGGTTTTCCTTGACGGAAGAAACGAACCGGGTTTCATCGATTTTGATCAGCAACTGCTCGGGTTGAACAATCTCACCTTCGCGCACCAGTATCTCGGACACAAGGCCACCATCGATGCTTTGCAATACCTGAACCTGCCGTGAAGGAATGACTTTGCCCTCGCCGCGCGTCACTTCGTCTAGTTGAGCGACGGCCGACCACATGACGAAAACAGCAAAAACAATTCCGATCGAACGCAAGAGCACGCGCGCCCGGAGGGGTTCCTGGCGCAGCATCGCCAAATCGGCATCGGTGGCAAAATCAACGACTTCGATCTCTTCCCTGTTCGGCAGGCGCCCGAGAATACGCTCGACATACGGTGCCCCCCTTCCGGCAACGCTCTCCAGCCACGCATGCACCGCCCCCAGAATCGCTTTCAGGCGCTTCATGACGCCCTCCCGATCCGGCCGCTCTGCAGCGCCTGAATGACCTGGTCGCGCGGACCGTCGGCAACGATACGACCGTCGTCGACGACGAGCACCCGGGTGGCAAGGTCAAGCAGGCTGTTGCGATGGGTCACGATCAAAACCGTCTTGTGCGCCGCCATGACCTTCAGGCGTTCCTTGAATTGCTGTTCCGAGGAAAAGTCCATCGCGCTGGTTGGTTCGTCAAGCAACAGGATCGGCGGATCCATGAGGAAGGCGCGGGCAATCGCCACGCCCTGCCGCTGACCGCCGGAGAGGGAATCACCTCGCTCGCCGATCATCATGTCAAAACCGTCCGGATGGCGATTGACGAACTCGGTCAAGCCGCCGGCCTCGGCGGCCGCCACGATGGTGGCATCGTCGGCGTAGGGCGCACCGATCGAGATGTTCTCGCGCAGCGTGCCATAGAACAAAGTGACATCCTGCGCGACGTAGCCGATATTGCGCCGAAGATCAGCCGGGTCGAGCTGGCGAAGGTCCACTCCGTCAATGCTGACCGCCCCGCCGGTCGGCTGATACAGGCCGAGCAGCAATTTCTGCAGGGTCGTCTTGCCTGACCCGATGCGGCCGATCACCACGACCTTTTCGCCTTCGCTGATCTTGCAGTTCAAACCCTTCAAGGCAGCAATCTGGCAATTCGGATAGCTGAACTGGACATCGCAAAATTCGATATTTCCCTTCAATTCCGGACGATGCACAAAATTGGCATCGGCAGGTCGTTCAACCGGGTTGTGCATGATCTGCTCGAGCGAGGTCAGCGCCACCTTGGCATTGTGATATTGCATCAACAGACCAACCATCTGCCCCAAGGGCGCCACCGCCCGCGAAGTCAGCATCGTGCAGGCGATCAGGCCGCCCATGCTGAGCCGCCCATCGCCAATCAGATAAACCCCGGCGATGACGACCACGACATTGACGATCTGCTGAATTTCCATTGCCCCGTTTGTCGCGGCGGCAGACAGAAAACGCATCTGATTATTTATCCCGGCGACGTAGGAAACCGTTTTTTCCCACTTGGCCTGCATCAGCCCTTCGGCGCCTTGCGTCTTGATCGTTTCCAGCGCGGTCAGGCTTTCGATCAAGGTCGCATTGCGCAAGGCTCCCGCCCGATAGGTCGTTTCCGAAAGTGCGTGCATCTTGTGTTGAAGCACATAGGCATAGATCACCACGAAGACGATGGCCAGCAACACCGGGATGATCAGTTGCCAGGCAATCAGCGCAATCACCAGAACGAAAAGCAGGGCAAAAGGAAGGTCGATGAAAGCAGTGACCGATGCCGACGTAATGAAATCCCGCACTGACTCAAAGGAACGGAGATTCGAGGCAAATGCGCCAACCGCCGCCGGCCTCGCCTCCATGCGCACACCGAGCACGCGCTCCATGATCGAGGCAGAAAGCTTTATATCGATACGCGCGCCAGCCAGATCGATGAAGTAACCACGCAAGGAGCGTAGAACCATATCAACACCGATGATCAAGACTATCCCCAGGGCCAGCACCCAAAGGGTTTCCATCGCTCGGTTGGGGACGACGCGATCATAGACATTCATCGTGAACAACGGCATGGCTAGCGCCATCACGTTGATCAGCAAGGCTGCGCCGAGGACATCGCGATAGATCGGCATCTGCTCGGCCAAAGCGCCCCAGAACCAATGGCGGAGCTTGATATCGCCAACCTGCGGAGTGCGGCTGTCAAAGCGGAAATGCGGCCGGGCGAAAATCGCTATTCCCGTATACCGACGGACCAAGTCTTCACGCGCCATCTGGTGGGAGCCCTGCCCGGTTTCCGGAAACAGCAAGCGGGCTGTTTGGCCGGACTCGTCCCAGCCGAGCAAAACGCAGGCTTCGTCACCCTCCAGCAAGAGCACAGCAGGCAGGAGCGCATCATTGATGCGTTCCAGCGAACGCTTGACTACCTTGGCGGAAAGCCCGGCACGACTTGCTGCGCGGCCAAACAACGAAGGCGTCAGCGAGCCTTTCTCCAGTGGCAGTCCGGCAACCAGTGCCGCCCGCGTGCTCGGGCGCCCGTAAATTCGTGTCAACTCGACCAGACAATCCAGCAAAGGATCATGGTGCAGGAGATCTTCCCGCACACCGGAATTGCCGACGCCGGCGGAACCGCTTGCAACTTCGCTCATGCCACTCCCAAATTTCTTTTACAGATTCTAACTTGGCTTGAAAATTGCAAATCAAAGAAATGTAAAAAAGGCGGCCGAAGCCGCCTCTTCAAAACAATACCGCAAATCAGGCAATCAACGGAACAATCAACAGTGCAACCAGGTTGATGATCTTGATCAGCGGATTAACAGCCGGCCCGGCCGTATCCTTATAGGGATCGCCGACAGTATCGCCCGTCACAGCTGCCTTGTGGGCATCGGAACCCTTGCCGCCGTAGTGACCATCTTCAATGTACTTCTTGGCATTGTCCCAGGCACCGCCACCGGTCGTCATCGAAATGGCGACGAACAGGCCGGTCACGATGGTACCCACCAACAAGCCACCGAGGGCGACCGGACCGAGGACCAGACCGACGACGATAGGCACGGCGACCGGCAGGATGGACGGGATCATCATTTCCTTGATCGCCGCCACGGTCAACATATCCACGGCACGGGAATAATCCGGCTTGGCCGTCCCTTCCATGATCCCCGGAATTTCCTTGAACTGACGACGGACCTCGACGACCACCGCACTGGCCGAACGGCCGACTGCTTCCATGGCCATGGCGCCAAACAGGAAGGGAATCAGGCCGCCGATGAAGAGGCCGATGATGACCAGGTGATTCGACAGATCGAAGGTGAAGACCTTGCCCGAAACTGCCTCCAGACCATGGGTGTAGTCAGCAAAAAGCACCAGCGCGGCCAGACCGGCAGAGCCGATGGCGTAGCCCTTGGTCACGGCCTTGGTCGTATTGCCGACAGCATCCAGCGGATCGGTAACGTTGCGCACTTCCTTCGGCAGTTCGGCCATTTCGGCGATACCACCGGCGTTGTCGGTGATCGGGCCGTAGGCATCAAGCGCCACGACGATACCGGCCATCGACAGCATGGAGGTAGCAGCAATGGCGATACCGAACAGCCCGCCCATGGCAAAGGCTGCATAGATCGCAGCACAGACCGAGAGCACCGGCCAGGCGGTCGACTTCATCGAAACACCGATACCGGCGATGATGTTGGTGGCGTGGCCAGTCTGACAAGCGGCAGCAACGTGCTTCACCGGCGCGTAGTCGGTGCCGGTGTAGTACTCGGTAATCCAGACCAGCGCGGCGGTCAGCACAAGGCCGACGACGGAGCAGCCAAACATGGTCATGGTGTTGATCACACTGCCGTCGGGCAGCGTGGCACCGGCGCCGATCAACCAGGATGTCACCGGGTAATAGAAGATCAGGGCCAGCACACCGGCGACGATCAGGCCGCGATAGAGGGCCGCCATGATCTTGCCGCCTTCGGTCGCCTTGACGAAATAGCAACCGACGATGGAGGCGATGATCGACACGCCGCCCAGCGCCAGGGGATAGAGCACAAAGTTTTCGCCCAGACCTGTTGCCGTCTTGATGATCAGCGCAGCCAGAACCATGGTTGCCACCACGGTCACGACGTAGGTCTCGAAGAGGTCAGCGGCCATGCCGGCGCAGTCGCCAACGTTGTCACCGACGTTGTCGGCGATCACCGCCGGGTTACGCGGGTCGTCCTCGGGAATACCAGCCTCGACCTTGCCCACCAGGTCGGCGCCAACGTCAGCCCCCTTGGTGAAGATACCGCCGCCCAGACGGGCAAAGATCGAAATCAGCGATGAGCCGAAAGCCAGGCCGACCAGCGGTTCGATGACATGGTGCAAGTCGGCGCCGGGGCCGTTGGCCGACTTGAGAAAAGCAAAGTAACCTGCGACACCGAGCAGCCCGAGCCCGACCACCAGCATGCCGGTAATCGCCCCGCCCTTGAAGGCCACATCAAGCGCAGCCGAAATGCCGCTGCGCGCTGCTTCGGCCGTGCGCACGTTGGCGCGCACCGAAACGTTCATGCCGATAAAGCCGGCGGCACCGGAAAGCACGGCGCCGATCAGGAAACCGAAGGCAGTCAGCCAGCCCAGCTTGGGAATAAAACCGATCACCAGGAAGAGGACAATACCGACCATGGCGATGGTCTTGTACTGTCGGCTGAGGTATGCCTCCGCGCCTTCCTGAATTGCCTTGGCAATCTCTCTCATGCGCTCGTTGCCGGCTGGCAACGCGAGGATCTGCTGACTGGAAACCCAGCCGTACAACACTGCTAGAACGGCGCATCCAAGCGCCAACCACAACGGTGTAGACATACACTCCCTCCCTAGATTGATGGAACTACACGTTGAACGCCCCCAGCTTTCTAGTAATGGAAACGTTCTTCAAACGCACATAATCGGGGAGCCCCTTGCGGTACGGTGGCGGCTCCTCGCCTTCGATCAGCGGTTGCAGGTAGGCACGGCAGGCATCGGTGATGTGGAAACCATCTGCCGAGATGAATTCGGGAGGCATCTTGCGTTCGACATTCGCGATGTCCTTGAGCGGCGCATCGCCGATTTCCCAGCGATACGGCGCATCGGCCAGGCGATTGATGGTCGCCATCACCGCGTTTTTGCCCCGCAAAGCGAGGTCCACCGCAGCAACGCCGAGGGCATGGGCCTGTTCGATGTCGGTTCGCGATGCCAGATGGCGGGCCGAGCGTTGCAGGTAATCGGCCAAAGCCCAGTGGTATTTGTAGCCGAGCCTGTCCTTGATCAGTTGCGCCACGATCTGCCCGACGCCCCCCAGTTGGGAGTGCCCGAAAGCATCCTTGGTCCCGGATTCGGCAATCAGCTTGCCGGAAGCATCGGACAAGCCTTCGGAAACGGCGACAGTGCAATAGCCATACAGCTTGACGCATTCATCAGCACGAGCCAGAAAGCGCTCCGGATCGAACGGGACTTCCGGAAAAAGCAGGATGTGCGGCGGTTCGCCGACATTTTCCGAAGCCAGACCACAGGCGGCGGTAATCCAGCCGGCGTGACGGCCCATGACTTCGAGAACGAAAATCTTGGTTGAGGTCCGCGCCATCGAGGCGACGTCATAACCGGCTTCGCGGATCGAGGTGGCGACATACTTGGCGACCGAACCGAATCCCGGGCAACAATCGGTCAGCGGCAGATCGTTGTCGACAGTCTTCGGGACGCCGACGCAAACTACGGGATAGCCCATCTTTTCGGCGATCTGCGACACTTTCCAGGCGGTGTCCATGGAGTCGTTGCCGCCGTTGTAGAAGAAATAACCGATGTCGTGCGCCTTGAAGACATCGATCAGGCGCTCGTACTGGGCGCGATGTTCTTCAAGACTTTTCAGTTTGTAGCGGCAGGAACCGAAGGCGCCGCCCGGCGTCGAGCGCAGGCGGGCAATATCCTCGTCGGATTCGAGGCTGGTATCGATAAGGTCTTCGGTCAGCGCGCCGATGATGCCATCGCGGCCGGCGTACACTTTCCCGATCTTGTCGCTATGACAACGTGCTTCCTGGATCAGGCCGCACGCCGTCGCATTGATGACGGCGGTAACGCCCCCTGACTGTGCGTAGAAGGCGTTTTTTACCGTCATCTTCTGCCCTTATTTCAGCGCTTCAAAAACGCTCTTGGTGATGCCATCGACGCTACCGACACCAGCCACCTTGCGTACCTTCGGGGCCTTGGCATCGCCTTCGGCCGTCCATTTGGTATAGAAATCGACCAGCGGCTTGGTTTGTGAATGGTAGATCTCGAGGCGCTTCTTGACGGTTTCTTCCTTGTCGTCGTCGCGCTGGACCAGCGGCTCACCGGTCACGTCGTCCTTGCCCTCGACCTTCGGTGGGTTGAACTTGACGTGGTAGGTGCGACCGGAAGCCAGGTGAGCCCGACGGCCCGCCATACGCTCAACGATATCGCTGTCTGGCACATCGATTTCCAGCACGACATCAAGCGGCACGCCAGCATCACGCATGGCCTGGGCTTGGGGAATGGTGCGCGGGAAGCCGTCGAACAGGTAACCGTTCTTACAGTCATCCTGGGTCAGACGATCCTTGACCATGCCGATAATGACCGCGTCCGGGACCAGGCCGCCCGCATCCATGTGCTTCTTGGCTTCCAGACCGAGCGGCGTGCCGGCTTTGACTTGTGCGCGCAGCATGTCGCCGGTGGAAATTTGCGGGATGCCAAATTCTTTGGAGATGAATGTGGCTTGCGTACCCTTGCCGGCGCCGGGAGCGCCCAACAAAATCAATTTCATGAAAAGTCCCTCGGGTTTTTAACTATTGAAAATTATTGTTATCGGCTTCGTTTCAGCGTCTGTGACGGCCGTTCTCTAAAGGCGAAAAATTACTCGGAATTTCAAGCCCGGTCAAACAGTTTGCGCATCCGCTCTGCATCTTCGGGCGTATCGACGCCAGGCGCCGGGGCCGCGTCGATCAACGTCACGCTGATGCGGTAGCCATGCCACAGGGCGCGCAACTGCTCAAGTGATTCGAAGTGTTCAGTCGGCGCCACGGTCAACCCGGAAAAAGCCTTCAAAAACGAAGCGCGGTAGGCGTACAGGCCGACGTGGCGATAGGCCGGAAAATTCGCCGGCAAGGTTTCGCCACCGGCTTCCTTGGCAAAATGGTCCCGCGCATAGGGAATCGGAGCTCGGGAAAAATAGGCTGCATCACCATCGGCGCGGCAAACCACCTTGACCACGTTCGGGTTGAAGAAATCGGCCGGATCGGTGATCGGGTGAGCGACGGTGGCGATGTCAGCGCCGCTGGCCGCCAGTTGGCGCGCCGTCTGCAGGATGACTTCGGGTTCGATCAAGGGTTCGTCACCCTGGACATTGACGATGATGGTGTCGCCGCCCCAGCCACGTTGTTCGACAACCTCGGCCAGACGGTCGGTGCCGGTCGGATGGTCGCTGCGCGTCATGAGCGCGGCGACTTCGTGCGCCTCGGCAGCGGCCCGGACGTCGGCATGATCGGTCGCCACCCAGATTTCCTCGGCGCCCGACAAACGCGCCCGCTCGGCCACCCGGACGACCATCGGCTTGCCGCCGAGATCGAGCAGCGGCTTGCCCGGCAAGCGGGTTGACGCGTAGCGCGCCGGGATGACGACCTTGAAGGCGAGGCCGGACATTACTGCCCGTCCGCGTTGAGCTGGCGCGCTTCGTCATCGAGCATGATCGGGATGTCGTCGCGAATCGGGAAGGCCAGTTTGCAGGGTTTGCAGACCAGTTCCTTCTCAGCCTTGCGGTGTTCGAGATTGCCCTTGCAAATCGGGCAGACGAGAATATCAAGCAGCCTGGCGTCCATGGAGTTTCTCCAAAATCAATTCAATAAGGGCCGGCGAAAGCTCGGCCTCGACGGGCAGAACCCAGGTTTCACCCGCCGTCAGTCCGGCGCATTTTACTGCATCCTTCTCAGTCATCAGCAGGATGCCGCCCTTGGCGAAAGCCAGATCGGCGGCCGAATAGCGATGATGGTCGGGAAACGGGTGATTTTCGCAGTTCAATCCCAGCGTTTCCAGCGTCTGAAAGAAACGCCCCGGGTTGCCGATGCCGGCCAGCGCATGCAGCGCGCCGCGGCCACGCAGGCTCTCGGCAAGACAGGTTTGCTGCGGGTCGTCCAGTCGATAAAAGCTGCCGGGCTGCAAAGTCATGGCAAAAGTTGGCGCCGAGGCGGGCAAGGAAGATTTCAAATTATTGCCAATAATCGCGTCGACCGTGGCAAGGCGGGCCAGCGGTTCGCGCAACGGCCCGACCGGCAGACGCCAGCCATTGCCGGCGCCGCGCCCGTCGAAAACAACCAGCTCGACATCGCGGGCCAGCGCGTAGTGCTGCAAACCATCGTCGCAGAGCAGGACATTGACCTCCGGGTGTGCCGCCAGCAGGGCAGCACCGGCCGCCGCGCGCTGGCGCCCGACACAGACTGGCACCCCGCTACGCCGGGCGAGCAGCAAAGGTTCATCGCCGACCGCTTCCGGCCTTGAATCGGCGCTCACCAAAACCACGCCGTCGCCGCTGCGCCCGTAACCCCGGCTGACAATCCCCGGCCGCCAGCCACGCGCCTTGAGTTGCTGCGCCAGCCACAGGGTCAGCGGCGTCTTGCCGGCACCGCCGACGATCAGGTTGCCGACGACGATAACCGGCACTGGCAGTCGCTCCGGCCTGGCCAGCCGGCGATTGAGCACGCTCAACAGGCTGTAGAGCCAACTTAGCGGCAGCAAAAGCCACAACGCCGGCGTCAGCCGGCGTTGCTCGAACCACTGTCGCTGTAGCCAGCGGGCGAACATCAACGATTCTGGGTGGCGAAGGAAATGTGCGGATAACCGGCCGTCTGCGCCGCCTGCATGACGTCGACGACGCTTTGATGCGTTGCCTTGGCGTCGGCGTTGATGACGATCAGCGGATCCTCGCGACTGCCTGCCGCCCGGCGCAAGCCATCGGCAATGCTCTTGACGTCGCTGGTCGCCAACGGCGATTTGTTGATCAGGATCTGGCCGGTGGCCGTCACGGCGACATCGACCTCGTTGGGCTGCTCGGCCTGCTTGCTGGCATCGGCCGTCGGCAGATTGATCTCCAGCCCCGAAAACTTGGCGTAGGTGGTGGTCAGCATCAAAAAGATGATGATGACCAGCAATACGTCGATCAACGGAATCAGGTTGATTTCCGGCTCTTCCCGGCTGCGGCCGCGCTGGAAATTCATCGCTTACTTCCGGTCGCCGTGCATGTACTCGACGAGGCGAACGGCCTGCTGCTCCATCTCGACGACGAAGCCATCGGCCAGTGCGCGGAAATGACGCCAGGCAATCAGGCTGGGAATGGCGATGACCAGACCGAAGCCGGTGTTGTACAGCGCGATGGAAATACCGTGGGCCAGTTGCATCGGGTTGGTACCGGTCGGCGACTGCGCACCGAAAATCTCGATCATCCCGACCACGGTACCGAACAGACCCATGAGCGGGCTGACCGAGGCGATGGTGCCGAGCGTCGTCAGGTAGCGATTCAGCTCGTGGGAAACGGCAGAACCGGCTTCCTCGATCGATTCCTTCATGATCTCGCGCGACGCATTGACGTTGCGCAGGCCGGCTGACAGCACACGGCCGAGCGGCGAATGGGCATCAAGATCTTCGAGCAGCTTGTCGTTGTTGGCGCCGCGCTTGAACTCGCCAACGGCGCGCTTGAGCAGGCCGGACGGGACAACCTTGGAATGGCGCAGGGCGACGACGCGCTCGATAATCAGGGCGACTGAAATGATCGAAGCCAGCAACAAGGGATAGATGGGCCAACCGGCCGCCTTAATGATCTCAAGCACGTGAAGTAATCCTTGATGGAATATTAGCCCGCAATTCTGCCCTGCCCCCCGCCGCAGGGCAAGCGACGAAATGACGCGGTTGGCGCGGCTTATCCCCAAAAGCTGTGGATAAGTCTGTGAATGAAGTGTCATCAGTTGCGCTAAACCCCAATCAGCAAAGGACTTTTTATACTCTGCCAAAAAACAAGGCATGTTATTAACAGCATTAATAATCAAAGACTTAACAAAAACATAGCCTGTCAACGAATGACTGAGAAATTTAGTCACGGGTTACAATTGACAAATGCAAAATGCCATTCAACCTGTCGGTAACTCCGTCCTCAGCGTATCCAGCCTGAATAGACAGGTCAGGGATTGCCTAGAATCTGCCTTCCCGCTGACTTGGGTCAGCGGCGAAATATCCAACCTCACCTACGCCGCCTCCGGCCACGTTTATTTCTCGCTCAAGGATGCCAGTGCCCAAGTGCGCTGCGTCATGTGGCGAAGCCGGGCGCAGGTACTCGGCTGGCGGCTGGAAAACGGCCAGAAGATCGAAGCCCGCGTGCTCGTTTCCTTCTACGAGCCGCGCGGCGAATTCCAGCTCAATGTCGAAGCCATCCGCCGGGCCGGCCAGGGCGACCTTTTCGAGCGCTTCCTGCAACTCAAGGCCAAACTTGAAAATGAGGGCATTTTTGCCGTTGACCGTAAGAAAGCGCTGCCCAGCTTCCCGCGCCGCCTGGCCGTCGTAACCAGCCCGCAGGCCGCCGCCCTGCGCGACGTCCTGACCACGCTGCACCGGCGCGCGCCGCACGTCGCCATCACGCTCTTCCCCACCCCCGTCCAGGGCGAAGGCGCCGGCGCCAAAATCGCCGAAGCCATCGCCCAGGCGGCCAACAGCGATTGCGACGCGATCATCCTGTGTCGTGGTGGCGGCAGCATCGAAGATCTCTGGGCCTTCAACGAAGAAAGCGTCGCCCGCGCCATCAACGCCTCGGCCATTCCTGTCATTTCCGGCGTCGGTCACGAAACCGACTTCACCATCGCCGACTTCGCCGCCGACCTGCGCGCCCCGACCCCGACCGCTGCCGCCGAACTGGCCAGCCCCGACCGCGACGCCCTGCTCGACCACCTGACCCAGCTCGAAAACCACCTCGGCCGGCGCATGGACCGCACGCTCTCCGATCAATTGCAACGCCTCGACTGGCTGGCCACCCGCCTCGTGCACCCGGCCGAACGCATCCGCCAACGCCAGCGCGAAGCCGAAACGCTTGGCTCGCGCCTGCACCACGCCCTGCGCCGCCAAACCGAGCACTGCGCCGTTCGCCTGCACTCCCTCGGCCTGCGCCACGCCAGCGCCCGGCCGCGCCCGGAAAAGCTGGCCGAAGGCATCGCCCACCTGCAATATCGTCTGTCCCGGCAGACCCAATGGGCAATTTCTCAATATTCCGGGAAACTAAATTCACTTGGCAGCAGTCTGACCCAGCTTGATCCACACGCCGTCCTGTCGCGAGGTTATACACTTGCCATAGATGCCGACGGCCGGGCCATCCGCGACGCCACCCGATTAAGCCCCGGCGACCTGCTCAAACTGCGCTTTGCCAGCGGTTCGGCCGAAGCCACGGTAAATCAGGTTGTCGCCAGCCCGGAAGCTGACTAGAATTTTCGATTCACCCCTCATCAAACCCCAACGGAGAACATAAATGGAACATCAACTGCCCGCCCTGCCGTTTGCCAAAGACGCCCTCGCCCCGCACATGTCGGCCGAGACCTTTGACTACCACTACAGCAAGCACCATCAGGCCTATGTCACCAACCTGAACAACCTGATCAAGGGCACCGAGTACGAAAACCTCGACCTCGAAGCCATCGTCAAGAAGGCCCCGGCCGGCGGCATCTACAACAACGCAGCCCAGGTCTGGAACCACACCTTCTTCTGGAACTGCCTGACCCCGAACGGCGGCGGCGCTCCGAAGGGCGCCCTGGCTGCTGCCATCGACGCCAAGTGGGGTTCGCTCGACGCCTTCAAGACCGCCTTCCAGACCTCCGCCGTCGGCAACTTCGGTTCCGGCTGGACCTGGCTGGTCAAGAAGGCCGACGGCTCCGTCGACATCGTCAACATGGGCGCCGCCGGCACCCCGCTGACCACCGGCGACAAGGCCCTGCTCTGCGTCGACGTCTGGGAACACGCCTACTACATCGACTACCGCAACATGCGCCCGAAATTCGTCGAAACCTACCTGGCCTCGATGGTCAACTGGTCGTTCGCCGAAGCCAACTTCGCCTAAGTCGAAAAGCCATTTTTCGGGACGGTGATGCCGAATCCCGAAGCATCAAAAAGGAGCCTATTGGCTCCTTTTTTTGTCTGGGGGTTTGGGCCTTTCGGGCGACTTTTCGGCCTGAGCGGCCCTTCGGCATTTAATTCTTAGGCGACAGCCACAAACAATTCCGGTCATTGCTATTAACTCTAACCATGACAGGTGAACGCTGGATATCTCCAATAACTAACTCAGGAGTATCTACCCAGATGCTGAGATAGTCCCGTCAGGCTCGCCCAGCCGGATCGCGCACTCTATGACGTAGCTGATGCAGAACCGAATATAGTTGGAATCTGGTTGAGGCTGACTCGGGAAGTTCATCTTCTGAACAATATATTGACCACTTATTGTCCTCGTTATAGAAGGGAGGCAGACAACGAAGCGGTTGTATTTTTTGTAGTCCAATCCGAGCGCCATTATCCTCATGGCGTCTTGCATCGCTTGGATCGAGTCTCTCACTGAGTCAACAAATCGGGCAATTTCTCTGGTTTCACTCCCTCTGAGGCCGAGGGAGAAAGAGCTCAAAAATGCCATGTCACGACCAAAGAAGAAAGAACGCCTTGTCCCCGATTCATTTGCATCTATGGTGTAGGCGTCGATCATCGTCTCAAACGCCAGCGCGATTTCCGTTGTTGCATCATCAAAATTCGAAGCAGCACACAACGCCTCTGCTGCTCGCAGGTGTTCGCGAGCCTCCTCTGGATTCACATATTCGACAAGGGAGATGTCGTCGAACTCGACATCAAATACCAGTTTCGTTGCCTCTTGAAAGAACTGTGTCGCGGTCGCACGGAATGCTTCAATATCGAGCTTCGCCGGCAGGGATCCAGAATGCTTGAGAGATACACGAGCCTTGTTTAGCCGACGCATGCTCTCCTTTTGAGGAAACGCGGGAATACCTAGCTTGGCCGGGAAGAAATCCCAATAGTCCAGGAAATTCGGCTGTTGCTTACCTACGTTTAAATGCTCCGATGCGATCTGCAAGAACATTTCTGTCGCGTCATGGAGGGTGAGCAGCGACGCTGCCGCCATCAATTCCGGCGAGCGCGACTGCTCAGTCGCGAAGGTGTAAAGATACTTAACGAAAGCGAGGCGTTGCAGAGTTGAGTGATGTAGGTTCATTCACAGAGTTTACTAACAACGTGCCAATCGCGCTCACTCCAAGCATGACGGCCAGCTAGGAAGGTATAGTCGCGAGATTAGATCATATCGCTGTATTTAAGTGATAGCTTTGTCTGAAGAGCCGCAGTACGCCACCCGAAACTCATTTCCTGAAATCAAAAAAGGGGCCAACCACCCCTTTTTCATTCAAGCTTTTCAGCCCTTTCCGGCCACTCGCTTCACTGTCAGCGTGACCAGGAAGGGAAACTCTGCGTCGGCGGATTTGACGACGCGATACACCGGTCCGACGGCGCGGGCTATCCAGGCGGTCAGGGCGTCGAGGTTTACGGCTTCGCAGCGCAGGTCGGCGATGACGCAGCCATCATCTTCGTAGACCGGGAAGTCGGTGCAGCCGACCGGTTTGGCTTCGTGGTCGTAGACCCGGCAGGCGCCGCAGCTTTGGTCGTAGGCGGGGCAGGGTTTGCTGTGGGCGTAGTAGAGCCCGTTTCCGGCCCGGATTTCTTCCGGGCCCTGACCGGCGGCGAGGCGCCGGTCGAAGGCGGGGCGCGACTCATCTAGCTGCCAGAGGGGCTTGAGTTGTTTCCATTCCAGTTCAAGAACGAGCACGTCGAGTCGGCAACACGGCTTGGAGCACTGGGCGCAATGGGGGATGACGGCGGCGACCTGATAGGCGGCGGCCGCTGCGGCAAGCTCGGTGGCCAGGCGACGGCGGGGATTGCGGGAGCTCATGGAAAGACGGCCTTGGGAATCGCTGCTGAAGGAATAGTGAGGATCATCGGGCACTGATAGCACGTTCTGAAAGCGGGGCGCAAGGGTCGAAGCGGGATTCGCTCGTGCCTGAATTCCTGTCTTTCCGGAAAAGACGGCTGGGCCGGGCATCCAGACTGCCGCCGTGACATTTCATTTTTGGCCATTTTTTCCGGTTGACCGTGAAATTCATCACCACGACGACCAGACAAAGGTGCTTGGCATGACACGATCATCGGTCTAAGATGAATCACGACCTGCGTGCAGGCAGGTCCAAATGCTACGCAAAAAAACCGTAAACCGCCCGCCAGCGATGAACCAAAGATCGTATCGGGTATCGGCAGATGAGTCAGGCCAACAGAGGGGCGCCCATGAGTCTGCATGTCTTCGTCGCCATGCCGTTCGGCATCAAAGCCGCTGATGACGGCCGCCTGATCGATTTTGACCGGGTTTATGCCGAGCTGATCCGGCCGGCTCTCGAGAGCGCCGGGTTCGAAGTCCTGCGGGCTGACGAGGAACAATGCGCCGGCGACATCCGCGCCGACCTTTTCCAGGAACTGCTGATGGCCGACCTCGTGGTCGCCGACCTGACGCTGGACAACCCCAATGTCTGGTACGAACTCGGCGTTCGCCATGCCCTGCGGGCGCGTGGCGTGATCCTCGTCCAGGGGCCGCGCGCCGCCCAGCCCTTCGACATCTACACCGACCGCAAGCTCAACTACCGCCTGCTCGATGGCGCCCCCAACCCGCAAACCCTGGCGACCGACATCGCAGCACTGGCCGCCATGGCTAAAAGCACGCTGAACGCCTGGCGCGGCCGCAAGACCAGCCCGGTTTACAGCCTGCTGCCCAATCTCGAAGAGCCGGACTGGACGCGTTTGCGCGTCGGCAATGCGCTGGAATACTGGGAAAACCACGACGAATGGGCGACCCGCATCGAGGTGGCGCGCAATGCCAATCATCCCGAAGACATTCTCGTCCTGGCCGACGAAGCCCCGGCCACCCCGCTGCGTGTCGCCGCGCACCTCAAGGCCGGCGAAGCGCTGCGCCGCATGGGGCATTTCAATTTCGCCCTTGAGCAATGCGACCTGGCGCTGGAATTCGCCCCGGACAACCACGAAGCCGCCCGCCAGCGCGGCGTCTGCCTGCAGCACCTCGGCCGCACCGACGAAGCGCGGGCCGCTTTCAAGACGCTCATCAACGACAACGAGGACGACATCGAAGCCTGGGAACTGCTCGGCCGTCTGGACAAGGAGGAATGGGTCAGCGCCTGGCGCATCGAGGGCCACACACCGGAACAGATGCGCAGCGACGCCGCCTACGAAGACGCCCTGCTGCGCGACACCATCCTGAGTTACAGCCGCGCCTTTCGGGCCAGCCCCGGTCATTATCTGTCGGGCATCAACGCGGTCATGATGATGCACGTCTATCAAGACCTGACCGGCGACGCGCGCTACGCCCGCGAAGCGGCGATCATGGCCGGCGGCGTCGCCTGGGCGGCATCGTGCGAGCGCGACGATGCCTGCCGTTTCTGGGCGCTGGCCAACCTCGGTGCGCTGGCCATCATTGACCAGGATCCGGCCGCCGTCGGCACCGCCTTTCGCGAGGCCATCGCCCACGCCGACAACGACTGGCTGGCCCTAGAAGCGACCTGGAAGCACCTCGCCCTGCTCTCGGTGCTCGGCTTCCGCCCGGGGAACGTGACCATGGCCCTGGCCACGCTGGAGCGGGCCATGCTGCGCCTCAAGCCACCGAGCAGCCAGCGCCAGCCGAACAAGGTCTTTCTCTTCTCCGGCCACATGATCGACCGCCCTGACCGGGCCGATCCCCGCTTTCCGGCAGACAAGGAGCCGATCGCCGCGGCCCGCATCGGCGAACTGCTCGACAGCCTCGGCGCCGGCCCGGACGACCTCGCTTTCGCCCAGGGCGCAGCCGGTGGCGACATCCTGTTCGCCGAAGCCTGTCTGGCCCGCGGCGTACCTTTCCAGATGCTGCTGCCGCTTGAAGAACCCGATTTCATCGAGGCCTCGGTCCTCCCCTCCGCCAACGGCGAGGCCTGGCGCCAGCGCTATCTGGCCCTGCGCGACAAAGTTACGCTGCCGCCGCGCATCATGCCCGACGAACTCGGCCCGCTGCCGCGTG
Source organism: Azonexus sp. (assembly GCF_049652925.1). Classification (GTDB taxonomy): domain Bacteria; phylum Pseudomonadota; class Gammaproteobacteria; order Burkholderiales; family Rhodocyclaceae; genus Azonexus. Next base: position 18,864 of record NZ_JBASFI010000039.1, read on the forward strand.
ACCGCGAAGGGCGCGAGATGGATGCCTTCGAACGCTGCAACCTGTGGTTGCTCTACAGCGCGCTGGCCCAGGGCCTGAGCCGCGTCCGCTTCATCTGCCTGTGGAACGGCGGCGGTGGCGACGGCACCGGCGGCACAGCGCACATGGTGCGCGAGGTCAAGCGACGAACCGGACAAGTGAGCTGGCTGGACACGCGCCAGCTCTGGTAATCTGTATGTCATTTTTTTGATTCACCCTGTTGTTTTTAGCGCCTCGCGAACCAACCAAAAAAGGAGACGAATCATGGCCAAGAAGACGGCACTCTGCATCGGCATCAACAACTATCCCGGCACGCACATGGACCTGCAGGGCTGCGTCAATGACGCGCAGGACTGGGCGGCCGTTCTCGCCGCCCGCGGCTACAAGACCACGCTGCTGCTCGACGACAAGGCGACCAAGGCGGCCATGGTCGACGCCATGGGGAAACTCATCGCCGGCGGCAGCAAGGGCGACAGCCTGATCATCACCTTCTCGGGCCATGGCACCTACCAGCCGGACGAAGACGGCGACGAGGTCGACGGCCTCGACGAGGCACTCTGCCCGTACGACCTGCAAACCAGCGGTGCGGCGCTGACCGACGACGAAATCAAAACCATCTTCGCCACCCGCAAGGGCGGCGCCCGCCTGCTGCTCATTGCCGATAGCTGCCATTCCGGCACCGTGACGCGCGCCGCCAAGGCCGACAAGGACGCCGACACCCGGCCGCGCTTCATGCCGATGGGCAACTGGCTGCCGGCCAGCCGTCTGCCCAAGAATTTCGCCGGCAAGACGGCGCAGACCATGGTCGCGCCAATCGGCACCTCGCCGTTGGCCAGCGCCTTCGTCAAGCAGGTCGGCGACCTGTTGCTGGCCGGTTGCAAGGAAGGCCCGAACAACTACAGCTACGACGCGAAGATAAACGGCCGCTACAACGGCGCTTTCACCTATTACGCACTCAAGACGCTCAAGGCGCTGAAGCCCGAGGCGACCTACAACGACTGGTACAAGGCCATGCTGAAGAGCCTGCCCTCGGCCAGTTATCCGCAGACCCCGCAGCTGTTCGGCACGGGCGCGGCCAAGACGCGCAAGGCATTGACCTGAACCAGAACACCGATTGACCCGTCATCCCCGCGCAAGCGGGGATCCAGCACCTTGACTCTTCTGGATTCCCGCCTGCGCGGGGATGACGAAACTGATTTCCGCAATTCCCGGCAAGCAGGAGACCCAGCATGACAACACGCACAATCCGCATTCGCGGCACCAAAGTCGGTGCCGGCAGCCGGGGCGCCAGCCAGCCCGGCGGACCGGAACCGCTCTTCCGCCTTGCCCCGGGCAGCGCCCGCGATGGCGCCGGCGAGGAGATCGAGGTCAAGCCGGAAACGGTGGTGCGTGTCGCCCTCGAAAACGGCTTCGTGCTGTGGAGCAGGGCCGACGACCTGACCCGCGAATATGGCAGCCCGCCACCGCGCGGCGCCGGCGGCGCGTGGGAATTCACCCGTCTGACGCCGCGCCGGGCGGTGGTCAGCAAACGCGGGGCGGCCGGGTTGGCCATTCGTGTGCTGGAATTTTTCGGCGTCGATATCAGTAAAAAAGTGGCCGGCAAGATCGGCAAGGTTTTCGAGGAAAAGTCGCTGGAAAACAAGACGCCGGGGCTTTACCGCATCGGTGGCGGCGACAAGCTGGCGCTCACGGCGGTTCCCGGCACAGGTCCGCTCCCCTCCGCCCAGGGGCCGATCCTCGTTTTCATCCACGGCACGGCGTCGAGCACCGCCGGCAGTTACGGCAAGCTGTGGGACCCGCGCAATGCCGACGCGCTGAAATTCCGCGCGACACTGGCGACGACATACGGCGACCGGATTTTCGGCCTCGAACACCGGACGCTGACCGAAAGCCCGATCCAGAACGCCTACGCCCTGCTCGAACGGCTGCCCGATGGCGCCGATGTCCATCTCGTCTCGCACTCGCGCGGCGGTCTGGTTGGCGAACTGCTCTGTCTTTCCGGCTGCGCCAAGCTGACCGAGGTGCTGACGCCTTTGCAAATTCAGACCTTTTTTGCCGTTGACCGTAGCATCGCCCCGCAAATGGGCCTGGCGCCACTGTCGGCCGCCGAAGAGAAGGCGCGCAACGCCGCTTACGGCGCCGACCGCGAGCTGCTTGGCAAATTCGTCGCCCTGCTCGGCAAAAAGAAAATCCGCGTCAGCCGTTTTGTCCGCGTCGCTTGCCCGGCCCGCGGCACGACGCTGGCCTCGGGGCGGCTCGACCGCTGGCTGTCGGTGCTCGACTATCTTTCCTTCACCTCGCTCGGCAACGGCGTGATCGGCGGCGCCGTCGATTTCATGCAGGCCATCGTCGCCGAACGCACCGACCCGCGCACCCTGCCCGGCGTCGAGGCGATGGTTCCCGGCTCGGCCCTGACCCGGCTGCTCAACAGCCTGCCGGCACTGGCCACCGACGCCGATCTGTCGGTCATCGCCGGCGATATCGAAGGCGGCGACTCACTGTGGAATTCGCTCAAGGTGCTGGCCACCGACTGGTTCTACAAGAACGAGCACGACCTCGTCGTCGATACCGCCTCGATGCTTGGCGGCCTGCCGCGCCTGGCCGGCGGTGCCCGCTACCGCAAGGACCAGGGTGCCAAGGTCAATCATTTCCGCTATTTCACCAACGGCCAGAGCATCAACTGGCTGCGCGCCGCGCTGAGCCGCGGCGATCAGGAAAGCGGCGGCTTCCTGCCCATTGAAACCACACCAAAGACCCGTGGTGCTGCCCGCTTCTTCCGCCGCAAGCGCGCCAACAGCGCGCCGCGACCGATTGCCGTCGTCCTGCCCGGCACCATGGGCAGCGAACTCAAGGCCGGCGACGATCAGGTCTGGCTCAATTACGCCTCGCTGTTCACCGGCGGCCTGGGCAAGCTGCGCATGGGCAAGCCGGACATTGCGCCGGTCGGCCTGATCGAAGACTTCTACGGCCCGCTCGTCGACTTCCTGGCGCGCAGCCACGACGTCGAGATATTCCCCTACGACTGGCGCCACTCGATCCGCGACGCCGCGGCGCGGCTGGCCGAAACTCTGGCGCCCCTCGTCGACCGCGCCGAACGCACAAAACAGCCGCTGCGCCTCGTCGCCCATTCGATGGGCGGCCTTGTCGTCCGTTCGATGATCGCCGACAAGGGTGCTGGCGCCGCCCTCTGGCAGCGCATCTCGCGCCTGCCCGGCAGCCGCTTCCTGATGCTCGGTACGCCCAACTTCGGCTCCTACGAGGCGGTGCGCTGGCTGAGCGGCTTCAACCCGACGCAGGCCAAGCTGGCGCTGCTCGACATCACGCACGGCACCGACGAGATCATCGACCTCGTCCGCGGCTATGCCGGTCTGCTCGAACTGCTCCCCTTCGCGCCGCGCGATCCTGACTTCACCGACCTCACGCACTGGCAGGCGATCAGGGAAAGCACCGAGGCCGACTGGCAACTGGCCGATGCGGCGACGCTCAAGGAAGCAGCTGTCTCGTGGCAACGCCTGCGCGACGCACCGCCCGATCCGCTCATGTGCTACGTCGCCGGATGCCAACCGGCGACGGTCATCGACTACCAGCTGGTCAGCCGCGAAGACGAGCCGCCGAGCCAGCGCAAGAAGCTCGAATTCATCGCCACCGCCTCCGGTGACGGCACGGTGAGCTGGGATTCCGGCCGACTGCCCGGCGTTCCCATGTGGTACGTCGAGGACACCGCGCACGACGCCCTGTGCGCCCAGCCCAAGGCCTTCCCCGGCTATCTCGACCTGCTCGTCAAGGGCAGCACGACGCTGCTCCCCGCCGCGCCGCCGGCCCAATCGCGTGCGGCCAGCGGCGAGGACCGTTTTGTTCTACCGAGCATGCCGCTGGCCGACAGCATTCCCGGCCCGGACGAGATCGGCACATTCGGATTTTCGGGCGGAATTCCGGTTGACCGTGGCATTGTCGAAAAACCCGGCCTCACCATCGAGATCGGCATCACCCACGGCAGCCTGGCCTACGCCCGGCACCCGGTGGTCGTAGGCCACTATCAGGGCGACACCATCGTCAGCGCCGAGAAGGCGCTCGACCGCCAATTGGGCGGCGCCCTGTCCGGCCGCGCCGATCTCGGCATCTACCCCGGCCCGCTCGGCACGTGCACCACTTTTTTCAATGACAGCCCGACGGCCAAGCCGGCCGGCGCTCTGGTCGTCGGCCTCGGCGAGGTCGGCAAGCTCGGCCCCGGCCAGCTCGAAGAAGCCATGCGCAGCGCCCTGCTCGACTATTCGTTGCGCATCGCCCACTGGCCGGACGACCGTTTCGGCGAAGCCAGCCGGCCGCGCTCGGCGGCCATCAGTTGCCTGCTCATCGGCACCGGCGCCGGCGGCGTGCCAATCGGCGATGCCGTCGAAGCGGTGCTGCGTGCGGCGATTGCCGCCAACGCCCGGCTGGTCGATAACGAAATGGATGGCCGGGTTGTCATCGACCGCGTCGAGTTCGTCGAGCTCTACGAAGATCTCGCCATCTCGGCCGCCCACGCCCTGCGCAAGGCCATCGACAACGTCGATCTGGCCGGCAGCCTGCGCTGGGACGCGATGGCCATCGAAGCCGGCCAGGCCGGCCAGCACCGGCTGCGCGCCGACGAGTCGCCGGAATGGTGGCACCGCCTGGAAATCATCGAGGATGAGCACAACGACCAGTCGCTGCGCTTCATTTTCCCGACCGACAAGGCACGCGCCGAGGAAACCATGGCCACCGGGCAGTTGTCGCTGGCCGATTCCTTCATCGAAATGGCCAGCCAGGACACCAACCGCAACGCCGAGGCGGCCAAAACCCTGTTCGAACTGCTGCTGCCGGTCCGCGTCAAGGAACTGTCGGGCCAGCAAGGCAACCTCGTGGTCCTCGTCGACCAGCGCTCGGCCCGCTATCCGTGGGAATTGCTCGAAGACCGCTGGGGCAGCAGCCCGCGCCCGCCGGCCGTCAATGCCGGCATGATCCGCCAGTTCAAGACGAAAAACTTCCGCGCCCGGCCGGCCTATGCGCCAAACGACACGGCACTCGTCATCGGCAACCCTGACCTCGGCAACTCGCCCGACTTCGCCGACCTGCCCGGCGCCCGCGACGAGGCACTGAGCGTCGTCGGCACCCTGGCCAACGCCGGCTACGACGTCACCGACCGCATCGACGAACGCACGCCGGCCATCCTCGAAGCGCTGCACCGCGAAAAGTGGCGCATCCTCCACTTGGCCGGCCACGGTGTCCATGACTACCAGTCGGCAAAAATGGCCTTCGCCCGTTCAGGCATGGTCATCGGCCTCGACACTATCCTGACCCCGGGCGACATCGAGCAGATGCGCTGGGTACCAGAACTGGTCTTCATCAACTGCTGCCACCTCGGCCGCATCGACGGGCTCGGCAAAACCGAGCCCGGCGTGCTCGCCGCCAATCTAGCCGAGCAGTTCATCAACATGGGCGTCAAGGCCGTCATCGCCGCCGGCTGGGCCGTTGACGACGTGGCCGGCAAGGCCTTCGCCGACGCTTTCTACCGCCACATGATGGCCGGCGGCTTCTTCGGCGAAGCGGTGCGCGCCGCCCGCGAAGAGATTTTCGTGGTCTGCGACAACGTCAATACCTGGGGCGCCTACCAGTGCTACGGCGACCCCAATTTCCGCCTGTCGCGCGACGGCGTGACGAATTACGCCGAGGCGCCGCCCTACACCACGCCGCACGAACTGGCCGTCGATCTCGACAACATGGCCTGCGGCCTGCGCGACGGCGACGACAACTCGGATATCGCCGAACGCATCGACCGCCGCCTCAAGCGTATTCCGCCTGCCCAGAAAGGGTGGATGAAACGGGCCGACGTGGCGGCGGCGCTCGGTTTCGTCTGGGGCGAAGCCGGCGAATGGGAAAAAGCCATCGCCAGCCTGCGCACCGCCATCGCCGCCGAGCACGGGCAATGCAGCGTGCGCGTCATCGAGCAACTAGCCAATTACGAGGTGCGCCTGGCCGGCAGCCGCTGGCTGGCCGCCGACGACGGCCAGCGCGACAACGCGCTGCGCGCCAGCCTGCGCCAGGACATCGAACAGGCCATCGCCCGGCTCGCCGGGCTGTGCGCCAGCGGCCCGACCAGCGAACGGCTCAGCCTGCTCGGCAGTGCCTACAAGCGGCTGGCGCTGATCGAAACCGCCGCCGGACGCTGCGAAGCCCTGGTCAACATGGCCGAGCATTACCGCGACGCCTACGCCCGCGAAGGCAAAGCCTACGCCTTCACCAACTGGGCCAGCGCCGCCCTGCTCATTCGCCGCTTCTACCCGGAACAGCCGGCCGACCAGCCGCCACTGCTCGGCCTGGCCACGCTCAAACAGGACGTCTCCCGCCTGCGCAAGCAACTCGACAAGCGCAACACGAGCGCCCCGAACTTCTGGGACAGCGCCAGCCTGGCCGATCTCGACCTCGTGCAGGGCATGGCCGACCAGTTGCCGGGCAGCCGGCGCAAAGCCGCCGGCGCCGCCGACTCGGCGCGCCAGGCCTATCGTCAGGCCATCCAGCGCGGCGCCAGCCTGCGCGAGCGTTCATCGGTCACCGAGCACCTCGACTTCCTGCGCCTGAATTTCCCGGACGACGACCCGCTGAGCGGACTGATTGACCAGATCAAGGAGGACCTCGCATGAGCCCCCGTCAAACCCCGGCCAAACCGCGCCAGGCGGTCCCCGTTGCCGCCACGGGCACAGCCCAGAAGACCATCCGGCGCCGGACTGCAACCAGCCTTGCGCCGGCGCCGGCTACGGTTGCCACCAAACCCCGGAGCAAATCAACGCCAAAGCAAGCCGCTCCGAAAGAAAAGGCCGTGAGGAGAACGGCAAAGTCGGGCACCACGCCGCCCCCGCCGCCGGCTGCCAGCCCGGCGCCGCCAATATCCCGTGGCGTCTCCCGTTCGGCCAGTCGTTCAGCCACTTCCACGGTCGACCGGAAAAATGAGCCAATTTCGCAATTCACCTTGGCCAACGTCAGCCACGACACCCGCATCGCACCCAACTTCCTGGTCTATGAACTGACCCGTTCCGAACTCGCCGACCGCCGCGGCATCGACAACCATTTCGCGAGCGACCAAGAACTGCGCGCCGCCATCCATCTTGCCCGCGAAGTCCTCCAGCCGATTCGCGACAAGTTCGGCAGCTTCACACCGAACAGCGTTTTCCGCGGCCACCCGCTCGAACGGGCGCTCAAGAACAAGCCGGCAAGCTGGCTGAGCACCAGCCAGCATTCGCGCGGCGAAGCCTGCGACATCGAGATCGTCGGCATGAGCACGCTGGCCCTGGCCAACTGGGCGAAGGACAACCTCAAGGCTTTCGACCAGATCATCTGCGAATGCTACGACCCGGCCAAAGGCCCCAACTCGGGCTGGGTGCACATCTCGCTCAAGGCGCCGGGCAGCGGCGAAAACCGCCGGCAACTGCTCAGTTACATCGCCGACCACGGAAAAATGGTCTACGTGCCCGGCCTGCGCGCCACGGCAATCGCCTGAGCCATGGCCTCCGGCAAGATATTTTTCCTGCTTGTCGTCGCCACGCTGCTCGCACTGATCGGCGCCTGGATCGTCGCGCGCCGCTATCGGTCGAGCATGCAGCGCCTGATGAAAGCGCCACTCGTCGCGCCATCAAGCGTCAGCGCTTCAGCCCCGGTCGGCGCGCCGGTGCGCCGGCGTACGCCGATATTTCCGTCGCTGAACGACAACAATGAAGCGTACCGCCGGCTGCTCTTTTCCTTCATTGGACTGACCCTGATCATCGCCCTGACCCGAACGGTGATGACGCAGATCATCGCCGACGGCCCGATCACCCTCAAAACCGTCGCCACCCTGGGTGCGGCCTACGCCTGGCCGGTCTTGCCAGTGTTCGCCGTGATCGGCCGCTGGTCGCGCCCGCGCTTTGTCGGCGCCATGCTCGGCTGGCTGGTCTTTGCCATCCTGTTGCTCACCTGGCGCACCAACGAGAACATCAGTTTTGCCCAGATCGTTGGCTGGATGCTCTTCGACACCGGTCTGCCGCTCATCGTCGTCACCGCCCTCTGTCTCGGCGGCGCGACGCGCGCCGTCGGCCCCTGGCTGGCCCCCTTGTTCGTGGTGTTCAGTGGGTCGTCGCAACTCGGCCTCGATTTGCTGGCGGCGATGATCGAAGCAGAAAGCCCGTTCGTGGTCTGGCTGGCGGGATGGATGGGCGCCACCACCGCTTTCACCCTGTTTGCCGTGCTGCCCTGGCTGATCGCCTGGTGGCCGGCCCGCGCCCTCGGCCGTTGGCTGGCTGGAGCCTACCGGGAACGGCGGATTTCCGAACTTTTCTACCTGTTCACCGCGGTGTGGACCATCGCCCTGGTCGGCCCGGCGCTCGGTGCCATGGGCGATCTGGGCTGGGGTGCCATGGTCTGCTTCGCGCCGCTGCTGTGGATTCCGCTCGGCGCCTTGCTGATGCGGCGTTTCGCCGCGTCAAGCAGCACCGGCAATCCACCGACACTGCTCGTACTGCGGGTCTTTCAGCAGGACGCCAACGCCCAGGCCATCTTCGACCGCGTCATCGAACGCTGGCGCCTGAGCGGCAACACCGTACTGATCGCCGGCACCGATGTAGCCGACCGCACCATCGACGCCGACGACGTGTTCACCTTCCTCGACGGCCGTCTGGCCGAACGCTTTGTCTCGCACGCCAGCGACATCGAAACCCGTCTGCAGCAATTCGAATTCCAGCCCGATGTCGAAGGGCGCTACCGGATCAACGAATGCTATTGCCATGACAACACCTGGCAACAGGCGCTCGATCGACTGGTCGGCATCAGCGACGTGGTGCTCATGGACCTGCGCAATTTCAAGGCGAAGAACGCCGGCTGCATCCATGAACTCGGTGTCCTGGCCCAGGCGCAAAACCTGGCCCGCGTCGTCATCCTGACCAACAGCCAAACCGAACACGCCGCCGCCCAGGCGGCCGTGATCAACGCCCCGGCCGACCGTTTCGTCTGGATCGATCAGGGCGACAGCCTCAAGCCGGCCGACGTTCTCGCCACCCTATTCCCGGCACCCACGCCCGCCCCCATGCCCAACGCCGCCCGCTAGCCCCGACACAAGGAGAATCCCGTGAATCAGCAAGTCCTCACCCGCATGCAATCCGCCGGCCCGAAAAAGATCCTCGCCTGCGACGGCGGCGGCATCCTCGGGCTGATGAGCGTCGAAATCCTCGCCAAGCTCGAAGCCGACCTGCGCGTCCGCTTCAACAAACCCGGCCTCGTCCTCGCCGACTACTTCGATTTCGTCTGCGGCACCAGCACCGGGGCGATCATTGCGAGCTGCATTTCAACCGGCATGAGCACCGACCAGATCCGCAAGTTTTACACCGACAGCGGTCAGCAGATGTTCGACAAGGCCTCGCTGCTCAAGCGCCTGCGCTACAGCTACAACGACGAGCCACTGGCCAAGAAACTGCGCACCGAACTCGACAAGGCGCTGAATCATGCCGCCACCGCTGCCGAGCCGAATGCCACGCTGGGCGACGCCCAACTGCGCACACTGCTCATGATGGTCATGCGCAACGTCACCACCGATTCGCCGTGGCCGGTCAGCAACAATCCCCTGGCCAAATACAACAACACGGCCCGCGACGACTGCAACCTCAAGTTGCCGCTCTGGCAACTGGTCCGCGCAAGCACGGCCGCCCCCACTTTCTTCCCGCCCGAAGTCGTCACCTTCGGCGAGGACAAGGCCAAGCAATATCAATTCATCTTCGTCGACGGCGGCGTCACAACCTACAACAACCCGGCCTTTCTCGCCTTCCAGATGGTCACCGCCGCACCGTACAAAATCAGCTGGCCGACCGGTAGCGACAAGCTGCTCATTGTCTCGATCGGCACCGGCAGCACGGCCAAGGCGCGACCGGATGTCGATGCCGACGACCTGTGGCTGCTCGACAACGCCAAGAACCTGCCCGGCGCTCTCATGAACGCCGCCTCGGCGGGCTGGGACATGGCCTGCCGCGTCCTTGGCGACTGCCGTTTCGGACCGGAGATCGACCGCGAGATCAACGACATGCTGCCGACCGAGGCAGTCCCGGTCACCTCGACCGTTCCCAAGCAGTTCGCCTACGTCCGCTACGACCCGGATGTCTCGCAAGCCGGCCTCAATACGCTGGGCCTCGCCGATATCAAGGCCAAGGAGGTCCAGGTCATGGATTCGGTCAAACACATGCCGCAAATCCAGCGCGTCGGCACGGCCTATGCGGCGAAACACGTCAGCCTTGACCACCTGCGGGGCTTCGCATGAAAACCTGCTTCGTCATCCAGGGTTTCGGCAAGAAGACCGACTACACCGACGGCCGCGTTCTCGATCTCGACGCCTCCTACGCCATCATCAAGGAAGCCGTCGAGGCAGCCGGCCTGCAATCGATCCGCGCCGACGAAATCCAGCACTCGACGGTGATCGACGTCCCGATGTACGAAATGCTGCTGCAGGCCGACGTCGTCATCGCCGACCTGTCGACCTACAACGTCAATGCCGCCTACGAACTCGGCGTGCGCTACGCCCTGCGGCCGCGCACGACCATCGTCGTCGCCGAGGATGGTTTCAAGAACCCGTTCGATGTCGGCCACATCGCCATCCGACGCTACAAGCACTTGGGCGAGGACATCGGCGCCCGCGAGGCGGCCCGTTTCAAGGCCGAACTGAAGACGGCCATCGAGGAAATCCTCGCCTCCAATCGCGCCGACAGCCCGGTTTATACCTTCCTGCCACAGCTCACCCCGCCACAATGGGCCGCCGCACCAGCGGCAGCGCCAGCACCGACCTTCGCCGAACCGCCACAGGCGCGGGGCGGTTTGTTCACCGTCGCTGCGGCCAGCCTGCCGGGACTCATCGATGAACTGGTTGGTGGTGCCGCCCCGGAGCCGGTAGCCACGCCCAAAGCCATGCTCGACGAGGCCTTGGCCAAAATCAATCCGCCGGCTGGGGAGGCGAGCGATTTTGCCGGCGCCCGCACCTTGCTGCAGAAAGTCAGAGAACTCCGACCGAACGACCCCTTCGTCACCCAGCAACTGGTTGTCGCCACCTACAAGGCGAAGCAGCCCGATCCCGCCAGCGCGCTGCTTGAGGCACGCAGCATCATGGAAAAGTCACTCGATCCGGTATCCACCAACGACCCGGAAACCCTCGGGCTGTGGGGCGCCATCCACAAGCGCCTGTGGGAACTCCACGCCCGCCAGGACGACCTGAATGCTGCCGTCGACGGCTACGAACGCGGATTTTCACTGCGCCGCGACTGGTACAACGGGATCAACTATGCCTTCCTGCTCGACCTGCGGGCGGTCGAATGGCTCAAGGCCGGCAACAAGGACGACGCCATTGCCGACTCGGTCCTCGCCCGCCGGGTGCGCAGCGAAGTCGGCCGACTGGCGCTGGCGCCAGCCGAAGACAGGGATGCCGATGCGAAAAAGCGTTTCTGGGCCGTTGCCACGCTATGGGAGGCCGCCCTCGGCCGCGGCGACGCAGCCGAGACAGCGCGCTGGGGTGCGGCGGCGGAAGCGCTCGCCGTGCCGCAATGGATGCAGGACACGCGACTGGATCAGGGGCGGAAACTGGTCGAATTGCAGAAGGCGTTTACCGCACTCTCGGCGCCTTGAGTCTCACGCCGCCGGCGATTGTCGTTGCGACAATCGCCTCCCCTTTGAGGGGGACGGAGACCACTTAGCCCCGGCGCACCCCGACCGCGCGCTGGAGCTTGAGCAGCAGCGCCAGCGTCTCGTCGCGCGCGGCGAGGAGTTCGGGGATGTAGCTCCGTGATTCCTCGATCTTGCCATCGCGCCAGCAGTTGTCGATCCGGCCGGCTATCTCGTGGATGCGCTGGTGCGGGCGGTCGATTTCGGCAAACACCGGGTGGATTTCATAACGGCGCCGGGTATCCCCGAAATACCACTTGCCGAATTCGCAGCGGGTCGCGTTGTCGAGGTGCGCGCACGGCGCCGGCTGCCCCTCGTTGGTGGCATAGACGATCTGGCTGACCCAGTTGCGCAGCTGGATTTCAGCAATCAGCATCGGATAATCGGCCACGTCCCAATACAACTCACTGATCTCGCGCCACAGCGGGTCGGGCTGCCATTGGCGCACCCACTCGACGATCTTTTCGGCCGGCATCGGCTTGGCGATGCCGTAGCCCTGGGCGTGATCGCAATTGAGTTGAAGCAACAGGCGGCCATGTTCGACGGTTTCTACACCTTCGGCGATGATCTCGCGCTGAAAGGCGCTGGCCAGGCTGATGACGCCCTGGACGATGACCAGATTGTTATAGTCGCTGAGAATTTCGCGGACGAAGCTCTGGTCGATCTTGATGATCTCGGCCGGCAGACGCTTGAGGTAGGTCAGCGAGGAATAGCCGGTACCGAAGTCGTCGAGCGAGAAACGCACGCCGAGGGCGCGGCATTCGTCGATGACCCGCGACGTCTTGGCGACATCCTCGAGGGCGGCCGTTTCGAGGATTTCCATTTCCAGAAGATGGGCCACATCGGGATGCACAAACAAAGCAGCCTTGAGCTTTTCGACGAATTCGGGGGCCTGCAGCTGCTTGCTGGCGACATTGACGCTGACCGTCAGGTCCAGGCCCTCCTGATGCCACACCTCCATCTGGGCGAGTACGGCTTCGATGACCCAGTCGCCGATCAGCTTGACCATAACGTCGTCGTTGATCAGCGGCAGGAATTCGCTCGGCGCGAGAATGCCGCGCTCCGGGTGGTTCCAGCGGATCAAGGCCTCGGCACCGGTCACCTTGCCCTGGCGCATGTTGACCTTGGGCTGGTAGTAAAGGACAAATTCGTGCTCGTCGAGCGCCTGACGGATGCGGTTCACGTGATCGCGCCGGCTGCGCGTATGGCGGTCCTGTTCGGCATCGAATATCTGATAGCAGTTCTTGCCGGCCTGCTTGGCCCGATACATGGCCTGGTCAGCGTGCCGTAGCAGGGTATCCGGATCCTGATCATCATGCGGGAAGAGCGTCACCCCGACGCTGGCCGAGATGCTGACAGGTTCGGGCAGAACGCTCAGCGGCAGGGCGATCTGGGCTTGCAGGCGACGAATCGCCTCATGACATTCGGCCTCGCTGACAAAGCCAAGCAGGAGCAGGACGAACTCGTCGCCGCCAAGGCGAGCGACGGTATCGCCACCGCGCATGATCTGGCGCATGCGGTTGGCGATTTCAATGAGCACCATGTCACCGGCGCCGTGGCCCCAGGTGTCATTGACCGGCTTGAAGCCGTCGAGATCGAGATAGCAGATGGCCATCAGCGACGTCGTCCGGCGGGTCTGGGCAATGCCCTGGACCAGGCGGTCGGCGAGCAGCGTGCGGTTTGGCAGCTCGGTCAGCGGATCGTAGTAGGCCATCTGGGTCAGCTGTGATTCCTGAGCCTTGAGGCGGCCGATATCGGAGAAGACGGCGACGTAGTTGGTGAGCTTTCCATCGCTTTCGCGCACAGCGGAGATCGACAGCAGTTCCGGGTAGATCTCGCCGTACTTGTTGCGATTCCAGATCTCTCCGCGCCAGCTGTCGGTTTCGTTGATGCTCTTCCACATCGCCTCGTAGAACTCGCGGTCGTGGCGACCGGATTTCAGGACGCGGGGATTCCGCCCGATGACTTCGCTGCGCTCCCAGCCGGTAATGCGCGAGAAGGCCGGGTTCACGTCAAGGATGTTGCCGGAAGCGTCGGTCAGCGTGATGCCGTCGTGGGCACTGCGGAAAGCCGTTGCGTGCAGGGTCAGCTGCTTTTCGACGGCAAGCTGTGCGGCGTAGCGATCACCGAGTTCGCGATTGGCTTTGGCCAGCGAGCCGCGGGCCTGGTCGAGCCGGAAAAACAGAAAGGCCAGGAAGGCGGTGAGCAATATGGCCAGGGCGTAAAGCGCCATGCGGTAGCGGGTGGCTGCATGGTGCGCCCGGGCATGGCCGTCGGCGTAGGCACCTGTCAGTTTTTCGAGCAGCGCATTGCTGTGCAAATCGGCAATTTCGGCCATCAGCACATCCAGCGCGCCGAGCCGCTTGCCGATGCTGTCGCCGTGGCGAATGATGTTGTCGATCAGGTGTTTCTGCGGTGCCCCCAGCGTAACGCCAGCCAGTTCTTCGCGCGCGGCGGCGACTCGTTCGCCCCCTTCCGGCGTCGGGGTATGGGCGAAGGCCAGTATCTCGCGCGTATATTTCCCGACCGGGTCGCGCAGGCTGCCGGGTTGCGTGGACAAGAGCTGGGTATCGAGAAAGGCAGAGGTCGCAATCGGGAAAAAAGCCATCGAATTGCGCAAAATGGCGTTGTCGCGCTTGAACTGGTCGACCATCCCTGACTTGCGGCTGATCGCCGCGACCAGATCGGTGGCTGCGGCGGCAACCTCCGAACGATCCTCGGCCGAGAGAAAGGCCGGGGGCTCGCTGACCTCCTTGGCGAGAAGGTCGGCCCGGCGCATGTATTGGGTAATCGCGTCGTAATTCCGGACCTGTTCAAGGCGATTGGCCAGGATCTGGCCATCGACGCGCGCATCGAGCTCGCCAAGGTCGCGCAGCTTCTGGGTGTAGGCGAAGTGCGCATCGGGAGAGACGTTCTCGGCCAGGAAAAACAGCCCGGTCAGTGCCGAGACAACAAGGCCGACAGACAGTACGAGGGCCAACCGGAACTGGCGTGGCGGCAGGCCCAGTATGGGTTTTGGCAGGCTCATTGCAGCCGTTTTCCTTCCCATTCGCCAGTCAGCGTATGGAGAAAAGCAACCAACGCGTTGACATCGTCGCCGGAAAATTCCCGGCCAAGCTGGTAGCGCCCCATGATGATCACCGCCTGGTCCAGCGACTCGGCCGAACCGTCATGGAAATACGGCGGCGTGACTGCAACATTGCGCAGACTGGGGACCTTGAAGACGTTCTTGTCCTTGTCGAGGCCGGAGACGTTGAAGCGACCGAGGTCGGCCTGGCGGCCGGCACTATCCTTGAGATACTCGTCCATCACGCCAAAGCGCTGGAACATGTTGCCGCCAAGACCGGTGCCCTGATGGCAACTGGCGCAGCCATAATCGAGAAATCGCTGGTATCCGGAACGTTCGAGCGGGGTGAGCGCTTCCTTGTCGCCGGCCAGGTAGCGGTCGAAAGGGCTGTTCGGGGTGAGCAACGTGCGTTCGTAGGTGGCGATGGCGTCGACGATGGTTTCGCCAGTCATGCCCTGCGGGTAGATTCGCTTGAATTCCTGACGATAGCTGTCGTCACGGCTGAGCTTGGGGATGACCTCGGCCCAGTTGGAGGCCATTTCGAGCGGATTGTGCACCGGCCCGGCGGCCTGCTCTTCGAGGCTGGCGGCGCGGCCATCCCAGAACTGGACAAAATTCAGGCTGCTGTTGAACACCGTCGGCGCATTGACACCACCTTTCCGGCCTTCGATGCCAACCGAAACGGGCAGGCGATCACTGCCGCCGGCCTCGAGCCGGTGGCAGGTGGCACAGGCGATCGTGTCGTCATGGGAGAGGCGGGGGTCGAAGAAAAGACGTTTGCCCAGCGCAACCTTGTCGGCCGGCAAGTCCGGAACCGATGGCAACGGCAGCATCGCCCCTGATCCTGACAGCGTCCCCTGCAGCGACGGGTTGCCCGGCCTTGCCACCGGCTGGTCCGAAGTGGTTTCGTCGCGCATGCACCCGAAGGAGGCTGCAAGAGCCAAGACCGCGAGCATAACTGCCAGAAAGGATCGAAAACTCATCATTTGATTATAGGTCTGGCGCGGGTTTCGTGGCCAATTGCCGGAAAACTCGCCGGGCGACGAGCATTGACACTCAGCAACGGAAACTCGCCACTGCCGGCAGAAACACTTCAGTCACCAGCACCTGTTGCGCCCCGAGGCGATGCAGCGAACGGCGGGCCCACAGGGTGTCGCCGGTGGCGCCGAGGGCGGCGGCCCGCTGGAAAAGCGGGTGACGCGGGTCGAGCCGGCGAAACTCGATGGCGCCGCGTTGAAAGCCGGGATGGGTGAACAGCAGCGAACCGAGCGAGTTGCTGCCGAGGCGTGCCAGCCAGCGGCTCAGGCGGCCATTGCTGGCGGTAGACAGTGTGGTGTGGGCAAAAATGACAGGAACGCCGTCGCATTCCAGCGCCACTTCGCGAACCCAGGCCGGGGCTCGCGATTGCTTGAGGCGCAGACCTTCATCAGCCAGCGCCTGACCCTTTTCGTAACGCAGCAGGCGGACGCAAAACTGGCGGCTGTTGCGCTGGCAACGCGCCGTCAATGAGCCGGGTTCGGTCAGCCAGGAGGCCAGGTCAGCATCGAGCGGGCCTCCGGTCGGGCGGGCACGCCAATCGTTTCGACTCATTATTGCGGACGCGGCGCCTTGTCGAGACCGCCCAGCTTGACGCCGGGCTTGATGCCGCGCTGGGCGAACCAGCCGAGGTTCATTTCCAGCGCGTAGCGGGCCGGGCGGCGGGCGCAGTGGTTGTCTTCGGTTTGCGGCTGCATGTCCTCGATGTTGATGATCTTGCCTTCGCCGTCCATGAAGGCGACCGAGAGTGGCAGCAGCGTGTTGCGCATCCACATGCAGTGGGTGTTTTCCTGGGTAAACACGAAGAGCATGCCGCGCTGGGTCGGCATGGCCTTGCGGTTCATCAGGCCGACCTGGCGGTTCTGGTCGTTGGCCGCAACTTCGGCCTCGATGCGGTGAAAGCCGGCGCTCAGTTCCATGAGCGGCATGGCACCCTGCGCCCAGGCCGAAGCACTGATGGTCAGGCCGGCGAGCAGGCCGACGAGTGTCTTATTCATTGAATTTTCCTTGCAAATCCTGGTAACTGCCGTCGATCTTTCGCCATTCACCAAGGGCCAGACCGTCCAGCGTCGCTGCCCCGATGGCAGCCCTGATCAGACGGAGCGTAGGATAACCGATGGCCGCCGTCATGCGCCGCACCTGGCGGTTCTTGCCCTCCGAAATGCGGATTTCCAGCCACGCAGTCGGGATCGCGGCGCGGTAGCGAATCGGCGGCTCGCGCTGCCAGAGGGCTGGCGGTTCGCCAATCAGCCGCACCTTGGCCGGCTTGGCGGTGAAATCGGAGAGCGCGATGCCGGCGCGCAGTTTGTCGAGCGCCGCTTCGTCCGGCGCGCCTTCGACCTGCGCCCAGTAGGTTTTTTCCAGCTTGTGTTTGGGGTCGGCGATCTTGGCCTGCAGCTTGCCGTCGTCGGTCAGGATGAGCAGCCCTTCGCTGTCGGCATCGAGCCGGCCGGCGACATACACGCCCTTGACCGGAATGAACTCGTCAAGCGCCCGCCACTTGCCTTCCGGCGTGAATTGGCTGAGGACGCCGTAAGGCTTGTTGAAAAACACGAGGGAGGACACGGCGGCAGGGTTTCGCGGGCTGGGCAGGATTTCAATTTTCGCCGATTTTTCCGGTTGACCGTGGAAATGGGCAGGAAAATGTGGAACCGCGAAGGATCAACGAATCTCTAAACATTGTCCCGCTCGTGCCGTTGCCGCACCCGGCGTCCGGCACTCTTTGGCGGCGACAAGGAGGTTCATCATGTCCCTGACTCATTTCCCGGCAATGCTGATATCGGAAACCGAGGGCTGGTCCGATATTCAACGCAGCCATCCGCCCGCCCGCTCCCTGATGTTCGGTCTCGTCATGCCGCTGTCGATCATTCCCCCGGCGATGTTTGCCTTTGCCGAACGGGTTTATCCCGGTGCCGTTTTTCCGCTCTCCGTGCCGGCGATGACCGGCGGCCAGTTGCTGGCCAGCGGGATCGTCATGTTTGTCGCGCAACTGGCGATGGTTTCATTCATGGCCATGCTGATCCAGCGCATGACCAGCGACCAGGATCACGACCCCGGTTACGAGAATGCCTACACGCTGGCGGCCATTGCGCCGGTGCCGCTGTGGCTGTCGTCGCTGGCGCTGTTGGTGCCCAGCCTGACGGTCAATCTGTTGATCGTGGCGGCGGCCTGGCTGGCGTCGGCGGCGCTGATCCGGCACGGCGTGCGGCCGCTGCTCAAGGTCAACGACGCGCGCAAGGCGCATTACATCTCCAATCTGGTGACGGCGGTCGGCGTCCTGGCCTGGTTCGCCCTGATGATCATCTCGGCCGCCCTGCTCAGCGTGCTGCAGGGGATTGCCGCTATGTTCTGAAACCGCGTCAGGCGTGCAGCAGGCGAAAGCTGTCGAGAAAAGCCGACTTGGCATCCACCGGCATGAGCGGCCGGATGCTGTCGGGCAGCGGCCGGATGTCCCGAAGGTTGGCCCAGGCTTCGGTCGAGTGCGGCATCAGGTCGCGCTTTTCAGTGGCCAGGGCAACCAGATCGGCGGCCTTGATCGCCGGGTCCAGGTGTTCAAGATCGACAGCGAAACGCTCGCCGATGATCTGCATGACGCGGCCTTCGATGGCACTGAATTCAGGGAACAGGTTTTTCAGCGGCTTGACCATGTCGCCCAGATAGGCTTCGGCCGCGTCGTGCAGCAGGGCCGCCAGCCGTAGCGGCTCAGGCACCAGTTGCATGACCATCAGGCTGTGCTGGGCCACCGAATAGAATTCCCGCGTCTGGCCGTTGAAACGGCACTGGTAGGCAAGGCCGTGGGCGATGTCCTCGATGGCGACATCGTCGATATGCGGTCGGGTCAGGAAAAAACGGTGACCAAGAAAGGTCGAAACGTAGGGGCTGTCGATCATGGCCGCCAGTTTACACGCCGAGCAGGCAGCGTTCTATCTTGGCGGCACAGATGAAATCGTTTTCCGACAGGCCGCCGATGGCGTGCGTCGTGTAGCGCACGCGGCACTCCCGGTAACCGACCTCGAGGTCGGGATGGTGGTTCTCGCGATGCGAAATCCAGGCCGTTGCATTCACGAAGGCCATGGTTTCGTAATAGTTGCGAAACTGGAAAGTCTTGCTGATCTCTGTACCCGTTTGCACCCAGCCATCGAGGCTCGGCAACAGCCGGTCGATTTTTTCCTGGGATAACGGCGGCGTGCCACCCTCACAGGGCGCGCAACTCTTTTCACTCAAATTGCAGACGGTTTCCATAGGATCGCTCCTCTCTCGCCTCGTGACGCCGGATAAAGCCGATCAGGCCCGACGCCATCAGTGATTCACCGGTGATTGCCAATGGGCAAATTCGCGGGCGGCCTGATTGTAATTGCCGATAGCGTCTACCCGGTCAACCGCCAGAACCGGGACGGGAATCTCGACCGGGATCGCATTCGCCCGGATCTGCGGTTGTCCCGTCGTGAAATCTGCCTGACGTGCAGCGGCGAGGAGTGCCGAGTAAACCGGATTGAACCGGTTGTTGGCGATGGCGCGCTGCGCCGGGTTATCGATCAGCGACTGCAGGGAAAGACGCGCTGCCGAGGCTTCCCGCCGGGCGGCAAGGTTGTCGGTTTCCAGGGCGCTGGCTTGTCGAGGCACTGAAATGACCAGAGAGGTCTGGCTGGCGGAGGTCTGCGGGGCGGTTCCGGTTGTTGCCGTCGCCGCCAGGAGGCGCCCCTGTGGCGAGAGGCTGACAATGCTGGACGGTGTCTCGGCGGCAGCTGCGTTCCTCGTTGCCGTCGTCCCCAATGGCCGGGCAGCCAACGGCGAAATCGCGCTCACGCTACCGGGCGAGACGGGCTGAAAACTCAAGCTGATGGCCATGGCGACGGGCTGCCGAATTGCGCCTATTGCTTCGTGGCGCGCCAGGCCGAGCTATAAAATCCGTAGCCGTCAGCCTCGGCGCGGTCCTGCTCGGCCTTTTGCTGCTCTGCCTGATCGACTTTCTTGTCCCAGTAGAGCAGGCGCCCGTCGTGCTGATCGACCAGTGCATCGGGATGATCGACCAGGAACTGATCGATGAATTGCGTGTATTCCGAGACATACCCGCGGTCGATTTCGCCGGCCGGGTGCTCGGCGCTGTCCGGGTTGAACAGCCTGCTGATGAAATTGCTCATCGTCCTTCCTTTCACGCCAGAAGGCCGGTTATCTGCCTCCTGAATCAGGCGGCATCGAATTCCGTAATGGTCAGAACGCCGCGCATGTCATGAATGGCCTGTATTGCTTCCATTCAGTCTTTCGAGTCAGCAGGAACAACAAGGTTCCCGCCTGCGACTTTTAGTCAATCGATCGACCAAAGCAGCGGCGAAACATGAACAAGCCGGAAATGACGTACTAAGGAATTGATTCTGAGTGTATTCATCAGAATTATTGGTGCCTTGGGCGAGACTCGAACTCGCACAGCTTGCGCCACTACCCCCTCAAGATAGCGTGTCTACCAATTTCACCACCAAGGCTGCAGCATCCGGGGATGCTTGCTTACTTCGAACGACGAAGAAGGGGCGAGATTCTAGCGGGAAATCGGCGCGGCGTTAAGCCCCTTGGCAATAAAACGAAGGGGGAAATATCATTTCACACCGCCCCGACATGAGGGGGCAGTGCCTTGGGAGCTTAGCCGCCAGGTACATTTTTCCCGCCGTCATTTTTCGCTACCCATTTGTACAAGGTTGCGTAGAGATGTTCGGGGCTGACCGGCTTACTGATGAAATCGTTCATCCCGGCATCCAGACATTTCGCCTTGTCTTCAGCAAAGGTGTTGGCGGTCATCGCCAGGATCGGCGTTGTCGCGCATTTGGCCAGGCGTCGGATGCACTGAGTAGATTCAATGCCATCCATATTGGGCATCTGCATATCCATCAGGATCAAGGCGTAGTCATTTTTCTCGGCCAGGGCGAGCGCCTCGACACCATCGGCTGCGGTATCTACCCGCCAGTCGACATCGGTCAGCAATTCCCTGGTTATTTCCTGGTTGATCGGTTCATCCTCGGCCAGGAGCACAGACAGCGCCGGGTAGTCATGCTTCAGGCGACGTTCTGCAGCATCGGACAGAGTGGTTTCGCCGACTTCAGCGTTGCTCGCCGATCCCTTGCGGAGTCGCGCGGTGAACCAGAAGGTGCTGCCGCCCCCCTGACTACTTTCTGCCCCGGCCTCGCCGCCCATCAACCGGGCCAGCCGCCTGGTAATGGCAAGCCCCAGGCCGGTGCCGCCATATTTTCGGGTGGTACTGTTGTCGGCTTGCTCGAAAGCGGAGAACAGCCGGCCCAAGGCTTCCTTGGGGATACCGATGCCGGTATCGACGACTTCGAAACGCAGCATGATGCTGTCGTCAGTTTCGTCGACCGGTTTGACCCGGAGCGTGACACTGCCGATTTCGGTGAACTTGACGGCGTTGATCGCGTAATTGAGCAATGCCTGTTGCAGCCGTGTCGCATCGCCCAACAGGTATGGCGGTAACGGTTCAACTTCGCAGCGCAGATCGAGGTCTTTGGCCTCGACCTGTTCGCGCAGCATGGAGGAGACATTGCCGAGAATGGCCTCAATCTTGATGGCTGACTCCTCCAGCTCGAATTTCCCGGCCTCAATTTTCGAGATATCGAGGATGGTGTTGATGATGTTGAGCAGGTGGGTGCTGGCCCCTTGCAGCTTGTCGAGGCGCTCGCTCTGTTCTGGCGTCAGGCCACCGCGCCGGATTATGTGGGCGAGGCCGGTAATGGCGTTGAGCGGCGTGCGGATTTCATGCGACATGTTGGCCAGGAAGGTGCTTTTCGCGATATTGGCGGCCTCGGCCTCTTCCTTGGCTTGCGACAGCTCTGCCGTGCGCACGGCGACCAGTTGTTCGAGATGAGCCCGGTAGCGCTCAAGCTCCTCAGCGGCATGCTTGAAATCAGTAATGTCTTCGGAAATTCCGAGTAAGAACTCGGGCTCGCCCTGGGCATTGCGCAGCGCCAGTTTCTTGGTGTGCAGGATGCGCGGCTGGCCGTGACGCGGCGTGATGTTTTCTTCGGGAATGTCTGTTAGCACGGTCGAGGCGAGGACTTGGCGATCCTTGCCGGTGAAGGACTCGGCCTCCGCCGTGGAAAAAAAATCGTAGTCGTTCTTGCCTAGAAGTTCCTGACGGTCATAGCCTAACAATTGTTCTCCGGCCTTGTTGAAAAGCACGAAGCGCAAATCGTCGGCGCGCTTCAGGAAGATCATGTTGGGGATATTTTCGATGATCGAATTGAGCAAACGGCTGGAACTACGGATTTCCTCTTCGTTGCGCTGGTGTTGTTTGAGTAATTGGCCGACCTTTTCCGTCATCGAATTGATTCCCTGCTGCAATTCGCCCAACTCGTCATATGCCGAAACGGGGATGCGGGCATCGAGGTTGCCACCCTCGACCTCTTTCAGGGTGGCGAGCGAGTCCCGAATGCGGCGGGTTATAAGCCGTTGGGCAAAAAACAGAATGGCCAGCGAACTGAGCAGGATGAACAAGGCGGATCCGAAGATGCCCCACTGCGCAATGGAGCGCTTTTGAGCGTTGATTCCGCTGATATCGACCTGAAGCACGGCGGTATAGAGATGGGCATCGCTGGCCGGACTATGGATGTGCATGACGGCGGTCAGACTGTCCCCGTTGGCCATGAACTGACGATCCGGCGCGCCGTCCGCCAGCCACTTTTCGTCGATACCGGGAATGCTGCCGGCCTTGAGGCCGAGATGATCCGGATCCGTCGAGATGATGACGCGGTCGCTGCCGCCAACAACAACCGCCCGGGTACAGGGCGCGGCGAGCAGTTCGCCGATCAGTTCACGCCGAGACAGGGCCGTTGGCGCCAGTTCGTCGTTGCTGATCATGCGCCCGAGCAGTTCCAGGCGCGACTGTAGATGTTCGTCGGCGGCTGCGCTGTAGCGGTCGATGTAGAACCCACCCAGGGCGCCGAAGGCGGCAAGCTCGACGCCGATGACGAGCAGTGCGATGCGGGCAATGAGACCAAAACGGGGAATATTCATGGGGTATAGCGGGGCGTGCTGCTCAGCGGCTCCAGACGTGTCGCGGTTTCACCCTCGAAGCGCGATAGCTCGGGCGGAATATGGCCGAGGATTTCCAGACCGAGTTCTGGGCGGGCTGCCCGCGGGTTCCAGCGGGCGATGTAGATGCTTTGTTGAACGTGGTGGCTGACCGGATCCATGAAGGCATCGGAATCCTGCATGCCGTCCCTGGCCGTGCGCCGGTATTTTTCCAGTTGGGCGATGACGGCATGATTGTCGGTGGTCCCGGCTTTTTCAATGGCTGCCAGCAGGGCCTTGGTGGCGAGATAGGCGGCGTGCGTTACGTCGCCCGGGTAATCCAGCTTGGTGTGGCCGTAGCGTTGGCGATAACGGGCGACGAATTCGGCGGTGCCGGGATTTTTCAGGTTCCAGGCCCAGGTCGTGGCGAACAGCGGACGGGGTGTTCCCGGCGCCGGATAGAGTTCCTCCCAGTCCACTTCGCCGACGATCCACGATTGGCGCTCAAGAACCTGCGGGTCAATCTGGGCAAAAAGCTTGATCTGGTTGTCGCCGCTGATGCTTGTGACGACTGTGTCAGCAGGAATGGCAGCCACTTTGGCCAGAATGACGAGCGGGTCGGGCAAGGTCTCGGGGGCCAGCACTTCGCCCACCACCGTCCCGCCGGACTCAGCAATGTATTTACGACTTGCGGTCGCGTTGTCCTTGCCCCAGACATTGTCCTCGGTGAGCAGCACCACCCGTTTTGACGGGCGATTGGCTAGGGCGTACTTGATCAGGGCGCGATAGACATTAGCCCCGTGCGCATCGAACACAAATTTTGTGCGATGGGCGTTTTCGACCGATTCGGAAGGCGCCGAGGAATTGGTATTGATGAAAATGGTGCCGTATTTCTGGCAGACGGCCGACATGCTGGCAGCCACGCCGGAACTGATGGCGCCGACGAGAAAGGCCGCCTTGGTCCGGGTAATCAGCTCATCGGCGACCCGTGCCGCCTGTTTTCCATCCAGGCTCGGGTCGCGCGCGACGAGGATGACTTCGCGTCCGAGCACGCCACCGCGCTTGTTGAATTCTTCAATCGCCAACTCGCTGCCACGGCGGTCGGCCTCGGCGTGCAGGGCGAAACGACCGGTGGTCGGCGCGACATGCGCAACAACAAGCGGTTCGCCGCGTTCGGCAGCGTGAGCCGCCCAGCCCGGCAGGTTGCCTAAAGTCAGCAACAAGCTGATCAACGCCCTCCCGAACGTTTTCGGCATGCATTTTTTCATGGCAGGCCATCACCTTTACGGTTGTCTGCATCCATTCTAGTCGCGGCGCACAAGAATCTACTAATACCCGAGGCAAACCAACATGCCAGCGACCTAAATCGTAAACAGTGATCCGCCGGTGAGGTATGCACATTCAAACCCCGACGCAACCTTTGTCGGGACGGCATTTCGTTTTTGGCCGTTTTTTCCGGTTGACCGTAGCAAACCTTCTTAGTGGTAGAAGGCGTAACCGATAAGGATGGCGCCGACCAGCCCGACGGCGTCGGCGATCAGCCCGCAAGCCAGGGCGTAGCGGGTTTTGGTGATGTTCACGCTGCCGAAATAGACGGCCAGGACGTAAAAGGTGGTTTCGGTCGAGCCCTGGATGATGGCGGCGAGTTTGCCCTGGAAGGAATCGACGCCATAGGTCGTCATGACGTCCACCATAAGGCCGCGGGCGCCGCTGCCGGAAAGCGTTTTCATGAGGCCAACCGGCAGCGCCGGAACGAAATCGTCGTTCAGCCCGAGCGCCAGCACAAGGCTGCGGATGGCGCCGATCAGGTAATCCATGCCGCCCGTCGTGCGAAAGACCGAGATGGCGACGAGCATGGCGATCAGGTAGGGAATGATCTGGACGGCGACGCCGAAGCCCTCCTTGGCGCCGTCGACGAAGCTTTCGTAGACGTCGATGCCGCGCCAGGCGGCGACGGCGACGAAGAGGACGATGATGGAGACGATCAGGCCGCTGCCGAGCAGGCCGATCATTTGCGCCATCTGCTCGGCCGGCATACCGGCCAGCCAGAAATAGAGGCCGGCCATGAGCGCAGCGAAACCGGCAAAAAAGGCCAGCACGGGTTTGCAGAACAGGTTGATGCGCTGCCAGATGGCGACGGCGATCAGGCCGGCGCAGAAGGAAACGAAGGTGCCGAGCAGCGTCGGCAGAAAAATATCGGCGGCGTTGAAGCCGACCAGGCCCTGCTTGAGCGCGATGCTCTGGCGGATCGCGATGACCGTAGTCGGGATCAGCGTAATGCCGGCCGTGTTGAGGACCAGGAACATGATCATCGGGTTGCTGGCCGTGTCTTTTTGCGGGTTGATTTCCTGCAGCTCGCGCATGGCCTTGAGACCGAGCGGCGTCGCGGCGTTGTCGAGGCCGAGCATGTTGGCGCTGACATTCATGACGATGCTGCCGCTGGCCGGATGGCCGGTCGGGATGTCGGGGAAAACGCGGCGGAAGAAGGGTGCGACGAGGCGGCTGAAGAGTTCGATCAGCCCGCCTTTTTCACCGATTTTCATGATGCCCAGCCACAGGCTCATGATGCCGACCAGGCCGATTGAAATGTCGAAACCGGTCTTGGCCGTGTCGAACAGGCCAGTCAGGACGCGTGTGAAGATGTCGAGGTCGCCCTGCAGCAACTGCGCCACCGCCGCGACGAAGCCGACGAGGATGAAGGCGACCCAGATTTTATTGAGCACAGGCGGCGGCGCTGGATGGTTGAAAGGCAGCCAGTCTAGCCGGCTGGCTGGCGACTGTCACCGCAAGGGCGCGAAGCAGTTTGGCAAATCCCAGGCGGCGCGGCGGGTTTCGTATTCCGCCCGCGGCAACTGGACCAGCAGGGGTGTAGCCGAGGCATCGAGCCAGCCGCCGATCTCGCTCATGTCAGCCAGCGCCATCGCCGTGCAGCCGGCGGTCGGCACGCTCTCACCGGCCCAGACATGCAGGAAAATACATGAGCCGGCGCCCGGCACCGGCGGCTCGGCGTTGTGGGCAACGACGGCGCCGACGGCATAACGTTCGTCAGGCCTCAGCATGTCCTCACACGACGCCCAGTCGGGCTGGGGCACGGTGGATTGATCGACGATCCGGTTGTAATCGGCCGAAGCCGGGTCGTCGATAGCCTTGAGGTCGGGCGAGGCCGACAGGTAGGGCAGCTTGGCGGCACGGGCAAATGCGCTGTCCGGCGCGGCATAACCGAACAAGGCCGTGATGGCGAAAATGCCGGCCGGGGCGCGGCCATCGCCCTCGCGCTTCTCCGGCCCGGCAACCTGCGGATGCAGGCCCCGGCCCCAGGCCAGCCCGGATTTGCCGAGAGTCACTGCGATCGCCCGCCCGATCGGCTGCCATTCGCCATCCGCATGCCGGCGTTCAAAACGCTGCAATTGCGCGCCACAGGCGTCCCAATCTGGCGCGACCACCAGGAGCATCTGTTGTGACGATGCGATGACAGTCAGAGGGAAAGCAATTGAAGGCCGCATGCGAGCAGTTCAATAAGGGTGATCGACAATTTCATTTTTGGCTGATTTTTCCGGTCGACCGTGGACCGTAGGTTGCTATTTACTCAATTCAGCTACGCATGCCTCAACTATCGGCCAAGTCTTCTCTTCTGCGATACGCCCCCCCCTGTGACCCGGTCGCCTTATTTCTATCAAAGACTTCCCGCCCTCATCGGAAACGCTTACGTCAATCAACGGGAGATTGCGGTACGAGAAGCGCCCCGTAATGGTCATCCGTCGCAGCCTCTTTTGGTCAATGACTTCATACGTTAAGCTGCCTAGGCTTGTTTCCCATTCACTTGCATCTGCGGACTGCATTCCAGCCGCCACACACGGCCCGACTTCGTCATACTTTCCCGCATATATTGCACTTTTGGTCGGCGCTTCTTGGCGAATTTCCTGAAGGGATGGTGCGCATCCAGCAATCGATGCCAGTAGCAGAACAGTGGCTAACCTTGAAACCATTGAGAACCTCGCTCTAGGCATAAAAATCCAACATCATAGCTGTGGTAGCGAGGGATGAACTCCAGGTCGTTTAGCAATCGAAATAGATTCTCATTTGTTTGGCATTACGAGAAATTAGGATAGCCCGCGTCTTTCACCGCACAGACGATCTTTTTCGACACGTTGTGCTTGCCAATCACATGGCGCACCATGACAAGGCGCCTGAATGCGCCCAACCACAGAACACAACCATTCCCCGGCACCAATTTGCCGACGGGGCACAGAGGAGATAATCGTGAATGCACTGAGAAAATCCGCGGCCGCTTTGGCCCTGGCCGGCATGCTCGCCCTCACCGGCTGCGCGCCGATGCATGGCCCCGGCTGGGAGCGTGATTACCCGCCGATAGCCTATTCGCGAGATCTCTACCCGGGCTACGGCTCGGTGTACGCGATCGATCTGATCCGGCCCGAGAGCAACAGCGGGATCGGTGTCGGCGCCATTGCCGGGGCAGTGATCGGTGGATTGATTGGCCATCAGGTCGGCGAAGGCAACGGCAACACGGCGGCGACGGTGATCGGCGCAGCGGGCGGCGCCCTGATCGGACATCAGATCGAAAAGTCGAACCAGCCGCAGGGCGACCAGTTCCGGCTGACCATCCGGATGGAAAACGGCGGCTACCAGACCTTGATTCAGAACACCGATTTCGTCGATCTGCGCGTCGGCGACCGCCTGTATATCGACAACGGTGGCGCCGTTCGGCGCTATTGATCTACCGGCTCAAGCAGAAAGCCGGTGGGGCCAGGAGCAGCGGGGTTTGTTTTTGCTCATTTTCCCCGGCCTCGTCCTGGCCTTTTGTTGTCAGCATTCAGCCTAATGCACGCCAGCCACGGGCTTGTGCGAGCTAAGCTCCTGCTCCTCCTCCTTGGCGTGCTTCACTGCGTAATGCCAGATGTAGACCGCCATGACCAGAATGAAACCAATGGTGATCAAGCTGAGTATGCCGATGTCGGACGTAAATAAGAGTTCCCATGCCATGAGTCTTCTCCAGTAATGGTGAATAGGGATGAATTCGTTTTGCTGCCCGTGTTTATGTGCAAGACATATGCCCGGTGCTCGCCGGGGCAAAAATGCGGGGCTGGAATAGCAGGAAAAATGACGCAGCAGGAAAAACAGAGATCAGCCGAAATCAGCAGTACGACTGGTTGAACGGCTGTTTTCCATAGCCATCATCGTCGTGATTCACGACTTTTCCACTGGCGCGAATTCAGGCTTTTTGCCTTCACGCGACTGACAGTTATGTCAATCAACAGCAACACACCGCCAGAAATGGCACAAATCACCCTACCCCCGGCAGGTCAGCGGACACCTGAGCGGAGCTGGTTCTGCCACCCGAACTCCTCCTCGCGGTTGGCGAAGCAGTCGGGTTGGAAGCCGGCATTTCCCCTGCTGTGACGCATTCCCGGTTCGCAGCATGGTCGGGAAAAAGTCGTCGAATTTCAATGGCGGTCATTCGGCGCCTCTTCCCCTGGGAGGAAAGGAAGAGACGCCTTCGGGTACTGCTGGCTTCCGGATAGCTTTATAGCCAGATACGTGCCAAAAGCATATCGACAAATAGAATCGTTTTTAATCAGTCACTTAAACATTCACAGGCAAAATACATCAGCCATTTACGTCAAAATTGTCAGCCAGGACTGACAACGCCACACCACTTCAACGGTCAACCGGAAATTTCGCCCGAAATTAAAATCGCGTTCAATGGCTGGTGCCCTCTGACTTGGTGATCTTGTTCCAGACGTTGTACTTGCCGACCGGCTTCTTCATCGGCAGGCGCTTCACTTCCTTGAGCGTCACCGCGTCGTAGATGATCAACGCACCGTCCATGTCCCACAGGCTGGCCAGCACGTATTTGCCGTCTTTCGTAAACTCCACGTGAGCGAAGGTTTTGCCCGGTTCCGGCTTGAGTTCGGCGACGACTTCCAGGGTTTCCTTGTCGATGATCTGCATGGTGTCCTTGAACTCCTTGCTCATCATCGAATCGGTCCACGCGTAGCGGCTGTTTTCGTGGCTGCGCATGAAAAATCCGGGGCCACGCGTCTTGATCTGCTTGATGGTCTGCCAGGTCTGCATATCGATGATGCTGATCAGGCCTTCGTTGAGGTTCGGCGTTGCCATGACCGTTTTGCCCTGCCATTTCCAGGAAATGCCGGAACCCAGGTGCGGCATGCCAGGCAGTTCGAGGTCGGCAATCTTCTTGCGCGCGTCGAGATTAACCACCTGGCCGCTGACCGCGCTTTTGGCGTCGTTGCGCGAGGCACCCATCACCTCGTCGTAGCCCGGCGTGAAATAGAAATCGTCGAGGTAATCGTCGAGCTGCGTGCGCTGCGGGTTGAGAAAGCCGGGAATGAACATGCCTTCGCGATACTTGAAGTCGTGAATCATGCCGCCCGGAATATCGTCGGCCTTCGGGTTGTACGAGATTTCCCAGACCTCTTTCACATCCTTCAATGCTGCAACAAAGCTCTGGCGGGGGCTGGCGTCGTACACCGCAGAAACGCGCGAAGTCGTTTTGCCGTCCTTGTCGCTCACCGGCAGGATTTTCTTCAGATTGAGATCAGCGTCGAGAATGACCAGGCTGTGCGGCAGATAATTGGCCACCGCCACCCACTTGCCGTCGCCCGACACCGCGGCGTTACGGGTATTGATGCCGGCGCGCACCTCGGCAATGACCTTGAGATTCCACAGGTCGAACTTGGTGATCCAGCCATCACGCGAGGCGAAGAAGACGTAGCGACCATCCGGCGTGAATTTCGGCCCGCCATGCAGGGCGAAGCGCGACTGGAAACGGTGGATCGGCTCCAGCTTGTCGCCGTCAAGGATGGAAACATGGTGATCGCCGCTTTCGACGACGACAAACAGGTTGAGCGGATCGGCCGTGAACTGCGGTTTGTCGGGCAGGCTGCCCGGCGCGTGATTGACGATGCGCGAGGCGTTGATTTCCTTCTCGCCCCAGGCCGGCATCGGTTTGATCGGCGTGTAGGCGTACTCGACCAGCGCCTTGATCTCGTCGGCCGACAGCGTCTGGCCTATGCCAAGCATCTGCGTCGCCGGGCGGCCATCGCGGATGACTTTCTCCGCCTCGGGCTTGCGCAGGCGTGCGAGGTTCTCCGGAATCAGCGCCGGGCCGATGCCGCCAAGGCGGTCGGCGCCATGGCAGGTGGCGCAATGCTGCTTGTAGTTTGCCGCGACATCGGCTGCTTCGGCCAACTGGGCCATGCCGAACAGAAAATAGACGGCAAAGCCGGCCGGAATCAGGATTCGCCAATTCATACGCCGATTTCCTCATCGGAAAGATAACAACCGGGATCTTCCGCCCAGGCATCACCCGTCATCTGCTGAGCACGAACGCGGGTGTTGCCGTTGCAGATACCGAGATAGGCGCACGCCCCGCACCGCCCCTTGACCGCCCGCGGGTGCTGTTTCAACCCGGCCATCAGCGCATCCGAGGTATCCGGCCAGATCTGCGAAAACGGCCGATCCTTGACGTTACCCAGGTTGTGGTGCCACCACATGGTGTCCGGATGCACATTGCCGAGGTTGTCGATATTGGCGACATTGACCCCCGACGAATTGCCGCCCCACTGGCGCAGCTTGGCCTCGACATGAGGGGCGCTTTCCGGGAAGCGCCGGCGCACCCAGTGCAGAAAATAGACGCCGTCGGCATCGTTGTTGCCGGTCGTGAACTCCTTGTTGAGCCCACGCTGCTGGTATTCCCAGCAGGTATCAAAAAGCAGGTCCATCGCCGAGCGTGTCAGCTGGTGTTGCGCGTCGTCCTTGCGATTCTTGTTGCCACGCCCGGCATAGTTGAGGTGAGAAAAGTAGAAGCGGTCGATGCCCTCGTCCTCGACCAACTTCAACAGCTTCGGCAAGTCTTGCGCGTTGTCCTGCGTCATCGTGAAGCGGACGCCTATCTTCAAACCAAGATCGCGACACATCCGGATGCCCTTCAGCGAAGCCGCGAAAGCCCCATCCATCCGGCGGAACGTGTCATGCGTCTGGCCAATGCCGTCCAGTGAGACGCCAACATAATTGAAATCGCACTCGGCAATCCGGTCGATATTGCTTTCGTCGATCAGCGTCCCGTTCGACGACAACCCGACGTAAAAGCCCTTGGCCTTGGCCCGTTTGGCGATGTCATAGATATCCGGCCGGAGTAGCGGCTCGCCGCCGGACAGGATGAGCACCGGCACCTTGAAGCCCCGGAGGTCGTCCATCACCGTAAAAACCTGATCGGTACTCAGCTCGCCGGGGAAATTGGTATCGGCCGAAATTGAATAACAATGCTTGCAAGTCAGGTTGCAGCGCCGGATCAGGTTCCAGATCACCACCGGGCCGGGGGGATTGCGCTTCGGAGCCAGCGGGGTCGGCGCAGCGATTTCCTGCATGTATTGGGAGATGCGAAACATGAACGTCCTTGTTCTGGTCTTTCGGCCATTCAACGGCAGCCCGCCCCCGCATTCCTTGATACGAGTCAACCGCAGGAATATTGTGGCGTTAGATGGGCACCCGCAGCCCTGCGGTATACTTCGCCAATGAATCAGAACGCACAAAACCTGGCCGGCAACGACCCAGCCCTCCCCAGCCGCTGGGCGGCCGAGCTTGAGGCAAAACTGGCCGCTGGCGAAAAGATGCAGGCCTGGGTCGAGATAGACCTCGACAATCGACTACGGTTCGCTTCCGGACTCGTTATCGTTACCGACCGCCGTTTTCTCGCCTATGCTCCAGGCAACACGAGTTGGCAGGAATGGCCGCTGCGCAGCGGGCTGACGCTCAATCACAACGATCACGCCGGTGTCGGCGCGCTTGAACTGGTCGACGAAAAAGGCCTGCTCGCCACCTGGCGCTACACGCTAGCCAAGAATCTGTCCGCCCTGCGCGTTATCAACGAATTCGACCTCAATCGCGACAGCATTGTCAGCGGCCAGGCCGTGCGCAGGGCAAGCGAAGAAGATTGCTGTCCGCAATGCAAGGCGCCGCTGCCGCCGGGCGAAGACGAATGCCCGATCTGCAACCGCGAAGCCACGGTGGCACCGTCCACCTGGACGCTTTTCCGCCTCTCGCGTTTTGCCCGCCCCTACCGCTGGCAGCTCATTCTGGGTTTTGCCCTGACCCTGGCATCGACTGCCGCCCAGCTCGTTCCTCCCTACCTGACCATGCCGCTCATGGACGAGGTGCTGATCCCCTTCCAGAACGGCAAGCCCATCGACTGGTCACTGGTCGGCATGTACCTCGGCGGCCTGTTCGGCGCCGCTGTGCTGGCCTGGGGCCTGGGCTGGATCCGCACCTACATCCTGTCGCTGGTCTCCGAGCGAATGGGCCGCGACCTGCGCACACAAACCTACGACCACCTGCTGGGGCTGTCGTTAGAATATTTCGGCGGCAAGCGCACCGGCGACCTGATGGCGCGTATCGGCAACGAAACCGACCGCATCAACATATTCCTGTCGCTCGACCTGCTCAACTTCGCCACCGACGTGCTGATGATCACGATGACGGCCGTGATCCTGTTCAGCATCAACCCGTGGCTGGCCCTCGTCACCCTGTTGCCGCTGCCGATCATCGGCTGGCTGATCCACTTCGTGCGCGAAAAACTGCGCACCGGCTTCGAGAAAATCGACCGCGTCTGGGCCGAAGTGACCAACGTGCTGGCCGACACCATCCCCGGCATCCGCGTCGTCAAGGCCTTTGCCCAGGAAAAGCGCGAAGGCGAGCGTTTCCGCGCCGCCAACGAGCACAACCTGCAGATGAACGACAAGCTCAACAAGACCTGGTCGGTGTTCACTCCGACCGTCACCCTGCTCACCGAAGTCGGCCTGCTCGTCGTCTGGGTCTTCGGCATCTGGCAGATCTCCAAGGGGGCAAGCACGGTCGGCGTGCTTACCGCCTTCCTGGCCTACATCGGCCGCTTCTACACCCGCCTCGACTCGATGAGCCGCATCGTCTCGGCCACCCAGCGCGCCGCGTCGAGCACCAAACGCATTTTCGACATCCTCGACCACGTCTCGAGCGTGCCCGAGCCGACCAACCCGGTGCACCTCGAAAAAGTCACCGGCCAGCTTGAACTCAAGAAAGCCAGCTTCCGCTACGGCACGCGCTCGGTTACCCGCGACGTCGATCTGGTCATCCAGCCCGGCGAAATGATCGGTCTGGTCGGCCACTCCGGCTCCGGCAAGTCGACCCTCGTCAATCTCATCTGCCGCTTCTACGACGTCTCCGAAGGCCAGGTGCTGATCGACGGCGTCGATGTCCGCTCGGTGCCGGTCGCCGAATTCCGCCAGCACATCGGCCTCGTGCTGCAGGAACCCTTCCTCTTCTTCGGCACCATCGCCGACAACATCGCCTACGGCAAGCCGAAAGCGACGCGTCAGGAAGTCATCGCCGCCGCCCGCGCCGCCCATGCCCACGAGTTCATCCTGCGCCTGCCACACGGCTACGACTCGCTGGTCGGCGAACGCGGCCAGGGCCTGTCCGGTGGCGAGCGCCAGCGCATCTCCATCGCCCGTGCCCTGCTCATCGATCCGCGCATCCTGATCCTCGACGAAGCGACGTCAGCGGTCGACACCGAAACCGAGAAGGAAATCCAGAAGGCGCTCGATAATCTGGTCAAGGGTCGCACCACCATCGCCATCGCCCACCGCCTGAGCACGCTGCGCAAGGCCGACCGGCTGGTCGTCATGGATCGTGGCCGCATCGTCGAAGTCGGCAACCACGATGAATTGATGGCCGTTGAAGGCCATTACTTCAAGCTCTACATGGCCCAGGCCCGCAACGTCGACACCGAACCCATGCTGCCGCGCTCGACCAGCCAGCCCAAAACTCACGCGGAATAACCATGTCGAACCCCAATTTCCAGCTGCAACGCGATTCCTACGGTCGACTGGTATTAACGGCCGAAAATGGAATCATCCACGAAGGCGTCACGCCAGTCCGCGCCTTCCCCATCGCCGCCCCCGACGAAGGCCTGTCGCTGGTCAATTACGAAGGTCACGAAGTCGCCTGGATCGACAGCCTCGGCGACCTGCCGCCGGCCATTGCTGCTCTGATCGAAGCCGACCTGGCCAGCCGTGAGTTCGTCCCGGAAATCGAAGGCATTGACGACGTTTCCAGCTTCGCCTGCCCAAGCACCTGGCGACTGCGCACCAATCGCGGCCCGGCCGAACTGATCCTCAAGGGTGAGGAAGACATTCGCCGCCTGAGCCAGACGCGTCTGCTCATCGCCGACGCCCACGGAATCCAGTTTCTGATCCGCGACCTGAGCACACTGGACCGGCACAGCCGCAAGCTTCTCGACCGCTTCCTGTAACGCTTTGTCCTCTTGAGTGACATTTTTAGACGGCGGTCAGCCGCAAGCGAACGAAAGCGTTAATAATGCTGAAATCAAACATTCATCACCGCAGGCCAACGGAGCCAGAGCCAAGAGCATGAAGAAAAAGGACATCATTTTCCGGGACACGATTTCACTGCGTGGCCCCAATATCTGGACCTACCCCCCGGTCATCGAGACCTGGATCGACATCGGCGAACTCGAAGACTTTCCCTCGGACAAGATTCCCGGCCTTTACGAGCGCCTGAGCGCCTGGCTACCGGGCCTCGTCGAGCATCGCTGCAACTATGGCGAACACGGCGGCTTCCTGCGCCGCCTCAAGGAAGGCACCTGGGCCGGCCACATCCTCGAACACATCGTGCTCGAACTGATGACCCTGGCCGGTTTGCCTGACGGCTTCGGCCGTACCCGCGAAACCACGACGCGTGGCGTCTACAAGCTGGTCGTCTCCAACTTCCACGAAGAAGTCACGCGCATGTCGCTCGACGTCGGCCGCGAACTGCTGCTCGCCGCCATCGCCGACGAGCCCTACGATCTCGACGAAGCCGTCCGCCTGCTCCGCCGCAAGGTTGACCGCAAATACCTCGGCCCATCGACCGCCGCCATCGTCCAGGCCGGCGAAAAGCGCGGCATTCCGCATATCCGCCTGCTCGACGACGGCAACCTCGTCCAGCTCGGCTATGGTGCCGCCATGCGCCGCATCTGGACGGCCGAAACCGACCAGACCAGCGCCATCGCCGAAACCATCTCGCGCGACAAGGATTTAACCAAGGAGCTGATCTCCTCGGTGGGCGTCCCGGTGCCGGAAGGCCGCGAAGTCCACAGCGCCGACGATGCTTGGGAAGCCGCCGAAGACATCGGCGTGCCGGTCGTCGTCAAGCCGACCGACGGCAACCACGGGCGTGGCGTCTTCATCGACCTGACAACCAGGGAAGAAGTCGCCAAGGCCTACGCCATCGCCGTCGAGGAAGGTTCCGGCGTGCTCGTCGAGCGTTCCATCCAGGGCATCGAGCATCGTCTGCTGGTCGTCGGCGGCAAGCTGGTCGCGGCCAACCGCAGCGACCTGATCACCGTTATCGGCGACGGCAAATCCACGGTTCAGTCGTTGATCGACAGTCAGATCAACGTCGACCCGCGCCGCGGCACGACCGAACTGCATCCGCTGTCGATCATCAAGATCGACACTGCCGCCAGGATCGAACTCGAACGCCAGGGCCTCAGCGCCGACAGTGTCCCGGCCGGCGAGCGCGAAGTGCTGATCCAGCGCAACGCCAACCACGCTTTCGACTGCACCGACGAAGTCCATCCCGAAACCGCGCAGGTCGCTGCGCTGGCGGCCCGCGTCGTCGGCCTCGACATCGCCGGCATCGACCTGGTATGTCAGGATGTCTCGAAGCCGCTGGCCGAACAAGGCGGCGCCATCGTTGAAGTCAATGCCGGCCCCAGCCTGCTCATGCACATCAAACCGGGCATCGGCAAGCCGCGACCAGTTGGCCAGGCCATCGTCAACAACCTGTTCGCCGAGAACGAGAGCGGTCGCGTGCCGCTGGTTGGCGTTACCGGCACCCACGGCAAGAATGCCGTCGCCAAGATGGTCGCCCACCTGATCTACCTCTCCGGCCAGCAAGGCGGCCTGGCCTGCAAGGACGGCATTTACCTCGGCCGCCGGCAGGTCCAGAAAACCAACGCCGCCAACTGGGAAGGCGGTCGCCGCCTGCTGATGAACCGTTCGGTTCAGGCTGCCGTCATCGAAAACGGCGCCGAAGTCATTCTCGGCGAAGGTCTGGCCTACGACCGCTGCTCGGTCGGCGTCATCACCAACATCGTTTCGGAAGAAGAAGACCTGTCGCGCTGGGATACCCAGCCGACCGGCGGCGAGTACTACACGACGCCGCGCTCGATCTACCGGACGCAGGTGGATGTCGTGCTGCCCAGCGGCCACGCCGTGCTCAACGCCGAAGACGAACTGGTCGCCGATTTTGCCGAACTGTGCGATGGCGAGGTAATTTTCTTTGCCTGCAATCCGGCCAACCCGATGCTGGTCGCCCATCTGGCGGCCGGCAAGCGGGGCGTCACCGTCGCCGACAACCGCATCGTGCTGCGCTCGGGCGCTGATGAAACGCGCCTCTGCCGTCTGGTCGATGCGCCGTATATCGGCAAGGCCAAACAGCCGAAAAACATTGCCAACGTGCTGGCCGGCATCGCTGCCGGCTGGGCCATGGGGCTGAGCCAAGAAGTGATGACCACGGGTCTCAAGACCTTCGGCCTCGAACTGATCGACCCCGCCTCGCTGATACAGCAGCCCGCCAAAAAGTCGCAACCCAAGAAGCCGGCCACCGCCCGGAAATAACGAGGAATAAAGCGTCATGGACGTTTCCCGCATTCGCGCCCTGCGCGGCCCCAACCTGTGGAGCCGGCACACCGCCATTCAGGCCATCGTCACCTGTGAAGGTGCCGAGGTAGCCATTTCAGACCTGCCCAATTTCGAAGCCCGCCTGCGCGAACGCTTCCCGGAACTCGGCGACCTGATTCCCTCCGACCACCTCGACACCGTGTCGATGGCCCACGCGCTGGAATTCGCCGCCCTCGGCCTGCAAGCCCAAGCTGGCTGCCCGGTCACTTTCAGCCGCACGGCGCAGACGGTCGATCAAGGCGTCTACCAGGTCGTCGTCGAATACACCGAGGAAGATGTCGGCCGCCTGGCCTTCGAACGGGCCGAGCAGCTTTGCCTCGCCGCACTCAACGACACGCCGTTCGATCTGGACGGCGTCCTCAAGGAACTACGCGATCTTGACGAAGACATCCGTCTCGGCCCGTCTACCGGCGCCATCGTCTCGGCCGCATTGGCCCGTGGCATCCCGATCCGCCGCCTGACGCAGGGCAGCCTTGTCCAGTTTGGCTGGGGTAGCAAGCAGAAACGCATCCAGGCGGCAGAAACCAGCCTGACCAGCGCCATCGGCGAATCGATTGCCCAGGACAAGGAACTGACCAAGAAGCTGCTCCACGCCTCCGGCGTTGCTGTGCCTTACGGCCGCCCGGTCGAGGACGAAGACGACGCCTGGTTGGCCGCTCAGGAAATCGGCCTGCCGGTCGTCGTCAAGCCGCAGGATGGCAATCAGGGCAAGGGCATTTCAGTCAATCTGACGACCGAAGAACAGGTCCGTCGGGCCTACCGCGTCGCCGTCGATTACCGCGACGACATCATGGTCGAGAAATTCCTCTCCGGCCACGACTGGCGCCTGCTGGTCATCGGCGACAAGCTGATCGCCGCCGCCCGCCGCGACCCGCCGCTGGTCATCGGCGACGGCACGCACACCGTGCGCGAACTGGTCGACATCGTCAATCGCGACCCGCGCCGTTCGGATGGCCACGCCACCTCGCTGACCAAGATCCGCTTCGACGAAATCGCCCTCGCCCGCCTCGAAGAACAGGGCTACAGCGCCGACTCCGTGCCCGGCCGTGGCGTTCGCGTTGTCCTGCGCAACAACGCCAACCTGTCGACGGGCGGCACCGCCACCGACGTCACTGACGACGTCCATCCGGAACTCGCTGCCGCTGCCGTCGCCGCCGCCCAGACCGTCGGCCTCGACATCTGCGGCATCGACGTCGTTTGCGACACCATGCACAAGCCGCTCGAAGAGCAAGGTGGCGGCATCGTCGAATGCAATGCCGCCCCCGGCCTGCGCATGCACCTCGACCCGTCCTTCGGCAAGGGTCGCGCGGTCGGTGAAGCCATCGTCGGCATGATGTTCCCGGACGGCGACAACGCGCGTATTCCGGTCGTCGCCATCGCCGGCACCAATGGCAAGACAACGACCAGCCGCCTGATCGGCCGCATTTTCGAAGCAAACGGCCTGCGTGTCGGCATGACCAGCACCGACGGCATCTACGTCGAAGGTCGGCGCATCGATACCGGCGACTGCTCCGGCCCGCGCAGCGCCCGTAACGTGCTGATGCATCCGGACGTCGACGCGGCCGTCTTCGAAACTGCCCGTGGCGGCGTCTTGCGCGAAGGCCTCGGCTTCGATGTGTGCGATGTGGCGGTGATCACCAACATCGGCCTCGGCGACCATCTCGGCCTCAACTACATCACGACCGTCGACGAACTGGCTGTGGTCAAGCGCGTCATTGTCGAAAACGTTGCGCAGACCGGCACTGCAGTTCTCAACGCGGCCGACCCGGTGGTCGCCACGATGGCCCATCACTGCCACGGCGATGTCATTTTCTTCGCCCGCGACCGCATGAACCCGGTACTCGCCACCCACCGAGCCCAGGGCAAGCGCGTCGTCCATGTCGAGCGCGACGCCATCATCTGCAGCGAAGGTCGCAAGAAGCAGCGCATCCCGCTGGCCAACATCCCGCTGACTCGCAACGGCACCATCGGCTTTCAGGTCGAGAACGCCATGGCGGCCATCGCCACCGGCTGGGCACTCGGCTACCCGTGGGAAGTCATCGAAAAGGCCCTGGCCAATTTCGTCAGCGACGCGGCGACCGCCCCTGGCCGCTTCAACGTCTTCGACTACAAGGGCGCGACGCTGATCGCCGACTACGGCCACAACCCGGACGCCATCCAGGCGCTGGTCGGCGCCATCAACAATATGCCGGCGGTACGCCGTTCGGTGGTGATCAGCGGCGCCGGTGACCGGCGCGACGACGATATCCGCCAGCAGACCGAAATCCTCGGCGACGCCTTCGATGATGTGATTCTTTACCAGGATGCCTGCCAGCGCGGCCGCGAAGATGGCGAAGTGATCGGCTTGTTGCGTGAAGGCCTGGCCAACGCCCGCCGCACCAAGCAGATAGACGCCATTACCGGCGAATTCATCGCCATCGATACGGCGCTAGGTCGTCTGCAGCCGGGCGACCTCTGCCTGATCCTGATCGATCAGGTTGAAGAGGCATTGGCGCATATTGCAAAGCGGATTGGCGAAGCCGGCTAGCGAGGGAAACCGCCAAGCATGTCGACTAGTCGCATCCTGGCTTCTAGGCAAAAAAACGGGAGCCTCGGCTCCCGTTTGAATTTTAGTCTGCCTCAGCGAACAGATCAGGCGGTCTTTTTCTGCTTGCGGCGAGCAACCAGCGCGCACAAGCCAAGGCCGGCCAGAACCAAGGAGTAGGTTTCCGGTTCCGGAACAGGTGTAGCGACCAAGGAGACGCGGTAGCTGGGGTCCGAAGTTAAGACGGAATCGCGATAGGAGCCGGAAACCACTGCACGATAACTGCCCCCTTGAGTAAGGAAATCATCAAAAGCCACGTTAATCAGATCGCCCGCGTTAGCGGATGCATCCGAGGCACTCCAGATGGAAATCCAACCGCCAATCTGCTGTGCTTGCAGATCCAGTGAAATCGTCGAAAAGCCGCTGGAAGTGAGAGCAAGCCCGAACAACCCCGTTGTCCACTTTCCCTTGCCGCCCAATTCGCCGCTCAGCTCCCACTGCGGCGATGTCGCCGGCAGGTTGAACGTGAGGTAGTCGGTGAAGGAAAGTGTGGCAAGGCCGGCAAGCGCAGCAACAGAGTTGGTACCGGAATCGAAAGATATCGTGCCATTCACTGTTTGTTTCAGACCATTTGTATCGAGACTCTCGGTTATGGCCTGAGCGCCTGCTGAAAAGGCAAGTACCAGTGTGGCAATCCCAATTTTAAGTTTGTTTTTCAACGCAATATTCTCCTTAAATTTCGCAATCAGCCGTTAAAGTTGCAGGCTGGAACAGGGTTTGTCTTATTGCTACCGTTGTTCGATCCAAGTCTCACACACGAGCAACACTGACCGACCACTGCCCCCACCCCAGGAGTCCGGCCGAATCACCCCGTAGGAGCAGGTTATCGACCGTTGGCGAAATTGACCGTGGCATAGTGCACAGTTGAAATGAAATTGTTGCTTGGCACTGTCGGCTGGGTCGTTTGCGGAGAATTCCGCCTGCGTATCGTGTGCGCCTCGGATTGAGGGCACCTGTTTGTTACTGGCCACGTTAGGCAAGCATTGGCTGCTCGCACCCAGGCCAATTTCGCCTCCAACGGCTCTCGGCGGTGCCTTTGAAGATGCGACTCTTTACCAGGACACCTGCCAGCCTGGCGGGGAAGACGGCGAAAAATTGGATTCTTGCGTCAAGGTCTGGCCAATACCCGCCGCTCCAGGCCGCTTGGCGGAAAACGCTGACTTCAGGCGATCCACCGTCAACGGCATTTCACATTGCTTGGGCAAAATGCTCTTGTTGCCTGAACGAGCCCCCTAGCATGAAATCCCGCTTTGCCCTCCTGCTTCTGCTTGCCAGCACACTCGCCGGGGCCAACAACGACAGTTTCAAGGCGCACTGCGAAAAACTGGCGGCGGAGGCTAATTTCACTGCCGTATTCGAGGACAGTCCGGTAAGCCGCGACGACGGCGTCCGGATGGCGGACCTGGCGCGCTTTGCCAAGGCGGGCAGCAGCCTGAACCACAGCACGCTGGGCGTAACCCGGGCCGAACCGGCCGCCAGCATGGCGCTTTCCGTACGCACCATGAGCAATCGCGACGGCCGGGTGTGTGCCGTACCGTCGCTGCAACTGAAACTGGGCTTTTCGAGCTTCGAGGTCCTTCTTGCCCGGGAACTCGGCACCCATCCTTGCCGGCGACGCATCGTGGACGAACATGAGCAGGAGCACGTCACGGTCTGGCGCAACCATCTCAGGATCGGCGCCCGGCTGATGCCGGTTGCGCTACGTCAGTCGCTCGGCCAGGCGGCTTATTTTTCCAGTGTCGGCGAAGCTGAATCCGTGCTGCGCCAACGCGCCGACCAACAGCTCGCCAGCCTGCTGAGCAAGCTCAAGGACGGGATCAATGCCGCACATCAGCAGATCGACTCCCCGGCATCCTATCGCGCTGCGGAAAACCGGATGCGAGCCTGTCCTTAGCTGCCTATCCTCAGCCCGGTCTTTTTGAGGATTCGGGTCGAGTACAGAATGTCCTGCCCGCGACAGGCATCGCCGAGCAAGCGGCGGATTTCGTTGGCCTTGGCCGAACACTCATCGCGTGAGGCACCGTGCACCATGGCGAACAGGTTGTACGGCCAGGCCGGCAGGGCGCGAGGACGGCGGTAGCAATGGGTGACGAAATCGAGGGCGCCGATGCGGGCACCGAGTTCGTCGACCTGCTCATCGGCGACATCCCAGACGGTCATGCCGTTGGCCGTCCAGCCGATGGCGTAGTGGTTGGGAACGGCGCCGATGCGGCGGATGACGCCCGATTCGAGCATGGCTTTTAGCCGGGACATCACCTCGTCGGCCGACAGCCCGAGTTGCTCGGCAAGGGCGTGATAAGGGCGCGGCACAAGCGGCAGGCCGCCTTGCGTGGCAACGATCAGGGAGCGATCAATGTCGTCGATCACTGCCGCGCCTCGAGCTTCATTTCAACGA
Source organism: Azonexus sp. (assembly GCF_049652925.1). Classification (GTDB taxonomy): domain Bacteria; phylum Pseudomonadota; class Gammaproteobacteria; order Burkholderiales; family Rhodocyclaceae; genus Azonexus. The sequence continues at coordinate 60,416 of NZ_JBASFI010000039.1, forward strand.
AAAATTCGCGTTCCTTGGGGAAGGCATAGACCGCCAGGCCGGTGTCACGCTCGATGTGGGCAATGGCTTCGGCGATGCCATCCTTCGTTTCGGTAGCGAGCACGAACCACATGTTGAGCGCGTGTTCGCGGCGGTAATTGTGGGCGACCTGGGGTAGCGCGTTGACCTGCGCCGTGACCTCGTCGTAACGCTCCTCCGGGGCGGCCAGTGCGGCCAGCACGAAGGCACCGCCCATTTCCTCGATCTGGAACATCGGGCCGAAGCGGGTCAGCACCTTGTCGGCGAGCAGGGACTCAATACGTTGCAGCAATTCATCCTCGCTGATGCCCAGTTGTTCGGCGGCCTCGGCGTAGGGGCGTTCGCAGATCGGGAAGTCGCCTTGCAATTTTGCGAGAATTTTCCGGTCGACCGTGGAAAGCTCACGCATAGCGCGCGCCGTTCTGCTTGAAGCGGGTCAGCGAGAAGAGCACCTCGTGGGCGGCCGTTTCAATGCCGTGGTGCTGGCGCAAGTCGGCGATGATGGTCTCGACTTCGCCGCGTTCGCGGCCATGGATCATGCAGAACAGGTTGTACGGCCAGTCGGGCAGGCGGCGCGGCCGGCGGTAGCACAGCGTCACGGCCGGCTCTTCGGCCAGGGCGCGGCCGATCTCGCTGACCTGCCCGTCCGGGATGTCATGAACGAGCATGGCGTTGGCCCGGTAGCCGAGTTCGTGGTGGCGGACAACAACGCCGAAGCGTTTGATGGCGCCCTCTTCGAGCCAGCGGCGAATGCGGCCGAGGACTTCCGGTTCCGAGGCGCCGATGCGCTCGGCGATCAGGGCGAAAGGCCGAATAAACAGCGGCAGACCTTCCTGCAGCACGGAAACCAGACGGCGTTCGGCCTCGTCGATGAGCGCCACCGGATGGACCGGTTGGGCCATGGCGACGCATTTTTTCTTGTCGCCGTTCAGGCAGAAACCGAGGTCGATATGGAATTCCTCTTCGAGCGGCAGGGCCATCAGCGAATAGCCTGCTGCCTTCTCGATGGCGCCAAGGCTGGCCTGCAGGCGCCCTTCAGTCGCGGCGGTGACGACGAACCACAGGTTGTAACGATGCTCGCGTTCGTAGTTGTGATTGACCTCGGGGAAGCGGTTGACAGTGGCCGCCACCGCTTCGAGCTTTTCCGGCGGCACGGCCATGGCGGCCAGCGTCGAGGCGCCGATGCGCTTCGGTGCAAAAACGGCGCCGACGCGGGAAATCTTGCCTTCGCGGCGCAGGTTTTCGAGGCGGCCGAGAACGACCTTTTCCGCCACGCCAAGACGCGCCGCCAACTCGGCAAACGGCGCCGAAACCAGCGGGAAATCACGCTGGAAGTCATTGAGCAACTGGAAGTCGAGGCTGCTGCTGTTCATGGCCAAAGCGTTCATCAGAAACCTATGCGCACGGCGCGCGCGGTGAAGAATATGCCGGACGGGCTTTCGGCCGGGATTTCGCCCAGTTTGGCGAAATTCTCGGTGTTGTAAATCAAAACCTTGTTGTCATCGCGCGCCGAGAGCCAGACATTTTCGCCACGCGGCGCGAATTCCATGTGCAGGATGCCCTTGCCCGGCTCCATCTGATGCGTAACTTTGCCGGCCAGGGTGTCGATGACATCGACCTTGGCGTTGTCCGGGAAGGCGAAATTTACCCAGATCTGGCGACCGTCGGGGCGGGCCATGACGAAGACCGGCTGGCCGCGCACGGGAATGCGGCCGACTTCCTTCCAGGTGGCGACATCGACGACCAGCACTTCATGGCGGCCGATCGCCGGCAGATAGGCCTTGCCCTGCGCCACCGACCAGCCGCGCAGGTGCGGCATCTTGAAAACGGGCAGTTTCTCCTGGCCGCGGCCGTAGTTTTCGAGAATCTTCTTCGCCCCCTTTTCCGGCTGCCAGAGGTCGAGCATGGCGACGCCGTCCTCGCCGAACAGGCCGGCCAGGAAGTAGCGGCCATCCGGCGTCACGAGACCGTCGTAGGGCTGGCTGCCGGCCGGGAAGCGCTGGGTGGTCGGCTGCCTGGGATTACTGAAATCGGTGACGCGGATTTCACCGCCGTCAAACAGTGCGTAGGCGAACCTGTTGCCACCCGTATCGGCGAGGCCGACGACCTTGGAGAACTGACCGGGCGCGAACTCGGCCGGCACTTCGGAAAGCAGTTCGAGGGTATCGCTATCGAAGGCCTTGATGCCGCCCGGTGTGTAGTTCTGGGCGACGACAATGCGACCATCCTGCGAGATCGAGCCGCCGATGGAATTGCCGGACTGGATGATGCGTTTGACGATTTTCGCTTCGAGCAGATCGATCTTGGTCAGCCCGCCGTCGCGGCCGAAGATGAAGGCGTAGCGGCCGTCACGAGAATAGACGGCGGAGGCGTGCGAGAGATCGCCGAGGCCGCCGATGCGGGCATAGGGCTGGCGCGCCGTGGTGTTGACCAGCGTGACGTGGCCGCTGGCCCGCTCGACGATCAGGCCGAGATCGCCGGTGCCGCGCAGTTGCGGGCCGGCGCAGGCGTTGAGGAGCAGGGCAAACAAGGCGATCAGCAGCAGGCGCATGGCGTTCTCACTGGGGGAATGCGGTCATCAGTTTATCGACTATCCACGCCGCTTCGGCTTCGGATAGAAAGGCTTTCCACGGCGGCATCGGCGTTCCCGGGCGGCCGTAGTAGATCGTTGCAGCCAGCCCCTCGGCCGGCTTGTCACGCAGGGTTTCCGGCAGCAAAGCCGGGCCGAGGCCGCCTTTGAGCGTCATGCCGTGACAGGAGCCGCAATCCTGGCGAACGAGGTGCACCAGCTCTTTTTGGCGCGCCACATCCGGCTCGCCGGCGATTGCCACGGTCGACAGGAAAAAAAGGCCAAAAATGAAATTACTCGGCGACAAGAACGACACCTTCCATTTCGGGATGCGGCCCACAATGATAGGGGTAGCGGCCCGGCTTATCGAACTGGCGCTGCCAGCTTTCATCGGGAAACATCCGTTCCGACTCCCGCCCGCCTTCGGCCGGAAAGACGATCGAATGACTGGTGCGTTTTTCGTGATTGGTCCACCGCACGCTGTCTCCCGCCTTGATACTCACCTCGGCAGGGAGGTATTTGTAGCCTTCGATCCGCACCTCGGCCACATTCCCGGCCAGCGCCGAAAATGAAAAGAGCGCCAGCACAAGCGGCGCTCTTTTCAGGCATAGCCATCCGGTATTCAGAACGCGGCCGGATGGCATGCTGCGTTACTGCTTGGCTGCCTTCACGTCGCCATCGGCACCCAGACCAATCGTGTGGCCGAAGGAAACGTGATGGAAACGTCCGCCGGCATGGTCGGCATGAATGGCGATGCCGAAGGGCACGGCCTTGCCCGCTGCCAGAACGGCGTTGCCGGTCAGCTTGCGGGTGAAGGTCACGGTATAGGTATCGCCGGCCTTGGCCCCTTCAGCCGTGCCACCGGCCTTGCCGCCTTCCATGCTGCGCTTGTCGGCGACGTAGCCGTCTGACGATTTGCCGCTGCTCGCCCATTGCACCAGATCGAGGGCACCGGCAGCGACATGCTTGGTCTTGTCCTTGCCCTTCGGCATGCCCTTGGCGTCCTCGTGGCAGGCGGCCCAGCAACCGGCCTGATCAGCCAGCGGCACCTTGTCGTTCGGGAACATGATCGTGGCCTTGACGTCGTTATCCTTGTCGGAATGGTCGAAACCGCCCGCCGGGGCCTTGAAGCTCAGGCGAACATAGAGATTGCTTGCATCGAAAGCAGCCTGCACGGTGACCGGATAGGTCATCGTCTTGGGCGCGCCCTTCGGCTCCATTTCCTTGCTGGCCAGACGCTTGGTGTCGAGGCTCAGCTTGCCGTCTTCAATATGGCAACCGGCACAGGTCTCGCCCTTTTTCAGGCCGGCTGCACCGCTGTGCTCGCCCTTGCCCTGGACCCACTCGATCGGTGCCGCACCCGGGTGGAAAACGTGGATCGTGCTCTTGGCCGCCTTGTTCCAGTCCGGTGCGGCAATGGCCGATTGCGAACCGAGGGCGACGAACGCGCCAAAGACGGCCAGGGAAACGAGATTCTTTTTCATCGTGCTTATCTCCACCAAAATAATTTACTCACCGCGCAGGCCATTGTCCCCCTGCGCAAATTGCTGCTGTTTCATATGCTACGGGGGCTTGCGCCCCCGTAGCTTTAAGTCACATCAAACAATCGACAGTCGATCAGTAGATGTCGTGCTGCGTGTTGTAGACGTTGAACTTGCCGGTCGGCGTGATCATCTTAGGATCGGTGATCACCTTCTTGACCTTCAGCGTAGCATCGTCATAGACAACGATGGCGGACTGGTCGGTCTTGCCGCCCCACAGGGAAATCCAGACTTCCTTGCCATCCGCGCTGTATTCCGGATGCACGGCCCGCTTGGTCGCCTTGGCTTCCGGCATGCCGGAATCCTTGGCAACGTTCAGGATCGCCTTCGGTTTGGAGAGATCCGCCATGTCCCAAACGGAAACAGATTCAGCACGATCCTTGTCGGAGTTCTGTGCCGAGTCAGCCCACAGATGCTTGGAGTTCGGATGCGTCTTGACGAACAGGTTGCCCGGCACGTGCTTGATCTCCTGAACAACCTTCCAGTTGTACTCCTTGAACTTGGCATCAGCCTTCTTGTCAGAAGGTGTGCTGATCAGCGTCACAACATCGGCGCCCAGGTGACCTGTCGCCCAGACCGGACCGAATTTCGGATGAATGAAATTGGCGCCACGACCCGGGTGCGGAATCTTGGCGACATCGACCAGCGCGGCCAGCTTGCCGGTCTTGGTATCCACCGCAGCGATCTTGTTGGAGGCGTTGGCCGCCACCAGGAAGTAGCGCTTCGAAGCATCCCAGCCGCCGTCATGCAGGAACTTGGCGGACGCAATGGTCGTCGTCTTCAGGTTTTCAATGTCGGAATAATCAACCAGCAGAATCTGACCGGTTTCCTTGATGTTCACCACCCATTCCGGCTTGATGAAGGAAGCAACGATGGAAGCAACGCGCGGTTCCGGATGGTACTCGCCATCAACCGTCATGCCGCGGGTGGAAACAACCTTGCGCGGCTTCAGCGTGTCGCCGTCCATGATCACGTACTGGGGCGGCCAGTAGGAACCGGCGATCGCGTACTTGTCTTCAAAGCCTTTGAACTTGGAGGTATCGACCGAGCGGGCATCGAAACCGATCTTGACTTCAGCCACCACACCCGGTTTTTCCATCCACAGGTCGATCAGCGACAGACGACCATCGCGACCGATCACGTAAACGTAACGACCGGAAGCGGAGAGACGGGAAATGTGAACCGCGTAACCGGTCTTGACGATGCTGCGGATTTCCTTGGTATCGCCGTCGATCAGGGCGACTTCACCCGTGTCGCGCAGGGTGACCGAGAACATGTTCTTCAGGTTGTACTTGTTCATCTGCTTGGTCGGACGCTGATCGACCGGCACGATGACCTTCCAGGAATCCAGCGTTTCCTTGAAGCTGTACTCAGGCGGCACATCCGGTACATTCTGGATGTACTTCGACATCAGGGAAATTTCATCCTTGGTCAAAATGTCGTCGAAATTGACCATGCCGCCATCGGTCCCGTAACCGATGATCTTTTCCAGACGCTGCTGGCCGAGCTTGAGCGTGCCACCTTCGGTGACGTTACCGTCCTTGTCCTTCTTCGACCAGTGCGGCTCCAGGTTCTTGCCGGTGGCTCCCTTGCGCAACACACCGTGGCAACCGGCGCAACGTTCGAAGTAAATCTTCTTTGCAGTTTCTTTTTCTGCCGCCGTCATGCTCGGAGCCGCTTTGGCGGTTTCCTGAGCGAAGGCCGTACCCATGGCGACAGCCATGGCGCTAAGTGCAAGCATCCCCACTACTGTTTTCTTCATCTTTCTATCTCCTGGATCGAAATAATTCGCGTCCATCTCCCTCAACGCGATGTCCGCAAGGTTGAACCTGAGCCTCTTCTGCATCCTTGATACTCATCAATCTTTTCGGGCTGATAAATCCATACCATTCAAACGGTTATAGTTCTTTTTAACTACACAGTTAATACTTTGGGCCTATATCGATCATTCATTGACTTCCCGCTATTGGCAGGCGCCGTGTCCCGCATTAGGATGGCCGCCCAAAGGCAGGGATTACGCATGAACAAGCTGAACACACTCGCAGCCGGAAAAGTCTGGCTGGTCGGCGCCGGCCCCGGCGACCCGGACTTGCTGACCGTCAAGGCAGCGCGCCTTATTGGCGCCGCCGATGCACTCGTCTACGACCACCTGGTCGGCGACGGCATCATGGATCTGGCCCGCCCCGACGCCCGCCGCATCTACGCCGGAAAGGAAGCCTCGAAGCACACGCTGCCCCAGGATTCGATCAACGAATTACTGGTCAAACTGGCCCAGGAAGGCCTGTCAGTCGTCCGCCTCAAGGGCGGCGATCCGTTCATCTTCGGCCGCGGCGGCGAAGAACTCGAAACCCTCGTCGCCTCCGGCATTCCCTTCGAAGTGGTCCCCGGCGTCACCGCTGCCGCCGGCTGCGCCGCCTACTCAGGCTTCCCGCTGACCCATCGCGACCACGCCCAGTCGGTCACCTTCGTCACCGGCCACCTCAAGGACGGCACGGTCAATCTCGACTGGCCGGCTCTGGCCCGACCGCGGCAGACCGTCGTCTTCTACATGGGCATCGGCGCCGTCGCCGAAATCTGCCGGCAGATGATCAATCACGGACTGCCCTCGCTGACCCCGGCTGCCGTCATCCGCAATGGCACGCAGACCGACCAGCAGACGGTACTCGCCACACTGGGTACACTGCCGCACCGCATCGCCGAATCCGGCATCAAGCCGCCGGCGCTGATCGTCGTCGGCAGCGTCGTCGGCCTGCACGAAAAACTCAACTGGTTCGAAAAACAATGAAACTTCTCTGGGCCATCCCTCTCCTCTTCGCCGCCTCGGCACACGCCTATACCGGGCAGGAGCTGCGCGGCGACTGCCAGGTAGCCGACGAGATGTACGCCGGGCAAAAGTCCAGCGACCCCTTCCAGGCCATTCGCAGCGCCCGCTGCATCGCCTATGTCGCCGGCTTTGCCGACAGCTACGGCGTCAGCGACTATCTGGCCGAGCAGGTTGGCGTCAAACTCAACGCTTTCTGCCTGCCGAAAGACGCCGACCTGTCGCTGCGCCTCGTTCGCGCCGTCGTCATCCATGTCGAACGCGTACCGCCCAACACGACCGTCAGCCCGGCCACCCTGGTTGCCGGCGCACTGGCCAAAGCCTTCCCATGCAGCGATTCACTTGAACCAAAGAAGTGATTCGTGGATAATCCGCGCTCCGAATGCCCCGGTGGCGGAATCGGTAGACGCAGCGGATTCAAAATCCGCCGCCGAAAGGTGTGCCGGTTCGAGTCCGGCCCGGGGCACCAGGAAAATTTTCCAAGCAGTCCAGGCAAGTCCATAGAACCCGCCCATGCGCGGGTTTTTTGTCGCCTTTCATTCCGGCACGGTCCAGAATGACTGACACGCTCTGAATGTTTAACTTGTTCCCTTCAGAATGCCCCGCCTAACCAAAGGTAGCGAACAATGAAAACGCTGATTGCCCTTGCCGCCCTGCTTCTCTCCGGGTGCGGCCTTGAAACCGCGGGAAGCGCGGCGACAGTGGGAAAACTACAGGCTGACCAGGCCAAGCAGGCGAAGCAGAACATTGACGCCATGAAAGCCGGCCTTGACGCAGCGAACAAGGAAACCGAGGCGAGAAACAAGGCATTGGAAGAAGCGGGAAAAACCGAGTAACACTGCCGCCCGTTTCTGGCACGGGTTCTGCAAGGAACCATGGTCACAGTAGATCGAGGTAACCATGTCCATCAGTTCAATCATGTCCAGCGGCATGCAAAGTTTGCAGGCCAGCATCAACCGTACAGCCATTGCCGGAAGCGGCCTGAATGTAGAAAACGATGACTTCTCCGGGAAGATGGTGGCCATGCGCCAGGGAGAAATTGAAGCCAAGGCAGCGGCAAACGTGATCAAGACCGGCGATCAGATTCTCGGCACGATCATCGATATCCGGGGGTAGTGCGGCAACCGTTGCCGCTCCCCCGGCAAAGCAGGCCGAAAACAATCCGGCCTGTTCCCAGCCTACGGGAGTTCAGTCCCCGGTCATTTTCTTGATGACTTTATCGGTCACATCGATTCTGCTGCTGACGGATACTGCTTCTTGGAGAATCAAGTCCCAGTGCTCGGACTTGGCCAGATCGAAGATGGCTTTATTGGCTTTTTCAAGCACGGCCGAAGTCTCTTCGTTCTGCCGTAGTTTGAGGTCTTCCTGGAACTCCTGCTGTTTGCGCTGAAAACTGACCGATATCTCGGCCAGTTCAGACTCCCTGGCTCGTCGCTGACTATCCGACAGCGAGGCGCCCTTGTCCACCAGCGCCGCCTGACGCGCCTTGATATCATTTTCGATGCGCAGCAAGTCCTGCCGGCGCACTTCGAACTCTGCCTGCATTTTTTTGCTGGCCTTGATGGCCGCAGGCGCCTCCCGGAAAACCCGTTCCAGATTGACGTAGCCAATCTTCAGTTCATCCGCGCAGGCCTTTTGAAAGATGGGCAGAACAACCAGACAGGACAGTAGCGCAAGCCGGAATCCCTTGAGCATGAAGCACCTCGATATTGGAAATTGGAACTAGTGTAGCAAGCCCGACAGTATCCGACGAATTCCTGTCGGCGGTCCACGTTCGAAAGCCGGTGATTATGTAACGGGAAGTGTTTGCTGCCAGGCTTGATCCGGCGAATGGTAGAATCCGGGCCTATTTTATTGACCAACCGAAACGACTTTCGATTGGACAGCCTGCCCGTTGATTGGTGCCATGAAGCCCCGGCCCGACAACGACAATACGGCTTTCCCTGCGCAAAGCCGTTCAAGTTTCCACCTGGATTCAGACCATGTCGTTGACCGTTGACGACTTCGACTTCCCTCTCCCGCCCGAACTGATCGCCCAGCACCCGGCCGCCGAACGCACGGGCAGCCGCCTGCTGCATGTCTGCGGCCAATTCCACGGTCAACTGGAATTTGATCGCAAATTTGAAAACCTGCCAGAACTGCTGAAAGCCGGCGACCTGCTCGTTTTCAACGATACCCGCGTGATCAAGGCGCGGTTTTTCGGTTGCAAGGAAACCGGTGGGCAGGTTGAAGTCATGCTCGAACGCATCGTCGATGCCACGCACGCCATCTGCCAGATTCGCGCCAGCAAGGCACCGAAGCCGGGAAGCAAAATGCGGCTGGGCGGGGCCTTCGAGGTGTGCATGACCGGCCGTGCCGGCACCGATGGCGATTTTTTCGCGCTCGAACTGGTCGACGCAACAGGCGACTTCTGGGAACTGGCCGAGCAGCACGGCAAGCTGCCGCTGCCGCCCTACATCGAACATCCGGCCGAAGGTACCGATGAAACGCGCTACCAGACAGTCTATGCCCGCCAACCAGGCGCCGTCGCCGCGCCCACGGCCGGCCTGCATTTCGACGAAGCGATGCTGGCAAAGCTACGAGCCCAGGGCGTCAACACCGCCTTCCTGACCCTGCACGTCGGCGCCGGCACCTACCGGCCGATGCGCGTCGAGAAGATCGCCGATCACCGCATGCACAGCGAGCGTTTCGAAATTCCGCAGGCCACGGCCGACGCCATCGCCGCGACCAGAGCTGCCGGCGGCCGGGTCATTGCCGTCGGCACGACCAGCCTGCGCGCCCTCGAATCGGCCGGCAACGAAGATGGCACGGTGCGCGTCGGCGCCGCCGAAACGAGCATTTTCATCACCCCGGGCTACCGCTTCAAGGTCGTCGACCGGCTGATCACTAATTTTCATTTGCCGAAATCGACGCTGCTCATGCTCGTTTCGGCCTTTGCCGGCTACGCCAACATCCGTGCCGCCTACGCCCACGCCGTGGCCGAGCGCTACCGCTTCTTCAGCTATGGCGACGCCATGCTTCTGGAACGAACTGGACAACCCTCCGATGCAATTTGAACTCCTCAAGACCGACGGCGCCGCCCGCCGCGGCACATTGACGCTGGCCCACGGCCAGATCCAGACCCCCGTCTTCATGCCAGTCGGCACCTACGGCACGGTCAAGGCGATGACCCCAAAGTCGCTGGAGGAGATTGGCGCCCAGATTTGCCTGGGTAACACTTTCCACCTGTGGTTGCGACCGGGACTGGAAGTCATCAAGGCACACAACGGCCTGCACGACTTCATGAACTGGCAGAAGCCGATCCTCACCGACTCGGGCGGCTTTCAGGTCTTCTCGCTCGGCGCCATGCGCAAGATCACCGAGGAAGGCGTCAAATTTAGCTCGCCGCACGACGGCGCCAAGCTTTTCCTGACGCCGGAAATCTCGATGCAGATTCAGAAGGTTCTGAATTCCGACATCGTCATGATCTTCGACGAATGCACGCCCTACCCGGCGACGCACGAAGAAGCCGCCAAGTCGATGCGCATGAGCATGCGCTGGGCGCAACGCTCGCGCGACGAACACAACAAGCTGGAAAACCACAACGCCCTGTTCGGCATCATCCAGGGCGGCATGTACGAAGACCTGCGCGACGAGTCGCTGGCTGGCCTCGACGACATCGGCTTCGACGGCATGGCCATCGGCGGGCTGTCGGTTGGCGAACCGAAAGAGGACATGGTGCGCGTCCTCGCCCACGTCGCGCCCCGCATGCCGACGCACAAGCCGCGCTACCTGATGGGCGTCGGCACGCCGGAAGACCTCGTCCGCTCGGTCAAGGCCGGCATCGACATGTTCGACTGCGTGATGCCGACGCGCAATGCCCGCAACGGCCACCTGTTCACCCGTTTCGGCGACGTCAAGATCAAGAATGCCCGCTACAAGCTCGATACCGGGCCGCTTGACCCCAGTTGCAGCTGCTATACCTGCACCCAGTTCACGCGCAGCTACCTGCACCACCTCTTCCGCCACGGCGAAATCCTCGGCGGCATGCTCAACACCATCCACAACCTGCATTTCTATCAGGTCATCATGGCCGAAATGCGCGCCGCCATTGAGTCCGGCACGTTCACCGAGTGGTCGGACGAGTTTGTCCGCAAACGGTCATCCGGCGAGTGATAGAATCGCGCGTTCTGAATTTCTTAGTTATCCGGAGTTACCACAATGATTAGCCTTGCCCACGCCCAGACCGCTGCAGCCTCCGCCGACCCGACGGGTGGCCTGATGCAGATGCTGCCGATGATCCTGATGTTCGTCGTGCTGTGGTTCTTCATGATTCGTCCGCAAATGAAAAAAGCCAAGGAACACAAGGCGCTGCTCGCCGCGCTGGCCAAGGGCGACGAAGTCGTCACCCAGGGCGGCATCGTCGGCAAGGTGACCAAGGTCGGTGACAGCTACGTCTCCGTCGAAATCGCCGCCAACACCGAAGTTGTCGTGCAAAAGCCGTCGATCGGTCTGGTTCTGCCCAAGGGCACGCTGAAGTCGCTGTAATCACCCCAAAGGGCGGCTTCGTGTCGCCCTTTTTGCTTTGAAGCCGCCATGAATCGCTATCCACTCTGGAAGTACATCACCATCGCCGTCGCGCTGCTGCTGGGCTTCGTCTATACCCTGCCCAACTTCTTCGGTGAATCGCCGGCTGTGCAGTTGTCCAGCGCCAAGGTCACGATCAAGGTCGACGCCAGGGCCCAGGCCCGTGTCGAGGATGCCTTGAAGACCGCTGGCATCACGCACAACGGCATCCAGCTCGATAACGTCGGCGTCAAAGTCCGCCTGACCAGCACCGACATTCAGTTGAAGGCCAAGGACATCCTGGAAAAGACCTTCAACCCGGATGCCGCCGACCCGCAGTATGTCGTTGCGCTGAACCTGCTGACCGCTTCGCCGCAGTGGCTGACCTCGCTGCACGCGCTGCCGATGTACCTCGGCCTCGACCTGCGCGGTGGTGTCCATTTCCTGCTGCAGGTCGACATGAAGGGCGCGCTGACCAAGAAGCTCGACTCGACCTCGGCCGACCTGCGTACCGTGCTGCGTGACAAGAACCTGCGCCACAGCGGCGTGAACCGCGAAGGTGAGCGCATCGTCGTCAAGTTCCGCGACGTTGAAACCCGCGACAAGGCCCGCTTTGCCATCGGCGACAGCCAGCCCGACCTGCTGGTCACCGAAGCCGGCGACGCCAGCGAACCCAGGCTGGTCGCCACGCTCAAGCCGGAAGCCCAGAACAAGCTCGGCGAATTTGCCCTCAAGCAGAACATCACGACCCTGCACAACCGGATCAACGAACTCGGCGTCGCCGAGCCGATCATCCAGCAGCAGGGCCTGGACCGCATCGTCGTCCAGCTGCCCGGCGTGCAGGACACGGCCAAGGCCAAGGACATCCTCGGCCGCACGGCGACTCTAGAAATCCGCATGGTCGATGACTCGACCGGTGCCCTGGAAGCCGCCTTGGCCGGCAACCCGCCGTTTGGCACCGAGGTTTACACCGAACGTGGTGGCCAGCCGCTGCTCGTCAAGAAACAGGTCGTCCTGACCGGCGATCGCCTGACCGACGCCCAGCCCGGCTTCGACAACCAGACCAACGAGGCTGCGGTTCACCTGACCCTCGACTCGGCCGGCGCCCGCATCTTCAAGGACGTCACGCGCGAGAACATCAACAAGCGCATGGCCATCCTGCTCATCGAAAAGGGCAAGGGCGAAGTCGTTACCGCACCGGTCATCCGCAGCGAAATCGGCGGCGGCCGCGTGCAGATTTCCGGCCGCATGAGCACCATGGAAGCCAACGATACGGCGCTGTTGCTGCGCGCCGGCTCGCTGGCTGCACCGATGGACATCATCGAGGAACGCACCATCGGCCCGTCGCTGGGTGCCGAGAACATCAAGAAGGGTTTCCACTCGACGATGTGGGGCTTTGCCGCCATCGCCGTCTTCATGATCCTTTACTACCAGATCTTCGGCGTCGTCTCGGTCATCGCCCTGGCCTCCAACCTGCTCTTCCTGGTCGCCATCCTGTCGCTGTTGCAGGCCACGCTGACCCTCCCCGGCATCGCCGCCATCGCGCTGACGCTCGGCATGGCAATCGACGCCAACGTGCTGATCAACGAACGGGTGCGCGAGGAACTGCGCAACGGCATGCCGCCGCAAGGCGCTATTTCGGAAGGCTACGAACGCGCCTTCGGGACCATTCTCGACTCCAACATCACGACGCTGATCGCCGGCCTCGCCCTGCTGATTTTCGGCTCCGGCCCGATCCGCGGCTTTGCTGTCGTCCATTGTCTGGGCATCCTGACCTCGATCTTCTCGTCGGTCTTCGTCTCGCGCGGGCTGATCAACCTGATCTACGGACGCCAGAAGAAGCTGACCAAGGTCGCTATCGGTCAACTGTGGAAGCCAGCCGCTGCCACGGTCAACGGCAAAAAATAAGGAAAAACGAAAATGGAATTTTTCCGCATCCAGAAAGACATTCCGTTCATGCGCCATGCGCTGACGTTCAATGTCATTTCGCTGCTCACCTTCATCCTCGCCGTCGTTTTCCTGTTCACCAAGGGCCTGCACCTGTCGGTCGAATTCACCGGCGGCACGCTGATCGAAACCCACTACCAGCAGGCCGCCGATCTCGAAAAGATTCGCGGCGCGCTGGGCAAGGCTGGCTTCACCGACTACGCCGTACAGAACTTCGGTTCGTCGCAGGACGTCATGATCCGTCTGCCGCTGAAGAGCGAGCAGAACACCAACCAGATCGGTGAATCGGTCATGAAGTCGCTCGAAGCCGAAGCGCCGGGCGCCGAACTGCGTCGCGTCGAGTTCGTCGGCCCGCAAGTCGGCAAGGAACTCGCCGAAAACGGCGCAATGGCGCTGCTGCTCGTCGTCATCGGCATCGTCATCTATCTGGCTTTCCGCTTCGAATGGCGCTTCTCGGTCTCGGCCATCATCGCCAACCTGCACGACGTGGTGATCATTCTCGGCTTCTTCGCCTTCTTCCAGTGGGAGTTCTCGCTGTCCGTGCTGGCCGCCGTCCTCGCCGTGCTCGGCTACTCGGTCAACGAGTCAGTCGTCGTCTTCGACCGGGTCCGTGAAACCTTCAAGAAGGTCCGCGGCCTGACCACACCGCAGGTTCTAGACCACGCCATCACGAGCACCATCAGCCGGACCATCATCACCCACGGCAGTACCCAGCTCATGGTCCTCTCGATGCTGATCTTCGGCGGCGAAACCCTGCACTACTTCGCCATGGCCCTGACCATCGGCATCTGCTTCGGCATCTACTCCTCGGTCCTCGTCGCCAGCCCGCTGGTCATGTGGCTCGGCGTCTCGCGCGAGCAGTTCATCGTCAAACCCAAGGTCATCGAAGGCGCCAACGAGGACGGAGCTGTCGTTTAAGCGAATCCCACGGTCAACCAGGTTTACTACGTGAAAAGTAAAAAGCCGCCAAACTGAAATTGGCGGCTTTTTCATTTTGGGTGATTGGTGCCCATTCCGGACCTTCGCGCCAGCGTAGGCCCCACGGCTGCAATCAGAGTCGATCAGTGCGATTAGAAAATGACATTAGGCTTACCATTGCTGCCACTTAACCAAGCCGTTCAGAGCTCCCGGTTTCCAGTTCTTATCGGACCTCGGCCGCAGATGCACGCTGATTCCAGTTGTCACGCTCGCTGACTATCTGCACCTCCTGCCGTGCGAACTACTACTATCTGTGATGAGCGACGCTGCCCTGCACCGGCTGATCGGGAGCAAGAGCGCGGCCAGTAGCGCTACAGACTGCTAATTGACTGGATTTCATTGACAAATCGTTTCCAACACACCGAGAATTTACCGATTATTCAGGGCGATCTACTCTGCTACAGAGTTCGGAGCACATCGTCTTTTCATTGGAGTGCCGCCTTGCCCGATATCTGGCGGCATCAAGGATAGGGAATGTGGGACCGAAGACCTTTTCTCTCACGGCCTGGCGGCAAAACGCTCGTGATGCTTGTTGTCGTCTGGACGATCCTTGTACTCTCGTCCCTGCTGGCCCAGCGCGAACAGCTGAACCGGACGGCCAGCGCCCTGGCCCGAATCGACGCGATTGCCAATCTAAAAAAAGACATGTCAATTCGCAAGTGGGCATCCAGCGTCGGCGGCGTTTTCATTCGAGAGGAAAAAGTCCCCTCATTCAATTCGCTTGAGGAAGCCGAGCGTATTACTGTTGAACGGGGAAATGGTGAAGTTCTGCGCCTGATTTCGGTTACGCCGATACACCTGCTTCTCGCCATCCAGGAAACCAGCAATAACGCCTTCGGCGGGCGCGAGCGCCTGACCTCGAAGCAGTTGCGTAACGTCGAGAACGCGCCCGACGACTGGGAAGCCAGTGCACTGGATGCACTGAGCAAAGGCTCCGAAATGATTACGGAATCCGTCCCAAAGAGAGGTTCGCATGGGCTCATGCGCGCGATGATTCCGATGCGCATGGAAAAGGAATGCCTGGAATGCCACCGCGACACACTGGTCCCAGTGGGCGGTCTGCGCGGCGGCGCGACCATATCGATCAATCTCAACGCCTATCGGACCGCCCAAGATCCGACCTGGCGGGCAATCCAATTCTGGCACCTAGGTATCTGGACCATCGGGCTGATCGGTTTTATGAGTTTTAGCTACTTTGCGCGTCGTCGCGATATCGAAAAGGCCCGGCTTGATGAGGAGCGCAATGAAAACGAGATGGCCTTCGGTGCCATGGCCGAGGGTGCAGTCATCACAGATGCTGAAGGAACAATACTCTGGGTCAACGATGCATTCTGCCAAATCAGCGGCTACCCACGCGAGGAAGTGATTCGCCAGAACCCCCGCGTGCTCAAGTCGGGCCGGCACGATGCCGAGTTCTATCGGAGGCTCTGGACACAGTTAACGGAAAGCGGGCACTGGCGCGGAGAAATGTGGAACAGGCGCAAATCCGGCGAAGTATTTCCCGAGGAAATCTCGATCCAGGCGCTGAAAGGGGCCGATGGTCGCATCCGACGCTACATATCGATCTTTTCGGATATCACCGAGCGCAAACGCATTGAGAAGGAATTACAGGATTATCGGGAAGACCTAGAAAAACTGGTGCGCCAGCGCACCGAGGAACTAACCGAGGCACGCGATGCTGCCGAGGCGGCCAACCGCTCGAAATCTACTTTCCTGGCAAACATGAGCCACGAGTTGCGAACTCCGCTCAACGCCGTCATCGGTTTTTCTCAACTGATGGAAAAAGACCCCGCTCTGGTGGATACGCAACGGCGCCACATTGAGATCATCAATCACTCGGGCAATCATCTGCTGACCTTGATCAACGATGTTCTGGAACTCTCAAAAATCGAATCAGGCAAAGTTGAAATGCGCCGTGAAGACGTCTATCTCGCACGCCTGCTCGAACAAGTCGTCGATATGGTGCAACTGCGTGCCGAACAAGCCGGGCTGGCGCTGGATCTAGAAAGCGAAAGTCTCCCGACGACCGCCGTCCTCGACCCCCTGATGTTGCGGCAGATCCTCCTTAATCTACTCTCCAACGCGATCAAGTTCACGACAGAAGGAAAGGTATCATTGAGAGTGTTCGGGGCGGATCAGGGGCACGACATCGTTCGCTTGACTTTCTCCGTGCTTGACACCGGTATCGGCATCCGGCCGGAAGACCAGGTACGCATCTTTCGCCCGTTCGAACAGGCCGGCCCGCCTCAGCAAGGCGGCACCGGGCTAGGCCTGAGTATCTCCGCACAATATGTTGGCATGATGGGCGGGCGCCTGACTCTCGAGTCGAACCCGGGCATCGGCTCGTCGTTCAGTTTCATGATCGACGTTCCGGTCGGTAGCGGCAACCTGACAGTCGCACCACCAGGGCAAGTCGTCGCCCTTGACGCGGCGCAACAAGGCCGCCTAGTTCTGGTAGTGGACGACATGCCCGAAGCACGCTTGCTCGTCCGCTCCCTGTTGGAACCGTATGGCTTCAGGATCTGCGAGGCTGCCGGCGTCGCTGAGGCCGAGGCCGAACTGGCCTTCAACTCGGATCTACCTGATCTTATTTTCCTAGACTGGTTTTTGCCTGATGGCAGCGGACTGTCACTCATTCGACAGATACGCAGCCAAGATCAAACATGGCAGCCGCGCATCGTCATGCTGACCGCAAACGCGCTCGAGGAAAGCCGCCAGGAAGCACTGGCCGCAGGTGCCGACGATTTCCTGAGCAAGCCCTACGAGGAAGACGAGCTTTACTCAATCGTCGAAAAGCAGTTAGCGATTCGATTTACCCGTCAGCTGATCCGAAATGTGCCGGCGTCACCCTCGGTGGCTGGAGGAATTTCAGCCGCCGACCTGCTCGGACTGCCACCAGAAACCAGGGCACAATTGGCACACGCCGCACTCTCCCTGAACCCCCAAAAAATCGCCGACGCCCTGCATTATCTGGCCCAGGCCCACCCCGAACTGGCACAAGGTCTGGCCGAATTCTCGGATCCAAGCCGCTACCAGCGTCTATGGCAGGTACTGGGCATTCTCGACAGAGAGGAATAAGCATGACCGACAGCTTGATTAGGCGTACCGAAGTCATGGTTGTCGAAGACACGGCAGCTTCACTAGCATTGCTCAGCGAACTGCTGGCTCAAGCTGGCTACACCGTTCGTCCAGCACCTGGTGGCGCCATGGCCCTGCGTTCAGCGCAGGCTAGCCCCCCCGATCTGATCTTGCTCGATATACGGATGCCCGGCATTGACGGCTACGAGGTCTGCCGCCGCCTGAAGAATGATGCACGAACCAGGGACATCCCGGTGATCTTCCTTTCCGCCCTACGCGATGAAGCCGACACCTTGCACGGCTTCGAGTTGGGGGCGGTCGATTTCATTGCAAAACCCTACCGACCTGAGGAGGTTCTCGCCCGTGTCCGCACCCATGCCGAACTACACCGATTGCAAAATGGCCTCGAAGAGCGGGTCCGGGAGCGCACTGCCCAATTGCTGGAAGCTCAGGCTAGCCTGTTCGATTCGCAGAGCAGGCTGCAGGAACTGACTGGATTTCTACAGAACGTGCGCGAGGAAGAGCGCACCCGCATAGCCCGCGAGTTGCATGATGAACTGGGCCAGGCTCTGACCTCATTGCGCATCGATCTCGGCTGGCTTCGCGGCAAGTTTGAAAACAGCGGTGAGGCAACGGTCGACCGCGTAAGTGGAGCCTATGCCCTGGTCGAACGGACAATCGAGGCGCTGCGTCGCATATCGGAAGGTCTTCGCCCCGGCATGCTCGATGTGCTCGGGCTGGCAGCGGCCGTCGAACACCACGTGAACCAGTTTGAAGAACGTAGTGGGATAGCATGCTCGCTAGCGATGAATCGCGAGGAATTCAAGATCGACGGCGAACTGGCCACCAGCATTTTTCGCCTGATTCAAGAAGCGCTGACTAACGTGCTACGCCATGCCGCTGCCAGCCACGTGAGTGTCTTCATCAACGACGACGCAGGTAACATACGAGTCTGCATCGAAGACGACGGCCAAGGGTTTCAGCCCAACCAAGGCAAAAAAACCTTCGGCCTGCTCGGTATGCAGGAACGAGTCAAAATGTTGGACGGAAAGATTGAAATAACCAGCCAACCGGGTCAAGGGAGCCGGATTTTTGCCACTTTTCCTTACCGGGATACTCAAGAAAATGATCCATGTCCTGATTGCCGACGACCATGACATCCTGCGCGCGGGTCTCAAACACATCCTTCACGAGACAGGCGACATAGTCGTTGCGGGCGAAGCCAGCGACGGTTTCCAGGTGCTCGATCTGGTTCGCTCCGGTCAATGGGATGCGCTGGTCCTGGATCTGACCATGCCAGGCAAGAGTGGCATTGAGCTGATCCGCCAGATCAAGGGCGAATACCCCATGCTGCCTATCCTGATTCTCAGCATGCACAAGGAAGATCTTTACGCGGTTCGCTCCTTGAAGGCCGGCGCTTCGGGCTATCTGTGCAAGGACAGCGCCGAGGCGCTCCTCGCCGAGGCAATACGCAAAGTGGTCAGAGGTGGCTTGTTCGTCAACCAGGCAGTTGCCGAAAAACTAGCACTGGACATGCTAGCGGGACCAGGAAATGGCCCTGCTCATAGCCGGTTGACCGACCGTGAATATCAGGTGTTCATCCTCATTGCCCGGGGGCACGGGGTCACTGAGATCGCCAGGGAGCTCAATCTGAGCGTCAAGACAATCAGCACCCACAAGACGAGAATTCTGGAAAAAATGAATTTGAGCAACACCGCCGACCTCATCCACTATGCCATTCACAATCAATTGATTGGCAGCCCTGACGGTCTCGGCACCTTGGATGCTCATTGACTGGAGAACTGCGCTGCCCTAGGAATATTCCTACCCGCAATCAGACAGACTCCTAAGCTAGATTCAGTGAATCTCCCCTATATGGAGCAGACCGCCAAATCTAAACTGATTTCACACACCAGCCACGCCTTGTGGCGAGCAGAAATCAGGATATTTTTGACATGCCCCTTTCAAGCCATCGTTATGTGTGCCGACAACGAGAAGCAGACAAACCAGTTTGCATCGCGGCCCAACTCTCTGCACAGCCCTTATTCAATACCCTTTCGACCACTGAAATCGAGCAACTTGCAGCTACTGCACGCTATATTCGAGTCAAGAAGGGAGAAGTTCTGTTTCGCAAAGGAGACCCGTGCCACGGCTTTCATGTCATTGTTTCAGGCAAGATCAAACTCCTCTTCAATTCGCCGGGCGGCACCGAGAAAGTTGTTGAAATATTGACAGCCGGCCAAACCTTCGGCGAATCGGTAATGTTCATGGAGCAGCCCTACCCGCTCGACGCCCAGGCCTTGAACGAGTCAAGATTGATCTACGTGACCAGAGGCGCGGTGCTACAGGCGCTTGAGTCCAATCCGGTTCTGGCCCGAAATCTGATCAACAGCTTGTCGACAAGCCTCTACCAGTTTTTCAAGAATCAGGAATTTACCGGCAACCGCGCCAGCAAGCAGCGTTTCGCCGATTACATCCTGCGTCAGATAGACCCCGGCGATGCCGACGAAATCTTTCCAGTCGTTATTCTGCCCGCCAGCAAGGGAACCATCGCCTCCCACCTTGGGATCACGCCAGAGCATTTCTCCAGAATTCTCCACGAACTGGCCGAGAGCGAATTGATTGCCGTTCGCGGCAAGCGGATCGAAATCTTGGACATGACACTGATTCAGGAACTTCGGGAAGGTGGCGATGAGAAGTGCTTCATGCCATTAGATAGAAAATCAATTTTTGTAAGCCATGAAATGCTTGCACGTTACTGAAACTGCAGCTACTTAAGCTCGCAAGGTCAGCGCCCTAAGGACCTAGGCGAACCCCCAGGGCAATCACCAGCTTGGCGTTTCCACCACTGCCGACGGCGGCAGCGGCTCAGGTAGCCAGGCGCCACTGGCGCCATAGACGGCCAAACATGCAATGACCAAGGCCACTACCAACGCGATGATGCCACCGCCCCTGGCTGGCTCGCCGGTCGCCCCCTCCTTCCAGCCGGTCAGCATCGGCTTGACCAGATTGTCTTTTTTGAAGTGGCCATGGAAGATGACGGCGCCGACATGGAGGACGACGAGGGCGATCAGGACATTCGAAAGCAGGTGGTGGATGCCGCTCAGGCGGTCGCTGAGCGATTTGTCAATCAGTTCGAACAAGGGGCCGACGAAGGCAATGTCGTCGTTGGAAAACAGGCCGCTGGTGACTTGCACGGTCAACAGGAAAATAAGGCTGAAAACGGAAAGGCCGCCGAGCGGATTATGGCCGAGGCCGCGCCATTCGCCTTTCAGGTAGACCTTGATCCTGGCCGGCGTCGGGAAGAACTGGGCGAAGCGCGCGTAGGTCGAACCGGCGAAGCCCCAGACGAGACGAAAGGCGATCAGGCCGACGATGGCCAGGCCGATCTTGCCGTGCACTTCGATCAGATTGCCGCCCAGCTGCCCGCTGACGACCGCGGCGATGACAGCCAGCACTAGCAGCCAGTGAAACAGGCGGGTCGGCAGATCCCAGAGGCGAATTCGTTGCTTGTTCATGTCCTGACCTTTTGAAACCGGAAAAAAACAGGCACCCGCAGGTGCCTGTTACTGAGGGGATAGCCCGGATTATTTCTTGACCTTGAAGTCGTCATGGCAGCCCTTGCAGCTAGCGCCCAGCTTGCCGAATTGCTCCTTGGCGGCGGTGGCATCGCCCGTCGCGGCAACCTTGGCCATTTCGTTGGCTTCCTTGACGAAGGCACCGGCCACCTTGCCGACACCTTCCTTGTTGGTGAACAGTTCCGCCTTGACGCGGGTGTCTTCCCAGCCCTTGCCCTTGTCGCTACCCGGCACGTACAGCGCGCCCATGCCGGAATTGGCGATGGCCTGGATGGCGTTGGCGGCCTTGATCACTTCGTCCTTGTTGTAGGTGCCTTCAACATTGGCCTTGATGCGGCCCATGTTCCAGGCCATGAAAACGTAGCCGGACTGGCGGAACTTGATGGCGTCTTCAACCTTGACCTGCGCGGCGGCAGTACCCGCCAGAGTGACGGTCAGCAGGGCGAGCAAAAGCTTGGATTTCATTGTGTATTCTCCGATTTCATTGAGGAAAGGTGGGCTGCATCGGGTAAACGATCAAGACCCGCGATTTATTCCATCAAAATTATAACTTGCTAATATGACAATGCCCCGAATATTGCCATGAGCATTTTTCACGGTCATGTTGAAGCGTTTTGAACAGCCTGAATCAGACCGCGAAAACGTGCTTGACACGCAGCGCCGGGGCGCCTTGCTCGATGGCGATGAGGCGGGCGATGTTCGGATGTTTGCCCGGATTGGCGCGCTCGTCTTCGGTGTGCTCGGCGAAGATTTCCATGCCCTTTTTGGCGGCCTCGACGTTGATCGAACCGTAGGTTTGCGCCAGATGGTTATACACCGCCAGCGAACCCTGGCTGCCCGCCTTGTTTTCGATGGCGGCAACAACATTGCCATCGGCGTCGAGCAGGTTGATGGCGGCCAGGTGCGAAATGCCCGGCAATTTCTTGAGGTTTTCGGCAAAAGACATGGATGACCTTTCGTGGATGCGGACGGGGAAGCCGCCCCCCGCCCCGACTATTTCATTTTTCGGCGTTTTTTTCCGGTTGACCGTAGCAATCGGCCGGGCGCCCTACTTCCATTCCCGTTTGGCTTTGACCAGACCGATGATCAGCCCAGTGACAAAGCTGACGGCCGGCACGATGAAGGCAATCGCCTTGATGCCGCGCTCGGCGCCAAAATCGAAGAGCAGCCAGGCGGCGGGCAGCAGGCCGAGGAACAGGCCGATCAGCCCGCCCCGGATGCCACCGTTGATCACCTGGCGGTCAGTCGTCTTGCGCTCACCGGTGCAATGCGGACAGTAGATGGCGTCGGCCGGCACTTCCTGCCCGCATTTGGCGCACTGCATTTAGATGCGCTTGGCCAGTTCGGCCGCCTTGCCGGTGTAATCCCACGGCGTCAGCTTGAGCAATTCAGCCTTGGCGGCCTCCGGGATTTCCAGCGTCGACACGAAGGCCTGCATGCCTTCGCGCGAAACGCGGGTGCCGCGGGTTAGCTCCTTGAGCTTTTCGTAGGCGTTGGGCACGGCGTAGCGGCGCATCACGGTCTGGATCGGCTCGGCCAGCAGTTCCCAGTTGGCGTCGAGGTCGGCCTGCATCACGTGGGCGTTCACTTCCAGCTTGTTCAGACCTTTGAGCAGCGAATCGTAGGCGAGCAGCGTGTAGCCGAGGCCGACGCCCATGTTGCGGAGCACGGTGGAATCGGTCAGATCGCGCTGCCAGCGCGAGATCGGCAGCTTTTCGGCCAAGTGCTTGAGCACGGCGTTGGCCAGCCCGAGATTGCCTTCGGAATTCTCGAAGTCGATCGGATTGACCTTGTGCGGCATGGTCGACGAACCGATTTCGCCGGCCTTGACCTTCTGCTTGAAGAAACCGAGGGAGATGTAACCCCAGATGTCACGGTCAAGGTCGATCAGGATGCTGTTGGCGCGGGCGAAGGCGTCGAACAGCTCAGCCAGCGCATCGTGCGGCTCGATCTGGATGGTGTAGGGATTGAAAGTCAGGCCAAGCGATTCGACGAAACGCTTGGCAAAACCTTCCCAGTCGTAGCCGGGATAGGCGATCAGGTGGGCGTTGTAGTTGCCGACGGCGCCGTTGATCTTGCCAAGCAACTCGACAGAAACGATGCGGACTCGGGCGCGCTCGAGGCGGTAGGCGACGTTGGCCATTTCCTTGCCGAGCGTCGTCGGCGTTGCCGGCTGGCCGTGCGTGCGGCTCATCATCGGCACTTCGGCGTTGACGTGGGCCAGTTCCTTGAGGCGGGCGATGACCTTGTCGAGCGAGGGCAGCATGGCCTGTTCGCGGGCGCCCTGGCACATCAGCGCATGCGACAGGTTGTTGATGTCTTCGGAAGTGCAGGCGAAGTGGATGAACTCGCTGACCTTGGTCACTTCGGCGTTGCCCTTGGTGTTCTTCTTGATCCAGTATTCGAGCGCCTTGACGTCATGGTTGGTGACGGCTTCCTCGGCCTTCACCTCGGCCGCCTGCTCGACGGTGAAGTTGGCCACCAGCGCATCAAGCTCTGCCACGGTCGACGGGGAAAAAGCGGCAATTTCCGAAAAGTGCGGCTCGGCGGCTAGCGCCTTGAGCCACTCGATCTCGACCTTGAGGCGCGCCTTGATCAGGCCGAATTCGGAAAAATGCTCGCGCAGGGCGTCAACCTTGCCGGCATAGCGGCCATCGAGCGGGGAAAGCGCAACCAGGGGATTGAAGGTCATGGAATCATCCTTTTCAGTAAGCCCGCCATTTTACCCGCCCGGCGAAGGCGTCGCCATACGCTATAATCGAACTCCCCAAATCAGAGAGCTCACGATGAAGCTGATCGGCTCCCATACCAGCCCGTTTGCACGAAAAGTGCGGATCGTGCTGGCCGAAAAAAAGATCGACTACGAATTCGTCATCGATTCACCGTGGACGGAAGACAGCAATGTCCCCGACATCAACCCGCTCGGCAAGATCCCTGTGCTGGTGCTGGACGATCACACGCCGCTGTTCGATTCGCGGGTCATCGTCGAGTACATCGACAACGTCACGCCCAACAACAAGCTATTCCCCGCCCCCAATCGTGAACGGACCGAGGTCAAGCGCTGGGAAGCCTTGGCAGACGGCGTGCTCGATGCCGCGGTGAGCGCCCTGCTCGAAGGCAAGCGCCCGAAAAAAGAGCAAAGCGCCAGCTGGATCACGCGCCAGCACGGCAAGGTCATGCGCAGTCTCGACTTCATGGCCAAGGAACTCGGTGAAAAGAGCTTCTGCATGGGCACCCACTTCTCGATGGCCGACATCGCCGTCGGCACGGCACTGGGCTATCTGCGCTTCCGTTTTCCGGAAATTGACTGGCAGGAAAACCACGCAAACCTGGGCAAGCTCTACGACAAGCTGATGCTCCGCGCGCCATTTGCGGATACCGTTCCGCACGACTGAGATGCCCTATCGGCCGGCAAAACGGGGGCACATGCGATCCTCCTGGTCATTGGTCGAGCAGTTTTCACTAGCCAATCGCCAAAGAATTGAAACCTTGGCGCAATCCGAAGGTCGACTCTCGCATGAGCTCATCTGCATGAGGAACCCGGCCGTGAACTGCACCACAGACACCAGTCCGCTGGGCACCATTGCCCGCACCCTGAGCGTTGCCCTCGGGCAGCGCGACCACCATACCCGCGCGCACTCCGACCGGGTCGTCCAGTTGGCTGCCGGGCTCGGTTATCACATCGGCCTTAGCGAAGAAGAAATAGAGTTGCTGGCGCTTGGCGCCCAGTTTCACGACATCGGAAAAATCGGCATTCCCGACCGCGTTCTGCACAAGCCGGCATCGTTCGAGGAAGACGAGTGGGCCTGCATGAAACAGCATGCCGAAATTGGCGAACGCATCATTCTCGCCATTGATGGCGACAAAGCCTCGAACGTGGCCAAGACCGTCCGTCACCACCATGAACACTTCGATGGTTCCGGCTACCCCGACCGGCTTTCGGGAACCGACATTCCGCTTTACTCCCGGATCATCTCGCTGACTGACAGCTACGACGCAATGATCGATACCCGCAGCTACCAACGCGCCCGGTCGCATGGGGTCGTCATGGGCATCCTCGAGCAGGAAAGCGGAATCAAACACGATCCCGACCTGCTCCACGCCTTCACGACCGCCATCGAAAAATCGTCCCTGCGCGGCAAGGACGCTTGATCAAACTCAGCGGATAACGCCGCCACCCAGACAGACGCGGCTCTCGTAGAGGACTACCGACTGCCCCGGGGTGAGTGCCCACTGCGGCTCGGCAAAGCGGATTTCGCAGCTTTCGCCATCGACTCGTTCCACCTCGCAGGGCTGGTCGGCCGTCCGGTAGCGCGGCTTGGCGGTATAAACCCAGTGCGTATGCGGCGCCTGCGCCGACACCCATGACAGCTGCTCGGCGACCAGATCGTCGCGCAACAAGGCCGGATGATCGTGGCCCTGGACGACATAGAGCACGTTCTTTTCCATGTCCTTGCCGACGACAAACCAGGCGTCGTGGTCGCCGCCGCCCGGCTGGCCTTTTTCCTTCAAGCCACCAATGTGCAGACCCTTGCGCTGGCCCATGGTGTGGAACATCAGGCCATCGTGCTCGCCGAGCACCTTGCCATCGTCGAAGCGACGAATTTCGCCCTTCTTCGGCGGCAAGTATCGACTCAAAAAATCCTTGAACGGCCGTTCGCCAATGAAACAGATGCCGGTCGAATCCTTCTTCGCCGCCACGTGCAAGCCTTCCGCCTCGGCGATCTTGCGCACCTCGCGCTTATAGATGTCGGCCAGCGGAAACAGCGTTTTCGACAACTGCGACTGATTCAGGCGATAGAGGAAATAACTCTGGTCCTTGGTGCCGTCCTCGGCCTTGAGCAACTGGAATTCGCCATTGAATTCGCGCACGCCGGCGTAATGGCCGGTGGCAATCTTGTCGGCGCCGAGCTGCATGGCGTGGTCGAGGAAGGCCTTGAACTTGATTTCGGAATTGCACAGGATGTCCGGATTCGGCGTCCGCCCGGCCTGGTATTCGCTGAGGAACTCGGCAAAGACGCGCTCGCGGTATTCGGCGGCGAAATTGACCACCTCGACATCGATGCCGATGCGGTCGGCAACGCTCATCACGTCGATCAGATCCTGGCGCGAAGAGCAGTATTCCTCGGTGTCGTCGTCTTCCCAGTTCTTCATGAACAGGCCGATCACCTTCCAGCCCTGGCGCTTGAGCAGCAAGGCTGCCACGGAGGAATCAACGCCGCCGGACAAGCCGACGACCACGGTTTTTTCAGACATCGGGCCCAGCCCCTTTCTTCCATTCACCCAGCGGCAAAATCACCGCTGGCTGTCCATTATCAACGAACCAGCTATCGACGACGAAGCGTGGCGCATCGCCAGCCGTTTTTTCCTCGATCACCGCCGTCCAGTGCACAAAAAACAGCTTGGCGACGCCCCGCTCCACCGGATCGAGAACGTTATGCCAGCGCAGGTAGCCCCGCGCTTCGAGCAGCTTGAGCAGACGCGTCGTCGAGGTCGAGTGATCAACGCAATCCATCTTTCCCGAGACATGCCCATCATCGAAATTGCCGCCGCGATCGTTGTGGATGTCCGACTGCTCTCCGGCCCAGGCGTAGAGACGACCGATGACCCCGGATATCATTTTTCGCTCATTTTCCGGGTTGACCGCAGCAAACAGCATGCGCCGCACTTCGCCGAGCTGCCCCTCGGTGTAACGAATATCCGCCTGCGCCAGACAACCGTAGCCGTAGCAGATACGCACCGTTTCATCGGCCGCAACCACGCCCGAAAACGCCAGCAACAAGGCGAGCAGCCAGCGACGCATCAGTCGAAATGCACGAGCAGGTCGAGCGGACAATTCTTGCCGGCAATGAAATCTTCAATGCAGCGCAGGATCAGCGGGCTGCGGTGCTTTTCCTGTGTCGCCCTGACTTCAGCTAGCGTCAGCCAGCGGGCGGCGACAATGCCGTCATCGAGCTGGCGCCCCGCCTCGTAACCGCGCAATTCGCCAGCAAAGGCGAAGCGCAGATAGGTCGTATCTTCCTTGGTCGGATGCGTCCAGTTATAGACGCCGACCAGATGCGTCGGCTTGAAGTGGTAAGCGGTCTCTTCGAATGCCTCGCGGGCCACGGCGGCAAGCAGCGACTCGCCTTCTTCGAGATGGCCGGCCGGCTGGTTGAAGGCCAACCCGGCCTCGGTTTCCTCCTCGACCAGCAGGAATTTTCCGTCACGCTGGACTACAGCGGCAACAGTAACGTGGGGTTTCCAGACCATGGTGAAGCTCTATCGGCAAAACCGTTATTTTAACGTCTGATTTCGGCTAGAATTGTGGGCTTTTACAGGCGCAACACGGAGAATCGAACATGTCCATGTCGGATCGCGACGGCTTTATTTGGCAAGACGGAAAACTGGTGCCCTGGCGCGAAGCCACCACCCACGTCCTCACCCACTCGCTGCACTACGGCATGGGCGTATTTGAGGGCGTCCGTGCCTACAAGACCGAACGCGGCACGGCGATTTTCCGTCTCAAGGAGCACACCGAGCGCCTGTTCCGTTCGGCCCACATCTTCCAGATGAAGATGCCGTTCACCGCCGAAGAGCTCAACGAAGCGCAGAAGGAAGTCATCCGCGCCAACAATCTTGAATCCGGCTACCTGCGCCCCCTCGCCTTCTACGGCTCGGAAAAAATGGGCGTCTCGCCCAAGGGCGCCAAGGTTCACGTCATCATCGCCGCCTGGCCGTGGGGCGCCTACCTCGGCGAAGAGGGCATGGAGCGCGGCATCCGCATCAAGACCTCGTCTTTCACCCGCCACCATGTGAATATCACCATGGTGCGCGCCAAGGCTTCGGGCAACTACATGAACTCCATCCTCGCCAACAACGAGGCCACCACCGACGGCTACGACGAAGCCCTGCTGCTTGATCCGGAAGGCTACGTCTGCGAAGGCGCCGGCGAAAACGTTTTCATCGTCAAGAACGGCAAGCTGTACACGCCCGATCTGACGGCCTGCCTCGAAGGCATCACGCGCGCCACCGTCATCCAGCTGGCCGGCGAAATGGGCGTTGAAGTCATCGAAAAACGCATCACCCGCGACGAAGTCTATTGCGCCGACGAAGCCTTCTTCACCGGCACCGCCGCTGAAGTGACGCCGATCCGCGAACTCGACAACCGCCAGATCGGTGCCGGCCATCGCGGCCCGATCACCAAGGCGCTGCAGGAAAAGTATTTCGACGTGGTCTATGGCCGCTCCGCTGCCCACGCCGACTGGCTGGCCACCGTCTAATTCAGGGAGAAAACGATGTCCGACAAAAAGACAATTGAAATCACCGCCCACGACCTGCCGCTACATTGCCCGACCCCGAGCGTCGCGCTGTGGAGCCAGCATCCGCGCGTCTTCCTCGACGTCCTGAAGACCGGCGAAGTGACCTGCCCGTACTGCTCGACCAAGTACGTCTTCACGGGCGAAGTGCCCAAGGGCCATCACTGATCCCCAGCTGTCATTCCCGCGCCAGCGGGAATCCGGTTCACTCCGGGTCCCCGCCAGCGCGGGGACGACGAGCACCGCCCCCATGAAAGCCCTCATCGTCGCCCCCTCCTGGATCGGCGACACGATCATGGCGCAGCCGCTGTTTGCCCGCCTGCACGCCAAGCATCCCGGCCTCCAGCTCGACGCTATCGCCCCGCGCTGGGTGGCGCCCGTCCTGCAGCGCATGGCGGAAATCAGCGACGTCCTCGACAGCCCATTCGGCCATGGCCAGCTGTCGCTCAAGCCGCGCTGGAAACTCGCCCGCCAGCTCGCAGCGCGCCATTACGACGCCGTCTACGTCCTGCCCAATTCGCTCAAATCGGCGCTCGTGCCCTGGCTGGCCGGCATTCCGCTGCGCGTCGGCTTCACCGGCGAATCACGCTACGGCCTGATCAACGTCAGCCACACGCTGGATAAAACAGCCCTGCCGCTCATGGTCGAGCGCTTCGCCCAACTGGCCGAAGCCCCGGGCCAGCCGCTGGGCCATTTCATTTTTCGGCCAAAAATCCGGTCGACCGTGGAAGACCAGCAGAAAGCCCTGACCGAACTGGCCATCGAGCGCCCGGCCCGCGTCGTCGCCTTCTGCCCCGGCGCCGAATACGGCCCGGCCAAACGCTGGCCGGCCGCGCACTTCGCCGCGCTGGCCAAAAAGCTGGCCGAACAGGGCTGCGCCATCTGGCTCTTCGGCTCACCCAAGGACCACGCCGTCGCCGAAGAAATATCGCAACTCGCCCCCGGCCTGTGCCGCAACCTGTGCGGCGCCACCTCGCTGGCCCAGGCCGTCGACCTGCTGGCCATGGCCGAACTGGTCGTCTGCAACGACTCCGGCCTCATGCACGTCGCCGCCGCGCTTGACCGGCCCATCGTCGCGCTCTACGGCTCATCGTCGCCCGGCTTCACGCCACCGCTATCCGACCGCGCCGACATCCTGAGCCTCGATCTCGAATGCAGCCCCTGCTTCAAACGCGAGTGCCCGCTCGGCCACCTCGATTGCCTCAACAAACTGCTCCCCGAGCAGGTCTTTGCCGCCTGCCAGAAAAGGATGACGCCATGAGCGGGCCGACCGTTTATGCCCTGCCCGACGACGTCGAACGCGCCTTTTACGAAGCCATTGTCGAGGGTGACGCCGACCGCATGATGCTGCTCTGGGCCGAAGACGACGAAACCTTGTGCGTCCATCCGACCGGCGTTCGCCTGCTCGGTCTCGTGCCGATCCGCGAAAGCTGGCGCAGCATCTTTGTCAATGCCCGCCTGCGCGTCCAGGCCGAACCCGTCGCCCACTGGAACGGCACGATCATCGCCGTCCATCACCTGACCGAAATTCTCTTCGTCGGCGACGATCCGAGCCCGCACGGCCCGCTCTACGTCACCCACGTCTACGTCCGCGGCCCGCATGGCTGGCGCCTGGCCAGCCGCCACGCCTCGGCGGCCGACGACGGCCACCAGGCGATGGCCGAGGCCGTGCCGCACACGCTGCATTGAAGCCACCCAAGCCCTACCACGCTCCAAGCTGGCTACCCGGCGGTCAGGCGCAAACCCTGTGGCCGCTGCTCATCAAACCGCGCCCGCTCAAACTCCGTCGTGAACGCTGGACAACCCCCGATGGTGATTTCATCGACGTCGATCACCTCGACGGCCCGGCCGATAGTCCGCTACTCGTCCTCTTCCACGGCCTCGAAGGCAGCGCCCGCAGCCATTACGCCATCTCGACCGCCCACGCCTGCAAAGCTGCCGGCTGGCGCCTCGCGCTACCGCATTTCCGCGGCTGCTCGGGCGAACTGAACCGCCGGCCACGCGCCTACCATTCCGGGGATTCTGAAGAAATCGACTGGATCCTGCACCGCCTGCACACAGCCAACGACGGCCGCAAGCTCCACGCCGCCGGCGTTTCGCTCGGTGGCAACGCCCTGCTCAAATGGGCCGGCGAACGCGGCGCCGCGGCCAGCGAACTGGTCACCGGCGTCGCCGCCTTCTGCGCCCCGCTCGACCTCGCCGCCTGCGGCCACCACCTGGCCAACGGTTTCAACCGCATCTATACCCGCCACTTCCTGACCACGCTCAAAGCCATTTCGGCCAGCCGCCTGCAGCAATTTCCCGGCCTTTTCGACGAAACGCGCATGCGCCGGGCGATCAATCTCTACGAATTCGACGACGCCGTGACCGCCCCCATTCACGGCTTCGCTGGCGCCGACGACTACTGGCGACGCGCCTCGGCCAAACCGTGGCTCAAATCGATTGCCGTCCCGACGCTCACGGTCAACCCGAAAAATGACCCGTTTTTGCCATCGCGCTATCTGCCGACGGCGGCCGAAGTCAGCCCCTTCGTCCGCCTCGAGCAGCCCGAAGGCGGCGGACATGTGGGATTTGTCACAGGTTCTTTTCCGGGAAATCTGGACTGGCTACCGCAAAGGCTTTTACACTTCTTCCTTTACGAAATGTCATAAATTAATGACATTCGGGCAACGGGGTGCTGGCTCACAGATATTGCAACAATATCCGTGCATCATTCACACCTTCCCCGCACAAACTCTCCTGACAGGACAACCATGAGCCAACTTCCCGCTGAAATCTTCAAGGCCTACGACATTCGAGGCATCGTCAATAAATCCCTGACCGCCGATGTCGTTCGCCAGGTGGGTCACGCGCTCGGTTCGCTGGCCGTCGAGCAAGGCCAGAAGGCCATCGCCGTCGGCCGTGACGGCCGCCTGTCCGGCCCTGAATTGGCCGGTGCGCTGATGGACGGCATCTGCGCCGCCGGTTGCGACGCCATCGACGTCGGCTGCGTGCCGACCCCGGTCACCTACTTCGCTGCCTACGAACTGGGCTGCCACTCCTGCGTCTCAGTCACCGGCAGCCACAACCCGCCGGACTACAACGGCCTCAAGATGGTCATCGGCGACAATACGCTGGCCCTCGATGCCATCCAGGATCTGAAAAAACGAATCGAAGCCGGCAACCTCAAGCACGGCCAAGGCAAGCGTACTTCGGCCGACGTCCTCGGCGCCTACGTCGAAAAAATCGTCGGTGACGTCAAGCTGGCCCGCACGATGAAGATCGTCATGGATTGCGGCAACGGCGTCGCCGGCGCGATAGCCCCGGAACTCTTCAAGCGCCTCGGTTGCGAGATCGTGCCGCTGTTCTGCGAAGTCGATGGCAACTTCCCGAACCATCACCCGGACCCGTCCAAGCCGGAAAACCTGGCCGACGTGATCAAGGCCCTCAAGGAAACCGACGCTGAAATCGGCATCGCCTTCGACGGCGACGGCGACCGCCTCGGCGTCGTCACCAAGGACGGCGAAATCATCTTCCCGGACCGCCAGCTCATGCTCTTCGCCGCCGACGTCCTGTCGCGCGTGCCCGGCGGCACGGTCATTTACGACGTCAAATGCACGCGCCTTCTCGCCCCGTGGATCAAGCAACACGGCGGCGTACCGCTGATGTGGAACACCGGCCACGCGCTGGTCAAGGCCAAGCTGCGTGAAACCGGCGCCCCGCTGGCCGGCGAAATGTCCGGCCACACCTTCTTCAAGGAACGCTGGTACGGCTTCGACGACGGCCTGTACACGGGTGCCCGCCTGCTCGAAGTCCTCTCCCGCTCGGCCGACGCCAACGCGCCGCTGAAAGAGCTGCCGAATTCGCCGTCGACCCCGGAACTGAACATCAAGATGGCCGAAGGCGAACCCTTCACGCTGATCGACAAGCTCAAAGCCGACGGCAAGTTCAATGGCGCCCAGGAAATCATCACCATCGACGGCGTGCGCGTAGAATACGCAGATGGCTTCGGTCTGGCCCGCCCGTCGAACACGACACCGGTGGTGGTGCTGCGTTTCGAGGCCGACAACGCCGTCGCGCTCGAACGCATCCAGGCCGATTTCCGTCAGGCCCTCAATGCAGTCTGGCCGGGAATTCAACTGCCGTTTTAAAGGAAATTCGTGAGCGAAAACGCCGCCGACCAGCTGTTTCTAGGGCGCCAGCCCATTCTGGACCGCAATCAGCAGCTTTTCGCTTACGAACTGCTTTTCCGCAGCGGCAGCCGCAACTTCGCCGATGTCACCTGCGGCGTGCAGGCAACCGCCACGGTCATCGCCAACGCCTTCACCGAGCTCGGTGTCGAAGCGGCGCTGGGCAGTTGTCGCGGTTTTATCAACGTCGACGAGGCCTTCCTGTTCAGCGACCTGCTCGAATTACTGCCGCGCCACGCCGTTGTTCTCGAAATTCTCGAAACCGTGCCGCCGACGGCGGCTGTCATCGAACGCTGCATTGCCCTGAAAGCCGCCGGCTTCACTCTGGCGCTCGACGACGTCATCCAGCTTGAGCCGGAATACGCCGAACTGCTGGCTCTGGTCGAAATCGTCAAGGTTGATATCCAGCCGCTGTCGCGCGTCCAGCTCATGCAACTGGTCATGAAACTGAAGCCGATGGGCAAGCAATTGCTGGCCGAAAAAGTCGACTCGCGCGAGCAGATGGAGCAATGTCTGAAACTCGGCTTCACCTTGTTCCAAGGTTACTACTTCGCCAAGCCGACGATCATTTCCGGCAAGAAGCTCGATCATTCGCAGATTTCGCTCATGAAACTGATGGGCCTGCTGCTCGGCGATGCACCAACATCGGAAATCGAAACAGCGCTCAAGCCCGAACCCGGCCTGACCATCAACCTGCTGCGCATGACCAACTCGGTCGGCTCCGGCAGTAGTGAAAAAATCACCTCGCTCGGCCACGCCATCACCGTCCTTGGCCGCCGCCAGCTGCAACGCTGGCTGCAATTGCTGGTTTTCTCGGCCGGCAACGCCAGCGTTACGAGCAACCCGTTGCTGCTCTTGTCCGCCACGCGCGGCCGGCTCATGGAACTACTGGCGGGCGAATTGCAGCCGGGTGACATCGGCTTTGCCGACCAGGCCTTCATGGCCGGCATCATGTCGCTAATGCCGGCGCTGGTCGGCCAGCCCATCGCCGATATCGTCGCTCCACTCGGCCTCACCGCCAATGTGCGCGATGCCCTGTGCGAGGGGAGCGGCCCGCTCGGCGCCCTGCTTCGTCTGGCCGAAAGCAGCGAATCCGGCGACATTTCCCGGTTGACCGTGGCACTTGGCGAACTGCCCGGCCTCAGCCCGAAAGCGCTGAACCGTACCCAGACGCAGGCGCTGCTATGGTCCAACAGCATCGGTCAGGAAGCCACGGCATAAGCAGCGCCAGCCGTTACAAAAAGGCGACAGCTCCCGCACAAAACGCGACAGGCACTCGTCTACAATCTTCTGTTTTCACCACGTGAGCGAAAACATGGACAGCACCCGGCAGAACTCTCAGTTTCGCCAAGGCACCCCGCCTGGCCCCTTGGCCAAGCTGGCGGCCTTCGTCCTGAGCGCGGTCTTTCTGGTACTGGCCTTCATGTTCTCGCTGGTCGCCCTGGCCATTGTTGCCGTCGTCGGCGTGTTGCTGGGCGGCTGGCTATGGTGGAAGACGCGCGCGCTGCGCAAGCAGATGCAGAAAATGCGCGAAGCCCAGCAAATGGGTGGCGAGCAACCCGTGCGCAACGATCAGGTGATCGAAGGCGAATTCATCCGCGAAGTGCCGCCCGACCAGCGCCTGGGCTGATCAGCGCAACTTGGGATTGAGCGAACCGCGGTTGTAATCCTTGTCGCCGGGCATCACCGTCCGGCCGATGCCAAAAACGCCGCCCTGCGCTTCGACCGGGCGGGCCTTGTTTTCGGGATACTCAGCAGCTAATTTCTTTGCCTCGGCCGCCATTGCGGCATCGACAAACTCCCAGCGACCATTGGGGAAAAGACGCACTTTTTTCCCGTCGACCGTGGCGGCCTCGATCGGCGTGCGATCAAGCTCGGCGGCGAAGCCCTGCCCCGCCGCCAGAACCAGCATCAGAGCAAGCGCCGCTTTCACAGCTTGCCTTCGACCCAGGCTGACACTGAAGCCAGCGCCGCCGGCAGGTTTTCCGGCTGAGTGCCGCCGGCCTGCGCCATGTCCGGGCGACCACCGCCCTTGCCGCCGACCTGCTGGGCGACCATATTGACCAGTTCGCCGGCCTTGACCTTGCCGGTCAGGTCAGCCGTCACGCCGGCGATCAGCGTCACCTTGCCATCGACCACCGAGGCGAGCACGATGGCCGCCGATTTGAGCTTGTCACGCAGCTTGTCCATGGTTTCGCGCAAGGCATTGACGTCGGCGCCTTCGAGCTTCGCCGCCAGGACCTTGGCACCCTTGACGTCGACGGCGTTGGCCAGCATGTCGTCACCCTGCGCCGAGGCCAGCTTGCCCTTGAGGGCAGCCAGTTCGCGTTCGAGCTTCTTGACCTGATCGAGTACGGCCAGCACGCGGCCATGAACGTCCTTGGGCAACACCTTGAGCGTGCCGGCGACGCCACCGAGGGCGCTTTCCATGTCCTGCATGTAGGCCAGCGCGTTGTCGCCGGTGACCGCCTCGACACGGCGCACGCCGGCAGCGACGCCACCTTCGGCCGTGATGCTGAACAGGCCGATGTCGCCGGTACGTGAAACGTGGGTGCCGCCGCACAGTTCGCGCGACGAGCCGATGTCGAGAACGCGCACGTCGTCGCCGTACTTTTCGCCGAAGAGCATCATGGCGCCGAGCTTCTGGGCTTCGGCAATGGGCAGGACGCGGGTTTCGGTGGCGACGTTGGCGAGAATTTCGGCGTTGACGATATTTTCGACGCGGCGGATTTCCTCGTCGGTCATCGGCTGGT
Organism: Azonexus sp.; assembly: GCF_049652925.1. GTDB lineage: Bacteria > Pseudomonadota > Gammaproteobacteria > Burkholderiales > Rhodocyclaceae > Azonexus. Next base: position 95,711 of record NZ_JBASFI010000039.1, read on the forward strand.
TATGCACGAAGTCGAAACGGGTCTTGTCCGGATCGACCTGCGAGCCCTTTTGCTGGACGTGATCACCGAGCACTTCGCGCAGCGCCTTGTGCAGCAGGTGGGTCGCCGAGTGGTTGCGCATGATGCGCTGGCGGGCCAGCACGTCGACCTTGGCGGCCACGCCATTGCCGACCGAAATGGTGCCCGTCTTGACGACGCCATGGTGGCCGAAGACGGTAGCCTGAATTTTCTGCGTATCTTCGACGGCGAAAATGCCATGCACTGACTGCAGTGCGCCGCAGTCGCCGACCTGGCCGCCGGATTCGGCGTAGAACGGCGTGTCGTCGAGGACCACAACGCCCATTTCGCCTTCGTTGAGCTGGTTGACCGCAGCACCGTCCTTGTACAGGGCGAGCACATTGGCCTTGTATTCCAGTGCCGAATAGCCGTGAAAAGTCGTGGCCGGGCCGTCGTATTCGAGGTTGGTCGCCATCTTGAACTTGCCGGCAGCGCGCGCCTGTTCCTTCTGGCGGGCCATGGCTGCGTCGAAGGCCGCGGCATCAACGGTGATCTTGTGCTCGCGGCAGATGTCCTGCGTCAGGTCGAGCGGGAAGCCGTAGGTGTCGTGCAGCTTGAACGCGGTGTCGCCGTTGAAGACGCCGCCCTCGCCGATCACCTTGAGTTCGCCTTCGAGGATGGCCATGCCGTGCTCGATGGTTTCGAAGAAACGGTCTTCTTCCTGCTTGAGCGTGGCGATGATCTTGAACTGGTTCTGGCCCAGCTCCGGGTAGGCCATGCCCATTTCGGCAACGAGGTCAGGCACCATCTTGTGGAAGAAGGCGGCGCGGGCGCCGAGCTTGTAGCCGTGGCGAATGGCACGGCGGATGATGCGGCGCAGGACGTAACCGCGACCTTCATTGCCCGGAATGACGCCATCGGCGAGCAGGAAGGAGCTGGCACGGATGTGGTCGGCCAGCACCTTGAGCGACGGTGACTCCATGTCGGCATCGCTGGTTTCGCGGGCGGCCGCCTTGAGCAGCGCCTGGAACAGGTCGATTTCGTAGTTGGCATGCACGCCCTGCAGCACGGCGGAGACGCGCTCGAGACCCATGCCGGTATCGACCGAAGGCTTGGGCAGCGGATGCATGACGCCAGCTTCGTCGCGGTTGAACTGCATGAAGACGTTGTTCCAGATTTCGATGAAACGGTCGCCGTCTTCGTCCGGCGATCCAGGTGGGCCGCCCCAGTGTTTTTCGCCGTGGTCATAGAAAATTTCGGTGCAGGGACCGCAGGGGCCGGTGTCGCCCATCATCCAGAAATTGTCGGAGGCGTAGCGGGCGCCCTTGTTGTCGCCGATGCGAATGACGCGCTCGACCGGCACGCCGATTTCCTTGGTCCAGATGTCGTAGGCTTCGTCGTCCTCGGCGTAGACGGTGACGGTCAGCTTGTCCTTGGGCAGCTTGTAGACCTCAGTGAGCAGTTCCCAAGCGTACTTGATGGCGTCGCGCTTGAAATAGTCGCCGAAGCTAAAATTGCCGAGCATCTCGAAGAAGGTGTGGTGACGGGCGGTGTAGCCGACGTTTTCGAGGTCGTTGTGCTTGCCGCCAGCGCGAACGCATTTTTGCGAGGTGGTCGCGCGGGTATAAGGCCGCTTGTCGAAACCGAGGAAGACGTCCTTGAACTGGTTCATCCCGGCGTTGGTGAACAGCAGGGTCGGATCCTCGTGCGGCACCAGCGAGCTGGAGGCAACGATCTGGTGGCCCTTGGAGGCGAAGAAGTCGAGGAACTGCTGGCGGATTTCGGCGCTTTTCATAAGCTGGCTGCCCTTGCGGCGTTGAATTCGGAATCCGAGATTTTAACGCAGGTGCGGCAGGAACTTGAGCCCCCGGAACAGGTTTCAAAACGGATTTGAATTTTGGCTCTTTTTTCCGGTTGACCGTGGAAATGAAAAACCCGCCTGCCGGCGGGTTCTGAGTGAGGCGAAAACTGCTTAGCGACGGCGCGGACGATCCACCCGGCCGTTATGGTTGTAATCGTGCTGGCGATCATGCTTCTGCGCGTAGATGCGGCGGCTCTGGACTTCCTGCGCCTGATGCAGGCGGGCGCGCTCGCCGCGCGTCACGACGCCGTCGGACTTGGCGCGGTTTTCCATGTTATCGACATGCTGCTGGCCGCGATCCAGCCGGTTGGCTTCGCGCTGTGTCAGGCTGCCGGAAGCAACGCCTTGGTCGATGCGCTGCTCCTGATTGGCCTGGCGCTGATCGACACGCGGCGTATTGGCCTGGGCAAAGGCAAGGACAGGCAGAACAAGGGAAAGTACAGCGATGGTCTTGGCGATTTTCATGTTTTTTCTCCTGGTGGTTAGGGCGAACTCCCTGAACGCCATTAGAAAATATTCCGGCGCGAAAATCAGCCGCCCAATTGCAAGCCTTTGTAAGCACTTGTTTCGGCCACAAACAGGTCGAGGCGATCGGTAAAGACGGCGCTGACGCCGCGCTCGAGCAGCGATTTTGCGACATTTTCCGTGTTGACCGTGTAACACAGCACGGGAATGCCATTGGCCTGTGCTTCAGCCAGCACATCATCGCTCAAATGTGCAGCATCGCAATGCAGGGTAACGGCCTGCAACCGCCGCACTGTTTCCAGCCAATCGGCCGGCACCTGCTCGAAGAGCACGCCACGGGGAATCTGCGGCGCCAGGTCGCGGGCAATTTCAAGCGCTTCCAGCGAAAACGACGAGATCAGCGGCTGCACCGTGGCGCCCTGCCAAAGTTCGGTGCTCAGGCGAGCCACCGTTTCCGCCGTTGCGCGCTCGAAGCCTGCCGCCGGCTTGATCTCGACATTAGCCAGCAGCCCATATTCACGGCAGACGGCGACAGCATCCGGATAGCTGGGAATGCGCTCGCCATTGCCGGCATTGAGCGCGAAGAGTTGCGAATCGGAGGTCTCGCCGACCAGCCCCTGGCCGTTCGTCGTCCGCTCCAGCGTTTCGTCATGAATGAGCACGGGCGTGCCATCGCCGGACAGCATCACATCAAATTCAACCGCAGCAAACCCCATCCGAGCTGCCAGCCGGATGCCAGCCAGCGTATTCTCCGGGGCCAGCGACCCGCCACCGCGATGGGCAAACCAGCGCGGTAGCGGAAAATTCATCAGAAGGGTTGCGACTTCTTCAACAGCGGTTTGGCGCCAAGCAGCGCATTGCCCCGGCTGACAGAGGTATCGAGTGCCGCCTTGGCCGGCTTCTTGTCAGCCCACACGGCTTCCATCTCCTCGTTGGTGATGATGCGCACCGCATCAATGTTGGCGACCCGAACAGCCGGCTTGCTGCCATTGCCATTGAGCGAGGCGTAAGCAATTTCCAGCGTCTTGTCGCCGTCTTGCAGCAGCTTGCTGCGCGCCGCGGCGCGGGCCGCCGAGGTCATCGGCAAGCCACCGTAGACGCGGACCATTTCAATCTGCATTTCCGGCGACAGCATGAAACTGACGAACTTCGCCGCCTGCTTGTACTGCACCGGCGTCCGACCGGCGCCAACCCACAGCGAAGCGCCGTCGGCCAGCGACGACTGACGACCGCCATAGACATCGTCGTGATAGGGCAACGGAGCAACGCCAAGTTCGACGCCCTTGGCGTCGCGGAAATCGACATGTTCGCGCGAATCGGTCGTGATCATCGCGCACTCACCTTCGTGGAACTTGGCGCTGGCTTCGTTGCGACGACCAAACAACTTGAAATAATTGGCCTTGCTCCACGTCGCCATCATCGCAAGGTGCTTGACCTGCGGCAGGCCGTTGAACGTCAGCACACCTTTTTCGGACATCGCCGGCACACCGGAGACGGCGCTGACGTTATCGACGTGCACCCAGACCGGCCACGATGAGGTGTAGGGGCAGGCGTAGCCGGCATCCTGCAGCTTGTCGAGCATGCCCTGCATTTCAAACCAGGTCTTCGGCGGCTGGTCCGGATTAAGCTTGGCCTTGCGGAAAGCATTCTTGTTGTAGAACAGCACCGGGGTCGAATAAAGCACCGGCAGGGCAACCACTTTGCCCTTGGCATCGACTACGCCTGCCTTCAGATCACCCGACAGTTCGCCGAATTTCAGCGGCTGGCCAGCCTTGCTCATCATTTCATGCAACGGGATGAAGGCCTTGGGCTGGCTCAGGACATCGCTCATGTCATAGCGGCGCATCAGATTGAGCACCGCCGGCTTGTCGCCTTTTTCCAGACGCACCAGCTTCATCGCGCTGCCCGACTCCTTGTTGAAGCGATCGACAATCGCCTGCAAACGCTCCTCGCCATCCGCACCAAGGTTGTGCGCCAGTTCGAACTCGGCGGAAACCGTCGGCGCAGCCACCGGTTTGGCTGCAGGCTTGGCCGGTTTGGCCTGGGCAACAGAACAGGCCAGGGCCAGCGTGACGGCGATGGTCAAAGGGCGAATGCAATACGACATGAATACTCCAGCAGTTCTTAAAGACCCAAATTATAAAGCCGTGCGCCACGACACACGCCCCACACTTTTCGCAGATATGCGAAAATCCCCCGCATGATCAAGCGAATTTTCCTTATTCTCGCCGTTCTCGGACTAAGCGCCTGCGACCAGGTCAGCCAGAAGCTCGGCCTCGAAGATCCGGCAAAAAAAGAAGCCAAGGCCGAGCAGGAAGCCAAAGCCGTTGGCAGCGCCTGCCGCCAGTCCGGCCGCGCCATCGAGGACTGCTATTCGATCTACGGCTGGTTGCCCAAGGCCGGTATCTACACCGGCTGGCGCGAGATGGACGAATACATGCGCGAGAACAAGCTGGAAACGATAGCGCCGCAACTGCCTCCGCCGGAAGGCCCGGGCAGCAAGAAAAAGAAGAAAGCCCAGGAGGCGGCCAGCGAAAGCGATACGAAGGCAGAGTCCAAAACAGAATCAAAGACCGAAGCCAAGGCAGATCCCGAGCCAAAGGCCGAGAAACACTAAGGTCTGACAAGCACATCTCGTCGAACGCGACCGGAAGGCAGGCGACATGAAATTACCAGCATTTCTGGGCGGCATTCGCGGCAAGCTGATCGGCATCTTTGTGCTGATCAAGGTTGTTCCGCTCCTTTTGCTGGCTGGATTTGCCTGGTATGCCACCACTCAGCTTGGCGAAGACGTTTCAGTCAAGGCGGGCAGCATGGCCGACGCCATGCTCTCGACCATCAAAACAGTCGGCAAGACCGTTACCGACGACTCCATTCGCGCCCTCGACCAGCGCTCGCGCGAGGCCATCGAGTCGCTGACCACCGACGCCGCCAAGGAAATCGCCACTTTTCTGCATGACCGCGACAGCGATATCCGGCAAGCCTCCGGACTGGAACCCTCCGAGGCTGCATTCCGCCGTTTCCTGAGCGAACGGAGCCGGCCGATCTATCAACATGGTCCATGGAAGCTGGCCGACGATGGCCAATCGTGGGTCCCCGAAACCCCGGTCATCCGCGAAGCCAAGGTCACCCGCCCGGTACTGGCCGACAACGCCAGGGATTTCCACACCCGCCCACCGGAATATTTTGGTGAAATCGAGCAACGGCCGCTGTTCGTCGAAATGACTTTTATCGATCTCAACGGCAATGAGAAAATCAAGGTCACTACCGGCCAGCTAACGGAAAAAAGCCTTAAAAACGTCGTCGACCGTAGCAATACCTTCGTCAAGGCAGAGACCTATTTCCCCGAACTGAAAAAGCTCAAGACCGGCGAAATCTACGTTTCCGACGTCATCGGCGCCTACGTCCCGACGCAGGCCATCGGCCCCTACCTGCCGGTCGCCCTGGAAAAAGCCGGCAAACCCTTCACTCCGGAAGAGTCGGCCTATGCCGGCACCGAAAACCCCGTCGGCAAGCGTTTCCGCGGCATTGTCCGCTGGGCCATGCCGGTCGTCAGGGGTGGCCAGACCGTCGGCTATGTCACGCTCGCCCTCGATCACGACCACATCCGCCAGTTCTCGGACCGTCTGATGCCAACCGACGAACGCTATACGCCAATCGCCGACGCCATCAAGGGCAACTACGCCTTCATCTGGGATTACAAGAGCCGCTCGATTTCCCATCCGCGCGACTATTTCATTGTCGGCTACGACCCGCAGACCGGCCTGCCGGCCACGCCGTGGATGGACGCCAACCTGTATGCCGAATGGCAGGCCGGCGGCAAGCCTTCCCATGAGTTCCTGGCCGGCATTCCCTCATTCCGCAACCAGAACCTGAAACTCAAACCGGCCAAGGAGCTGGTCAAGGCCGGCACGGTCGGCCTCGATTGTCGCTACCTCAATTTCTCGCCGCAATGCGACGGCTGGAATGCGCTGACCGAACATGGCGGATCGGGCTCCTTCGTCATCTTTTTCTCCGGCCTGTGGAAACTGACCACCGCTGCCGCCATCCCCTATTACACCGGCCAGTACGGCAAGTCACCACAGGGTTTCGGCTTCGTCACCATCGGCGCCAATGTTGATGATTTCCACAAGGCGGCGACCGATACGGCAGGCAGGATCAACCGACTTGTCGAAGAAAAGGATGCCAGCCTGGCCATCCAGCGCGGCGAACTGCTCGACCATATCGCCGAGAGCCTGACCTCGACCGGCATCGGCCTGTGGACCTCGACCCTGCTCATGGTGGCCATCGTTATCGGCATTGCCATCTGGATGGCCGGGCTGCTGACCCGGCGCATCACGGCGATGATCTCGGGCATCCACGCCTTCCAGGAAGGCGACCGGAAACGCCGTCTGGATGCCGGCTCTTCCGACGAAATGGGTGAACTTTCCCGCTCCTTCAACCGGATGGCCGACTCGGTCGAAGAATCCTTCAATCGACTCGAAGAAGCGCGGGAGAAAGCAGAGGAAGCCAGCCGGCAAAAATCGGCTTTCCTGGCCACCATGTCGCACGAACTGCGCACCCCGCTCAACGGCATCCTCGGCTTTGCCGAGTTGCTCAAAAGCGAACTGGAAAACCCCGAACATCAAGGCTATGTCGAAATCATCGAGCAAAGCGGCGGCCATCTGCTCAATCTGGTCAACGAAATTCTCGACCTCGCCAAGATCGAATCGGGCGAAATGCGTTTCAACAAAATTGCCATATCGCTCGCCGACGTGGTTGGCGAAAGCGCCGCCGGCCATCAGGTAAGCGCCGAGGCAAAAGGCTTGCAGTTCGAACTCCAACTCGCTGACGATCTGCCCTCCGAAATCACCACCGACCCGACCCGCCTGCGCCAGATCCTGAACAACTTGCTGAGCAACGCCGTCAAATTCACCGATAGCGGCCGGATCAGCTTCAGTATCAGTCGCGTCGGCCAAGCCGTCGCCTTTGCCGTTCGCGATACCGGCCCGGGCATCCCGCCGGAAAGCCGCGAAACGATTTTCGAGAAGTTCAAGCAACTGGAGAACTTCCTGACCCGCGAACACGGGGGAACCGGACTAGGACTGGCGCTCGTCCGGCAATTGGCAGAACATATGGGGGGGAAGGTCACGCTGGAATCCGAAGTCGGCGTCGGATCAACTTTCACGGTTTACCTGCCACTGGATATCAGTCATGACGGAACAACGTAACGCACTGGTCGTAGACGACCACCCCACCAACCGCCTGCTCGCCTCTGCCATACTCAAGAAGCTCGGCTGGATGGTCATGGAGGCAGAGAGCGGCAGTGCAGCACTGACGCTGGCCGCCAACCATCGATTCCGGCTCGTATTGCTCGACATCAGCATGCCCGGTCTTTCCGGCGAAGACACTTGCGCCCGGCTACGGGCGGCTGAGACAAGCCCGCCCTTGTACATCGTGGCCTATACCGCCCACGCTTTCCCGGAAGATCGTGAGCGCTTGCTCGCCGAAGGGTTCGACGATGTGCTGGTCAAACCCATCAGCCGTCAGCGCCTCGAAGAGTTGATTGCCGATCTTTGACCGCCAGCGCGCCTGGCGACCAAGCCCTGACCGATTTCCGACCGGGCCTCAAGCATCCGGGTACTAAAGGGCTGGTAAGCGTATAATCATGCCCCATGTCTGAAATCAATACCTTAGCTGGCGAGAACGCCATCATCATCGCTGCCGATGCAGTGCCCGAAATCACCTTTGCCGACCTCGGCCTGGCGCCCGAACTCCTGCGCGCCGTGCTCGACGAGGGCTATACCAAGCCAACGCCGATCCAGGCCCAGGCCATCCCGCTGGTTATCTCCGGTAAGGACATCATGGGCGGGGCCCAGACCGGCACCGGCAAGACGGCTGCCTTCACGCTGCCCATCCTGCAGCGCATCCTGCCCTTTGCCAGCAGCAGCCCGTCGCCGGCCAAGCACCCGGTCCGCGCCCTGATCCTCGCGCCGACCCGCGAACTGGCCATGCAGGTCTACGAGTCGGTCAAGACCTACAGCAAGCACACGCCGATCCGTTCCATGTGTGCCTTCGGTGGCGTCGATATCCGGCCGCAGATCGCCGAACTGAAAAAAGGCGTCGAAATCCTCGTCGCCACCCCCGGCCGCCTGCTCGATCACGTCGAAAACAAGAGCGTCAGCTTCAATTCCGTTCAGGCACTCGTTCTCGACGAAGCCGACCGCATGCTCGACATGGGCTTCGTCCCCGACGTTACGCGCATCCTCAACATGCTGCCGGCCCAGCGCCAAAGCCTGCTGTTCTCCGCCACCTTCTCGGAAGAAATCAAGAAACTGGCCGACAGCATGCTCAAGTCGCCGATCCTGATTGAGGTTGCCCGCCGCAACCAGGTCTCGGAAAACATCACCCACCGCGTCCATCCGGTTTCCGAATTCGGCAAACGCGGCCTGTTGATAAAACTGCTCAAATCGGCCGAAATCCGCCAGTGCCTCGTCTTCATGCGGACCAAGCAGGGCTGCTCGCGCCTGACCCGCGAACTACAGCGCGCCGGCATCAAGGCCGACGCCATCCACGGCGACAAGAGCCAGCTCGAACGCATCAAGGCCCTCGAAGCCTTCAAGAGCGGCGAAACCGACGCCCTGATTGCCACCGACGTCGCCGCCCGCGGCCTCGACGTTGACGACCTGCCCTACGTCATCAACTACGAGTTGCCGCACACCCCGGAAGACTACGTGCACCGCATCGGCCGCACCGGCCGCGCCGGCAAGCTGGGCAACGCCATCTCGCTGGTCAGCGCCCGCGAAGTCGTCTATCTGGTCGATATCGAAAAACTCATCAAGCGACCGATCGAACAGGTCGAAGTCGCCGGTTTCGAGCCGGAAGCGGAATACGAATACCCACCGGGGAACAAGAAAAAACGCAGCGCGCCAGTCATCGCCCCGGTCGCCCAGCGGCCGGAACGTGGCGAGCGCCCCGAGCGCAACGAACGTAGCGAACGCACCAGCCGTCCGGAACGCAACGAGCGTTCGGATCGCCGTCCGCCGCGTCGCAACCCGATGATCGCCGCTGACGGTTTCGACTTCAGCAAGCCCTACGAAGACAACTCGCCACGGGGCGATGTGCCGGATTCAGCCACGGCAGCAGCCAAGGTAGATCCACACAAGCCGAAGCGGGTTGTTGCTGCACTGCTCGGTGGGCTCGGCCGCAAGTAGGAAGGACGAATCGGCGCCTGTCTGGCGCTGGATTATTTCTGGTTAATTGGCTGGGGTTCCGCCTTCTTGGCGGGCGTACTTTTTCTTGGCGAAGCAAGAAGAAAGTACGCCCGCGCCTCAAGCGCGGAAAACAAGGGTCACGAAGAGGCACCAGCACCGCGAGGGCGGAACCCCAAGCCAATTCCCTGGAAAGCGCCATGTGCGCACATAGCACAGAGCAAAGACTCAGCCCCGCGCCGCAGCCCCCTTGGCCGGCAGCGCTTCAATCAACTTGATGATTGCCAGCGACAGATTGTCGCCACTCCCCTTGGCCCTCCTTCGGGCCACGTCGATCAGAATTTCGCAGGCTTGCCGAGCTGAATTCTGTGCGACCAGCGTGCCGAGTTCTTCGTCGTCGAAATAGCCCCAGAGGCCATCCGAACAAAGCACGAAGGCGTCGCCGGCAACAAGATCAACGGTTTCCGAAAGGGTGATTTTCGGATCGTCCTGACCGCCGAGCGAGGCCAGCAGCACATTGCGGTTGGGATGGGTCAGCGCCTGCTCGGCGGTGATTTTCCCGGTTGACAGGAGAAACTCGACATAGGAGTGATCGACCGAGCGTTCGACCGGCTTGTTGCCGCGAAAATGGTAGATCCGGCTGTCTCCGCAGTGCCCCCAGGTGATTTTTCCCGGTTGCAGGAGCAGCATCACGGCGGTGCTGTGCGGGTCCATTTCATTCATGAAACGCGATGCCTTGATCATCGTGTGCGCTTCACGCATGGCATTTTCAAGCATGCGCTGGGGACTTTCATCAACCGCTGAAAACTGGTCGAGATTGGTTTTGGCGGTATGCACGACCTGCTCAGCGGCCAGTGCGCCGCCGGTGTGGCCGCCCATGCCGTCGGCGACGACAGCCAGCGCGACGCCACGTTTCCGGGCGTGCGGAAGGATCGCCACGCGATCCTGTTGTTCCTTGCGATCCCCTTGGTGCTGCGCCGCGCAGGCGTCGAGTGCTATGGACATCCAATCCCCTTTTTGCGAGGAAGCTTATCACGGAAGGGTTGAGCGACTATTAACACTGTGTCCGGCCTTGCTTTTAGTGCGGGCATTCAGGCCTCTACGGCGCAACCGAATCGTTCAAGAACGATATCGACAAACTCGGGCAAGGCCTCCTCACTGAGCCCCAGTTCGGGCAGCACGTCGCTCTTTACCCGCTCCCATTCGGGGCTGGCGATGCGCTGATCGCGATAGTAGATATCGACGGCAAGCTGAACGATGGCAACCATGCTGCGCGCTTCGTGCTGCCCCAGTTCGCTGATGGCATGGTGAAAGCGGATGGCATCGCAAATGAACTCCGGCAAGTGCCAGTGGCGGGCAACCAGGTAGCCGACGACACAATGATCGGCATTGAATTTCCGGTCCTCTTCGGCCAGGTCGATCCAGATGCCGGGCGCACCGAGTTTCATCTCGGCGCAATAGGTCGGGAAGCGCTGCATGAGCAGGGGCACGCCACAATCGTGAAAGATGCCGGCCAGGTAAGCCTGATCGGGAAAGATGTTGCAGACGGCGACCCGCTCGTCGGCAATCAGCATGGCCAACTGGCCGACAGCATGCGAGCGGGCCCAGAAGGCCTCGTAGACCCGCCGGTTTTTCTTGATCTCGCCTGCCCCGGACAGGGCAATGGCCTGCACCAGGTTGAAAGTCTGGCGGACACCGACGGCATGGAGGACGGCTTCGACGGAATCGAATGGCTGATGCTGGCGGTAGGCTGAACTACCGACGACTTTGAAAAGCATCGCCGTCAGCCCCGGATCCTTGTTGATGACGCGGGCCAGCAACCGGACATCGAGCTCGCTGCGGCTGATGAGCTGGCGCAGCTCTTCGAGGACGCGCGGCTGGGCGGGAATCTTGACGCCGTTCTCAAGCAGGCGCTTGATGCGCGCTGAATCGTCGGCGCCGAGCGACTGGGTGATTTCGAATACGGATGTTACGTCCTGAGTCATGCCATTGCCTCGTCAATCAATTCAATCCAGTGCCGCACGGGCAGCGTGCTACCCGCCTGCAAGTGAGTCAGGCAACCGATATTGGCTGTCGCCGCCAGCGCCGGGCCACCGGCATTGAGGGCGGCCAGCTTGTTGGCGCGCAGCTTTTTCGCCAGCTCGGGCTGCAGGACGGAATAAGTGCCGGCAGAACCACAACACAGATGGCTGTCGGCGACCGGTGTCAATTCGTAGCCGGCGGCCTGTAGCAGGACCTCGATGCTGCCGCGAATCTGCAGGCCATGCTGCAGCGTGCACGGCGAATGGAAGGCCAGCTTGCCGCGCTTTTCCGGGTGGCTGGCCAGCAAGGGCAGCAAGGCCGCTTTTTCCGCCGCCAGAATCTCTGATGGGTCGCGACTCAAAGAGCTGATTTTCGCCGCTTTTTCGGCGTAGACCGTGTCATCGGCCAGGATGTGGCCGTAATCCTTGAGCTGCACGCCACAGCCGGAGGCGGTGACGACGATGGCTTCGACACCTGCTTCGATGTGCGGCCACCAAGCCTCGATGTTGCGGCGCATGTCGTTTTTGGCCGCTTCCTGGTCATTGAGGTGAAAACGCACGGCGCCACAGCAGCCGGCCTTGGCTTCTTCAAACAGTTCGATCCCCAGCTTGTCGAAAACGCGTGCCGTCGCCGCGTTTATGTTGGGAGCGAGCGAAGGCTGAACGCAACCGGCCAGCGCCAGCATACGGCGTGCGCGGGCAACCCGCTTCGGCCACGGTGCGCCCGATGGCTGAGCGGGCGGCAATTTGTCGGCAAGTGCGGTCGGCAAGAGCGGCCGAACCGCCCGACCAAGGGCGACTGCCGGGCCAAACAGCGCGGGGTTGGGCAACACGGTTCTGAGCAGCGCGCGTGTCACGCGGTCGGCGAAACGGCGCGGCAGTTTTGCCTCGACGACCATGCGTCCGACATCGAGCAGATGGCTGTATTTGACGCCCGACGGGCAGGTCGTTTCGCAAGAACGACAAGTCAGGCAGCGATCGAGGTGGGTGCGCGTCTTGTCGGTAACGTCCTTGCCTTCGAGCACCTGCTTGATGAGGTAGATGCGGCCACGCGGGCCGTCGAGTTCGTCGCCGAGCAATTGGTAGGTCGGACAGGTGGCCGTGCAGAAGCCGCAATGGACGCACTTGCGCAGGATTTCCTCGGCGATCTGGCCGGCGTGGGTGGCGCGCAGTTCGGCGGTGAGTTTGGTATCCATCAGAACTCCGCGTAGAGGCGGCCGGGGTTGAGGATGCCCTGCGGGTCGAAGGCTTTTTTGAGGCGACGATGCAGGGCCAGCAAGGCCGGCGGCAGCGGCGCAAAGGGCCCTTCGAGGCAGCGCAGCGATTCCGGCGCCCGGTAGAGCACGGCGTGGCCCCCGAGGCGAGCCGCAGCGGCACGAACGGCCGCGTGATCACCATCGACTGCGCCGGCATACCAGCGCAAAGCCCCGCCCCACTCAATGGCGCACAGGCCGTCTAGTTCGGGTGACGGCGCGGTTGACGGCACGGCCAGTCGCCACAGCGGGCTGGCGGCGAAGGCGGGATGCGTTTGTTCGCGTATCGAATTCCAGTGTTTTTCCGGGTTGACCGTGGAATTGCCGCCGAGCTTGCTCGTAGCCGCCTCGACTGCGGCCCGTGCGCCGGAAAGGCGCAGCCAAAGCTGGCCGTCGTGCCAGAAGGACGCCGAAATCGGTAGCGGCTGGCCGCCCCATTCGTTAAGCCGGCGAATAGCCTCGTCCGCATCGCAGTCAAAAACCAGCGTCGTTTCGGCCACCAGTTTGGGCAGCACTTTGAGCGTCACTTCGGCGATGACGCCGAGCGTACCGAGGCTGCCGGCGATGAGGCGCGACACGTCGTAGCCGGCAACGTTTTTCATGACCTGGCCGCCGAAATTCAGCATCTGGCCGGTGCCATCGACCAGTTTTACGCCGAGCACGAAATCGCGCACGGCGCCGGCCTGCTGCCGGCGCGGGCCGGAGAGGCCGGCGGCGACGCAGCCGCCGACCGTGGCGCCGCTGAAATGCGGCGGCTCGAAGGCGAGCATCTGGCCTTTTTCGGCCAGCGCGGCCTCGACCTCGGTGAGCGGCGTGCCGCATTTGGCGGTGACGTAGAGCTCGGTCGGCTCGTAGGCGACGATGCCGCGATGGCCCGAGACGTCGAGCACATCGCCGGCCAGCAGACCGCCGTAGAAATCCTTGCTGCCGGCGCCGCGGATGCGCAGCGGCGTGCGGTTGCCATGCGCTGTTTTGACGGCCTGAACAATCTCGTCGAGTTGCATCAGAAGCGCTCCAGCTCGGGAAATTTCACGTCGCCATGATGGACGTGCATGCGGCCGTATTCAGCGCAGCGGTGCAGGCTGGGCACGGCCTTGCCGGGGTTGAGCAGGCCGCTTTCGTCGAAGGCGGCCTTGACGCGGTGGAAGGCTTCGATTTCCGGCGTCGCGTACTGGACGCACATCTGGTTGATTTTCTCGATGCCGACGCCGTGTTCGCCGGTGATCGAACCGCCGAGCGCGACCGACAATTCGAGGATTTCGGCGCCGAAGGCTTCCGCGCGTTCCCAGTTTCCCGGCTGCGAGGCGTCGTACATGATCAGCGGATGCAGGTTGCCGTCGCCGGCGTGGAAAACGTTGGCGCAACGCAGACCGTATTTTGTCTCCATGGCGGCGATGGCCGAGAGCATTTCAGCTAGCCGCTTGCGCGGGATCGTGCCGTCCATGCAGTAGTAGTCGGGCGTGATGCGACCGACGGCGGGAAACGCCGCCTTGCGCCCGGCCCAGAAACGCAGGCGCTCGGCTTCGGACTGCGAGACGCGGATGTCGCTGGCACCGGCGGCGTTCAAAACCTCGGTGACGCGGGCGATTTCCTCGGCGACCTCTTCCGGCGTGCCGTCCGACTCGCAGAGCAGGATGGCTTCGGCGTTCATGTCGTAGCCGGCTTTCACAAACGGTTCGACGGCGGCGGTGGCGGCCTTGTCCATCATTTCCAGCCCGGCCGGGATGATGCCGGCGGCGATGATCGCGGCCACGGCGTCGCCGGCCTTGGCGACATCTGCAAACGAAGCCATGACGACCTGCGCCAGTTCCGGCTTGGGAACCAGTTTGACGGTGACTTCGGTGACCACGCCGAGCATGCCTTCGGAGCCGATGAGCAGGGCCAGCAGGTCGTAGCCCGCCGCATCCGGCGCTTCCGAGCCGATCTCGAAAACCTCGCCTTCGATGCTGACGACGCGGATGCGCAGGACGTTATGAACAGTTAATCCGTATTTCAGGCAATGCACACCACCCGAGTTCTCGGCGACGTTGCCGCCCAGCGTGCAGGCGATTTGCGATGACGGGTCGGGCGCGTAGTAGAGACCGAAAGGCGCGGCAGCTTCGGAGACGGCGAGGTTGCGCACACCGGGCTGAACGACGGCGAGACGGGCCGTGCGGTCGACACGCAAAATCTTGTTGAAACGGGCCAGCGACAGCACGACGCCCTGGGCGTGTGGCATGGCGCCGCCGGACAGCCCCGTGCCCGCACCGCGGGCGACTACTGGCACACCCAGCTGGTGGCAGGTGCGCAGGATGTCGATGACCTGTGCCTCGGTTTCCGGCAGGCAGACGGCCAGCGGCAGTTCACGGTAGGCGGTGAGACCGTCGCATTCGTAAGGGCGCAGGTCCTCCTCCGCGCTGAGCAGACAGTGTGCCGGCAGAATGCGCTTCAACTCGCGAGCCA
Source organism: Azonexus sp. (assembly GCF_049652925.1). Lineage (GTDB taxonomy): Bacteria > Pseudomonadota > Gammaproteobacteria > Burkholderiales > Rhodocyclaceae > Azonexus. The sequence goes on from NZ_JBASFI010000039.1 coordinate 110,940, forward strand.
GAGCGATACGGTCAGTCAGGAAAGGGGTTTCAACGTTATCCATCGGCGCATTCTAATCCGACCACGGGCCACTGCATAAGGATTACCGACAAGCCGCGGAACCCCCGCCCGCCATCGCGCCAGCGCTTATCCAGAATGGATTTTCAGCGTCAATATCGGTGTTTTCGCCGATATAATTGCCGATTGTCGAGCGTTCGGATTCCGAAGACGCGAAGCGCATTTCAGGAACGATGAACCATGGAACTCTGGAGCAACCCCGACAACGCCGCCCTGCTCAAACGATTGCTTGGCGAACTGGACGAGCAACTGGCATTGGACCCGCCGGATGAAGCCCTGGTCGTCGACAGCGTCAATGTCGCTTGGCCGCGGATCAAGGACTGCCTCGACAAGGCGCTCAATCACGGAGAGAAGAGCGAGTGCCAGCAGATGATCGAGGAATTGGCGCGGGACGGAACGCCGTTCATGCTGTTTTCGCATCAGTTCGGTGTGCTCAGGAACCTGATCGTCAAACTGGTTCTCGAGCGCAGTGCGCTTGACGATGCCAAGGCCATCTTCACGCTGTTCGAGGAAATGGAAGAAGCCTTCGCCGCCGCTTATCTGCGCGTGTTCCTGCAGCGCCTGAGCACCCGCAACCATTCGCGGCTAAGCCATATCCGCGTCCTGAGCGACAAGAACATCCTGATCTATTTCGAGAGCCATCTCGAGTGGATCGCCCAGCTGCTTGCCGCCGTCACCGCCCGCAGCCCAACGGCCATGCCGGAACTCGACCACCTGCGCTGCGCCTTCGGGACCTGGCTGAACGGCGACGGCGCCGAACTGATCCGCGACAAAAACCATCTTGCCCAGATCTGCAAACTGCATCAGTCGCTACACCATGTGATCACCGAGATCTGCGCCATCATGGAGCACCGGCGGTCCAGCGGCCCGATCTACGCGCTGCTGAGAAAGGCGGAAACCTACTCGCTGGAACTCGGCAACGAAATTTCGCTGCTCAACAGCATCGTCATCATGAGCATTTACAACAAGGACCCGCTGACCGGTTTCCTCAACCGGCGCTTCCTCGACCGGGTGATCATCACCCAGATGGAGATCGCCAAAGCCACCGAGACCGCCTTCAGTCTGGTCATGTTCGACATTGATCATTTCAAGAAGCTGAACGACGCGCACGGCCACAATACCGGTGACCGCGCCCTCGAGCACATCGCGACCCTGGTGCGCGACACACTGCGCCAGTCCGACCTGGTTTTTCGCTATGGCGGGGAAGAATTCCTCCTCGTCCTGCCCTCGACCGGCGATGCGCCGGCCCACCTTTTGGCCGAAAAGCTGCGCCAGCGGATTCACGACACGCCGCTGGCCGGCGAGCCGGCGATTGCGCTGAGCGCCAGTTTCGGCGTCACCGAAATCTCGCCGCGCAGCTATTCGGTGGTCGACAGCCATCTGGTGCGCGACGTCATCGCCGAGTGCGACAGCAAACTCTATGCCGCCAAGCGGCACGGCCGAAACCGGGTGGTCTAGACGATCAGCAGGGCGCGAAAGTCGTTGACGTTGGTTCGCGTCGGGCCGGTGACCAGCAGGTCGTCGAGTTCGGAAAAGCAGGTCCACGCGTCGTTGTTGGCCAACCGGGCGCGCAGATCGAGTCCGGCCGCCTTGGCCCGGGCCAGCGTGTCGGGCGTGACGAAGGCGCCGGCGTTGTCTTCGCTCCCGTCAATGCCATCAGTGTCCGCGGCCAGAGCGTGGATGCCCGGCGCGCCGTCGAGCGCCAGGGCCAGGCTGAGCAGGAATTCGGTGTTGCGCCCGCCGCGGCCATCGCCTTGCATGGTCACCGTCGTTTCGCCGCCGGAGAGCAGGACGCAGGGCTTTTGGGCCGGAAAACCGTGTTGACCGCAGGAACGCGCCATGCCGGCCATGACTTTGCCAACCTCGCGCGCCTCGCCTTCGATGGCGTCGCCGAGGATGAGCGGCGTGATGCCGAGCTGGCGCGCCTCGGCGGCGGCCGCTTCGAGCATCTGGCGCGGGCTGGCGATCAGGCGGAAAGCGCTGTTGGCCAGACGCGGATCGCCCGGCTTGGGCGTTTCGAGCTCGCCGGACTCGAGGCGGCGGCGCAGGTCGGACGGGATGGCGATGTGGTGAAAATCGAGCACCTTCAGCGCATCGGCACAGCTCGTCGGATCGCCGACCGTCGGGCCGGAAGCGATGACCGCCGGGTCGTCGCCGGGCACGTCGGAAATGGCCAGGGTCAGCACCGAGGCCGGCCAGGCGGCAGCAGCGAGGCGCCCGCCCTTGAGCGCAGACAGGTGTTTGCGCACGCAGTTGATCTCGCCGATGCTCGCCCCCGAGCGGAGCAGCGCCGAGGTGAGCGCCCGCTTTTCGGCCAGCGTGACGCCGGGCGCCGGGGCGGCGAGCAAGGCCGAGCCACCGCCAGAAATCAGCGCCAGAACGCGGTCTTCCACGGTCAACCGGGAAATTTGCTCAAAAATGAAATGGGCTGCTGCCTCGCCGGCGGCGTCGGGTACCGGGTGTGAGGCTTCGATGATTTGGATTCGCTCGCACGGCACGCCGTGGCCGTAGCGCGTCACGACCGTTCCTTCGAGCGGCCCGGACCAATGTTGCTCAACGGCCCGCGCCATCGCCGCCGAGGCTTTGCCGGCACCGATGACGATGAGCCGGCCACCATCGTCCGGCGGTAAATGCGGCGGCACGCGCAGCGCCGGATCGGCGGCGGCGATTGCCGCATCGAAGAGCCGGCGGAGGATTTCGCGCGGGGTCACTTAGGGATCCAGCCGAGACCCGCTTCGGTCGTCGTCAGCGGCTTGTATTCGCAGCCGACCCAGCCAGCGTAACCGAGACGATCAAGCAGATCGAACAAGAACCGATAGTTGATTTCGCCGGTGCCCGGTTCGTGGCGTCCCGGGTTGTCGGCGATCTGGACGTGGCCAATACGCCCGATGTTGGCTTCGATGGTTCGCGCCAGGTCGCCCTGAATGATCTGCGCGTGATAGAGATCGAGTTGCAGTTTGACGTTGGGGCGGTCGATGGCGTCAAGCAGGCGTAGCGCCTTGTTCACGTCGTCCAGCCAGTAGCCCGGCATGTCGATGCGGCTGTTGATCGGCTCGATCATCACCGTCGCGCCGACGGTGGCAAAGCGGTCGGCAGCAAATTGCAGGTTGGCGATGTAGGTCGCTTCCAGCTCCATCTCGCCAACGCCAGCGGGACGAAGCCCGGCCATGCAATGCACGCGTTCGCAGTCGAGGACCATCGCGTAATTGAGCGCCTGCTCGACGCTTTCGGCGAATTCGCCCTGGCGGTGCGGCAAACAGGCCAGACCACGCTCGCCGGCCGCCCAGTCGCCGGGCGGCAGATTGAACAGAACCTGCTCGACAGCGGCCGCCTTGAGCCATTCCGCGACATCGCGGGCCGGCCAGTCGTAGGGAAAAAGATACTCAACACCCTGAAAGCCGGCCGCCGCCGCCCGCTCGAAACGCTCAGGGAAAGCTGTGTCGGTAAATAAAAAACTGAGATTGGCAGCGAACTGGGGCATAAGGATGGCTGTCTGTAGTGCGGACCAAAAGTATAATCTGCACTGACTCTGGAGAAAGCACCGTGAACGACACCGAACATGAACGCAAGGGCAACCGCCTGTCGAAGATCGTCACCCGCACCGGCGACGCTGGCACGACCGGCCTCGGCGATGGCAGCCGGACGACCAAGGACAGCCTGCGCATCGACGCCATCGGTGAGGTCGACGAGCTGAACTCCAGCCTCGGCGTACTGCTCTGCGAAGACATGCCGGAAGCCATGCGCGCCGCCCTGCTCGATGTCCAGAACGACCTCTTCGACCTCGGCGGCGAACTTTGCCTGCCCGGCATGGAAGTCATGAAGGACGCCCAGGTTGCCCGCCTCGAAACGCAGGCCGAAGCCTTCAACGCCGACCTGCCGATGCTCAAGGAATTCATTCTGCCTGGCGGCACGCGCGCCGCCGCGCTCGCCCACCTGAGCCGCACCGTCTGCCGCCGCGCCGAACGTTCCATGGTCCGCCTGCACGGTGCCGAGCCGCTCTCCGAAGCGGCCCGCCGCTACATCAACCGACTTTCCGACCTGCTCTTCATCCTCGGCCGCGCCCTCAACCGGGCCGGCGGCCGCGGCGATGTGCTCTGGCAAAAGGGCAAGAATGCCGCCTAGCGCGCCCCGGCCGGCCATCCACGCCCCTCCTGGTTAAACCGTGTACCGCGTCAAGACAAGCTACCGCACCGGCACCGACCGCCCGATCATCGAGCACGGCCCCTGGCACGACTCGCGCCAGGTCGCCGAACACTGGGCCGAGCAACTGCGCATCGCCGGCTACGCCGTCAGCATCGAGAGCCAGAACATCCATGCCGGCGGCGGTGGCGACGACGACAACGCCGACCTCGCCGCGGCGCTGGCCGGGATGGCCTGAGCGGGCAGCGCCGGACTGGCGTAACATCGGCAAAAAACCCAGGCATCAGGAGACCAGCCGATGAATCCCCCCCAATTCAGCACCCTCGCCGTCACGCTGGTCGATCACGTCGCCGAAGTCCGCCTAAATCGGCCGGACAAGTCGAATGCGATGAACGAGGCGATGTGGCAGGAAATCCGTCTGGCTTTCGAATGGGTCGATGCCACGCCGGAAGCCCGCGTCGCCATTCTGAGCGGCGAAGGGAAGAACTTTTGCGCCGGGATCGACCTCGCCATGCTGAGCGGCATCCAGCAACAAATCGCTCACGCCGATGGCGCCCGCAGCCGCGAAATGCTGCGCCGGCTGATCCTCGACTTGCAGGATTGCCTGAGCAGCATCGAACGTTGCCGCAAGCCCGTTATCGCCGCTATCCAGGGCGCCTGCATTGGCGGCGCGCTGGATCTCGTGACCTGTTGCGACATGCGCTACGCGGCGCCGGATGCGGTTTTTTCGATCAAGGAAATCGATCTCGGCATGGTCGCCGACGTCGGCACCCTGCAGCGCCTGCCGCGTCTGATCGGCGAAGGCATGGCGCGCGAATTGGCGTACACCGGCCGCAATGTAGACGCCGAAGAAGCGGAAAAACTTGGCCTGATCAATTTCAAATTTGGCGATTTTTCCCGGTTGACCGTGGAAGTCCGGAAAATCGCCCAAACCATCGCCGCCAAGTCGCCGCTGGCTATTCGCGGCTGCAAGGACGTGCTCAATTTCAGCCGTGACCACTCGGTGGCCGACGGCCTCAATTTTGTCGCCGGCTGGAATGCAGCGATGCTGCTCTCGGCTGATCTCGGCGAGTGCATCGCCGCCCAGCGCGAGAAGCGCCGCCCGAATTTCGCTGACTGAGCCGGAAACAGGCGAGCCAGAAACACGAAGGCCCGACCGGCTTGCGCCAATCGGGCCAGAATTCAGGGCTCGGGGAGAATCAGTTGAGGCCGCAGCTTTGCCGCTTGCTGCCCGCACCCAGCCAAGTCGGGAAGGCCTATTCGGCCGCTTCGGACACCCGCCGGGCGCGCACGGCGGCGGCCAGCTGATCGAGCACCTTGACGCTGTCTTCCCAGTTGATGCAGGCGTCAGTGACGCTCTGGCCGTAGGTCAGCGGCTTGTCCGGGACGATGTCCTGGCGGCCTTCGACGAGGTGCGACTCGACCATGACGCCGACGATGCGGTCTTCACCGGCGGTCAGCTGGGCGGCGACGCTGTCGCTGACTTCCATTTGCAGCTTGAATTGCTTGCGGCTGTTGCCGTGCGAGAAATCGACCATGAGCCGGGCAGCGAGGCCGGACTTAGCGATTTCGGTGCATGCGGCATCGACGCTGGCGGCGTCGTAATTCGGTTCCTTGCCGCCGCGCAGGATGACGTGGCAGTCCTCGTTGCCGGTCGTCGACACGATGGCGGTGTGGCCGGACTTGGTCACCGACAGGAAATGGTGCGGTGAATTGGCCGAGCGAATGGCGTCGACGGCGATGCGCATGTTGCCGTCAGTACCGTTCTTGAAACCGACCGGGCAGGACAGGCCGGAAGCCAGCTCGCGATGCACCTGCGATTCGGTGGTGCGGGCGCCAATGGCGCCCCAGGCGATGAGGTCGGCGGTGTATTGCGGCGTGATGGTGTCGAGGAATTCAGTGGCGCACGGCAGGTCGAGCTCGTTGATTTCGAGCAGGATGCGCCGGGCCAGGCGCAGGCCTTCGTTGATACGGAAGGTGTTGTCCATGCGCGGATCATTGATCAGGCCTTTCCAGCCGACCGTGGTGCGCGGCTTTTCGAAATAGACGCGCATGACGACGATGAGGTCTTCAGCGTATTTTTCGGCCTCCTTGGCCAGCTTTTTGGCGTAATCCATGGCCAGGTCATGGTCGTGGATCGAGCAGGGGCCGATGACAACGAGCAGGCGGTCGTCGGCACCATGCAGGACACGGTGAATCGCCTGACGAGCGGCGTAGGTTGTTTGGGCGGCGCGGGTGGAAACCGGATATTCGCGGAAAACGTGGGCCGGTGGCACCAGTTCCTTGATTTCCTTGATGCGCAGGTCGTCGGTATTCGGTTTGCTCGTTTGCGTGCTATGCGGCGTCATGGCCAGCCCCATTCAGAAATGCTGAAAACCCAGCATTCTACCGGATGCCCATGGAAGATTTCGCGCTGGCCGCCTGCGAACACGCGGCAATTCAGCCAGTTCCGGCTACTTCGGCAGCTTTTCGTAAAGGCCGACGACGCCCTCCATCTCATCGAGAATACGTTCGCTGGTTGTCGCCACGGCCAGCTGTGCCCGCTTGTCGCCGCCGGTTTTCTGGTTGAGGGCGCTCTCGAAGAAAATCCACTGCTGCTTGACGAGGCCAAGGCTATCGTTGATCAGAGTCGTGTTGGCCGGTGCCCCAGCCAGTTCCTGCAACGCGGCGGAAAAATCCTGGCGGGCCTTGCCCAGATTGGCCGTGCCGCCAGTGTCGCCGATGCCCCACGAAGCGGCTTGGTAATACTTGGCCATGCGTTGCGACAACATGCGCTGACGGCCCGATAAATTGACCAGACGGCCTGCGTTCGAGCCCGACTTCTTTTCCAGCTGGAGGGTGGCCTGATGCGCCAGCTCTAGCACTTCCTCGGAAATGGCCAGCACCTTGCGCCCGTTTTCCGGGGAAGGCGTCGCCCCGACCAGTACATCCTTGTAGGCCAGCCAGGATTTTTCGAGCTTGAGGTAGGTTTCCTTGATCTCCGGCGTCGGCGCGTAGTTCTTCAACTCGACCAACTGCCGGTCGAAAACGGCAATCGAGCCATCGAGAACCTTCTTGCTACGGTCAACATCGATTTGCTGGCCAATCTGGAAATAGGCCTTGGCCATGCGCTGCGACAACATGCGTTGCCGCCCCGCCTTGTTGATAGCCGAATTGATATCGCTAATCTGGGCCAGCGCCTCATGGCCGGCCAAGGTAAGGAAAAGTGCGAGCAACGCAGACAGTACGGTCTTCACGAGGCCTCCCGGGATGGCTTTTTTCGAGCCAAGAGGATAGCCGCGGCATTTGCCGCAAGACCATGATACGTATCAACAATGTCACACGACGGTAAATCCGTCGATCAGGGCATCTGCGTCAGGTAATTGGCAATCGCCGTGATGTCTTCGTTTTTGAGGGTTGCCGTGGCAATCGACATCAACTGGTTGTTGCGCACGCCGGTCATGTCACGATAACGGGTGATCGAGCTTTTTAGGTACGGCACTTTCTGGCCGGCCAGACGGGGATACAGCTCGTTGCCACGAGCCTGTTCGCCATGGCAGCGAACGCACAGCTTGGCGAACAGCTCCTTGCCGCGCGGCACCTGGCTGTTGTCGGCGACGGACGGCGGCACCTTGACGCTGGCGTAGTAGTGGGCGACCTGAATGCGCTCGTCGCCCTTGAGGACCTTGATCAGGCCTTGCATGAACTGGTCCTTGCGTTCGCCGCTGCCGAACTTGCGGATCTGCTCAAGCAGGTAGGCCGGGTTCTGGCCGGCCAGGTTGGGCACCTCGGCCGTCTTGCTGATACCGTCTTCGCCGTGACAATTGGCGCAGAAGAAAGTGACCTTCTTCCCTGCATCGACCGCCGAACGCAGTGCCACCGGGTCGGAACCGATGCTCTTCAGGCGTTCCTGCAAAGCGGGGTCAGACTGGGCATACCCCGAAGTGCTTGCAAAAAAACAGGCCAAAATGAATAGTCCGCGCATCAAATCACCTCAACAATGTGACTAGATATTATGCAGTACCACCCACCGTCAGTCCATCAATACGCAAGGTGGGTTGTCCGACGCCGACCGGAACGCTCTGTCCATCCTTGCCGCAAGTACCGACACCGGGGTCGAGCTTGAGGTCGTTGCCGATCATCGAAACGCGGGTCAGCGCGTCCGGACCATTGCCGATCAGCGTCGCGCCCTTGATCGGGCGCGTCACCTTGCCGTCTTCGATGAGGTAGGCCTCGCTCATCGAGAAGACGAACTTGCCGCTCGTGATATCGACCTGGCCGCCGCCGAAATTGGCGGCATAGATGCCCTTCTTGACCGACTTGATGATTTCCGCCGGATCATGCTTGCCGGCCAGCATCATGGTGTTGGTCATGCGCGGAATGGGCAGATGGGCGAAGGATTCGCGCCGGCCGTTGCCGGTCGGTGCAACGCCCATGAGACGGGCGTTCAGGCTGTCCTGCAGATAGCCTTTGAGGATGCCGTCCTCGATCAGCACGGTGCGCTGCGTCGTATTGCCTTCGTCGTCGATGTTGAGCGAGCCACGCCGGTCGGCAATCGTGCCGTCGTCGATGACAGTGACGCCCTCGGCGGCGACGCGCTGGCCAACCCGGCCGGAAAAGGCCGAACTGCCCTTACGGTTGAAGTCGCCTTCGAGGCCGTGGCCGACGGCTTCGTGCAACAGGATGCCAGGCCAGCCGGCACCGAGCACGACAGTCATCTGGCCGGCCGGGGCCGGATCGGCGTGCAGGTTGGTCACGGCCTGATGAACTGCTTCCTTGGCATAGCGCTGGAGGATTTCGTCGTCGAAATAGCCGAAATCGAAACGGCCGCCACCGCCCGACGAGCCCTGCTCGCGTTTGCCGTTTTCTTCGATGATGACCGAGATCGAGCAGCGCACCAGCGGCCGGATGTCGGCGGCCAGACGGCCGTCGGAACCGGCGACGAGGACCACTTCGTACTCGCCGGCCAGCGAGGCCATGACCTGGAGGACGCGCGGGTCAAGCGCCCGGGCGAAACCTTCGAGGCGTTCGAGCAACTTGACCTTGGCTTCGGCCGGTAGCGAGGCAATCGGGTCATTCGGCACGTAGAGCGACCTTGCCACGGTCGACGGGAAAAATTGGCCAAATTTTGAATTCTGGCCGGCCGCGGCAATCGCCCGCACGGCGTTGGCGGCATCGCCGAGCGCCTGCGAACTGATGTCGTCGGAGTAGGCAAAGGCCGTTTTTTCGCCCGAGATGGCGCGGACGCCAACCCCTTGGTCGATGTTGAAGCTGCCCGACTTGACGATGCCTTCGTCGAGGCTCCATGCCTCGGAACGCGAATACTGGAAATAGAGATCGGCGTAATCGACCTGGTGGGTCAGGATCTGTCCGAAGGTTCGCGACAGGTCGCCCTCGCTGAGCGAGAAGGGGGCCAGCAGCAGGGATTCGGCCTGGGCCAACGCGCTGTTTTGAGTCATGAATACTTCCTTAAAGTTTGCGGTGTGCAAGCGCCGGCAGGCTCTCGCGAATTTCAGCAATGCGCTGGTGATCGAGGTCGGCGATGACGACGCCCGGCCCCTTCAATTTGCGGTCGAGAATCTCGCCCCACGGGTCGATGATCATGCTGTTGCCGTGTGTCATGCGACCATTTTCATGGCGCCCGCCCTGTCCGACAGCGAGAAGATAACACTGGTTCTCGATGGCTCGAGCGCGCAGCAAAATTTCCCAGTGCGCCTTGCCCGTCGTTTCCGTGAAGGCAGCTGGCATGAGGATCAGATCGACCGGCGCCAAGGCCCGGTACAACTCTGGAAAGCGCAGGTCGTAGCAGATCGACAGGGCGACCTTGCCGAACGGTGTATCGACCGCGACCGGCGTATCGCCCGGCTCGATGAAGCTGGCCTCGTCGTAGGACTCATCGCCCTTCTTGAAGCCGAACAGGTGAATCTTGTCGTAACGCGCGACACATTCGCCAGCCGGGTTGTAGACCAGGCTGGAATTGCGCATCTTGTCCGGACTGCTGGCGGTCAACGGGAGGGAACCGGCAACAACCCAGATGCCGTGGCGCTGCGCCATTTCGGCCAGCCAGGACTGGATCGGTCCGGCGCCAAAATCCTCGCGCGCCCGCACCCGGTCGGCATCGGCGGCGCCGATGATGGGAAAATACTCGGGCAGTACGACCAGCTGGGCGCCCTGTCCAACGGCATCCTCGATCAGCCGGCCGGCGGTGGCCAGATTGTCGGCAACGCGCGGCCCGGAAATCATCTGCACGGCGGCGATACGGCAATTCTGCTTGCTCAAGGCTTGCTCTCCATGGGTTTGCTGGCGTCTTCTGGCTCGGGTTTTACGTCCTGCACCGACTCACCCGCCTTGTCGACGAGCGGATCGGCCCAGGTGCCGGTCACATGATAGCGGTAGCTGAACAGCCGGTTGAGCGGTTTTTGCAGCACGGTATTGGCCAGCAGCGCCGCCGCCCCGATGGCCGGATTGACCAGTGCTGCGGCGCCGACGGCGGCCAGCCCGCCGAGTTCCGGCCGGACGACCACCTGGAGGTCCTGCGTTTCTGCCTTGAGATCGGTTTCGCCCCGCATTTCGACCTGCGCAGCCGGCCCGGAGATGCGCAGCGGCTCGACGGTGCGCATGATGCCTTTGCGGATCGACAGCTTGCTCTCGATGCTGTCGAAAGCCAGGCCATCGCTGAAGATATCGCGGAAATCGAGGGTCAGGCGGCGCGGCAGGGATTGCAGCGAAATCAGTCCGAGCAGTTTGCCGACCCCCGGTTCGAGCTTGTTGAACTGGCCTTTTTCGGCCTCGACAGCCAGTTGACCGGTCAGCGACGGGTAGTGAATGCCGGTCAGCGGCCCGTTCCATTGCAGGTCGCCGGTCAGTTTTGCCTTGCCGCGGCGGACGGTGTCGCCGTAGCCAAGACGATCAAGCAGCTTGCCGACATCCTTGGCGGTCAGCTCGAAATCAAGCCGAGTCTGCGGGCGAACACCCTGCGTCCACACCCCTTTGCCCTTGAGAGCGCCATCCGGGTTCTCAAGGTTCAAGGTATCGAGGTGCCAGGCCCCCTTGTCGTTGCGTGCCTTGAGTTCGAGCCGGCCCAGCGCCTTCTCGCCGAGGTGAAAATCATCGACCGACAGGCTCATCCCGGGCAGGGTATTGATCAGCGACGACGCGTCATCGATCGCCTCAGTCGCCGGACGCACAATGAGTCGCTTGAAATTGCCCTCTACCCAGCCCTCGCCGGCACTCTTCCAGAACACCTCTCCGACTGCTTCACGGGTATTCAGACCAATTTGCCAGCCGCTGTCGCGTGGCCGCAGGCTGACATCAACCTGGTTGTAATCGCGCTCGAACAGGCGTAGCTGCGGCGTTTTCAGCGTCACCACATTGAGTGCCAGACCACCGTTATCGGCGTCGCCGGTCGCCCCTTCGGGCAGGAAATTCTTCCAGGCATCGGCATCGATGCGCGACGTCGCCACGCGCACGGCCAGCCCCTTTTCCGGCAGGCGCGGCTCGGCATCGCCAACAGCGAAAACGCCCCGCTCCCAGCTCTCCCCCTTGCGGACAATCAAGCCCTGGGCCACCTTGCCGAGCGTGATCCGGTATTGTTCGCGCGGGGCATCCGGCGCCGTCCGCTCGATACGCAGGGCGAGCGGCATGGTCGCATTCTTGTTCAAGGGTTCGGGCAGCGGCGAGCTGATGCCGAGCAGGTCCGATTCGACGACGACTTCGGCATTGCGCCGACGAATGTTGATGTCGGCCTTCCACGCCGCATTGCCGCTCAGATGGTTGATCAGCGGCCAGCCGAAATACTTGCTCACCTCGCCGATGCCGGCCGTGCCGGTGGCTACCACGCCAACCTTGTCGCCGGCGCTCTTGACCTGCACCTTGAGCGGCCCGCCAAAAACCTGGCCGGCAATATCCTTTGCCGAGACGGTATTTTCCGTTATCAACAGGCGCCCGTTGACCTGCGTCAGGGGAGGCAATCCGGCCAGAGGCTGGAGCTGATTATTCTGGAAACGATAGTCGCCACGTACCTTGGTATCGAGCGCGTGACGCAGCGGAATATCGAGTTCGAGATTCAGGCTGCCATTGCCCACTGCCTTCATGCCATCGGTGAAACGATCGATCTGCTCCGCCACCGGGCTTTGCTCGATGAAGCGGAAGAACTCGCTGGTCGGCCCGAGTGCCGTGCCACGGACCAGCAACATCTCCTCGTGCGACTCGAAATCCGGGATATCGACCTTGACGTCGGCCAGTGAGGCACCAAGGATGCGGCCCTTGCTGGCCTTGATGCGCATGCCGGTATCGAAGCTCATGTCGGCATTGATGTCGTCGATGACCGGCCAGCCGTCGGCGTAATCGACCTTGGCACCGGTCGCCTTGGCGGTGACGATGAACTTGCCACCCTTGCCGTCGCGGAACGGGAAATCCTTGAGATTGCCCTTGAGGATGAGCTTGCCGTCATAGCCACGCCCGCCGACGATGCCGCGCCGAATCCAGTTGCGCGCCGCCGCATTGACGGCGTGTGGCATGTAGCGCCAGACAGCAGTTCCCTCACCACGGTCGACGCTGGCCGTCAGATCGATTTCGCCCGGCCCTTCGCCGGTGTAGCGATACGTCCCCTGGGCCGTACCAGCCGCATCCGGGCCGGCGAATTCGAGTTTTTCCAGCTTGATATCGGTCCCCTGCGCCGAGTTTTTCCAGCTCGCCTTGACCTTCAGCGCATCGAGCGCGATGTTCGGCTCAGGGAAAATCGCTGGCAGGGAAAGACTGGAAACCCCCGAATCCAGCTTCAGGTCACCACCTTTTTCGGTCAGATCGATCGTTCCGGAAACGCCGCCGGCGCCGGGGAAAATGCCGTCCGCCTCGATGCCCATTTCACGGAAGCCGGCCTTCAGACTGTAGCGCTTGAGCGTTTCGCCGGCCAACGACCAGCTCGCCTTCAATTCGGCAATCTGGCCCTGTGGCCGATGGCGGATCAACAAGTCCCGGCTCTGTGCATCGAGCGGCAAATAGGAAGCGAGGCGGCCGAGCACCGCCAGATCGAGAAAACTGGCGCTGGCATTACCATTGATCGCAGTACTGGCCGCGTCCTGGCGCCAATCAACCTTGAAGTCGGTCGGCGCGATGCGAATGCCATCCTGCGTCTGCAGTTCGACCTGATGACCGGAAACCGCCCATTCATCAGCCTTGTAACGACCTTCGAGACGGCCACGCATGCTGGCCAGGTCAAGTTCGGGGAGCTTGCGGCCAAGGCGGATGCGTAATTCCTCGAGCGCCACGTCGGCTGTCACTTTGCCGGCCCCTTCGTCGAGATCGCCCCAGATGCGCAAAGCGCCCCGCCCCTGTGGCAGATTGACCGGGTAATCGACCCATGCCCGCCAGCCGGCCAGATCGGCGTAATCGAGTTCGACAAAAATCTGTCCGGACAAATGCTCGAGCGCCTCGCCGAGATCGCCCTTCACCTCGCCACGGATATCGACGCGGGAGGCCAGCTCATCGGGCGGAGCGGCGGAGATACCGAAGCGATGGCGGCGCCCGCTGTTGTCGAGGGCGAACTGCAGGTCTTCGAGGACCAGCGGCGGCGCCTTGCGCAGCCGGTCGTCCCAGACAATCGTCGCATCGCGGATGCGGATGCGCTTCTGTTCGAGCACCCACTCGCCAAAAGCCGGGTCGCTCTCGCCTTCGGCATCGACGCCGGCCACCGTGATCTTGCCGTTGGTGTCGCGCCGGACATGCAGCACCGGGCCATCGAAAGCCAGCAGGGCCAAGGTCGGGCGCAGGCGCCACAGCGTCTGCCAGGACAGAACACCTTCGACACGGGTCAGCGAGAAGGCCGGGGCGCCCTGACGGTCGGCAATGACCACGTCAGTCAGCACCAGGTCAGGATTCAACCCCCGCCAGCGCGCCTCGATCCGGCCAATACTGACCGGTTGCCCGACGGCGCGCGTTGCCGCCTGCTCGATCTCAAGCTGGTAGTCGCCAATCCTGGGCAACACCGCATAGCGCAAGGTCAGCACAAGGACGGCAAAAGCCAGCCAGGCGGCGAACAGCCCCCAGCCCAGGACGCGAATGCTGCGCCCGGCGAGCACCGGCCACAGCCAGTGCAGCCGGTGATAGAGCGCCGCGCGCACATCAGGCGAAATCACTTGGGTTTTGTGGTGGAGCGGCTCACTCACGCGTCAAACCGTTTTGCCAGAGGGGGGAATAGATCACTACAATCGAATACTGGATAAAAACGACATTCTACCTTTTCGGCCCAGCTGCCGATGGACCATCATGGACACAACCCTAGATCCCCGCTGGCAAGCGGCTGTACACCACAGCCGTTATCTCGCCAATTTGCTGCAGGCGCACCCGGAACTGATTCCCGAGCTGCTCGCCACCTGGCAACAGCCGCTCTCCGAGGCCATGCTGCTGGCGCCGCTGCAACGGGAGTTTGCCGACGACGATGCGGTTCGCACCGCCCTGCGCCGCCTGCGCCAACGCACCATGGCCCATCTCGCCCTGCGCGACCTGGGTGGCTTGGCGCCGCTGGCTGAAATCGTCGAGTGTATGACCCTGCTTGCCGACGTAACGACCAACTTCGCGCTCGAGTACTATCACCGCCAGCTCGTCGCCACGTACGGGGAACCGCTCGACAAGGCCGGCCAGCCGCAGCGCCTTCTGATCATCGGCATGGGCAAGCTGGGCGGGCGCGAATTGAATGTGTCTTCCGATGTCGATTACATTTTTGTTTACCCGGAAGACGGCGACACGGCCGGCCCGAAAAGCATCGAGAACTTCGACTTCTTCACCCGCCTCGGCAAGCGCATCATCGGCGCACTGGGCGACCTGACGGCCGACGGCCAGGTTTTCCGTGTCGACATGCGCCTGCGCCCGAACGGCGACTCCGGCCCGCTGGTCTGTTCGCTCGACGCCCTGGAGAACTATTTCATCACCCAGGGTCGTGAATGGGAGCGTTACGCCTGGATCAAGGGCCGCACCATGAATGCCGGCGAGAATCTGCAACCAGCATGGGTGACGGCCATGCAGAAGGTCGCCCGGCCCTTCGTCTTCCGCAAATATCTCGATTTCGGCGCCATCAACGCGATGCGCGACCTGCACGCCCAGATCAGCCGCGAAGTGGCCCGCAAGGACATGGCCGACCACGTCAAGCTCGGCCCTGGTGGCATCCGCGAAATCGAGTTCATGGCCCAGGTTTTCCAGCTCATCCGCGGTGGACGCGACCCGGCGCTGCAGATTCGGCCGACCCTTTCCGTGCTCAAGCTGCTCGTCGACCGCAAGCTGATCCCGGCCGAAACCGAGCAGGAGTTGCGCGAAGCCTACGTTTTCCTGCGTCGCCTTGAGCACCGGCTGCAATACGTCGAGGACAAGCAGACGCACATGCTGCCGGTCGACGCCGAAAATCGGCAAAATATCGCCGTCAGCATGGACTTCCCGGACTGGCCAGCGATGCTGGCCGTGCTCGACAGCCACCGCGAAAAGGTCAGCCAGCATTTCGGCGCCATTTTCTCCGACCCGGAAGCCGGCGAGCACCCGCTGACCGGCCTGTGGCAAGGCCAGCTCGACGAGGACACGGCCATTGAAGCCTTCGGCAATCTCGGCTACCGCCACCCGAAGGAGGCCATCGCGCGGCTGGCCGAGCTGCGCGCCGCCAGCCGTTATCTGCAACTGCCGGCGACCAACCGGGCCCGTCTTGATGCCGTCGGGCCGCGTCTGATCGAGGCGGCCGGCGCGACGCCCGCCCCCGACACAACGCTGGCCCGCGGCCTCAGTTTCCTCGAAGGCATTTCCCGCCGCGGCGCCTATCTGGCGCTGTTGCAGCAATATCCGATGGCGCTTCGCCGCGTCGCCGACATGATGTGCGCCTCGAACTGGGCGGCCGATTATCTGAACCGCCACCCGCTGCTGCTCGACGAACTTCTCGACCCGCGCCTGTATGAAATCGCCACCAACTGGACCGGCTTCCGCGAAATCCTGCGCGACAACCTGGCCCATCACGCCGATGACACCGAGCGCGAGATGGACATCCTGCGCGAAATGCACCACGGCCAGGTTTTCCGGCTACTGGCCCAGGATCTGGCCGGCCTGCAGACCATCGAACGGCTTTCCGACCACCTGACCGAACTGGCCGATACCATCGTCCAGGAAACCCTGCCGCTGGTCTGGTCCAAGATCAGGAATCGCCATTGCCCAACACCGAAATTTGCCGTCATCGGCTACGGCAAGATGGGCGGCAAGGAACTCGGCTACGCCTCCGACCTCGACCTCGTTTACCTCTATGACGACGACGATCAGGACGCCCCGGAAAACTACGCCCGCCTTGGCCAGCGCCTGAACTCCTGGCTATCAAGCCAGACGCCGGCCGGCATCCTGTTCGAAACCGACCTGCGCCTGCGCCCGAATGGCGACTCCGGGCTGCTTGCGGTGTCAGTCGACTCCTTCCGCGAATACGAGCTCAAGAACGCCTGGACCTGGGAACACCAGGCCCTGACCCGGGCCCGTTTCTGCGCTGGCGATCCGGCCGTCGGCAAGCGTTTCGAGGAAATCCGCTGCGAAATCCTGCGCCTGCCGCGCGACCTGGCCAAGCTCAGGGAGGAAGTCGTCGCCATGCGGCAAAAGATGGTCGATGCGCACGGCACGAAAAGCGAAACCGAGTTCGGCCTCAAGCATGACGAAGGCGGCATCATCGACGTCGAATTCATCGTCCAATACCTGATCCTCGGTTATTCGCACCAGCACGCCAGCCTGACCGGCAATCTCGGCAACATCGCCTTGCTGCGCATGGCCGGCGAACTCGGCCTGA
The DNA here is from genome assembly GCF_049652925.1 of Azonexus sp. GTDB lineage: Bacteria > Pseudomonadota > Gammaproteobacteria > Burkholderiales > Rhodocyclaceae > Azonexus. The sequence goes on from NZ_JBASFI010000039.1 coordinate 127,912, forward strand.
TTGACCCGCAACAAGGTGAAGCGACTGGCAACGCCTACCGCGAATACCGTCGCCTGCAACACGCCAAGCGGCTGTCGGCCTTTCCCAAGGCGCCGATTCCGCGTGAGGAGGTGGAAAAGCATATCGCCGCCGTCCGCCAGTTGTGGGTGGCCGTTTTCGGTAGCTGAAGGGGGGGCGGGGCTTGTTTGAGGCGAAATAGCCGGCCGCCGAACATTTCATTTTTGGCCATTTTTTACGGTTGACCGTAGCAAGCCCGGTTGACCGTGGGAATGGCCAAAACAGCACTCCGCCGGGCTGTGAGACAAAGTTTTACCTCCGCTTAACGTCGTTTAACGGCGGCGCCCCGGACAATCCGCTGACTCTTCCTTTTCCGGACCCGACGATGAAGCGCCGATTGCCCGCCCTGCTTGTAGCCACCACACTCATCCTCTGCGCCTGCGCGCCCATGGGCGGACGTGGCCCGGAAAACGTCCCGCCCGGCGGCGAGCGGGACGAACGTGGTGGCGGAGGCACATCGGTCGTCGCCAACATCCAGGAACGCCTGCGCCTGACGGCTGAAGCCCTGAAACTGACACCAACCCAGTTGCCACTGTGGGATCGCTATCAGGAAAAGATCGGCGCCCTGATGGCCGATCAAATGAAAATGGAATCCCATCAGGCACGCCAGGGCGCGCTGCAGCAGATCAGCCGGCGGGTGGATACGGCCCGCAACCGGCTGACCGCCATGGAAGATATTCATGAATCAGCCGGCAAGCTCTACGCGGCGCTCGATGACAAACAGAAACTGATAGCCGACCAGATGCTGATTTCAACCGTACCCGCCCTCTACTCCGGTCTCGGCAGCGGCGGCGGAGGCTCGGAACGCGATAGCGAGCGTCCCGGCAGGCGGGGCGGCCCGGGCGGCGGCGGTGGAATGGGCGGACCCGGCGGCGGCATGGGTGGTGGCTTCGGCCGCATGTAAGCCTGGCGCCAGCTCCAGGCGTGAAAAAGGCCGCACGCGGCGGCCTTGATCAGGGCGGAAGTCGTTTACTTCTTCAGCGAATCGCGAATCTCGCGCAGCAGCACGACGTCTTCCGGGGTAACCGGGGCTTCGGGCGCTGCGGCCGGCTCTTCCTTGCGCATGCGGTTCATCTGCTTGACCATCATGAAGATGATGAAGGCGAGGATGACGAAATTGACCAGTATGGTCAGGAAGGAGCCGTAGGCAAAGACCGGAATGCCCGCCTTCTTGATTTCGGCCAGGGCCACGAGGTTGTTCGGGTTATCGCCGAGAACGACAAACAGGTTGGAGAAATCGAGCTTGCCGACAATGCGGCTGACCAGCGGCATGATCAGGTCGCCGACGATGGAGTCGACGATCTTGCCGAAGGCTCCGCCGATAATGACGCCGACCGCCAGATCCATCGCGTTGCCCTTGACGGCGAATTCCTTGAATTCCTGGACCATTCCCATTTTTCTCTCCTTGGCTATGATTTGGTCGGCGGATTATTCGCTTTGAAGCGCGCGATGGTCAAGCGATTTTCATAATTTCAGGTTTCATTACAAAGCTTTACAGAGCCGTTCGGCAGTGGCCTTCAGCATATTTTCCGGGTTGGCAAAAAAGCGCTCACAAGGCGATGATCGCGCCTATGAAAGCAAGTTCATTTGCACGAGATAAATGCCCGCACCGGCAAAATAGCCAATCAGGGCCAGCCCGCTGATCTTCTTGACGTACCAGAAGAAGTGGATTTTCTCGAGGCCCATGGCGGCAACACCGGCAGCCGAGCCGATGATCAGGATGGAGCCGCCCGTGCCGGCGCAGTAGGCCATGAATTGCCAGAGGAAATGATCAGGCGGGAAGTTCGTCAGGCTGTACATGCCCATCGAGGCGGCAACCAGGGGCACGTTGTCGACGATGGCGCTGACGATGCCGATGATCAGAACGATGACGTCCTGACGCCCGACCGTCTGGTCCAGCCATTGGGCCAGCGATGTCAGGATATGCGTGTGTTCCAGCGTGGCGACTGAAAGCAGAATGCCGATGAAGAAGACGAGCGAACTCATGTCGATCTTGCTCAGGGCATGGGCCAGGGTGAAATGGACCTTGTATTCGTCTTCCTTGTGCCGATGGACCAGATCGCCGACCAGCCAGAGGATACCCAAACCGAACAGGATGCCCATGAATGGCGGCAGGTGCGTAATCGTCTTGAAGGCGGGAACGGCAACCAGAATACCGAGCCCCATGAAGAACATCAGGTTGCGTTCAAATTCGGTGGTGCGCACACCATGCTCGTCGTCGACAAGCTCCGGACTTACGACCTCGCGCCCGCGCAAGACGTAGGCGGTAATCCCCATCGGGACGATCATGCTGACCAAGGCCGGCAAGAGCACCGCCTTCATGATGGCCAGCGAAGTAATCTGACCGCCAATCCACAGCATTGTCGTCGTCACGTCGCCAATCGGTGACCAGGCGCCTCCTGAATTGGCGGCGATAACGATGATCCCGGCAAAGAACAGGCGGTCATCATGCTTGGCCAGCAGCTTGCGCATGAGGGAGATCATCACGATGGTCGTCGTCAGGTTGTCGAGAATCGCGCTCAGGAAGAAGGTGACGAAACCGACCAGCCACATCAGGGACGACAGTTTGGTCGTCCTGATCCGTTTGGTGATGACCTCGAAGCCGTTATGCGCGTCGACGACTTCAACGATGGTCATGGCGCCCATGAGGAAAAACACGATCTGCGCCGTGCCGGTCAGCGACTCGCCCAATTGCTCCGTCAGCAAATGCGTATCGCCCAGCGAAAGCGCATAGACCGTCCACAGCAAACCGGCGCCAATCAAGGCCGAGGCCGATTTGTTGACCTTGAGCGGATGTTCCAGCGCGATGGCGGCGTAGGCGACGACAAAAATAATGACGATGGTGGCAAGCATGCAAAACCTCGGCGGGATTGGACTCTGGCGTGACTCAATTAGCCCGCCCCGATCAAATTGGGCTAGTAAGTTAGCGCAACTGACGACTAAAATAAATTCGATTTATTTCTTGAAACAATACAATTTTCTCGATGAATTGAATACACAGTGAACCACAAGCATCTGTTTTATTTCTGGAAGGTGGCCAAGGCGGGCAGCATTGCCCGGGCCGCCGAGGCCATCAATGTCACGCCGCAAACCTTGAGCGGTCAGATCGGCCTGCTGGAAAGCGACCTGGGAACCGAGCTGTTTGCCCGCCAGGGCCGTTCCATCGTCCTGACTGAGGCCGGCAAAATGGCCCTGGAATACGCCGACGAACTGTTCGCCCTGAGCGCCGAACTGGAAGTGATGATCAAGCATCACCCGAAGGGGCGCCCAGCCGAGTTCCGCGTTGGCGTCTCCGATGCGGTACCGAAATCCCTTGCCTGTATGTTGCTCCAGCCCGCCATCCATGGCGAACAATCGACGCGCATCGTTTGCCGCGAGTGGCAGTTGGACCGTTTGCTCGCCCAGCTGGCGGTACACGAACTCGACATGGTCATTTCCGACGCCCCGGTGCCGCCGGGCTTCAGCGTTCGGGCCTACAACCATCGCCTGCTCGATTCGGGAATTTCATTTTTGGCGGCCAGGCACCTGATCGCTGAAACGCTCCCCGAGTTTCCCGCCTGCCTCAACGAACTGCCCTTGCTTTTACCGGGGGAAGACTCAACTGTCAGAACGAGTCTTCTGCCCTGGCTGGAAAGAGAGGGCATCCGGGCGCGCGTTGTCGGCGTGTTCGATGACACCGCCTTGATGGCGGCATTCGGCAAGGCCGGCGTTGGTGCCTTTCCGGTTCCCACCATTGCGGAAGACGAATTTCTCACCTCGGGCGAACTGGCCGTCATCGGGCGGACCACCGACGTTCAGGTCAGCTACTTCGCCATTTCGGTCGAACGACGCCTGACTCACCCGAGCGTCCTGGCGGTAACCCAGTCAGCGCAGCGTATCGGTTTGCCCGTCGACGAATAGCTTCGCTCTGAAGGAAACCCCATCGCTAATCCGGGGCAAAAAAAGAAAACCCACCGAAGTGGGTTAAAAATGGTCTTGTCTGGACCGTGCAGCAATCTCTTGGGGAGTCACACTCCACTTGAGAAGCGTGACTAGGCTAACCGCACAGGAATTAACAGTGCATCACGGACAGATCAAGAAACGGTAAACATCCGGGAAATTTTCGAGCGCCCGGTTTGAATTGTCTGAATTTTTACCCAGCGACTAATAAGGCCGCATCCAGGATTCGGCACTTTGATTGCGCCGCAAATCGGCCAAGGTCTCGATCTCCGAATCTTCTGCGTAGGCCAGCAGCGCCTGCAGCAGCTGAGCCATGGCAAAGACATCGTAAATCGCATCGTGCTCATGCCTTCCGCCGGTTTTCATTTTCTCGTGCCAATGGCTCAATGAAGTGGCGGCAACGCCCTCGCCACCGATGACACCGGCCGTAGCTGACATATCCAGCCACGTCCCGACCGGGGGGGGCAATTGGCAGCGATCAGCCGTCAGCGCCAGCATATGCTGGACGAAATTGGGGTTGATGGTCACCACCACACTGCTTGCCATCAGATCCAGGCAAGCCCGATAGCCAGCGATAGCTTCGGGGGCGCAACGCCCTTCCGCAGAGCTCGGGTCGGCGAAGCGGATGTAACGCAATTCAGCTGGCCGGAAAGCCCCATCAACCAGGGGAAGGAATGCCAGGCCGATCACCGAATCCTGGGTGGCATCGGTGCCGGTCAGATCGATGTCGAGCAGCACAAATTCCAGTTCGGCCAACAACTGCCCATCCTGGGACTCTGTGGATGGGGTTTGGCCAATTTTTTGCCGGATCCAGGATGCGATGCTCATCGCTTGTAATCCAGTTTCAGGCGCTCCTGCAGCGAAGCTGCCTGGCGAAATGATTCGCGAAGAATGCGCTGCTGCAGCTCATCAAGCGCGTATGGGTCCAGACTATTCGCCGGCTCGCCATCGCCAAGCGAAGCGAGTTGGCGCTGCAAGCGCAAGGTTTGGACATGGTGGAAGGCGGCGATATCGCCCTGTATGGCGCTGACTGAACGCTTGATGCGCTGGCCGACAAGGGCCAGCCGCTGTTCGGTATTAACCGCCTTCACACCGCATTGCAGCGCATAAATCCGGGCGATATCGACGAACAGTCGCGTGCCTTGCGTTTTTACGTCAATTTTCCCGTTGACCGTGGCAAAGCGGCTCAGGCGTCCGAGTGGCGGCGCGACTTCGAGGGCATTGATGGCCAGCAGATGAATGAAAATGCTGTTGCCCTTGACTTCGGCGAGCAGATGATCGCGCATTTCTTCGGCGAGCTGCATTTCACCAAAGATCGGTCTGAAGTCAAAAAAGATGGTCGAATTGAGGATCGCAGTCGGTGTCGTGGCACGAATCCACGACGAGAAGCGCGCCTTCCACTCACCGAGGCTCAGGCACCACTCCGGATTCCCGGCCATGATATTGCCTTTGCAGCGCTCGAATCCGCAGAGATGGAGAGCATCGTTCATTTCCCGAGCCAGCTCGAGAAAGCGCTCCCGAAGGGCTGCCTCATCGGCCCCGGCGGGCGGCAGAAAAACCAGGCCATTGTCCTGGTCAGTGACGAACCCCTGTTCCTCGCGCCCCTCCGACCCGAAGGCCAGCCAGCAAAAGCGCGCGGGCGGCGGATGGCGGGCTATCAGCAACTCAAGCAATCGCTTGGCAATGCGATCATTGATCGAGGATGTCAGGCGAAGAAACTGGCTGACATCCATACCCTGACTGAATACGCGCTCACCGAACTCGCGGGCCGCACCAGCCAGCGCCACCAACTCATCAACGCTGCCTGCCTCGTTAATCGGCTTGAAGACATGCGAAATACCTTGTTGCTGGGCGTGAAACAAATCCCGCTCGGAAACGATGCCGGCAACCAGGCCTTCCGAATTTTTGAGCAGCAGGTGGCGATATTTTCCCTGGGCCATTTCGATGGCTGCGCCGAAAACCGAAATGGAATCGTCAACCTCGACCGGATTGCTCGTCATCACCTCGAAAATCGGGCTTGTGTCGGGCAGTCGCCGGGCAATGCCACGCCGCACCAGGTCGGTTGCCGTCACAATGCCCTCGACGGCCTGCGGCGTACCAACCAGCACCGAACCAATACCCTGCTCACTCATCAAGCCGGCAACATCATGTATGGAACAATCGGGTGGCACACAAGTTACTTGCGTTGCTCCGATTGACCGGGCTGGCAGCGCCAATGCCTGATCGGCAACCTGTCGGCTATGAACCAATTCGATCATCAAGCGTTGCATCGCTTGTTGTTCTGCCTGCAAGGCCTCGGCCAGCCAACGCAGAAACGGAAGTTCGCTGAGCCACTCATCAATCGCCAGCCCCTCTATCCGCCAGAGAAAGCAGTCTTCTTCCGCGATGTAGGCATAACCGCCATCGCTGCCATCGAGAATCGACTCGACCGGGAAGATGCCCCCCACACTCAACAGTGGCGATGTTTCTCCGATGGAGCCGCCGCTCCGGGCAACACTTCCCTGCCGAATGATCCAGAACGAACGTTCCCGCAATGCAATTCCCGGATGAAAAATCCGGCTGCCCTGACGTTGAAAAACGACGCTGCTGTTGGAGAGGAGCAGAGCAAGACGACTGCGCTCCATTCGAGAAAATGGTGAACCCGCGACAAGTACGTCGAGTTCACTTGCAAGGATAGGCTCAATGTTTGAATTCACGATTCACCTGCGCTCAATTAGCCGGACCAGAAATAGCCCCGAAAGATGATTGGCCATCAGACACGCCCATCCATGGCCGTAAAACCCTTCCCATGATAACCATCTACGTTAATAACGTTCAGTTACAGGAGTCAATCTATTCATTCCAAATAAAATCAATTTATGATCAATGAAACAGCCGGTGACAGGCATTTAATCGCCTACAAATCGATCAAATAAATTATCACTTATTTGCATAAAACCAATGGTTTGTATTCTTTAGGTAAACGTTAGATCAACAAACGATCAAGACTCGAAAATAGTGGCTATTTCTGACAATTTTTGTCAGCAATCTGTAAGTTTCAACCTAAAAACTGCCCCCGTGGCTCAAACAAGTGTTTAACCGAGTCAACAATAAATTCTTTGGAGGAGTTAACTATGGATGACGTCAGCAAAGGCTACTGGTCTGCCACGCTGGGGTTGCTGGGCAAGATCCTGGCAATCTGGTTCCTGGTCTCATTCGGTGCGGGCATTTTGTTTGTCGACGTACTGAACGGTATCAAGTTGGGCGGTTACCCGCTGGGCTTCTGGTTCGCCCATCAGGGTTCGATGTACATCTTCATTGCCCTGATTTTTTACTACGCCAAGGCAATGGGCGACATTGACCGTCGGTTCGACGTTCACGAAGACTAAGGGGCGACCACATGGATCTGCAAACAACGATTTACCTGTTTGTCGGTGCGAGCTTCGCGCTCTACATCGGCATCGCCATCTGGGCACGTGCTGGCAGCACCAGCGAGTTCTACGCCGCAGGTGGTTCCGTCCCCCCCGTGATGAACGGGATGGCGACGGCTGCTGACTGGATGTCGGCAGCCTCCTTCATCTCCATGGCCGGCCTGATCGCCAATATGGGTTATGGCGGCGGCCTGTTCCTCATGGGCTGGACCGGTGGTTACGTTCTGCTGGCAATGCTGCTGGCGCCGTACCTCCGGAAGTTCGGCAAATTCACCGTGCCGCAGTTCATCGGCGACCGCTTCTACTCGAAGTCGGCGTCGACGATTGCCGTGGTCTGTCTGCTCACCGCTTCGCTGACCTACATCATCGGTCAGATGACCGGCGTCGGCGTCGCCTTCTCCCGCTTCCTGGGCGTTTCCAGCGATACCGGGATCTACATCGGCATGGCCATCGTCTTCGCCTACGCCGTGTTCGGTGGCATGAAAGGCATCACCTACACCCAGGTCGCCCAGTACTGCGTACTGATCGCTGCCTATATCATCCCGGCTGTCTTCATCTCCCTGAGCCTGACCGGCAACCCGATCCCGCAACTGGGCCTGGGTTCGACGATGTCCGGTTCCGACATCTCTCTGCTGACCAAGCTGGATCAGGTTGTTGTCGATCTCGGTTTCGGTCAATACACCACGACGACAGCCGGCAGCACGCTGAACATGTTCGTGTACACGATGTCGCTGATGATCGGTACTGCCGGTCTGCCGCACGTCATCATGCGCTTCTTCACGGTGCCGACGGTTGCTGCTGCGCGTAGCTCGGCTGGTTGGGCCCTGGTCTTCATCGCCCTGCTGTATACGACCGCCCCGGCTGTTGCCGCGATGGCCAAGCTGAACCTGCATGCCACGGTCAACTCCGCTGTCATCAAGGGTGGCGACCTGTACGCATCTGAAGCCAGCATCAAGGCCGACGAGCGTCCGGACTGGATGAAGCGTTGGGAAAAGACCGGTCTGCTGAAGTTCGAAGACAAGAATGGCGACGGTCGCATCCAGTACTACAACGACAAGACCAAGAATGCCGATGCCAAGGCCAAGGCCGAAGCTGCCGGCTGGAAGGGCAACGAACTGACGGTTAACGCCGACATCATCGTGCTCGCCAATCCGGAAATCGCCCTGCTGCCGAACTGGGTTATCGCCCTGGTCGCCGCTGGTGGTCTGGCTGCTGCGCTGTCGACCGCTGCAGGTCTGCTCATGGCTATCTCTGCTGCAGTTTCCCACGACCTGGTCAAGGGTGTTTTCAACCCGAACATCAGCGAAAAGAACGAACTGCTGGCAGGCAAGATCTCGATGGCAGTTGCTGTCGTGGTTGCCGGCTACCTCGGCCTCAACCCACCGGGCTTCGCGGCCGGTACCGTGGCTCTGGCCTTCGGTATTGCCGCTTCGTCGCTGTTCCCGGCGATCATGATGGGTATCTTCTCGAAGAAGATGAACAAGGAAGGCGCCATGGCCGGCATGCTGGCAGGTCTCTTCGTCACCCTGTTCTACGTGTTTGCGCACAAGGGTATCTTCTTCATCAAGGGTACCGATTTCGTCGAGATGATCGGTGGCGCCAACAGCTTCTTCGGCATCACGCCGGAAGCCTTCGGAGCCATCGGTGCGCTGGTCAACTTCGCCGTTGCCTTCGCGGTCGACAAGGTCACCAAGGAACCGCCAGAGCACATCCAGCACATGGTTGAGTCCGTGCGTATTCCGCGTGGCTCGAAGCTGGTGGATGGTGCTCACTAAGCAGTAGTCGGAGTATTATCGCCGCCACGAATCCCCTTTTGGGGTCGTGGCGGCCTGCAAAGCCCTGCCGGCTGCGCTGGCGGGGCTTTTTATTTGTCGAACAGTGTTCTGCCTTTGAAAAAGGCAACAGGAGTAGCAGATGGTCTTTGATGTCAGCGTGGCCTTGACCTGGATTCTTTTTCTCGCCCTTTTCCCCATCGCCTTTTTCTGGTTTCGCCGCACCTGGCGTATCGTCGTCAAGCGCGATTTCTCGGAAGTGGCCCTCAAGCGTGGCGAGTCGCCAGCCAATCCGGAAAAATTTGCACCTTATGCCGCGGCGATCAATTTCATTGCCGGCATCATCATCGTTTTCGTCGTCATTGGCATCGTTAGCGGCAGCCTGGAATACGAGACCTGGAGTGCCATCGCGGGTTCGACGCTGTGGATGAAGTTCATCTTCGACTTCATTCTGAGCCGCCAGGCCCATCCGATCATCGGGCGCAAGAAGAGCGACCCGGCTGCGGGCAAGTAAGCCCCGCCAATATTGACATCAGGAGTTCTGAACAAGATGGCAAGCCGCCTGTTGATCGTTGAGGATGACCGTGACCTGGCCGGGAATCTGATCGATTTTCTCGAAATCCAAGGCTACGTCACCGACTATGCAGCCGATGGCCATGCTGCCTTGAACCTACTGACCGGCAACGAGTACGATCTGGTGCTACTCGACATGATGCTGCCCGGCATTGACGGCCTGACCATCTGCAGCCGGATTCGTCAGCAACTGCGGAGCAAGGTACCTGTCGTCATGCTGACCGCCAAGGATGAGGTCGACACCAAGATTGCCGCCTTCGATATCGGCGCCGATGACTACGTCGTCAAGCCCGCCTCGCTACGTGAAATCGAGGCACGGATTCGCGCCCTTATCCGGCGCTCCGGGCGCGAAAGCGATAGCGACTTGCTCGTCATTGGCGACCTGCGCATGGATGTGGGCACGATGAAGATCGAGCGGGCCGGCCAGGCCATCGTTCTCCCGCCGGTGCCAACCCGGATACTGATGCTGCTGATGCGACGCTCGCCCAATGTCGTTCATCGTCTGGCCATCCATCGTGAAATATGGGGTGAGGAACCGGGCGACAATCATGCCCTCATCGTTCATATGCATACCTTGCGCAATGCCGTCGACAAACCCTTCGAGCGGCAACTCATCCATACCGTGCGGGGTTTCGGCTATCGTATCGCCCATGAACAATCAGCCCTATGACAGCCTGCGCAGAAAGCTGGTCCTTCCCTTTGTCCTGCTAGGTTTCTCGGTCAGCGCACTGCTCAGCCTCGTCACTTTCGGCCTGGTTGCCGAGCTTGAAGAACATGCCATCGTGCGCATTCTGCAGGTCGAGATGGAAAATTTCCGCAATCGAAAAGTGCAAAATCCGCTCGCCTTGCCACCGTCCACGTCGGTTCTGAGCGGATATTTCCTGCCCGTCGAGGCGTTTCCCTTGGTCACCCCGGTCAAACCAGGAAATGATCGAATCGAGCGTTTCCTCAAGGACAGCCAGGAATATTCCGTCCTCATCACCCACATCGACGACAGACCTTACGCGCTGTTCTTCGATCGTAGCTATGTCGCCACCAACCTCGGGCGGCTTGCCCTCTTCCTGCTGGTCGGCACGACGCTGATGAGTCTGCTCTCCTGGCTGGTTGGCAACCACCTGGCGGGGAAGGTCGTACGGCCGATCGGCAAGTTGCTCAACGAAATTTCCGAAAAGACAGCAAGCGCCAGTCCGCTGGCCAATGCACCACTCAGCTTCGCAGTGGCGGACTATCCGGCCGATGAAATAGGCCGACTGGTCCTGGCGCTGGACAGTTTTGCCCTGCGTCTCCACGGCTTTCTTCAACGTGAAAGCTATTTTGCCGGCGATGTCAGCCACGAACTGCGCACACCAGTCGCCGTGATACGCGGCGCAGCCGAAGTGCTGATCGAGAGTCCCGACCTTCCTGAGCCGATCCGCCTGCGCCTGGGCACAATCCATCGACAGGCCGTGCGCATGGGGCAAATGCTCGAAGCGATGTTGCTGCTCGCTACAGAAGGAGGTGAAGCTGGCGATCCGGCCTGCGCCATGGCAGAGGTCGTCACCGACGCGATTGCCGATGCCAGCCCGGCGCTGGCTGGCCGGCCAGTCACAATCACCTTCGAGGCGGCTGAGCGTCCGATCCTGCCGGTCGAGCGCTCGCTGGCCTATGTCCTGGTCAGCAATCTGCTGCGCAACGCCTGCGCGTACACCCGCGAGGGCAGCATCGCGGTATTTCTCGACAGCCATCGCCTGGAAATAACGGACAGTGGCATCGGTATCGCCGAGGAGCGTTTTCCTTCGCTCTTCCAGCGACACACCAAGGGAGAAGACAGCACCGGTCACGGCCTTGGCTTGTCCATTGTGGCGCGCATCAGCCAACAGCTCGGTTGGAAAATCGACATTCAAAGCCACCCCGGAGAGGGGACAAAAGTCTGCATCGACTTCGCTAGCGGCGGGGAAGTCTAGGCCGGGGCATCACCGGCCGGTTTTCAATTTTGGGCTTTTTTTCGGGTTGACCGTGGGAATCAGTGTGGCACCGACCAAATGCCCAAGCAGCCCTCATGAGAAGGCTTTGCCCAGCCTTTCCGCCGCCGCCTTCAGCGTACTTTCCTGCTTGGCGAAACAGAAGCGGACCACCTTGTCGTCGCGCCCATCGGCATAGAAAACCGAAACCGGAATGACGGCAACGCCGACTTCGCGCGTCATCCACTCGGCAAATTCCCGGTCGGGCAAATCCGAAATGCGGTCGTAGCGCGCCAGCTGGAAATAGGTTCCGCGACAAGGCAGCAGTTCGAAGGGCGTGGCCGCCAGCAATTGACGGAAAAAGTCCCGTTTTTCCTGATAGAAAGCAGCCAGCCGGAGATGGCGGTCGGCGTCCTGCATGTACTCGGCCAGCGCCAGTTGCGACGGCGTATGCACGGTGAACACGTTGAACTGGTGGACCTTGCGGAACTCGGCCATGAGTGCCGCCGGGCCGACGACGTAACCGATTTTCCAGCCCGTGATGTGATACGTCTTGCCGAAGCTCGAGACGACGATCGTGCGCGCCGCCAGTTCGGGATCGGCGCACAGGCTGGCGTGCTGTTCGCCGTCGAACAGGATGTGCTCATAGACCTCGTCGGAAAGCACGACGATGTTGGTGCCGGCTATCAATTTTGCGAGTTTTTCCCGGTCGACCGTGGAAAGCAGGCTACCCGTCGGGTTGTGCGGCGAATTGACGATGATCATCCGCGTTTTCGGCGTGATGAGTTGCGCCACCTGCTCCCAGTCCGGCACGTAATCGGGAAAAGTAAGTTGGGCGTAGACCGCCGTGCCACCGACCGTTTCGATGGCCGGAACGTAGGAATCGTAAACTGGTTCGAAGACGATCACCTCGTCGCCCGACCGGACGAAGGCGGCGATAGCCGTAAAGATGGCCTGCGTCGCCCCGGCCGTCACGGTGACTTCCGACTCGACGTCATAGCGCACGCCGTAGAGCGCCGCCACCTTGTCGACGATGGCCTGGCGCAACTCCGGCATGCCGGCCATCGGCGCGTACTGGTTGCGCCCGGCCAGCATGTGGCGATGCACGGCATCGAAGAGCGCCGGCTCGGCCTGAAAATCGGGGAAGCCCTGCGACAGGTTCACGGCCCCGCATTCGGCAGCAAGGCGCGACATCACGGTGAAAATAGTGGTGCCCATATTCGGGAAGCGGGATTCGATAGTGATGGGCGTTTGCATGATTCCAACGGTCAACGGCAAAAAGAGGCTGAAATCATGCGGCAAGGCCGGCATGCGAACAAGCATCCCGTGCAAAAAAGGCTTAGTATTACATCCGTTATAACAGCATTTGGAAATCGCCATGTTCGCACTCAAACTGACCCAGATCGGCAATTCGGTAGGCGTTGTGCTGCCCAAGGAGGCCCTGGCCATGCTGCATGTCGACAAGGGCGACACGGTTTATCTCGTCGAATCCCCCGAAGGCTTTTCGATGACGCCCTACGACCCCGAAGTTGCCCGCCAGGTCGAAGCCGGCCGCGACTTCATGCGCGAGTTCCGCGACACCTTCCACGAACTCGCCAAGTAGCATGTTCACCTGGATCAACCGGCGGGCCTTGTTGCTTCTGCACGGTGAAAGTCTGGTCCTTCACGGTGGCGCCCAGGGCATCCGCGACGAAGGCTTGCTCGACTCGGCGCTGACCCGCCCGGAAAACCTGCTCCATTACGGCAGCCCGGATATATTCGATTACGCCGCCGCCTATGCCTTCGGATTGGCCAAAAATAATCCCTTCATCGACGGCAACAAGCGCGCCGGCTTTCTCGGCGCCGGTATGTTCCTGCGCCTGAACGGCTACCGCCTGACCGCCACCCAGCCGAACGCAGCGCTAACCACGCTTGCGCTGGCCGCAGGTAAAATCGGCGAAAGCGATTACGCCGCCTGGCTACGCACCCACACCTCACCGCTCTGACCCATGAACATCGACGGTATCCCCACCCGTACCCTGCGCGCCCATCCTGAACAGCGCGCCATCGACATCATCGACCAGACCCGCCTGCCGCACGCCCTGCACTGGGTTCGTGTCGCATCGCTGGACGAGGCCGCCCATGCCATCCGCGCCATGCAGGTGCGCGGCGCGCCGCTGATCGGTGCCACGGCGGCCTACGGGCTGGCCATCGCGCTTGGCGACGGCGCTGACGATGACTGCCTGCAAAAAGCTATCGCCGTTTTGTGGGCGACCCGGCCGACCGCCGTCAACCTGCACTGGGCGCTGACCCGCATAAGCAAGCGCCTGACACCCTTGCCAGCGGCGGCTCGCCACCAGGCAGCTTGGCAGGAAGCCGCCGCCATCGCCGAGGAAGACATCGCGCAGAATCTGGCCATCGGCCAGCACGGACTCGGCCTCTTGCGCCAGATCGCACGCCGCCAGGGTACTGCCCTGAACGTCATGACCCACTGCAACGCCGGCTGGCTGGCCACCGTCGACTGGGGCACTGCGCTGTCGCCGATCTATGTCGCCTATGACGCCGGCCTGCCGGTGCATGTCTGGGTCTCCGAAACCCGGCCGCGCAACCAGGGCCTGCTCACAGCGTGGGAACTGGCCCAGCATGGCGTGCCGCATACACTGATCGCCGACAACGCTGCCGGCATCCTGATGCGCGAAGGCAAGGTCGATGCCGTCATCGTCGGCGCCGACCGCATTGCCGCCAATGGCGATGTCGCCAACAAGGTCGGCACCTATCTCAAGGCACTGGCCTGTGCCGACAACGGCATTCCGTTCTACGTCGCGGCGCCCCGTTCGACGATTGATTTTGATCTGCCGGAGGGCCGTTTCATCGACATCGAAGAACGTCATGGCGACGAGTTCCGCGTCGTCCATGGCCTCGACGCCCGTGGCGTACCGTCGGCCCTGCACCAGTTGCCGGATCGCGAGACGGTGGCCAACCCGGCCTTCGACGTCACCCCGGCCCGCCTGATCACCGCCATCATCACCGAGCGCGGCGTCTGCCCGGCCAGCCGTGAAGGCCTGCTGGGGCTTTATCCGGAGGAAAACCGTGGCTGACCTACGCGCCAAACTGATCGCCACGGCCCGCGCCATGCAGCCGGCCGGCCTCAATCGCAGCACCGCCGGCAACGTCAGCGTGCGCAGCGGCGACGGCTTTTACATCACGCCGACCGGCATGGCCTACGACGTCCTGATCGAAGACGACATCCCGCTCATGGCGCTCGACGGCTCACACATCGGCAGCCGCAAGCCGTCTTCCGAATGGCGCTTCCACCGCGACCTCTATGCCAGCCGGCCGGATGTTGGCGCCGTCCTGCATGCCCACTCGCCGTTCGCCGTCAGCCTGGCCTGCCTGCGCCTCGACATTCCGCCGTTTCACTACATGATCGCCCGCTTCGGCGGCGACACGATACGCTGCGCCGAGTATTCCATTTTTGGCTCGGAATCCCTGTCGACCGTGGCAATGGCCGCCATGGCGGACCGCAAGGCCTGCCTGCTCGGCAACCATGGGATGCTCGTTGCCGGGCGCGATCTCGACGAGGCACTGGCCCTCGCCGTCGAACTCGAAGAACTTTGCGAACAATACTGGCGCGCCTGCCAGCTCGGCCAACCGGTCCTGCTCTCAGCCGATGAAATGGCCGCCGTGCTGGAAAAATTTTCGAGTTACGGCCAGCAATGAGCAACCACGACCTGACCCGCTGGGCGCACCAGCACGCGTACACCATCGGCAACGCCGCCGCCGAACGCGGCACTCGCCTCGTCATGTGGATCACCATCGCCACCATGCTGGTCGAGATCGTTGCCGGCTGGTGGTTCAATTCGATGGCCCTGCTCGCCGACGGCTGGCACATGAGTTCGCACGCCCTGGCCATCGGGCTGTCCGCCTTTGCCTACGGTGCCGCCCGTAAATATGCCGCCGACCCGAGCTTCGCCTTCGGCACCTGGAAAATCGAGGTGCTGGCCAGCTACACGAGCGCCATCTTCCTGCTCGGCGTCGCTGCCGCGATGATCTTCGGCTCGGTCGAACGACTGCTCGCACCGCAGACGATTCACTACCCCGAAGCCATGGCCGTCACGGTCCTCGGCCTGGCGGTCAACCTGATCTGCGCGCTCATTCTCGGCAAGGCCCATGACCACGGGCACGATCATGGTCACGCCCATCACCATGAGCACAGTCACGACCACGACGACCTCAATCTGAAGGCTGCCTACATCCACGTCGTCACCGATGCCGCCACCTCGGTGCTCGCCATCGCCGCGCTGGCCGGCGGCTGGTTCTACGGCTGGGCCTGGCTCGACCCGGCAACCGGCATCGTCGGCGCCGTTCTCGTTGCGCTGTGGGCGAAGAACCTCATCGTGCAGAGCGGCCGCGTTTTGCTCGACCGGGAAATGGACCACCCGGTCGTCGCCGAAATCCGCAACGTCATCGCCCGGCTACCGGCCGATGGCCAGACTGAGTTGACCGACCTGCACGTCTGGCGCGTCGGCACCGGCGCCTACGCCTGTGCGCTGAGCCTGCTCACCCACGACGAAACGCTGACGCCCCTGCAGATCCGCGATGCGCTCGCCGTGCATCAAGAAATCGTTCATGCAACGGTCGAAATTCACCGCTGCGACATCTGCTAGGCCATCAGCTTTTAGCGGAAATCACTTGGCCAGCAATTCGTGCCGCTCGCGCTCGACCCGGGCGATATAGCGCTGAATACGATTTTCCTCGATAGTCGGCATGTTCTCGAAGTGCAGGCCGATCCGCCATTGCTGCACGCCGGTTCGCCCGACCTGCGGTGTAACGTGGCATACCGTCGCACTGAAGAACAGCTCGTGCTCGTCTTCGGGCAACGCGAAATGGCAATTCTCCAGCCGCTCCCCGGGCGCCAGCCCATCGGGCAAACTCAGTGCCGTCATGCCAAGACCGGCCACCGAAATGTCGTGCGCCGGCAGGTTGAGCAACCGGCTGTCCAACCTCCGGCCGAAGAACTGCAGGGGCTTGCTGCGCGGCGTTTCGATCCGGAAGGTATCCCGCCGCTGCAGGCGGACCACGTATTTGGGCAAGGCGACCGAAAATGCCTTGCTGCCTTCAAAAATCGTTTCCTTCGCCCGCCCGGTGCTGAATTGCACATGGATGCCGCCGGGGCGGCCGGAAAACACATTGCGGTTGCTTTGCAAAAGATGCCGGTTCACCTCGGCGCTACCGCTGCAATCGAAAATGAGGCGGTCACCGGCCGGCTCTGCGTCGAGCAGGGTCGTCAGCATCATCTCCTCGCCGCCGAACGAAATCGTGAATTGATCCTTGTTCCGGGCAAAGCCAACGAGCAGAAAGGCAATAGGCAGCGTACCGGTGACGTGAAAGCGCTCTTCGATTTCGGCTTCGGACAGTTGGGCGATCTGACTCATGCCAGCTCCAGCACGCGCAGCAGCGAAGACGTATCATCCCGCCCCCAGCCCTGCGCTATCAGGGCATTCAGTTGCTGCGCAACAACGGCCGTCAGCGGCACAGGCGTCCCGCTCTGCCGTGCCGCTTCGAGGACCAGCCCGAAATCCTTGTGATGCAGGCGGGCTTCGATACCAGCCGAAAAATCACGGCTGACCATGCGTTGGCCCATCACATCGAGCACTCGCGAAGCGGCCGAACCACCGGCCAGCGCCTGCCTGACCTTGGCGCAATCGACGCCGGCGCCAGCGGCCAGGCGTATCGCCTCGGCCGCTGCCTGGATGGCGGCGACCATGATCATCTGGTTGCACGTCTTGGCGACCTGCCCGGCGCCATTCGGACCGATATGGACGATGCGCTTGCCCAGACAATCGAGCAGCGAACGCACGCGGTCGAGCACGGCTGCATCACCACCGGCCATGATGGCCAGCGTCGCCTCGATGGCCCCCTGCTCACCGCCGGAAACCGGGGCGTCGATAAAATGGATGCCTTTTTCGGCCAACTTGCCGGCGATCTGCCGCGCCGCATCGGGCGCGATGGTCGAGCAATCGACCAGCACAGAACCGGGTGCCATGCCGTCGACCAGACCATCCTTGCCGAGCGCCACGCCTGCGACATCGGCGCTCGAGGTAATCACGGTAAACACCACCTCGCAACAGCGCCCCAACTCGGCCGGCGTCGCACAGACACGGGCCGGCAGATCGCCGATGCTTTCGGGACGGCGGGCCCAGACGGCCAGCTCATGGCCGGCGCGCTGCAAGTGCATGGCCATCGGGCGACCCATGGCGCCGAGACCGATGAATCCAATGTTCATTCTTGCCCCGACAAGCGTTCGAGCAATTTGAGCACGGCGATCGAATCCTCCTCGCCCATGCCGGAACCGACCATGGCATTGAACATCTGCGCCGTGGCGGCCGATCCGGGCAGGCAGAGGCCGAGTTCGTGCGCCGTCTGCATGACGATGTTCAGATCCTTTTCGTGCATCCAGCTCTTGAAACCGGGCTTGAAATTGCGGTCGAGCATGCGCTGGCCGTGATTTTCGAGAATTTTCGAATAGGCAAAGCCGCCGAGCAGTGCCTCACGCACCTTGCCACGGTCAACGCCATTTTTTGCCGCAAATGCAAATGCCTCGGCGACGGCCAGGACGCCCATGCCGGTGACAATCTGATTGGCCGCCTTGGTGACCTGCCCGGCGCCGCTGGCGCCGACGTGCACGACGTTCTTGCCCATGCATTCGAAAGCCGGTTTGGCCTTGGCAAATGCGGCTTCGGAACCGCCGGCCATGATCGACAGGGTGCCGGCTATGGCGCCGACTTCGCCACCGGAGACCGGCGCATCGACAAAGTCGACTCCGGCTGCGGCCAGGTCTTGGCCAATCTTGCGCGCTGCGGCCGGCGCGATGGTACTCATGTCGACAGCGACCAAGCCGGTCTGGCCGGCGCTGGCGACACCGAGCATGACCTCGGCGACATCCGGCGCATCGGCCACCATCGAAATAACCAGTTCATTGCCGCGGGCGGCATCGCCCGGGCTGGCGGCGCCTTTGGCCCCGGCTTCGAGCAGCGGCTGCATGGATTCGGCGCGGCGCGCCCAGACGGTGACGGCATGGCCACCCTTGACAAGATTGAGCGCCATCGGGCGCCCCATGATACCAAGGCCGATAAATCCGATTTTCATACTGCACTCCGTCCCAAGAAGGCTTGAATTCTAGTGGTCTACTTCGTAATTGGCGAGCTTCGAAGAAAGCGCCGGATTTGTGTTCCTGTCTAGGCGCGAACCACAGCAGTGGCCGAAGCTGTTGCGAGGATGAGCTACGACGCCAGGCGCACAAAGACAAGTTTTCATGGTTTGATCAATTGCGCAGCAGACCACTGGCCGTCAACGCCGCGCCTTCAAACAGTCTCAGGCAGACAGCGCGGCGTATTCCTCACAGCGACCGAAGCCAACCACCTCGGCAGCCGACACCGGCTGGTAAAAATGGAATCCCTGGACGCGCTCGCATTCGAGCGTACGGAGAAATTCTGCCTGGGCAAAGCTTTCGACGCCCTCCGCTACCAATTGCAGGCCGAGCGAGCGGCCGAGCATGACTATCGAAGTGACCAGCGAGGCGGCGTGCGTGTCGGTATCGACATCAGCCAGGAAGGAGCGGTCGATCTTCAGCCGGTCAAGCGGGAAGCGACGCAGGTAGGACAGCGACGAGTAGCCGGTACCGAAGTCGTCGATGGCCAGCCGGACCCCCATGGCCTTGAGCTGGGCCAGCGTCTGGATGGCGGCATCAACCCCGTGCATGACGGTGCTTTCGGTAATTTCCAGCTCCAGGCGTTCAGCTGGCAGGCCGGTTTCGGCCAGCACACCTTGCACGGTCTGGACGAAATCGGGCTGGCGGAATTGATGGGCCGAAATATTGACGGCCATTTCACCCATGTCGATACCGGCGTCGAGCCAGCTACGAACCTGCCGGCAGGCGGTCAGCAATACCCAGTGGCCGAGCGGCAGGATCAGGCCACACTCTTCGGCCACCGGAATGAACTCGACCGGGGCAATCATGCCGCGCAGCGGGTGGCACCAGCGGACCAGCGCCTCGACGCCAACAACCTTGCCGCTCAGCAGATCGATCTGCGGCTGATAGTGAAGCACCAGCTGATTCTCGGCGAGGGCCCGCCACAACTCGCTTTCCAGATGCAGACGTTTGTTGGCGGCGGCGTTCATCGACTCGGCGAAGAACTTGTAGTTATTGCGCCCGGCAGCTTTGGCCGCGTACATCGCCGCATCGGCATTGCGGATCAGCGTCAGGCTGTCACGGCCGTCTTGCGGATACAGGCTGATGCCGATCGACGGCGTACTGTGCAACTGATGGCCGTCGATGTCGCAGGGCTGGCCGATGGCGCTGACCAGACGATCAATCAGCCTGACCACGGCAGCACTGTTGTCGAGCTGATCGAAAACGACGACAAACTCGTCCCCACCAAGACGGAACAGGCGTTTCGTGCGATCCATTTCTGCCGCCAGCCGGCGGGCGATTTCGGCCAGCAAGCGATCACCGGCATGGTGGCCCAGCGAATCGTTAACCGTCTTGAAGTTGTCCAGATCGATGATCAGCAGTGCCAGATGGTTGATACCGGGCACCGCGCTGTCGAGCAGGTGGCCGAGGTGACCGTCAAGCGCCAGACGGTTCGGCAGGTTGGTCAGTTGGTCGTGATGGGCCAGATACTCGAAGCGTTCGGCCTGGGCCTTGGCGTCGCTGATGTCGGCAAAGGTGGCGACAAAATGCGTGACCTGCCCCGCCTCATCGCGAATCGCCGTGATGCGCATCTGCTTGGGATAGATTGCGCCATCCTTGCGCCGATCCCAGACCTCGCCTTCCCAAAGGCCGTTCTCGGCGACGAAGTCCCAGATGCTGCGATGAAAGTTCAGCCCCTGGTGACCCGAGCTGAGCATGGTCGGGGTTAAACCGATGACCTCTGTTGCCGCGTATCCGGTCATCCGCTCAAAAGCTGCGTTGACCGACAGTATCCGCTGCGCCCCATCGGTAAGGATCATGGCCTCGGAAGCGTGGTCGATGATGCGCCGCTGGAGAGTGAGCTGGCGGCTGGCCTGATCACGGATGCCGAACAACAGACGGCACCCTTCGATGATCAACAAGGCAGCGACAAGCCCTATCGTCAATAGCACGAGGCCCCATGTCGGCGCGCCCATTCCAAGGCTACGAGCGGAATCACCGGTCGCGTCGGCGGCAAGATGTCGGTCGATGGACCACCAATCCAGACCGAGGGAGCACCAGGTCAGGACAATCGCCCCAAGGGCGAAAACGACGAGTTTACGGCCAGCGAAAGCCGGATTCTGCACCACAGGGTAAGTACGCCTTTAGTTATATCGAGGCAGTTTAACCCAATAAAAACAATGTTTCACGAAGTTTTTCTAAAGCCGATTCACAGAAAAATCAGCCTTCATACCCAAGGCAATGTCGCCTTGGCTTAACCCCTGATATCAAAGTGGATTTACAGGAGTTAACCTAGCTGCCGCAAGACCCGTTGCTGCGCTTGACGCCCATTTTGGCCAACAGTTTTTCCGGCGGGCAAAAGCCGGTAAATCCGCTCTGCAGCAGGTTCAGACCGACGAAAGCCGTAAAGGCCAGGAACCATTCCGAAACGAAGATCGGGCTGCCTTGATAACCGAGGGCGAGGGAAAGCACGACGAAAAATCCCGCCATGATGCGGATGATGCGTTCAATGGTCATTGTTGATGCTCCTTGCGGAAGGCTGAGAAATAGAGAACAGGAATGACGACCAGCGTGAGTAGCGTGGACACCATGATGCCGAAGATCAGGGCAAGGGCCAGCCCGTTGAAGATCGGGTCGTCGAGGATGAACATGGCGCCGAGCATGGCAGCCAGCGCGGTCAGGGCGATCGGCTTGGCACGTACCGCAGCCGACTGGATGACCGCCTCGCGGAAGGGCATGCCGGTCGCCACCTGCAGTTTGATGAAATCGACGAGGAGGATCGAGTTGCGGACGATGATGCCAGCCAGGGCGATCATGCCAATCATCGAAGTCGCCGTGAATTGCGAGCCGAACAGCGCATGGCCGGGCATGACGCCGATGATGGTCAGCGGGATGGGCGCCATGATGATGAGTGGCACGAGGTAGCTGCCGAAGTGGGCGACGACCAGCAGGTAAATCAGGATCAGGCCGACGCCGTAGGCGATGCCCATGTCTCGGAAGGTTTCGTAGGTCACCTTCCATTCGCCATCCCATTTCACGCTGTAGCCGGCGTAGGGATCGTTCGGCTGGCGGATGAACCATTCACCGAGCGTGCCGCCCTCCTTGAGTTCCATGCCGTTGATCTTGGAACGGATATCGAACATGCCGTAAAGCGGCGAATCGAGCTTGCCGCCCATGTCGCCGACGACGTATACGACCGGTAGCAAATCCTTGTGGTAGATGGCCTTTTCGCGGGCTGCGTCGCGCACTTCGACCAGCTCGGAAACCGGCACCAGTTGGCCGTCACGCGAGCGAACGCGCAGTTTGAGGAGCGCGTCGAGGCTGGATTGCTTCTCAGCCGGCAGGGTCACCCGAACCGGGATTTCCAACTTCGATTCGGTGTTGTGCGCCGGCGTGACATCCTGCCCGGCCAGACCCATGCTGACGACTTCGACGATGTCGCTCTGCGCCACGCCGAGTTGCGCCGCCTTGCTTTGCAAGACGTGCAGGATGATCTTGCGCGAATCGGCCTCGATGTAGTCGTCGACCGCGACGATGTCTTTGGTTTCCTCGAAAGCCTTGCGCACCTGCTTGCCGACGCTCATCTGGCCCTTCATGTCCGGGCCGTAGATTTCAGCCAGGATGGGCGACATGACCGGGGGCCCGGGCGGTACTTCGACGACCTTGGCGACGCCGCCGTTGAACTTGCCGATGGCCTCGATACGGTCGCGCAGGGAAGCAGCGATTTCATGGCTCTGCCGCGAACGATGGTGCTTGTCGGCCAGATTGACCTGAATGTCGCCCTTTTCCGGCAAGGCGCGCAGGTAGTACTGGCGGACCAGGCCGTTGAAATTGATCGGGCTGGCCGTGCCGGCGTAGGCTTGATAGTTGGTGACGTCCTTTTCAAGCGCCAGTTCGGCGCCGATTTCGTGCAGCACGCGCGCCGTTTCCTCGACCGGCGTACCGACCGGCATGTCTAGGATGACCTGGAATTCGCTCTTGTTGTCGAAGGGCAGCATCTTGAGCACGACGAGCTGGAAGTAGGCCAGCGACACCGAGCCGAGAATGAGCAGGACAACGGCAATGGCCAGCTTGACGCGCATCGCGCCGCCCTTGATCGGGTCGAGGAAGGGGGTCAGGAGCTTGCGGAAAGTGCTGTCCAGTTTGGCATCGAGCTTCGACGGCTGATGGGTTCCATGCGCATTGCCATGCGACTTCATCATCCTCGCCGCCAGCCACGGCGTGACGACGAAGGCGACGGCCAGCGAGATGGCCATGCCCATCGACGAATTGATCGGAATCGGGCTCATGTACGGCCCCATCAGGCCGGTCACGAAGGCCATCGGGAGCAGAGCGGCGATCACCGTCAGTGTCGCCAGGATGGTCGGACCGCCAACTTCATCGACGGCCGGCGGGATGATTTCGAGCAGGCTTTTTTCCGGGTACAACCCTTGCCAGCGGTGGATGTTCTCGACGACGACGATGGCGTCATCGACCAGGATGCCGATGGAGAAAATCAGCGCGAACAGCGAGACGCGGTTAAGCGTGAAACCCCAGGCCCAGGAGGCGAACAGCGTTGCCGCGAGGGTTAAAGTGACGGCGACACCGACGATGACCGCTTCACGTTTGCCCAGCGCGAAAAAGACGAGCAGCACGACGAAGGCCGTGGCAAAAATCAGCTTGCCAATCAGTTTCTGCGCCTTCTCGGTCGCCGTCTCGCCGTAGTTGCGCGTCACGGTGACCTCGATGCCATCCGGAATGACCGTGTTTTTCAGGTCATTTATCCGGTTGACCGCAGCAGTCGCCACATCGGCCGCATTGACGCCCGGCTGCTTGGAAAGCTGCATGGTGACAGCGGGGAACTCGCCGCTCTGGTCGCCAAACCAGGCGTAGCGTTTTGGCTGATCAGGGCCATCCTCGACGGTCGCCACATCGCTCATGAATATGGGTTTGCGCTCTCCGGCTTCGCCACGCACAGCAATAACCAATTGCTTCACGTCAGCAGCCGACTCGAGGTAGGTGCCGGTCTGGACGAGCACTTCGCGGTTGCCGGAGGTCAGGTTGCCGGAGGATTGCAGCGCGTTCGAGACTTTGAGCGCGCCAGCGATGTCCTGCGGCGTGATGCCGAAAGCGTTCATCCGCTCGGCATCCATCAGCACGCGGATCGCGTGATCGGGGCCGCCGATGGTCGAAATGTCGCGCGTGCCCTTGATCCGTTTCAGCTCGATCTCGACAGCGCGGGCCACCTGCTGCAGGTCGAAGGCGGAGCGATTCGGGTCCTTGGTCCAGAAAGTCAGCGCGACGATCGGCACGTCGTCGATACCGCGCGGCTTGATGACCGGCGCCATGACGCCAAGGTTGGCCGGCAGCCAGTCGCTGTTCGAATGCACTGTATCGTAAAGGCGAAGCACCGCGTCGTTGTATTTGACGCCGACGTCGAACTGCACGGTGATGATGGCCATGCCCGGGCGCGAAGCCGAGTACACGTGCTCGACGCCATGCAGGCGAGAGAGCACCTGTTCACCGGGACGAGCGACCAGATTTTCGACATCCTTGGCCGAGGCGCCTGGAAAGGCGACCATCACATCGGCCATGGTCACGTCAATCTGTGGCTCTTCCTCGCGCGGCGTGACGAGGGTGGCGAAGAGGCCCATCAGGAAAGCAACCAGCGCCAGCAGCGGCGTCATCCGCGAATTCTGGAAGGCGGCGGCAATGCGCCCGGAAATACCCAAACTCGTCCCGAGCGTAGTCTTCTCGCTGCTCATGGCTTAATTAGCCGACTTGAGCTGAATACCGGCCTTGACCGGGTCGGTGACGACCTTGTCACCAGCCGACAAGCCAGCCAGCACCTCGATTTCGCCCTGCCCCACGGCATCGCCAAGGCGCAGCTGGCGCAGCGAGAGGCGATTGTCGGCCGACTGCACGTAAACGGCAGCCACTTCGCCACGACGCAGCACGGCGCTGGCCGGGACGGTCAGTTTTTCTGACTGGCCGGTGATGAAATGAACGCGGGCGAACATGCCCGGCGTCGCTTCCGGCACATCGGGCAACGTCACACGGACTTGCGAAACGTGCGTTGCGGCATCGGCCGTCGGCAAGACCTGAACCTTGACCGCATCGACCCATCTGCCCAGTTCCGGGAATTCGACGCGGGCGGTTTTGACATCGCGCATCGCCTTCAGGCGGTATTGCGGAATGCTCGCCGTGACGCGCAGGGTACCCGGCTGGTAGATCGTGAACAGCGGCTTGCCGGGCGTCGCCATGTCGCCCATTTCGGCGTGGCGGCGGGCGATGATGCCGGTCATCGGCGCGACAATGGTGGCGTAGCTCTGACCGGCGCCGGCGGCAGCGCGATTGGCGGCGGCGGCATCGAGGTCGGCGCGGGCCTTGTCGAGCGCAGCCGAGCTCATGAACTTCTGCGTGACGAGACTTTTCGTCCGGTCGTAACTGACCTTGGCATTGGCGTATTGCGCCTCGGCAGCGCGCGCTGCTTCGGCCGCCTCGCGGCCATCAATACGCATCAGCACATCGCCCTTTTTGACCGACTGGCCGGCGTCAGCCCTGACTTCGAGGACGCGGCCGGCGGTCTGGGCGCCGACCGTCGCCTGCTGCACGGCTTCGACCAGCGATTCGGCCGGGAAGGCCAGATCGACGGCATGCGGCTTGACCGTGATGACGGGCAAAGGCTCACCGGCGAATGCCACGGTCAACCCGAAAAAAAGGCTAAAAACGAAAGGTCGGAGAATGTTTGCGTTCATAAATATAAGCATACGCTAATTTATAGAAGCGACACAAGCCATGTGCCGCTGATTCATTGATTTTATTGTGTTTTGTCGAAAGCTACAGCGTAAATCATGAGGCCTGCCAGATATTCCGGCAGCGCGTTTCCTTGATCCACCAGCATGATGCCGCGCCGAGGATGGCGCAGACAGTCACCACCAGCACCCCGTGGCGCCAGATTTCGACATCGTAGACGCGCGCCCCGCTGACCATTTCGCCCGTCCAGCCGAGGTCCATAACCCAGCCAACGAAGGGCTGCAACAGCGCCGCCGTCATGAAGCCGCCCATGTTGGCGACGCTGGTCGACATGCCGGAGAGCAGCGGCGGATTGACCTCCTTGGCACAGGCCCAGGTCAGGCTGAAGCCGGCCGTGGTGATGCCGAGCAAGGCAAAAAGCAGATAGGAAACCGGAAGCGGCATGCTCACACAGGACAACAGGATCAGCCAGATCACGCCATACAGATGTGAAGTCACAATGAGCACCGGCTTGCGCCGGCCGAGGCGGTCGGACAGGCTGCCCAGGAACAGGCAACCGACGGCAAAACCGCCGAACCATAACGACAGGTGCGTCGTGGCGACCGATCTCGCCAGGCCATGCACCTGCATGAGGTAAGGCGTCGCCCACAAACCGGCGAAGGTAAAAAAGGCGCCGCACATGCCGGTATTGACCAGCAGCGGGGGCCAGGTGTCACGGTTGCGGATGACCGAAAGCAGGCCGGAAATCACAGCCGTCCGGTCAAAGTGGGGCTTCGGCGCGGCATTGCCGCCCTCCGGCGCATCGCGAACGATCAGCCAGCACAGCACGCCGAGCGCCACCGAGACGAAACCGACACCAATGAACACGCCGCGCCAGCCGGTCGCCTGGGCCACCGCCGAGAGCGGCGCGCCGGCCAGGACCGAGCCGAGATTGCCGATCAGCATGCAGATGCCGACCATGGTGGCGAAGCGGTTTTCCTCGAACCACACGGCGATCAGTTTGAGCATGGCGATGAAGGTCACCGACACGCCCAGACCGATCAGCGTCCGCCCGATCAGCGCCAGTTCGAGCGTCGGCGCCATGCCGAAAAGAAAACTGCCGGCACCGCCGACCAGCCCGCCCAGGGCCAGAATCCGGCGCGGCCCCAGCGTATCGGCGAGGATGCCGGTCGGCACCTGCATCAGCGTATAAACGTAAAAATAAGTCGCCGCCAGGACGCCCAGCGACGCCGCCGAAGTATCGAAGGCGGCGGCCAGATCCGGCGCAATGCCGGCCGGGGCAAAACGCTGGAAGAAAGACAGAATGTAGGCGACCGCAACGACGCCGAGGGCTATCCAGCGGCGGCGCATCTGTTCGTGGGTCAGTGCTTTCATTCAGTCTCGCTTCTCGTCATCCGGCGCCAGCGCTTACTTCTGGGCGAGAACCCATTTGGCGAGGGTCGCCGCTTCGGCATCGGTCACATTGTTCGCCGGCATCGGCACCTGGCCCCATTCGCCCTTGCTGCCCCCCTTGATCTTCGCCGTCAGCGCGGCCTCTGCGCCTTTTTCAGCCGCACGCTTGGCCGCGATATCCTTGTATGCCGGGCCGACAATTTTCTTGTCGATGGCGTGGCAGGTCATACAGTTCTTGGCCTTGGCCAGTTCCGGCGAAGCCTGCGCGGTGCCGGCCAGCAGCAGGAAAGCGCCGGCAATGATGATTGTTTTTTGCATGTTTATTTCCTCCGAAAAATTGCGGCCGACAGAAAAACCTGTCGAAAAACCGCCTAACCCCAAAAAAGTCTCTTCAAGACGCCATTTCGATCAACAAGGTCTCGATTTCAGTGCGCCCGACCGGGCTGGCCATGGCGATCAGCATGAAGCCAGGCTTGAGCAGAAAGTCCTTGTCCGGATTGAATTGCCAACTGCCGTTCCGCTCGCGCACGGCGAGAAAAACGTAATTGGCACTACGCAACTGCAGCGAGCCAAGCGGTTTGGGAATGAACCCGGCCGGTACCGGCACCTCTTCGACACGCAGGTTTTTCTCCGATTTCAACATTTCGTCGAGAAACGAAACCACATGCGGCCGGATCATCGCCGACGCGATGCGCATGCCGCCCGTAAAGTCGGGTGAGACGATGGCGTCGGCTCCGGCCTTCCGCATCTTTTCGATATTGCGTGTTTCGGTACAACGCGCCACGACACGCAATTCGGGCTTCAACTGCTTGGCCGTGATGACGATCATCAGGTTGCGCGAATCGTCGCCAGTCACCGCGAACAGACCCTTGGCATCTTCCAGATCGGCGGCGATCAGCACGTCGTCGTCGCTAGCATCGCCGTTCAGGTAGAGAAAACCAATGTTCTTTTCCTTGTACTCTTCGAGCCGGTGCAGGTCTTCGTCAATGCCGACGAAATGCCGGTTGGTCGCCTCCAGTTCGTGCGCGATATTGCGTCCAACCCGGCCGAAGCCGCACAAAATGTAGTGGCCCTTGAGTTTCTTGATTGCTTTTTCCATGCGTTTTCTCCGCAGGGTTCCATTGAGGTCGGTTTCGAGCAGCGCTACAGTGACGACCGAAAAGAGCAGCGACAGATTGCCGGCACCGAGAATGCCGATCACGACCGTCAAGATCCGCGCCGGCTGGTTGCTCGCCATGTCGATGATTTCACCGAAGCCGATGGTGGCGACGGTGATGAAGGTCATGTAGAAGCAGTCGAACCACGAATACTTGCCTTCGGTCAGCACCATGTAGCCGATGGTGCCGAACAGATGCACGGCAAACAGCATGCCGAGCGCGACATAGAGCAGCCGGACGATGTAGCCGGTCTGCAAGGTCCTAATCGGAGATGCGCTCGAATTGCCGTTCATTCAGTCAGCGGCACCGACTGGGTCATAAAAATGACGGCCTTGCCGCCATCCATATTGACGTGCAGCGACTCGACTAGCGGCGGATTGACCGGCTGCTCGGCTTCCCATTTGATGATGAAATTGGCGCCCGAGCCACCGGAAGCATCGTTCAGTTCAACAAACAACTCGAGCGTACCGAGCGGCGGCACGACAGTCGGCACCGACACGCGCTCGCCGAGCAATTTGCCGCCGGTATCGAAATACCTGGCCGACAGCACCCGGATCGAACGCTTGATGTCGGTGTTACGAATGCTGACCAAGGTAGACAGCAAGACGTTGGAGGCCTTGCCGCTCTTGCCCAGATTGCCGTAGAGCATGTGCGAGTAGATCGGCAGGTAAAGCGTTTGCCCCTTGGCCAGCGGTCTGGCTTCCTGGGCGAATGCCACGGTCGACGGCAAAAAACTGCCAAAAACAAAGGCGTAAAACAAGCCTCGCCAGAATTTCCGATATCGCATTTCTTTCCCCTTGTTCTGCCGCCCCTGGCTTTGATGCCATTTGTCCAGATTCTGCCACAAGCCTTGCCCGGCGGGGCGGCGGGAAACTCGGGGGCTTAGCGCTTTGCGGCGGCCAGCAGGGAACGCAGCTGGCCGGCCAGCGAGGTCCAGTCAATCGGCTTGGCGATGTGACTGGACCCCAGCTGGCCTGCCCGCTCGAGAAATTCGGGATCACTGCGCCCGGTCAGCAGAACGACAGGAAACCCGCTGCCCTGCGCCTGGCGGATGGCAGCGCACACCGCGAAGCCATCGAGGCCGGGCATTTCGACATCGAGCAGGGCAAGATCGAAGCCCGAAGTTTGAAACCTGGCCAGCGCAGCGTCGCCGCTATCGGCCAGCGTCAACACGAAGTCGCTGCCGGCCAACGCTGCCTGCATCAACAACCGGGTTGTCGGATCATCATCCGCCGCGAGAACCCGCCAGGGCGTGGCACTCATGCCTCAGGCCTGGCCAGAAGTGCCCTCAGGGCGGCTTCGACGCGCAGCCATTCGGCGCGAACGCCGTCCACCCGGGTCAGCAGTTGTCGCATATTCCCGTCCCGGCCGAATTGCTCGATCTCGCTGCACCGCCTGGCCAGGCCGTTGGCGCCGACGTTGAAACTGCTCGACTTGAGGGCATGGGCAGCGCTCGCCAGCAAGCCGGCATCGCCTTCGGCCAGCCCCTCATCGAAGCGACCCCACTCACGCTCCGCCGCTTTGAGATAGGCCGTCAGTACCTGCCCGACGAGCGCCTCCGCACCATCCGGAGACAGGGCACGAATTTTCGCTAGGGCATCCGGATCAAGCGCCGCACCATCGCTGCGCTCATGCCCGGAGCGGGCCGAATCATTGACGACAACCGGCGACTTTCGCCGCTCAGCGGGCAACCACTGCGCCAGCATCTTCAACAGGGCCTCGCCGGTATAAGGCTTGGCCAGATAGTCGTCCATCCCGGCAGCCACGCAGCGCTCACGGTCGCCCTTCATGGCATTGGCGGTCAGCGCAATGACCGGCAGATGCTGACCGCTGAGCGCTTCGCGTTCCCGCAGTGCCGCGGTCGCGGCGAAACCGTCGAGAATCGGCATCTGGCAATCCATGAGGACCAGATCGACCGTCTCGGTCGCCAGCAGATCGAGCGCCTGTTGACCATCCCCCGCGGCGACAACTTCCAGTCCCAGTCTTTCCAGCTGGGCCCGCGCCACAATCAGATTGCTTTCGTTGTCCTCGGCGAGCAATACCTTGCCCCGCAACTTCTGACTCGCCGGTAGCGCTTTCGGGCTGTCGCCGCGCTCCGGGCGGCCGAGAGCGGCGTCGACCGCACGCAGAAAATCTGCCTGGCGCAAAGGCTTGGCCAGGCAAGCCGCGACCTCCAGCCCGGCCTGCGCCAATTGCTCAGGCATATCGGGGGCCGACGAGAAAATGATGACCCGAATCGCCGACAGCCGTGAATCAGCACGCAGGGCGCGCATCAGGTCAATTCCTGACATTTCGGCCATTTCCATATCGACCAGCAATAGCGCATACGGCTCGCCTTTGGCCATGGCGGCACCAGCCATGGCCAGCGCTTGCAGACCGGAACCGGCCGTATCCGCCGTCAGCCCCCGACTGTTCAACTGGGCCAACAGAATGTCGCAATGCGCCGGCGTGTCGTCGACGATCAGCAAGCGTCGGCCAGTGACGACGACTGGCACATGCATCGGCTTTTGCTCCGGCAACTTGCCGAGGGGCATGGCCAACTCTACCGAAAAGCTTGCCCCCTGTCCCGGCTGGCTCTCGACGCTGATACCACCGCCCATCATGTCGACCAGGCGCTGGCAGATGGCCAGCCCCAGGCCCGTCCCGCCGTACTGCCGGGTGGTCGAGCCATCAGCCTGAGCAAAGTGCTCGAAAATTCGCTGCTGGGCATCGAGCGGGATGCCGATACCGGTGTCTCGCACGGTCAACCGGAATTTAAGGCCAAATTCGGAATGTTCGAGCACGCGCAAACGCAGGAAAACCTCGCCGCTCGCCGTGAATTTGATGGCATTGCCCAGCAGGTTAACAACAATCTGCCGCAAACGCAGCGCATCGCCACGGACCACCAGGCTCTCGTCCGGCGGAAGATCGGCCAGCAGCTCCAGACCTTTCTTGCCGGCCTGCTGCGAAAACAGTTCGAGCGATTCCTCGAGCAAGTGGCGCAAATCGAAATCGACCACATCGAGTTCCAGCTTGCCCGACTCGATTTTCGAAAAATCGAGAATGTCGTTGATGATCCCGAGCAGGTGTTTTCCCGAGCGCTCGACCGCCTCGACAAACTGGCGCTGGGTCGGTGCCAGTTCAGTATTGAGCAGCAGTTCGGTCATGCCCAGCACGCCATTCATCGGCGTCCGTATCTCATGGCTCATCGTCGCTAGAAACTCACTCTTGGCCAGGCTACCGGCCTCGGCCGCCTCCTTGGCAAGGCGCAGTTCACGCGTCCGCTGCTCGACAATCTGCTCGAGATTGCCCAGGTGGGTCGACAACCAGTGATCGCGTTCGCGAATCTGTTCGACCATCTGGTTGAAACCATTGGCCAGCTGGGCAATTTCCGTCACCCGACTGTCGGCAGCACGAATATCGAGCCGGCCGACCGAAACTTCCGCCATGCGCAGCGTCAGGTCCTGCAAGGGCTCGATCAGCTTTTCCACGTGCCGCGCCTGCAAACGCAAGGCGACGGCCAGAGCGACAGCCGTTTCAAACAATATCAAACCAAGATAAATCAGCAGCTGTTGATAAACACTGCTCAAATCGATACTCAGCCTCAACCAGCCGAAGGGCTGGTCTGGCGGGCCAGCCGGGGCCAGAAAATCGATCCGGCTCCAGGAAAACCGATGCCCGGCCACCGGGTCACTCAAGGGCATTGGCCTGGCATCTTCAACACCGTGGCTGTCGTAGGCAACGAACACCGAATGATCCTGCCGGTACAACGCAGCCGAATGGAGATAAGGCATGCTGCGCAGAAGCGCGAATCTTTCGTTGAATGCCTCACGCTCCCCCCCGGCCAATGCCGGGCTCAAACTTTCGTTGAGCAATTCAAGGCGAGCGTAGCCTTCGGCAACATGCCCGCGCATTGCCATCCAGCCAGCGGTGCACAAGATGAATATGCTGACGAAGGCAATCGCCAGAAGCAGCACATAAAAATTGATGCTGGCCAGTCGGGCGCGAATGGAAACGGTCGGCATCTGGTTCATCACACCCGCCCATCCGGCACCGGCTTTGTTGATTTCCAGGCCTCCGCCGCCGAAAGCCAGGTTTGCCGAAATGATGCGTGCAAGCCTTGGCGCAAGCTTTCCTGAACCGATGTCGCCAGCCCGGCCTGGCATTTCAACAACTGATCCTCAAGAGCAGCCGCCGCCTCCGCCAGCGCCGTCGCGCCGACATTTGCCGCCGCGCTGCGCAACGCGTGCACCCTCTTTTGCTCCCTGGCGTGGTCGCCGACACTCTCCTGCCACGCCTGTTCCCAGTCGGCAAAATGCTCGACGAACAGGCCGACGGCCTGCCACCAGAGCATGGGCTGATCGAGCATGCGAGCGACAGCTGCAGTCACATCAAAACCATCCAGGGAACGGGGAACAGACATCCAGTGCGGCACTATATAAATCAGTCGGAGAGGTCACAAACAGAGGGCAATTGTCGCCCGAGACGCTGGCTCAATGTTAAAAATTAGTAAAACAAAGCCTTTGTTTTGCGATGGATTACAATCCCCGCTTTATCGTGTAATCGAAACGAATAACCATGCGTCAGACTGCGCTCATAGTTGAAGACGACCCGGGAACTCGCCACGTATTGAGTACGACACTGGCCACCGCCGGCATCGACTGCATTTTTGCCGAAACCGGCGCCGCCATGTGGCGACGTCTTGACGAAAAGCCCGACGTCATCATTCTTGATTTAAGCCTGCCCGATGCCGATGGCCTTGAGCTGCTCCGCCAGCTTCGCCAGCACTCCGAAATTCCCGTTCTTATCCATTCAACCCGCTCTGACGAAATCGAACGCATTATCGGCATTGAGATCGGTGCCGACGACTTCCTGCCCAAGCCCTGCAACATGCGTGAATTGCTGGCCCGCACCCGCAGCCTGCTACGCCGAACCCAGCGCGCCGCAACTGGCCGCGGCGAGATGCGCCGCCTGCATTTCGGCAACTGGATACTGGATACCGCCTCGCGCGAACTGACCCGAACCGGCGGCCAGCCGACACCGCTTGGCGTGTCGGGCTTTGCACTGCTCGCCGCCTTCCTTGAGCACCCCTTCGAGCCGCTCTCCCGCGAACAGCTATCGCGAGTCCTCAAGCGCGAATACGTGCCCTACGACCGGATCATCGACGTCCACGTCAGCCAGATCCGCCGCATTCTCGGCAAACAGCCCGATGGCAGCGCTTTCATCAAGACGCTGCGCTCGCAGGGCTACGTTTTCATCGCCGAGGTCGAACCACTAAGCTAAGCCCCGCCCCCCATTAACGCCAAAGGCCATGCAATTGCATGGCCTTTGTCTTGATTGTCCGGTTTTCAGCCGAACACAGCGGCGGCCTTACTTCACCAGTCCCTTGCAGCCGCCCACGGTGTTGCCGTTGCACGGAATGGACGTCTCCCGGTTGATCAGCCACTTGCCGTTCACCTTGATCATCTCCAGGGTCTTCTGCGTCGTGTCGTTGTAGCCCTTCGACTGATAGATCTGGCGGAATTCGGCAAAGGCACGGTCGTTGCCGTCCATCCTGACTTTCATGTCCTGAATGTCGACGTTGATGTCACCACGGGCCGAGATGCGACCTCGGCGCAGTTGCGCCCAGTCTTCGCGGGTCAGGCCACCGTCCGGGGTGAAGGTCGGGGCGTAGAAGGCGCTGTAGGCGGCGTAGTCTCTGGCTGACCAGGCGGCTGCCCAGGATTTGACCTGGGACTGGATGCCGGCTTCGGGGCCGAGGGCGACGGGTGCGGCGGCAA
>NZ_JBASFI010000040.1:0-572300 GCF_049652925.1 Azonexus sp.
AGGGACTCGAACCCCCACGGAGTTACCCGCTAGTACCTGAAACTAGTGCGTCTACCAATTCCGCCACCTGGGCACAGGTGCGAAGAGCCGCCATTATAGAGAAAGAAGAATTGATGTCAAGAAAAAAACTATCAAAAATCCGTCGTGCTGATCCCTTCTTCGAGCGTGAATTGGCGCGCTACGAGTTCCCTTTGCCTTCGCGTGAATACGTCTCGCAAGTGCTGGCTGACGAAGGTCGGCCTGTCGAGTTCAACGAACTGACCGAGTTGCTGGATATCACCAATACCGAACGCGAAATGTTCCAACGTCGCCTTGGTGCCATGGAGCGCGAAGGTCAGTTGATGCGTAACCGCAAGGGCGCGTACATCCTGCCCGAGCGGGCCAGCCTGACCCCGGGGCGTATCCAGGGGCATCCGGATGGCTATGGCTTCCTGATTCCCGATGATGGCAGTGCTGATATCTTCCTTGATCAGCACCAGATGGGGAAAGTGCTGCATGGCGACCGGGCGCTGGTCCGGGTTACCGGCATAGACCGCAAGGGGCGTCCCGAGGGCGGCATTGTCGAAGTGACCGAGCGGGTCAATACGCGGATTGTCGGCCGGGTTTTCGTCGAGCATGGCGTCGTGGTCGTGGCGCCGGAAAACAAGCGTATTTCGCAGGATATTCTGGTGCCACCGGTACCGAAGGCCAAGGACCAGCCGCAGTCCGGCCAGGTCGTGATGGTCGAGATCATCGAGCAGCCAAGCAAGTTCTCGCAGCCGATCGGCAAGATCATCGAGGTGCTGGGCAATTATGCCGATCCGGGGATGGAGATCGAGATCGCGCTGCGCAAGCACGATCTGCCTTTCGAGTTTTCCAAATCCGCGCTGGATGAGAACAAGGCTTTGCCGGACAAGGTGACCAAGGCCGACCTGAAGGGCCGCGTCGATTTGCGCGATATTGCGCTGGTCACCATCGATGGTGAGACGGCACGCGATTTCGACGATGCAGTGTATTGTGAAAAGAAGGGCCGTGGCTGGCGCCTGATCGTGGCGATTGCCGACGTGTCGCATTACGTCAAGCCAGGTATGGCGCTGGACCGCGAGGCAGTGGAACGCGGCAACTCGGTCTATTTCCCGCGCCGGGTGATCCCGATGCTGCCGGAAAAGCTGTCGAATGGCATCTGTTCCCTGAATCCCGATGTCGAGCGCATGGTCATGGTTTGCGACATGGAGATCAGTTCGACCGGCAAGATTGGCAAATACAAATTCTATCCGGCTGTCTTCAAGTCGCATGCGCGGCTGACCTACAACCTTGTCTGGTCCTGGCTGTCCGGTGAAAAAGAGCCGGAAACCGACGTCCACCGCAGTGTTCTGCCGCATGTGCAGAATCTCTACAAACTGTTTGCCGCCTTGCACAAGGCGCGTGGTCAGCGCGGGGCGATCGATTTCGAGACGACCGAAACGCAGATGTTGTTCAACGAACAGGGCAAGATCGAAAACATCGTGCCGGTCGTACGCAACGATGCGCACCGGATCATCGAGGAGTGCATGCTGGCAGCCAATGTCTGTGCTTCGGATTTCCTCGCCGAACACAAGCAGACCTGTCTGTACCGTATCCACGCTGCGCCGTCGGAGGAAAAGCTGGCCAACCTGCGTGCCTTCCTCGGCGAATTCGGCCTGGCGCTGGGCGGTGGAGATGATCCTCAGGCCAAGGATTACGCCATCCTGCTCGAAAAGGTCAAATTGCGGCCTGACTTCCAGTTGCTGCAGACGGTGATGTTGCGTTCGTTGCGCCAGGCGATGTACAGCCCGGACAACGTCGGTCACTTCGGCCTGGCTTACGAGCATTACACCCACTTTACCTCGCCGATCCGTCGTTACCCCGACCTGCTGGTGCATCGGGCCATCAAGGCCGTGCTGGCCGGTGAAACCTATACGCCGGATCGTTCCTGGGACGACATCGGCCTGCAATGTTCGAGCACCGAACGGCGGGCTGATGAGGCGACGCGGGATGTCGAGAACTGGCTGAAGACCTTCTTCATGAAGGAGCGTATTGGCGAGGAGTTTGACGGAACGATTTCCGGGGTCACCGCCTTTGGCATTTTCGTGGCGCTCGATACGGTTTACATCGAAGGCCTGGTGCACGTTTCCGAACTGGGGGCCGATTACTTCCAGTTTGACAACATCAAGCACCAGATGCTGGGCGAACGGACGGGGCAGCGCTTCCGTCTAGGCGACCGGGTACGGGTCAAACTGGTGCGCGCCGACCTCGAGTCGAACCGCATCGATTTTGTTCTGGCTGGTAGCGAGAAGGCCTATGCCGGGAAAAGAACGGTGCCGAAGACGGCCGTCAAGCCGGTGAGTCAGCGGCCTGTGGTCAAGGCGGTTGCTGCCAGGGCTCCGGCGAAGTTGGATAAACCAGCCACCAAGCCGGAGGTCAAAAAATCAGCTGCCAAAAAATCAGCGAAGCCGGCGGCCAAGGGCGTAGCTAGACCTGCTGCCAAAAAGCCCGCGGCCAAAAAATCGGCCGCGCCACGCAGCAAGACCGCTGCTGCCAAACCGGTTAAAAAAGCCGCGCCGAAAAAGCGCTGACCGGCGCTGTCGCGCTCAATGGTGGGCCGGGTCGAGTAGATCCGCTGCCTTGAGCGCGATGGCAGCGATGTGCTCTTCGTCGAGCCCAGGCAGTTGTTCGGTTAGCCATTCCAGTGAGGCGCCAGGAATGAGGTGTTTGGCGGCGGCGATGTCAGCCGGCAATGCCGGGTCGTCGGGGCCGCTGCTGATATGGCGGGCGGTGTCTACACAAAGACGGGACAGGTTTGCTCGGGTGTTGTCGATGCCTCGAATCAGCTGCGTCAGCAGTGATGGCAGGTGCCAGATCAGGGCGCATTTGAGCGTCATATCCTTGAAGCGGAAGCCGCAGGTGTCGACCTGGGCCTGCAGCGAGCGCGGCGAACGACCGGAATGCAAGGCCTCAAGCGCGGCCAGAGGCAACTCTTCGGCGAAGGACCAGAGCAGTAGCTCGCCGATTTCGGAGAGCAGGGCGGCCATTGCAACCTCGTCGGGTGAAATGTCGGCGCGCGCCGCACCCCAGCGCAGGGCCAATCGGCTGGCCAGGTGGGCGCGGGCTTCGCATTCGGCGAGGCCATGGTTCGATTCGTCTGTTTCCGGACAATCGAGCATCAGTTTATGCACGGCGTCGGTACCCAGTTGCATGACCGTACCTAGCGGGTTGGTGGTTTCGTGTCCGAGGCGCTGGGCGCGATGGTTTTCCGCTTCGCGCAGCAGGCGCAGGCAAAGAAAGGGGTCGGCGGCGGCGATGTCGGCCAGGTCGCAGGCGGCCAGTCGTTCGCCCTTCTCGGTTTCAAGTTCGAGCAGGCGCGCTTTTGAGCGCGGCATACAGGGCAATTCCTGGCTGCTCAGGTAGGCCGCCCACTGATCAACTCCCCAATGTTTCTGGTGTTCTGTCAGCAAGAGATTCCCCCGGTAGGTTCAATGGTTTGCTGCTGGATTTTATGCTCAAAATTAAAAGTTGCCGTATCAACAAGTTGATATGCGACGGTAGAATAGCGGTTTCTAATACTTTCGGAATAGGGATGACGAAGCAGCGGGTGGTTTCCATTCCTCATATGACGGGTGCTGCTGTCGACGATTTGTCCGAAAGTACGGCCTACTGGCTGTCGACCGGCGAGTTGCCGGCCGAGCTGATCACTGGTCACAAACTGATCGATTCCGAACACCATTTCCTGATCGCGGCCATCGCCAACTTGCGCCGGATATGCATCGATCACGTCAATCTGAAGGATTGCACAGGCTGCAGTCATGAGCGGCAACAGCGTTGCGAGGCTGAGGTGATAGCCATGCTCGGTGATGTTTTCGCTTTTATCCTCGACCATTTCAAGACCGAGGAAATGGTCATGCGCGACTCGCTGTTGCTGATGGTCGATCGCGATGTCTGCGAGGCGCACATGGAAGATCATGCGGCGATTTCATCGACCGTGCAGCAGATCGTTTCGTCGCTCGACTCGAATCATGTCGTTTCACGAATCCGCGAACTTGATGCCTTGCTCGCCCGTTGGGAGACTAATCACATCGCGCTGCATGACCTGATATTGTCGCGCTGGATCGCCCGCGAGGATTCGCTGCTCAGGGATTTCTGAGTCCTCGCTGAATCTTCGGCCAATGGCTCCGGCGCGGTAAAATTCGCCCTTCAGTTTTTCGAAAGCAGCCATGTCCTCCCGCCTGATTTACGGCTTTCACGCCGTTACCGCCAAACTTCGCCATGACCCGGAATCGGTCAAGGAAATTGTCATCGACGCCACGCGCCACGATGCGCGGGCGCGTGACCTGCTCGCCCATGCGGAGTTGCAGGGCGTCAAGGTGATCGGCGCCGACGGCAAGCGGCTCGATGGCATGGCGCCTGGCGCCAAGCACCAGGGTGTTCTGGCCCGCATCGAAGGCGACCGCAAGCTGGCGCATCTCGATGACGTGCTTGATACGCTCGAAGAACCGGCTTTCCTGCTGGTGCTCGACGGCATCACTGACCCGCGCAACCTTGGTGCCTGTCTGCGCGTGGCCGATGCGGCCGGCGTTCATGCGGTCATCGCACCGAAGGACCGCGCCGTCGGGCTGACCGATGTGGCGGCCAAGACGGCCTGCGGAGCGGCCGAAACGATGCCCTACGTGATGGTCACCAATCTGGCGCGGACACTCCGTGAATTGCAGGAACGCGAGATCTGGGTGGTCGGTACGGCCGGCGAGGCGGAGAGCGATCTTTACGCCGCCGAATGGCCGAAGGCGACGGCCTGGGTGCTCGGCGCCGAAGGCGAGGGCATGCGCCGGCTGACCCGTGAAAACTGCGACCAGTTGGTCAAGATTCCGATGCACGGCTCGGTCGAGAGCCTCAACGTTTCCGTTGCGGCCGGCGTCTGCCTGTTCGAGGCGCGTCGACGTTTGGGTTGAAAGCTAGACGGCTGCCGCAAGGACGACCCGGTTGCGGCCTGAGTTCTTGGCCCGGTAAAGCGCCGCATCGGCTTCGGCAATCAGGGTTTCCTGGCTGTTGCCGGCATCCGGCACGAGGGCCGAGACGCCCAAGCTTAGTGTCAAATGGGGGGCGGTTTCCGAGGCTGCATGTGGAATGGCCAGAGCGCGAATGGCCACGCAGATGCGTTCGGCCACGGCGTGGGCACCGGCCAGATCGGTGTTGGGCATGACGATAGCGAACTCTTCGCCACCATAGCGGGCTGTCATGTCGGACGGTCGGAATACCGCAGCGCCAATGGCGCCCGCGGCCGAACGCAGGCACTCGTCGCCTTTCGGGTGACCGTAGTGATCGTTGTAGAGCTTGAAATGATCGATATCGGCCAGTATGAAAGCCAGAGAAGTGCCAGCACGCAGGCCGCATTTCCATTCGAGCTGGAGCTTGTCGTCGAGCGAGCGGCGATTGGCCAGACCGGTCAGGCTGTCCTTGGTTGCCAGGCTCTGCAGCGCCATTTCGGCCAGCTTCTGGTCAGTCATGTCGCGCAGCGTTTCGACGATGGCAATCAGCTTTCCCTGGTCGTCGTAAATCGGCCCGGCATCGACGGCAAGATAGTGGCGTTCGCCCTTGACCGGCATGACGCACCAGTTCTCGGCGCGCAGGCCGAAGCCGAATTCACCGGGCGTGGTATGGGCGGAATAAAGCTCGGCGAGTTGGTCAAACTTTTCGAGTGCGATGAGGTCGGCCAGACAGTGGCGCGGTTCATTGTAAAAGCCGCGCCAGTGGTCGCTGGTGCCCAGCATGTCGGCCGCGGGAATGCCGGTCAGGCGTTCGCAGGCGTGGTTCCAGATGGTCACCCGGCGCTCTGCATCGAGGACAAAGGTGGGAACGACCAGGTGTTGCATGAGGCGGACCGCCATGCTGTGGTCAATGTCGTTGCCAAACGTGTGCTTGCCGGAATCCAACGATATTCTCCTGGCTGAGGATAAGAAATGCGTTCTCGCGGGGGAATAATGCCGGCCTGATCATCGGCTGGTCTGTTGGGGCAGGAACCTTACGCTATGACTTTGGTCGTGTCAAAGCGGCGCCGGCCATGCTGTGCCAGCGATTTCGTTATTAGCCATTTTTTCCGGTTGACCGTGGGAGGATGCTGGCTCAAACGGCGCGATCAGTCCCCGCGCTGGCCA
This sequence comes from Azonexus sp., assembly GCF_049652925.1. Classification (GTDB taxonomy): domain Bacteria; phylum Pseudomonadota; class Gammaproteobacteria; order Burkholderiales; family Rhodocyclaceae; genus Azonexus. Next base: position 6,144 of record NZ_JBASFI010000040.1, read on the forward strand.
AGCCAGATCAGTCCTGACTTGGCCGGGCGGGGACAACCACTTTTGATCAGCTGGCTACCCAGCCACCGCCAAGTGCCTTGAACAGATCGACCGCCGCGCCGAGCCGGCTTTTCCGGCTGGCCAGATACTGCAACTGGGCGCCGTTCAGCGTGCGTTGGGCATCGAGCAGATCCATGTAGCCGGAATAGCCGGACTCGTAGCGCTTCTGGGCCAGATCGAGTGCCTTTTGCGAGGAACCGACCTGGGCCGAGTAGGCGGCTTCTTCGTCGCTGTATTCGCGCAGGCCGACGATGGCGTCGTTCACTTCCTTGAAGGCGGTTTGCACCGTTTTCCGGTAGTTGGCCAGGCTTTCCTTCTGCACGGCCGTCGCTTGATCGACCCGGGCGCCGGTGCGGCCGGCATCGAAAATCGGCATGGCGAGGCCGGCGGCGGCTGACCAGATGCCGGCGCCGCTGGTGAACAGGTTGGACAGCGCCATGCTTTCGCTGCCGAACAACCCGGTTAGGCTGATCGTCGGGTAGTAGGCGGCCTTGGCGACACCAATGCGGGCATTGGCGGCGACCAGCTTTTCCTCGGCTTGGCGGATGTCCGGGCGGGCTTCGAGCAGGGCCGAGGGCAGGCCGGCCGGCGGGGTTGGCGGCAGCGGCAGCTTGTCGATACCGGTGGCGCCGATCTTGAGGCCGGGCTGGCCGCTGAGCAGGCCGATCTGGCTTTCGGACAGGGCGCGCAGGCGTTGCAACTGGCTCCACTGGGCCTGGGCGCCGTTCAGTGCGCTTTCGGCCTGGGCCAGTTCGAGGCCGGAGGCGCTGCCGGCATCGAGGCGGGCCTGGACGATTTTGAGCGCCTGCTTGCGTGATTCGAGCGTCTGGGCTGTGACTTCAATCTGGCCGTCGAGACTGCGCAGATTGAGGTATTCGTTGGCGACCTGGCCGACCAGCGTCAGGCGCAGGCTGTCGCGGCCGAAACGGCTGGCCAGCGCTTCGGCCCGCGCCGCTTCGTTGCTGCGGCGAATGCGGCCCCAGAGGTCTAGCTCGTAGCTCAGTGTCGCGGCAACCCGGTTGTTGTCGTAGGTTGCGCCGCCCTGTTTCCGGCCGTTGAAGGTTTCGCCGCTGCTCTTGCTGCGCCCGGTGCTGGCTTCCAGACCGATCCTCGGCAGGTAGTCGGCGCCGGCTTCGCGAGCCGCCGCTTCGGCCGCTTCGAGGCGGGCGATGGCGGCTTGCAGATCCTGGTTGGCGGCCAGTGTCTGGTCGACCAGCGCATTGAGGTCGGCATCGCCGAACAGCGTCCACCACGTAGGATTGACCGGTACTTGAGCCCTGGCGACGGCCGGTGCCGCTTCCGGCAGCGTCGAAGCCGGGCGGAAGTAGTTCGGGCCGATGGCGCAGCCGCTCAGGGCGATTGCCACGGTCAACCCAAAAAATGGGCGAAATTTGAAATGTTTGGGGAGCAGCTTACGCATTTTGGTTTTCCTCCGTATCGGCGGCATGCGGGTCGCCGGCCGGCAGCATCTGCTTGCCGCGCTCCAGCCACATGAAGAAGAGCGGAATGAAGATGGTGGCGATGAAGGTGGCGGCGATCATCCCGGCGAAAACGCCGGTACCCATCGACTGGCGTGCGGCGGCGCCGGCGCCGGTGGCCTTGACGAGCGGGAAGACGCCGAGCACGAAGGCGAGCGAGGTCATGATGATCGGGCGAAGACGCAGGCGGGCAGCTTCGAGCGCGGCATCGACCACGTTCACGCCTTCGGCGTACTTATGGGCGGCGAACTCGACGATCAGGATGGCGTTTTTCGACGCCAGCCCGATCAGCACGACGAGGCCGATCTGGAAGTAGATGTCGTTCGGCATGCCGCGCAACCATATCGCTGTCAGCGCGCCCATCAAGGCGAAGGGCACGGCCATGATGACGGCGACCGGCAGCGACCATTTTTCATACTGGGCGGCAAGGATCAGGAAGACCATGATGATCGCGAAACCGAAGGCGTAGAGCGAAGAGCCGGAACTGCGCTTTTCCTGGAAGGCCTGGCCGGTCCACGAGATTTCATAACCGCTGGGCAGCGTGGCGGCGGCGACTTCCTCGACGATCTTGATGGCGTCGCCCGAGCTGATGCCCGGCTTGCTGTCGCCCATCACCTTGGCGGCGACGAAGCCGTTGAAGCGTTCGACCTGTTCCGGGCCGACGATGCGCTTGATGGTGCTGACGGCGGATAGCGGGATCATCGCGTTGCTGCTCGTGCTGCGCACGTAAACCTTGCCGAGGTCGTCCGGCTTCATCCGGTAATTTGCTTCAGCCTGCAACTGGACGCGATAGACGCGGCCGGCCTTGTTGAAGTCATTGACGTACAAGGCGCCCATCGTGCTCTGCAGCGTGCTGTAGATGTCGGCCAGCGGGATGCCGAGGGCGATGGCCTTCGGTTCATCGACTTCGACGAACAGTTGCGGCACGGTCGGCCGGAAGAAGGTGCTGATCCGGGTGAATTCCGGGCGCTTCTGCAACTCGGCGATGAAGGTCTGGGCGACTTCGTTTAGCTTGCGGGTGTCGCCGTCGACGCGGTTCTGCACGTAGACTTCAAAGCCGCCAGCGGTGCCGAGGCCCATGATCGGCGGTGGGTTGAAGACCAGTGCCATGCCGTCGGACTGCATCATGCCCATGCCCATGAACTTGCCGGCCAGATCCTGCGCCTTGGCATCGCGTTCGGACCAGTCCTTGAGCGGAATGAAGATGGTGCCGGCGTTCGGCTTGTTGCCGCCGCCGATCAGGTCGAAGCCCGCAACGACGAAGGTGTGCTTGACTGCCGGATCGTTGGCGACCATCTGGCGCATGTTCTCGCCGGTCGTCTGGGTCCGCTTCAGCGTTGCGCCATCGGGCAGCATCAGCGCCGAAATCAGGTAGCCCTGGTCTTCGGCCGGCACGAAACTGCCGGGAATGATGCGGAAAAAGAAAGCGACGATACCGATAACGAGCACGAAGATGATGCCGCCGATGATGCCGTGCTTGAGGGTCAGGCCGACAGTGCTGGTGTACGAGCGGGTGAAGCGCTCGAACAGCCGGTTGAACGGGCGGAACAGCTTGTGCTCGGTATGCTGGGCCTTGAGCAGCAGGGCACACAGCGCCGGCGTCAGGGTCAGTGCGACGACACCGGAGAGCACGACGGCAACCGCCACGGTAACGGCGAACTGCTTGTAGAGCTGGCCGGCAATGCCGCCGAGGAAGGCGACCGGGACGAAGACCGAGACCAGCACGAGCACGATGGCGACCAGCGCGCCCTGCACCTGCTGCATGGCTTTGATCGCGGCATCCTTCGGTGAAAGGTGCTCCTCGGCCATCAGGCGCTCGACGTTCTCGAGCACGACGATGGCGTCATCGACAACGATACCGATGGCCAGCACCATGGCGAACAGCGTCAGCGTGTTGATCGAGAAACCGAAGATCCACAGGCCGGCAAAGGTGCCGATCAGCGAGATCGGCACGGCGACCATCGGGATCAGCGTCGCCCGCCAGCTTTGCAGGAAGAGATAGACGACGGCGAGGACGAGGATCATCGCTTCGACCAGCGTCTTGACCACTTCGTTGATCGAGGCAGAAACGAAGCGCGTCGTGTCGAACGGAATGACGTAACCCATGCCTTCCGGGAACTTCGCCTTCAACCCTTCCATCTTCTTGCGTACGAGCTCGGCCACTTCCAGCGCGTTGGCGCCGGTTTGCAGGAAGACGCCCATGGCGATGGTCGGCTGGCCGTCCAGGCTGACCGACTGGTCGTAGCTGTAGGCGCCGAGTTCGATGCGGGCAATGTCCTTCAAATACAGGGCGCCGCTCGGGCCGCTGGCGCGGATGATGATGTTGCCGAACTCTTCCGGCGTCAGCAGGCGGCCCTTGGCGGTCACCGTGTAGACCAGTTGCTGGTCGGACGGGGCCGGTTCCTGGCCGATCTTGCCGGCGGCGTTCTGGGCGTTCTGCGCCTTGATTGCGGTCGCCACGTCGGTCGTCGTCAGGCCGAGCTGGGCCATACGGTCCGGCTTGAGCCAGACGCGCATCGAGTAGTCCTGGGCGCCGAAAATGGTGACGTCGCCAACACCCTTGACCCGCTTGAGCTCGTCAACGATGTTCAGGCTGGCGTAGTTGGAGAGGAACAGGGTGTTGTACTTGCCCTTTTCAGAGTCGAGGGCGACGACCTGCAGAATGTCGTTGGAGCGCTTCTGGACGATCACGCCGTTACGTCGGACTTCTTCCGGCAGGCGCGGTTCGGCGGCTTTCACGCGGTTATTGACGTTGACCGCGGCCATGTCGACATTGCTGCCGACATCGAAGGTGGCAGTGATCGTCACCGAGCCGTTGGCCGAGGCCGACGAGGTGAAATAGGAGAGATTTTCGACCCCGTTCAGCTGTTCCTCGATCGGTGCAGCGACCGTCTTGGCCAGCGTTTCAGCCGAAGCGCCCGGGTAGGTGGCGGTGATCAGCACGGTCGGCGGGGCAATCTGCGGGTACTGCGCAATTGGCAGCACCTGCGAGGCGACCAGCCCGGCAATGACGATGATGATCGAGATGACCGACGCGAAAATCGGCCGGTTGATGAAGAATTTCGACATGGCTGCTCCTTAACCCTGCTTGGCCGGGGCCGGTGCAGCTTCCTTGGCGGGCGCCGCGCCTTCCTTGGCAGGAGCCGGAGCACCCGGCTTTTCACCGGGGCCGTGCGGGGCAACCGGGGCGCCGGGGCGCAGCTTCATGAGGTTGTCGACGATCACCTTGTCGCCAGCCTTGAGCCCGCCCAGGATGACCCAGTCCTTGCCGCGCCATTCGCCAGCCTGCACCGGACGCGGTGCAACCTTGTCGCCTTCGCCGGCGAGCATGACGATGGCGCCTTGCTCGGTCTGCACGACGGCCGATTGCGGTACCAGAAATACGCCGTCGCGCTCGCCGGTGAGCAGGCGGATACGGACGAACTGACCGGGCAGCAACTGGTTGTCGCTGTTGTCGAACTCTGCGCGCAGGGCCTGGGTGCCGAGCGTGGTGTCGATGTTGCTCGCCAGAAAGTTGAGCTTGCCGGTCTTCTTGTAGACGGTTCCGTCAGCCAGGATCAACTCGACGCCGCTGATATTCTTGGTGGTGACGCGGCCGCCGGCCAGCTTGGCCAGATCGCTGTCGCCGAGGCTGAAGCGAACCCAGATCGGGTTGCTCTGGTAGATAGAGGTGAGCAGGCTGTCGGCACCGGCGGTGATCAAGTTGCCTTCGGATTTGGCGGCGCGGCCGGTCGTGCCGGAAACCGGCGCGGTGACCGTCGTCCATGACAGGTTGAGCTCGGCCTGGCGCAGCGCGGCCTGGGCGATGGCGTTATTCGACGCCGAATCGTCGTACTCTTTCTGGCTGATCGCCTTGGCTTCGATCAGGCTCTTCAGGCGATTCATTTCACGGCTGGTCTGCTCGGCCTTGGCCTTGGCTTCGGCCAGCGCGATTTCGTAACTCGAGCGGTCAATCTGGAAGAGCGGCTGGCCGGCCTTGACCGTCTCGCCTTCCTGATAGAGGCGCTTGACCAGAATGCCGGCGACGCGAGCGCGTACTTCGGTTTCGCGGGCGCCTTCGGTCTGCGCCATGACTTCGACGGAACTGGGCACCTTCTGCGGCTGAACTTCCAGCACAGTGACCGGCATCGGCCCCATCGGCGGGCCGCCAGCCGGCTTGTTGTCCGAGCAACCGGTGAGCAGGGCGGTGCCAAGAACCGTTGCACCGAGAAGAGTCGAAAGGGTGGTACGCCGCAGCAGATTTCCGGAAATCATGGGGGAGAACTCCAAATTTAGAAAAGTTTGGGCTATTATATACAAACACGAATGTATGTAAAATATTTTCGGTGTCGAAGTTGATGGCTTAACATTGGCAACGGCCAAGCCAGAAAGTTGCCAGGCCGGGAGAGGACAAAGTGGTCAGAAAAACCAAGGAAGACGCGGAAAAAACCCGTCAGGACATCATTGGATCAGCGCGCACGGTGTTTCACGAGTGCGGCGTCAGCCGTTCGACGCTGGAAAAAATTGCCAAGGAGGCCGGCGTCACGCGCGGCGCTATCTATTGGCATTTCAAGGATAAAGCCGAGCTGTTTTTTGCCATGCGCGAAGACGTTTTCGCGCCTATGGTCGAGCGGACCGATTCCCTGCTGTTCTCCGAGGCCTACGACAACCCGCTCGACGCCATCGAAGCCTCGCTGAAAGAATTTTTCCGCGTTCTCGACGACTGCCCGGTGGTGCGGGAAGTTTTCGAAATCATGATTTCACGCTGCGAATACGTCGATGAATTCGCCGCGGTTCAGGAAGAGGCCGGCCGCCCGGCTTACGAGTTTCTCGAAAAAATGGAACGCTTCTACCGCAAGGCAGCGGACAAGGGCACCCTGCGTCAGGGGCTCGACCCGGAAGCGACGGCCCGCGACACCTGGGCTTTTACCAGCGGCCTCCTGCACTTGATGCTCGGTTGCCAGAAGGGCTCGGATATCGACAAGCGGATTCCGGCGATGATAACGATGCACGTGGCGTTGCGGCGGCGAGCCTGATACAGCCCATCCTGACCGCAGAAGTACCTGAAACATACGCTGCAGTCATCTCCCGGCAATGAGCGGTGCCCATAATCCCGTCCAGATTAGACGAGGGTTTTCCCGCCATGATAAGAAACGCCGGCGCATTAGTGCGCGGCTATGTTGTTTGGATTCGCCGGTTGCCACAAGCAACCGGCATGATGTTCGCTGCCCAGTCGTCCTGGGGGCGTTCGCTCAAGATTGGCTTGTTCGGTATCGGCGTGGTGCTGCCCCTGGGGTCGCTGATCTGGGCGCTGCTTTTCTGGCATGGCAGTGGCGTTCGCAAGCGTACTGTCGTGCTGCCGGTTGATCTGGCCAAGACCCTGCCAGCGCCGACTGGCGACGCCTGATTTCACCTTGCCCGGTTGAGGTTGGCCCGGGTTTTCTCACGACCTGTATTGCCGCTTGGCTATCAGGCTGCTCAACGCTTTGCCGCGCCTGTAGAGGGATTTCGTTGATATAGGTCTGGTGCTCTTGCTGCGTTCTTGCGTTATTGTGAATTCCTGCGTGTCCAGGAGTTCCGCCTTTGGAAGCCTTCGTTCCCTCTGCTACCGGTCGCACTATTCCGCGCGTCGTTCGTGAGCGTCGCTGGTGGCTGTCGCTGCTTGTTGCCTGGGGGGTTGCCGTCGGTTTTTCACTTGATTCGCAGATCGAGCAGACGCGCCGGCAGGCCACGGCGGTGGCCATCGAAGGCGCCCGCAACATGTTCCGGATGGTTCTGCTGACCCGCAACTGGAACTCCAGTCATGGCGGTGTCTATGTGCCGGTGACGCCGTCTACTCAGCCGAATCTCTATCTGGAACATCCACGTCGCGATGTCAGGACGACCGATGGCATCGCGTTGACGATGGTTAACCCGGCCTACATGACGCGCCTTATCGGTGAGACGGCCGAAGCCTCGTCCGGTGCGATCTTTCGCCTGAGCAGCCTGCGCCCGATTCGCCCGGGGAACGAGCCGGATGCCTGGGAGCGCCAGGCGTTGCTGGCTTTTGAACAGGGCGAGAAGGAAACAACCGGCGTCGAGCGCGGCCCGCAGGGAGCGATGTTGCGTTACATGGCGCCGTTGCCGGTGAAGAAGAGTTGCCTGGACTGCCATGCCAAGCAGGGCTACCAGGTCGGCGATATTCGCGGTGGTCTCAGCGTCTCGCAACGCTATGAGCCGATTGAGGCGGTGGTGCAGGCTGGTGTGCGCAAGGCGCTCATTTCCCATGGCATCGGCTTTGTGCTGGTGCTTGCTGCCGGCTGGCTCCTGCTTGAGGTTCTGCGCCGCCGCTGGTTTGAACTGGCCGACAAGGTGGATGAGCTGGAGGCCTCGCAGAGCCAGTTGCTGCAGTCGGAAAAAATGGCTTCCATTGGCCAGTTGGCGGCCGGGATAGCGCATGAAATCAACAATCCGGTCGGTTTCGTCAATTCCAACCTCGGGGCACTGAAAAAATACAGTGAGCAGATGATTGCCCTGCTCGAGCGTTGCCGTAACGGCCAGGCCTCAGAGGCCGATTTTGCCGCCATCGAATTTGACTACCTCAAGGATGACCTGGGCGATCTGCTCAACGAATCGCGCGATGGTCTGGAACGCGTCAAGAAGATCGTCGTCGATTTGAAGAATTACTCGCGGATAGACCAAACCGCCTGGCAGGATGCCGACATCAACAGCGGCATCGAAAGCACGCTCAACGTGGCCTGGAACGAGCTTAAATACAAGGCCGATGTGATCCGCGAATTGGGCGAATTGCCGCCGGTGCCCTGCGTTGCGGCGCAGATCAATCAGGTCGTGATGAATCTGCTGGTCAATGCGGTGCATGCCATTGATACGCACGGCACGATCACGGTGCGTACCGGCCACGACGACGCGTGGGCGTGGATCGAGGTGGCCGATACCGGCAAGGGCATGACGCCGGCCGTAATGAAGCGCATTTTCGAGCCGTTCTACACGACCAAGCCGGTGGGCAAGGGAACCGGGCTGGGGCTTTCGCTGTCCTACGATATCGTCAGGAAGCACGATGGTCGCATCGAGGTCAGCAGCGAAGTCGGCGTCGGTACGACCTTCCGGGTCATGCTGCCGCTGCATGGCCGCAAGCCGGAAGGCCCGGGCGACACGCAGTAGCCTGCGGGCTTATCGTGTGCGGTCGAGATCGGCCCGGTTTTTCTCATCGACGTAAATGCCCGTCTCGGCTGGGCGGCTGCTCGCGAAGCAGCTGACTTCAACGTTGGCCTGCGCCTTGGCCTTGTGCAGCACGTCGACGGCGCAGCGGCCGAAAACGCTGTCGATGGTGGCCAGCAGGTTGCGGGCGTAGGGTGTTTCGAGCTTGCCGTCGAGGATCAGGTTGGCGAGCAGGACGCCGTCCGGCTTGAGTACGCGGCGGGTGCCGGCCCAGAATTCGCGGGTGACGAGGTGGCTGGGGATCGAGGTGTGCGAGCTGTAGACATCGACGACGACGGCATCGAAGCGACGGTCGCTGGTCGCCACGAAACGCCGGGCATCGTCGGCGATGAATTCGCCACGCGCCGGTTCGTGCAGGAAATGCTTTTCGGCGATGTCCTTGATGGCCGGGTCGATATCGACGTAGGTGTAGCGGTTGAGCGGTTCGCGGTGCGACAGCGTGAAGCCGCCGGCGCCGAGGACGAGGATGTCCTTGTCTTTGAAGCCGAGGTCGTCGAGCAGGATTTGCCGCAGGTGTTTGATGTAGCGCGTGTAATTGGGCGGCTCGCTGTCGTCGATGAGCGAGGCGACTGACTTGTTGACCCAGAAGGCGCGCGGGTCTTTCTGGCCGGGTAGATCGACGGCGCCGATGATGTATTCGGCGTAGGCCGTGTCGGCGGTGACGTCGTGCTGCAGGTTGAGGCCGGCGGCGATTGCTAAGGTCAACCCGGAAAAAAGCCAAAATTTGAAATTTTTCCCGGCCAGCAAAAGCGTGCCGACGAGCAGCCCGAGCGCGCAGGCGAAGACGGCGGCAGAAACGCCGAGCCATTGCATGACGAGCAGCGACAAGCTGATCGACCCGAGGAAGGAACCGAGCGTCGACCAGTAGAGCGCCAGGCCGCTCGCCTCGCCGGTGCGTTCGGCTTTCATGAGATTGGTCAGGATCGGCACGGTCTGGCCGAGCAGCCAGGCCAGCGGGCAGAGCACGCCGCCGATGAAGACGAGGTAGGCGACGAGCACCGGCTGCAGGTGGGCGAACATCCAGTCGACGCTGAGGCCGGCCAGCCCGATGCCGGCCAGCGCGGCGGCGATCAGGAAATTGCGGGCGACGATGTTGAGGTAGTTGCCGGCGACCCTTGCGCCCGAGGCATAACCGAGCGCCAGCGCGAGCAGAAAGAAGCCGATGGTCGGTGCAGTGACGACGATGGAACTGCCGATGTGCGGCACCAGACGGCGCAGCGCGATGACTTCGGCGCCGAGCGAGCAGAAGCCTTCGATGAAGACGATGGCGTAGATCAGGAAACGGGACATCGCCCGATTATCGCCTGCGGCGGCAGGTTTTACGCGGTCGGCGGCAGGCGCGTGACGAGTAGCTGGTCGATGCGGTTGCGGTCGACGTCGATGACCTCGAACTTGAGGCCGCCATGCACCACGCTGTCGGTGCGTTTGGGCAGCTTGCGCAGCATGTACATCATGAAGCCGGCGACCGTTTCGTACTGGCTGTCGTCGGGGAAGGGCGGCAGGTCGAGTTCGGTCTCGACGTCGCCAATCGGCGTCAGGCCGTCGATCAGCCACGAATCCGCATCGCGGCGGACGATCTGGGCTTCGTCGCTGGCGATCAGCGGGTCGCCGACCAGCGTGCTGGTCAGGTCGTTGAGGGTGATCAGGCCGACGATCAGCGCGTATTCGTTGATGATCAAGGCGAAGTCCTCGCGGCCGGCGCGAAAGTGGCCGAGGATTTCGGAGAGCGTCAGCGTATCGGGCAGGATCAGGGCGGGATGGACGAGCGGCGTGTCGAGCGCCAGCGGCTGGCCGGCGATGATGCGGCTGAGCAGGTCCTTGGCGTCGACGTAGCCGAGCGGCTGGTCGATCTCGTCGCGGCAGACCGGGTATTTCGAGTGCGGATGCGTCGCCAGCTTGGCGCGCAGGCTGGCCTCGTCCTCGTCGACATCGAGCCAAACGATACCGTCGCGCGGCGTCATCGATGAAGGCGCCGTCCGCGTGTCGAGTTCGAGCACGTTCTCGATCATCTGCTGCTCCTGCTCGGCGACCACGCCGGCATCGGCACCGGCCTGGGCGAGGGCGACGATGTCTTCGGCCGTGACGTCGTCGGGGCGCTTCTGGGGCAAGCCGAGCGCCGCCAGGATGCGGCTGGCGATGCCGTTGAAGGCCCAGATCAGCGGCGACAGCAGACGGATGCACAGGGTCATCGGCCCGGCAATGCGCAACGCGATGCGTTCGGGGGCGACGATGGCAATGCGCTTCGGCACCAGATCGGCGAAGAGGATGAAAACCGAGGTGACGAGCAGGAAGGAAAGCACGGTAGCCAGCGTGCCGGCAGTGTCGGGGCTGGCAAAATGCGGGGTGAGCAGGGTGGTGAAGTAGGGCGCGTAGGCACCTTCGCCGAGAATGCCGGCAAGGATGGCGACAGCGTTGAGGCCGATCTGGATGGTCGTGAAAAAGTGGCCGGGTTGCGACTGCAGCGACAAGGCTTGCCTCGCCCGCGCATCACCGTTGCCGGCCAGTTGTTCGAGCTTGAGCCGGCGGGCGGCGGCCAGGGCAATTTCGGAGGTGGCAAAAAAGGCGCTGGCGGCGATCAGCAGCAGGATGATCAGGGTGCTCTCGAACATGCGGTGCCTCGGGTTATCCGGTCAGGGAATTATCCCCCTTTGTCGCTCAGGCACGGTGCAACTTGTGCCACATGCTGACGCTGAAGAAACCCAGCCCGAGCCAGATCAGCCCGAAACTGACGAGCCGCGCCGTCTGCAGCGGCTCGCCGAAAATCCAGATGGCCGTGGCGAATTGCATGGTCGGGTTGATGTACATCAGCATGCCGACGGTGGCCAGGTCGAGGCGCTGCGTGGCGGCGGCGAAAGCCATGAGCGGCAGGGCGGTGATGATGCCGGCGCCGACCAGCCATGCTGCGGTCGACGTGTCCTCGGCGGCAAAAACCATATGGCCGCTTTGCGCCATCCACAGCGCGTAAATGGCGCACACCGGCAGCATGGCCAGGGTTTCCAGCCACAGGCCGGACAGCGCATCGACCGGCACCTGTTTGCGGACTAGGCCGTAGGTGCCGAAGGTGGCGGCGAGGAAGAGCGAGACCCAGGGCAGGCTGCCGAGCGAAATGACTTCGTTGGCGAGGCCGGCGACGGCGAGGCCGACCGATATCCATTCCAGCCGGTTGAGCTTTTCCTTGAGGACGAGGAGGCCGAGCAGCACATTGACCAGTGGCGTCAGGAAATAGCCGAGGCTGGAGGCGACGACCTGTTCATGGGCGACGGCCCACAGGAACATCAGCCAGTTGCTGCCGACAAGCAGCGCGGCCAGCGCCAGCATGACGAACTGACGCGGCGTGCGAAAGACGGCGACGACCTTGGCCCAACTGCCGTGTAGCGTGAGCAGGATACTGACGAAGACGCAGGCCCAGACGGCGCGGTTGGACAGCACGTCCATCGGCGAAATGTGCGAAAGCTGGCGGAAGAAGAGCGGAAAGAAGCCCCAGATGCCGTAGGCGAGCAGGCCGAAGCCGATGCCGGCCAGTTGGCTTTTTGGCTGCACTGCGTTCAGTCGCGCAGGATGTGCAGCGCCGGCGAACGGTAGTCGCGGCGGAAGAGCACGACCAGCACGACGACGGCAAAGGCGCCGAGGATGGCCGGGTTGAGCAGCCAGCCGGAGGCGGCGAGGCCGAAATAGTAGGCGCGGATGCCGCGGTTGAAGTCGTCGCCGGCCAGGTTGTTGGCCCCGGCGACGCGCTTGGCGTAGGTGTCGATGCCCGGTTCGCCGGTCTTGCCCAAGGGCGCGGCGCCGACGAGGATGGAGAGCAGGTTGAACTGGCGCAGCGACCAGGTGAATTTGAAGTAGGCGAAGACGAAGGAGGCGAGCAGCAGCATGAGCTTGATTTCGAGTAACTCGCGGTTGCCGGCGCCGCCGAAGGGCAGTTCGGAGGTGAAGCTGAGCAGCTTGTCCGAAGCGCCAAGCGCCGCGACGAGGCCGGCGATGATGTAGATCGTCGTGTTGGCGTAGAAGGAAACGCTGGTCACCAGATTGCCGATCAGCGTCGAGTCGGCCACCCGCAAGTCGCGCTCCAGCATGCGGTAGGCCCATTCCAGGCGGTAACGCTGGGCGGTGCGGATCAGGCCGTTGGCGCCACGCTGGCTGTGTTCCGAATACCAGGCGTAGCCGGCCCAACTGGTAAAGAAAATGGCCAGCGAGATCCAGTCGATGAGAGAAAGGTGGGGCAAAGCATGCATCCGGCCATATTGCCATAGCCGATCGGGCTTGCGACACCGTGTAAACCCTTGTTGTCGGGGACCGGAACCTTGTCATATGCTCAAAGTCATACTTGGGTTGCATTACCGGGTTCTTCGTCATGGCCGACGTGAAGTTTTCTCGAGGCGTTTCATCGATGAACAGAATGCATCCGCTCACTTTGCGTTTCCATGACCCGGAAACCGAGCGTGCCTTCCTCCGGCAGCTATTGCCCCGCCTGCGTCTGCAAGGCCGGGCGGCCATCGTCGTGGGCGTTTTTGTGTACTTTGTCTATGGCGCGCTGGACCACCTTTTCGTGCCGCCGAGTCAGCTCGGCTTGGTCTGGCTGATCCGCATGCTGGCCCTGGCCGTGCCGCTGGCGGTCCTCGTCCTGACCTTTACCGTGTGGTTCGAGAAGGCCAACCAGTTCCTGCTCGCGCTGGTCGGGCTGTCGGCGGCGCTTGGCCTGATCGCCATGCTCTGGCATCTGCCGGTTGAAAGCAGCGCCTACTACTATCCGGGGCTCATGCTGGCCACGTTTTATACCTACAACCTGATCGGCACCCGTTTTATCCAGGCGCTCGGCATCAACGTTTTTGTCCTGCTGCTCTACAACCTGCTATTTGCCTACGTGCATGCCTATCCTGATCCGATCCTGCTCAGCCAGAATTTTTTCATGATTTCGGCCAACCTGATCGGTGGGGCTGCCGGCTATCTGGTCGAATACCAGCGGCGCCAGCTTTTCCTGCGTGAAATGCAGCTCGATCGGGAACGCCGCCTGCACCTTCAGCGGTCGCTGCATGACCGGCTGACCGGCCTGCCCAATCGGGACCTGCTCGACGACCGGATGAACCAGGCGCTGGCGCTGGCCCGGCGGGATTCCGAGCGGCATGCCGGTTTTTTTGTCGATCTTGACGGGTTCAAGAATGTGAATGACCAGCTCGGGCACGAGGTCGGCGACACGGTGTTGCGTGAAATTGCCCGCCGCCTGGTCGCGGCGACGCGTGAAACGGACACCATCTCGCGTCTCGGTGGTGATGAATTTTTCCTGCTCGTGCAGGACATCGGCTCCTGCGATGCGGCTGTCCATCTGGCTGAAAAGCTGATCCGGATCATCGAGGAACCTGTTGCCGGCTTTCCCGATATGCCTCCGATAAGCGCCAGCATCGGCATCTGCCTGTTTCCCCAGGTCGGCCAGGAAAGCACGTCCGAGGCGATCATTCGCTGCGCCGACCAGTCGATGTACCGTGCCAAGGCGGCCGGCAAGCGGCGCTATCACCTGGCCCAGTGAGCTGGCCGGCCGGGTTTGAATTCCTGTATCCTGCCAGCCTTTGAAAAGCGCGGGGAACAGACATGGGACAAGCTAAAAATCGGGGTTCGCAGGCAGAACGGATCGCTCAGGCGCAGGCCAAACTCGAGTCGACGCGCCCGGAAAAGCTGGTCTGCAATGGCTGTGGCGGCGACGTGACGACCATAAACCCGGTCAGCACGCGCGGCCTGCGCGGCATCGAAGCGATCTGGGTCGGCCAGTGCGAGTGCGGCCAGACCACCTTTGCCGCCTCCGGCGAGCCAAAAGCCGTCGAAGCCTTCTTCTTCGCCCTCAGCGAAAATACCGAACTGACGCTGGGCCGCCAGGAGAAGGACGGCGCCGGGCACGAAACGGCCTGATCAGCATTTCATTTTTGGCCAGTTTTCCCGGTTGACCGTGGCAGGGGCGAAATATCGCACCTGCTGACCACCGCTTCGCCTTGGACCTGACCGTTCAGTCCGGGCTATCGGTGTTGTAAAAAGCGCTCCAGCTTGCCGGTTATTTCCGATAGTTCAGCCTGGAAATTGAGCTGTCCGGACTGTGCTTGCGAGATTTCAGCAATGCTGGCGTCGATCAGGGCAAGCAACTCATCTTCCTGAATTTGTGTCAGGCCAAGGTGGACGAAAAGCTTTTCCAGATTGCGCACCATGTTGTTGATCGCATGGCTGCTGGCCTCAAGCGAGTCATGTTGTTTCTTTTCGACGCCGCCGAGAACGCTGCTCATCTGCTGCATCGTGCTGACAATGATGGCTTGCTGGCGCTGCATGTCGGCGTTGGCCAGGATGGCGGCCAGGCGAACATCGGCGGCTTCGACCAGAATCGCCAGGTTGTCGCGGATGCGGCCGACTTTTTCGCTGTCGTCTTTCGGGATGTCGTGAATGAGCAGCGATACGCCCTCGTAGTTGATGATCATCCGGCTGTGGAAATGCACGATTCGGCCCATGTCGACCAGACGGGCGAAGACGGCGGAGTCGTGAGGTGATGCCTTGCCGGCACTGCCCACTTCGATTGTTTCCTCGGCAGTGCGAACCTGCGCCACGCCGCTCATGTAGAAATTGGCCAGGCTGTTGATGATTGATTCAGCGATGTCGCGCGGAGTGTGGCAGTTGTTGAAGTTTTGCAATGCCTGTAGAAGAACGCCCATTTCCCCCATGCTGCTCATGGCGGTCATGGCCGTCGTGCTGGCAAAGCTGACGCGTTCTTCAAGCTGGCTGCGCACCTCGTTGAGTTCGAGCAATTCGTCATTGCGTTGACGCAACTCCAGCGTGCGTTGATCGACCACTTTTTCCAGGTTGGCGAACTGGTCCTGCAAGGCCTCTTCGGCCAGCTTGCGGGCGGTGATGTCCTGCAGCGTTTCAATCGCTGCGACGATTTCGCCTTGGCTGTTGCGAATGGGGGCGGCGGTGAAGTAAAGCCAGCGTCCATCGCCGCCGGCGTGGGGGAAATAGCCCTCGGCCTCGTAGGCGTCCTCGATGATCGGCGAACGCTTGCAATGCCCGGCTTCATAACGGGCCATGGCCTTTTCGATTTCACCGGCAATGATCAGATCAGCCAGGACGGGACGGGGCGCAGGGTAAAAACCCTTCCACTGTTCCGAGCTGCCGACCATGTCGTTGGCACTGATCCCGGTGAGATATTCGCAGGCCCGGTTCCAGTGGGTGACTTTGAAATGGGTGTCGATGACGAAGGTGGCAACCGGGCTGCCCTGCAATACCTCATCAAGCAACTGCCAGTTGCTGTCGCTTTTGACGACGCCAGTGAGCAGGTTCGCGGAGTTTTCTTGCAATGTGCCAGCACCCTGCTCGTTGGCATCCGGATGACTATTGATGAGTGACATTTGTCTTCTCCTCCCTGGAGGATCCCTGTCTGGCCAATGGAAAGCTTGGCTATAAGCTTAGGCTATACCGCAAATGATGTGGCTGTACATAGTTTCGCACTGACCAGCGGCCTTCCCCTGAAAGCTGGCTCAGCTCAGCCAGAGCTTCTTCCAGCCCTCGTGGCCGAGTCGCTCCATCGTTTCGATGTTGCGCTCGAAAATCGCTTCGGCGTCGGGGAAGGCTGCTACCGCCCGGTCGATGCTGCTTTCGCGGAGCAGGTGCAGGGTCGGGTAGGGGGAGCGGTTGGTGAAGTTGGCGATGTCGTCCGGGGCGCTGCCAGCAAATTCATATTGCGGGTGCAGGCTGGCAATCTGGAATATGCCTTCGTAGCCGAGGTTGCGGATCAGGGCATCGACTTCGCCGAGAAAGAAATGGAAGTCGAGAAAATCCGTCATCGCCAGCGGGTGGATAAGCAGCGTGGTGTCGAGTTTGGCCGGATCGGTTTCGACCATCAGCGCCAATTCATGCTCCAGCTCGGCCAGCAGTTCGTCGGGCGTGCTCGCTGCGGTCAAGGCGTAGCGGACCTGCTTTTTGACGAAGACGCTTTTGGCGAAAGGGCACAGGTTCAGCCCGATGACGGCGCGCTCCAGCCAGGTTTGTGTGCTGGCAATGATTTCCTCGCTGGCGGCGGTGTCGGGGTAGGGCTTGAGAAGCTCGGTCATGGTGTGCCTTGGCATTCGTTGGGGGCGACGCTGTCGCCTTCGGGGTGTTTCGAAATTGGCCAATATTTCCGGTTGACCGTGGGAAACCGGTCAATTCCCGGAAAAGGGGCGGTGCTGCACTGGTTCGCTTACTGTTTCAGGGGCTGTATCGCAATAGCCGGCGCGCTGGGCGGTTCGGCCTTGGGGGCCGGGGCAGGCTGCGGATGTATATGCAGACGTTGCGGATAGACGGGCACGCCGACGGGGGCGTACACCGGCTGCGGGCTGACCAGGTTTCGGCATTCCGCCTCCATCTGGGCGCGTTGGCTCGCTTCCAGAACCATGGATTCGATGCTGCGCAGGCATTCATCGGTGTTGCCCGTTTGGCGGGGGGCGCGACTGGCCGTGTTTTGCTGGCGCTGGCTGGCAACCCGCTCCTCGCGGTCGGCAACTTCTGCGGCACGCTGTACGGCCTCGCGTTTCTCGACGTAAGTGCGCATCCGCTCGACATCACGCTCGGCGGCCCGGCGAGAGGTTTCGGAAACGTGCTCGTCGGGGCGCACCGTCACCGTGCCGCTACCCGTCGGGCAGGGAACGTTGGCTATCTCGGTCTTGCCATTGGGCAGGCGGCATTTGTAGATTTCCGCGCTGGCCGCGGTGGTCAGCGAGATCAGGACAGCGGTGGCTATGAAGTTTCTCAACATGGCGCAATTATTCACCAAAAATGCTTTCGATGCGTGTCAGCGAGAACTGCTCGCGGGTGTTCTGGTTTGCCGATGCCATGTTGCTATTTATTCGTATTGTTTGGATAAAGTAACAAAAATGCGATTCCGGTGTCGATGGTTTTTGCTTTTGATAAAGTCGGTTAAAATACAGACTGCGACATGCGCCTTGCATGTGCAGGCGCTGGCAACGACACGGGGAAAATTGGCGGAATGAGTTTTGGCAGGCTGAAACGGTTGCATGGTGTGCTTTGCCTGAGCTTCCTCGCCGGCGCGGTGCTGGCAGAGCCGGCTGTTGACCTGACGGAACTGCCGCTGGAGCAATTGATCCTCCGCGAGGCCGTACCGGTTGCGCAAATGGCCCAGCAGGTCAGCGATTCCCCGTCGGCCGTGAGTATTGTCACGGCGGCCGATATCCGCGCCTTCGGCTACCGCACGCTGGCTGATGTCATCAACAGCATGCGCGGCCTGCATACCACCTACGACCGGCGCTATCAGTACATGGGCGGCCGCGGCTTCGGCGAACCCGGCGACTACGCCGGGCGCATCATGTTGCTGATCGACGGCTATGCAACTCAGGACAGCCTGTTCAACCAGGCCTACATCGACGAATCCGGCCTGCTCGACCTCGAACTCGTCGAACGTGTCGAATATGTACCGGGCACTGGCTCGGTCACCTACGGCAACAACGCCATGCTCGGCATCATCAACGTGGTGACGAAAAAGGGGCGCGATTTCAATGCCGCCCAGTTGTCCGGCGAGGTCTCCAGCCAGCGCGGGCAGAAGCAGCGGGCGACCTACGGCAAACGTTTTGATAACGGCGCCGACGTCTTGCTGTCGGCGTCGGCGCTCGACGTCCATGGCCGCAACCTGTTCTTCCCGGCCTACGACACGCCGAGCACGAACAACGGTATCGCCGAAAACCAGGATGGCGAGACCAACAAGCGGGTTTTCGGGAAATTCGCCTATCAAGGTCTGACCGTTGAAGGCGCCTATGTCGACCGCAAGAAAATGCTGCCGACCAATCCCAGTGAGTCGACCGCCTTCAACACGCCTTTTTCGGTACGCGACGAAAACGCTTTCATCAATCTCTCCTACCAGACAACGCTCGGTTCAACCCTGAGCTCCTTGTCCCGCCTCTATTCCGGCCACTATGCCTACGATACATGGCGCGAATTTACCGACTACAGTGTCGACAACGAAAAGTACGGGCGGCGCGAATACCATGGCCAGTGGTGGGGAATCGACCAGAAATTCGTGGGCAACTGGTTTGTCGATCACACGATGGTCTTCGGCTTTGAGTTCCGCAACGATTACCGGCAGCAGTTTCGGCGGACTTATTTGTCTCCTCAGTACGCGGTCGTCGAGGTTTTCAGCGACTCCCTGTCGCGGCGCACGGCCAGCTTTTATCTGACCGACGAATACCGGATCAACGAGCGCTGGTCGCTCAACATCGGTGCGCGCTACGACGATGCCAGCGATCTGGCCGGTAACTGGAGTCCGCGTCTGGCCGTGATCTACAAGCCGACCCTGCAGACGACCCTGAAAGCTTCCTACAGCGAAGCCTTCCGGATGCCGCATGCCTATGAGCGTTTCTCCTCCGACGGGACCGCCGTGCCCGAATACGTGGCGGCCACTGAACTGGCGCTACAGCACGAATTTGACCGCGATTCACGCCTGACGGCCTCGTTATACAACTATGACCGGAGTGGTCTGTTGATCTATAGCGGTGCAGTTGACGACTATGTACCGGAAGGCAACAGCCGTACCCTTGGTCTGGAACTCGAACTCGAGCGCCTTTGGGAAGGTGGCATTCGCTCGCGTGGCAGCCTGGCCTGGCAGAACGCCCAGGATGTCTATGGGGCCGAGCTGGTCAACTCGCCGCACGTTCTGGGCAAGTTCAATCTCAGTTTTCCGATCATCGCCGGCGCCGTGCGTACCGGGATCGAGGCGCAATATCTCGGCTCCCGGCTGACCCTGGAACGGCGGCGACTCGACGGTGTGGGGCTGGCCAACCTGACCTTTTCGAGCGAGCGCAAGTGGTATGGCCTGTCAGCCTCCTTCAGTATTCGCAACCTGTTCGACCGCGAATACGAAGTGGTTTCACCCTTCGACTGGCGTCCCGACAGCGGCCTGCCGCAGGATTCCCTGCGCATGGATGGCCGAACCTACTGGTTCCAGCTCAATTACGATCTTTGAGCTTGGTGAGTGGCCGTTTGGACTGCCTCCTCCCCCTTTATCTCCCGCGGGGAGGGTGTCGCCTGGGACATGGTGGAGATGGGTTTGGCGCGGACCGGTCAGCGAAACCCATCCCCTCACCAGATCTTGAAGAGGGGCGAGTAGCGGGCCATTTGATTGGATGAAAGAAAACCCCTGTAGACTGGCAGCCGGAATTTTCAAAATTTGGGCGTTTTAGCCAGGAGTCGGTCATGCAACAGTTATCAGCGCAGGGGCAGCAGTTCATTCAGGGTTTGGCGCAGCGTTACGGGATCAGCACCGATGCGGCGATCACCATGCTCTACGCGGTGATGAACGGCAACGGGACGATGGCGCAGTTCAGCCATCCCGAGCTCGGTGGTTCGGGCCAATGGATGATGGGCGGCATGACGATGGTTGGCGACATGTTCAACTACGGGCTCAAATCCAAGGTCGATGGCCTGTGTGTGGAAATTTCCAACCAGTTGATGAACCAGCCCGGCTATTTTCAGCCTGCCCAGTCGCAATTCCAGTCGTCGGGCAATGCGCCGGGCGGTAACCTGTTCGTCTCGGCTGCGGCGGCTGGCCAGTGGTGGCCGGGCGATCTTGGCTCGCCGTCGTCTACGGGCGGGCAGAACAACGTTCGCTACGCCGTTTTCCCCAGCTCGCGGCGCTTGGTCGTCGATATCGGCGGGCAGGTCACGGTCTATGACACGCTCGACAACCAGATCGGCGGCGTTTCGCAGCAGCAGGGCGGCAACGATTCGATGACTTTCAGCAGCCAGTACGGCACGATCATGGTCAACAGCCTGCCGGTGGTCAGCATCAACGGCTATCAGCCACAGCAACAGCCACAGCAGAACTTCATGGCGCCGCCACCGGCCCAGCAATTCAACGAGGCCCCGGCCTATCAGGCGCCAGCCGGCCAGGATGGCGATGTCTTTGCCAAGATCGAACGACTGGCCGATCTTTTCCAGAAGGGCATCCTGACCGAGCAGGAATTCACGACCAAGAAAATGGAGTTGCTCAGCCAGCTTTGAGCCGGGAAGTCATTTGGAAATCGGGCAAAATTTCCGGTTGACCGTGGCAGTGCCTGAAACAGCGGTCAGTGCCGCGTAACCTGCAAAAACTCCAGCAGCTGGTTTGACGGCAAGGGCCGGCTGAAGAAGTAGCCCTGCATTTCGTTGCAGCCGAGTTGTCTGAGGATGGCTACCTGCAGCTCGGTTTCGACGCCTTCGACGATGACGTGCAGATCGAAGTTTTTGGCAATCCCGACGATGGCCTGAATGATGGCGAAAGAGTCGTGAGAGGTTTTCAGGTCACGGACGAATGACTGGTCGATCTTGATCCGGCTGACCGAAAAGCGGCGCAGGTAACTAAGCGACGAATAGCGGGTGCCGAAGTCGTCGATCGAAATATGGACGCCGGTGCTGCGCAGGTGTTTGACCCGCGCAACAATGTTCTCGGCGTCCTTCATGAGCAGGCTTTCGGTGATTTCGATCTCGAGCGATTCGGGGGGAATGCAGAATTCGTCGAGCGGGATGCGAATTCGCTCGAGGAGGTCGATGCGATCGAATTCCCGGGCCGACAGGTTTACGCCCAGTCGAAGCTCGTTGAAGCCTTGTTGCTTCAAGTGCGCCAATTGGGCACAGGCTTCGCGCAACACCCAGTCGCTGATGTTGATGATCAGTCCTGTCTCTTCGGCAATCGGGATGAAAATATCCGGGCTGATCATGCCGGCGCTCGGGTGGTGCCAGCGAATCAGGGCTTCAACGCCGACTACCTTGCCGGTGGCGGCATTGATCTGTGGCTGAAAGTGCAATTCGAACTGATTGCCTTCCTTGACCGCTTTGCGCAGGTCGTTTTCCAGTGACAGGCGGTCGAGGTGGGCCGTGTGCATGTCCGGCTCGAAAGCCAGGGCGCCGTTCTTTCCCTGCGCCTTGACCTGGTACATCGCCATGTCGGCGCAGCGAATCAGGTCTTCGGCGCTGGCGCTGCTGTCAGGGTAGACGGCAATGCCGATGCTGGTTGTCGCGAGGAACTGGGTTTCGCCAAGGACGAAAGGTTTGCGCAGTTCGGTGAGGATTTTTTCGGCGATGACGTGAACGTCTTCGGTGTTGCTGATGTTCGGCAGCAAGGCGGTAAATTCATCGCCGCCTTGCCGCGCCAGGGTGTCTCCGGTACGCAGACAGCTGCGGACGCGGGCGGCAAATTTGCGGAGCAGTTGATCGCCGATCTGGTGACCATAGGTGTCGTTGACCAGCTTGAATCGATCGATGTCGAGGAACATCACGGCGAGTTTTTCCTTGCGCCGCAAGGCTTGTGCTATGGCCATCTCGAGCCGGTCGACGAACAGGATGCGATTGGGCAGCTTGGTCAGCAGATCGTGAAATGCCTGGAAGGTAATGGTTTCTTCGGCTTTCTTGCGTTCCGAAATGTCGCGCGCCACACCTGAAGTGCCAAGGAAGGCTTCCGAAGATCCGCTCATGCCTGTGTCGTAGACGCCTTGCGAACTGAGGATGGCCGTCATGACCGGACCGCTGCCGGCGCGGGGCATGGATGGCTTGGGCTTGAAGCGGACCTCCAGGTTGCTCGTCGCGCGTTCGCCGACCCGCCTTTCGTTGAAGGCATATTGGACATGCTCGTGGTCGCGCGGGTCCACAACCTTGGTGTAGTTTTGCCCGAGCAGTTCTTCCGGGGCGTAGCCGAGCAGGGTGCTGACGCGCCCGTTGATGAAGGTAAAGCGGCCATCACGATCGAGCGTGAAGATCAAGTCGGGCGATTGCTCGACGAGGAATCGGTGCAGTCGCTCGGAGTGCTGGAGCTGAGCCGAAACGACGGACAGTTCCTTGTCGCGGAGCCGATTGGCCAGGGCGCGGTCGACAGCCATGATCATGTCGTTCGGATCGCAATCCTTGCGCAGAAACTCGAAGGCCCGGTGGCGCAGGGCGTGAATGGCCGAGTTGATCGACTTGTCGGCGCTGAACACAATGACCGATGCGTCGATCTTGTGCGAGGTCATCCACTCCATGATTTCGAGGCCCGAGATATCCGGCAGCCGCAAATCGAGAATGACCAGGTCAATGTTGCCCATCTTGAGCCGGGCAATGGCCGCTTGCCCCGTGCTTGCCTCGCTGATCGAACGCTGGTCTCCAGCCAGCAGTTCGCTGTACGCCTGGCGAAAGTGGGGCTCATCGTCGACGATCAGGATGTCCTGCTGCGACCCGATCACGGGAACCCTGGCCAGTTCGTACAGTGCAGTGATGGCGTTCATGCGCTGGTGCCCGGGGCGGATGTTCGGTTCTTGGGGATGAGCAGGGCAATGCTGGTACCGGCGCCGATCTGGCTGCGGCAGGTGATGAGTATCCCTTCCCTTTTGGCCAGGCTGCCGACAACGGACAGGCCGATGCCGCGTTGCCCCGTGTCGGCGATCGGCTTCGGCCGATAGATCGCCTGAATGGTCTCCTCCGACATGCCAGGGCCGTTGTCATCAATGCGCAACTGCACATAGCTGCCACCGTCGTGGATGATGTTGTCGCTGACCGAGATTCTTATCAGCTTGCCTTCGGTAAGCGCTTCCGAGGCGTTCTTCCAGAGGTTGAGGACAATTTGCTTGAGGTTGTCGCGGTTGACCGGGACGAGTAGCTCAATTGTTGGCAGCGCCGTTTCGACACGTATTCCCTTGGCGTTGAACAAGGTGTCGGCGTAGAGCACAAGGAAATCGTTGAGGACGCTGACGAGGTCGATGCTGCGGGTGTCCGCGGTGGATTTGATCGATTGCGTCATGTGGCCGACGATGTTGGCGACGCGATCGATTTCCTCGGTCAGCACGGCCAGTTCCTGGCGAACGCCATCCTCCGGCAGTTTCCGTTCGAGAATGCTCAGGTAGCTCTTGATGATGCCCAACGGGTTGCCGGCCTCGTGGACGATCTGGCGCGCCTGGCGGGTAAATTGCTGGGTCAGTTCTGCTTCGACTTGCTGGCGGTGCTGGTTTGCTTCAATGACCGCATCAAGGCTGATCGCCGCGATTTTGCCGAAATTCGCCAGCCAGGGAATCCGGCGCTGCAGGCGACCGTACTGTTTTTCGGACAGGCCGCAGACAATCACGCCGATGACGCGATTGCGCGCCAGCATCGGGATGCAGAGCAGACCATCGGCGGACAGGGCGCGGGCAAGTTGCAGGTCGAGCAAGGCGGGGGAGTCGGTCTGATCAAATGTTGTCCGAACCTGGCGTCCTATGACAGCGGCCGCGGCCAGCGAGCGGGAAGAGATCAATGGGATGGATAACTGCCGGAATAGTTCCGGCTGGGCGCCAACTTTTTCGCCGGAAATCGCATCGCCTTTGTCGTTGGCCAGCAGGATGGCGACTTTCGGGAGGTCAAACAGGATGCGGGCAGATTCCCTCAGCGCGAGGAGGACTTCGGTGTCGCTGCCGAGCTGAAAGAGATCCTGTTGCAACGGCTGCAGCATTGCCATGCCACCGACCAGCGCTGCCAGTTCCTGGTCGGCCGCATTCGCCGGGTCGGGCAAACAGGGCGTCGGTGCCGGTATCGCCGTGCGGCGTTTGGGGAAGTCGTCAGCGATGCTGATGCCCAAGGCATCGGCAATCTGGCGGGCGCGCTGGATCGCGCGCTCGCGAACGGCTAGCAGTGCAGACATCTCAAGGCGGGGGCTGCTGCGATTGACGACGATGGCCAATTCCGGCGTGCTCTCCGCTGTGGTACTCAGTGCCTGGGCGATCCAGACGATCTGCGGCAGCGTGGTCGCTGTGACGATCTGATTCGCCGCCGTGTGATGGAAGGCGACGCCATCGGCCAATACGGAATCGAGTCCCCAGTGGTCGATGAGCCAGCCCCCGACGTCGGCATGCGTCGTGCCGAACAGCTGAAACTCTTCGGCCTGGAGTTTCGGGGTTTCGCTCGAATTCGCCAAAAAGCGATGATACGGTTCGCCAATCGCCGAGAGCAGGATCAGTTCGCCTATATCGTGCAACAGCCCGGACAGGTAGGCTTCATCGGGATGCGGATATTCCGCCAGTTCGGCCACACCACGCGCCATTTCGCCGACCAGCAGTGAGTGGCTCCAATAGTCGGCAACATCGAATTTGTCGAGGTTGGGGTTGCGGTCGAAAAGTTTCTGGATGGAAAGGCAGGTCGCCAGCGAGCGGACCAAGCGCGTCCCCAAGGCGATCAGGCAGGTTTCCAGATTCTTGAGTTCTTTTCCCCGGCGCAGGGCGGGCGAGTTGGCGACGCTCAGTATTCGGCTGGCCAGGCCAGGGTCCTGTTCAACAATGGTGGCCAGCTCCCCCATCGTCGCTTGTTCGTCTTCGACAGTCCGCACCAGTCGCAACAGAATCTCGGGCGGAGAGGGTATCCGCGCGATATCGATAGCTTCGAGAACCGACTTGGGGAGACTGTGCATGAATATACGATATGAATATTGGACCAATAAACAGCACTGATGGGCGGCCAAATTCTGGCCTACCCAACTGACAATATTCTAATTTACACAGTTCATGAGTCGTATATATGAAATGTTGGAAATATTTTTTAAAGGGAGTCGAAGCAGGGTAAGTCGGCAAATGCTATATAAATACCGGGGTAAGCCGATGTGTTTTCATCGACCTGTTTCGGGCAATTGAGGATTTTAAATTTGGCCGAAATTTCCGGTTGACCGTGGGATTGCTGCCGGTGGACGAAAAAAGGCCGGCCGGGAAGGTATTTCCCCGGCCGGCCTTGCTTGCCTGTGTTAGCCGCGCTGGGCGAGCGGCACGACGTCCCGTTTGGCGGCGCCCATGTACAACTGGCGCGGACGACCGATCTTGTATTCGGGATCGGAAATCATTTCTTCCCACTGCGTCATCCAGCCAACCGTGCGGGCCAGCGCGAAGATGCAGGTGAACATTTCGGTCGGGATGCCGATGGCTTTCTGGACGATGCCCGAGTAGAAATCGACGTTCGGGTAGAGCTTCTTCTCGACGAAGTAGGGATCTTCCAGGGCGATCCTTTCGAGTTCCATGGCCAGCTTGAACAGGCGGTCATTTTCGAGGCCGAGTTCGGTCAGCACTTCGTTGCAGACCTTGCGCATCAGCGTGGCACGCGGGTCGAAGTTCTTGTAAACACGGTGGCCGAAGCCCATGAGCTTGAACGAATCGTTCTTGTCCTTGGCGCGGGCGATGAACTCGGGAACGCGCGAGACGTCACCGATTTCTTCGAGCATCTGCAGGCAGGCTTCGTTGGCGCCGCCGTGGGCCGGGCCCCACAGACAGGCGATGCCGGCCGCGATGCAGGCAAACGGATTGGCGCCGGAGGAGCCGGCCAGACGCACCGTCGATGTCGAGGCATTCTGCTCGTGATCGGCGTGCAGCGTGAAGATGGTGTCGAGCGCGTTGACCAGCACCGGGTTCGGGACGTACTTCTCGCACGGATTGCCGAACATCATGCGCATGAAGTTGGCGCTGTAGCTGAGTTCGTTGTCGGGATGCATGAAGGGCATGCCGATGTTGTACTTGTAGGCCATGGCGACGATGGTCGGCATCTTGGCGATGATATGGATGAAATTGGTATTGCGATGCTCGGCATCGGCGAAATCCATGGCGTCATGATAGAAGGCCGACAGGGCGCCAACAACACCGGTCATGACGGCCATCGGGTGGGCGTCGCGACGGAAACCGGAGAAGAATTTGGCGAGTTGCTCATGCACCATCGTGTGATGCGTGACGGCGCCTTCAAACGCCGCTTTTTGCTCGGCGTTTGGCAGTTCGCCATTTTTCAGCAGATAAGCCACTTCGAGGAAGTTGCAGTTCTCGGCAAGCTGCTCAATGGGGTAGCCGCGATAAAGCAGCTGGCCGACGTCGCCATCGATGAAGGTGATTTTCGACTTGCAGCTGGCCGTGGAGAGGAAGCCGGAGTCGTAGGTGAACAAACCGGTTTTGGCGCCTAATGTACGAATGTCTACACAGTCGTTGCCATGGACCGGCGTCATGATCGAAAAATCGACCGGTGCCAGACCGTCAATGCTCAGTGTTGCCTTGCGTTCGATAGTCATTTTTACTCCCTGGAAAAGTCATCTATTGGCTATGCGTCATGAAACCGATGGCGGATATGGAACAAACGCCGATTTTTTATTGGTGATTTTGGATTCAAGCAATACACATGCCTTGAACTGCCAAAAAAGGCCGAATGCGACCAAACCACTGTCAGCCCGCGAGGGTAACAGGCAATACTTACCTGAACCTTGGGCAAAGCGAATAAGGCAGCACCAAAGCGGCGTTACTTTTCAGCAAACGCTCATTTTCGGTGCGTTATCCCAGTGGTCCGTATCGAGGCGCCGGTTCTCTGCGCCATGAAAAAAAGCCAGTCGGGCCGGCGCGGCCAAACTGGCTTTTTCGGCAGCGGGCCGGCTTTAGAAGCGGAAGTTTCCGACCGCCGTCTTGAGCCGGTCGGAAACGGCAACCAGGGCGGTGGCCGTGCTGGCCACCGATGCGACGGCTGCCGAGTTTTCTTCCGACATCTGGGCGATGGTTTCGACGTTGCGTGAAAGCTCGGTCGAGGCACTACGCTGTTCGCGCATGGCCTCCGAAATTCCGGTGATCGCATTGCGGACCATTTCGGTGGCATTGCGGATGCCATCCATCGAACTGCTGGCCGCTTGGGAGGCCTGGACGACATCGGTGACCAGATGGCAATTGGCCTGCATGCTGGTCACGGCACCCGAGACGCTGCTCTGGATAGTCGAGATGACGGTACTGATTTCCTGAACCGACAAGGTTGTCCGTTCGGCCAGTTTGCGCACCTCGTCGGCCACCACGGCAAAGCCGCGGCCCTGTTCGCCTGCCCGCGCCGCTTCGATGGCGGCATTGAGGGCGAGGAGGTTGGTTTGGTCGGCGACATCGCGGATAACGGTGGTGATGTTGCCGATCTGCTTGACGTGCTCGGAAAGGGTCTGGATCTGCCGGGCCGTTTCGTCGACGCTTTCGGCAACCCGGTTGATCTGCTGGGTGGCGGTTTCAACGCCCTTGCCGCTGGTAATGGCCAGATCGCCGGCGGCACGGGCTTCCTCGCTGGCATCGTCGGCACTGCTGCCAACGTGGTCGATGCTCACGGTGAGTTCTTCGACTGCGGCTGCCGAGGCAGCGGTCGAGCTCGACTGGCTCTGGGTGCTGGCCGAAACCTGTTGGGCGGTGATCGAAAGCTGGGCGGCCGAGGCGGCCAGCTCGTCGCTGCTGGAAGCAATGGCGCCGACGGTGCGGGCGAGGTCCTGACGCATTTTTTCCATTGACTGGATAAGCATGCCGGCTTCGTCATCGGAACTGCTCTGCGGCGCATTGCGACTGGAAAGATCGCCGGAAGCAATGCTTTC
The DNA here is from genome assembly GCF_049652925.1 of Azonexus sp. GTDB lineage: Bacteria > Pseudomonadota > Gammaproteobacteria > Burkholderiales > Rhodocyclaceae > Azonexus. The sequence goes on from NZ_JBASFI010000040.1 coordinate 34,194, forward strand.
GGCCAGCCGGTTGGCTTCACGCAGGCGTGAGGTCAGACTGTTGCGGATCTGCAGGCCAAGGCCGCCGACGATCAGGATGGCAACGAGCCCAATGGCGAGGGACGACCAGGTCGCAAGATCCTTGGCGGCCAGGCCTGCCTCCGCTGACTTCTTGCCGAGTTCAGCATTGAAGCGCATATGGGCTTCCAGCGCCTCGTTGAAATGCCTGGCCACATCCGACGCAGCCGTCAGTTTCTGGCGAGCCTCGTCATTTTTATTCTGGCGCGATAGTTCAAGGATGGGTTTCAGCGATTCACGATAGTTCGCGAAGGTTTTCTTGTTTTCATCGAGCAGCCTTTGGTCTTCTGCGTCGAAAATCAGCTTGTCGTAAGCGTTCAGGGCATGTTCGGTGTTCTTGAGCCCTGTCTCGATGCTGGCATCGATTTCCGCAATGGCTTTGGGGTCCGTGTTGAGCACGTGACGATAAACACGGACGCGAACCTGGCCGAATTTGAGCAGTGCTTCGTCGAGCACCAGAATGCTCGGGACGATATTTTCGTTGCTGAAATTGGCAGCGGAGTAAACCCGCTGCATCTGGATCATGCCGAGTCCGGCGACGAGAATCAGCGAAGTGATCGATGTGGCAAGCAGGATTAGCAAGCGTTTTGACAGGGTCATATTCTTCTCATTGGGGATGGCTCGAAACGCCAAGTTGGTTGTTATCGAACATATCATGGGCCTGACATCATCTGGTGATTACTATATTTGATATACAGCAAAAAGTATAGATATATCAATATTGACAATCCGTCCGCAGGTATGGTGAATCCGGGTCGATTGCTGATTTTAATGAGCGTTAGTCTCTGGGATTCTGCCGGCGCGTGGAAGCCAGGGCATGAACGGTTCCCGGTCGTGTCTTGCGCTGAGTTGGCGGGGGGGCGAGGTCGACGACACCGACCTCGAATTCCTGATTCAGGAGTGGCCCGATATGGCGAGCAGGGCGCGGGCCTGGTCAGGGCACTGGGCGGAAATCTTTTCGTCGATCACCTTCAGCCAGCGATTTGGAATGCTCTCCATACCGTAGCGGGCGCCGGCCAGCATGCCGGCGATGGCGCCGGTGGTGTCGGCATCGCCGCCGCGATTGACGACATCAATCAGGCAGTCCTCAAAGGTATCGGTAGCGAAGAAGGACTGGAAAACGGCTTGCATGGTATCGACGACGAAGCCGCTGGGGTTTTCGCGGCGGCGTTTGTCGTAGGCGAAAACGGGAAAGTCACTGACCAGCTTGCCGGCCCGCTCGCGTTCGACCTCGATGGGGTCGCGGCCGGCCAGGAAATCATGGACCATGAAGATCAGCGTTTCGCAAGCCGCATCGGAAAGCGTGTTGTGGTGCGTGACATGGGCCTGGGCGCGGTTTGCGATTTTGACCGAATTTTCCGGTTGACCGTAGCAGGCCAGGGCGACGGGCAAAACGCGCATCGCGGCGCCGTTGCCGGCGTCGTGTTCGGACGCGACGGCTTCCGGGTTGCCGGTCTTGCGGAAAGAGATCAGGTTACGGCGCACCGTGTTGCCGATGTCGACCGGCTTGGCCCGCATCCAGGCATCGAAGGCTTCGGCCGCGGACATGGCGTCAACACGGCCGCGGGCGATGATCGACTCGCCCAACGCCAGCGACATGGTCGTGTCGTCGGTAACCTTGCCCGCCTTCAGGCGCAGCCAGCCACCGCCGGTGATTTCGCAGTGCAGGCCGATCTGGTGGCGGATTTCATTGGGGGTCAGAAACTCGACCGTGGCGCCCAAAGCGTCGCCGACAGCCAGGCCAAGATAGGCCGCCATGCCGCGGTCGACGTGCGGCGCGTAGGCCGGAATGGGGCGCCGGCGCACCGGCGCGGATTTGGCGATCAGTTCTCCGGTCCAAAACATTTGGCGTAATCCTTACAAACCCCACACGAGGGGGCGGGGCAAACGTAGATGCCTTCGCGCGAACAGAACTGGCGATAAAGGAATTTCTTCCACTTCATGTCGCCGGTGTTGGCGCGGGCGAGGGCCGGAAAGTTTACCCACATGAGCCGGGAAAGTTCTTCCCGGTTGGCCAGACCGAGATCCTGCCAGAGATGGTCGCGGCCGGCGCAGGCGGTGGCGACGATGTTGGCGATGAGCAGTTCGGACGGGTATTCGCAGGCGCGATGGTCGAGCAGCAGCTTTTGCAGGTCTTCCCATTCGGGAATGGCTTCAACGGCGCGCGATGGGCCGCTGACGTCAAGCCGGGGAAAGTAGGTGTGGAGCAGCGCGGCATGAACGGCCTTGCCCAGCCCGAGATCGGCTGGCAGGCAGCCGGAATCGGTCACTTGCCCGGCGACGATGCTGGCCAGCAGCGAACGATTCGGATCGGCCGCAGCCTTCGCCGTCGCCGCCGGCATGGCCAGCAGCTCGGCGAACAGGGTGGTGCGGTAAGGAAGCCGATCCGGACCGTTCATGTCACGCTCGTTACTTACTTGCTCGGATATTCGACCAGGATGTCTTCGTCACGGACGATCATCTGGCAGGCCAGGCGCCACTGGGTCGGCGGGATGTCGTCGACGTACATCTGCTCGATCTGGGCCTTGGTGATGTGGCCGAGTTCGGTCAGCGCAGCGACTTCGCGGACATTGAGCGGGCCACCCATCGGAGCGCGCTTGCCGTCAACCGACGAAACCTTGACCAGACAGGTGCCGCAGTTGCCTTCCTGGCAGCCGAAGTCGATCGGGATGTGATGTTCCTTGGCCAGCGCGAGGATGGTCTGGGTGTGGCTGCCGGCGACGGCATAAACCGTCTTGTCCTTGTGCAGCGGGCTGGTGAAAGTGATTAGTGCCATTTCCTAAGTTCTCCTGGAGAGCGGGTTGATTTGAATTTCTCTGTTGGGGTTGGGTCGATTTCTTTTAACGATGCTTTTAATCTTGTTCGGTACGTTCGCCGTCATTCCCGCTAAAGCGCGAATCCAGTCCTTGGACCTCTGGATTCCCGTTCAAGGCGGGAATGACGGTGTTTAATGTTCATGCCGGCTTGACGACAATATCGCCGCCGATGATCTGCGCCTGGCAAGCCAGCCGATGGCCGCGCGGTGCCATGTTGTCTTTGAGCACCTGGTCTTCGAGGATGCTCGGCGGGGCGAGGAATTCGCCGCCGGAGATGATCTTGGTCAGGCAGGTGCAGCACTCGCCTTCGCGGCAGCCGTAGGTGATGCCGGCGCCGACTTTTTCCGAGACTTCGATCAGTCGGGTGCCGGCCGGCACGGTGACCGTGACGCCGATATCCTGAAAAGTGACTTTTGCTTTAGGCATTATTTTTCCCCCTGTTTGTCATGTGTTAGGCGAGCGCCGCCATGTCGATCTCGCGGTGCTCGACCCTGCCCGTCAGGTGACGGGCCAGTTGTTCGCCGAGATCACGGCAGGCTTCGAGTTCACTGGCATCCGGCACCAGCTTGATACGCAGTCCTTCGACCGGGACGCGCAACTTGAGGCCGCGCAGACGATCCTCGATCAGCCGTACCGCTTCGCCGCTCCAGCCATACGAGCCGAAAGCGGCGCCCAGCTTGCCCTTGACGTTGACCGTGGTCAGCGACGAAAGGACATCCCAGATCGGTTTGACGGCGTCGGCGTTGATCGTCGGGCTGCCGAAGGCCAGGCCGTCGGCTTCCTCGATCAGATCGGTGAAGATGCCCGATTCGCCGCCTTCGAGGTCGTACAGCGAAACGCGTACGCCGCCGATGGATTCGGCGCCGGCAGCGAGCGATTCAGCCATGCGCCGGGTATTGCCGTAGGCCGAGATGTAGAAGACGACCAGTGTCTTTTCGCTGCGCGCCTCGTTGAACAGTCGCGGCGTGGCCAGTTCGCGGTAGCGATGCACATAGTCGCGCGGCGCGTGGCGCAGGATGGGGCCGTGCGCCGGGGCGATCAGGTTGATCTCGAGCGGCTCGATCAGCGCGATGGCATCGAGTACATACTCGCGGAAGGGCCGCATGATGTGCGCGTAGTAATACTCGAACGAGAATCGGAAATCGCCGACCGTGTCGTTGAACAGGCGGTTGTCGCAGAAATGACAGCCGAAGATGTCACCGGTGAACAGCAGGCCATCCTCGACGAGATAGGTGCACTGCGTGTCCGGCCAGTGCAGGTAAGGCGTGTGCAGGAAGCGCAGGGTGCGGCCGCCGAGATCGACGGTGTCGTCGGTGGTGACCGGAATGTATTCGGGCGGCTTTTCGCCGGAGGGCTTGAGCAGCGCTTTCAACATCATCTGGGCGCGGCTCGACAGATAGACCTTGGCCTGCGGCGCGCGCTTCAGGAGTTCGGGCAGGGCGCCGCTGTGGTCCGGCTCCAGGTGATTGAGAACGATGGTGGTGATTTCGTCGTAACGGGCCACCGATTCGAGTCGACGGAAGAAATCGTCGGCGAAGTTTTCCTTCACCGTGTCGATGATCGCCACGCCGTTCTCGCCGCGCACGACGTACGAGTTGTAGCTCGTGCCGTTGGCGGTTTTGAGGATGATGTCGAAACTCCGCAGATGCGGGTCGAGGGCGCCCACCCAGTGGACGCCCGGCGCAATTTCTACGGCGTTGTCAGTGAGTGCCGCAGCGACCATGGCTGCTTTCCTCTTCCTCGTGATCATGCGCGTGGCTGCCGCAACTGCCATGGCCTTCCGGACCATGCACGCAGGCTTCGATATTGCCTTCCGGCAGCTCGACGTTTTTCAGGCCAATCCACGCGTCGACCGCAGCGATGTCGAAACCGACCAGCCGTTCCTCGCCGATTTCCATGAGCGGGCGGCGGATGAGCAGCGGGTTTTCGAGCAGCAGATCCAGGGCATCCTCGAAACCGAGGTTCTCCGGGACGATTTCACCCGACTTGATATCCGTTGCGGCCATGTTGAACCAACTGGCGACCGGCAGCTTGCCAAGAAAGGCGAGCAGGCGATCAGCCGTCCAGGCTTCGGTCTTGAGACTTTTGGCCTGGACGGTGTGGCCGGCTGCAGCGAGCAGGGTCTTCTGGCGAAGATTGCCCTTGCAGCCGGGTTTTTCGTAGAACGTGACAACCGCCATTACGCTGCGTCCTTCCACATGCCGAATTGCTTGAGCTTTTCGATCGGGATGCCGGTCAGCGAACCGGGCGGATTCAGGAAAGCGCCCAGTTCATCGACGATGGCCATTTCAATCGGGCAGATCGCGGCGCATTGCGGCACGCTGTGATCGCCCAGGCACTCGGTGCATTTGTCGTCATCGATCAGGAAGTGCGGCTTGTCTTCGTAGATCGCATCGTTCGGGCAGACATCGACGCAAGCCCAGCAATTGACACAGGATTCGGTGATTTGCAGTGCCATTTACGCCACCTTCAGGGTTTCTGCTGCCGGACTCAACTTGCCGGTCGCCGCGATTTCCTTGTACACCGCCATCACGGCTTCCTCGATCGGCTCCATCGCGTGTTCGCCGTTCGGCGCGATGCCGGCGGCTTCCAGCTTGGCCCAGGGCTCGAAACCGACCTTGGAACAGAGCACGACTTCGCAGCCTTCGAGCACGCGGATGTTGCGGTCGAGCAGCGATTCGGTTGAGCCAGCCTCGGCCACGTCGCCATCCCCGCAGGCATCCATTCCGCCGCAGTAGAGCTCGGTCTTGCGATGGCTCATGAAGCGCACGCCAGCCGGCGAGGCTTCGTAGATCAGGAACTCCTTGGCGTGACCGAAGTGCTCGGCGACGACACCGTTCTTGCCGGCCACCGCCATGAGCACCGGGCGGGCATCAGCCGGGATGCCGAGTTCTTCGGCCTTCGGCTTGACGATGCCGCGCTTGGCGTCGAGCTTTTCGATAATCTCGTCGTGGACAACCTTGCGACGGACCATGGCGGCTTCGTAATCAACCTCCATGACGTCGATCTTGTCCATGGTGAATTCGTCGCCACGATCTTCGCCGAGCAGGCCGACCGCATCGGCGCGGCACTGGCGGCAGTGGCGCATCATCGCCATGTCGCCGGCACAGGCGTCCTGCAGGTCTTGCAGCATTTCCGGTGTCGGTTCCGGCTGCTCCATGATGCCGTAGTAGGTGCCGTGTTCAGCTTCGGCGATCAGCGGCATGACGTTGTGCAGGAAGGCGCCCTTGGCCTTGACGATCTTCGAGACTTCCTTGAGATGCTCGTCATTGACGCCCGGGATCAGCACCGAGTTGACCTTCACCAGGATGCCGCGGTCGGTCAGCATCTGCAGACCGAGCTGCTGCTGTTCGATCAGGATGCGTGCGCCTTCGACGCCGAAGATGCGTTTGTTCTCCCAGAAAATCCACGGGTAGATCTTGGCACCCACTTCCGGATCGACGCAGTTGATGGTGATCGTCACGTGGTCGATGTTGTGCTGGGCAATACGGTCGACATACATCGGCAGGTTGAGGCCGTTGGTCGATACGCAGAGTTTGATATCCGGGGCGCGCGCCGAGAGCTCTTCAAAAGTCTCGAACGTACGGGCCGGGTTGGCCAAGGGGTCGCCAGGTCCGGCGATGCCGAGTACCGTCATCTGCGGGATTTCGGCGGCAACGGCAAGCACCTTGTTGATCGCCTGTTTCGGCGTCAACACTTCCGAAACGACGCCCGGACGGGATTCGTTCGAGCAGTCATACTTGCGGTTGCAGTAATTGCACTGGATGTTGCAGGCCGGGGCCACGGCAACGTGCATGCGGGCGAAGTAGTGGTGCGCTTCTTCCGAATAGCACGGGTGGTCCTGAACTTTGGCGCGAATGTGATCGGGCAGATGGCCCAAAGCGTCCGGGGCCGTACCGCAGCCGCTGGATGCACAACCGCCGCCTTCAGCGGCTGGGGCAGAATTGCTGATAACTGGTAGTTCCACGATGTCGGCTCCTCGAATGCAGTCGAAGCCTATTCAGCAATCGCTGTGCCAGAGGTGTTTATTCAATTAAATCAGCGGGATGCATATTTCTGCCGAAGGGCGTGTTGGCCTCCTTGTCGCATTTGCGACAGCGCTGCAGTGCACAAGCGACGAGCGGCCGCAGGCGGGAAAATATCTCTTAAGCAGCGGTACGGCATTTCAATTACCGGCGCCGGTCGGTACACTGCGCGCATCTATCCCACGACCATTTGGAGAACGAAGCATGCGAGGTACCTTTGAGTACAAGCTGGACGGTAACGGCGACGCCATTAAACTGAATGTCGATCTGGATGCAGTCAGCGCCAATGCCCTGGTTCGACTTGATCGCTACATCAACTGGGCCGATGTCCTGAAACTGACCGACAACGATCCTGAGGCCGCCTACGCCGCCGAACGCCTGCACACCGTGTTGCAGCACATGGGCAAGTAAGCCCATGTAAGGGATTTTCGGCCGGGGTTAAGCAACCCCGCCGGAGGAGAAGGAGCCTGGGCTTGCGCCTTGTGCTCCTTTTTTGTTGGTGCGTTCAGCTGACACCGAATCGCGTTGCCACGGTCAACCGGAAAAAATGACCAAAATCGAAACGGGTATGAATCCGCAGATTCGAACTGCGCTGGATGGGCTTCGGGAATAGATTAGCGTTTGCCCGGCCGTATGTTCGACAGCGAACAAACCGGCCTGTCTCGTTTGGGTATGGTTGCCTTGTCGCTTGCCGCGATATATCAACGACTATCCAAAAAGGCCACATCATGAACAAAGGCAGCCAAACTTTCGCCGTCGCAGCAGTCGTCATCAGTCTTGTTTCAGGCTGCGCCAACATGACGGAAACACAACGCACCACCGGCACGGGCGCGGGGATTGGTGCGGTGGCTGGCGCGGTCATCGGCGGATTGACCCAGGGTGATGCCCAGGGCGCAGCGGCCGGCGCGGCAATTGGCGGAGCGCTCGGCGCGGGGGGCGGCTATTTGTGGTCGCAGCGCATGCAGGAGCAAAAGGCGACCATGGAGCAAGCCACTCAGGGAACAGGGGTGAGTGTCAGCCAGACCGCGGACAACCAGCTCAAGCTCGACATTCCCTCGGATATTTCCTTCGATTCGGGACGCTATGACGTCAAACCCAACCTGCGCCCGATACTCGATCGCTTCGCCGGCACGCTGAACCAGAATCGGGTGACCACGGTAAAAATCATTGGCCACACCGACAGTTCGGGTTCCGATGCGATCAATGGTCCGCTGTCGGTCGATCGTGCCAATGCCACGCGCAGCTATCTTGTCGATCGCGGCGTTGCCATGAATCGCATCAGCATCGACGGTCGCGGTTCGCATGAGCCCGTCGCCGACAACAATACGGCGGCTGGACGCGCCATGAACCGCCGCGTCGAAATCTTTGTTGCTGAGCCGGCGCGCTGAGGACGCGGTTTAAGCCATTTCGCCGTCAGGCAACAAGCCCCGGATTCATTTTCTCCACTTCGCCCAGGGATCCGAATCACTGGCCGAGGTGTTTGAATGGTTTGACGTCCTCTTGGCCGGTGCGGCACGCTGGCTTTTTTCCTGGTCGTGCTGGGCGGCTTTTTTGATGCGTTTTTCTCTCAATCGCTCGGCGTCTTCCAGGCTCAATTCGGCGGGGGGGCCGGGTATCTGGTTCGGCGGCACGATGCGATCCCGGGGCGGCAGTTCGAACTGCTCGTCAGAAGCGCGGGGCAGGCTTTTGAACTTGTACAGATAGAATGCTTCGACCTTTTCGCGCGCCCAATCGGTCTTTTTGAGGTACTTGACGGCAGAATCGATGCTCGGGTTTTTGTTAAAACAATTGATATTGAGATAGGCAAACAGGATCTCGAAGCCGTAGTGATCGACGATTTGAATGAGCAGATTTTTTAAGCTGAGCCCATGCAGCGGGTTGTTCTGGTAATTGATCTCGTCGTTCATGCTGTTGCCTAACCATGGAATAAGGCCGGGATTATACCGATCACTGTCCCTGTTCTGGCCCTTCTTGTCGCATTGCCGACAGTCGCGATGCTTTGATTTTAAAGACTATTGCCGTGGCGCCGGTTTTGCTTCATGTCCAGCATGAAAACCTTTCTCGACTGGTCGGCCTACGACACCTACGGCATGGGCGACGCCTATGCCGGCATTCCGGCGACGGGCGGCAATTACGCTAAGGCGGTTGCCGTCTGCATGAACAATCACCAGTGCCAGCGCGACGGCAAGGGCGTCATGTGCCCGAGCTACCGGATAACCGGCGATCCGGCACATTCGACCGGGGCGCGGGTCAAGGCCTTCAAGGCGGCGCTGAACGGTGAACTCGGCGAACAGCCCTTCATCCATCCCGATCTGGCGGCGGCGATGGACCTTTGCGTCTCGTGCAAGGGCTGCAAGAAGGAATGCCCGAGCTCGGTCGACATGACGCTGATCAAGACCGAATACCTGGCGCATCGCAACGATGAACTCGGCGTGCCGCGTCGGGCGCGACTGTTCGGTGGTCTGCCGGAATGGCTGCATCGCTATCGTCGGCCACTGGCGGCGCTGGTCCGCCTGCGCAATGCGTCGCCGTGGCTGGCCGGGCTGGCCGAGCGCAAGCTGGGGATTTCGGCCAAGCGGCCGATTCCCGAGATCGTCAGTCAGCCTGTTTTCGCCGAAAACACGGAATCCCACGGTCAACGCGGAAAAGTGGCTCTTTTTGTAGACACCTTCACCCACTACTACACGCCGGAAGTGGCCGAGGCGGCTATCGCCGTGCTGTCGGCGGGCGGCTATGCGGTCGAGGTGCTGCGCCCGGCCGCCGACGATGTCGAGCCGGAGCGCCCGCTGTGCTGTGGTCGTACCTATCTGTCGCAAGGCATGGTCGATGCCGCCAAGCTCGAAGGCAAACGGGTGATGGCCGCGCTGGCCCCGGCCCTGGCCGCCGGAACGCCGATTGTCGGGTTGGAGCCATCCTGCCTGCTGGCCTTGCGCGACGAGTTCTACAGCCTGTCGCTCGGGCCCGAGGTCGGGCAACTCGGCAAGCAGGCTTTCCTGTTTGAGGAATTCCTGATGTGCGAGGGCAACAAGGGGCTGAAGCTCGATCTCAAGCCGATCCCCGGCGGCAAGGCGGTGGTCCATGGCCATTGTCACCAGAAGGCCTTTGGCGCCATGAAGTCGATGAAAAAGGTGCTCGGCTGGATACCGGAATTCGAGTTCGAGATCGTCGATGCCAGTTGTTGTGGCATGTCCGGCAGCTTCGGGCTGGAGGCCGAGCATTACGAGGCTTCGGTGAAGATGGGCGAACTGGCCTTGCTGCCGGCCGTGCGCTCAGCGCCGGTTGATGCGACGATTGTGGCGGATGGCTTTTCGTGTCGGCATCAGATCAAGGATGGGACGGGGCGGGACGCGGTGCATGTGGCGGTGTTGCTGGCAAGGGCGCTGGTTTGAAGACCTGATTCGTCACTCCCGCGCAGGCGGGAGTCCAGGGTTGAGCTGGATTCCCGCTTTCGCGGGAATGACGACGGTTCTCAACGCCGTGAAAACAAATCGCGCACCTTGCACAGCGCCAGGGTGATGTCGAAGCGCGGGTCGGGCAGGGCTTCGCCGGCCAGGATGCGGGTGATGGCGACGGCCGGGTCGGTTTCGCCGGTGAGCAACACCTCTGCGCCGCGTTTTTTCATGTGGCGGATGAAACCGTCGCCGGCACTGGCCGCCACGATCAGATCGATGCCGTCGAGCGGGTGCGGCTCCTTGTCCTCGAAGACGTGGAGCACCTGTTCTTTCTCCAGATTGACCCGGCGCGGGGCGGGCAGCAACTGGTTGGAACGGTGGTTGCTCAGGTCGTAAACCAGCCATTGTCGGGTTTGCCCCGCGTGGCTGCTGACGGTTTCGAAGTCCTTGGTTGCGATGGCGATTTTCATGGCGAGCGGCGTCTTTACAGGGCTGTCAGCGTGACCGCCACGTCGCGTGGCGGCGAGAAATACGGGGCGGAGGTGACCAGAATGTTGGCCCCGGCCCGCGCATAATCTTCTGCATTAGCAGAATTTATGCCGCCTGCTGCGGCGATGCGCGTGTGCGAGGATTTCGGAATTAGCCCTTTTATCCGGTTGACCGTGGCAACCGGCATTTTTTCGAGTTGCAGGATGTCGGCGCCAGCCTCTTGCCAGCACAAGGCTTCGGCTTCATCGCCGACTTCGACGACGATGGCGCGTTCTGGCCAGGCGCGGCGCAGGCGTTGTACGGTGGCCGGTGGCGCTTCGTCGCCGAGAAAGGCCCGGTGCTCGGCAAAGATGAGCAGGGTTTCCGACAGGCTCAGGCGATGCGGGCTGGCGCCGCCGGCCAGAATGGCCTTGATCGCCGCGGCCTTGGTGCCGGGGAAGTTCTTGCGCGTGCAGGCGATGCCGATGTCCGGGTTTACGCTGCGGGCGGCGGCGACAATATCGGCCGTGCTGCTGGCGATGCCCGACAGGTATTCCATGAAGGTTTGCGCCGTTTTCCACACCTTGTGCAGGCCGGCGGCGTGGCCTTCAAGGGTCAGGATGGTCTCGCCGGCAGCGAGCCGGCTGCCGCTGGCGACCACGCTGCCGATGCTGTGCAGGCCGTGCAGTTCGCCCATGCGCCGGGCTTCTTCGCTGGCGCAGACGACCATGGGCTGGCGGGCGCGAAAGACGAGGCGTCCGGGCTGGTCGCCGATGCCCAGCGAAAAGGTGGTCGCGTCGCCGCAGGGGACGTCTTCGTCGAGCAGCCGTTCGAGCTCGCTGTCGGGCAGGGAGTAAGGGTTGCCTGTCATCAGCGCGGCGCCTCGGTGGAAAAACTGTAAAAGCCGCGTTTTGGCGACGTGCAGTCGTCGGTGATCGGCTGGCGAAGTATCAGCCAGCGCTCGTCGCGCAAGCGCCAGGCGCGCATGGTTTCGCCGCCGTCGATGGCGCGGTAGAAGTCCTCGTCGTCATCCGAGCGGCAGGTTTCAATCAGGTATTGGTGCGCGTAGTAGCACAGCTTGTCGTCGGCGTCGTAGCCGAGGCAGCGGCTGGCCGGCATTTCGTATTCCCGGTATTCGACAAAATGCAGGGGGGTTTCGGCCATTTCGCGCCACGCAACCGGCAGGCCCGCAGCCCAGTCGGGTGCGCCATCGTCGCGGCAGCCGGAACGGCGTTCGGGCGAACATGAGCGGATTGTTGCCAACATCGTCGACTCCTTATTCCATCAAGGCCACGGATTTGATTTGAACACTGACCGGCAGGCCCGGCGCGATGCCGAGCTGGGCGGCCGAACGGCGGGTCAGGCGGGCGACCAGCTGGCTGGCGCCGATCTGGACGCGGACCAGCAGCAGGCCGGGATGGTCGTCGTCGCCTATCGATTCGACCGTGCCGGCGAGGACGTTCTGGATGCTGCTCGGCACCGGTTCGAGGACGGCCAGGCTGACATCGCGGGCCAGCACGCGAACGCGCACGTGCTTGCCGGGCGGCACGCCGCGATCCCGCGTCCACAAACCGCCGCCGGCGAAATCGACGCGGGCCAGATGCCATTCGCTATCGACGGCGCCGACTGTCGCGTCGAGCACGACCCCGACGTCTTCGCCGAGGTGGATCGGCAGGTCGAGGCGGGCCAGCGTTTCGACCAGCGGGCCGTCGGCAACGACCTGGCCGCCGTCCATGGCGACGATGTGATCGGCCAGGCGGGCGACTTCGTCGGGCGAGTGGCTGACGTAGATGACCGGTATGGCCAGCTCGTCGTGCAGGCGTTCGAGATAGGGCAGGATTTCCTGCTTGCGCTTGAGGTCGAGGGCCGCCAGGGGCTCGTCCATGAGCAGGATTTCCGGGCCGACGGCGAGCGCCCGGGCAATGCCGACGCGCTGCCGTTCGCCGCCGGACAGCGTGTCCGGCTTGCGCTCAAGCAGATGGCCGATGCCGAGCAGTTCGATGGCCTGTTCCAGCCCGACGCGCTGCGCCGTGGTGCTGCGTTTAAGGCCGAAATTCAGGTTGCCGAGGACATTGAGATGGGCGAACAGGCTGGCTTCCTGAAAGACGTAGCCGATTGGCCGCTGATGCGTCGGCAGCCAGGTATTTTCGTCCTGCCAGATTTGGCCCTTGAATTCGAGTCGACCGTGGGATGGCCTTTCCAGCCCGGCCAGGCAGCGCAACAAGGTGGTTTTGCCCGAGCCGGAATGGCCGAACAGCGCGGTGACGCCGCAGCCGGGCAGGGCGAGGTCGACATCGAGCGTGAAGCCGGGCCAGTCGAGTTTGAAACGAGCATTGATGCTGTTCACGTCAGTCTCCCTTCGCCGGCTTGGGGCGGCGGACGTACATGGCGAGCAGCACTGTGAAGGAGAAAATCAGCATGACGGCGGCCAGACGGTGGGCGTCGGCATATTCCATGGCCTCGACGTGGTCGTAGATCTGCACCGAGGCGACGCGGGTGACGCCGGGAATGTTGCCGCCGATCATCAGCACAACGCCGAATTCGCCGACGGTGTGGGCAAAGGTCAGGACGCCAGCGGTAATGAAGCCTGGTTTGGCCAACGGCAGGACCACCGAAAAGAAGGTGTCGACCGGCGACGCGCGCAAGGTTGCGGCGACTTCGAGCGGCCGCTCGCCGATGCTTTCAAAGGCGTTTTGCAGCGGTTGCACCATGAAGGGCAGCGAATAAAACGACGAGGCGACGACCAGACCCCAGAAGGTGAAGGGCAGGGTGCCGAGGCCCAACGAGGCGGTCAGCTGGCCAACCGGCCCGTACGGCCCCATAGCCAGCAGCAGGTAGAAACCGAGCACCGACGGCGGCAGCACCAGCGGCAGAGCGACGACGGCACCGAGCGGCCCCTTCCACCACGAGCGGCTGCGCGCCAGCCGCCAGGCGATGGGGGTGCCGATCAGGAGCAGGATCAGGGTTGTGATCCCGGCCAGTCGTGTGGTCAGCCAGATGGCCTGGAGGTCGCTGTCGGTCAGCATGGTGCTTGGAGTTTCCTTGGATTAGCGCAATTCGTAGCCGAAGGACTTTATCACCGCCTGGGCTTTCTCTCCCTTCAGGTAATTCATCAGGGCAATGGCCGCCGGCTTGTCCTTGCCCTTGGCGAGGATGACCGCATCCTGACGGATCGGGTCGTACAGATTGGCCGGAACGACCCAGCCCGAACCGGAACCGACGGCGCCGTTCTTGATGACCTGCGAATAGGCGACAAAGCCGAGTTCGGCGGCACCCGTTGAAATGAACTGCTGCGTCTGCGAAATGTTCTCACCCTGGACGATCAGCGGCTTGATGCTGTCAGCAACACCGAGCTTGCTCATGACCTGCATGCCGGCCGCGCCGTAGGGGGCGGTTTTCGGGTTGGCCAGTGATAGATGCTTGAAGCCGCCCTTCTTGAGTATCTCGCCCTTGGCGTCGACCAGCCTGGGGTCGGCCGACCACAGCACCAGCTTGCCGATGGCGTAGGTGAAGGCGGTACCGGCGACGGCGTGGCCTTCTTTGACCAGCTTGGCCGGTGTTTCGTCGTCGGCGGCGAGCAGCACGGAAAACGGTGCGCCATTGGCGATCTGGGCGTAGAACTTGCCGGTGGAACCGAAGGCCAGATTGGCCTTGTGGCCGGTGTCTCGCTCGAAGAGCACGGCAATGACTTGCATCGGGCCGGTGAAATTGGCGGCGACGGCGACCTGGACTTCGTCGGCGTGCGCCGTGGCGATGGCGAGCAGGGAAAGGATGAGGGTGCTCAGACGTTTCATGATGGATTCTCCGGGGGGTTCAGGAATACTTGCAAAGAATGACCGACGAGGCCTTGAACACGGCGCAGGCTTGCTCGCCGACGACGAGGCCGAGCTTGTCGACGCTGTCGTGGGTGACGACGGCGCAGACCGATTTGCCGCTCTTCATGCTCAGCGTTATTTCGGCATTGACCGGGCCGTCGTGGATGCGGGTGATTTCGCCCCATAGATGGTTGCGGGCGCTGGTTCTGACGGTCGGGTCATTGAGCAGCAGCACGGACGACGACTTGACCAGGGCGCTGATTTCCATGCCGATGGTCAGGCCGAGACTTTCGGCCGAGTCGCCGGTAATGACGGCGACGATTTCGTTTTCATCGTCGAGCTTGATGCGCACTTCGAAATCGACATGGCCCTCGCGCAGCGCAACGATATGGCCGGCGAACTGGTTGCGGGCGCTGGTTTTCATCGACATGCGCTTGAGCAGCTTGCTGAATTGCTTGAAATCGCTGGCTTCGCCGTCGTTCAGGCTGGCCGACAGGCGTTCCAGCGCCGCCTGGTATTCGGCCTCCAGCGCCCGGTAGAGGGCGATGGTCTTGCGGCCGTGTTCGGTGAGCAGCGTGCCACCGCCGTTCTTGCCGCCGGTCGAGCGCACGACCAGCGGCTGGTCGGCCAGGTTGTTCATGGCATCGACGGCATCCCAGGCGGCCTTGTACGAAATGGGTACGGCTTTTGCTGCCTGAGAGATCGAGCCGTGCTGGTCGATGGCCTCAAGCAGGCGGATGCGGGTGTCGCCGAGAAAGGTGCCGAACTCGGTATCGACTTCCAGTTTGCCGCGCAGGCAATGCAGGATGGTATCCATGATTTCGTGATGTTTAAGTTTATATAGCGGTTACTATAACTCAGGTTTTGGTGCCGGAAATATCCGTAAAATAGTCTGTCGTTATGGTTGTATTGGCAAAACGACCGGCCTTAAAGTGTGAGCGACCCGACAAAAAAGCGTTAGATGTGGTTGTATATAGCGAAAAGCGGGCCAGCTCACTAAACCCGGTAAGGAGAACATCATGAATGTCAGCGCCCGCAATGTATTCAAGGGAAAAATCACCGCTTTGGTCGACGGTGCAGTCAACGCCGAAGTCGAACTCACCCTGCCCGGAGGCGACAAAATTGTCGCAATCGTGACAGAGGGCAGCGTCAATTCACTCGGCCTGGCTGTCGGCAAGGAAGCGGTTGCCTACGTCAAGGCGCCGTGGGTCATGCTGCTGGCCGGCCCGGCCAATGTGAAATTCTCGGCCCGCAATCAGCTGGCCGGCAAAGTCAGCAAGTTGCAAAAAGGCGCTGTGAACACGGAAGTGGCCGTCACGCTGCCCGGCGGCACGACGGTTTATTCCGTGGTGACCAACGAGGCGGTGATGGAGCTGGGCCTGAAAGAAGGCAGCGAAGCCTCGGCGCTGATCAAGGCCAGCCACGTCATTCTGGGTATTCCGGCCTGATTGCCTGACCTGGACAGGAAAAAGGCGGTCGTTTGACTGCCTTTTTATCGGCTTGATGCGGAACGGCGGATTTCAGTTTTGGGCATTTTTTCCGGTTGACCGTGGGAGTCCGAAAGCTGTTCGGATCTAGTGCGTGCGGAGTGTCACCTGCGCAGACCATCGCTTCGCATTGACACTGCGCTTTGATGGAAATGGTGCTGTTTCGGAATCTCCGAATTCACCAGGCTTGTGCCCCACAAAACCGAACCTGATTGCCTCCAGCATGCTTGGCCTGATACATGGCCATATCGGCCCGTTTCAGGATATTTCCCTGGCTCGGTTCATGGTGATTAAAAATAGCAATACCAACACTCGCCGTGCACTGATAAGTCACGACAGTATCGACATCTCCGACATGAGCGATGTTGAGGATGTAGGGTTCCGCCAGGGTAGCACGCAGTTTTTCAGCAATGCTCCCGGCTTGTGAGAGGGATTCAGCCTCGTCAGTATCGAGCTGCGCCAGCATGACAACAAACTCGTCTCCACCAAAGCGGGCCACGGTATCAATCTCGCGCACGCAGCGTTTGAGCCGCTCCGCCACCTGAATTAACAGCAAATCGCCAACCTCGTGGCCGTGCGCGTCGTTGAGCGGCTTGAAGCTATCCAGATCGAGGAATATCAGGGCGCCATGGCAATCACTGCGTGTGCTTGCTGCCAAGGCCCGGCTCAAGCGATCACTGAACAGCCGGCGATTCGGCAGTTGCGTCAGGGGATCATGGAACGCCATTTGGTGCAGCTGCTCCAAAAGCCGGTTGCGCTCGGTGATGTCGCGCGAAACCACGACCACGCGGACAACTTGCCCGTCCTTGTCCTTGATTACATTGCCGCGTGATTCCATGTCACGGATGCTGCCATCGGCCAATACGAAGCGATAATTGATCTGTCGCCCCTGGCCGGAGCGTACGGTTTCGACGAATACTTGTTTGACGCGCTCCCGGTCATCCGGGTGAATTTCCGCGAATGAATTGGTGCCTTGCAAGTCGCTGAGATTGCCAAAAAACTGTTGGTATGAAGGACTGTTGTAGAGCCGTCGGCCCTCCGGATCGAGCACCGCGATGAAGTCGGAAAGGTTCTCTGCAATCAGATGGAAGAACGATTTCTGCTCGCGCAGAGCCTCTTCCAGACGCTTGCTCTCGGTGATGTCGCCAAAGGTAAGGCGATATACCGGCTTGTTGCCAAGGCCAGCCTCGCGAACCGAGCTTAGACGTACCCAAAATGTCGATCCACAACTCTTCATCATGCGTAGATCGCAGGTGTGCAGCCCCGCTGTTGAAATGAGCTGTTGGCTGTAGCAGTGAAACGTATCCTGTTCTTCTTGGGCAATGAAGCGGCGGATTGGCTGTTTGACAAGCGCCTCGCGCGCCACCCCCAACATGTTGGCGGCCGTAAGGTTGGCTTGCGTGATCAGGCCTTCGTCGTCGAGGGTGCAGTAACCAATCGGCGCCAAATCGTAGAGATCACGATAAAGAATCCGTGAATCCTCAAGTTCTGCCTGAGCCTGGCGTAGCTCATGGTTCTGCATCTCGAGTTGGATTTGGTGTACATGCAACTCGTGCAGCAGTTTTCGTGGATCGCTATCTACCAGCGGCCGGGCCGGCAGATATTTTTGGACAAGCATCTCTTCGGCGTGCTTACGCAATTTTCCCTGTTTATGCCTATCGGCACTGTTGTTCATGAAGGTCTTTAAACGCACGGTGGCGCGGCGGCGCCAGATCGGGGCGGCCTTGGTCCCTTGGGTGATCGTGATCATCCAGTGACAAATGGAATAGACGATCAATTTCAACCTTCGCTGCGACATAGCATTCGCAAACGAGGGCTTCAATGCCCGCCCGATCAATTACGGTAATTCGACCTCGGCTGTATTGAATCAGACCTGCCGCCTGAAGCTTTCCCGCCGCCTCGGTGACTGCTTCGCGACGTACCCCCAACATGTGGCCGATCAATTCCTGGGTGACGTTGAGTTGATTGCCGGGTAGCCGGTCCAGGCTGAGCAAGAGCCAGCGACACAGTTGCTGTTTGATGGAGTGATGCCGATTGCAGACTACGCTCTGTGCCATCTGGGTCATCAGCGCCTGTGTGTAGAGCAAGGACAGGGACTGTAAACCGCCACCCTTGATGAGTTCGCTGCGGGCCCTGTCGGCTCGCAGCCGGAATGCATTGCCAGCGCTCTGGACGACGGCGCTGTGGGTGGTGGTTTTTCCACCCAGAATCATCGGAACGCCGACCAGCCCGTCGTTGCCAACTATCGCCAGCTGCGCTGAGGATCCATCCTCAGTGGAAAACCCGAGGGAAACGATGCAGGTTGTCGGGAAATGGATATATCTCTGTCGATCACCTGAGTCGTAGAGAACCTCTCCAAGCGCCAAGCGGGTGAGCTCAAGATTACCCAGCAAGCGAAAATAATCATCGCTCGATAACGCCGCAAGAATGCGGTTCCCTTTCGGGCTATCAATCAAGCTTTTCCCCACAGCGCCTGACGATCTCGGTCATGTCGTCCCGACACTCTTGAAGCATCTCATTGGAAATGGAACTATAGGAATTCTGGTGAATCAGTTTTGCCATCAGGTGATTGAATACCGCGCGCTCGATGCGCGACCAGGCTCTGACGGAATCGGCCGGAAAAACACGATTGGCCCGCTGGATAAACTGATCGTGAGTCTCGTCAGAAGAAACACCATACATTTCAGAAGGCATGTCTCGCTCCTTTGGTTAGTCGCTTTATTTTTTTCTCTGTTGGGGTTGGGGGGCTGGCCATACGCCTGGGTACGACCAGTGGCAACAATTACTACGCAGCGAGTTTTTGGGAACGCACGGTGGACTTGCCAATTCGAATGTCATCAGTCGCCCTCGGCTGAATCAGGGCAAGGTGGTGCTTGAAGACGGCGGAAATTTCCTTTTGCACTTCACTTGCCTGGTCCTGTGCCAGGCGAAGCTTTGCCACCTGGTAGTTCGTTGCGGCGAGCATGGTGTCGCGAGTCAAGTCGATGAAAACCTGCATCCCGCTCTGTATGGCTTCCGGCAAATCAGAAGTCTCCTGGGCAATGCCGCGATCAGAGCATGCATCTCTCAATTGCTGCGAGCTGCGCTCGATAAATCCTTGGGCATGGTCAAATTCGAGGGACATCAGCTCTTCAAAATTGGAAAGAGCCAAGGCGCGCAGTTTGCCGGAAAGATCAATGCTTTGAAAAAGCGGAGCAAGTTGTTGGTTCATGGGAATTCACTCTCAAAGTTGTGGAAGGGGAACGTACACTGTTAAAAATTTGTGTATCAGACGTTGATTAGAGTGTCCCAGAAGCCATGCTAAGCAGATATCAGAAGCACTTACTAGTTCTGTAGGAAAACGAGGCGAGCAACGTAGGAATACACCTACATCACAAGTCATATCACGGAGAGTCGAGCCGCTGATCCGGCGCCGGGGGCACGCTTTCAAAGCATGGCCAGCCGCCGGTACTTGAAACGCTGGCGCGCCTAGCTTTTTCGTCCGTTCGCCTTATTGCCAGATACTTGGATGGTGGGCTTCACTCGCAAGCGATACACCGCAATGTCGTCAAACCGAACTGGATCAGCCGAGCTTGTGCTCGAGAACATAGCGGGTCAATTCGGCATTAGACTGCACACCGAGTTTCTGCAGAATCCGCGCCCTGTAGGTGCTGACGGTTTTGACGCTGACATGGATGCTGTCGCCGATTCGGGTCAACATTATTCCTTTGCTTAGCAGCAATAGAACCTCCATTTCTCGCCGTGACAGTGTTTCGTGAGGCGCTTTGGGGCTGTTCGATGTCACCCCTGAAAGCAGTTGCTCGGCCAGGCTTGGGCTAACGTAGCGAGCGCCATCAACAACAGTGCGAATCGCTGTCAGTATCTGGTACGGCGGACTGTCCTTATTGAGGTAGCCGGAGGCGCCTGCATCCAACGCAGGAATGGCAAACTCCGCCTCCGAGAACATGCTGAAGATGAGCACCGGCAGGTTCGGGCGCATCCGCTTGATACGCTTGAGCACCTCCAATCCGTTGAGGTCGGGGAGCGACATATCGAGCAACACAAGGTCCCATTCGCCACCAGAAATTTGCGCCAGCGCATCGAAACCAGTCTCCGCTTCGGCGGCAATTTCGAATTCATCAGTATTGGCGAGGAATTGACGCAGGCCACCACGGACAACGGCGTGGTCATCGACTATCAGTATCCGCTTAATGATCTTGGTCACGTGTCCACCTTTCAGTCGTCAAGAGGGATACGCAAGTTAAGGCGCGTCCCGGCGTTGGGCATCCCAGTGACGGAAAGCTCTCCGCCCAGATATAGGGCGCGTTCGCGCATCCCGATCAGGCCAAATGAGTCGGGTTTTACACGATTGGACTTCGTAATACCAATTCCGTTGTCCCTGATTTCGATGATCAGCTCACCTCCATGTTTGCTTATCGCGACGAAAGCCGTGCTTGCGCCAGCGTGCTTGGCAACGTTCGTTAAAGCCTCCTGAATGATCCGGAATATGGCCGTACTGCGATCTCTTGAAAGTTTGATGTTTTCCGGCAAGTGCAGATCTGTCGCAATGCCCGTCATTTTGGAAAACTGGGAAACATGCCACTTGATCGTTGCTACCAGCCCAAGGGTATCGAGTGTAGCCGGCCGCAACTCGGCAGAAATTCGCTTGATGGTCTGCAGCGCCATGTCAATCTGGTCGAGAATGCCCCGCAGCGAATCTTGCAGGGGCGTTGACTCCGCCACGCCATTGGCCACGATGGCCAGACTGAGTTTGACCATGGTCAATGTGCCACCAAGTTCGTCATGGACTTCGCGCGCGATCGTCGCACTTTGTTCCTCGCGGACCGTTTCCAGGTGTGCGGCCAGTCGCTGCAAGCGCTTGGCGCTTTCCTGTTGCTCTTCAGCGGCCAGCTTGCGTTCGGTAATTTCCTCGTGCTTGGCCACTAGCCGAAGCTGACCGTCACCTGGGAAGCAACTCAGCTTCATGGCAAACCAGCGTCGCGTTTCCGGGGAATGGCATTCGTATTCAGCCGAGAAATCCTGACGCCGGCCGGCAATAAATTCCCGGATGGCTGTAGCAACCTGGGCGGCGACAGGGTCTGAGGTGCCTGAAGCGGCATCACAGATGGCGAGGTAGTCGGCTCCTTCGCATACTTGTTCGAATTGCACGCCGTTATTCTGTGCAAATTCCCGCCATGCCTTGTTTACCGCAATGATGTGCCCCGTGCCATCAAGCACGCACACTGAAGAGCTCAGGGCATCGATTGTGGCGCGAGCAAAGCGCTCGGATTCCAGCAAGGCACGCGACCGTTCCTCGACTTCGGCAGTGCGCTGGGCGACCAGCTCTTCGAGCGAATCGTTAAAGCGGCGCAAGTCTTCCTCGGCATGCTTGCGCCCACTGACGTCGGTCAGGCTACCGATGACACGGACGACTCTGCCAGAAGAATCGCGGACGATGCGGGCGCAGTCCAGGATGTGTAACCAGTGTCCCGCACTGTGCCGCATGCGATATTCCAGTTGCAGGCTATCGCAGCGTGTCCTCAGGACGCGAAGGATCTCAGGTCGAATTCTGACCAGATCATCCGAATTGACGTTCTCGCGCCACCATCGTCGTCCCGATTCGGCATCCAGTCCGCTGACCCCAAAGACACGGAGGAGTCCACTCGACCAGTAGGTTGAACCAGTACGCTTGTCCCAGTCATAAACGACCCCGGAAATCGCCTCCATGGCCAGACGGAAGCGCGATTCACTGGCAAAAAGTGCTGCTTCGGAACGTTTGCGCTCATTGATATCCTGAGTGCTGCCAAAACCGCCGAGCAGATTTCCCTGGGGGTCGAATTCCAGTTCGGTTCGTTCATTGACCCACTTTATCTCGCCAGCGACCACGATTCGATGCTCGATATCATACGGGGCACCCAGAAGCGCATCACGCCAGGTTTTGTCGACGAAGGACCGGTCGTCAGGATGGACTATCGAGAGAAAGGTCTCATAAGTCAGTGGCGTGCCCTTGGGAACGCCAAAAATACGATAGTTCTCGTCCGACCAACGTAATTCATTTTGTTTGACATAGAGACGCCAGCTACCGGTTTGGGCGACAGCCTGTGCTTGCTGGAGATCTCTTTCACTTTCGCGCAGCGCATTTTCAACGCGTTTGAGCCGACTGATATCAAGGTTGATGCCGGCCCAGTGGGTGATTTGCCCCACTTCATTGCGAACGGCCACGCCGCGCGCCAGCACTTCATGCCACAAACCATCCACCCCGCGAAAACGATGTTCGATGTCCCAATCTGCACCTGTCTGGGCGCACTCTTTCCAGGCCGCGATGGTGCGCTCGGCATCATCCGGATGAAGTACGTCACCCCAGCCAAAATTCGAGCACTGCTCCTGCGTTATCCCAACCATGTTGAGGAAAGAGTCGCTGGCATAGAGGTTCCGGCCATCGGCTGCACAGATCCAGATCCCGTAGTCAATCGACTCCCCGATGGCGCGATAAATACGTTCACTCTCGCGAAGTGCCTCTTCCGAGTGCTTGCGGGCAGTGATATCCATCAAATACCCTTGCCACAGAATGCTGCCGTCGGGTTCCCGCTGCGGCATCGAATGACCGTCAACCCACAAGATCCCTTTGCTCGGATGGTGCACCCGATATTCCGCACGCCATGGTGTCATCGCGCCGACCGAAGCGGCGATTGCCTCGTTCACCATTCCGATGTCGTCGGCGTGAATTCTGGCCAGAAGAGGCGTGGCGTCGTCGCGAACATCCTCAGGCTGCAGGCCGTAGAGTTCATATAGTGCGGGGCTGGCGTATGGCATGCACGCCGTACCGTCAGGGCGCAGCAGGAACGAGCAGATCACCCCGGGCACAGTCGCGGCAATCTTTGACAATATGTCCTGCATTTTCAGCTGGTCGCGAAGCGCGGCCTCGGCACGTTTCTGAATGGTGATGTCTTGAATGACGGCAATCGAACGCGTGACATGATTCTGTTCGTCACGTACGGCAGTCAATTGCACATTGACCCAGACGATGCTGCCGTCCTTGCGCACATAGCGTTTGTCGATGACAAAGAGATCAGTTTCTCCGACCATGACAGCACGAAACCCTTGCCAGCTTCTCTCCCGGTCTTCCGGGTGAGTTATAACGTCGACGGATTGTGCCAAAAGCTCTTCTGCCGAATAGCCGGTAATTTCGCAAAATTTTCGGTTCACCCGCAATAGTTGACCGGTCAACGGATCAGCCTGAATACTGCCCACCACCGACAATTCGAACAGGCTGCGAAACTCTTCCTCGCTATTGCGCAAGGCAGCAACCATGATCTTGTATTCGGTTAGGTCACGTGCATATCCGACGGTCCCCAGAATTTGGCCGTCCAGCACGACCGGGGACTTGAAGGTTTCAAACCAGCGAAGTTCATCCCCTGTCTCGTTCCACTCCTCAATGATTCTTGGCTCGCCACTTTCCAGGACTTCCCGATCATCGGTCCGATAGGATTCAGCCAGTTCCAGCGACGCGATATCGAGGTCGGACTTGCCGACCAATGATTCCGCCGAAGGCCAGCCAAAAGTGGCGGCAAAGGGTTGGTTCACGGAAAGAAAATTGCCCTGCTCATCCTTCAGCCAGACAATGAACGGAAAGGTATCCAGCAGTGCCCGCTGGTATTGCTCGCGTTCGCGTAATCGCCTCGTAGCCTGCCTTTCCTGGGTCACGTCGACCACCACCATGCGACATTCCCTGCCGTTCTCGTCAGGCACGGCATCAATCGTGATGATCGCCGCCGGACGTTGGGCGGTGGCCGACAAGGTAATTTCGCATACCTGTTGGCTGCGCTCCCTCAAGACCTTTTCCAGAAATTCATTGAAAACAACAACAGATTCCGGCGCCACCGAAGTACCAAATCGATATCGCCTGAATTCCGTGTGCTTGATGCCGATAAGCGTGGCGCCAGCCAGATTGATCTGACAAATTGCCCCCTGTGCATCGACGGTGACGAGCGCAATGGGAGAAAAGTCATAGATTTCGGCATACCGTTGGCGTGCCGCGTCAGCTTCGGCATAGGCTCTGGCCAACGCCTCGTTTTGCAACTCCAGTTCGATTTTATGCACCTGTAGTTCATGGACGAGGCGGTGCGTATCCGTCGGCTGGCTGGCACTGCCACTCAAGGTCTGTGGGAGCCTGTCCTCGGCGGTCTTGCGCAGTTTGCCTTGAGTGAAGAGCGTACTTGACGGACCCTGCGCATATGGCACGTTCGGCGCCGAACGGGTCGCGATTTGGCTGGATGCGGCGGCATTCCGTTCAATCTGGGTCATCAGAGACTGCACATAGCGAAGGGCAGTACGCAGCAGCGCCCCCCCTTGATCAAGCTCGCTACGCATCGGCTCGATGCGGATCCGGTAGGCATGGCCAGCTCTTTGTGCAACTGCCTGATGTGCCGACCTGTCCTCGCCAAGCACGGCTGAGACGCCAACCACGCCATCATTCCCGACGATGGCGATTTCGGAACTGGCGCCATCAGCGGTTATCGACCTTAGTGAAACGATGCCGCTGACGGGGAAATAGAGAAAATCCAGCGTCGCGCCGGCTTCATGGAGAACCTCGCCGGCAGACAAGCTCACCTTCTCGAACTCGCCTTCAAGTCGCAGATAGTCGGCCAAAGGCAAGGCGGCCAGGAGGAGGTTGTCCTTGGGCGTACCAGGCAATGTAGTTCGCATCCAGTCTTTCCTCCGAGTTTGCCTTTGTGTCCATCTTTCAAAGGTCGGGTTTTATGCTACCGGATTTTTGCGTTGCTGACAGATGAGCCGGTCGTTGGTGATCCGGCTTGGTGAGAGGTAATCGCGTTGTCGGGATGAACGCAAAGGGTCGAATATCGTCGGTCAAGCTGACGCGATTCCGCCCGTGCCAGGGGTGGCGCAAGGTGGTGGCTGCCAATGCAGGCGTTGGAGGCGAGTCGATATTTCGATTTTGGGCTTTTTTTCCGGTTGACCGTGGGAACCCAGCGCTATCGGCGATTTGCGCGAAAAAAGCCCGCTGTCGTCAGCTGGCGCCAACGAGCCTGCCGGGAGACAGGGAGGCGAGGATTTGTTGGCACTTTGTGGTCGCGTCGAACGTGACAGACGCTACTGCCGCGTGCGGAATGGGGGCGATATGGGGGTGAAACGGGGGCGGCGAAACGGCTGATCCGGGTGCCGGGCCTTAGCGCGGCATGGCGCTGCTGAAGGCGTAGAAGCTGGCCGGTTCGCTGCCGTGGTTGGCGCTGTTGCGCCGAAAGACCAGCCAGCGATCGTCACGCAGGCGCCAGGCCGACATCCGTTCGCTGAAAGTGACCACCGGCTGAGCTGTCTCGCCAGTGCCGGATTGGGTGAGCAGAAAACGATGGCAGGTGAAGCAGGGCTTGTCGTCGCCATCATAGCCAACGGCGCGCTCGGCGCTGATTTCGTATTCGCTGTAGTGGGCGTAATAGAGCGGCGCTTCGACGGCGTTCAACCATTCGGCGGGCAGATCTTCCTGCCAGATTCGCGCATCCGGGGTGCCCCCTTTGCAGCCGGGTACTTTGGCCAAATTGCTGATGTTGGGGCTGGCGTTTCCGGGCAAGGAGTTCATGGCGTGAGTGCAGGAAAGGTTTGGCTGGCCGGATTGTGGCAATCAGGCGTCGAAATGGAGGGCGAGGCTGGCCAATACCTTGGGCAGTGGCAGGTTTTCTTCGCTTTCCAGAATGCCCGGCACCGGGTGCGGGTATTCGTAGAAAATGCCGTAGGTGCCGCTGCGCTGGCCGTGCAGGTAAACATGGGCGCGCAGGGTGGCGATTTCGGCGTGGCGCAGCGTGACGATGTGCGGATCGTCGCCGGCATCCGGCTCGATGTCGCAGGCTTGGGCGATGCGCTCGTCGAGCGAGACCAGGACGCGGCGGATTTCACGCGACTTGGGGGCGGCCCAGGGGTTGGCGTTCATGGCAGGAGCTCCGGTTGGATTTGGGCCAGCCAGGTGTTGACGCGCTCTTCGGTGAGCAGCGGCTGGTGATGCTGATCGAGGGCCAGGCCAAGGAAGTTGTCGCCATCAACCGCCTGCGAGGCGGTGAAGTCGTAGCCTGCGGTGGGCCAGCGGCCGACGACGCGGGCGCCGCGAGCGACCACGGCGTCATGGATGAGGCCGATGGCGTCGACAAATTCTTCGGCGTATTTCTTCTGGTCACCAAGGCCGAAAATGGCGATGGTCTTGCCGGACAGGTCGGCCCCGGCCAGTTGCGGCAGGAACTCCTCCCAGCTTGGCTGGCTGAGTCCGACCGATTGGCCGGGTAATTCACCATCGCCCAGCGTCGGGCTGCCGACGATGAGCGCATCGTAGGCGAGGAAATCTTCGAGCGTCGTCCGGCCGATGTTGACGGGGGCATCAGCCACGTCACCCAGCTTTTTCGCCATCTGCTTGGCGATCAGCCGGGTGCGGCCGGTGTCGGTGCCGAAGAAGATTCCAATTTTGGCCATTTTTACTGGTTGACCGTGGAATCCTGTGTCAGCTCTTCCGGCAGGCAGCCGATAGGGGCGCCAAGGCTGCCATTCGGGCCGTTTTCAAATTGGACCAGATAGATTTCCTTGGTTTCGTCCATTTCGGCCACGCCAAAATGGACGACGACACCACGCAGGCCGGAGGGAATGATCAAGGCTTCTTCATCTTCAAAGCCGGGCATGCCGCCGTCGTTGAAGATGTCTTCAGCCGCGAAGACCATGTCGCCGATGTGATATTGCTGAGCGGTTTCCATGATCTCAGGCCCAGACGTCAGGCGGCGCGAGCAGGCGCTCGACCGGTTGATCGAACATCAGGTGCTCGTCGATGATGACGCCGACGTCTTCCGGCTTGACGCCGGTGTACATGATGCCTTCCGGATAGACCAGCACGCTCGGGCCGAGGTGGCAGGGGCCGAGGCAGCCGGTGTTGGTCAGCGCGAAGCCCGAAGCCCACAGGTTGCGGGCGGTGAATTCATCGGAAAAAGCCTGCCAGGTGGCGCCGCAGCCCTGTTCCTGGCAAGAGCCGCGCGGGTGGCCGGCAGGGCGCCCCTGGACGCAGACGAGTACGTGTTTCTTCGGTTTTGGCATGGAGCTCTCCTGGTTGATGCTTAAGCTATTGCAAGGGGAGTGCCAGCTTTAAGTTTAATTAATTCAATGGTTTGCGTTATGTTGTTGTGTCGCGTTTGCGACAAATGGGGTTTTGGTGTGGCAATTGCTGCTTGCCGGGGCTTGAAGGTTGGCGCTTGGATAGGCTTGGGGTTCCGCCCTTGCGGGGCGTCTCACTTTCTTTTGCTTCGCCAAAAGAAAGTAAGCAAAGAAAAGGCGACCCTGGGTCGGTGCCGGCTGCGCCGGTTCCCTGTGCTACTCGGAAAGCCGGGCGGCTGCGGAACTCGGGGCTTCGCCCCTCAAACAGTCCTCGCCGAAGGCCCCCGGCCTTCCTGCGTTGCTCGGCACCTCTCAAGGGGCCCGGTGAAACAACCCGTAGTTGAGCTTGGGTGCCTGAATGATAGATTTCATTTTTGGCCGTTTTTTCCGGTTGACCGTGGAAACCAGTTTTTTGCGCTACATCGGTCGAACATGGACGCCTTTGGGGTCCCCGTGGAAGGCGCTGAGCAACGCAGGCGGGCCGGGGGCAGTCGGCTTGCGTTGTCTGAGCCGCAGGCGAGTTTAGCAAGCCGCCCGGCCTGCCGAGTAGCGCAAGGGACCCGAAGGGCGCCGACCCTGGGGTCGCCTTTTCTTTGGCTACTTTCTCTTGGCGAAGCAAAAGAAAGTACGCCCGCCAGCAAGGCGGAACCCCAAGCCAATAAAAAAAGGAAACCCCCACTTCAGGCGACATCCTTATACCGCCCGTACGTATAGTGCGCCGCACAAGCCCCCTCCGAAGAAACCATGCAGGAACCAACCGGATTCTCCGGCGTACAAACCGTCCCGAAAATCTTGCAGTCTTGCGGCCGCTTAACCCCGCGCAGGATCGCCCCGCACTCGCAAGCCTTGTGATCCGGCACCGAGGCATAACCCAGCGGAAAGCGTTTTTCAGCATCAAATTCGGCGAACTGGCTGCGAATGCGCAAAGCCGAGTAAGGCAGGATGTTCAAACCGCGCCATTCGAAGTTCTTGCGCATTTCGAACACTTCGGCCACCAGAGCCTGCGCCTTGAGATTGCCATCGCGATCAACGGCCCGCGAGAACTCGTTTTCAACCTCGGCCCGGCCTTCGTTAACCTGGCGGATCAACATCCTGATCGCCTGCATGACGTCGAGCGGCTCGAAACCGGCGATGACCACCGGCTTGCGGTATTCCTCGGCGAAAAATTCGTAGGGCCGACTGCCGATGATGGTCGACACATGGGCCGGGCCGATGAAGCCGTCGAGCGGCACGGTGCCCCACTGGCGCACTTCCGGCGATTCGAGAATGCTGGAGATAGCCGACGGGGTCAGCACGTGGCAGCAGAGCACCGAGAAGTTCTTCAGACCGAGCGCCGCCGCCTGCTTGATGGCAACGGCCGTCGGCGGCGTCGTCGTCTCGAAGCCGATGGCGAAGAAGACGACCTGCTTATCGGAATTTTTCTGCGCCAAGGTCACGGCGTCGGCGCTCGAATAAACCATGCGAATGTCACCGCCACGCGCCTTGGCCTTGAGCAGCGAGAGGCTGTCGGAGGCCGGCACGCGCAGGCAGTCGCCGTAGGTGCACAGCGTGACGCCCTGCTCCAGCGCCAGCCTGATCGCCTGATCGACGCGGCCGATGGGCAGCACGCAAACCGGGCAGCCGGGGCCGTGGATCATCTTGACGTTGGCCGGCAGCAGGTCGGAAACGCCGTAGCGCGAAATGGCGTGGGTGTGGCCGCCGCAGAATTCCATGAAATGGTAGTTGCGCGCCGGGTTCGCCTCGCGGCGGATGGCTTCTGCCAGACCCTTGGCAACCTCGCCGTCGCGGAATTCGTCGATGTATTTCATCAATGAAAAGTCGGGTCGTCGCCGGGCGCTAGCTCGCCCATTTCAGCAAACAGCTTGAGCGTCTTGGCTGCCTCTTCCGGGTCGAGCTTGTTCAGCGCGTAGCCGACATGAACGATCACGTAATCGCCAACCGCCACGCCCTCGACCAGCGCCAGCGAGATTTCCTTCTTGACCCCGGCCAGATCGACCAGGGCGTTGTCGTTGTCGCGCAATTCAACGACTTGCGCAGGAATGGCCAGACACATGACGGCTCCTCAAACTTTCAAAATTCGGTTCATCGCCGACCGCTCAGGGCGCGCAGAAAACCGCGCCGACTGACCGGCTGGCGGGGCTCGTCACTGACCGCGGCAGCAGGCGCGCCAAGACCGAGGGCCAAACGGGCATCGCCAACCAGAAGGCGGGCTGCTGCCATGCTGAGCACGCTGCCAATCGGCTGCACCAGATCGACGCACTGATAATCGCCAAGCTCCGGGTCGTGCGCCGCGACGAAGCGCCAGTCCATGCTCCCCTGCGCCAGATAGCGCTGCTGCCCGAGCGGAATGTCGCCCCACAGTTCGCCGCCCCCGGGCAAGAGAAAAATGCGGACAAAACCCGGCGCAATCATGCCGGCCAGCCAGTCGCCGCGTTCCTGAACGCACCAGCAGACTTCGGCCGTCAGCGCCGGATTGACCGGCAGCCCTTCGGACAGCGCAGCGCAACGCCCGGCCAGCGCACTGGCCGGATCACTCTGCCACGAGGTCGGCGTTTTATCGCTCAAGACATTTCCTTTATTAAAACCTGTTCCGGCCGATTTTCGCCGCTCGCCAGCAGGTCGGCAAGCGCCATACGGCGGGCGATCCAGGCCTGACCGAGAGCCAGACCGCCATCGTTGGCCGGCGCCTGGCGGGCTTCGAGCAGTTCGATACTGGCCGCGTCGAAATGGCTGCGCAGCGCCGTCATGAGCACGGCATTCATCGCGCAGCCGCCGCCGATGGCGATTTTTGTGGTTTTCAATTTTGACTCTTTTTCCCGGTTGACCGTGGCAATCGCCCAATCGGCCAGACCGGCCGCGACGGTGGCGTGGAACAGCGCGGCGCCGTGGGCGGCATCGTCCTTGCAACCCATGAGTGCCGACAACATCGGCGAAAAGTCGAGGATCGCGCCGTCTTCGAGCAAGGCATAGCCGCCGGGCAGCGGCTCGACCGAGCCGTATTGGGCGGCCAGACCTTCGAGTTCCATCGCCGCCTGGCCTTCGAAATGCATGAGGTCGCGCACGCCGAGCAGGCCGGCGGCGGCGTCGAACCAGCGGCCGAGGCTGGTCGTCGGCGGGCAACGCAGATTGCGGGCGAGCATGGTGAGCAGCGGGCCGGGATCGCGACTCGGGTAATACTGCTTGATCCAGCCGCCGACGCGGTAGCCGAAGCCGGCGCCGTGCAGGGCGGAAACGGCCATGCGCCACGGCTCTTTGGCGGCGCGGTCGCCGCCCGGCATGGCCAGCGGGCTGAGGTGGCCGAGGCGCTCGCAGTTCGCACCCTCGAGGTAGAGCAGTTCGCCACCCCAGACGCCACCATCCGGGCCAAGACCTACGCCATCGAGCGCCAGACCGATAGTCGCCTCGTTGACGCCATGTTCGGCGCAGATCGCGGCGATATGGGCGTGATGATGGCCGACGGCGATGGCCGGAATGCCGAGCTTTTCGGCCAGGCGAACGGCGAGATGCGTCGAGGGAAAATCGGGGTGCAGGTCGTGGGCGATCAGTTCGGGCCGGACATCGAGGATGGCCAGCAGGTGCGCGACCGTTTCCTCAAGGAAGCCGATGGCCGCGGCGTTGTCGAGGCCGCCGATGTGCTGCGAGAGGAAGGCTTCGCGGCCTTTCGTGAGGCAGATCGTGTTCTTGAGGTAGCCGCCGAGCGCCAGTACGGTCGGGCCATCGTCAGTCAAAGCAATCGGCACCGGCACGTAGCCGCGGGCGCGGCGGATGAATGCCGGGCCGGCACGGACAACCGAATCGTCGCAGCGAATGACGATCTCGCGGTCATGCAGCAGGTAAGCGTCGGCAATGCCGTTCAGGCGATCGAGCGCTTCGTCGTTGGCGATGACCAGCGGCTCGCCCTGCGGGTTGGCGCTGGTCATGACCAGCAGCAGGTCACTGCTTTGCGCCAGCCAGTCGGTGCCGGCCGGACGGCCAGCCGCTTCGTGCCAGAGCAGCAGGTGGAGCGGCGTCGCCGGCAACATGGCGCCGAGCCAGGCGAGGCCGGGGGCGATGCCTTTCAGTTCTGCGTCGCCCTTCGGGCAGAGGAGAATGGGTGCGGCGACGCTGTGCAGCAGGGCCAGTTCATCATCGCCAATCCGCGCAAATTCGCCCAGCGAAGCGGCGTTGAGGCCCATCACGGCGAAGGGCTTTTCCTCGCGTTGTTTGCGTTCGCGCAGATCGGCGACGGCAGCAGCGCTCCGCGCATCACAGGCGAGGTGGAAACCGCCCAGACCCTTGATCGCGACGATTTTCCCGTCGCGCAGCAGGCTCAGGGTTTCGGTGATGGGGTCGCCGACCAGCGGCTGTCCGTCGGCAGCAAGCAGGCGCAGTTGCGGGCCGCAATCGGGGCAACAGGTGGTTTCGGCGTGAAAGCGGCGGTCAGTCGGGGAGTTGTACTCGTCGCTACACAGCGCGCACAGCGGGAAGGCGGCAAGGCTGGTTTGCGCGCGGTCGTAGGGAATGCCACGACTGACCGTGTAGCGCGGGCCGCAATGGGTGCAGGTCGTGAAGGCGTAGCGCCAGCGGCGGTTGGTCGGGTCGCAGATTTCGGTGCCGCACTCCGGGCAGATCGCGGCATCGGGGCCGATGGCGGTTTTGACTTCGCCCGGCTCACTGTCGAGGATCACAAAGCCGTCGCCAGTCACCTCGGCCGCTTCATCCTCGATGCTGTCGATGCGCGCCAGCCGCGGTGCTTCGAGCGGCAAACGGGATTTGAATTTTGGCCAATTTTTCCCGTTGACCGTGGCAATCACGCCGGCGCCGTCGTTGCGCACCCAGCCGGTCAGCCCGAGTTCGCTGGCCAGCCGCCAGACGTAAGGCCGAAAGCCCACGCCCTGGACGAGACCGCGAATGCGGAACAGGCGGCCGGTCATTTTCCGGCCTGCATCTGCTCCATCTGACGCTCCAGTTCAGCGACGCGCTGCTTCAGGGCATCGACCGTTTCGGTGCAGTGACCGCGCTGCGTTTCGAGGCCGGATTGAATCCAGTCCAGCCAGGCGCTCAGGCCGTCGCCACTGGTCGCCGAAACGCGGAAAATGGTCAGGTGCGGATTGACCCGACGGGCGTTGGCTTCAGCCAGGTCGGCATCGAATTCAAGGTAGGGCAGCAGGTCGCACTTGTTCAGCAGCATGACGTCGGCCGCGCGGAACATGTCCGGGTATTTGAGCGGCTTGTCCTCGCCTTCGGTGACCGAGAGGATGGCGACCTTGTGGTGTTCGCCGAGATCGAAGGCGGCCGGACAGACGAGGTTGCCGACGTTCTCAATGAGGAACAGCGATTCATCGGCCGGTTTCAGGCGCTCCAGCGCGTGACCGACCATGTGGCCGTCGAGATGGCAGCCCTTGCCGGTGTTGATCTGCAGGGCCTGAACGCCGGTGGCGCGGATGCGCTCGGCGTCGTTGGAGGTCTGCTGGTCGCCTTCGACGACGCTGATGGTGACCTTGTCCTTGAGCAATTCGATGGTTTTGACGAGCAGCGTCGTCTTGCCGGAACCCGGGCTGGAGACGAGGTTGAGCGCGAAGATGCCGCGCTCGTCGAACCAGCGACGGTTGGCCACGGCGTAGGTGTTGTTCTTCGACAAGATGTCCTGCTCGATCTGCACCATGCGCGCCTGCGACATGCCCGGCACATGGGCGCCGGCCGGGCCAGTGCCGTAGTCGAGATCGCCGGCGACGCCGTGTTCGTGATGATGATGTTCGTCACCGTGGGCGTGGGCATGTTCGCCCGCATGAACGTGGTCGTGGCTGTGTTCGCTACCGTCGCCATGGTGATGGCTGTGCGAATGCGTGCCGAGCGGCGCAGCGACGGTGCTGTGGGCGTGATCGTGGTCATGCCCGTGGTCGTGCGTGTGGGAATGCACCGTGCCGTCCTCATGAACGTGCGTATGTTCGTGCTCACCTTCGATCTTCGTTTCCCCTGCGCCGCAGCCGCAAACTGTACACATATCCGTCTCCTGATTACTCGATCTCTATTTCCTTGACCCGCATTTCCGTGCCGCCCGTCGCTTGCACCTGATGGCTGCCACATTTCGGGCAGGCGCCGTAGAGTTCCTGCATTGGGACCGTTTCGGCACACAGCATGCACCAGCCGGCACCCGGCACGTCAACAATTTCCAGCGCCGCGCCCTGGGCGATGCTGCCATGCGTCACCGCCTCGAAACAGAACTTGATCGCCTCCGGCTCGACCGACGACATGCGGCCGATTTCCAGTACGACCAGTTTCACCCGCCTGGCGTTCTCGCGTTTTGCGGTGTCTTCAACCAGTTGCAGGACGCCTTCGGCCAGCGACATCTCATGCATCGACCACCTCCGCGACATACGGCAGACAGGGATCGAGCGCCAGTATGGCCCGGTTCAAGCCCAGTCTGGCCTGATCGAGAGAGGCAAACCGGAGATTACCCAGCAAGGATGACAGGGCCGTGGCATCGGCAAAAAAACCGTCGGTCGGCGCCTGGACGCGGTAATTGGCCACCGTGCCGTCCACCACGTGCACGGCATGGGTCAGCACGCCGCGCGCCGTCAGCGTTTGCCCGACGCCCCAACCGTCCTCGCCGGCACTGGCCACCGGAAACGGTGTGCCGCCGGCCAGGGCATCGACGGCAGCCAAGGTTTCGGCCAGGCGCGCCAGAAAAACCGCGCGAATCGATGTCGGCACGGGTAGCACCGGCATTTGTGCCGACGTGCCCTGCCAGAAATCCAGCCATGCCTGCGGGGCGAGTGGAGCGGCGGCTGGAATCTCAAGCTCTCCATCGTCCGGCGCCACTTCATCGGTGCTACGGTCAACCAGCATTTCGAGGCATTTTTCAGCAATCGGGCGCAGGCTTTGGTGCAACAAATTCTGCGTTACCGCCAGACAATCGCCGCCCTGCCGGGCGTTACGCCAGGCAATGAAAGCTTCCTTTTCCGGGCGCAGGCCGAGCGCTGGCGGCCAGTCGAGCAGCAGGCGCCAGAAATTCTCGTGCAGCATTTCCAGCCAGAGTTCGGCGCTATCGAAAGCCCGTGGCGCTTCGCCCTGGGCCGCTGTCACTGCCGCCTCGGCCGCCGCCCGCTGGGCATGAGCGCACAGAGTGAACAGATAGGGCACGGTCTTGGTCACCACATCGGGCAACTGGCCGATGAACAGGCGGGTGACCGAAGGGCGCGTCAGGTCGACACGAATATCGTGCAGGCCGCGCTCCTTGAAACGAGCCTTGACAGTGAGCAGGCCGGCGCTGGTGGTCATCGCCCCAACCCGAGAAAAGCGCGACGGCTGGTCGCCTTGGCTGGCGGCGGTTCGGCCAGCGGGTCGGCAAACAAGGCATGCGCGGCGGCCAGCGCGGTCAGGCGAGCGGCCTCGTGGCTGTCGAATTCGAGCGCCGGCGAGAACAGCGAACAGAGGTGGTAGATGCCGATGCTCTCTTCCTCGGCCACCGTGAATTCGTAATCGCCGGACGGAAAATGCCAGTCGTGCTTGCTGCAGGCAGCCAGCGCCGGCCAGCCTTCGGCCTGACCGGGCAGGCAGAGCAGGTTGATCGCCCACGGCGTGATCATCGCTCCCGCCCAATGGCCATCCGGCCGCCGCTGGAAGCCGATGGCCTCGACCTGTAGGAGCCCATTGCAGATCGGCACATCGTGCATCCGGGTGCGGGCAATGGTGGCGAAGGCGGCGACCAGTTCGGGCGACGGGTCGGTCGTCCAGAACCTCACTTGGCAGCCCTCATTCCGCCCTCCACTTACCCGGAACAGACACTATCCAAGGCCAGCGACCTACCGGCAAAAGAAGTCCAAGGAGGGCTTGGACCTCATTCGCGGGCGGTCGCATTCCATGGCAAGCCATGGAGCCTTGCTCCCTGCTCATTCCGCCCTCCTCTTCCGGGAAACAGACGAAGCCCTTGATCCACCGATAGCCGACAAAGCCAGTCCGGGGAGGGCTTGGACCTCATTCGCGGGCGGTCGCATTCCATGGCAAGCCATGGAGCCTTGCTCCCTGCTCATTCGGTCACCATGAACTTGTGTTTAGGCGCATCACAGCCCGGGCAACACCAGTCATCGGGCAAATCGGCGAACGGCGTACCGGGCGGAATGCCGCGCACGTCGTCACCCTGCTCCGGGTCATAGACCCACCAGCAGATGCCGCATTCCAGCCGGTCGCCCGGCTGAACATTGAGAAACGAACCTTCGAAACGCATCAGTGAAGACTAGACCGGCTCCACCATCATGTCGAGATATTCGCGCAGGCGTTCGACGGAGTCGGTGAAATCCTCGTCGGCGGCCAGCGCCACTTCGGGCATGCCGATGACTTCGATGGAGTTGAGGATCAGTGCATCCATGCTGTTGAAGTACTGCACCCACCAGACGTTCTTGAGCCGCGAGCTGGTGATCCGGCAATTGCCGTAGCCGCGTGACAGGATGGAGACTTCGCGGTGGCCGAGCCAGCTATAGAGCGTATCGAGGTCGGCATCGCTGACTGGCAACAGCGTCAGGTTGATGATGTGGGCCGCGTCGCCGGGTTTCCACGTCGCCGCCTGCATGCGGATTTCCTCGACGAGGGCCTGGGCGTTCATGCAGCCGATTGGGTAGGCCGGCGGCGGCAGATCGGCCGTCGCAGTAGCCAGCATCGTTGCGGTCAGCGCGGCCGGGATGTCACCGGTTTCAAGACGGTCGACAACCATGGCGCCATCGTCCGCCACCTGCAGGACGCGCCAGATGCCGGAAAATGCCGTCTCCTGCACCCGCCAGTGTTGCGGCGCCGTGGTGAAGGCGCTGACTTCGCCAAAGCCCATCGACTGGTTGATGACATCGCGCATCGTCGCATCGAGGTCGCGCAGATTGAGCGTAGCACCGCCGGCAAAGCCGACTTTCTCGGCCTCGTCGACATAGGCGCCGAGCAGGCTGGCCGCCAGATTGACCACCTCTTGCGCCACGTTGTCGGGCAGGCGTGGTTGCGAGAAGGTTTCCATGCCCTTGGGCATCGGCAGGTAATCCGGCGTTTCCTCGCCTTGCGAGCCAGGGCCCATGGCGACGACGGAAATCGGGAAGGGACGCATCGTGGACGGGTTCATGCGCAGGCTCCTTGCGTGCTGGCGGCGCGGACGGGGATGCCGATCGGCTTGGGTTGAGCCGGGCCGGTGAGCAGGCGGGCGATTTCATTCTGGTATTCGTTCCAGTCGCGAATGCCGTTGAGGACGCCGACGAAAGCGCCATCGCGCAGGAAGACGACGGCCGGGGCGCGCGGCACGCCGTATTGCTGCATCAACGGCGCGGAAAAATCGGGACCGGCAACCCAGCGGGCGATCTGCTCACCAACCGGTTTGAGCGCTTCAGGCAGGATGACGCAGGCGTCGAGGACTTCGAGATTGCGCTGCGGGTCTTCGGTGAGGAGCAGGGCGGTCAGACCGGCCGGAAATTCGGGATTCTCACGGTCAACCCGAAAAAAGCCGTGTTTTTGAAGTAATCGGCCAATGGCTGTTTCAAGTCTTTCGAGCGAGGTCGGGCCGGCTTTGAGTTCGAGGCTCATGATTGTTGTGTCCTCAGGAAATCGGGGAGTTGGGGTTCGCGATCGAGATCGGCGAAGAAGGCAGAAAAGTCGGTGGCGCCGGCTTGCGCGGCATCGAGCGCATCGAGTGCCGCGTCGATGGCGGCAGCGCGCTCGGCGTCGATCACTTCGCGCGCTGCGTCGAGAAAAGTCATGAGCCAGGTGCCCGGCAGTTGCTGGCCGACCAGACTGAGGTCGACCCGCACTTCGCCGTTACGACCGGCGCAGCGGGCGAAATGTTCGCCGCATTCGAGCACCTGGACGGGGATGCCGAGGCACATGTCAAACGCTTTCCATATTCAGGAAACGCGCGTCACCAAGGCGATAAGCGACTTCCGCCGGCGGCCGTTCGGATTCATAAACATCCATCGCCAGCGCGTTGTCAGTGATGCTTTCGCTCTGCCCGTCACGCACCCGGCCGGCCGCGCCCCATTTTTCCAGCCAGTCGAGCGCGATGTTGAGGGCCGGCACCATCTGCGCCTTGACGATATCGCGCAGGCTGCCGCCGAAATCTTCCAGCTGCTCGGCCTGAACGCCAACGAGAACGAGTTCTGCCGGCAGTTTTTGCGTCAGTTCGGCCGCCATGAGCACTTCCTGAAAGCCGGTCTGGTGCAGACTCATTTTCTTGACGCCCATGAAGCGTGGCACCTGATCGCCGACCACAACGCGCAAACTGCCCGGCTCATCACCGTAATCGACGGCATCGAATACCAGCAGGCAATCGGCCTCCTGGACGTAGGGCAGCAGGTAAAGACCTTGCGTGCCGCCGTCCATGACCGTCACCTGCGGTGGAAATTCCCAGCCGGCGTTGAGCGCTTCGACACAGCGCACGCCGAAACCTTCGTCGGCCCACAGGATGTTGCCGATACCGAGGACCAGTATGCGTTTTGAAGTCATTGTCACCACCTGAAAAAGTGCCCCGGTGTACAGCCGTACCCGGGGCGAACGCAAGTTGAAGCTTCAGTCCTTGAACATCCGCCAGCCGGAAATCATGGTCGAGATCAGGCTCTGCCGGCTCATGATGTCCTCGCGGATCGCCGCATAGACATGGACCAGCACGAAAGTCATCATGATCCACATGCCGAGCCGGTGCAGGTTGTGCACCTGCATCGAGCCGCCGAGGGCCGGAATGACCCAGCCGAACAGCGTATCCTGCCAGCTGCCCAACCCGGCGCCTTCGCTGTACAGCGCGAAGCCGGTGAACAACATGCCGACGGCGAGGATGGTGAAGAAGAAGAACATCATGAGCTGCGCCATCGGATTGTGGCCGACGTACTTCTTTGGCGTCTTTTCGAGGAACAGATACCAGCGCAGTTCGAAGAAGACTTCGCTCCACCATTGCGGATTGGTGATCGGCAGCTTGAAGATCTGCTTGGCGTGATGATTGCCGACGAAGGCCCAATAGACCCGCCCGAGCAGGCCGACAGCAAAGATGTAGGCCGCTGCGAAATGGGCGAAACGGATGTAGCCCATCAGGAAGTTGTCCGACGCTTCGCCGGGCATCGTCGGCAAGGGTTTGCCGATGAAATACCCGGTTACCGCCAGCACCACCATGGCCAGCGCGTTAATCCAGTGCCAGAGGCGCACCGGGGCTTCATAGACGTAGATCGAACGGACTTGTTTGCCGTGCCGTTCGGCCTCGAGCATGTCCTGTTGAGAGAGCATGATTGCCTCCTTTCCGGACCGCTTAGCGGACCTTGACCGACGTCATTTCCTGTCCATCCGGGCTCATCACGTGCGTCGAGCAGGCCAGGCAGGGATCGAAGGAATGCAGCGTGCGCAGGATTTCGAGCGGCTCGTCGGCCTTGGCTACCGGGGTGTCCATCAGCGAGGCCTCGAAGGCACCGATCTGGCCCTTGTGGTCGCGCGGACCGCCATTCCAAGTGGTCGGCACGACGCACTGGTAGTTGTCGATCTTGGTGTCCTTGATGCGGATCCAGTGACCGAGCGCACCGCGCGGGGCTTCGGTGAAACCAGCGCCCATCGCTTCCTTCGGCCAGGTGCTCGGCTCCCACTTTTCGATGTTCGCCGTGTTGAGGTCACCGGCCTTGAGGTTGGTCATCAGCTTGTCGAAGAAATAGGACATCTTGTGCGCCGCCCACTGGCATTCCAGACCGCGTGCCGCGGTACGGCCCAGGGTCGAGAACAGGGCGGTGACCGGGACGTCGAGTTCCTTGAGCAGGGCGTCGACCGGGTCCTTGAACTCCTTGTTGCCCTGGGCGTAGCCGATGATGTAGCGGGCCAGCGGGCCGACTTCCATGGCGTGGCCGCGCCAGCGCGGGGCCTTGATCCACGAATACTTGCCGCCTTCGTCGAGCTCCTTGATGTTGGTCTTGGTGCCCTTGGTGTTCGGGCCGAGCACGAAGCTCGGTTCGGTGACGCCGTCGAAGGGGTGCAGGCCCTTGGTTTCGTCCGGGTACTTGTACCAGGAGTGGGCAACGAATTCCTGAATCTGTTCCGGGTCCTTGAGGTCAATCTCATGGACCTTGGACAGGTCGCCGTTGATGATGGCGCCGCGCGGCAGCATCAGGTTGCCGGCCGAGTAGTCGTTGGCCTTGTCCGGGATGTCGCCGTAGGACATGACGTTCTTCGACGACAGGCCACCGCCATACAGCCAGCCCTTGTAGAACTTGGCGATGGCGATCAGGTCGGGAATGTAGACCTGTTCGGTGAACTCGATTGAGCGGTCGATGATGCTCTTGACCAGATTGAGCCGCTCCATGTTCACGGCGCCGACCGCCCCCGTGCCTTCCATGTTGATGGCGCAGGGCACGCCGCCGACCAGCCAGTTCGGGTGCGGGTTCTTGCCGCCGAAAATGGTGTGCACCTTGACGATTTCCTTCTGGAAATCGAGGGCCTCCAAGTAGTGGGCCACCGCCATCAGGTTGGCTTCCGGCGGCAGCTTGTAGGCCGGGTTGCCCCAGTAACCGTTCATGAAGGGGCCGAGCTGGCCGGATTCGACGAACTTCTTCAAGCGATTCTGGATGTCGCGGAAATAACCGGGCGACGACAGCGGCCACGAGGAAATGCTCTGGGCCAGAGCCGAGGTGGCTTTCGGGTCGGCCTTCAGCGCCGACACAACATCGACCCAGTCGAGCGCATGCAAATGGTAGAAGTGCACCAGATGGTCATGCACCTGCAGGTTGAGCTGCATGATGTTGCGGATGCTGTTGGCGTTTTCCGGGATCTTGATATTCAGCGCATCCTCGACGGCACGCACCGAAGTCAACGCGTGGGTGCCGGTACAGACGCCGCAGATGCGCTCGGTGAAGGCCCAGGCGTCACGCGGGTCGCGGCCCTTGAGGATGACTTCGAGACCGCGCCACATGGTGCCCGTGGACACGGCATTGCGGATGACGTTCTTGTCGTCGAGATTGACTTCCACCCGCAGGTGGCCTTCGATGCGGCAGACCGGGTCAACGACGACGCGCTTGCCGGAGTTGTCGAGCTTGAAGCCCTGAGTTTCGTAAGCAGCCATTTTTTACTTTTCCCCCTCTTTTTCCGGTTGACCGTGGGAAGTCGAATTCCGCGCCCGAGCCAGCGCCGAGACGGCGGCATGGGCAGCAATCGCGGCGCCGACGGTGCCGGCGGCAGCCTTGCCGATGGTGTCGGCATTCGCTTCGACGCCGAATGCCTTGATGTCGGTCACCCGGTCATAGAAGCTGCCCTTGTCCCAGAAGCCCTCCTCGGAACAGCCGATACAGCCGTGGCCGGACTGCACCGGCCAGCTGACGCCGCCGTTCCAACGCATCGACGAACAGGCGTTGTAAGTCGTCGGCCCCTTGCAGCCCATCTTGTACAGACAGTGGCCCTTGCGCGAACCCTCGTCGTCCCAGGCTTCGGCGAACTGACCGGCGTCAAAGTGACCGCGGCGATAGCACTTGTCGTGGATGCGCTGGCCGTAGAACATCTTTGGCCGGCCCTGGCGGTCGAGCTCGGGGATGCGGTCGAAAGTCAGCATGTAGGTGACGACGCCGGTCATCACCTCAGCAATCGGCGGGCAGCCCGGGACGTTGATGATCGGCTTGCCGGAAATGACTTTATGCACCGGCGTCGCGCGTGTCGGGTTCGGTTTGGCAGCCTGCACACAGCCGTAGGAAGCGCAGGCTCCCCAGGAAATGATCGCCTTGGCGTCGGCGCAGGTTTCTTTCAACACTTCAACAAACGGCCGGCCGCCGTGAATGCAGAACATGCCGTCCTCGTTGAGCGGCGGATTGCCTTCGACGGCGACGATGTAATTGCCCTTGTACTTCTTCTTGACCTCTTCGATGATCGCCTCGGCCTGGTGACCGGCGGCTGCCATCAGCGTGTCGTCATAATCGAGTGAGAGCATCGAAAGCACGACATCCTTGGTCAGCGGATGCGCTGAGCGGATGAAGGATTCGGAGCAGCAGGTACATTCGAGGCCGTGCAGCCAGATCACCGGCGTGCGGGCCTTGGTTTCCAGCGCATGCGCGATGCGCGGCGCAGCGGCGCTGCCCAGCCCGAGCGATGTGGCGGTCAGGCTGCAGAATTTGAGAAAGCTGCGCCGGGTTATCCCCTGGCGGCGCAGCACTTCATAAAAGGTCTCGGTCACTGGTATGTCCCCCGTTGGTTTTGTTGCCAAGTAGGCGGGCTACTACGCAAAGCGTGTGCCACAGAGCGGGACTCACTGATTTATCGATTGAAATCAAGGCACTTCGGACGCCTGGCTGGGCCTTGGAGGAAACCGCGAATGAGAATTGGATGGTCAGTATCAATCCATGGTGGAAACCGCGCTTCCACACCCGATTGGCCCGGCTGATTGACCGCCATCAACGCGCAACAGCAAGGAATCGTTCTAGAATCAGACAATGAAAAGAAAACGCGCGACCAAGATCGTCGAGCTGATATCCACCCAAAGTGATCGCGTCGAACCCGGCATGAGGCTCCGCGACGTAGCGTCACGCATGCTGGAATCGAAGATCTCGTCAGTTATCGTCGTCGACCAGGGCGCCATTCTCGGCATCATCACCGAGCGCGACATCGTGCGCGTCATGCGTCAACATCGCTCGCCGGACCAAACCGCGAGCGAGACCATGAGCAGCCCGGTACACAGCGTGCCGGCCGACATGCCCTTCCAGCAAGCCTACCGGGAAGCCGCCAATCTCGGCATTCGCCGTATCGTAGTTACCGACGAGGCGGGATTGCCACTCGGCGTCGTCAGCGAATCTGATTTTCGCAAACATCTCGGCCCTGACTTTTTCCTTCAGCTGAACAGTGCCGATACGCTGATGGAGCGCACCTTCCCCAGACTGCCGGCCGATGCCAGCCTCGAGGATGCCCTGCTCGCCATGGAAGCCGTCAGTGTCAGTTGCGTCTTCGTCGTCGATGGCCGGCGGCCGCTGGGCATCGTCACCGAACATGACGTTGTTCGCTTCTTTCTCGACACCCAGAACAACCCCAGCCTCGGTGCGGTCATGACCCAGCCCGCCATCTGCATCCGGGCCGACCGGCCGTTGGCTGAAGCGGCGCAGCAGATGCTCGAACGTGACATCCGGCATCTGGCGGTTGTCGACGAGAACGGCGCTCTTGTCGGCCTGCTCTCCGAGCACACGCTGATGAGTCCGCTCCACCTCGGCCAGATTGATAGCGCGCTGAGCGAGCAACAATTGAAGCTGCGTTCGCGCGAGCGAATCCTTGAAGAAACCGCCCGCAACGAACGCTACCAGCGCGCCCTGCTCGACAACTTTCCCTTCCTTGTCTGGCTCAAGGATACGGAATCGCGCTTCCTGACCACCAACCGCAGCTTTGCCGAAGCGGTCAACCAGCCCAATACCAGCGCCATCGTCGGCAAGACCGATCTGGATTTCTGGCCGCCCGACATGGCAGAGCATTTCCGTGCCGACGACGGCGAAGTCATGGCCACCCGGAAAAACAAGGTCGTCGTCGAACCGATCATGGTCAAGCACCAGAGCATCTGGCACGAGACCTACAAGGCGCCGGTCGTTGGCGACGATGGCACCTTGCTTGGCACCGTCGGCTTTGCCCGCGACATATCCGGGCGGATGCGCGCCGAAGAAGCGATGCGCCTGCGCAATGCCGCGCTGGCCGGGATGATCAGCGGAGAAACGCTGCCCCGCGCCCTCGAATTGCTCGTCATGTCGGTTGAGGCCGAGATGCCGAACTGGCGCTGCTCGATCATGCTCTGCGACGAAACCGGGGAACACCTCCGCGTCGGCGCAGCGCCCAGCCTGCCAGCAGCCTATAGCGCCGCCATCGACGGCATGCCGATCGGCGAAAGCACCAGCTCCTGCGGTATGGCAGCGGCGCTGAGGCAGCGGGTCATTGTCGAAAATGTGTTCGAAAACCCGCTATGTGCGGCCTATCACGATCTCGCCCGGGAAAATGAAATTGCCGCCTGCTGGTCTGACCCGATCATCGGGCCGGATGGCTTGTTGCTCGGCACCTTCGCTGCCTATCACCGCCTGCCAAGCCAGCCGCGCGAAGAAGACCTGGGCTGCCTGATGCAGGCCTGCCAATTGGCCGCCCTGCTCATTGCCCACCAGCACCGCTCACATGAGCTGGACAAAAGCCTGGAAACCTTTCGTGGCATTTTCAATAGTGTCAGCGAAGCATTGTTCATTCAGTCCGAGGATGGCACCTTTCTCGACGTGAACGCCGGTGCCGAGCAGATATCCGGGGTACCGCGCGAACAGTTGATCGGTCTGAGTCCCGCTGTGTTTACCCAGCCGGGACTGACCGATGTGCCGACCATCAATCGGCACATCGCCAGCGCACTGGCCGGCACGCCGCAAACCTTCGAAGTTCTCGCCCGGCATAGCGAAGGCCGCATCTTCCCGGTCGAAATCCGGCTGCATAGTTCAAGATACTTCGGCCGTCCGGCCGTCGTCGCTTCAGCGATCGATATTTCCGAGCGCAAGAATGCCGAGTTGCGCCTCGAAATCGAGCACGATCTGGCGCAAGCAGTGGCGTCCGGCCAGCCACGCGACGCCGTGTTTCAAGTCCTGCTGCAGGCTACACTGCGTTTTCCCGATCTTGACTCCGGCTGCCTCCACTGGCGACAGCCCGATGGCAGTTATCAGCTAATCGCCCACGCCGGCGTTTCCGGCGACTTTGTTGCCAAAGTCACGCGGCTCGACGCCAACACCCCGTTCGCCCGCTTCGCAATGGACGGCGGCACAATTTGCAACTGCCAGGAACCGAGCGACCACTGCGCCGACCCCAGCATTCTTGACAGCGAAGCGATCCGCGGCGAAGGCTTGGGCTGCCTGGCCGCCTTACCCATCATGCTGGCCGATCAGCCGGTCGCCTGCATAACGCTGGGCAGTCGCCGGGCCACCGGCGTTCTCGCCTCGACGCTGCGCTCGCTGGAGATGCTCGGCACGCACTTCAGCCAAACCCTGCTGCAGCTCGACGCGCAAGAAGAAGCCCGCCGCCTGCAACAGAATCTGAGCGGCCTGTTCGATGCCCTGAAGGATTTCATTTTCATCCTCGATGAGGACGGCCACATCCTGCACTACAACCGCTCCGTAACCGAAGGCCTCGGCTATGAGGGGAACGCCCTGATCGGCAAGCTGATTGCCACGGTCCACCCGAAAAATCTGCAAAAAATTGCCAACGAGCAAATGATCGACGTTGTCGCCGGTCGCCGCTTCAGCTGCCCACTGCCCATCCTGCACGCCAATGGCGAGCAGACCATGATCGAGACGCGCATCACGCATGGCTACTGGAATGGCCGTCCGGCCCTGATCAGTACGTCGCAGGACATCACCGAGCGGCTGATCGCCGAAGAGCGCCAGCAACTCGCCGCCAGCGTCTTCGACAATGCGCACGAAGGGATCATGATCACCGACCCGAAAGGGCGCATCGTCGAGGTTAATTCAACCTTCACCGAATTGACCGGCTATCCCCGCGAGGAGGCCATTGGCCAGACGCCGGATTTGCTCAAGTCAGGGCATCACGATCCGGCCTTTTACGCTGAAATGTGGAAAAAAATCGCCGAAGACGGCTATTGGCGAGGCGAGATATGGAATCGCAAAAAATCCGGTGAAATATTCGTCGAGCTGCTGACCATCTCAACCGTCCGCAACCGGAACGGCGAGATTGCCAATTTCGTCGCCATTTTTTCCGACATCACGGTCATCAAGCAGCACCAGCAACGCCTCGAGCACCTCGCCCATTACGATGCGCTGACCCAGTTGCCCAACCGCATGCTGCTCGGCGACCGCCTCC
Organism: Azonexus sp.; assembly: GCF_049652925.1. GTDB lineage: Bacteria > Pseudomonadota > Gammaproteobacteria > Burkholderiales > Rhodocyclaceae > Azonexus. The sequence goes on from NZ_JBASFI010000040.1 coordinate 79,138, forward strand.
AGCTCGCCATGGCGCAAACCGAGCGCAGCGGGAAGATGCTGGCCATCTGCTACCTCGATCTCGACAATTTCAAACCGATCAACGACCGCTTCGGCCACTCGGCCGGCGATTTCCTGCTCATCGAAGTCGCCCAGCGCCTGAAAACCTGCGTCCGGGCCGGCGACACGGTGTCGCGACTGGGTGGCGACGAGTTCGTACTGCTCGTCTCCAATCTTGAAGACCTGCACGAATGCGACTACGCCGTCGCCCGCATCATCAGTGCACTGAACCAGCCCTTCCGCGTCTCCGAACACGCCATTTCGATTTCGGCGAGTATCGGCGTCACTCTCTATCCGCATGATGGCTCGGACGCCGACACCTTGCTCCGCCATGCCGACCAGGCGATGTACGCGGCCAAGCAGGGTGGCCGCAATCGCCATCACCTGTTCGACCCGGAAAACGACCGCCGCACCCGCATTCGCCGCGAAGAAATCGTGCGCATTCGGGAAGGCCTCGCCAAGGGCGAATTCGAGCTTTACTTCCAGCCCAAGGTCAACATGCGCAAGGGCAGCGTAACCGGCGCCGAAGCGCTGATCCGCTGGCAACACCCGACCGATGGCCTGCTCCTGCCAGCCCGTTTCCTGCCCATCATCGAAGACAGCGAACTGGATATTGAAGTCGGCGACTGGGTCATCCGGGAAGCCCTTCGGCAGATGGAAGACTGGCACGCCCAGGGTGTCGATCTGCCGGTCAGCATCAACATTTCGGGCAAACACCTGCAGCACGAGGGGTTCTCGCGGCGACTGGCCGAATTGCTCGCGGCCCACCCGAATCTGGCGCCCGGCCTGATTGAGCTCGAAGTGCTCGAAACCGCTGCGCTTGAAGACATGGCCAACGTCGCCGAACTGTTCGGCGAATGCCGGCGCCTTGGCGTCAGCTTCGCCCTCGACGATTTTGGCACCGGCTATTCGTCGCTGACCTACTTCCGCCAGCTACCGGCCGACGTGCTCAAGATCGACCAATCCTTCATCCGCAACATGCTCGACGACGCCGACGATCTGGCCATCGTCGAAGGTGTCATCGGGCTGACCCAGGCTTTCCGCCGGCAGGTCATCGCCGAAGGGGTGGAAACCGTCGAGCACGGACTCGTCCTGCTGCTTCTCGGCTGCGACATGGCGCAAGGCTTCGGAATCGCCCACCCGATGCCGGCAGCGCTTTTGCCGGAATGGATCCGGCAATTCAAACCGGATGAACTATGGGGTCTGGCCACGGCCTTCAAATGGTCGCACGAGGATTTGCCCATGCTGATCGCCGACGTCGACCACAGCCGCTGGAAAAAATCCCTGTATGCCTACCTCGACGACACGACGGGGGCCATCCGCCCTCCTGAACTCGACCAACATCAATGCCGTTTTGGTCGCTGGTATTACAGCCAGGACGGTCAGCGCTATGCCAGTGCCGACGCGTTCCGAATGATCGAAGACCTGCACAAGAAGCTGCACGACATCGGCAGCCAATTGCGCCGCTGTCACGACAGCGGCGACAGCCGCGCCATCGAGGCATTGAAACTGGAATTCGAGCAGCAGAATGCCAGCCTGACAGAGTGCATCCAGCACATTCAGGCCGAAGTGCTGATGAACACTCAGACCAGCAAGCGATAGGCTGGCGAACGGAGTCCCCGCACCGCATCAAGCAGCGCCTCGATTGCCTTCGGCCGCACGAATCCCGGCCGCCAGGCCAGGGCTACCCGGCGGGCCGGGGCGGGTTCCTTGAAAGGAATGACGCTGATCATGTCGTTGCTGTAAGGATGACCCAGCGCACCGTCCGGCAACACTGAAACCCCGAGGCCGGACGCCACCATGCAGCGGATGGTGCCGATCGAGTGACCGAGCCGGACGTCGGTTTCCGGGCTGCTGACCTGAGGACAGGCGCCCAGTACCTGATCGCGGAAGCAGTTCCCGGCCTTCAACAACAGCACCTCATCGCCGGCCACGTCCTCAGGCGCAATCCATTCCCGGCTTTCCCACGGATGACCGCGCGGCACGACCACCTTGAAGGATTCATCATAGATAGCCCGGGTCAACACGCCCGGCACGTCGAAGGGCAGTGCAATGATGACGACGTCAACTTCGTTGTCATGCAGCATGTCGGCCAGGGTAGCCGTCATGTTCTCCTCGATGGCGAGCGGCATGGCCGGCGCCACCACTTTCAGGGAATGAATGAGTTGTGGCAGCAGATAGGGACCGATGGTGTGAATTACCCCGAGCCGCAATGGCCCCTCCAGCTGATCGCGGCCAAGCATGGCCACCTGCCGGACTTTCTCGGCCTCGCCAAGCGCCCGCTTCGCCTGCTCGACGACCTTGGCGCCAACCGCACTCGGGCTGACAAAACCCTTGCCGCGCTCAAACAATTGCACGCCAAACTCGTCCTCCAGGCGGGCAATCGCCACACTCAGCGTCGGCTGACTGACCGAACAGTGCTCCGCCGCCCGGCTGAAATTACCCTCTTGAGCCAAAGCGACGATATAGCGCAACTCGGTTAAGGTCATTGCTGATCTCCATTTCACACACGAGGGCTCATGCCCCTTCCAGCTATAGGGACTAACTATAGCCGCTATAACCAAAACCCATAAAAATCATTGACTTGGATCAATATTAGCACAAGGCGGAAGGGGAGAATCGACCATCGATGCTTTTTCACCAAGGGAGATAAACGATGAAACGCACCACACTGTCCGTCGCCATTGCACTACTTTCCGGAGCCATCTTCAGCCAGTCTGTCATGGCAGCCAGCAATGAACCGATCCAGCCGATCGCCCCGGCCAAGGTCACCAACCCGGCCCTCGTCGAGCTGGGCAAGAAGCTCTATTTCGATCCGCGCCTCTCCAAATCCGGCTTCATCTCCTGCAACTCGTGCCACAACCTGTCGATGGGCGGCACCGACAACATCAAGACCTCGATTGGCCACAACTGGCAGGAAGGCCCGATCAATGCGCCGACCGTGCTGAATTCCAGCCTCAACGTCGCCCAGTTCTGGGATGGCCGCGCCGCCGACCTCAAGGCCCAGGCAGGTGGCCCGATCGCCAATCCGGGTGAAATGGGCTTCACCCATACGCTGGCCGTCAGCATGCTGCAAACCATTCCTGGCTACGTGGCTGAATTCAAGAAGGCCTTCGGCTCCGAGACAGTCGATATCGAAAAAGTCACCAAGGCCATCGCCGCCTTCGAGGAAACCCTGGTCACCCCGAATTCACGCTTTGACAAATACCTGAAGGGTAACAAGAAGGCCATCACCAAGAATGAACTGGCTGGCTACCAGCTGTTCAAGGACGCCGGTTGCGTCGCCTGCCATAACGGCCCGGCAGTCGGCGGCAATTCCTTCCAGAAGATGGGTCTGGTCGAAGCCTACAAGGCATCCAGCCCGGCCGAGGGTCGCTCTGCCGTGACCGGCAAGGATGCCGACCGTTTCAACTTCAAGGTACCTACCCTGCGCAACGTTGAAATGACCTATCCGTACTTCCACGACGGCGCAGCCAACACGTTGCCGGAAGCAGTTGACACCATGGCCCGCATCCAGCTCGGCAAGAAGTTCACGCCGGAAGAAAACGCCAAGGTCGTCGCCTTCCTGAAGACCCTGACCGGCGACCAGCCGAACTTCAAGATGCCGATCCTGCCGCCGTCATCCGACGCGACGCCGCGTCCGACGCCATTTGAAAAGAAATAACAACCGCTCCAGAGAATCGACGGGGGCTGCGGCCCCCGTTTTTCTTGTTGGCGTTTATTTGATTCCCGTTAATCTGCCGTTAAACTTGCGCGTCCATAATTTGTGCCTGATTTCTTTCGGTTTTCCCCCTGATGCTTGAAGCTGACAATTTGGAATGCGTGCGCGGCGAGCGCCGCCTGTTCGCAGGCCTCGGCTTCAAGCTGGAGGCCGGGGAACTGCTTTACCTGCAGGGAAAAAACGGCGCTGGAAAAACCAGCCTGCTACGCATGCTGATCGGCCTGTTGCCACCGGAAACCGGTGAAATCCGCTGGAAGGGTGAATCGATCAAGTCCGACGAATTCCGTGCCGACCTTTGCTACCTTGGCCACCTGAACGCCATCAAGGAAGAGCTGACTCCACTGGAAAATCTGCTCGCCGCCGCCCGGCTGGCCGACGAGGACTTGTCCGAAGGTGATGCCATCGATGCGCTGGAGCAAGTCGGCCTGGCCGGCCGCGAAGACCTCGCCTGCAAATATCTGTCGCAGGGTCAGAAAAGACGGGTCGCACTGGCCCGCCTGGTAAAGGAAAAACGGCCACTGTGGATACTCGACGAACCTTTTGTCGCCCTCGACGTTGCCGCGGTCGACTGGCTGGCGAGCATCATTTCCGGCCACCTGCAACGCGGTGGCCTGGCTGTCATGACGACGCATCAACTGGTCAATATTCCGGCCGGAACCGTGCGCGAATTGCGGCTCGGTTGAGGGTGATGCGCTGATGTTCAAAATCATTACGGCAGTCATCAGCCGCGATCTCAAACTGGCCATGCGACGCCAGGCCGATATCGTCTCTGCTGTTTTCTTCTTCGTCATTGTCGTCAGCCTTTTCCCGCTCGGCATCGGGCCCGAGCCTGACCTGCTGCGCAAACTGGCGCCCGGCGTGCTGTGGGTAGCTGCCCTGCTCGCTACCATGCTCTCTCTGCCCCGCCTGTTCGCCGACGACCATCGCGATGGCACACTAGAACAACTGGCTCTGGCCCCGCACCCTCTCGGGCTGGTCGTTACCGGAAAAGTGATTGCTCACTGGCTGGTCTCGGGGCTGCCGCTGGCACTGATCGCACCGGTGCTCGGCGTTCAGTTCGACCTATCCACCGACGCGCTCGTCGTCCTCACCTTCGCCATCCTGATCGGCACCCCGGCGCTGTCAGGCATCGGCGCCATCGGTGCGGCACTGACCCTTGGCCTGCGTGGCGGCGGCGTGCTGCTCTCGCTACTGGTTCTGCCGCTATATATTCCAGTGCTAATATTCGGCGCTGGCGCAGTGGATGCGACGGTGACCGGGCTCGGGGGAGAAGGTCACCTGTCACTGCTCGCTGCACTTACCTTTGCCTCACTTGGCTTTGCCCCCTGGGCATCGGCCGCTGCCTTGAAGATCGCCCTCGAATGAAAGATCGCTTCAATCTCTACCGCTTCGCGTCGCCGGCCACGTTTTATCCTTTCGCTGGCGCGCTGATTCCCTATTTCGTCGCTGTTTCGGTCGTCTTCGGCCTCGCCGGGCTATGGCTCGGCATGCTCGTCGCGCCGACCGACTTCCAGCAGGGCGAGGGCTATCGGATCATCTTCATCCACGTCCCGGCCTCCTGGATGTCGATGTTCATCTACCTCGTCATGGCCGGCTGGGCAGCCATCGGACTGGCTTTCAACACCCGGTTGTCGGGCATGATGGCGCAGGCCCTGGCCCCCACCGGCGCGCTCATGGCCTTCCTGTCGCTACTGACCGGTGCCCTGTGGGGCAAGCCGATGTGGGGCGCCTGGTGGGTCTGGGATGCCCGGCTGACTTCCGAATTGATCCTGCTTTTCCTCTACATCGGCTACATGGCCCTGACCGCCGCCATCGATGATGCGCGCCGGGCCGACAAGGCCGGTAGCCTGTTGCTCCTGGTCGGCGTCGTCAATATTCCGATCATCTATTTCTCGGTCAAGTGGTGGAATACCCTGCACCAGGGTTCCAGCGTCAATCTCGCCAAGTCGTCGATGGCGACCACGATGCTCTGGGGCATGCTGCTCATGGCCATGTGCTTCTGGATGTACTCGATTGCCATCGCACTGATGCGCGTGCGGACCATCATGCTTGAGCGCGAACGCCACACCGACTGGGTCAAGGCCGAATTGCTGGGCAAGGCAGGAGACAAAAAATGATCCACTGGGCCAGTTTTTCCGACTTCATCGCCATGGGCGGCTACGGTTTTTATGTCTGGGGTTCGTTCGGCGCCACCGTTTTGATCATGGCGATTGAACCGATCGTCGTTGCCCGCAATCGAAAGAGCACCATCGCCCGCCTCAAGCGCCAGTTGCGCGCCGAAACTAGGAACACCGCTGAATGAAATCCCGTCACAAGAAACTCGCCCTGATCGGCGGCGCGCTGGCCATCATCGGCATCATCGCCGCGCTGGTCTTGAACGCCCTGAACAGCAATATCGCGCTCTACATCACGCCGACCGAAGTGGCTGCCGGCAAAGCACCCAAGGACAAACTGTTCCGCATCGGCGGCTTGGTAAAGGAAGGCAGCATTCAACGCCAGGCTGATGGTGTGACCATCCAGTTCGTCGTCACCGATACTGAAAAAGACATTCCGGTGCACTACAAGGGCATCCTCCCCGACCTGTTCAAGGAAGGTAAAGGCGCTGTTGCCCAGGGCAAGCTGACTGCCGACGGCAATTTCATGGCTACCGAAGTGCTGGCCAAGCACGATGAAAACTACATGCCGCCGGAAGCCGCCAAGGCTGTCGACGACGCCCAGGCCCGCGCCGCCGGCAAGCATGTTTCCCCGTCTTCTTCTGGCGACAAGCCGAAAGCGAGCTACTGAGCATGATTCCTGAACTCGGCCATTTCGCCCTCATTCTCGCGGCACTGGTCGCGCTGATCCTTGGCACCCTGCCGCTGATCGGCGCCCACCAGAACCGCATGGCCTGGGTTGCCGTCGCCCGGCCGGCCGCTTCGGCCATGGCGCTGCTCGTCACTTTCTCATTCGCCTGCCTGACGCAGGCTTTCGTGACCAACGACTTCTCCGTGGTCTATGTGGCCCAGCACTCCAATTCGCTGCTGCCACTGCAATATCGCGTTGCCGCCGTCTGGGGCGGCCATGAGGGTTCGCTATTGCTGTGGATGCTGATGCTGACCTGGTGGGCCTTTGGCGTCGCCATGCTGTCGAAGCAATTGCCGGAAGCGATGGTGGCCCGCGTGCTCGGCACGCTCGGTCTGGTTGCCTTTGGGTTCGTGCTGTTCATCCTGATCACTTCCAGCCCGTTCGAGCGCCTGCTACCGGCAGCGGCCGAAGGACGCGACCTTAACCCGCTGCTCCAGGACTTCGGGCTGGTCATCCACCCGCCGCTGCTCTACATGGGCTACGTCGGCTTCTCAGTCGCTTTCGCCTTCGCCATCGCGGCACTGCTCTCGGGCCAGTTGGACGCCGCCTGGGCGCGTTGGTCGCGGCCGTGGACGATGGCGGCCTGGTGCTTCCTGACCCTGGGCATCGCCATGGGCTCGTGGTGGGCTTATTACGAACTGGGCTGGGGCGGCTGGTGGTTCTGGGATCCGGTCGAGAATGCCTCGTTCATGCCCTGGCTGGTTGGCACGGCGCTGATCCATTCGCTGGCGGCCACCGAAAAGCGCGGCAGTTTCAAGAACTGGACGGTCCTCCTGGCGATCTCGGCCTTTTCGCTATCGCTGCTCGGCACCTTCCTCGTTCGTTCCGGCGTGCTGACCTCGGTCCATGCCTTCGCCACCGACCCGCGACGCGGCATTTTCATCCTGATATTCCTGGTCGCCGTCATCGGCACCTCGCTCGCCCTGTTCGCCTGGCGCGCCCCGAAGGTCGGCTTGGGCGGCCGCTTTAGCCTGGTGTCGCGCGAATCGTTCCTGCTCACCAACAACGTGCTGCTTGTCGTCGCCTGCGCCACCGTGCTGCTCGGCACGCTCTACCCGCTGCTTATCGACGCGCTCGGCGTCGGCAAGATTTCGGTCGGGCCACCGTACTTCAATGCCGTCTTCGTGCCGGTCATGGCGCCGGTGCTGTTCCTCATGGGCGTCGCCCCCTTCGCCCGCTGGAAGGATGCATCGATCCCGGAAATCGCCCGCACCGTACGCTGGGCGATGGTCGCCGCCGCCATCGTCGCCATCGCGCTGCCGCTGGTATATGGCCAGTGGAGCGCGCTGACCGCGCTCGGCATCCTGCTCGCCGCCTGGGTCACCTTTACGACGCTGACTGCCTTCGTCCAGCGCGTCCAGCACACGCGGGCTGGCCAGTCTTTCCTGAGCGCAGCATTCAAGCAGCCGCGCAGCTTTGTCGGCATGTGCGTCGCCCACTTCGGGATCGCCGTTTTCGTCGTCGGCGTGACCATGGTCAGCAGCTTCCAGGATGAAAAAGACGTCAAGATGGCGCCCGGCGATACCGTCGATGTCGCCGGCTACAGCTTCAAGTTCAATGGCGTCAAGGAAATACAGGGGCCGAACTACGTGGCGGCGCAGGGCGACTTCGATCTCACGGTCGACGGGAAATTTCGCCTGAAAATGCAACCGGAAAAACGCAACTACGCGTCGTCCGGCATGCCGATGACCGAAGCGGCCATCGACGCCGGATTCCTGCGCGATGTCTATGTCTCGCTCGGCGAACCGATCAATCGTGACAAGCCGGAAGGCGAATGGGCCGTCCGCGTTTATTACAAACCCTTTGTCGACTGGATCTGGGGCGGCTGTGTACTGATGGCACTGGGCGGCCTGCTGGCCATGCTTGATCGCCGTTACCGCGCCAAGTCCCGCGCCTCGTCTGCTGTTCAAACCCCGGCTGGAAGCCAACACGCATGAACCGTTATTACTGGATCCTCGGCGCTTTCGCCGCTCTCGTCGCCCTGCTTGCCGTCGGACTAGGGCTCAACCCGCGCGACGTCCCCTCGCCGCTGGTCGGCAAGCCGGCACCGTCTTTCAGCCTCAACGTTCTGGCCACGCCGGACAAGACCCTTGGTCCCAAGGACATGCAGGGCAAGGTCTGGCTGTTCAACGTCTGGTCCTCGTGGTGCGTCTCCTGCCGTGCCGAGCACCCGGTGCTCGTCGAGTTTTCGAAGAACGCCAACGTGCCGCTGATCGGTCTCAACTACAAGGAAGTGCGTGGCGACGGCAATTTCGACATGAGCAAGATGCCGGCTGATGAGGAAAAGAAGCTGGCCTTCCAGCGCGCCAACCAGTGGCTGGCCCAGCATGGCAACCCCTACACGCTGACGGTGATGGACATCGACGGCCGCGTCGGCATCGACTACGGCGTCTATGGCGTGCCGGAAACCTACGTCATCGACAAGACCGGGATCATCCGCATGAAGCACACCGGGCCGATTTCGCCGGATGTGCTGGCCCAGAAGATCATGCCGCTGCTTGCCGAGCTGAACAAATGAAGCGTCACCTCCTGATTGCCCTTTTCATTTTTGGCTCTTTTTTCGGGTCGACCGTGGCATTTGCCGACGCGGCCACCGAAGCCGCCACAGCCGCCGATCCGGTGGCCGAAAAGCGTCTGCAGAAGCTGTCTGAAGAGTTGCGCTGCCTGGTTTGCCAGAACCAGACCATTGCCGACTCCAACGCCGAGCTGGCACAGGACCTGCGCCGCGAAGTTCGCACCATGATCAAGGACGGCAAGACCGACAAGGAAATCGTCGATTTCATGGTCACCCGCTATGGCGATTTCGTCCTCTACCGCCCGCCGGTCAAGGGCATCACGCTGCTCCTCTGGGGTGGCCCGGTCGCCCTCATGCTGCTCGGCCTGTTTATCCTGCAGCGTTACCTGCGCCGTCGCGCCACCCGCATCAATGCCGAAGACCAGCCGCTGTCGGCTGACGAGACCAGTCGCGCCGACGCGATGCTCAAGGAAATCGACCAGAAATGAATCAGTTCGCCCTATTTGCCGTCCTCTTGATCGTCGTGGTCTCCGCTTTCATCCTGCCGCCGCTGTGGCTCGGCCTGCGCACCACCAGCAAGGCCGACCGCAAGGAAGCCAACCTCGCCATCTTCCGCGACCAATTGGCCGAACTGGCCCGTGAAAAAGCCGAAGGATCGCTCGCCGAGGCCGATTTCGAGCAAGCCAGACATGAGCTGCAACGCCGCCTGCTCGAAGAAGTCGAGCCGACCACCGCTGACGGTGCCCCCCAAGCCATGCATGGGCCGAGCCGCAAGATGGCCATCGCCATCCTGCTCCTGCTGCCCATTCTCGGCCTGCTCGGCTACGGCATCCTCGGCAATCCGAAGGCGCTCGACCCGGTGCAAACCGCCGCGCCGCAGGAGATGACGCCGGAAAAGATCAATGAAATGGTCTCCAGCCTGGCCGAAAAGCTCAAAGCCAACCCGGACAACATGCCGGGCTGGCTCATGCTCGCCCGTTCCTACAAATCGATGGGCCGCTACGACGAAGCCGTTCAGGCCTTCGCCAAGGCCGAGAAAGCCATCAACGACGATCCAGACCAGCTCGCCAGCTATGCCGAAGCGGTCGCCATGGCCAACGGCAAGGGGATCAATGGCAAGGCCCTCCAGCTCATCGAACAGGCGCTGAAAGTTGATCCGAAGCACGCCCACAGCATGTTCCTGGCCGGCGCTGCCGCCATGGAGGCCGGCGACAACAAGAAGGGGCTGTCCTACTGGGAGCCGCTGCTGTCACAAGTCGAGCCGGGTTCTGAAGTTGACCAGATGCTGCGTAGCGGCATCGAGAAGATGAAGGCTGGCAAGTAGGCCAGGCCAACATGGTCGACCTTTCCCGCCGTGGTTTTTTCCGCGGTCGACCGCGTCCCAGGGCCGAAATTCGCCCGCCCTGGGCGCTCCCGGAAGCAGAATTCATCGACCGTTGCACGCGCTGCAATGACTGCCTCAAAGCCTGCCCGACACGGATTCTCGTCGTCGGTGACGGCGGTTATCCAACCGTTGATTTCAGCCTCGGCGAATGCACCTTCTGCGGCGACTGTGTCACCAGTTGCCAACCCAAGGCTTTGCTTCGCCAACCCGAACAAGCTGCCTGGCCCTACAAGGCAACCATCGGCGAAGACTGTTTGCCCCGTCAGGGCGTCGAATGCCGCGTCTGCGGCGACTTCTGCGAAGCCCGCGCCATTCGCTTCACGCCGCGAGTGGGCGGCAGCCCGTTGCCTGAGATCGAATCCGACAAATGCACCGGCTGCGGTGCCTGCGTCGCACCTTGCCCGGTCACTGCGATCAGCGTTCGCTAGTCTCTTCTGACAAAGGCGGAACCAGTGGTGGCGGCGAAAATCCAAGGGCTATCATCTCGGCCTCCAGCTTGATGCGGAGGATCAGCAAGCCCTGCAAGGACTCACGCGCCTTGTCGTCGACCCAGTTTTCGTGATGATTGCGCAAACAGGCATCAATTTCGTGGCGATTGGCCAGATCGACGCGACAAACAGCAGCGTACCGGTGAATCTCGCTATCAAGATCCCGCAATTCGCGATCATAATGTTCAAATCCGCTCATCGTTCAAGCTTACTCCGGAAGGAGCGACCATGCATTGGTTAACATTGCCCGAACCGCGCAAGAACATCGCCTTGGCCTTTCACGACCTGGCATCGGAAAAAACCTGGCTGGCCAGCCAGCCGCAAGCCCAGCCAATGCACATGCTGGCCGCCATCAGCCTGCAGATCGAAGCGATCGAGGCATCGACGGTCCCGCCAAGCCTAGCCGTCGAATTGCTCGACCTGCTGCGGACAGCCGCCGTACCGGCCCAGGATGCGATGGAGCCGCGTTACGTGCGCAAGGCACTGCCCATGCTCGACGACGACCAGCGCGCATTCGAGGTTGCCCAGCGCCTCTGGCTGCGTCTCGGTACTTCCTATCTGCGCCTGGCGCCACATTTTGCCCCGGCCGAAAAAGGCAAACTGCTGCACCGGGCAGCCTGTGCCATCCGGATGGCGGAATACTGCCATTTCCTGGCCGCCCGGGAATGCCCGGCCCTGCTCGATCAAATACTCTTCGCCATCCTCGACCAGGCCGAAAGAGATGGGGTGTCGCGCCATTCGCTGCCCGATCCCGACTTCCCGCATCTGGTCGACACCACCATTGCCGGCCATCTGGCCTGGGCATTCATGCTGCGCCTGATCGACCCGTATCGCCTGTCGGCCGCGCAGCTCGCCGTCGCCAACCGGGCGCTGAGCCGCTGGCGCGAACTGGCCGGTTTCCAGACCATGCCGGACGATGACCCGAGAGGCCACTCCGTCGATCTCGAACCGCTATTTGGCAGCAGCTTGCCGGAAGGCATTCCGCGCTGGCTCGAAGTTCCCCGGGTGACCCGCAAGATCGCCCAGCGCATTGCCGCGCTCAAGGAAGGCGAATCGCCCGAAGCCCTGAAACTTGGCCGCGAACTGTCACCGGCGGCCTGTATCCGCCTGCTGCGCGACATCGAAGCCAGCCTTGAATCGCATGGCCAACACCGCAGCACGGAAATCGGTGAAATCGAACTCGCCTTCGGCGCCGAATTTGCCTATGCCGCGTTTACCGGCGAAATGATCGTGCAAAGCGGATCGCTCGATGTCGGCAGCGCAACCCTGGCCCATCAGCGTACGGCCATGTTCGGATTCGACCGCGTGTCGACGATGCCGACGGCCGTCAAGAAACTGAATGTCCCCGGTGAAAACTGGCTGCTCGTCGATGGCAAGGCCATCCGCCCGGCTGACCGCAAGGGTGCCCGCCGCCAATCGCCCTGTCTGATCGCCTCGACCTCCCTTGGCGCGCCGAGACTCGGTGTCATGGTTGGACTGCAAAGCATTCCCGGCGGCGCGCTGGCGGCCGATCTGCAGTGGTACGAAGAACTAATCGAACCCGGCCGTCTCGCCCGCCCGGCGGCGCCGGGCCAAACCAACGCCGTGGTCCCCGTCTTCCTGCTCCATGACGGTGACGACTGTTCATTGATCGTCCCGAGTGTGGCTGGTATCCGGCTCGATACCGGCGTTACGCTGGAAGGAGCCTCGGTCAGCCATCTGATGCCGACCGAAGTGCTCGAACGCGGCGTCGATTTCGTCCGCTACGCGATCAGCAAACAATAAAAAAGCCCGCCGGTTGGCGGGCCTTCGATTCCAAGGTTGACCGGGCTTGCCACGGTCAACCGTAAAAACCGGTCGAAAATCAAATCACTCGAATTCGATGATGACCTGATCAACCGTCAGGCTTTCGCCGGCAGCCGCTGAAATCTTCTTCACCTTGCAGTCCTGGTCGGCCTTGAGGATATTTTCCATCTTCATGGCTTCGATGACCGCCAGCTTCTCACCGGCCTTCACTTCCTGACCGACCGTCACCGCGACTTCGCGGAGCAGGCCGGGCATCGGCGAGATCAGGAACTTGGACAGGTCGGGTGCCTGCTTCTCAGGCATCAGCGCCAGCAGTTCGGCAGCGCGGGCGCTCATCACCATGAAGTCGGCGCGGGTGCCCCAGTGGAACAGCGAATATTTTGTCTTGTGGCGCTCGACCTGCAGCGTGAAATCCTGACCGTTGCAGGTACCGACAAACAGCGACTCACCAAGCTTCCAGCTGGAACGCAGTTCATAGGGCTTGCCCTGATATTCGATGTCATAGCCGCCATCGACCAGACGCGCCGTCACCGGATGATGCTGGTTGCCCGCTGCATCGAGGCGAACCACCATCCAGTTGTCGCTAACCAGACGCTCATGGCCCTGCAACTGGCCGGAAATCGAGGCTGAACGGTCAGTAAAGGCGCGGTAGACGTAAGCCGCAACCGAAACCAGCAGTGCCGGATCATCGTGCGGCACCATCGAGGCATCGAAGCCCTTCGGGTATTCCTCGGCGATGAAGCCGGTATTGAAGTTGCCGGACTGAAAACGCTTGTGCTGCATCAGCGCAGCCTGGAACGGAATGTTCGAGGAAATGCCGCGAATGACGAAACCGTTCAGCGCATCGCGCATGCGCTCAATCGCGCTGTCACGATCCTTGGCGTGCACGATGAGCTTGGCGATCATCGAGTCGTAGAACATCGAGATCTCGCCGCCGTCGTAAACGCCAGTATCGACGCGCGTCGTGCCGTTCGCATCGGTGGTTTCCGCCGGCGGCTGGAACTTGACCAGACGACCAGTCGAAGGCAGGAAGCCTCGGAACGGGTCTTCAGCATTGATCCGGCATTCCATGGACCAGCCGTTGAGCTGGACCTGATCCTGCGTCAGCGGCAGCTTTTCACCGGCCGCTACACGGATCATCAGCTCGACGAGGTCGACGCCGGTGATCAGTTCGGTCACCGGATGTTCCACCTGCAGACGGGTGTTCATTTCCAGGAAGTAGAAGCTCTTGTCGGCACCGACGACGAACTCGACCGTACCGGCCGATTCGTAGTTAACGGCGCGGGCCAGCGCGACAGCCTGCTCGCCCATGGCTTTGCGCATGGCCGGATCGACGAAGGGCGACGGCGCTTCTTCTATAACCTTCTGGTGACGGCGCTGGATCGAGCAATCACGCTCGTTCAGGTAAACGTAGTTGCCGAAGGAATCGCCGAGCACCTGAATTTCGATGTGGCGCGGTTCCAGCACGTACTTTTCGATGAAAACGCGGTCATCGCCGAAAGCGTTCTTGGCTTCATTGACGCAGGAGGTAAAGCCTTCATGGGCTTCTTTGTCGTTGAAGGCAACGCGCAGCCCCTTGCCACCGCCACCGGCCGAGGCCTTGATCATGACCGGATAGCCGATGCCCTGGGCAATCTTGACGGCTTCGTCCGGACCGGCAATGGCTTCGTTGTAACCCGGAATGGTATTGACCTTGGCTTCGAGGGCCAGCTTCTTGGACTCGATCTTGTCGCCCATCTTGCTGCTCGAATAGTGCTTCGGGCCGATGAACTTGACACCCTCTTCTTCCAGACGGCGCGAGAACTCGGAGTTCTCCGACAGGAAGCCATAGCCGGGGTGAACCGCTTCAGCACCGGTTTGCTTGCAGGCGGCGATGATCTTGTCGGCCACCAGGTAGGATTCCTTGGAGGCAGCCGGACCGATACAGACGGCTTCGTCAGCCAGATCGACGTGCAGTGCATCCTTGTCGGCTTCCGAATAGACGGCAACCGTCAGGATGCCCATCTTGCGGGCAGTTTTGATAACGCGGCAGGCAATTTCTCCGCGATTCGCAATCAGAATTTTCTTGAACATAGTATTTTTCTCCCTGACGCTTACAGCGGAATGTTGCCGTGCTTGCGCCACGGATTTTCAAGTTTCTTGTCGCGGAGCATGGCCAGCGAGCGGGCAATGCGCTTGCGGGTGGCGTGCGGCATGATGACGTCGTCGATGAAGCCACGAGCGCCAGCCACGAACGGGTTGGCGAACTTGGCCTTGTACTCGGCTTCGCGCCCGGCCAGCTTGGCCGGATCGTTCTTTTCCTCTCGGAAAATGATTTCCACGGCGCCCTTCGGCCCCATGACGGCGATTTCTGCCGACGGCCAGGCGATATTGACGTCGCCGCGCAGGTGCTTCGACGACATCACGTCATAGGCGCCACCGTAGGCCTTGCGAGTGATTACGGTAACCTTCGGCACGGTACATTCGGCGTAGGCGTAGAGCAACTTGGCGCCATGCTTGATGATGCCGCCGTATTCCTGCGTGGTGCCCGGCATGAAGCCCGGCACATCGACGAAGGTAACGACCGGAATATTGAAGGCATCGCAGAAGCGGACGAAGCGGGCCGCCTTGATCGACGACTTGATGTCGAGACAGCCGGCCAGCACCAGCGGCTGGTTGGCAACGATACCGACCGGGTGACCATCCATGCGGCCGAAGCCGATGATGATGTTCTTGGCGTAATCGGCCTGCAGCTCGAAGAAGTCATTGTCGTCGACCACTTTGACGATCAGTTCCTTCATGTCGTACGCCTTGTTGGCGTTGTCCGGCACCAGCGTATCGAGCGAGTAATCCATGCGGTCGACCGGATCATTCGTCGGCGTCACCGGCGGCTTTTCGCGGTTGTTGGCCGGCAGGAAATTCATGAAGCGACGCAGCATGGAGAGGGCTTCGACGTCATTCTCGAAGGCCAGATCGGCCACGCCGGACTTGCTGGTGTGGGTCACGGCACCGCCCAGCTCTTCGGCGGTCACATCTTCGTGGGTCACGGTCTTGACAACTTCCGGACCGGTCACGAACATGTAGGACGAGTCCTTGACCATGAAGATGAAGTCAGTCATCGACGGCGAGTACACCGCACCACCGGCACAGGGGCCCATGATCATCGAGATCTGCGGCACGACGCCGGAGGCCATGACGTTACGCTGGAACACATCGGCGTAACCGCCCAGGGAGGCAACACCTTCCTGAATCCGCGCACCGCCCGAGTCGTTGAGGCCGATCACCGGGGCACCGACCTTCATGGCCTGGTCCATGACCTTGCAGATCTTCTCGGCATGGGTTTCCGACAGCGAGCCGCCGAAAACGGTGAAATCCTGCGAGAAAACGAAGACCAGACGGCCATTGACCGTACCGTAACCAATGACGACACCGTCACCAGGAATCTTCTCGGCCTGATCCATACCGAAATCGGTACAGCGGTGCTCCTTGAACATGTCCCATTCCTCGAAGGAATCCGGGTCGAGCAACAGCTCGATACGTTCGCGGGCGCTCAGCTTGCCCTTTTTATGCTGGCTGTCGATACGCTTCTGGCCACCGCCGAGGCGGGCCATTTCGCGCTTTTTTTCCAGCTGGCGGATGATGTCGTGCATAGAAAACTCCCTAAATGGATCGGGTGATTAGTGTTTCAGATAGTCGAGCAGCGCATACGCGGCGGCAGCCGGGGTCGTATGGCCCTCCTCGACGGATCGGGTAAAGGCGGGCAGGTTTTCCTGCACGCGCGGGTGATGACGGAAATACTGACGCAGGCCTGAATCGATCAGTTGCCACATCCAGCTCAGCGTCTGATGCTGGCGCTTGGCGTCAAATTCGCCAGTCGGTTTCAAGGCCGCCTGGTACTTCTCGACCTCTTCCCAGAACTCGGCAATGCCTTCCTTGTGCAAGGCGGACAGCGTGATGACCGGCGGGGCCCAGTTCGGCGACGCCGGGCGCAGCATGTGCAGGGCGTTGCGCCATTGGGCGCGGACGACGGCGGTGGCCTGACGATCAATATCGGCCTTGTTGATGATCACCATGTCGGCGATCTCGACAATACCCTTCTTGATCGCCTGCAGGTCGTCGCCGGCATTCGGCAATTGCAGCAGGCAGAACATGTCGACCATGCCAGCCACCGTCGTTTCCGACTGGCCGACACCGACGGTCTCGATGATGATCACGTCGTAGCCTGAAGCTTCGCAGAGCAGCATCGCCTCGCGTGACTTTTCGGCCACGCCGCCCAGCGAACCCGATGACGGACTCGGCCGGATGAAGGCTTCTTCGCGCTGGCTGAGCAATTCCATACGCGTCTTGTCACCGAGGATGGAACCACCGGAAACCGAAGACGACGGGTCTACCGCCAAAACAGCCAGCTTCTTGCCCTGTTCGATCAGCCAGACACCAAGCGCCTCGATGAACGTCGACTTGCCCGCCCCCGGCACGCCGGAAATGCCAATGCGGATCGCCTTGCCGGTGCTTGGCAAAATGGCATTGAGCACCTGCTGGGCGCGCTGCTGGTGGTCGGGCCGCGTCGACTCGATCAGCGTGATGGCCTTGGCCAGCGCACGGCGCTGGCCTGCCAGCACGCCGTCTACCAGCAGTTGGTCAGCGGCGGACAGAATATTGGCACGCACGTGAGCTTCGCCCAGATTCATCCGAGGTTTAGCCGCGTGCCTTGCGAATTTCTTCGATGACCTTGATGGCCGAATCCTCGATCCGCGTTCCCGGCCCGAAGATGGCCTTGGCTCCGGCGTTGTAGAGGTAATCGTAGTCCTGGGCCGGGATCACGCCACCAGCGAAGACGATGATGTCGTCACCGCCCTGGTCCTTGAGCGCCTTGACCAGTTGCGGCAGCAGGGTCTTGTGACCAGCAGCCAGCGACGACACGCCAACCGCATGCACGTCGTTTTCGATGGCTTGGCGGGCAGCTTCTTCCGGGGTCTGGAAGAGCGGCCCCATGTCGATGTCGAAACCGAGGTCGGCGTAGGCAGTAGCCACCACCTTGGCGCCACGGTCATGACCATCCTGACCGAGCTTGGCGATCATGATGCGCGGACGGCGACCTTCTTCTTCGGCAAACTTGGCGACATCGGCCTTGATGGCTTCCCAGCTTTCCTGACCTTCCACAACGCCTCCGTAAACACCCGAAATAGTCTGGTTGTTGGCGCGGAAACGACCGAAGATCTTTTCCAGCGCATCGGACACTTCGCCGACCGTAGCGCGCAGGCGCATGGCCTTGACGGTCAGGTCAAGCAGGTTGCCTTCGCCGGATTCGGCGGCCTTCGTCAGCGCCTCCAGGGAGGCGTTGACCGCAGCACTGTCGCGCGTCGCGCGAATTTGCTTGAGACGGGCAATCTGCGAGTCGCGCACAGCATGGTTGTCGATATCGAGGATGTCAATCGCGTCTTCCTTGGCCAGCTTGTACTTGTTGACGCCGACGATGACGTCCTTGCCCGAGTCGATGCGCGCCTGCTTGTCGGCCGCACAGGTTTCGACCTGCATCTTGGCCCAGCCCGATTCGACGGCCTTGGTCATGCCGCCCATCGCTTCGATTTCCTCGATGATGCCCCAAGCCTTGTCGGCCATGTCCTGGGTCAGCTTTTCCATCATGTAGGAACCGGCCCACGGATCGACGACATTGGTAATGTGGGTTTCTTCCTGGATGATGAGCTGGGTGTTGCGGGCAATGCGGGAAGAGAACTCGGTCGGCAGCGCGATGGCTTCGTCGAGCGCATTGGTGTGCAGCGACTGGGTACCGCCGAAGACCGCCGCCATCGCTTCGATGGTGGTGCGCACGACGTTGTTGTACGGGTCCTGCTCGGTCAGCGACCAACCGGACGTCTGGCTGTGCGTGCGCAGCATCTTCGACTTGGCGCTCTTGGCGTTGAAACCGGTCATGATGCGGTCCCACAGCAGGCGGCCAGCGCGCATCTTGGCGATTTCGAGATAGAAATTCATGCCCACCGCCCAGAAGAAGGACAGGCGGCCGGCAAAAGTGTCGACATCCATGCCCGAGGCAACACCGGTACGTACGTATTCCATGCCGTCAGCCAGCGTGAAGGCCAGTTCGATCGCCTGGTTGGCGCCGGCTTCCTGGATGTGATAACCGGAAATCGAGATCGAGTTGAACTTCGGCATGTGCTGCGCCGTGTAGCCAAAAATATCGGCGATGATCTTCATCGACGGCTTGGGCGGATAGATATAGGTATTCCGCACCATGAATTCTTTGAGAATGTCGTTCTGGATGGTGCCGGACAGCTTGTCCTGCGGCACGCCCTGTTCCTCTGCAGCAACGATGTAGCCGGCAAGAATCGGCAGCACTGCGCCGTTCATCGTCATCGAGACGGAAATCTTGTCGAGCGGGATGCTGTCGAAGAGGATCTTCATGTCCTCGACGGAATCGATCGCCACACCAGCCTTGCCGACGTCGCCCGTGACGCGGGCGTTATCGGAGTCGTAACCACGGTGCGTCGCCAGATCGAAAGCGACGGAAACGCCCTGGCCGCCGGCAGCAAGCGCCTTGCGGTAGAAAGCGTTGGAGGCCTCAGCGGTGGAGAAGCCGGCATACTGACGAATAGTCCACGGCTTGACGGCATACATCGTCGGTTGCGGACCGCGCAGATAGGGCGCAAAACCGGGCAGGGTGTCGGCGAATTCGAGACCTGCAACATCGGCCTTCGTATACAGTGCCTTGACGGCAAGGCCTTCAGGGGTATTCCAGACCAGATTCCCGACATCGCCCCCTGGTGACTGTTTTGCTGCTGCCTTTTCCCAAGCATCCAGGTTATTGGAATCAAAGAACTTTTCAGACATGACATACCCCTCGCTGATTCGATTTTTTCGGGCTTATGATGCAGAATTCAAAATTCTACGCTTTTGGGCCCAGCTTGACATACCAAGCCCCACATAATACTTTATCCATAATTATGGAAGCAAGTCGGCAAAGTCCCGATCGGCTCATTCACATCACACCAAAACCATGACACGTATCGCACCTACCGCGCTCTATCAGGAAGTGGCCGAACGACTGCGTCAACGCATCTTCGCACACGAACTGACCCCGGGCACCTGGATCGACGAACAGAAACTCGCCGAAGAATACGGTATTTCCCGTACGCCCTTGCGCGAGGCTCTCAAGGTTCTGGCGTCGGAAGGGCTGGTCGACCTCAGGCCCCGCCGTGGCTGCTACGTCACCGAGATTTCCCGGCAGGATACGGACGACATTTTCCCGCTGATGGCCTTGCTGGAAGGACGCTGTGCGGCAGAAGCTGTCAAGCGGGCCAAACCTTCCGACATCTCGGCACTGAAGAACATCCACGAGCAGCTCGAAGCGGCAGCCCGCGAGGGACGCATTGACGCCTTCTTCGAGTCGAATCAGGAATTCCACAAAAAAATTCAGGAACTGTCCGGCAACCGCTGGCTGCTGTCAGTCATTCAGGACCTGCGCAAGGTATTGAAGCTCTCTCGATTGCACTCGCTCTCACTCGAGGGCCGCCTGCAACAGTCACTGGACGAGCATCGCCTGATCATGGCGGCGCTGCAGGCCGGCGACGCTGTCAAGGCCGAAAAACTGATGCACGATCATCTGCTGTCCGGGCGCGAAGCCCTAGCAAAGATTCGGGATAGTGCCGCTGGGCAAGGCAACTGATCGTTGCCACGGTCAACCGGAAATTTCAGTCAAATTTAAAACGCGTTCCGGGGCCTCACTGACGGACAGACCAAGCGTTGGCTGCAAACCCGCTCGTTGCCGGCTTCAATGAGTTTTTCCAGCCAATAAACAGAAAATCCCTGACGGCTTTCGCCGTCAGGGATTTTTTTGCGCGCCAGAAACCTAGTGGTTGCTGGCGGAGGCAGCGCCGTAACCCGTCTGGGCACGGACATACTGGTCTTCAAACGCCTCGATTTCCAGGCCGGCACGCACACTCGAATCTGTCTTCGAGAAAATGTAGGCCAGCAGGAAGGCAATCGGCATCGCGAACAAGGCCGGTTGGGTGTAGGGGAAGAGCGGCGCCGCATTGTGCAGCACGTCGACCCACACCGACTTCGAGAAAAGCACGAAGAGCACGGCAGAAACCAGGCCACCGTAGCCGCCGAACAGTGCGCCGCGGGTGGTCAGGCCCTTCCAGTACATGGAGAGGATGAGCACCGGGAAGTTGGCCGCAGCCGCCACCCCGAAGGCCAGACCGACCATGAAGGCAATGTTCTGCTTCTCGAACAGGATGCCGAGGATGATGGCAACGAAGCCGAGACAGATGGTGGCGATCTTCGAGACACGGATTTCGGAGGCTTCCGAAGCCGTGCCTTTCTTGATCACGCGGGCGTAGAGGTCATGCGAGATGGCCGATGCTCCGGCTAGCGCCAAACCAGACACCACGGCGAGAATGGTGGCGAAAGCAACTGCCGCCAGGAAGCCCAGCAGCATGTCGCCGCCGACGGCCTTGGACAGGTGCATGGCGACCATGTTGCCGCCGCCGATCATCTTGCCGCCAATCGTGCCGCCTTCGAAGAACTCCGGATTCTGACCGACGATGATAATGCCGCACAGGCCCATGATGAAGATGACGTTGAAGAAGTAGGCGACGAAGCCGGAAGCGTAGAGCACGGATTTGCGGGCTTCCTTGGCATCGGTCACGGTGAAGAAGCGCATCAGGATGTGCGGCAGACCAGCCGTACCGAACATCAGGCCGAGGCCCAGGGAGATGGCGGTGACCGGATCGGCCAGCAGGCTACCCGGATACATCAGTTTGGGACCAAGCTTATGAACCGCCGTCGCCTTCTCAAGCAGCGTCTGGAACGAGAATCCGAACTGACTGAAAGCCAAGAACATGACCAGCGTTCCCCCGGCCAGCAGCATGCAGGCCTTGATGATCTGCACCCAGGTCGTGGCAACCATGCCGCCAAAGGTGACGTAGACCATCATCAGGATGCCGACGGCAAAGATGGCAACGTTGTATTCCAGACCGAAGAGCAACTTGATCAACTGACCGGCACCGACCATCTGGGCGATCAGGTAGAAGCAGACCACAGTCAGCGACGAAATCGCGGCCATGGTGCGCACCTTGCCCTGGTCGAGGCGATAGGCGGTGATGTCGGAGAAGGTGAACTTGCCCAGATTACGCAGGCGTTCGGCCATCAGGAACAGAATGATCGGCCAGCCGGCGAAGAAGGCCAGCATGTAGATGTAACCGTCGTAACCCTGGCCATAGACCATGGCGGTTAAACCGAGCAGCGTGGCGGCTGACATGTAGTCGCCGGCAATCGCCAGACCGTTCTGGAAGCCGGTGATGCCGCCGCCGGCCGTGTAGAAGTCAGCGGTGGACTTGGTGCGGCTGGAAGCCCAGTAGGTAATGCCCATGGTCATGCAGACAAACAGGCAGAACATGATGATGGCGTGCCAGTTGGTCGCCTGCTTTTCGGTGACGCCTTCGAGCGGGCCGCCGGCAAATGCCATGGTGGCTATGGCAAAGAGACCGAGCGCAGTGCCGAGTTGAGTCAAACGTCGCATTATTTGTTCTCCTTCCAGGCTTCCTTGACGATTTCCTGCGTCAGGGCGTCAAATTCCGAATTGGCGCGCTTGACGTAGACTGCCGTCAGCGACCAGAAGAAAATGAACATGAATAGCTCAACGGCCACACCCACCGTCAACATGGAACCTTCGGCAACCGGTTGGCCGAGGGCCGCCGGATTGAAAGCCACCACCATCACAAAGCCGTAAAACATGGTTAATACGACAAAAGCCAACGTCCAGGCAAAACGTCCCCGTCTTGAAACGAGCTCCTGAAACTTCGGATTGGCCCGCATCCGCTCATACATCGCGCTGCTCATGGCTTGATCTCCTAACTTTTAATTAATAATTACCGACAAAAACGACCGCAGTATTCTATCTTATATAAGACTTACTGCCTTTGATCTGGATCGACTAATCCCATATTTTTTATATGGTCATTCGAGATAACCCATGAGCACCATTGATTTTTTCTGCGACAACGAAGTCGCAACCCTGACCCTGAACAACCCCGGCAAGCTGAATGCCATCGACCTCGGTATGTGGAATCAGCTGGCCGAAAAAATGGCTGAAATCAGCGTTGACCGCAGCATTCGTTGCGTCGTGCTGCGTGGCGCCGGCAGCGATGCCTTCGCTGCCGGGGGCGATCTTGAGGAGTTCGTCACGGATCGGGCGACGCTGGAACAGGCTCTGCACTACCACGGCCAGGTCGCGCTCGCATTGCAGGCCATCGACAATTGCCCA
Organism: Azonexus sp.; assembly: GCF_049652925.1. GTDB lineage: Bacteria > Pseudomonadota > Gammaproteobacteria > Burkholderiales > Rhodocyclaceae > Azonexus. Next base: position 102,174 of record NZ_JBASFI010000040.1, read on the forward strand.
CATCCGACGGTGGCGCTGATTCAGGGCGCCTGCATCGGTGGCGGGCTGGAAATTGCCGGCGTCTGCGATTTCCGGATCTGTGGCGAATCAGCCCGTTTTGGCGCGCCGATCAATCGTCTGGGCTTTTCGATGTACCCCGGCGAAATGGAAGGTTTGTTGCGCCTGGCCGGGCCAGCCGTCATGAAGGAAATCCTGCTCGAAGGCCGCATCCTGAATTCCGCCGAAGCCTACGCCAAAGGGCTGGTCACCCGCGTCGTCGCCGATGGAGAAACCGAAAGCGAAGCCTACGCCACGGCCAAACGCATCTGCGCCGGGGCGCCGCTGGTCGCCGGTTGGCACAAGCAGTGGATCCGCCGGCTGCTCGATGGGAAACCGTTAAGCGATGAGGAAAAGGCCGCCTCGTTCGCCTTCCTCGACACCGAGGATTACCGGGAAGGACTGGCTGCCTTTCTGGAAAAACGAAAACCGGCGTTCAAGGCGCGCTGAACGATATCCGGTTAGCTACCGTAGAGGCTCCACAGCATCTTGGTCGACAGCACCAGCAGCAGGCCAGCAAAAATCCGCTTGAGCACAACCACGGGCAAACGATGGGCAAGACGGGCGCCGAGCGGTGCGGCCAGCACGCTGGCGAGCAGTATGACACCGAGCGCCGGCAGATAAACAAAGCCCAAACTGCCGGCGGGCAAGCCGGGATGCCCCCAGCCGCTCCAGATATAGCCCAGGGTACCGGCGACGGCAATCGGTAAACCAACCGCTGCCGAGGTGCCGATTGCCTGATGTGGCCGGACGTTGCACCAGACCAGATAAGGCACGGTGAGCGCCCCGCCGCCCATCGCGGCGAGACTAGCCACGCCGCCGATGACGGTGCCGGCGATGCCCAGGCCAAGCCGCCCGGGCAGATTTCGGCTCGGCTTCGGGCGCAAGTTGGCAATCATTTGCACGGCAACAAACAGCATGAAGCCGACAAAGAAAATCGACAGCGCTCGCGACGAAATACGCGCCGCCAGCATGGCCCCAAACAGAGCACCGATCAGGATGCCCGGCGTCAGGTCGCGCATCACCGGCCACAGTACGGCGCGATGGGCGTGATGGGCACGCAGGCTGGAGAGCGAGGTGAACAAGATGGTCGCGATTGACGTACCAAGCGCCAGATGCAAGACCTCGTTGGCCGGAAAACCCTGTCGGGCGAAGAGGATCGTCAGCAAGGGGACGACCACGACACCACCACCCACGCCAAGCAGCCCGGCAAAAAAACCGGCGACGGCGCCGGTCAGCAGATAAGCCGGAATGATTTCGAAGGGAATCACGAAGATTGAGGCAGCGACGGTATTGGCGAGCGCCAAACTGTATCAGTTGCCGGCCTCGAGCCAGCGAACGATGCCCTCGACACTGCGAAAATCATCGCAGGCACGGACTGGTATCTCCGGGGCCAGTTCGCCAAATAACTTGGCCAGCGCGTTGCCGGGGCCGATTTCGAGCACCGCATCGGGTTGCATCTCGCGTATCGTTTGCAGACAGGCTGCCCAATCGAGCGGCGTGCAAATCTGGCGGGCCAGCGCATCGAGCGCCGGACGGGCCGTGCGTGCGACCGTCGCGTCGATGGCGCTGAGCACGGGAAAGGCCAGTCGGTGATCAGGCAGCAAAGCCAATCGCTGCTTGAAATTGCTTGCGGCTTGGGCCAGCAGCGGTGTGTGCGATGGCGTGTGCACCGCCAGATGGACCAACCGGCTCGCCCCCGCCGCCTCGAATTTGCCGGCGACGGCCACGATGCCGGCACGTGGCCCGGCAATCACCAGATGCCGCGGTGCATTGCGGATGGCCACGGCCAGCCCGGCCTGCTCGGCCAACCCGGCAACCAGCGCTTCATCGAGCCCGAGCACGGCGAGCATGCCGTATTCGCCGCTGACTGCGCCATCCATCTCGGTAGCGCGTTGAGTACATAGCGCCACGCCTTCGACCGCGCCAAATGCCCCGGCAGCACAGCACACCGCCATTTCACCCAGCGAATAGCCGGCCGCGCAGATCGGTCGTGGCAGGTGTTTTTGCAGGCTGCCCCAGAGCAGCATCTGCTGGGCAAAAATCAGCGGCTGGGCGATTTTGTTTTTTGCCAGTTTTTCCTGGTTGACCGTGGAACTTGGCTCGGCGATGCCCGGCACCGCCTGCACAATCGCTGCGCCCAATTCGCCGTCAATGCCGGCCTGGACCTGCTGCCAGTGCGCCAGGTTTTGGCCGCCCTGGCCGCTGAAAAGGAGGGCCAGACGCATCTCAGACCGCGCAGTCGAGTTCGGCGAGAAAGAGCGTCACGCCGAGCAAGTCGGCGCTACCGCCGGGGCTGAGATCACGCGCCACGAACTCGCGGTCGATTGCCGCCGCATGCTCGCGCCAGTCGTCGGCGAGCACGCCACCGGCCGCCAGAAATTCACTTGCGGCACGACGCCCGCTGGCTAGCCCGGCCGGACCGCCGCGCCACAGCAGGTTGGTATCGTCGAGTTCGGCAATCAGGGCAAACAAGGCCTGCACCGCTGCCAATTCGCCGTCACCGGTGGCGACCAGAATACCTCGATAGGCCGGCAGGCCAATCTCCAGCGCCGCCGGAAAACCGCTCGCCGCCTCCTGACGCGCTCCGCCGCTGCCGTAACGCTGTGCGACCACCAAACCGTGGCTCAGTTGCGAGGCGGCTGGCAAGACGGCCAGGCCGTCGAGAATGTCGGCTGCCCAGTTGATTTTGACGGCCTGGCAAGCCGTCACGGCGCTCGGCGTTTCTCCATCCGCAATCAGGCGGCCGGCCGCCGCACAGAGCAGACCGAGATTGAAAATCGCCCCACGGTGGGTGTTGACGCCGCCGGTCGCGGCCAGCATGGCAGCTTCGGCCTCGATGCCCAGCACCCGCAAGGGAGCGAAACCCGGGGGTTGCAGGCCGCAAGCGGCGATGGCGGGAAAATAGGTGCGCAAGGCCTGCAGACTGCGCAGGAAAGTGCTGAAGTCCATGTCGCGATGGCTGCCTTGGCTGCTCGGGCTGACCAAGCCGGGCTTGGGCGCCAGGGCAGCCTCACGGTACAGGCTGCGGATAGCCAGGCGACCGATACGCTCGGTTGCCGCGCGGTCGACCGGGATGGCCCGCGGCGCCGGACGACTGACTGGGACGACGCGCTCAAGCATGGCAGCAAGCCTCCTTCAGGGTGGCGAGCAAGGCGTGCACGGGCCGCAAGCCAACCTCGTGCGGCCCTTTGACGAGGACCAGGGCAGCTGGATTTTCCCGATGCGCAGCAAATTCCTGCCAGGCAACGGCGTCACCATCCGGAAAACGCAACTCGCCATCGAGCCGGCAGCGCAGTTCGCCGGCCGCCGACTTCAGCGCCGCCAGCATGTCGTCCAATTGCGCCAGCGTCGCGACATCGACGATAAGGTCGATGTCGGAGTCGGCGTGGCGATAGTCCTCGCCACTCAGCGCCTCCCAGGCCAGCGAGCCGAAAACGCCGAGACTGGCCGAACAGGCAGCCGCCCGCTCGGCCAATCGACGAAGCACGTCGGCCTCGGCCACCGGCAGCCGCGAACAACAGCGGGCGATGCTCAGCGGCGCGTCGATTCCGGCCACCACCCGGCGGTCGACGTGAATGGTCAGCCTCTTTCGTTGTTGTTTCAGCGGCAGGCTCAAACCGAGCAGCAGCGGGCCGCCACCGGCCGGGTGGCGGGCGGCAACCAGCGGCCGGCCAGCGGCGATCCAGTCACGCGCCGCCTGCCACAATGAATCGCCCGTTGCGGCGCAGGGCGTCTCGAATGCTGCATCTCGATCCAGATAAACGAGGTCGTGGCGATGCATCCCTTCAGGCTCCGCACGCGGCGTTCTGAACGGTTTTGGCTATGCCCGCCGCCAGTTGGCGGCCACCGCGCTCGAGCCCGCTGGACTGGCGCTGATCGCTGGCCGGCGCGGCCCGCTCGGTGGCAAGGGCTTCTTCCAGCAAGCTGGCCGATGGTACCGGCCAGATCGCTTCGATGGCGCCCATGCGGACGTAGCTCTCGGCGCCCGGTGCGAAAATCGGCGAGCCGGCAGCCAGTTCGACCAGACGTTCATGGGCGATCTTGGTAACGCGAGACATAGCCCGCAGGTCCATCACGCGGACCTGAGCATCGGCCAGCGCATAGGCCCGGTCGGCCATCAGGCCGAAGGAGAGGAAGCCGCCGCTGACCGCATTGGCCGTCACCAGACTGAGCGAGGCATGCCCCTGCCGGCGGGCCAGATCGACGCACTGGGCGAGATGGGCCAGCGAGCCATTCAGGCAGAGCAGTTCCTGACTGCGCGACAGGGCCTGACCGCTGGTATCAACGAGAAAGACCAGCGGCCGGCCGGGGTGCTGCTCAACGGTATTGAGAATGAAGGCGGACAGGGCCAGCGCCATGGCGTGATCGATGGCCGCCGCATCGGTCGTGCCAAGGACAGCGACCGTGCCTTGCGCGGTGGTCGCTTTACCGGTAATCACCTGGTTGTTCACGGCGACCGCGTGGCCGGCTGGGAACAGGCTATCGAGAATGTCGTTGAGACTCATGTCGGCAATCCTTCCTTGAGGGCGACCAGGCTGTCGCGGTCGAGCATGGGCACGCTTTCCGGCTCGGCGATGCCGAGGGCGGCCCAGACCTGCAGGCCGTCGCGATACGTGGCATAGGCAGCGAGACGGTTTTCCAGTGCCTGCTGGCCGGCCCGCAGCTGGGCGACACTCGGCGCAGATTCCGTCCACTTGGCGAGAAACTCGGCCGCGCCAGTGCGAAAGGCAGGGATGTCGTCTTCCACCAGTTCGGCGCAATCGCCCATCAGGTAGCGGTGCTTGCCGCCGGTGACGCGCCAGACCAGCGCCCGGTCCTTCGAGTCGAACTCCTCGACGCCGGCGACGGTTTCGATGACTTCCGGCCCGGACAGCGCAAGGCGGCCCTCTTCGGAAATGATGATGGCCGAACAGAGTTTGGCGACGATGCCCATCCCACCGAAAGCGCCACAACTGCCACCGACCAGCGCGATGACCGGGACGCCGGCAGCGCGGGCGTCGAGCACGGCGCGCATGATTTCGGAAATGGCGATCAGGCCGGCGTTGGCCTCGTGCAGACGAACGCCACCGGAATCGATGAGAAAGAGCACGGCGGCCGGCTTTTCCTGCGCGGCGCGGCGAAGCATCCCGACAATCTTGGCGCCGTGGATTTCACCGACCGCACCGCCCATGAACTGACCTTCCTGGGCGATTGCAAAAATCGGCTTTTTTTCCAGTTGACCGTAGCAAACGACCACGCCGTCATCAAAAGCGCCGGGCAAGTCGAGCAGGGCGAGATGCGGGCTGGGGTTGGACTCGGCCGGTGGCAGGATTTCACTGAAACTGCCGGGATCAAGCAGGCCCGCGAGGCGAGCCCGGGCGGTCGCCTCAAACCAGCTGTGGCGTGCAGCAAGCGACGCGATCATTGGGCACCTCCCTGGTATTCGGCCAGCGCCTGGGCCAGGCGCAAGGTGACGACAGCCGGCGTCGCCCCCATGTCATTGATGGCAATAACGGTGCCGCCGGCCGGATGACTCGTGGCGAAGCTGTCGAGCACGGCGCGCCAGGTTTCACCGAAACCGCGTGCCGAAGTCTTGATGCGGACCCGGCAAGCCTCCGGCTCAATACCGGGCTTGACGAGAATTTCCAGATTGCCCGAGCCGACCACGCCGCACAGCGCGGGATCGGCTGCCCGCGGAACGGGCTTGGAATCGAAACGAAAATCGAGAGTTTCCATGGCGGTCACCAATTGCGGAAGCGTGAAGGGGGGGCATACAAGCCGCCCGACCAGCGCACCAGATCCTTGACGGAACGGGCGGCGAGCAGGTCGCGCGTGGCCAGTCGCGGGTCGATGCCGAGGTCTTCGGGACGGCGGACGATGCCGCGGTCGCGTAGGTTCTCGACCATCGCCTTGTCACGGGCCATGCCGACCGGCGTGAAGCCGGCAACGCCGCGGATCGCCTGTTCGCGCTCTTCCGGGCTGCGGCAGAGCAGCAGGTTGGCGATGCCTTCCTCGGTGACGATATGGCTGACGTCATCGCCGTAGATCATGATCGGCGGCAGTTCGGCACCCATCGACTTCTGCAGTTTCCACGCATCGAGTTCCTCGACGAAAACCGGCGCCATATGCTCGCGGAAGGTTTCTACCATCTGCACCACCAGCTTGCGGCCGCGAATGGCCTTGGGGCCGTAGGCTTCGCGCCCGGCCTTGAGCCAGGCCGGGCTGGCGTGACGCCGGCCGTGCGGGTCGGAACCCATGTTCGGCGCGCCGCCGAAGCCGGTGATGCGGCCCAGCGTCGCCGTCGAACTGTTGCCGGCCATGTCCATCTGCAAGGTCGAGCCGATGAACATGTCGCAGGCGTAGAGGCCGGCCGTCTGGGAAAACGCCCGGTTCGAACGCATGCTGCCATCGGCGCCGGTGAAGAAGACGTCGGAGCGGGCCGAGATGTAAGCGTCCATGCCGACTTCCGAACCGAAGCAGTGCACCGATTCAACGAAGCCGGCTTCGATCGCCGGAATGAGCGTCGGGTGCGGATTGAGCGCCCAGTGCGTGCAGATCTTGCCCTTCAGGCCGAGATCGGCGGCGTAGGTCGGCAGCAGCAACTCAATGGCTGCGGTATCGAAACCGATACCGTGGTTCAGGCGTGTCACGCCGTACTCGGCGTAGATGCCCTTGATTGCCATCATCGCCATCAGCACCTGGACCTCGGTGATCTGCGCCGGATCGCGGGTAAACAAGGGCTCGATATAGTTCGGCTTCGGGGCAAGCACCGTGAAATCGACCCAGTCGGCCGGCACATCGACGCGCGGCAACTTGTCGAGGCGCTCATTGACCTGGGCGATGACGATACCGCCCTTGAAAGCAGTCGCCTCGACGATGGCCGGCGTATCTTCGGTATTCGGCCCGAGGTAGAGATTGCCTTCGGCATCGGCGGCCTGCGCCGCAATTAGCGCGACGTTCGGCGTCAGGTCCATGAAATAGCGGCCGAACAGTTCGAGATAGGTGTGGATCGCCCCGATCTCGATGCGCTGTTCCTGGACCAGCTTGGCCAGCCGGGCGCCCTGCGGGCCGCTGAAAGAAAAGTCGAGGCGGTTTGCCAGGCCGCGCTCGAAAAGGTCCACATGGCTCGGGAGAGCCAGGACTGACTGGACCATACTGAGGTGATTGATGCGTTCCGGGCTGCAATCAGCCAGGGACTCGGAGAGGAAATCGGCCTGCTTCTGGTTGTTGCCTTCCAGACAGACGCGGTCACCGGGCTGAATGACGGCTTCGAGCAGGTCGATGATACGGTCAACCGGAATTTCCTTGCCAAAACCGAGGCTCGCCGCCCGCTCAAGGCGGCGGCCACGACTCTGGCGCAGGGTGTCCCAGTCACGCGGGAGGGGTGCGTTCATGATCGTCTTTCCGCCAACTCAGGAACCGCTGTACTGCGACGGCAGCCAGGTGGCGATTTCCGGGAAGATGCAGAGCAGCACGATGCCAAGCGCCATCAGCAGCAGGAAGGGCACGGTGCCCCACATGATTTCCTTGAGCTTGATGTCGGGGGCAATGCCGCTGATCACGAACAGGTTGAGGCCGACCGGCGGGTGAATCAGGCCCATTTCCATGAGGATGGTCATGATCACGCCGAACCAGATCAGGTCGATACCAAGGGCGTTCAGCGCCGGCAGGATGATCGGCGTGACCATCAGGATGATGGCCACCGGCGGCAGGAAGAAGCCGAGCACGATGAGCAGGATATTGACCCAGAAGAAGAAGACCCATTTGCTCATTTCCAGCGAAATCATCCAGGCGGCGGCCGACTGGGTGATGTGCAGGTAGCTCATGACATAGGTGTAGAGAAAGGACATCGCAATGATCAGCATGATCATCGACGACTCGCGGGCGGTACCGGACAAGATGACCTTGAGGTCAGCCCAGCGCCAGCAACCGTAGATCGCCATGACCATGAGCAGCGCGCCGAAGGCACCAATGCCGGCCACTTCCGACGGCGTCGCCCAACCACCATAGAGGGCAACCATGACGACGATGATCAGGCCAATGAACGGCGCCAGGCGGGGCAATGTTTCGAGGCGCTGTTTCCAGCTGAACGACTCTTCCGCCGGCATGACAATACCGCTCGAACGATTTGAGGCAATTTTTTCGTTCTTTTCCGCCCAGGATTTGTACACCACCCAGATCGAGAACATCGTCGTCAGCAGCAAGCCAGGACCAACGCCGGCCATGAACAGCTTGCCGATCGATTGCTCGGTGGCTAGGCCATAGAGAATCAGTGTCAACGACGGCGGAATCAGGATGCCCAGCGTGCCGCCGGCAGCGATCAAACCGGTCGCCAGACGTTCGGAATAGCCGCGTTTGCGCATTTCCGGAATGCCCGAGGAACCGATGGCCGAGCAGGTTGCCGGCGAGGAACCACACATCGCGGCGAACACCGAACAAGCCAGCGTATTGGCCAGGCCGAGGCCGCCCGGCACCTTGTACAGCCAGCGGTTCAGCGAGTTGTAGAGATCGGCGCCAGCACGTGATTTGCCGATCGCAGCGCCCATCATGATGAAGAGCGGAATGGTCAGCAGCGTGAAACTGTTCAGTTCGGAAAAGATGGTTTCAGCGATGATCGACAGCTGCGCCACCGGCATGAAGAAGTACATGAAAATCAAGGCGACCGAGCCGACAGCAAAGGCGATCGGCATGCCCGAGAATAAAAACAGGAAGGTTGCGGCCGCATAGAGCAGGCCCAGGGTTCCGACGCTCATTTGCGCTCTCCTTCGTCATCGTGCTGGATGCGCTCAATCGCCACCTGGATGGCGGCATTGTGCTGCGGCGGTGGGTGATGCGAACGCATGGCTTCCGGTAGCGAGTCCTCGACAAACTGGACAAACACCTGCAAGGCAAGCGAGGTCATGCCGATTGCCATGGTGGCAAAGACCGGCCACATTTTCGGCGCCCATGAGGTGTCGCTCATCCGGCCTTCGTCCCAGGCTTCGTAAAACAGATGCCAGCAGTTCCAGGCAATGAAGGCACAGAAAAAGAAGGACAGCAGGTCAGAAAAGGCCATGCGCCACTGGGTCCAGCTCGGCGGCGTGATTTCGTCGAGAATTTCGATCGTCACATGGCCACGGTTGAGCTGGGTATGGGCGGCAGCCAGAAAGCTGGAGGCGATCAGTAAATAGACGCAAAACTCAATTTCCCAGTCGGTCGGCCAGGCAAAGAAATAACGGACCGCGACTTCAAAAACGAGAACGCAGGTAGCGATGACGATCAGAAAGGCCGACAGGTAACCTGTCGCAATATTGAAGGCCTTGACCGCTCGGCTGATGAAATATCCGGGGCTCATGATTCACCTTTAAAGAGGGATGGGCCGGGCCATGCCCGGCCGGTGGATTACTTGACCGACAGCGCCATGTCGAGCAGGGCGCGGCCATCCTTGATGTTCTCGGCGAAATCCTTGAAGGCGGTTTGTTCGGCGACGCCGCGCCAGGCCATGAAGGCCTTGTCATCCATGTCGGCCACCTTGGCACCGGCCTTGGCGAATACGTCTGCCATGCGCAAGTCATCCTTCTTGGCCTCCTCGACGCCGAATTTCTCCAGGCTGGCACCAACGTCGCTGATGATCTTTTGCTGCTCCGGGGTCAGCGAGTCATAGAGGCCCTTCGAAATCAGCAGCGGTTCGAACATGAACCAGAAGCTCTTGTTGCGGGCCGTGGTGACGTACTTGCTGAATTCCTGCAGACGGAAACTGATCAGCGAGGTGCTGGAGGTCAATGCGGCGTCGAGCACGCCGGACTGCATCGCACTGTAGATTTCCGAGGACGGCATGCCGGTCACGGCAGCCCCGGCGCCCTTCAGCATCTGGTCCATTTCCTTGCTGCCGCCGCGGAATTTCAGGCCCTTGGCGTCGTCGGGAACAACCACGGTCTTCTTGGTCGAGGCGATGCCGCCAGCCTGCCAAATCCAGGTAATGATCTTAATATTCTTGTCAGCCAGGATACGGTCAAGCTCCTTGCCGATTGGCGCTGTTTTCCAGCGCATCCCTTGCTCGTAACTGTTTACCAGCGTCGGCATCAGCGTGATGTTGACCTGCGGAATTTCGCCGCCGCCGTAGGCCAGCGGCACCAGGCTCATGTCCAGCGCACTCTTGCGCAGGGCGCCAATCTGGCTATTGGTTTTCATCAACGAACTGCCAGGATAAATCTCGAACTTCAGACTGCCCTTGGACTGCTTTTCGACCTCCGCTACGAAGCGACGGACCAGACGGTCACGGAAATCGCCATCCTCGTTGGTCGCGGCCGGGAACTGGTGGGAAATTTTGATGACGCGCGGCGTCTGGGCGTGGGCCGCAGGCAGGGCACAGGTCAAGGCCGCAACGGCGATGGCCAGGGTAAGGTGGCGTTTTGTCTTGCTGAACATGGATAGTTCCTCCAGGGTTAGAAATGCACAGGCGGTGAAACCTCACTGGCTGGCTTATCCACACTTTGGGGAATACCGCACTCTTGCTTTGTGTTCAAAAATCACCGTTGTGTATACACAATAAGCAAACATTGAATACTGGTCAACTAATTTCGTATAATTAAACTATTGCCACATGTTGGAGCACGAGTCGTGAACAGCCCTGTCGAAATTCCCGCCGTCACCCGCCAGTCAGAACGCCTCGGCGAACTGATCGAAGAGCGCATCGTTACCGGCGTCTACCCGCCCGGCACGCGGCTCGACGAACAAGAGTTGGCGGACACCTTCGGCGTTTCGCGGACACCGGTGCGTGAAGCTCTGATTCAGCTCGCCTCGATCGGCCTGATCGAAATCAAGCCACGACGTGGCGCGACCGTGCCGGAAGTCGGCGCCGACCGGGTCTGCGAAATGTTTGAAGTGATGGCCGAACTCGAAGCGATGTGCGGCCGACTGGCCGCCCGGAGGATCACGCCCAGCGAGCAGGTGGCCCTACAGGAGGCCCATGGCGCCTGCGAAGCGGCACGCGACGCGAACACCCCGGATATCTATTACCAGTTGAATGAAGTCTTCCACCAGCGCATCTATGAAGCCAGCCACAACAGCTTTCTGGTTGAGCAGGCGGCGGCGCTGCACCGCCGCTTACGCCCCTACCGGCGACTCCAGCTACGCGTGCGTAACCGGATGAACAGCTCGTTCAACGAGCATCAGGCCATCGTCGACGCCATCACCAAAGGTGATGGCGATCTAGCCTCGGCGCTGCTACGCGCTCACGTGACAGTACAGGGTGAGCGTTTCGCCGACCTGGTCGCTACCCTGCGTGATTTCAACGCAGGGGATTTGAAACGCTCAGCCGATCAGGCTGTAAAGCATCTTGCTGGCAAGAAGGGCGAGAAAGGCACCAAACGCGCGCTTTAACTTCTTGACCGGCAACTTGTGGGCCAGCCTGGCGCCGACCGGCGCCATCAGGATACTCATCACGACAATGCCAACGAAGGCCGGCAGATAAATATAGCCCAGCGCATAGTGCGGCAACCCGGAATCACTAGACCCGGCCACGATGTAGCCGATTGCCCCGGCCAGAGCAATCGGAAAACCGAGCGCCGACGAGGTGCCGACTGCCGAATGAATGGCAACGTTGCAGAACAGCATGAACGGCACTGACAGGAAACCGCCGCCCGCCGCAACCAGACTCGACACGCCCCCAATGGCGCCGCCGACAGCAAACAATCCGGCCGGTCCGGGTAGTTGCCGATGGGCGTGAGGCTTGAAATCGAGCATCATCTGGATCGAGGCGTAATAGACAATGACCACGAAAATCACCGTCATCGGCCCGGTCGGCACCTGACCGGCCACCAGCGAACCGCCAAAGGTACCGATCACCAGCCCCGGCGCCAGACTACGGACGACATCCCAACGCACCGCGCCATGCGCGTGATGGGCGCGCATGCTGGAAATCGACGTGAAAACGATGGTCGCCATCGAGGTGCCGAGCGCCAGGTGCATGACATGCTCCGGCGGGAAATTCTGGGCGACGAACAGCATGTACATGAAGGGCACCAGCGTCAGCCCGCCACCAACGCCGAACAGACCGGCAACAAAGCCGCCGAAGATTCCCAGCAGGGGATAGGCCAGCCACCAGATTGTCATGAGTTATCTGCCATGAGACGGTTGATGAATGCCCACTCGTCGGGCGTGACCGGCATGATCGACAGCCGGTTGCCACGGGCGAGGAGGCGCATGTCAGCAAGTTCGGGATGGGCACGCAGTTCAGCCAATGGCACAGGGCGCGTCTTCTTCACGAAACGGACGTCACGCAGCCACCAGCGCGGATTTTCGGATTTCGATTTTGGGTCAAAATACCGGTTGACCGCAGCAAACTGCGTTTCGTCCGGATAAGGCTCGGAACACACTTCGCAGATGCCGGCAATGCCCGGCTCGGCACAACTGGAGTGATAAAAGAAGGCGAGATCGCCGACTTGCATCGCATCGCGCATGAAATTGCGCGCCTGATAGTTGCGCACACCAAACCACGGAAACGCCTGTCCTGGCGCGCCAGCGAGGTCATCGATGGAAACCTCGTCAGGCTCCGATTTCATCAGCCAATATTGCATGGTTTCGGGTAATTTCGAGGGCAAAAAAAGGCCCCCGCGAATGTCGTCAGGCCGGCATCCTGAACCTGGGTCCAGAGTGGTCGCATTCCTACCGCATCAGGCACACTCGCTGGGAGCGCGCTCAACAGCGGATTGTTGGTCCGCAACCGATGCCAATTAGCATTGGTTCAAGGAATATATGGCCTTAACAAACACCGCAGGGGACGCTCGGCGGGCGGCGCCGGGGTCAGCAGGAAATGACTACAAGTCCAGTTGCTGCTGGGGCGCAAGCACGGCATCAAGCCGTGCTCCCATGTCACCGATTCTACGCTTCGTTTCGGAACTATCAACTGCTTCCGAAAACTCTTTTGCAGCGCCGCCGGAAGCCCCGGAAAGGTGCTCGTGAGCAATGTTCAGGGCAGCCATGACGGCGACACGTTCGGCGATGGTGTTCTTGGTGCGCTGCGCGATTTCGCGCATTTTGTTGTCGACGAGATCAACCGCCGACAGCAGGGCATCACGTTCTTCAGGCGTGCAGGCGACGCGGTATTCGCGCCCCATGATCTTGACGTCGAGGAAATTCGGCTCGCCACTCATCTCAGACATCCTCGGGTATCTTGTCCATCAGACCTTCGAGCCGCTCCCGGGCGACCGTCATCGTCTGCCTCAGATGCAGCCGTTCGGCCTCGGCCGCGGTCATCTGATTCTTCAAAACCTCGTTCTCGGCGCGCAGCTGGTGAACCAGCGCGACAACCTGTTCGATTTTGGCTTCCAGCGTTTCGAGTTCCACATTCATGCGTCGAACTATAGAGGCAAAAACGCCGCGTGGTCAAGGACTAAGCCATTATTCTAAAAGTGGTTTATAGCAACTGGCGGCATTCCGCCTGATGTACTGCAGCGCGAATGAATGTAGAATGCGCGCCGTGTCAGGTGCTGCGTAAGGTTTCTCCAAACGCAGTTAAACGGGAAAGCGGTGCGTCTCCAACGAGACAAATCCGCTGCTGCCCCCGCAACGGTAAGCAAGTGCGGGCGTATCAACATGCCACTGGGTGCAAACCTGGGAAGGCGATACGTCAAGACTTGTGAGCCCGGATACCGGCCTGAGACAAAAAGCGGAAGTGCCACGGGGGTGTGGTGCGGGTTAACGCAACCGGCCCTTCTCCCCTCGCATTTCCTTTTCAATGCTCTTCCGGCATGCGGGGACGCCCGCCGGGAAAAGGAAAACCATGTATCCACGTTTAAAACCAATTGCCGCGCTGCTGGCGCTGTCGTTTGCCCCGACGGCCTTTGCCGTCGACCAACTCGCCGCACTCGACCCCATCCTGATTACCGCAACGCGCCAGGAAATGCGCGTCTCGGAGCAGTTGTCGGATGTTTCCGTGATCGAACGCGAAGCCATCGATGCGGCCGGCCAGTCGACGCTCGAAGAAATCCTCTCGCGCCAACCGGGCATCGAGTTCTCGGCAAACGGTAGTTTCGGTGCCAGTTCATCGCTGTACATACGCGGCACAAGCGGCGCGCACGTGTTGTTGCTGGTTGACGGCATGCGCATGGGATCGGCCACCTCGGGTAGCGCCTCATGGAATCGCATTCCAGCCAGCCAGATCGAACGTATCGAAATCGTCCGCGGCCCGACTTCATCGCTCTATGGTAGCGATGCCATCGGCGGGGTCATTCAGGTATTTACTCGCCAAAGTGATGGTCCGCTGAGTTTTTACGGAGAAGTCGGCGGTGGCTCTTACGATACGGCCGCTGCCTCCGGCGGCTTTTCCGGCGCGCAGAACGGCTGGCGTTACGCACTGAATGCGAGCACCTATTCAACTGCCGGCTTCAACAGCAAGCCGTGGACGGCGACAGCCAACAAGGATCGCGACGGTTTCTGGATGAACAGCCTGAGTGGCCGCTTGGCTTACAGCTTTACCAAGGGCCATGAAGCCGGCATCAATTTCTTTTACAGCGACGGGGAAAGCAAGTACGACGGCAGCGGCGCAACGGTCGACTGGCGCAACCGGACCAGCGTGAGCAGCATGAATGCGTTCATGAAAAACTCGCTGACCGAAAACTGGACGAGCACGGTCACTATCGGCATGAGCGCCGACGATTCCGATGACATCAAGAACGGGCTGCGAAACAGCAATTTCCGGACGGATCAACGCCAATACTCGTGGCAAAACGATCTGCGCACCCGCTTCGGCAATTTCCTCTTCGCTGCCGAACGCCTGGAACAAGAGGTCAACACCACGGCCGCCTACGCCGTCCGCGAACGGACCAATAATTCGCTGCTCGGTGGCTGGACATTTGGCTATGAAGGGCACCGCCTGCAGGCCAACCTGCGCCGCGACGACAATTCCCAGTTTGGCGACAAGACGACCGGTTCGCTGGCCTACGGCTACCGCTTCTCGCGCAACTGGCGCGCCAACGTGGGCTATGGAACAGCCTTCAAGGCGCCGACCTTCAACGACCTCTACTATCCGTTGAGTTTCGGTTATCACGGCAACCCGAACCTTCTGCCGGAAAACGCACGTAACCGTGAAGCGGCCCTGCATTTCGAAACCGGTCAGCAGCATGTTTCGCTGACCTGGTACCTGAATCGTATCGAAAACATGATCGTGTGGACCAATACACCGAGCAACGTCGGCAGCGCACGCCTGGAAGGCATCACCCTGGCCTATGAGGGCGTTGTAGCTGGCCTGAACGTTCAAGCCAGCTACGACTATCTCGATGCAAAGGATCTGGACACCGATCTTCGACTGGCCCGCCGCGCCCAGAATCGCGTCGCCGCGGCCATCGGCAAAACACATGGCGCCTGGGAATGGCGCGTCGAGGAGCAGGTCAGCGACGACCGCATGGATTATCCTTTCGGCCAGCCGGCCAAGAAGCTGGGTGGCTATTCGCTCACCAACCTTTATGGAGCCTATCGATTTGCCAAGGACTGGTCTGTTTTCGCCCGGGTCAATAACCTGTTCGACCGTGAATACGTGTTGGCCGACACCTATGCCACGCCGGGCATGAACGCCTTTGTCGGCATCCGCTACAGTCCGAAGTAACAAACCATGCCCACCCGTCACCGCGCTTTCCTGATTCTCGCCAGCCTCGGCCTTCTGGCCGTGGCGAGTATCGGGCTGGCGTTGACGGTGGGTAGTTTCAAGGTTTCGTATGGCGAAGTGTTCGCCGCTTTGCTCGGGCAGGAGGGCGGGGCCGGCGATGTTGTGCTGCAGCTTCGCCTGCCGCGCGCGCTGGCCGGTTTTGCCTGCGGCGGGCTGCTGGCGCTGGCCGGGGCGCTGATGCAGGTGTTGTTACGCAATCCGCTGGCCGACCCGTACGTGCTAGGCATTTCGGGCGGCGCCGGGGTCGGGGCGATGTTCGCCATGCTGCTCGGCTGGCCGGTGCTCGGCATCGACGGGCTGGCCTTTGTCGGCGCCTTTGGCGCGATGCTGCTGGTTTTCGGGCTGGCCCACGGCGACGGGAGCTGGACGCAGACGCGCCTGCTGCTGACCGGTGTTATCGTCGCCGCCGGCTGCGGCGCGCTGGTCGCATTGATGCTGAGCATCGCCGACGAACACAAACTGCGCGGCATGCTGTTCTGGCTGATGGGCGACCTCGGGCAGAGCGCGCAGTGGTGGCCGGCCTTTGCCGCGCTGGCCATCGCTCTCGTGCTCGCCATGCCCTTTGCCCGCGAACTGAATTTGTTGTCGCGCGGACTGATGCAGGCGCAGGCTTTGGGCGTTGCGGTCGGCCGGCTGCGCTACGCCATTTATCTGCTCGCTTCGCTGGCTACCGCTGCTTCGGTGACGACTGCCGGCTCGATTGGTTTCGTCGGTCTGGTCGTACCGCATCTCGTCCGACTGGCGACGGGTAACGACCAGCGCCTGCTGCTGCCGGCCTCGGTGCTGGCCGGCGGCTCGCTGCTCGTGCTGGCCGACACGCTGGCCCGTACCCTGATCGCGCCGCAACAGTTGCCGGTTGGCGTACTGACAGCGCTGATCGGCGTCCCGGTGTTCCTTTTCCTGCTCTCGAGGCAGCCGAAATGACCCGGCCTTTGCTCGAAGCCCGGCAACTGGTCGTCCAAATTGGCGGCAAAACGGTGGTCGACCGGGTCGATCTGAGCGTTGCCAGCGGCGAGCGCATCGCCATCCTTGGCCGCAATGGTGCCGGCAAATCGACGCTGCTATCGACGCTGGCCGGCCTGCGCCCTGCTGCCGGCGGTTCCCTGCTGCTTGATGGCGAAGATGCTGCCTTGCTCCACGCCCGCGAGGCCGCCCTGCGCCGGGCCTGGCTCGGCCAGTTTCAGTCCGACCCTTTCGGCTCAACCGTGCTGGAAACGGCGCTGACCGGCCGCCACCCTCATCTCGGGCGCTGGGATTGGGAATCGAAGCACGATGCCGAACTGGCGCGTAGCGCGCTCAAAGCCGTCGGGTTGGACGGCATGGAGGCTCGCCAGATCCACACGCTTTCCGGTGGCGAACGTCAGCGGCTGGCCATCGCCACGCTGCTGACGCAAGCGGCGCCGCTCTACCTGCTAGACGAGCCGCTGGCGCACCTCGACCTCAATCACCAGATGGCAGTCCTTGAACTCTTCGCCGGCACGGCGCGCGATGGTGGTGCCGGCGTCATCATGGTCCTGCACGACCCGGCGCTGGCCCATCGATTCTGCGACCGCGCGCTGCTGGTTTATGGCGACGGGCGCACAGAAATTGGTACGGTCGATGCCATCCTGAACGCCGAAAAATTATCCGAACTCTACGGCTACGGCCTGCGTCAGATCGAAGACCGCGGCCATCGCTGCTTCATCCCCGAATAATCACTTTTCAATTTTGGGCATTTTTTCCGGTTGACCGTGGGAATGCCTTTTTCGAGCAAATCATCATGACCGTCACCCACGAACAACGCATGCAGAAGAAGAAAGCCGTCATTGACAGCAAGATTGACGCGGCACAGGAGGAACGCGGTGTGCTGGTCATCAACACCGGCAACGGCAAGGGCAAATCGAGCGCTGCATTCGGCGTCGTCGCCCGCGCCCTCGGCCATGGCCTCAAGGTCGGTGTCGTCCAGTTCGTCAAAGGTCGTTCGGATACCGGCGAGGAAGCCTTCTTCCGCCAGCAGCCGAATGTCGCCTGGCATGTCGGCGGCGAAGGTTTCACCTGGGAAACGCAGGACAAGGAGCGCGACGCCAAAGCCGCCCAAGCCGCTTGGGAAATCGCCTGCGACCACTTGCGCAATCCGGAAATCGGCCTCGTCGTCCTCGACGAAATGACCTACGCCTTCAAATACGGCTGGCTCGACCTCGACACCGTGATCGCCAAGCTGCTCGCCCGGCCGACCATGCAGCATGTCATCATCACCGGTCGCGGCGCGCCGCCAGCGCTGCGCGAAGCCGCCGACACGGTGAGCGACATCGGCATGGAAAAACACGCCTTCCAGAGCGGCATCAAGGCCATGCCCGGCCTCGAATTCTGATGAAAAAACTGGCCCGTTTCGTCCTCCTGCTGCTCATATCCGCTGCCGCCTGGGCGGGCGAAATCGACATACCGGCCAATATCCAGGCCGAAGCCAAGATCATCCGCGGCGAGCGAGACGGCTATTGGGAAAAAGTGCTGCTCGTTTCCTTCCCCGAAGCGCGGCGCACGCTGTCCACCTCCGACGGCCTGCTCGACGCCCGGGCCGCGCTCAACCACGCCGGCCACCCGCTGCTCTGGCACAAGCTCGGCATGCGCTTCATGGGCCAGGATGGCCGGGGCGGCAAGGCCTACGCCGAGCATGTGCGGGAAAACATGGCCGCCCAGCTAAAGCTGGACAAATCGGTGGTCGCCGGGATGTCTACGGCCGCCGACCTCGACAACCTGGCGGTCGTCACCCACAGCTACGGCCCGCTCACCGTCACCGTGCTGGCCACGGCCGGCGCCAAAAACAACGCCATCCGCACCGGCGTCGATGCCGGAACCTACATCGAAGACAACACCCCGGCCGGCACGATCAACATCATGGTGCTGACCAATATCCGCCTGACCGACGCGGCGATGGCGCGCGCCCTGATAACCGTCACCGAGGGCAAGACCGCTGCGCTGCAGGACCTCAACGTGCCGAGCACCTACACGAAAACCGTGCAGGCAACCGGAACGGGCACCGACAGCATCATCGTCGTCTCTGGCACGCAAGGCCCGCAAGCCAGCTACACCGGCGGCCACAGCCGGATCGGCGAGTTGATCGGCAAGGCCAGCTACCAGGCGGTGATCGAAGCCCTCGGCAAGCAGAACGGTTTCTTCCTGCCGGGCGCCAAGCGTTTCGCGGCCACGGCCGAAGCACCCGCCAAAGCGCCGGAAGCGTTGCGCATCGCCCTGCTTCATCTCGACGCGATCCCCGGCGACATCGCCGGCAACCGCGCCCGCATCGAAGCCGGCATTCAGGAAGCGGTCGACCACGGCGCCGACTGGGTCATGACACCCGAACTGGCCGAAACCGGCTACAACTTCGCCAGCCGCATCGGCACCAACTGGATCGCCCCCTTTCCCGACGCCTGGATCAGTACGCTGGCCGCCATCGCCCGCGACAACCGGGTCGCGCTCTTCGTCGGCTTTGCCGAGCGCGACGCCAAAAGCGGCACATTCCACAACAGCGTCGCCGCGATCGACCGCGCCGGCACAATCCTCGGCGCCTACCGCAAGCAGCGCGTACATGGCGGGCCTGAAAGCTGGTCTACGCCCGGCACCGGCGGCGCCCCTTTCATGGTCGACGGTATCCCGGTCGGCGTCCTGATCTGCGCCGACACCTACAAGCCGGAGCCAGCCGCCAGCTATCGCCAGCAAGGCGCCGCGATCCTCCTCGCCCCGGCCAACTGGCCGCCGGTCGACGGCATGGGGCCAGACGATCTCTGGGAGCGGCGCAGCGCCGAAACCGGCCTGCCGCTGGTCGTCAACAACCGCACAGGCCACGAGCCGGAACTCGATTTCTCGCTTGGCGAAAGCGTCGTCGCAGCCGGCGGCGAACGCCTGTTCTCATTCAGCACCAGCCAGAGCCGCGTGTTTTACGTCGATTGGAATCGTCGGCAGGGCTTTACCCAGCCAGTCCGTTAAGGAACAAGAATGCCCGCCTGCCCCGCTCTACTCATCGCCGCCCCCGCCTCCGGCCAGGGCAAGACCACCGTCACCGCCGCACTGGCCCGGTTGCATGCCCGGCAAGGGCGACGCGTTACCGTCTTCAAATGCGGGCCTGACTTCCTCGACCCGCAGATTCACGCCGTCGCCAGCGGCCGCCCCTGCCAGAACCTCGACCTCGGCATGTGCGGCGAAGACGATGCACGCTGGCGACTGGCCCGCGCGGCTGAGGAATCCGACCTGATCCTCATCGAAGGCGTCATGGGCCTCTTCGACGGCCAACCTTCAGCCGCCGACATCGCCATGCGCTTCGGCGTTCCAGTCATGGCCCTGATCGACGCCGGGGCGATGGCCCAGACTTTCGGCGCCGTCGCCCACGGCCTGGCCAGTTACCGGCCCGGTCTGCCCTTTGCCGGCGTGCTGGCCAATCGGTCGGCCAGCGAAGGCCACACCAAATTGCTGCACGACAGCGTCCCCCCCGGCATGGGCTGGTTCGGCGCCCTGCCGAAAAGCAGCGACAGCCTGCCCGAACGCCACCTCGGCCTGCTCCAGGCGGCCGAAATAACCGACCTCGAAGCACGCCTTGACGCCCTGGCCGATGCCCTGCAGGCGAGTGCCACGGTCGACCTGCCAAAACCGGTCAATTTCGAAAATGCCCCAGCGCCGCACATCGAACCCCTGCTCGCCGGCCAGCGCATCGCTATCGCCCGCGACGCCGCCTACGGCTTCATCTACCCGGCCAATCTGGAAACCCTCGCCACACTGGGTGCCGAGTTGCGTTTCTTCTCGCCCGTTGCCGGCGACCCGCTGCCCGACTGCGATGCCGTCTGGCTTCCCGGCGGCTACCCGGAACTCCACGCTGACAGCCTGAGCCAGAACGCCGCGCTTTGGCAGGCCCTTAAAAACCACGTCGCCGCCGGCAAGCCGCTGCTCGCCGAATGCGGCGGCATGATGAGCCTGTTCGAGGAAGTCGTGGACAAGGCCGGTGTCAGCCATCGCTTTGGCGGTCTACTAGCCGGGCGTTCGGTCATGCAAAATCGCCTCGCCGCGCTCGGCACACAATTCGTCGAACTGCCGGAAGGCCGCCTCGCCGGTCACACCTTCCATTTCTCGAAGAGCGAAACGCCGCTCACCCCACTCGTCCGCGCCACCACCGCCGATGGCCGTGACGGCGAAGCAATCTACCGGCAGGGCCGACTGACCGCCTCCTACGTCCATTTCTACTTTCCGTCGAATCCGGTGGCAGTTGCCAGCCTGTTCACCAAGCTCTGATGCTTCGGTTTTTACGAACAGTCATACAGGCCCGGATTCATTTTTCAGCAATGGGAAGCGGGTACACTATGGATTGCAACTTTTCCACACGGAGACAACCATGAAGAATTTCGTACTGATGGCCGCAGCAGTGGTGCTCGGCTTCACGCTGCAAATCGGTGACGCTGAAGCCAAGCGCCTCGGTGGCGGCAGCTCGGCTGGCATGCAACGCCAGTCGGTTTCCCCCAGCGCCCCGCCCTCGGCTGCCAAACAGGCGCCCGCCGCCGCTCCGGGTGCCGCCGCAGCCCAACCCAAGCGCTCGTGGATGGGCCCGCTGGCTGGTCTGGCCGCCGGTCTTGGTCTGGCCGCGCTGGCTTCACATCTCGGCTTCGGCGAAGGCCTGGCCAACATGATGATGATCGGCTTGCTGATCATGGCTGTCGTCATGGTCGTCGGCTATTTCATGCGCAAGAAGGCCGGAGCGACCCAGCAAGGTGGCATGCAGTATGCCGGCGCTGGCGCAAACTACGGCGCCAACGCGCCGCGTCAGCCTGACTTCATGCCGGCCGGCGGTTCTGCCGCCGCCCCGGTTACTGCTTCCACCGGTGGTGGCAACATCCCGGCCGACTTCGATGTCGAGAGCTTCGTCCGTAACGCCAAGGTCAACTTCATCCGTCTGCAGGCCTCGAACGATGCCGGCAATCTTGACGACATCCGCGAATTCACTTCGCCGGAAATGTTCGCCGAGATCAAGATGGGTATGAGCGAGCGTGGCAACGCCAAGCAGGAAACCGACGTCGCCCAGCTTAACGGCGAAGTCCTTGATGTTGCCGAAGAAGCCAACCGCTACGTTGTCAGCATCCGCTTCACCGGCTTGATCAGCGAAGAGAAGGGCGCCGCACCGGCTCCGTTCGACGAAATCTGGCACATGACCAAGCCGACCGACAATAGCCGCGGCTGGGTTCTGGCCGGCATTCAGCAAGTCCAGTAACCAACAACGCCACACCCAAGGCTGGCCGGAGCAATCCGGCCAGCTTTTTTTTGGTGCAATCAGCTGGCGATGCAGTTCCATGCACCAATACCGTGAATTAGCAGATTGATATGAAGCCTGACCAATGGCATAGTCACTACTTATTCACGCGCCGCGCAGAACACATTGTTTCGTAACAGTAAATTTCCGAATGCTTTGAGAGTCTCGTATGCGGCCACAGCCATCGTCCTGGCAGTCGCATGGCATCCTGCACACGCCGCCCAGGATGATGATCTCAACCTGGAAGACCTGACTAAAACCGAAGTTTCTTCCGTTTCGCGGCGCAACCAGAGCCTGAGCAACGTTCCCGCCGCTGCCTTTGTAATTACGGCCGAAGATATCCGCCGGTCAGGTGCACTGGCCCTGCCGGATGTGCTGCGCATGGTACCGGGCATTCAGGTGGCGCAGATCGACAGCGGACGCTATGCCGTATCAGCGCGCGGTTTCAACGGTCGTTTTGCCAACAAGCTGCAGGTGCTGATTGACGGCCGCAGCGTCTATCACCCTTTCTTTTCAGGAACAGTCTGGGAATATGACCCGATCCCCCTCGAGGACATCGAGCGAATCGAAGTTATACGCGGTGCGGGGGCAGCCATGTGGGGCGTCAATGCCGTAAATGGTGTGATCAACATCATCAGCCGGCATTCGCGGACGCAAACGGGCGGCATGGTGGCCGGAACGATAGGAAGCAATGGCCAGGGGCAGCTGTACACCCGGGCAGGCGGTAGCATCGACGCCGACACGACATGGAAACTGTCTGCCCAGGGGCGTCACGCACAGCCATCGAGACAACTCGCCAACGACAACTACAGTGAAGACGACCTGAACAATGGGGTGGTCGATTTCCGCCTCGACCGCTCGCTGTCCGGCGGAAGCAACTTCAGCATATGGGCCAATGCCGGAAAATCCTCACTCGGCGATCTGTATCCGCTCACCCCCAATCCGCTCAATCCGCCGGTGCTCATTCCCGTGGCAGTGACCCAGAAAATGTCCACCCAGACACTGGGCGGCCGCTATCGCTGGCTCAGCGGTGCCGGTATCGAATCGTCCGTGCAAGCCTCGGTTGGCAGCTCCAGCATAGAGCTGAAGGGTGCTTTGGAGGTAAGCAACACGCAGTTTGATATCGATTATCAGGGTCGCTATACCTTCGCTGACCACGATTTTTTGTGGGGCGCCAGTCACCGGACCGTTTCCGACAAAGTCTGGGCAAAGTACGCCGTCGAGATTGGGACGCCTGAATTCACCCAACGAACAACCGGCTTTTTCATTCATGACAACTGGACGTTGATCCAGGATACTCTGCAGATTGGTCTGGGCGCTCGCTGGGACCAGACCAATCTGGGTGGCAATACCTTCTCGCCAAACGCTACGCTGATGTGGACGCCGAGCCGCAGCGACACCATTTGGGCCAAATACTCCAAGGCGCCACGGATGCCGGCACGCGCCGAATTCGACGTGACCATGCTGACCGGCTACGTGCCGCCGGTTCCGCCGTTCACACCCCCCGTGGTATTTCGCGCCCAGCCGGGAAGTGTGCCTTTGCGCCAGGAATCGATGGAAGGCGTTGAGCTGGGATATCGCAGCCAGCTGAGCCAACAGCTTGGCGTTGATATCTCAGTCTACCGCTATCGCTACACAGATATCGTATCGAGCACACTAGGCACCGCCGATCTTCAGGTTTTGTACAGCATTCCCATTGTTTTCCAAAATCTTGATCGCCAGAACGGGGGAAATGGCTGGCTGAGTGGCGCAGAGCTAAGTGTGGACTGGCTTCTGGCGCCAACGTGGCGGATGCAGCTGTCGTATGCCTTCACGCATGTGGACATGGACGATTCGGCCAACCCGATTGCCCAGGGTCAAGGCCTGAAAGAAGAGCGCAGCACGGCTCGCCATTATGGTTCACTACGCTCGCAATGGAATGTATCGTCCAGCCAACAGTTCGATGCCTGGATCCGGGGTTCATCCGGCATCGATCGCACGCTTTCACCCTACACCACGACGATCCGCGTCCCTGGTTATGTAACGCTCGATCTGCGCTACGCCTACAAGCTCAACAAGGATATCGAACTGGCCCTGACCGGCCGCAATCTGGTCGGCCCCCGACGTATTGAATACGTCACTGATTACGTTCCGGCGACGCCCGTGATCATCGAACCGTCGCTACTTTTGTCGGCACGCTGGAAATTCTGATCATGCGTGCCACCGCCTTCAGTTCTCCGCGAAAAAACCCGCTTCGCTGGCTGGCAGCCCTGCTGCTCACCAGCGTTTCCCTGGTTTTTGCCCAGCCTGACTCCGAGCCGCAACTGGAATCCGCCTATCTCGTCAATTTCCTGAAATATGTCGAGTGGCCAGCCAATAACCGAAACACCGCAACCATCTGTCTGTTTGGCCGCGATACCCTGGGGCCGTACCTGAGCAACCATGAGGGGCGCGTGATCGGCGGCAAGGAACTGCGCATTCGCCGGGTCAGCAGCCCTGACGACATGCAACACTGCCAGTTGCTCTACATCCCCGATGTCGAAGAGGCACGCATTGGTGCGGTCTTGCGCTGGATACAAGGGATGCCCATTCTGGCTGCCAGCAATGCTGATGGTTTTGCCCGATCTGGTGGCGGCATCGAACTTCTGCGTACCGGCGGCCGCGTGCAATTCATTGTCAATTCGGACACGCTGGCCCGACACGGATTGACCCCGAGTTCGCAAATGATGCGACTGGCCAACCGGGTGATTGGAGGCGAACGGTGAACGCTCGCCAGACCATCCGGAAAAAAATTGCGCTGGCCATTGCGGCTTCACTCGGCGTCGGCCTGCTGCTTTCCTTCCTGACCTTTGCCGTGCGCGAAATCGATCAGCGACGACAAGCCAAAACAACCGAATTGTTTGCGATGGCCGACGTCGTCGCCTTCAATGCTTCAGCCGTCATCGAGTTCCGTGACGTCATGGGCGCCAAACGCCTGCTCAGCTCGTTTGCCGAACACAAGGATGTGCTGGCGGTACGTCTGATTGGCATCACGTCCGATTTTCACTATCGCTACGATGCGGCCGGGCGCCCCTTGCCTGCCCAGATCGGCCTTGGCGACAAACCGCACCGCGAACGGGCGGTTTATGCCGATTGGTCATCGGTCACCGTTGCCGTGCCCATCCGCTCTGACGACGAAGTAGTCGGCACGGTGTCGATTTCAGCCAGTCTTGACGCCGTCTGGCGAGCGATCGCCTGGAACCTGACCCTGTCCTTGCTGGCGCTGGCCATATCGTTCGTAATCGCCTTCGCCATCGCCCGGCAAATGCTGGCATCGATTCTCGCCGCGCTGGGGTCGCTGACCGACACGGCGCAGTACGTGGCTGAATCGAAGGATTACAAGCGACACGCAAAGATCTATTCGGATGACGAAATCGGCCATCTGGGCAATGCGTTCAATACCATGCTCAGCGAAATCGCCGAGCGCGACGGACAACTGGCTGACCAGCGCGATCATCTCGAGGACACGGTGCAGGAGCGGACCCAGGCCTTGTCCCTGGCCAAGGAGGCGGCCGAGGCGGCCAGCCGCGCCAAGAGCACATTCCTGTCCAACATGAGCCACGAACTGCGAACGCCGATGAACGCCATCATCGGGATGACCTACATGCTCCGGCGCAACAATCAGGATCCAGGCCAGATGGACAAGCTGGGCAAGATCGACAATGCCGCCAACCACCTGTTGCAGTTGCTGAACGATATTCTCGACCTGTCGAAGATCGATGCTGACCGGATGACGCTGGAACAGACCGCCTTCACGGTCGACGCCCTGACCGATGAACTGGCCAGTCTGCTGTCACCCCGCGCCGAATCGGCCCGCCTGCGTTTCATTCTTGACATCGATTCGCGTCTCAAATCACTGCAGCTTCTCGGCGACCCGCTGCGCCTGCAACAAATTCTGCTCAATCTGGCTGGCAATGCCATCAAATTCACCGAGCGCGGCGAAGTTCGCGTCGTCGCCCGTATTGCGGAGGATGACGGCGAGTCGGTCCTGCTTGAGCTGTCGATCTGGGATACCGGCATTGGCATTGCCCCGGAGGCGGTCGAACGCATCTTCAACCCGTTTGAGCAGGCCGATGGTTCGACAACGCGCAAATATGGCGGCACCGGGCTGGGCCTCCCCATCTGCCAGCGTCTCGTTCGCCTGATGGGCGGCGAAATTCAGGTGGTCAGCACGCCGGGGGCCGGTAGCGTCTTCACCTTCAATGTTCGCTTGCGTCGAGCCCAGGCGATGCCTGCCGATTCAGCCGAAAAGTATCAATCCGGCGTCGCCGCCGAGCGCGCCTTGCGGGCCGAATTTCCGGGTTGCCGCATCCTTGTCGCCGAGGATGACTGGGTCAATCAGGAGGTTGCCCTTGAACTGCTCCGAGAAATGCTCGGCTTCACCGTCGATATCGCCGGGGACGGCGCTCAAGCCCTCGACATGGCGATCAACTGCCGCTACGACCTGATCCTGATGGACATGCAGATGCCCGAGCTCGACGGTTTGGGTGCCACCCAGGCCATCCGGGAGATTGACGGCTACGCCGAAACGCCGATCATCGCCATGACCGCCAATGCCTTTGCCGAAGACCGCGCACTTTGCCTGGACGCCGGCATGAACGATTTCATCGCCAAGCCGGTCGATCCGGACAAGTTGTTTGTCATCATGCTCAAGTGGCTGCAAGCACGCCAGCCTGAGAGCATCAGCTAGAGCGACCAATCTCCAGCCTGCGTGGTCAGCTCCAGCATCTCCGATTCCAGTTTTGGCCGTTTTTCCCGGTTGACCGTAGCATTCGCCCCCCGGCCTCGAGAGCGCGGAAGATGGCTCAGAAACCGGCCGCCTCGGCTTCCAGGTAGGCGATGCTGACGTACTTGCCGATATTCGCCTCGAAACCCTTGGTTTCCTTGGCCCGACTGGCCACACGCGAATCCTTGAGAACCAGTGCCTTGGCCTCCTCGAGCGCCAGACCATCCTTGATGGCCTGCTCGCAGGGGCGGTAGATGCCCTCGAACAGTTCGCGGTTCCACTTCAGCACATGCTCGCCCGGTTCGCCGTGCGCCGGCAGCCAGATCCGGGTCCCCGTTTTCTTGATCAGCGCGTCATAGGCCTTGAAGGTGCCGAGGTATGAGCCATCGTCCATATTGGCAATGCGCCGGTCCATCGCGATGTCGCCAACCAGCGTGACGCCATCCTGGACAACCTCGACGCAGAGGTCGAATGGCGTGTGCACGGTCCCGTAGTGATGGATGCGCAGGGTCACATCACCGAATTTGAGCACCGCGCCATGTTCGAGCGGCGTATTGGGCGGCACGATACGGGTGCCGAGCGAGGCCTGATTGGTCGACTTTTCGATCAGTGTCAGCCAGAGATTGCCTTGAATGCCCTTTACCGCCTGAATGGTGCCGGGATGGGCGTAAATCGGCAGGCTGTCGCCAAAGCGATCGACGTAGGCATGATTACCGAGCCAGTGGTCGCCGTGATAATGCGTGTTGATGATGGCGATGACCGGCTTTTTCAGATGCTTTTCCAGTTGCCGGATGGACATTTCGCCGATCTGCACCGAGGCGCCGGTATCGACGACAACGATACCCTTGCTCGTATTGACGAAGGTCACGTTGCTCATCATCCCCTGGTTTTCCGGGGTTGGGAAAGCGTCGGGCGTGAAGATGATCGACACATGCCGCGAGATCTGGCGTAGCGGGTAATCCTTGATCGCCGGGCCGCGAACGAAATCATCGACCTCCCGGGCGAAGGCGCTCACGGCCTGCCATGGGGCAAACTCGACCGCCCCCAGCGCCGAGATGGCGGCGACTGAGCGCAAAAAATCGCGACGGTTCATGAGCATCTCCTGAAACGTTAAAATAGCGGCCTATCATCGCGCCGAATCGGGCGCTCGTCTACACTCACACCATGCGCCGCTACCCATTCTCTTTTGTTGCCTTGACCGCCTTGGGCGTTCTCTGCGCCATTCCCGGCGCGATCAGCCTCGCCGGCTTTGGTGCCAGCCTTCACCCGGTGCTCGACGACCCGATGGCCGGACTGGCCTTCATCGTCTCGGCCATCGCCCTGATCGGCTCGGGGGCCTTCCCGCTAATCATCGAAAAGCTCAAGGAAAACGAAGGCCCCTGAGCAGTTTCAATTTTGGCCAGAATTTCCGGTTGACCGTGGCAATGCCGGTCAGGCTTCGCGCATCACACGCCAGTACTGGAACTTGAGCGTTGCCGCGGCGCCGGCGACGATGGCCAGGAAGGTAACAATGGAACCGAGCGCCAGGGTCGAAAAACCGGAGATCCCCTGACCCACCGTGCACCCCATCGCCACCACGCCGCCAAAACCCATCAGGGCGGCGCCGATCAAGTGGCTGGCCGTATCTTCAACGCTGGCGAAGCCCTCCCAGCGGAAATTCCCGGTCAGCAAGGCCCAGGCCCCCGAGCCGGCGATGACGCCAAGCACCGTGGCGATGGCGAAAGTCACCGTTCGGCTGGTGTCGGACCACAGCATCAGCAACTCCAGGGTATAAGCCTGCGGTGCCACGAAGGTCAGTGACTCCATGCGGCCGCTGTTGGTCGCCAGAAAAGCTTCTTCGAGCGTATCGGGATGTTCGGCCAGATAGCCGATGTGACCGCTGATGTACCACGCAGCGACGACGGCCAGCCCGGTGCCGAGGCCGCCGAGCATGTTGTCGAGTGTCCAGAAGTCGCGATTGAACAAGCAGAAAGCGGTCAGGCCTCCACCGATGAAAAGCACGGCCAGCGCAAACGCTGTCTTCGCCTCCAGGCCGGCGGCAGTGAGCAGGGCGGGAATATCCTGCCCGCCGGGAAAGGTGATCGCCGCTTTTTCCAGCACATTGACGCGAAACACGCCGAACACGCCGCGCATGGTCATGTAGGCAACCAGACCGAGCACCAGGAAAACAACCAGCGACTTGAGATTGCCGGCGCCGATACGGATCAGCGTCTTCGAGCCGCAACCGGAGGCGAAGACCATGCCGATGCCGAAAGTCGCACCGCCGACGATGTACGACAGCCAGGTGAAACTGGGCGTCCGGTAGATCGATTTATCGAGGTCAATCAGCCCAGCCGCATGCAACGCGCCGGCGCCCAGAATGGCGATGCCGATGGCCAGCAGCCACATGCGCATGCGACTCCAGTCGCCCATGTTGACGATGTCCGAGACCGCACCCATGGTACAGAAGTGCGTTTTCTGGCCGATGGCGCCAAACACGAAAGAAACGGCAAAAGCCAGCCAGAGAACGGTATTCGACAGGGCAGCAATTTCCATGATCAGGCTCGGTAAAGGGTCGGGTCGGTCAAACCGGCGGCGGCAAAACCTTCGGCGCGTAGCCGGCAAGAATCACATACACCGCAGGCCCGGCCAAGTTCATCGGCCTGGTAGCAGGAAACGGTCAGGCCGTAATCGACGCCGAGCGCCGCGCCGGTGCGGATGATCTCGGCCTTGGAAAGGTCGATCAGTGGCGCGTGGATGCTCAATTTGACGCCTTCGACGCCGGCCCGCGTGGCCAGATTGGCCATCTTCTCAAATGCAGCAAGGTACTCCGGCCGGCAATCCGGGTAACCGGAATAATCGACCGCGTTGATGCCGACGAAAATGTCGCGGCTGCCCAGCACCTCGGCCCAGGCCAGGGCCAGCGAGAGCATGATGGTGTTGCGCGCCGGCACGTAGGTGACGGGAATACCCGGCTGCACGCCGTCGATCGGGACATTGATGTTGGTATCGGTCAAGGCCGAGCCGCCAAACTGGGCCAGCCCGAGATTGAGCACCTTATGCTCGGCGGCGCCAAGGGCCTTGACGACCCGCTCGGCCGCCTGCAACTCGGCACAGTGGCGCTGACCGTAGTTGAACGACAGACAATAACAGTCAAAACCCTGGCTGCGGGCAATGGCGAGGCAAGTGGCGGAATCGAGTCCACCGGAAAGGAGAACGACGGCTGGCTTCATCATGGGGCGCGAATATACCTGAAAACCGGCCCGTTTTGACCCGGTATCTGCTTGTTCCTGCGCTACAATTTGCCGTATTGTGCCCCCTGACTGGAGATACGAATGTCGCTTCGCCTGACTGTCCTTGCCGTAGCACTGATGCTTGCCGGCTCCGCCCACGCTGCCGACCAGATCAAGGTCGGCTTCGTCTCCACGCTGTCCGGCCCCGGTGCCGGCCTTGGCGTCGATATCCGCGACGGTTTCAATCTGGCGATGAAGCAACTCAATGGCAAGCTCGGTGGCCTGCCGGCCGAGGTACTGATCGCCGACGACCAGCAAAGCCCGGACATCGCCAAGCAGGCGGCCGACCGATTCCTGAAGAAGGACAAGGTCGATTTCATGACCGGCATCGTCTTCTCCAACATCATGCTCGCCGTCGGTCCAAGCGTTTTCGAGAGCAAGACCTTCTACATCTCGGCCAATGCCGGCCCGTCGCAATACGCTGGCGAGCAATGCAATCCCTTCTTCTTCAACGTCGCCTGGCAGAACGACAACCTGCACGAAGCGGTCGGCAAGATCGTCCAGGACAAGGGCTACAAGAACGTCGTGATCGTCACCCCGAACTACCCTGGCGGCAAGGACGCCGTCTCCGGCTTCAAGCGCTACTACAACGGCAAGGTCGCCGACGAGGTCTACACCAAACTCGGCCAGCTCGACTACGCCGCCGAACTGGCTCAGATCCGCGCCACCAAGCCCGACGCCCTGTTCTTCTTCCTGCCCGGCGGCATGGGCATCAACTTCGTGAAGCAGTTCGTCTCGGCCGGCCTGTCGCGCGACACCCAGCTGTTCGCCCCCGGCTTCTCGGCTGACGAGGACGTGATCAAGGCCGTCGGCAGCTCGATGATGGGCATGTTCAACTCGTCGCACTGGGCGCACGACATGGACAACGCCGAAAACAAGCGCTTCGTCGCCGACTTCCAGAAGGAATACAACCGCCTGCCCTCGCTCTACGCCTCGCAGGGCTACGACGCCGCTCTCATGATGGACGGCGCCGTGCGCGACGTGAAGGGCAAGGTTGAAGACAAGGCGGCGCTGCAGAAGGCGCTCGAAGCCAAACGCTTCAAGTCCGTGCGCGGTGATTTCAAGTTCAACACCAATCATTATCCGGTGCAGAACTACTACCTGCGGGCCATCGGCAAGGACGCCAGCGGCCGGGTCACCAACAAGACCATGGGCACCATCTTCACGAATCATGCGGATGCCTATGTGGCCTCTTGCAAGATGAAGTGAGGAGCCTGCTCGCCGATACATCGTTGGCTGGGGCCGGCGGCACCTTGCCGTACTGACGTACTGTCTGCGGCGCCGCCGACACTGCCGCCTCGTCTTGGCTTCGCCTTGAGTGTGGCGCGTGTCCGCACCGTTTCTCTATGACCCAACTCATCCTCGAACAAGCCCTCAACGGACTGCAGTTCGGCCTCATGCTTTTCCTGCTCGCGGCCGGGCTGACGCTCGTCTTCGGCATCATGGACTGCATCAACCTGGCCCACGGCTCGCTTTATATGGTGGGCGCTTATCTGGTCGCTGCGGCCACCCAGGCGGCGGATTCCTTCTGGATCGGACTGGGGGCGGGGGTAGCTGGCGCCGCCGTGCTTGGCCTGCTGCTTGAACTGTCGCTGTTTCGCCAGTTGTACAAACGCGACCACCTGTCACAGGTACTCGCCACCTTCGCGCTGATCCTGATCGCCAATGAAGCAGTGCGGGTCATCTGGGGCGCCCAGCCGGTCATGCTCAATCCGCCCGATGCGCTGGCCGGGCCGGTCGAAATCGGTGACTTTTTCTACCCGGCCTATCGCTTGGTCATCATCGCCTTCGGCCTTGCCGTGGCCGGGCTGCTTTACCTGGTCGTCGCCAGGAGCCGGGTCGGCATGTGGGTGCGGGCGGGCGCGTCGAATCGGGAAATGACCGAGGCGCTCGGCATCAACGTCCAAGCCCTGTTCACCGCCGTCTTCGTTTTCGGTACGGCGCTCTGTGCGCTGGCCGGCGGGCTGCTCGGGCCGTTGCTTGCCGTTCAGGTCGGCATGGGCGAGAGCGTGCTGATTCTGGCTTTCGTCGTCATCATCATTGGCGGTATCGGGTCGATTCGCGGGGCGCTGGTCGGCAGCCTGATCGTCGGCTCGGTCGACACGCTGGGCCGGGCACTGTTGCCGACTCTCCTGCGCGCACTGCTCCCGGCCGATGCCGCGTCAACACTCGGCCCGGCGCTGGCCTCGATCCTGATCTACCTGCTCATGGCCGGCATCCTGTTCTTCAAGCCGCAAGGCCTTTTCCCGGCGCGCGCCTGATGGCTTTCTATCGTGCCGCCCCCTACCAGAAGCCTGTCGCCATCGCGCTCCTGCTGCTTCTGGCCGCCCTGCCGTTCGGGCTGACCGCTTTCGGCCAGGAGTTTTACATCGGCTTCGCTACCCGCATCCTGATCTTCGCGCTGGCCGCCTCCAGCCTCAATCTGGTGCTCGGCTTCGGCGGCATGTTCTCGCTCGGCCATGCCGCCTTTTTCGGCGTTGGCGCCTACGCGGCGGCGATTTGCCAGCAGGCCGGGATCAACGAGGCGCTCATCGCCTTTCCGCTGGCCATGGGCGTGGCCGGCCTGTTTGCGTTGGCCGTCGGAGCCATCAGCCTGCGCACGCGCGGCGTCTATTTCATCATGATCACGCTGGCCTTCGCCCAGATGGCCTATTACCTGTTCATTTCGGCCCGCGTCTGGGGCGGCGACGACGGTTTGCCGCTGGTTGGCCGGATGACGCTGGCTGGCGTTTCGCTGACAGACGACACGCATTTCTATTTTGCGGCTTTTTTCGGGTTGACCGTGGCAATGGTGTTTCTTGGCCGGCTGGCCGATGCCCGTTTCGGCCGGGTCATCCAAGCCATTCGCGAAAACGAAACACGCATGGAAGCGCTCGGCTACCCGGTTTTCCGCTATCGCCTGATCTGCTTCGCCCTCGGCGGGGCGCTGGCCGGACTGGCCGGTGCCCTGCTCGCCAACCTGACCGGGCTGGCCAGCCCCAATCTGCTGGTGTGGACGCAATCCGGCACGCTGCTCGTCATGGTCATCATCGGCGGCGTTGGCTACCTCTATGGCGGCGCGGTCGGCGCGCTGATCCTGCTCTGCCTGGAGGAAGTGCTGGTCGGCTTCACGCCGCACTGGCACATCGCCCTCGGCCTGATCCTGCTTGGCGTCGTGCTCTTTGCGCCAAAGGGCGTCGCGGCACTGTTCGGGAAAAAGCATGGCTGAAGCACTGCTCGAAGTCCGCCAGCTATCGCGCCGCTTTGCTGCGGTCGACGCGCTAAAAGAAGTCAATTTCAGCGTCGAGGCCGGTGAAGTCCACGCCCTGATCGGTCCCAACGGTGCCGGCAAGACGACCTTCATCCACCACGTTTCCGGCGCCCTGCAACCGGATTCGGGCAGCGTCCATTTTGCCGGCCAGGATGTGACCCGGCTGGCCATGCACCGGCGGGTCGCTGCCGGCATGGCGCGCTCTTACCAGATCACCAACGTCTTCCTCGGCCTCTCGGCCCTCGACAATGTCGCCCTGGCCGTTCAGGGAAGGCAGGATGCCGGCAGCAGTTTCCGTTTCTGGAAGCCGGTCCGAAGCGAGGTCGCGCTGTTCGACGAGGCACGCGTCTATCTGGCGCAGGTCGGCCTCGAAAGCCGCGTCGACGCAGTCGCCGGCAACCTTGCCCACGGCGAACAACGGGCGCTGGAACTGGCCATGGCGCTGGCCACCAAGCCGAAGATGCTGCTCCTCGACGAACCGATGGCCGGCACCGGCCCGGAAGAGTCGGCGCGCATGGTCGAGCTGATCGAACAGCTTGCCCGTCACGTCACCATCCTCCTCGTCGAACACGACATGGCCGCCGTTTTCCGGCTGGCCGACCGCATTTCGGTATTGGTCAATGGCCAGCTGATCTGCACCGGCGAACCGGAAGCCGTACGCGCCAATCCGGAAGTGCGCCGCGCCTACCTCGGAGATCACCTGTGAGCGCCCTGCTCGAAATCAGCGGCCTCGAAGTCGCCTATGGGCCGAGCCAGGTGCTGTTCGGCCTCGACGTGAGCATGAACGAGCGCGAAGCCGCGACGCTGCTTGGCCGCAACGGCATGGGCAAGACGACGACCCTGCGCGCCATTTGCGGACTGCAGGCAATCAGGGCAGGGACAATCCGCTTCGCCGGCGAGCGCATCGACGGCTGGCGCCCGGACCGTATCGGCCGGGCCGGCATTGCGCTGGTACCGGAAGGGCGTCAGTGTTTTCCGAATCTCACGGTCGACGAGCATTTGGTCGCCTTTTTCGCCAACCGGCGCGGCGTCGGCGAGCCATGGACGCCAGCCCGGGTTTACGAACTTTTCCCGCGCCTGCTCGAACGTTCGAAAAATCTCGGCAACCAGCTTTCCGGCGGCGAGCAGCAAATGCTGGCCATCGGCCGGGCGCTGGTCACCAACCCGCGCCTCCTCATTCTCGACGAAGCGACTGAAGGGCTGGCCCCGCTGATCCGCGAGGAAATATGGGCTTGCCTGTCGAGATTACGCAGCGAGAACCAGAGCGTGCTGGTCATCGACAAATACGTCGAAAAATTGATCGGGCTGGCCAACCGCCACACCATCATCGAGCGCGGGCAGGTGGTCTGGCAAGGCACATCGGCCGAACTGGATACCGACCATGGCATCTGGCACCGCTATCTCGGGATCTAGATCACCCAGTCGTCACACGCTTCGAGAAGCTCCCCGGACAATGCTTCCAGAGCAGCATCAAAGTCGGCGAAGGACATCGGCTTGCCGAACAGGTAACCCTGAAACTGGCTGCAACCATGCTCGACCAGATAGTCGTGCTGAACGCTGGCCTCGACACCTTCGGCCACCACCCCGAGACGCAAGGTATTGCCCATGGCGATGATCGCCCGGACGATGGCTGCTGCATCAGGATTGTTCGTGATGTCACTGATGAAGGACCGATCGACCTTGAGCTGTTCGAAGGGGTAACGCTTCAGGTAAGCCAGTGAGGCGTAGCCGGTGCCGAAATCATCGAGGGAAAAGCGTACGCCCGTTGCCCGCAGGGCCTGCATTTTCGCCACGGTGTCTTCAACGTTGTCGAGCAGCAGGCTTTCCGTCAGCTCCAGTTTGAGCAGGCAGGGATTTGCGCCATGGCGGGCCAATGCATCTCCAACCTGTGTGACGAAATCAGCCTGACGAAACTGGCGGGCACTGACATTTACCGCCATTGACAGGCTGGAGGTGCGTGGATCATCGGCCCACCGGCGCAAGCCGGCACACGCCGCGTCGAGGACCCAGAGTCCGACCGCCACGATCAGCCCGGTTTCCTCAGCGAGCGAAATGAAGTCACCAGGCAACACCATCGGTTTGCCGGGCGGTTGCCACCGTAGCAGGGCTTCGGCGCCGATCAGCCGACGTTGGGTATCGACCTGTGGCTGGACATGCAGCAGCAGTTCGCCACGCGCCAGTGCCCGACGCAAACCGGCCTCGAGCGCGGCCCGTTCATCAAGTGCCGTCTGCATGGCATTGTCAAAAAATCGTATCGTATTTCGCCCGGCATCCTTGGCCTTGTAGAGGGCAATATCGGATTGCTTGAGCAGTATGTCGGTCGATTTTTCCTGCCCCAGGAAGAGGCTGATGCCAATGCTGGCAGTTCGCACGTATTCAGCTTCATCGCCCAGAAAATAGGGGCGGCCGAGTTCAGCGCGAATTTTCTCGGCGACCATTTCAGCCTGGATACCGGCATTTTCCGGATCGTTATCAAGTTCTTCGAGCATCACGACAAACTCATCGCCCCCCTGGCGGGCTGCCGTATCTCCCTCGCGGATGCAGGCACCCAGACGCGTCGCCACCTCAACCAGCAGGTAATCGCCGACATCGTGCCCCAAGGTGTCGTTCAGTGTCTTGAAATGATCGATGTCGATGATCAGCAAGGCACCGTACTTTCCGCTCCGCTTGCCGGCTGCACAGGCCTTGTTGATCCGGTTGAGCAGCAGACGGCGATTGGGCAGCCCGGTCAACGGATCGTAGAAAGCCAGGTTATGGATTTCCGATTCAGCCACTTTGAGGTTGCTGATGTCCGAAAAAGTACTGACGTAATGGGTGATCTCACCTCGGGTGTCACGGACACCATTGATGGTCAGCCATTCCGGATAGATTTCACCGTTTTTGCGGCGATTCCATATTTCGCCCTGCCAATGTCCGTTGCGCTCGAGCGCCTCCCACATGTCTTTATAAAAAGAGCTCTCCTGCCGCCCGGACTTGAGCAACCTGGGGGTCTGCCCAACCGCTTCATCGGCTGAATAGCCGGTCAGTTTCGTGAATGCGGCATTGACCTGAAGGATGCGCTGGCACCCATCGGTGACCAGAATGGCGGCCTGTGACTCGAAGGCGATCGCGGCGATGCGCAGGTCCTGCTCCAGCTTCCGTCGAACGGAAATATCTGCGGCAATGCCGAGATAACCTTGTACGCACCCCTGCGTATCGCGCAAGACACTGACTGTCAGGCTGGCCGGAAGCTGCGAGCCATCCTTGCGGACCAATGTCCAGTCTGCATCGTGTTGCGCCTTGATGCCGAGGCTGGCAATGAATACATCAAATCCTGCCGCTACCGGTCGCTGCAACTCGGCCGCCAGGGCGTCGGCCCGGCTGCTCACTTCTTCGGGCAGATGGAAAATCATCGGTGTGGTTCGATAAACCACTTCTTCCCAGGTGTAGCCAAGGAGTTTCTGGGCCGCGTTATTGAAATAGAGGATCAGGCCATCGGGATCAGTCAGGACGATTGCCCGGCCGGCATTTTCAAAGATCGCATGCTGAATCGCACACAGCCCGGGTAGCCGAACAGCCGCCTCCGGAGCGCGTTCGCCCGAACAGCATGGATGCTCAACCAGATGGCCAGACGTCATGTGAGACAAGCTTACCGAGTGGAAGGCCCCATCCTGCACAGCGTCGGGCCGCGAAAATTCCGCCGTTCGACCATGGATCCTCCCAGAACCATGTTACCCCCGCGAATTGGTTTGTATAGTCAGGGGCACCGAGGGGGATTATGGCGAAAGAATAGGCATTTCAGCAAGCACTGATACTGAAATGCCTGATTTACAGCGACTGTCAGTTGTGGGTCAACGAAGAGAATTCCCGCTCTGCCATAACCTCGTCGCCCAGATTGAGCTCAACCAGACGACGCAGATGGGTGACGCTGTCGAGATCAATGTCACGACACGCCAGGCCATAATAATTGGCCATGTGATGGACAATCGTGGCGTCCATGCGGATGCTGGCTCCGGAATCGTCGAGACGGATTTTCAGGGTGCAGTTGGTACCAACTGTGATGAAGACGTTGGCGTTCGGATGAATCAGCGCGCCTTTGAGCGAGAGATCGAGCACCTCGACGACGTATTCGCCATCGGGCAGGAAAAGACTGGCCTCGGCCTGGAAGGGAATGCGGGAAAACTTGCGGCGATTACTTTCCATGACCTTCTCCTCCTTTATTTTCCCTTCATGTTACCCCAAAGCAGCTTGTGCAACTGCAGCTGGAAGCGCACGTTCAGGCCGTCCTCGAGGATCCAGTCGGCCAGCGACTGGGGCTCGATGAGTCCACCGGCGGGCGACAAAAGCACCGGACACAGGCGATCGAGCTGTCGTTCGCGCAGGACATCGCGAGCCCACTCGTAGTCGCTGCGCGAGGCGATGACGATCTTGATTTCGTCGCGCTGGCTGAGAACGTCGAGGTTGCTCCACAGATTCCTGGCCGACTCGCCGGAATCCGGCGCCTTGAGGTCCATGATCCGCGCCACGCGCGGGTCGACGCCAGCGACATCGAGCGCCCCGGATGTTTCCAGCGAGACGTCGTAACCGGCATCGCAGAGCGCCGTGAGCAGCGGCAGGCAGTCCTTCTGCGCCAGCGGCTCACCGCCGGTGACGCAGATCTGGCGGGCGGGGTACTTGCCGACTTCAGCCAGCACCGATTCGACCGTCGCCGGCTCGCCACCGGTAAAGCTGTAGGTCGTGTCGCACCAGGTACAGCGCAAGGGGCAGCCAGTCAGGCGGACGAAAACCGTCGGCAGGCCGGCGCGCGACGCCTCGCCCTGCAGGGAATAGAAAATTTCGGTGAGGCGTAAAGCCAATTACTTCTTCTTCAGGCGATCGCGTGCCGTATCGGCAGCCGGGGTGCCCGGGTACTTGGTCATGACCGTTTCGAGCGAGCGCTTGACGCCCGTCGGGTTACCCAGTTCCTGCTGGCAGGTGGCTATGGCCAGCCAGGCGTCGGGCGCCTTGGTGCTGTCGGCGTACTTGGTGGTAACCACGCTCTGCGCCTCGATGGCGCGCTTGCAGTCGCGCTGAGCATACCAGGCGTTGCCAAGCCAGTACTGGGCATTGGGGGCCAGCGAACTGGCCGGATATTTCTGCACGTAGGCTGCGAAACCGGCGGCGGCTTCCTTGTACTTGCCGGCCTTGAACTGGTTCAGAGCGGCTTCGTAGTCCTGGCTTTCCTTGGCCGGGTCGGTAGCCGGTTTGGAATTTGGCCCGTTTTCCGGGTTGACCGTGGCATTCGCGCTGTCGGCCGTTTCAAACTTGCGCAGGCGGGTGTCGAGGTCGAGATAGAAGTCCTGCTGGCGCTTCTTGGCTGTCTCCAGCTCGTAATTGAGCGTTTCGATCTGGCCGCGCAAGCGGGCAATTTCGTCGGCCTGGCGCTGGATCTGGCTGGCCAGATCCAGCTGGCCCTTGGCCTGCTGGTCGAATCGCGCCTCGGTCTTGATCCGCAGATCGGCAACCTGGCGACGCGCTTCTTCGTCGTCAAACACGCCGGCGTGGGCTTGTGCTGCCCCCAACGCGGCGATAAAAAGGGCGATTCGAACCGGGCGCATGATGCTTAGAACTCGCCGCGACCGTCTGCACCCTTGTACAGGATGTCGGCGCGACGGTTTTGCGACCAGGCAGCTTCGTCATGACCGGCATCTTTCGGCTTTTCTTCGCCGAGGCTGACGGATTCAATCTGGGCTTCCGGAACGCCGAGCAGGCTCAGCGAACGCTTGACGGCTTCGGCACGCTTCTGGCCGAGCGACAGGTTGTATTCGCGGCTGCCGCGCTCGTCGGTATTGCCTTGCAGCAGAACCTTGAAGCCCTTGTTGGCGCTCAGGTACTTGGCGTGGGAGGCAACCAGATCCTTGTACTCGTCCTTGACTTCATACTTGTCGAGGTCGAAGTAGATGCTGCGCTGCGACAGCTTGCTCTTCGGGTCGGTCAGTTCGCGCGGCAGGCCGTTGGCGTCAACACCGCCGGCGGTCACCGAGGCGACACCGGTGGAGGCACCGCTGCGCGACTCGACCGGGGCACCGGCGGTATCTTCCGGCAGCGGGGTGGTCGAGCAACCGACGAGAATGGCGGACAGCAGGGCGGGGATAAGCAGTTTTTTCACAAAGTTCTCCGGATGGATTGTGGCTTATTGATAGTAAGGGCCCCAGGCCGGTTCGCGAACATCACCCGCGGCGACCGTGAGACGTTGTTTGATCCTGCCATCGCTGGAGACAGCCGATAGTACGCCGCGACCGCCAACATCAGTGGCGATCAGGATCATGCGGCTATTCGGGGCGAAACTTGGAGATTCGTCCTTGTTCGAGTCGCTCACCACCTGGACCTGGCGACTGGCCAGATCCATCACGGCGAGCTGGAAGCGGCCTTCACGGCGGCTGATGAATGCGAGGCTCTTGCCGTCCGGCGACGGACGCGGCGAGACGTTGTAGCTGCCCTCGAAGGTGACGCGACGGACATCGCCACCGGTGGCAGCCATCTGGTAGACCTGCGGGCTGCCGCCGCGGTCGGAGGTGAAATAGATCGTGCCACCGTCGGCCGAATAGCGCGGCTCGGTGTCGATGCCGGACGACTGGGTCAGGCGCTGCAGGCCGCTGCCGTCGGCACTGACCGAATAGAGCTGCGAGAAGCCATCTTTCGACAAGACGACAGCGAGCTTGCGACCATCCGGCGACCAGCCCGGTGCCGAGTTGGAACCCTTGAAATTGGCCACAATCTGGCGTTGGCCGGAAGCCAGCGAATGGACGTAGATGACCGGTTTTTTCTTCTCAAAGGAAACGTAGGCCAGACGACCGCCATCCGGTGACCAGACAGGCGAAATGATCGGTTCGGTCGAGGTCAGCGCGGTTGCCGCATTCTGGCCATCGGAATCGGCGATCTGCAGCAGGAACTGGCCGCGCGCCTTGACGACGTAGGCGATGCGCGTCGAGAAGACACCCTTTTCGCCGGTCAGTTTTTCATAGATGAAATCGGCGATACGGTGACCGGCGGCACGCAGCTGGGCATTGCTGGTGACGTAGGCGGCGCCGCCCAGCGACACCCCCTTTTGCGTGTCGTAGAGGCGGAAGCGGGCTTCCATGCGGCCATCGGCGCTACGCGCGATACTGCCGGCAGCCAGCGCGTCGGCTCCCTTGCTCTTCCAGTCAGCGTAGTTGATCGGCGCGTTTTCGTCGAAAGTCAGGTTGTTGTGATCGATCAGCTTGAACAGGCCGCTGCGATCGAGGTCAGCACGCACCGTCGAGGTGATGACGCGGGACGCGGACGGATCACCGGGAAAATCGACAATCGTTACCGGAATGCGGTTGGCGCCAGCGCCGGTAATCTCGATCGACAACTGGGCCTGGGCGAATCCCACGGTCAACAGGAAAAAAGGCAGAAAAATGAAACGGAAAATTAGGGACATTGCATTCATTTTCATAAGGGGTCGCGCGATTTTACTCTTCTAACGGCTTGTATTTGATTTCAAATTCCCGCTTGAACTGGGATGGATCATCCGGCTTGGGCAAGGGCGACGATTTACGGATGGCGCGCTCGATGGCGGTATCCAGCGCCGAATTGCCGCTCGAGCGTTTCAGCTTGACGTCGAGGACTTCGCCGCCCGGCAACTGACTGACGTCAAAAACAGCTTCCGGATTGCCCTGAATGGCGGGCGGTAAAACGATATTGCCGCGCACCTTGCCGCGAATCTTGTTCGCGTAATCAGCCTTTCCTCGACTATTGGCCGACGCCCGCTGCTCGGCCTCGGCTGCCGCGGCATTGTTCATCTGCTGGGTATTCGGCCGTGGTTTCAGGTTGGCCGTTTCGCGCGACAACTCCTTGCTGAAATCGAACTTGGGTGGCGGTTTGATCTCGGGTTTGGGTTCAGGTTTCTTCGGCTCCGGCTTCGGTGGTTCCGGTTTGGGCTCGGGCTTTTTCGGCTCCGGCTTCTTCTTTTCTTCCTTGACCACGATTTCCGGCTTTTTCAGCACCGGTTCGGGCTTCGGCTCAACCTTGGGCAGCGGTTTCGGTTCCGGCTTGACTTCGGGCGGCGGCGGTGGAGGCGGTGGCACATACTGGGCCGGCATCGGCTGCGGCGACCACAGCTCGACTTCCATGACCTCGGGCTTGCTGCGTTTCCATTGCACCCCGAAGAACAGAAAAGCGAGCAAGGCCACGTGCACCAAAATGGTGAACGCCAGCGCGTACTTCTTGCCGGGCTCTTCGGGTTTGTCGAGGATCATGTCCACTTATTTGCTGGCGGTTTCCAGGCCAACCTTGTCGAAACCCATGCGCTTGACCTCGTCGAGCACCTCGATGACGTTCTTGTACTGGGTTTCCTTGTCGCCCGCGATGAGCACGGCAATCTTCTCGTCGGCCTCTTTCAGGGAGTTCAATTCGCCTTTTAGAGCCTTGATTCCCTTGATCTTTGTCGCCTTGCCATCGGTGTTGTAGACCGACAGGGCGCCATCGCTGCCGACCTCGACCTTGATGTATTTCGGCGGTTTCTGCGGCGCCGTGCCGGTACTCGGCAGATCGACCGAACCGGTCGTCATCATCGGCGTCGCCACCATGAAGATGACGAGCAACACGAGCATGACGTCGATGTAGGGAACGACGTTGATTTCGCTTTTCAGACGACGCTGGCGCATGGCTTAACGCATCTGCCTTTGCAGGATGTTCGAGAACTCTTCCATGAAGCTCTCGTAGCGCGTGGCCAGACGGTCGATGTCATGTGAAAAGCGGTTGTAGGCGAGCACGGCGGGAATCGCCGCGAACAGGCCGATGGCCGTGGCGACCAGCGCTTCGGCGATGCCCGGGGCGACCGAGGCGAGCGTCGCCTGACCAACGTTGGACAGGCCGCGGAAGGCGTGCATGATGCCCCAGACCGTGCCGAACAGGCCGATGTAGGGGCTGACAGAACCAACCGAAGCGAGGAAGGCGAGATGCGCTTCGAGCGAATCCATTTCGCGCTGGTAGGTGGCGCGCATGGCGCGGCGCGAGCCGTCGACGAAATCCTTCGATTCAAGATTCTTCTGGCCGCGCAGTTTGGTGAATTCGCGGAAACCGGCCTCGAAGATGCGCTCCATCGAACCAGCGTGGTGGCGGTCATTGACCGCGCTGTTGAACAGGTTGTTGAGATCGCCGCCGGACCAGAAGTCGCGCTCGAAAGTCTCGGTCTTGGCACGCGCCTGCTTGACGGCAAACCACTTCATGAAAATGTAGTACCAGGACATGAACGAGACGCCGGCGAGCAGGGCCATGACGGCCTGGACGACCGCGCTGGCCTGAAGAATGAGGTGGAGGATGGAAAGATCCTGGGTGACGTTCATTTAAGCGCTTCCAGTTTGCTGTGCAGGAATTCGGGGATGGCGGAGGGGGTCATGGTGGCCATGTTGACGCAGGCGATTTCGACGGTGCCGGTGACCAGTTCAATGTCGCCGCGGCGGACGTGCTGGCGGAAAATGACACGGACGCGGGTCAGTTTTTCGACTTCGAGGCCGACGATCAGTTCGTCGTCGAGGCGTGCCGGCTTGAGGTACTCGCAGCTCGCCTTGCGCGCCACGAAGCCAATGCCGGCTTCGGCGGCCAGGGCCGACTGGTCGTGGCCGGCAAAACGCATCCATTCGGTACGGCAGCGCTCGAAGAATTTCAGGTAATTGGCGTAGTAAACGACACCGCCAGCATCCGTATCCTCGT
Organism: Azonexus sp.; assembly: GCF_049652925.1. Lineage (GTDB taxonomy): Bacteria > Pseudomonadota > Gammaproteobacteria > Burkholderiales > Rhodocyclaceae > Azonexus. The sequence continues at coordinate 145,062 of NZ_JBASFI010000040.1, forward strand.
AATAAACGCGGACCGGAATGGTGAAGGCGTTCGGCTTCGGCTCGTATTTCATCCCAGGATTTTACATTGCGCCGCAACATTGTTTTGTAACGATCTGTTTCCATGCCAATATTTTTCTCGCCAACTAAACAACGCAAATGCATGGCATTCCCGGCTACCGTCCCACATAATTATGGCTATGCCCCGTCATTTCAAAATCAGTGATCGACGCAGCCTGATCCTTCTGTTGAGCCTGCTTCTCAGCATTGGCTTCTTCGCCACGACGCTGTTCGGCTACTTCGTTTCCAAGGAAGCCATCCGTAGCGCCATCATCGGCCAGGATCTGCCACTGACTTCCAGCAACATTTATTCAGAGATTCAGAAGGATCTGGTCCGCCCCGTTCTCATTTCGTCGACCATGGCGCACGACACTTTTTTGCGCGAATGGGTACTCAAGGGCGAAAAAGATGTCAGCGAACTGGCGCGTTACCTGGCCGAAGTCAAACTGCGCAACAAAGCCTTCAGCAGTTTCTTCGTCTCCGACAAGACCGGCAATTACTACACCGGGGAAGGCGCGTTCAAGCACGTCTCCGAAGGCGAGCCTCGCGATGCCTGGTACTACCGGGTTCGCAATATGCCGGACGACTACGAAATCAATGTCGATCCGGATCTCGCCAACAACGACAAGCTGACCATTTTCATCAATTACCGCGTGTCTGATTTTGCCGGGCAATACATTGGCGCCACCGGCATCGGCCTTACCGTCGATTCGGTTCGCCGCCTGATCCAGGAATATCAGGCGCGCTTCCAGCGCACCATCTACTTTGCCGATGCCACAGGTCGCGTTGTCCTCCATGGTGGACAGAAAGGCCAGGCGCCGGATCTGCGCAGCCGGCCGGGGATGGCCGCGATCCTTGACCGCATCCTGGCCGAACGAAGCGGCTCTTATCAGTTCCTCGATGGCGGCGACAACCATATTCTCAACGTCAATTACGTCTCCGAACTCAAGTGGTACCTGTTCGTCGAGCAGAACGAGGACGTTTCGCTGGCCGGCATTCGCCAGACGCTATATCTCAATCTGGCGATCAGCCTGGCCGTCACGCTGGTCGTCATTTTCCTGACCCACCTCGCCCTTGGCCGCTACCAGTCGAAAATCGAGGAAATGGCGTCGACCGACAAGCTGACCGGCCTCCTCAATCGCCACGCTTTCAGCATCCTGATCGACAAACTGATGGCCAACTATCGGCGCAACCCGCAAGCCATCACCGTGTTGCTCGCCGATGTCGACCATTTCAAGAGCATCAACGACCGCTATGGCCACCGCGTTGGCGACGAGGTACTGACCAGCGTCGCGCACCGGTTGCGCTCGACGCTGCGGGCAGCCGATTTCGCCGTGCGCTGGGGCGGCGAGGAATTTCTCATGGTACTGCCCGGCTGCGCCGCCGAAGAGGGTCGCCTGATCGCCGAGAAACTCCGCCTGGCGGTAGCAGAAAACACGCCTTGCCCGGAAACCCCGGGAATCCGGGTCACCATCAGCCTGGGCGTCAGCCAGTTCGATGGCACCGAATCGACTGACCATACGGTAAATCGGGCCGATGCTGCGCTCTATGCCGCCAAGGCCGCCGGGCGCAATCGCGTCTGCCTGGCCGGGGCGGACTCCGCCCCGAGCGACAACGCAGCCTGATCAGCTATCGGCCAGCAGGTCGCGAACGACCGCGCTGGCCGGCTCGGCCAGACCGAGGTGGCGATAGACAGCGGGCGTCGCGATACGGCCACGCAACGTGCGTTGCAGGTAGCCTTGCTGGATCAGATAGGGTTCGAGCACGTCCTCGATGGTGTCGCGCGCTTCGCCGATGGCGGCCGCGATGTTGTCCACGCCGACCGGACCACCGCCGAATTTGTCGATGATGGCGGAGAGCAGCTTGCGGTCCATGACATCGAGCCCGGCCGAATCGACGTCGAGCATGACCAGCGCGGCATCGGCCACCTGACGCGTGATATTGCCGTCGGCCTTGACCTCGGCGTAGTCGCGGACGCGGCGCAGCAGGCGGTTGGCGATGCGCGGCGTGCCACGCGAACGCTTGGCGATTTCGAAAGCGCCTTCCGGATCGATCGGCGCGTTGAGCAGCGCAGCGGAACGACTGACGATGCTCTGCAGTTCTTCGGCAGTGTAGAACTCAAGGCGGGCGACGATGCCGAAGCGGTCGCGCAGCGGGTTGGTCAGCATGCCGGCGCGGGTTGTCGCGCCGACCAGCGTGAACGGCGGCAAGTCGAGCTTGACCGAACGGGCGGCCGGACCTTCGCCGATCATGATGTCGATCTGGAAGTCTTCAAGCGCCGGGTAGAGGATTTCCTCGACGACCGGGCTCAGACGGTGGATTTCGTCGATGAACAGGACGTCGTGCGGTTCGAGATTGGTCAGGATGGCAGCGAGGTCGCCGGCACGCTCAAGCACCGGGCCAGACGTCGAACGCAGATTGACGCCCATCTCGGCGGCGACGATGTGAGCCAGCGTCGTCTTGCCCAGCCCCGGCGGGCCGAAGAGCAGGACGTGGTCAAGCGATTCGCTGCGGTTACGGGCGGCCTGGATGAAGATTTCGAGCTGTTCGCGGATCTTGACCTGACCGGTGTAATCGGCCAGCCGCTTGGGGCGCAGGGCGCGTTCGAGCGCCTCTTCCTGGGCCGATTTCGAATTTGGGGCAATTATCCGGTCGACCGTGGGAATGGCCCCCGGACTCAGTTTGTCGGTTTCGATCATGCGAAGGGTTCCTCACGCAGCCAGCGTTGCAGCAGCATGTCGCCCAGCGCCAGCAATACCGGGCCGAGAAAGATGCCGATGAAGCCGAAGACCAGCACGCCACCAAGCACGCCAAGCGCAATGAGCAGAATCGACAGCCCGGCACCGCGGGAGATGAGGATAGGCTTGACGAAATTGTCGATGCTGCTGATCACGAACAGGCCGTAGAGCACCATGAAGATCGCCCAGCCGGTCTGCCCTTCGCTGTACAGCCAGGCCGCCGCGCCGCCCCAGATCAGCGGCGGGCCGACCGGGATCATCGACAGGAAGAAGGTGGCGAAACCGAGCAGCATGGCGGCCGGAACGCCGGCGATCAGAAAGCCGATCATCGCCACCGTACCCTGCGCCGCCGCCGTGCCGACGATGCCGAGCATGACGCCGACGACAGTGCCGCGCGCCTTGTCCATCATGTTTTCGCCGAGCTCGCCGCCCAGCTTGCGGGCGCCGACGTAGAGCGCGTTACTGATCGCCGCACCGTCGCGATAGAGGAAGAAGGTCACGAAGAGGACCAGCGCCAGTTGCAGCAGACCGTTGGCCGCGATGCCACCGAGAACCAGCGCAAACTGGCGGGCCGGGGCGATCATCTGCTTGACCAGGCCGTTGAGTTCCTCACGATTGCCGGCGAGGCGATGCCAGGTCGCCTCGATTTCCGTACCGACGAAAGGCAGTCCGCTCAACCAGCCCGGCGGTTCGGTCGGCAGGCCTTGCTCGATGTAAGGCTTGAGGAAATCGATCAGGTTGTCGGCACCATTGGCCAGAGAACCGGCCAGAAAAACCGTCGGCAGCAGCATGACGAGAACCAGCGCCAGCGTCATCAGCGAGGCGCCCAGCGTATCGCGCCCGCCCAGTCGCGGCAGCAGCTTTTCAGCATAGAAAGGCCAGGTGCACATCCAGACGACAAAAGCGAAGAGCACGGCACCGATGAAGGGCAGCAGGACGGTAACGCAGCCGATGATAAGGAGCACCACCAGCGCAATTTGCGCCAGCCGTTTGGGATCGTTTTCTTCGATCATCAGACCTTCGACAACAGTTTGAGGGCAGCCCGTATGCCGTCCGAGGTGCCGATGTCGGCCGGCAATTGCTTCATTGCCGCGGCCGCTTCCTTCTCGTTATAGCCCAGGGCGAGCAGGGCGTTGGAAATATCCTGTTTGGCGTCGTCGACAGCCGTATGCAGTGATACGCCGCCGATGGTGTCGGCCAGCTTGCCTTTAAGCTCGAGGAGCAGGCGCTCGGCGGTTTTCTTGCCGATGCCGGGAACCTTGATCAACCGGCCGAGTTCCTGCTGCGCCACGGCAGCAGCCAAGTCATTGACCGACAAGCCGGAGAGCACCGACAGCGCCGTCCGGGCGCCGATGCCGGAGACCTTGAGCAACTGGCGGAAGGCGAAGCGCTCGGCTTCAGTCAGAAAGCCATAAAGAAAATGCCCGTCCTCGCGCACCGCGAAGTGGGTGAGCAGCGTGACCTTCTCGCCGCTCGCCGGCAGGTTGTAGAAGGTGCTCATCGGCACATCGAGCTCGTAGCCGACGCCGTTGAGGTCGAGCACGATCTGTGGCGGGTTCTTTTCGGCGATCAGGCCGGTCAGTCTTCCGATCATTTCCGGGTCATCTCTTTCTGGAGAAAGTACTGTAATTTCAAACAGTCTATCATCCTACCAGCCGTCCGCCACGAACGCGATAGCCGGCTGTCGCCAGCGCCCCCAGACCTTGCCCGCCATGGGCGTGGCAAATGGCGCAGGCCAGGGCATCGGCGGCGTCAGCCGTCGGCACGCCGGGCAGGCTTAACAGCCGGACGACCATGTCCTGCACCTGTTCCTTGGCCGCCTTGCCGTGACCAACCACGGCCTGCTTGGTTTGCAGCGCGGTGTATTCGGCCACCGGCAAACCGGCGTGAACCAGCGCACTGATCGCCGCACCGCGGGCCTGGCCGAGCAGCAGCGTCGATTGCGGATTGACGTTCACGAAGACCTTTTCCACCGCCGCCTGATTCGGCGCATAGGTGGCGATGACCTCGCTGATGCCGGCAAACAGCGTTTTGATACGGTCAGGCAGCGACTCCTTGTCGTTCGACTTGATGCAGCCGCTGGCGACATAAACGAGCTTGTTGCCGTGCATTTCGATGACACCAAACCCGGTGATCCGCAGACCGGGGTCGATGCCAAGAATACGCGGTGCGGTGATGCTCATTTCGTCCTCGCCACCAGATAAACGCCACTCACGGCGACCAACATGCCGAATGCTGCGGTCAACGTCAAATTTTCGCCAAAAATGAAATAGGCGATCAGTGCCGTCGTCGGTGGCGTCAGATAGAACAGGGCGGCGACATTGACTGCGCTGCCGCTGCGGATCAGCAGATTGAGCAGGCTGATGGCGCCAAGCGAAAGGACGAGCACGAGCCAGCCGAGGGCGAAGATGAACTGGCCGTTCCATTCGATCCGGTAATCCTCGAAAACGGCGACGGCAATCGCCGTGACGATGGCGGTCGGGACGAACTGGATGACCGAACCGGTGCGCAGGTCGAACTTCGGGCAGAAGCGTTTCTGGTACAGCGTGCCGACCGTGATACCGAGCAGCGCGACGATGGCTGGGATCAGCATCGGCCCGAGCGCGCCATCGCCGAGCTTGCCCGAAACGACCAGGCCTACGCCAACAAAACCGAGCCCGAGCCCGGCCCATTGGCGAGTGCTTACTTTCTCGCCGAGCAGCCAGCCGGCGCCAAAAGCCGTGAGCAACGGCTGCATGCCGACGACCAGCGCCGTCACCCCGGCCGGCAGGCCGTGCTTGATGGCGACGAAAACGCCACCGAGATAAACGGCATGGACGAGCACGCCGGAAACGCCGATGTGCAACCAGTCGCGCGCCTTCTCCGGCCAGGGCGCCCGGGTCGCCAGCGCAATGACCAGCATCAGCGTGATGACCAGCCCGTAACGGCTGAGCAGGAAGGACAGCGGCTCGGCGTAAGGCAGGCCGAGCTTGGCGCCGATGAAGCCGGTGCTCCACAGAAAGACGAAGAGAATGGGGTAGAAGCGTTGCATGGCCGCTCAGACGATGAGGTCGCCGGTACATTGCCGGCGTGCTTCGAGCAGGGTTTCAAACAAGGTTCGCGCGTCGCCACTGGCCCGGTGACGTTGCAGCGCCAGGCGCGCTTCAACCAGTGACCGGGTGGCGTGCCACAGCGATTTCTCGCACTCGGACAACAACTCGCGGATGTCCCGGAACTCGAACGACGGCACCAGATCGGCGGCGTCGTACATCACACTGAGCCAGACATAGTCGTAGGACCAGGCATCGCAATAGACGCGCTGGTCACGCAGGCTGCGATTGAGGGCCAGACAGACATCGACGGCCGATTTTCCGTGGCTGGCCAGTTGTTCGCGGGCGATGCCGTGCACCGCCTCGGCCGAACTGTCCCAATGCGTCCACCCCGCCTCGGGGCGGATCAGGGTGCAGAACGAGCTGCCATCCGGCATGAAATAGCCGATCTCGATCGGATAGCTGCCCTTGCCAAAGCCCGAGGCTTCGATATCGATGATGACGGGCAAGGTCATGGCCTGCCGCGCGCCGGGCGTCTCAGGTTTCAGTCGCAACTCGCCTTGCAGTTGGCCGCATCGGCAGCGCAGGCCTTTTCATCGAGCAATTTGCAGGCGCCTTTGGTCCGGTAGGTGAAATTGATCCCGCTCGGGTAGGTGCACACCAACTTGGTCAGCTTGCCCTGCTGCACGACTTTCATGCTCGTCGCCTTGAGCGCCTTGAACTTGTCAGCTGGCAGATCGCACGAGACATAGCCGTCGAATTGGCCATCCTTCGATTCCCAGCGCGCCGTGTTCTTCATCTGGCGATAGTCTTCGTAGCGAACGCATGAATCGGTCTGATTGGCATAGGCCTTGGCGTTGTCGCTGCAATAACCGTTGTAGGTAAACTTGAGCTCTTCTTCGCTCGGGCAGGCATTGACCTGGACGGCGACGGCCAGCTCAGGGCAGGCAAGCTGGACAGCAGAGGCCGAAAGACTCAGCGTGGCAGCGAACAGGGCAAGGGCAAGCGAACGAAGATTCATGGAAGTCCTTTGGCTGCAACGGCAATGCGGGGTCGAGGCGCGCCACCCGAGGGCGACGCGCCTCGCGGCACGTCAGTCTTCGATGACTGCCGTGGTGTAGATTTCCTGCACGTCGTCGAGGTTTTCCAGCGCGTCGAGCAGCTTCTGCATCTTCACGCCTTCCTCGCCGGCGAAGACGTTTTCGCCTTCCGGCTTCATCGTCACTTCGCCGAATTCGGACTTGAAGCCGGCGGCTTCGAGCGCGTCCTTGACGGCCATGTAGTCGTTCGGCGGGGTGATCACCTCGATAGAACCGTCGTCGTTGGTCGCCACATCGTCGGCACCGGCCTCGATGGCAGCATCCATGAGCGCAGCTTCATCAGTACCCGGCGCAAAAATCAGCTGGCCAACATGCTTGAACTGGAAGGCCACACAGCCGTCGGAGCCCATGTTGCCGCCGAACTTGGAAAAGGCGTGGCGAACTTCGGCCACCGTGCGTACCTTGTTGTCGGTCAGGCAGTCGACCATGATCGCCGCGCCGCCGATGCCGTAGCCTTCGTAGCGGATCTCGATGTACTCGACGCCTTCGAGTTCGCCCGTCCCCTTCTTGATCGCCGTGTCGATCTTGTCCTTGGGCATATTGACGCCCTTGGCCTTGTCGACCGCGACGCGCAGGCGCGGGTTGAAGTTGATGTCGCCGCCGCCCATCTTGGACGCAACGGTAATTTCCTTGGCAATCTTCGAGAAGGCGGCACCGCGCTTCTCGTCCTGGCGACCTTTACGGTGCTGGATATTGGCCCACTTGGAATGACCAGCCATGCTGTTTTCCCTGAATGCAAATAACGAAGAAGGCGTGATTTTACTCGCCCGGCGGCTTCCCGTCAGGCCCGCGTAGCACGCCGACTTACGCTATTTAACAAAGCGCCATCGCCGCGTTGCTAGAATGCCGGAATACCTTTCCCGCTGGAGCCAGCCGCCATGTCCGAACCCATGTACCTCGCCAAATCCGAAGACGGTTACCCGGCCCTGCTGCCGCAGATGGCCAACCGCCACGGGCTGATCACCGGCGCCACCGGCACCGGCAAGACGGTGACCCTGCAATCGATGGCCGAACGGCTCTCCTTTGCCGGCGTGCCGGTCTTCATGGCCGACGTCAAGGGCGACCTCTCGGGTATGGGCGCCGCCGGCAGCCCTTCGGAAAAACTGCTCAAGCGCATCGCCGAACTCGGCCTTGAGGGCTTCGCCCCGTACGCCAACCCGGTCGCTTTCTGGGACGTCTTCGGCGAAAACGGCATTCCGATCCGCGCCACCATTTCCGACATGGGCCCGCTGCTCCTCGCCCGCCTGCTCAACCTAAACGACACGCAAGGCGGCGTCCTGCAACTGGTCTTCAAGATCGCCGACGACCAAGGCTTACTGTTGCTTGACCTCAAGGACCTGCGCGCCATGGTCCAGCACGTCGGCGACAACGCCAAGACTTTCACCACCGAATACGGCAACGTCGCCTCGGCCTCCATCGGCGCCATCCAGCGCGGCCTGCTGACGCTCGAACAGCAAGGCAGTGACCAGTTCTTCGGCGAGCCGATGCTCGACATCAACGACCTGATGAAGGTCGACGAAAACGGCCGTGGCGTCATCAACGTTCTGTCGGCCGAAAAGCTCGTCCAGGCCCCGGCCCTCTACTCCACCTTCCTGCTCTGGCTGCTCTCCGAACTGTTCGAGCAACTGCCCGAAGCCGGCGACCTCGACAAGCCCAAGCTCGCCTTCTTCTTCGACGAAGCCCACCTGCTGTTCAGCGATGCGCCCCAGGCACTGACCGACAAGGTCGAGCAGGTCGTCCGCCTGATTCGCTCCAAAGGCGTCGGCGTCTATTTCGTCACGCAGAACCCGCTCGACGTCCCGGAAAAAATCCTCGGCCAGCTCGGCAACCGCGTCCAGCACGCCCTGCGCGCCTTCACCCCGCGCGACCAGAAAGCCGTCCAGGCAGCAGCCGAAACGATGCGCGCCAACCCCAAATTCGACGCCGCCACGGTCATCACCGAACTCGGTGTCGGCGAAGCGCTGGTTTCCTTCCTCGACGAAAAAGGCCGGCCGACCATCGTCGAACGGGGTCTCATCTTCCCGCCCGCCTCCCGCCTCGGCCCGCTGACCGCCGACGAACGCCAGGCCTTCATCAAATCGAGCCCGCTGCTCGCCACCTACGGCACCACGGTCGACCGCGAATCCGCCTACGAAATCCTGCGCGGCAAACCCGCCGCCACCCAGCCCGCCCCCGGCGCCATCCCCGCGCCGGCCGGCAACGGCAAGCTCAACGACAGCGACTGGGGCAACAGCGCCAATCAGGAACCCGTACGCCGCGAACCCGCCCCGCAACCCCGCCAAAACACCCCGGCCCCGCAGGAATCCGGCGGCATCTTCGGCAGCCTCGGTGACATGCTCGGCGGCACCACCGGCCCGCGCGGCGGGCGCCGTGAAGGTGTGCTGGAAAGCGCAGCGAAAAGCGCGGCACGCGGCGTTGCCGGAACGGTTGGCCGGGAAATCGGGAAGCAGATTTTGCGTGGGGTGCTGGGGTCCATCCTCGGCGGACGACGCTAAGCAAGCAGTCAGAAAATCCCCGACCAATCCCGGGGATAGCCCAAACACAATGGCGCAGAACCTCCTGCGCCATTTTCATTTTTGAGTCTTTTTCCCGGTTGACCGTGGAATTCGCTGCCATCCAGCCATTCCCATGACATAAATGATTGCTGCTCGGCGCTCCGAAACCGTTAAAATCGTACGGTTGTCCCATTTGGCATATTCGGAAGTCGCTTGTTTCGACGCTAAAGGGGCATCTCCATGGCCCGGGCGTCATTTCGGGCCGCCGTTCACAACACTCTCGAAAGCAATCCGAACGTCATGCGATTGTCAAATCAAGTCAAGTACGGCCTGAGCATTCTGGCCTTTTCGTTTTCCGCGCAGTCGGCCCTGGCCGCCAGCGATTGGCAGATCAATCCGCTGGGTAGCGGCGTCGCCGGGGCCAGCACGGTTTCCGCGCTCAATGTTGGCGGCGTCGGCTTCGTGCAAAAAACGCTCGATGCGATCACGCCGGCGCTGTTCACTTTCATCGAACATGGCGCGTATCAGGTTTTCAGCCCGGGCAGCCTTTCACCGTTCACCGACCGTGAAATGACCGTCGTCTACTCGGTTTCCGGTTCGGGCAATTCTGACAACCCGGGCGCGATGCAGATGTCGGCGGGACAGATCGATATCTTCTCCGATGCCAATCGCGATTTCGGCACGATGGCGGCAAATTATGGCGCCGACAATGGCACCCGTATCGCCAGTTTCGCAGTCAATTACGGATACGTGGCAAATGCGGAGGGGCTGGTTATCGTGAACGCCACCGGCGTGGCCGGCAGCTTTGCCCAGGGCTATCTCTTCGATGCCGCCGGCACCGATCTGGCGACGCTCTCCAAAGTCCAGCTCCAGCTCGGCCTGTACAATCAGTTGACGGTTCCGGATGCCGAGATCATGTCCGGGGTAGTGTGCGGCATTTCCGGGGCATGTCAGGGCGGGCCGGTTACCTTCTCACCGCTGGCTTTCACCGTGCGGGACAGCGGATCGGTGAGCATTTCGGCAGTTCCCGAACCTGAAACCTCAGCCATGTTGCTGGCCGGTCTTGGCCTGATTGCCGCCGTCGCCCGTCGTCGCTAATCGGGGGCAGCCCCGAAGCCATGAAATGGCGCAGGAACTCCTGCGCCATTTTGTTTTTGGTGTTTCACGCAGCCAATCCGCTTGAGCGTGGAATTACCTTGGCGAGCATGCAAAAAACTTGTCGCCACCACCCGACAGGCCAGTTCGCCGTAGTCACATAACCAACTGAACAGAAACGATTATTTGCCGATCGTCCGCCGATAGTAATATGCCATTCGCGTTATTGCGTATGCAATTGGAATTTACTAGGCTTCGTTTTGGCCGTCGTGCCGCCGCAGCCGCCACCCTTCAACGGGTGCTCACATGGGGCGTGCCGCACGGGCTTCATCGTCAACCTGTTTTACAAAAGGAAAGAAACCTATGTCTTTGATCAAATGGACCCCTGAAGAATACGGCACCGGCATCTCGCAGCATGACGAGGAACACAAGCACCTGTTCGGGCTGCTCAACGGGCTGCATGCGTCGGTCAGTGCAGGTGAGCGGGGCTCCATCGGCCGCGCGCTCGATGGCTTGATCGCCTTCGTCGCCGAACATTTCGCGGCCGAGGAAGCAAATATGCGCAAGGTGAGTTACCCGGCCCTCGACCAGCACCTTCTCGAGCACAACAAACTCGTTAAGACCTGCGTCAACCTGCAACAGCAGTTCCATGCCGGCGCCACGGAAATCACCGAAGAAACCACGGCCTTCCTGCGCGACTGGCTAAAGCAGCACATACCGACCGTGGATCGCAAATACGCCCCGGCGCTGTCGGCCATCTGAACCCTGAAGCAAGGGAGATTTGTCTCCCCCTCCTTTGCCGGACGGCTCTTATGAGTCGCCCGGTTTTTTTTGGCCGGTCAGGCCCTATTGGTCGCGCCGGGCCTTTTCAATTTTGGCCATTTTTTCCGGTTGACCGTGGGATCGGCCGCAGCAGGCCGGACAGCATTTCCCACTCGTGGACGGCGAGGCCGAGGAGGATGGTGGCAGTACCGAACCACAGGCGCAGGCCGATGCTCTCGCCGTTGAGCCAGTGGCCGAGCAGCAGCGCGATGACCGGGGTGATCAGCGTGATAAGCGCCACCTTTGAGGTTTCGAGATGCTTGATCACGTAGTAATAGAGCGCGAAGCCGATCACCGAACCGAAGACGCCGAGGTACACGATGGCCGCCCCGGCACGTGGTGGGACCATCTCGGGCAGTCGGCCGTCGGTCAGATACCAGACCAGGCCAAAGAAGGGCAACGCGACGGCCAGCGTGCCGACGGTGGTAGCGAGCGGCGGGCTGTCGTCGCCGATGTGCTTGAGCCAGACGAGGCAGCCGGAATAGATGAAAACGGCACCGAGCAGCGCGACCAGACCGAGCAGCGCATTTTCGTGACCGAGGCTTTCACCGTGGATGAAAATTGTCGCCAGACCGAGGGCGCCGAGCAACATGCCGATGAGCCTGAGGCGCGTCAGTGAGCGCTCACCCAGGAAGAGCGCGGCGAGGAGGCCGGCAGCCAGTGGCGAGAGGCCGAAGAGGACAGAGATCAGCCCGGAATGAATGTAGCGTGCCGCCCAGTAGGTGAGCGCCATGGCGAAGAACAGGCCAAGGCCGCCGACCACATAGGCGCGGCGCGCCCGGTCGTGCAGCGGAAAACGGATGCGCCAGGCAAGGCTGACGGCCGCGGCGACAAGGACGCCGATCAGCATGCGGGCGAAGACGGCAAGGGCAAAACCGGTGCCCTCGGTGCTCCACTGGATGGCCAGTGGCGTGGTGGACCAGATCAGGATGATGCCGAGATAGGCGAAGGGTATGGACACGACATTCTCCGGTTTAGTGCGGTTGCGGCGAGGGCGGATGCATCGCAGCCCGGGCAAGGCGCTCGGCGTTGTGGCGAATTTTGACCAGCGGGGTCCAGTGGGCAATACGAGTCATGGCACTTCCTTTCGGCGAGGGAAAAACAGGGAGAAAACAAAAAGGCCGCGGGTTTCAAATCCGCGGCCTTTGCTGAAATCGGGTCAGAAAACTTCGACTATCTCACCCCGGGCCCCGGACAAACAGCGACGCGCCACGCACGCAGAATGCGGCGGCACGGGGCTTTCAGAACGAACAGGGAAATAGCAGAAATCATGGATTCATTTTGCCGGCATATTGTGCAGTGCGTCAAGCACCGGCTTGATCTGCGCGGCAATCGGCGTCGTCGGGCGGCCGATCAGCCGGCTCAACTGATGGCTGTCATCGAACAGCGCGCCCTGAGCGGCGCCCGCGTCGGAGTCGGCCAGCAAGCCGGCAAAGCCCTCGGGCAATCCGGCACCAACCAGCGCCGCCTTGAATTCGGCTTCGGGCAGGTTCTGGTAGATAACCGGCTGGCCGGATTGACGGGCCACCTCGGCGGCCAGCTCGGCCAGCGAATAGCTTTCGTCGCCGGCCAGTTCGTACACGCGTCCGGCCTGGTTTTCGGCGCTCAGCACCGCGGCCGCGGCGGCGGCATAGTCGGCCCGGGCAGCCGAGGCAATCCGGCCATCGCCGGCGCTGCCGATCAGCGCCCCGAACCGCAACGCCGTCGGCACGCTGGCCAGATAGTTTTCCGAATACCAGCCATTGCGCAGCAGCACGAAGGGTACGCCAGAATCCTTGAGCAGCGCCTCGGTGGCCTTGTGTTCGCCGGCCAGCCCGAGCGGCGACGTATCGGCATGGAGCAGGCTGGTGTAAGCGATCAGCTTGACCCCGGCACGGCTGGCCGCTTCGATCACGGCGCGGTGCTGCGGGAGGCGACTGCCGACTTCGCTCGAAGAAATGAGCAGCAGCTTGTCCACGCCGCGAAAGGCGGCTTCCAGCGTGGCCGGCTGGTTGTAGTCGGCGTGCCGGACGTGCGCACCGCGCGCGGCCAGGTCGGCGACCCGATCCGGATTGCGCACGGCAGCAACAATTTCAGTGGCCGGCAATTTATTCAATAACGCGTCGATGACAAGACGGCCGAGTTGGCCGGAGGCTCCGGTAATGGCGATCATGGTTGAAATTCCTTGGGTCGGTTGAGAAGAAATGGCAGAATACCAACCGTACTTATTTTTAGTAAGTACGCACATAAAGGTAAGTACCCATGCACAACGACAACTCGCAAATCACCGAGGCGTCCTCCACACTGTCGGCGCAGATGCGACGCGGCGACCTGTTCGCGGAAAAATGCCCGTCGCGCGACGTACTCAAACACGTCACCAGTCGCTGGGGCGTCCTGATCCTCGTCGCCTTGCTCGGCGGCACCCACCGCTTCAGCGACCTGCGCCGCAAGACCGCCGGCGTCAGCGAACGTATGCTCGCCCAGACCCTGAAATGGCTGGAAAGCGATGGCTTTGTCGCCCGCAAGGCCTATCCGGTCGTCCCACCCCACGTCGAATACAGCCTGACCCCGCTCGGCCGCGAAGTCGCCCTCAAGGTCGAAGCCCTGGCCGACTGGATCGAAGGAAACCTGCCGCAAATCATGGCCGCCCAGACTCTGCCCGAGGCGTGAATGGTGAGGGGCTGCACGAAACATCGCACCAGCACACCGAAAACGTCTTCCTGACAAACACATGCCGTCGGGCGACAACCGGCCAATAGCAGCCCTTCGTGTGCATAACCCTGAAGCGGACATTCTCCTTGAGAAAAATGCAGTATGGATAGATACTTGCTAGTCTGCCTTCGTTTTCGTATATGCCCATGCTCGACAGGCCTAAACCATCATTCCGCGTCTACGCAGTCATCTTTTGGTTGCTCGTCTTTGGGCTTGCCATGTTTGCTCACGGTTGGTTTGGGTGGGTAGAAGGAAGCGTTCTCATTCGGTTAAAGAACTCTCCTCCATATCTTGCAGTTCCCGGTAGCGCCACGGCTACTTCGTTCTACGTCTATACCCTAGGGTTGATGGCCGTCGGTTCATTCGCATCTTTGGGCGCCATTCTGCTGGCTTGGTCAGTCTTGATTGCATCGCCATCCCAGAAGGCCAAGGTTATTCGCACGCTTTCTCAACCGATGAAAGGGCGGCGACGCACAGATATTCCCAGATGGTTCTTCTGGGGTGTTATTGCAGCTTTTATAACGCTTTTCATCTATGCAGCCATCAAATAAACCTAACATCCAGGTCAAGGCGTAGTCTGCGGCTGCTGTGACTTTCCGCAAGCGGACCGCCCCTTACCTAGTACGTTCCTGAACGTCCGTTTTCCTAAGCCTGCAACTACCGCATTGGCACGCTGGGAGATGGAAACATGCTGAGATTTTCCAACGTCACGTCAAAACTACTTGTGCTTCTGTTCCACTGAAGAAGCCAAGGAAAGCATTACCACCGCCAAACTGATTGTTCAACAGAACGACCTATGCGTATCCGAAGGCAAACTTTCAGATGAATGAAACAGAGATCGCTAGTCATGCCTCGAACCTCCGACAACAGGCAATATGCCGATTAAATGGAGTTGAGTATAAAGAATCTGCCATCGCGAATCCCAAGCCTCAGGTGGTGGATCACGAGCTCAAAAGCGAATTATGGCTTAGGTCAGATATCGACTATCAAACGCTGATTGTTGGGATAGCCGCATTCATAGTCATTTTCAATGGCTACTCGTTTTATGTCAGCGAGGCACAACGAGACTACCTGCTAGCGACAACAAACAGTAGATGCATTTCTGACGTCACCATCAAACGTAGTGCCGGCAAATCGCCGGCGCCTTACTTCAATGACGCACAAGGGCAAAAAGTAGCTTCTTGCTTTAAGTTTCGGTGCTCATACAAAAATTGGTATGGCGATGTGGGTAAAGTAGCCAAAATCTGTATCTCTGGAGATGTCGTGGTCAGCATCGAGACCGAAGGCGAGCTAAAAATAACTCGGGACAAATTGATCGTCGCACTCAATAGCAGTATCTGGTGGTCTAAATTCTGGGTTGCGCTCGGTGGCATTTGTCTGGCTATTCTTGCCTTCCTAAAGCGAAAAAAATTGATGGAATCCATCCGTTCGCGATTTGCGTCCCTTAGGTAGCCAGCAGAGTGGTCGAAACCAAATCTTCCTGTAATGGATGCGGGAAACTCTGCCCTGACAGCAGATTCTTTTGTCCACACTGCAAAGAAGTGAGGCCAACACGTTTCCTTGTGTGCCTAGCTTGTTTGCTTATTTTCCTATTTTTGGCAGGTGCAGGAATAATGAATATTCTTACGGAACATAGTGCTGGCTATACACGTCAGGGAAAGTTCGTCGAATCGGACGGCCTTCCGGCAATTGCCCACGGAATATTACTTATTTCCGGAGGCACGTTATTTTTAGCAGTGGGATGGAAAGGAAAATTTGGCTTTGTCTCTGGCCTATTCGCTCTCGCGGGCATATTGCTCAGTTTCACGGTTCTCTATCTATCAAAACACCCTGCCTAATATCTCGGTCAAGGCGCTCTCTTCGGTCGCTGGGACGCGCGGCAAGCAGCATGCCCCCTACATGTACCTGAACGTCCGCTACTTTGAGCGGGTAATTTCCGCTTAGGGCACCCAACAGCCGCTTGCCAAACCCCGAACAACGGGATGACTTCGGCAGGTCAGCTCCGATGAGATTGGGTAGTCAAGTTCGGGCAGAATACGGTGCATAACATCCCGCCCTCCAGCCTCCATGCGCGATCTTCCGCCGCTCCACACGCTTCCTGCCTTTGAGGCCGCCGCCCGGCTTGGCAGCTTCCTGGCTGCGGCTGAGGCGTTGCACCTGACGCCATCAGCGATCAGCCATCGCGTTCGCCAACTTGAGACGCATCTCGGGCAGGCGGTGTTCGAGCGGCGGCATCGCGCCATCGTGCTGACCGCGGCCGGGCGGCGCTATCTGGCCGTTGTCCGCGACGCGCTGCTGCGTCTCGACGAGGCGAGCGCGGCATTGCGCGCGCCGCAGCGGGAACGCCTGCGGATTTCGGCGGCGCCGGCGTTGGGCAGCAAATGGCTGGTCAGCCACGTCGCCGAGTATCAGGACGCCCACCCCAACCTCGAATTCAGCCTTGGCACGGCGACCGGACTCGGCCCGTTGCTCAACGGCGAAGCCGATATCGGGCTGCGCTATGGCGAGGAGGAATGGCCGGGCCTGCTCGCCTGGAAGCTGTTCGAGGAGCGCGTTTTTCCGGTGTGCAGCCCGACGCTGGCGGTTGGCCTCAAGGCGCCGCAGGATCTCGATCAGGTGCGTCTGCTACGTCACCCCCTGCTGTCGTGGCAGCGCTGGTTTGCCGCGGCCGGCATTCGGCACCCGGAGCCATCGACCGGCCCGAATTACGAAGACGCGCTGCTCATGCTCGAAGCCGCTGTCGCCGGCCACGGCGTGGCCTTGATGGCCGGCACGCTGGCCGCCCCCTATCTGGCCGAGGGGCGGCTGATCCGCCCGTTTCCGCAGGATTGCCCGGACCGCAGCTTCTACATCGTCGCGCCGCCCGCCGTGCAGGATAAGCCGGCAATCATGGCCTTCATTCGCTGGTTGCTGCGCCCATAGCCCCATGGGCGGATTCCACGGTCAACCGGAAAAAATGGCGGAAATTGAAATGTCGTTTCGGATGAATTGAATTCATTCGACACGCAATTTAATCGTTTGAGCGACAGCGAATCCCGGTTCATCCTTGCCCCATCCCCAAGCACCGTTCGAGGCCCGCCCACCCGGCAGCGGCCTCGGCGAAACCCACCGCGCCACCCTCACGCGGCTCCCCGGCAAAGACCGGTTTCAAGACCATTTTGAGGATTCCATCATGCAAGACCGCGACGGCTTTATCTGGCTCGATGGCCAGTGGCTTCCCTGGCGCGATGCCAAAGTGCACGTGCTGACCCATACCCTGCATTACGGCTACGGCTGTTTCGAAGGCATCCGCGCCTACGAAACGCCACACGGCCCGGCCATTTTCCGCCTCGCCGAGCATTTGCGCCGGCTTGAAGATTCGGCCCACATCCTCGCCGTCGACCTGCCTGTCGACCGCCAAACGCTGGCCACGGCGTGTTGCGAGGCGGTGACGCGCAACCGTCTGAGCAGCGCCTACATCCGGCCGCTGGTCTTTCTCGGCGCCGAAAAGCTGGGCGTCGACCCGGCCGGCGCGGCGGCCCACATCATGATTGCCGCCTGGCCGTGGGGCGCCTATCTCGGCGCCAAGGCCATCAACGAAGGCGTTCGCGTCCGCGTTTCGTCCTATGCCCGGCATCACCCGAACGTTCAGATGTGCCGCGCCAAGGCCATTTCGACTTATTCGAACTCCATCCTCGCCGTCCGCGAGGCGCGTCGCGACGGCTACGACGAGGCATTGCTGCTCGACACCGACGGCTACGTTTCGGAAGGTTCCAGCGAAAACCTGTTCATCGTTCGCGATGGCGAACTGCTGCAACCCGACAGCGCCTCGGCGCTCGACGGCATCACGCGCCGCACCGTATGCACGCTGGCGGCAGAAGCCGGCCTGGAAGTGCGCAGCAAACGCATCACCCGCGACGAAGTGGTGTGCGCCGACGAAGTTTTTCTGACCGGCACGGCGGCCGAAATTACGCCGGTCGTCGAAGTTGATGCCCGGCGCATCGGCAACGGCAAACCTGGGCCTGTCACCCGAATGCTGCAGGCAGCGTATTTCGCCAGCGTACGCGGCGAAGCGGACAATCACGGTGACTGGCTGACCATCGCCGGATGACGATAGCGGCGAGCGGGGTTAATATCAGCATTTTCTAATTAACCAAGGATGACCATGAAAACTCTGCTCGCCATCTCTCTGCTCCTCGCATCACTTCCCGCCGTGGCCCAGGACATCGGCGCACTGACCGCCGAAACCAAGAAAGCCGTGCTGCCGGTCGTCCCCAAGGTTGTCAATGCCATGCAGGAAGCCGTGGCCGAAAAGGGCGTCGCCGGAGCGATTCCCGTGTGCAAGGACCAGGCGCCCGAACTGATCAAGGCCAAACGCCAGGAAACCGGCTGGGACATCCGTCGCGTCAGTCTCAAGACGCGCAACGCCGAACGCGGCACGCCGGATTTGTGGGAAGTTCGCCAGCTAGCCGATTTCAACATTCGCGCCGCCAATGGCGAGAAGATCGACACCATGGAGAAGAGCGAGATTGTCACTATCGACGGCAAACAGGTCTTCCGTTACATGAAGGCACTGCCGGTCGGCGACGTGTGCCTCAAGTGCCACGGCGCGGTCGATGGCATGGATGCGAGCCTCAAGGCCAAGCTGGCCGAGAGCTACCCGCACGATCAGGCGACCGGCTACAGCAAGGGCCAGATTCGCGGCGCGCTGACCGTCAAACGCCCGCTGTAATACGCCTACCGGCGCAAGCAGTCGCTGACACGGCGACTGCTTGAAAGCGGTCCGAACGCGCTTTGAACATAGCGCCCCGTCAAGCACAATGGCATTCTCCCAACCACCCGGATGGAACAACGCCATGCGCTCAACCGCGATCCTCGCCTTTTGCCTGCTCTCCCTCGGCGGCTGCCAGACCGCCTACGAGGCAGGACAGCAAAACGCCGAACACCAATGTCGAAAACTGCCCAGCAGCGAGGTGGAGAGTTGCATGGCACGGATCAACCGGCAGGGTTACTCGGACTACGAAAAAGAACGCAAGGCGAGATAGCCGGCGCTAATTGCGCTCTCACCTGACCATCATTCGGACAGCGGCGGAGCTTCGCCGTGAGCACCACCCTTGCCGGCCAGATGGTCGAACAGGGCGGTCGCCGCCGGGCTCAGCGCAGCCCGCGAACGAACGCATAGCTGCAAATCCCGCGGCGCCCACGGGTCGGTGATTTCTATCGTTTTTATGCCGTCGACCGTAGCCGAGCGCGGCACCATGCCGATGCCGACGCCGGCCGCCACCATGCGGCAGACGGCACTGAAACTGCGCACCTGAATGCGCACGTCGAGCCGGCTGCCAAGGCGGGCGGCGTGGTTCATCATGAAGGTATGGATGGCGCTGCCGGCGTGCAGGCAGACGAAGGGTTCGCTCAGCACATCGGCGAAGGCCAGTTCGCTTTTGTCGGCCAGTGGGTGGCCGGGGGCGACGATGAGGACCAGCCGATCCTGGCGGTAAGGGCGTGTTTCGACGCCGGTCAGTCCGACCTCCGAAGCCACCACGCCAATCTCCACCTGCCCGGCGGCCACCGCCTGAATGATCGCCGGGCTCGGCTGCTCTTCGAGGCTGACCCGAACACGCGGATGTTCGCGCAGGAAATCGCCGAGATCTTCGGGCAAAAAACAGTTGATGGCGTTGGTGTTGGCGAACACCGTGACCTGGCTGTTCAGGCCGCTGGCGTAGGGCGCCAGGTCAGCGTGCATCTGTTCGAGCTGGGCGAAGACTTGCCGGGCGTGGCGGAGCAGCGATTCGCCGGCCGCCGTCGGCGTCAGGCCACGGGCATGGCGGGCGAAGAGTGGCACGCCGAGGGCGGCTTCAAGCTGCGTCAACCGGTGGCTGGCCGAAGACGGCGCCAGATGCACCTGTTCGGCGGCACGGGTCAGGCTGCCGGAATCGGCGATGGCTGCCACCAACCGCAGGTCGGGTAAATCGTAGCGCATGGTTTCGTCCATAACGAATGCTTGCTTTGAATAATACCAATTGCCCGCGGCACCAATGGCGCTTTTAATGGCATCTGGTCAACATCAACCCGGGAATGGTTTTGGAAAAATCGAATGCTTATGGTGCAGGTCTGGCTCTCATCGCGGCACTCGGCTTTTCGCTCAAGGCCATTTTCGTCAAGCTGGCCTATCCCTACGGCGTCGATGCCATCACGCTGCTCGCCCTGCGCATGGGTTTCGCGCTGCCGGTTTTTCTCTGGGTCGGGTTGGCCGGGCAGCGGGCCGGCGCCAGCCTGACGCGCGACGACTGGCTCAAGCTCATCGCCCTCGGCTGCCTCGGCTATTACGGCGCGAGCATCCTCGATTTCTGGGGGCTCGAATACATTTCGGCCGGGCTCGAACGGCTGATCCTGTTCACCTATCCGACGCTGACCATCCTGATCGGCGTGCTCTTTCAGGGCAAGCCTTTCACCCGGCGCGAATTGATCGCCATTGTGCTGTGCTATCTCGGCATTGGCTTCGCCTTCATTCACGACCTCGGCCTCGGCGATGCGCGCGATGTGTGGATCGGCGGCGCGCTGGTTTTTGGCTCCAGCGTCTCGTATGCGCTCTATCTGTCGGGCAGCGGGACGATGATCGCCCGCCTTGGCGCCATGCGCTTTTCGGCCCTGGCCATGCTCGTTTCGTCGGCCGTGACGCTGGCGCACTTCTCAGCCTCGCACCCGATGACCGCCTTCATCCAGCCGTTGCCGGTTTATGGCTGGGGACTGGCCATGGCAGTGTTCGCCACCATCGTGCCGGTCTTCGCCCAGTCGGCGGCGATTCGCCGCATCGGCGCCGGGCGGGCTTCGCTTTTCGGCATGGTCGGGCCGATCCTGACCATCGGTTTCGGCTGGTGGCTGCTTGGTGAATCAATCTCGCTGGCGCAGATGGCCGGCGCCGCGCTGGTGGTCATCGGCATACTGATCGTCAGCCGCCGATAAAAGCGCTTCGGGTTAGAATCCCGAGCATGATCGGCATCTTTCTCATCACCCACGGCAGTTATGGCGAGGCGCTCGTCCAGAACGTCAGCCATGTGCTGAACAAGCGGCCGCCGCAAGTGATGCAGCTCGGTCTCACATCGCAGGATGACCCGCTCGACATGTTGCCGATGGCCCGCGACATGCTCGCCCTCGTCGACAAGGGCGACGGCGTGCTGATCCTGACCGATATTTTCGGCGCCTCTCCGGCCAACCTTGCGCTAAAGTTGCTGGAACGTGGCCGGGTCGAAGGTCTGACCGGCGTCAATATGCCCATGCTGCTACGCGCCCTGACTTACCGCGAAAAAGGCATGGAAACCCTGCTCGTTCGCGCCCGCGATGGCGGCCGCGACGGCATCATCAACATGCTGGACCACTGAGAAATATGATCACGACCGAAACCGAAATCATCAACAAGCTCGGCCTTCATGCCCGCGCCTCCGCCAAGCTGACCCAGATGGCCGGCAAGTTCAAGTGCGAGGTGTGGATGAGCAAGGGCACCCGCCGCATCAACGCCAAGAGCATCATGGGCGTCATGATGCTGGCCGCCGGCAAGGGTTCGAAGGTGACTATCGAAACCGATGGGGCCGATGAAGCCGAGGCCATGGAAGCCCTGCTGGCGCTGATCGCCGATTATTTCGGCGAGGGAGAATAAGCAAACATGAGCTTCATCCTGCACGGTCTCGGAGTTTCCGGCGGTATCGCCATCGGGCGGGCCATGCTCATGTCGCATGCGACGCTCGAGGTGGCTCACCTGACGCTGGCGCCGCGCATGATCGACAAGGAAATCGAGCGCTTCGACGATGCCATCAAGGCGGTCAAGGAAGAGCTCATCCAGATGAAGGAAAACACCGAGCACGCGCCGGCCGAGCTCAATGCCTTCATCGACATCCACACCATGTTCCTCGAAGACCCGGAACTGGCGGACAAGCCGCGCGAGATCATCCGCGAACGCCGGTGCAACGCCGAATGGGCGCTGGTCCAGCAGATGGAGCATCTGGTCGACCAGTTCGAGCAGTTCGACGATCTCTACCTGCGCGAACGCAAGTTCGATGTCGTGCAGGTTGTCGAGCGCGTCGTCAAGGAACTGCTCGGCCACCCCCGCCGCGCCACGCTGAAGGCGGCCAAGAGTTCGAAGGAAGAAGCGCTGATCATCGTCGCCCACGACCTTTCGCCGGCCGATACCATCGCCTTCAAGGACCACCGTTTCGCCGCCTTCATCACCGATGTCGGCGGGGCTACTTCGCATACTTCCATCCTCGCCCGCAGCATGGCGATCCCCGCCGTGCTCGGCCTGGAAAACGCCCGCGGCCTGATCCGCGACGGCGAACTGCTGATCGTCGACGGCATGCGCGGCGTCGTCATCGTCAATCCGGATCAGCGTGTGCTGGACGAATACCAGCTGCGCAAGGAACAGATCGAGCTCGAAAGGAACAAGCTCAGGCGCCTGAAGACGGCCAAGTCGGAAACCATCGACGGCATTCCGGTGCAGCTGTTCGCCAATATCGAGCTGCCCGGCGACGTGCCGATGGCGCTCGATTGCGGCGCCGAGGGCATCGGCCTGTTCCGCACCGAGTTCCTCTTCCTCGACCGCGGCGACATGCCCGACGAGCGCGAGCAGTACGAGGCTTACAAGAAAGTGGTCAAGGGCATGGGCGGCCGGCCGGTCACCATCCGCACCTTCGACCTCGGCAACGACAAGGACTTGCGCCCGAACAACAGCGCCGGCGACCGCGTGCAGACCAACCCGGCCCTCGGCCGCCGCGCCATCCGCCTGTCGCTGGCCGAGCCGCGGATGTTCCAGACGCAACTCCGCGCCATCCTGCGCGCCTCGAAATACGGCCCGATCAAGCTGCTCATCCCGATGCTGGCCCACGCTCACGAGATTGATCAGACGCTGGCCGCGCTCGAGCAGGCCAAATCGAGCCTGCGCGGCGAGAAGGTGACTTTCGACGAAAACATCCAGGTCGGCGGCATGATCGAAATCCCCGCCGCCGCGCTGGCCATCGGGATCTTCCTGCGCCGCCTCGACTTCCTGTCGATCGGCACCAACGATCTCATTCAATACACGCTGGCCATTGACCGCTCGGACGAGCAGGTCGCCTCCCTCTACGACCCGCTGCACCCGGCCGTACTGATGCTGCTCGCCCACACGCTGTCGATGGCGGAAAAAGCCGAGATTCCGGTTTCGGTGTGCGGCGAAATGGCCGGCGACCCCGACCTCACCCGCCTGCTGCTCGGCATGGGCCTGCGCATTTTCTCGATGCACCCGTCGCAGATCCTCAAGGTCAAGAACCGCGTCCTGAAGTCCGAGGTCAACGAAATCGCCCCCAACGTCCGCAAGATGCTGCGCCTCGACGAACCCGGCAAACTGCGCGAAGCGCTCGACAAGCTGAATGGCGTTACCCCCGCCAGCTAA
Organism: Azonexus sp.; assembly: GCF_049652925.1. Classification (GTDB taxonomy): domain Bacteria; phylum Pseudomonadota; class Gammaproteobacteria; order Burkholderiales; family Rhodocyclaceae; genus Azonexus. Next base: position 168,467 of record NZ_JBASFI010000040.1, read on the forward strand.
GGCGGACTCCGGGCTGCCAGCGCACGAAATAACCGGCCGAAGCGGATGCCACGGTCAACCGGGAAAAACCGCCAAAATTGAAATGCCGGACGCCCTCAGCGAATCGTCGTCGCTGCTTCCAGCGCTGCCGTTTCGGTCGGACGCCCGGCATCCATCCCGGCCCGGCGCCTGAGTTCGGCGACAACCAGAGCTGAGCTTGCCCGCGATGCCGCCACCTGTTCGCGGCGGTCGCGCTCCTCGATCAAGGCCAACGCCTGCTGCCGCCAGGCGACCATTTGCGGTTCATGTTCGTGGTGCAGATGGTGTTTGCGATTCATCGTGAACCAGCGATGCGCCTCGACTTCGTCAGCCGCCACACCCTGACCGATCTGGTACATCAGGCCGATCTGCAACTGCGAAACCTTGTCACCCTGTTCGGCTGCCTGCCGATACCAGCGTAGCGCCGCCGCATAGTCGAGCGGCACGCCGTCAGCGTACTGATGAATCACCGCCAGATTGTAGGCGGCATCGACATTTCCCTTGGCCGCCCAGTCCTTCCAGATCGCCACCGCCCGCCCGGTATCGCCGCCCTTGTGCAACTTCGCGGCCGTCCGCAAGTCGTCGTCGGCCGTACCGGCCACGGCAGAAATGCTGGTTACCAGGACCCAAAGGGCGACGAGAAAACGGATCGGCATTCCTGACATGGACTGACTCCGGCGCGGGAAAAATAAGCCAGGAATCCTACGGCGCCAGCCCCTCCTTTGGAATTAGACAAATTGCCGCGCGACAATTTGTCGCATTCCCGTCGCCTGCCAACTCCCGGACAATCAGCGCGCGTTCAAATACCAATAATTCAGGGAGAGTTTCATGGGGTACCACATTCGTCCGCTGGCCGCCGCAATGGCTGTCGCGTTTTCCGGCACGCTGCCGGTCATGGCGCAAACCACCGTGCTCGACACCGTCGTCGTCACGGCCGCCCAGATGGACGAACCGCTCAAGGTGGTCACCGACCCCAAGGCACCGAAACAACCGATCCCGGCCCATGACGGGGCCGATTACCTGAAAACCGTGCCGGGCTTCAGCGTCATCCGCAAAGGCGGTACCGATGGCGACCCGGTGTTGCGCGGCATGGCCGGCTCCCGCCTCAACATCCTGCTCGATGGCGAACACATTCTCGGTGGCTGCGGCAACCGCATGGACCCGCCCACCGCCTACGTTTTCCCTGAATCCTACGACCGCGTCACCATTCTCAAAGGGCCGCAGACAGTCAGCCACGGCCCGGGCAACTCGGCCGGCACCGTGCTCTTCGAACGCGACATCAGGCGTTTCGCGCAAACCGGCTACCGCTTCAACGGCAGCCTGACCGCCGGCAGCTTCGGCCGCAACGACCAGGTCATCGACGCCCGCGCCGGGACGCCGGAGTTCTACGCCCAGATCAACGGCACGCGGTCGAGCAGCGACGACTACGAGGACGGCGACGGCAACAAGGTCAATTCCGCCTACACGCGCTGGAGCACCGGCGCGACGCTGGGCTGGACGCCGAACGACAACACCCGCCTCGAACTCTCCGTGCTCAAAAGCGACGGCGAAGCGGCCTACGGCGACCGGACCATGGACGGCGTCAAGTTCGACCGTCAGAACGTCGGCCTCAAGTTCGAAACGCGCCAGGTATCGAGCCTGATCGAGAAAATCGAAGCGCAGGTCTATTACAACTACGTCGATCACGTCATGGACAACTACTCGCTGCGCACCAAGCCGGCCGGCAGCATGTACATGGTCAGCAACCCGGACCGCGAAACGACCGGCGGTCGCCTCGCCGTCGCCCTGCGCCCGGCTGACATGCTGCAACTGACGCTGGGCGCCGATTACCAGCGCAACATCCACACCCTGCGCAGCGCCTCCTCGATGACCGCGGTGCCGGCGTTCGAACAACTGGCGCGCACCGAGGACGCCAATTTCACCAACTTCGGCCTGTTTGGCGAGGCGACCTGGCATCTGTCCGACACCCGACGCATCATCGGCGGCCTGCGCAGCGATAGCTGGGAGGCTCAGGACCAGCGCGCCACGCTGCGCCTCGGTACCGGCATGGGCGCCACCACCGTCGCCAACCCGACCGCCGGCCAGGCCCGCGACAGCACGCTGACCAGCGGCTTTGCCCGTTACGAACACGAGCTGCAGGCCGGCTCGACGCTCTATGCCGGCCTCGGCCACAGCGAGCGTTTCCCGGATTACTGGGAAACGGTATCGGCCAGCAAGGAAAGCGCCACCTCGACCAGCGCCTTCAACACCAAGCCCGAGAAGACCAACCAGCTCGACATCGGCTGGATTCGCAACCTCGGCGCGCTGTCCTTCTCGGCCGCCGGTTTCTACAACGAGATCGACGACTACATTCTGGTCCAGTCGGGCGTCGTCAAGGCGACGCCGGCCCGTACCGTGTCGATCGTCCGCAACATCGACGCCCACACCTGGGGCGGCGAAATCGGCGCCGCTTACCAGATCGACAGCAACTGGAAAATCGACAGCTCGCTGGCCTACGTCCGCGGTGAAAACGAGACCGACGGCACGCCGCTTGCCCAGATCCCGCCGCTCGAAGGCCGCCTCGGCCTGGCCTGGAACAATGGCACCTGGTCGGTCGGCTCGCTGCTCCGCCTGGTTGCCGGGCAAAAACGCTACGACCTCAACAAAGGCAACATCGTCGGCCAGGACATCGGCGCCACCGGCGGTTTCGGCGTCTTCTCGCTGAACGCCAGCTACAAGCCGAGCCGCGCCGTGCTCGTCTCGGCCGGGGTCGACAACCTGTTCGACAAGACCTACGCCGAACACATCAGCCGCGGCGGCGCCGCCGTCACCGGCTACGACCAGACCTTCCGCATCAACGAGCCGGGCCGCACGCTATGGCTCAAGGCCCAGGTCAGTTTCGACTAAGCGAGGAGTTTTCAAATTAGCCTGTTTTTTCCGGTCGACCGTAGCAACCCCCCCGGCGCCCAGCGCGCCGGACGCCAACTGGCGGCCGGCGAAGGCATCTATCACGCTGGCGCCGATGGCCTCGCCTGGCGGCTCAACAGCGGCGTCGTCCGGCTCGACAACGTCAGGTCAGCCAGCGACGCCTCGTTTGCCAGCCTCGCCGTCCCCGGTGACATCCTCGGCTGCGAAACCCTGCTCTTTGGCTGCTACACCTTCTCGGCCACGGCACTGACCCAGTGCCAGCTGTCGCCGTGGCCGGAAGGCGCCGGGGCGCTGGCCGGCGAGTCGCTGCTTGCCTCGCTCGCCCAGGCCCAGCAACGGGCGGCCGAAGTCGTCGCGCTGCGCGGCGGCCAGGCTGCAGATCGCGTTCTCAGCCTGATCCGGCTATTCACCGACAGCGCCGGTCAGGTCGTCCTGCCAACCCGGCAGGATATTGCCGACATCACCGACCTGCGCTTTGAAACCATTTCGCGCATCATCAAGGCGCTGGAACGGACGAAAGTTTTGCTGCCGATCAAGGTCGAAGGCGTGCACGCGACGCGCAGTTTCCGGGTTGATCTGGCGGCTGCCTGAGCGCGTCCTTGTATCTGCAGACACTCGCCCTTAGGCCGGAAAAGCCAACAGCGTCGATGATTCGCCTAGCGGCGACGCCTGACCTTCGGACGCCGATCAGTGATGCGGCAAATTGCCAAAAGCCCTGCGGATATAATGAACCGATGTCTGCCGGCCTCCGTCTCCCCCAGCCGAAATCTCCAGAATGGCTGCATAGCGGTCGCTATTTGCTGATCGCGCTGGCGCTGCACGTACTGGTTTTACTCTATCCGCTGACGCTGAGCATCGACCAGCTCGAAGCAATGCCGCCCTCCCCGGTTCAGGTCCAGCTCACGGAGCGCGTTTCGGCAGTTCAGGCGATACCGCCTGCACCACCGGAAAAGGCCGCCGCACCAAAACCGGTTCCCCGGGAGAAACCCGCCCAGACAGCGCGTCCGGTCATCGCCCTGGCGCCGGAACAGGCCAGCGCGCCACCGACGTTTTCAGTTCCCGCCCCCATCATCGCCGCCCCGCCAGTTTCGCAACCGGCCGCGGCACCCGCCGCCAGTTCAGCCCAGCCCGCCATCACCGCCGCCCGCTTCAACGCCGCCTACCTGAACAATCCGGAGCCGAAATACCCTTCGCTTTCGCGGCGACTGGGCGAGGAGGGTAAGGTGCTGCTCAGGGTTCGGGTCACACCGGACGGGCGAGCTGCTACGGTCGACATCGAAAAAAGCAGCAATTACGACCGGCTGGACGAGGCGGCGCGGCAGAGCGTGGCAAATTGGCGCTTCGTGCCGGCCAAACGCGGCGATGAGGCCATCGAGGCAACGGTCATCGTGCCCATCGTCTTCCGCCTCGACAACTGAAAGCGGAAAACCGGACGTGACGACGGGGACCGAAGTCCCCGCCGGCTATCTTTGGTAACAAGGCTCTAGCAGCCCCGGCTAACCGTTTTTAGGCGGCAATAGCGAATTGCTCATCATTGGCAATTATGGATTTGCTTCATTAACGTCGATCGCCTGACGAGTTGCCTGCGCACCTTTGCCCGCCCTGTCGAAGCCAGTACACCCCCAACCAAAAACACTCAGCAGAATGCCCTTGGGTGGAGGTGAGGGGAATCGAACCCCTGTCCAGAACGCCTCCAGATTGCCGGAATTACAACCATGCTTTGAATTATGGGGGCGGGGTGGTGGTTTTTCAAGCGAGGATTCGCCACAGCGGCTAAATTCAGTGGCTGCACCAGCCACGACGGTCGTCGTCACCGAAACTACCGCGCAAACTTTCAGGCGAGGCCAGAGTTGAGCGCACCCGTAGCGAGGTGCCATCGAACAACACATTGAAACGGGCCGGTTCGTTCCAGTCGTCGCAATAACGCCATTCCCAGACCAGTTCGTCACGCGCCTTGAAATAAACAGTCCACGCGGCAACGGACGGCCCCAGGATGCGCACCACCTCGTCTGTCGTCAAGCCCGCCTGAATGCGGGCAAAGTGTCGGGTATCGAGCACGTTTTCGCGACTCAGCACCTTGCCCTGGGCATCGATACGGACAAAAAAGGTGTGATAACCCATCGGACCGCGCGGATAGACCAGTGTCTCGCCGCCATCGGTTTCGTTCCAGCGGACGGCCGGCTGGCCCATGACGCGTTCGATGTCCTCGACCCGCGCGGCACCGGCTTGCAGGCCGAACCCGTCGTAGGCCGCGCAAGAACCCAGCAGAGCGGTGAGCAGCGCAACGACAAGGATTCGGCAAGGCATCGCCTTACTCGCGGTCGGCGGCTAGCAAACGCTCGCAGTAGCGGGCGATCAGGTCAACTTCGAGATTGACCTTGCTGCCCGGCTTGAGCCGATTGAGGGTCGTGTTTTCCAAGGTATGCGGGATCAGGTTGATCGTGAAGTCGGTGCCATTGACCTCGTTGGTCGTCAGGCTGGTGCCGTCGACGACGATCGAGCCCTTGCGCGCGATGAACTTGGCAATGGTTTTCGGGGCACGGATTTCGAGCAGACGATTGTCGCCAACCGGATCGAAGCGCAGCACTTCGCCAACACCGTCAACGTGGCCGGATACCAGATGGCCGCCGATCACGTCGTTGAGGCGTAGCGCCTTTTCCAGATTAACCGGGCCAGGTGCATCAAGCCCGACGGTGCACGACAAGGTTTCCGGCGAAACATCGACGGCAAAGGTATTGCCTTCCCTGACCACCACGGTCAGGCAAACGCCGTTATGGGCGATCGAATCGCCAAGCGAAACATCGTCGAGCTTGAGGCCACCGCCGTCGACATGTAGACGGTAACCGACTTCCCGCGGGGTGAGGTGAGTGATGCGGCCAACTGCCGCGATGATTCCTGAAAACATGGCTGTTCCTGCCGTAGGCAAAAACCGGACTTTATCACGCCCGATTGAGCCGTCGGCTGGTGCGAAAGCAACTCAGAGCGCCAACTCCCACAGCTTGCGGGTTCCGGCAATCTGGCTGCTGAACGACGCGTGACCGGGGCTAGTCGCAACCCCGGTCTCCACATTCAGCGCTTAACGTCCGCGCCGATCGTCGTCATCGCCGTGGCGACGGCGTTGTTCCGGCTGGCCGCCTTGCGGTGCCAGCTGACGCGGCGGATCAACCCGCGGCTGGGGCATCGGAGCCGGGGCCGGAGGGGGTACCCGGAATTCCTGAAGCTGGCGCGGTGGGTCAGCCCGCTGCTGCGGCATGGGCGCTGGAGCGGGGGCACGGAACTCCTGCGTCTGACGTGGCGGTTCGGCGCGTGGCTGCGGCATTTCGCGTACCGGTGGCGTGGCGGGCATCCTGACTTCCGGAGCCGGCCTCGGCATTTCCGGCTGGCGCATGATTTGCGGCGCCTCGCGTTCGCGGGACGGTGGTGCCTGAGGTTCCATGCGCTGAACTTCCCGCGCTTCGCGACGCTGCTCCCTTTCCTGTGGCGCCATCATCGGCCGGGGCTGACGCTCCTCGGTCCGCATCTGGGGCGTCGGCATGTCGCGGCGGATTGGCGCCGGGGCGGCCTCCTCTGGTTGGCGGCCACGCAACTCCGTTTCCGGACGCGTTTCACCCGGGCGGCGGAAACCGCCACGGCGCCCTTCGACTGGCTGGGTCTGGCCGGCTTCCGGCGCTGGCTGGCGAATTTCCGGCGCCACTGCCTCGCGACGTTGTGGCGTGGTGGCTGGTGCAACTTCAACCGGACGCCCACGATTCTCAATTCCCGGACGCATGTCGGGCGAGCCGCGCCCACCTTCGCGGCGCGTATCGCCTTCGCGGGCATTCGCGGCCTCTGGCGTCAGCTGACGGAGAGCCGGGCGATCAGGATTGCGTGGCATCGGTTCGGTCCGTGGTGCGCCGCGCTCCTGGCCATTCAGCCGTGGGGCATCGAAATCGCGGCGTGGCCGGTTGATCGGCTCACGTCTTTCGTCGTTGCGCGGACGAACGGCTCCCAGGGCCGGGGCCAGCCAATCGGCATTCGGTGCGGAGCGGGCGAGAGGGGCTCGACCCAGCGCAGGGCGCTCCTGACGCTGAATTTCGCGCGAGGTGATCGAGCGGCCTTCGCGCACCATGTTGGCCGGCACGACGGTAACGGCACGCGGCAAGGCGTGGTGGACAAAGGGGGCATGCCCACCGGGACGAATGGCGCGGTCGATGACGCTCACATCACGGACGTGAGTGACGTTGATCTGGCGGACGTAGTTGGGACTGTGACGGTGGCCAGGCACATAGACTTCGCGCGGGGCGAGGGGGAACCAGCCGACTGCCGGCGCGGCGCCGGAGCGAAAACCGACGCTCCAGCCCGGGTTGCCGATCCAGGCGACGAGTGCCGGCGCATAGACCGGGCGGGCGGCGAGGCGGCCGGGAACCCAGCCCCAGCGGCCATGGATGATCGCCCAACGGCCATAGTGGAAAGGCGCAAAACCCCACGGCGCCTGGTCGATCCAGGTCCAGCCCCAAGGGGCAACCCAGGCCCAGCGGCCATAGCGGTAGGGTGCCCAGTCGTCAGCCACGGCGCGCGGATACCAGACCGAGCCGTAATCAGGCGCCGTCTGCCAGTCACCGTAGGCATCGAGATCCTGATAGCCGGTCATGTGCGGCGAAACGTGGCGGCGCGACTGGCTGGCCAGCGTCACGTTCTCGCGATTGGCCACCCAGCGGTCGAAGGCATCGTTGCTACGGTCGGCATCGAGCTGCTCGTTGCCATCGCTCCAGTGGCTAACCTTCTGTCCGGCAGCAACCGACGTCGCCCGCTGGCCGTCATCGAAAACGGCGCGGCCGGCCTGCACGCTGAGTTCGCTGCGATCAGCGAAGACGTCGATGCGATAGCGCCCCGGCGTCAGAAAACGGACATTGCCATCCGGCGTGGCGATCACCACATCATCGACCTGATCGCGGTCGAGAATGCTGACCGCCAGGCTGCCGCCGCTCACCCGGACATCGACCCGCGTATCGTCCACGACGGGGAATTCGACCTCACTGTCGTCGGCCAGTCGATAGGCGGTGGACCCGATCCACACCTCGGCCCGGCCGCGCTGCCCGGTTTCCAGCACGGCGCCGCTGCTGATCGGCCAGTTGAGCGTGGCCGGTCCGCCCTGATCGCCACGGTCAACCCGAAAATCGACCTGATTTTCAATATGAGCCAGACGCCCGACGCGGGCCGGTGGATCGCTCTGCGCCACGGCGGGCAGGGCAACCGCCATGGTCAGCGCGAGAAATATTTTTTGCATGGATTGCAGCATCGTGGACTCCCGAAGGAAAAGCGCCGCCCGCACGAAAAGGCGGGCCGGTGTGTAATCAACGCGCCAGCACGAGAAAGGATGAGTCAGCGGAGCAACTAATTGGTTTCAAAATGTTGCCGCCCTGATTTTTCAAGTGTTGTCGGTGGCAATACCGTATTTATTGGCGACCGTGACGTACAGTTCGCGGGCCGAGGCCACCTTGGCGCTCTTGCGGTCCTTGCGCTGGGCGCGCTGCAGATAGTCGATGGCCCTGGCTGCCAATGCTTGATCCCAGCCCTTCTTGTCCATCAAGGCGAAAATGGCCTTGGCAGCATTGACCAGGAACTGCAAATTGGGCACTTGCTCGACGGCCTGGATCAGCAACTGGACAGCACCCTCAAGATCGCCGCTGCGCGCCGCCAGGACGCCCTTGTTGTTGAGTTCGACAATCTCCTTGCCGACCTGTTCGAGCATCGCCTTGCCGGCATCGGGCTGGCCGGTTTTTTTGAAGACGCTCGTGATGTGGTCGATGAGGTTCCTGTCCTCATGGTTTTCGGCGGCGACCTGACGCATGATCTTCGTCGCCTCGCCTTCCTTGCCGGTGGCGTAGCAGGCGTGGGCCAGATCGACGGCCAGACGCTGCGACACATGTTTGCCTTTTTCGGCCGCCTCTTCGCTGATCATTTTCTGCAAGGCGAGGGCCTGATCGACCAGATGCTGAGCCTTGTCGGCCGAGCCTTCACTGTTCAGGCAAAGGCTTTCGGTAACCAGCGCCGCCAGCTCGGCCTGCATGTCGCCGCGCCATTCGCGCTTCATCTCCGCAGAAATCTTGCGCGAGGCGCTCACGTTGCCCCGCTCGACCAGGACGCGCGACAGGTTGGCAAAGTCATCCACCGTCCGCAAGCTCGACCCCTTGCTGCGCTCGATGACCTTCCCGTAAGCCTTTTCGGCGGCCAGCAAATCGTTGTTGCGGGCCGCCACATCGCCGACCAGCCGTTGCCGCACGGTGTTGTGCGGCGAGGCATCAGCCGCCCGCTGCAGGGTCTGCTGGGCAGCCTCCAGCTTGCCCTGGGCTTCGTGCACCGAGGCCAGAAAGTCGTAGGCCGACAGGTAATCGGGCGCTTCCGCGGTGACCTGTTCGGCCAGTTGTTCGGCCTCGTCGAGCGCCCCCCGGTCGCGCAGGGCCATCGCCAGCCCCATCTTGGCCCACGGCACGACGCGCCCTTCGAGCACGCGCCGGAAAACCTCCTCGGCCTCGTGCGTCTTGCCCAGTGTATGCAGCAGATCACCCTTGAACCGCAGGGCGTCGTACATGTATTGCGGCTGCTGCTGGATGACACGGTCGCAGGCGATGATGGCTTCCTGCAAGGCACCGCGCTCGACCTGCTCGTAGATGTGCCGCAGTACGTGTTTTTTGTAAATTGATCTGATCAGCCTGGCCTGTAGTTGCTCGGCGGTAAAAGGCTTGATCAGGTAATCGTCGGGCGCTAGTTCGGCCAGCGATACGACGTTGGTGTAGCCTCGCTCGCTGGTGATGATCATGTACACCGTTGACAACGGGATGAGGTGGGCGTGGCGCAGTTCTTCGAGCAATTGCTGGCCGTCGCGGCCATCGTCGAGAATGAAATCGGAGAGCACGATATCGAAACGGTTGGCCTTGACCTGACGGATGACCTCGGCTGAGTTGCCAGCCCCGTGCACCAGCGTCACGCCCAGCGCACCGAGCATCAGACGCAGCGAATCGCGCGCCGGCGAATGACGGTCGACGATCAGGACCCTTTTCTTGGTCAGCGATTGCTGCAAAACCAGCAGCATCTCCTCGTTATCGAGCGGGCTGGGCCCTTTGACTTGGCTTGTACTCATTTCGCAAACTTACTTGAGTTCACTGGGCAGGGCAAGGAATCGGCAACCCCCCTTGGCATTTCATCACCCGGACAGTGAAAACCATATCCAAACCGGGTCTCGAGGGCAAACCGGCATGTTATTGTTCTGATCTTGGCATCGATCGCAAAAAACGGCTGGAATGTCGCACAAAATAAGCGTTGTCACCCTTGATCTCCAGATCGGCATGTTCATCAGCGACCTTGACCGGCCCTGGATCGAGACGCCATTCCTCATGCAGGGATTGTTGATCGAAAATGAAGCGCAGATCGCCACCTTGCAACAATACTGCCAACAGGTCACTGTCGATCGCAGCCGTTCGCTCGGCGATGCCTACGCGCCACGTGACCATGGTCGCGATGCACCTCGCCAACCAGGTACCCTGCCTGTTTTTCGGCAAGTGAACGATGCTCAGCCGAATGACTTTGCGTCGATCTGTCGCCACCTGCGCATGGAGCCGGTACTACGCCGCTACCGCTATTCGCCCGATCTCGACTCTTCCGACCAGCAAAGCCATCTGGAAGCGGAACTGCTCTATTCTGCGCCGATCGTCGACGACGTCAAACGCACGCTGAAGATGATTCGTGATGCCATTGCCAGTGCCGAAACCGTATCGCTCAACGAGATCGGCAAGCAGGTTTCGCACATGGCGCGCAGCGTCGAACGCAATCCGGAAGCGATGATCTGGCTGGCCCGTCTGCGCTCAACCGACCAGTATTCATACGATCACGCCCTCGATGTTTCAGTGCATTTGATGGTTTTCGCCCGATATCTCGGCCTTTCTTCCAAGGTCATCGAGCAGGTTGGTGTGGCCGGCCTGATGCAGGACATCGGCAAGATCGATATCCCGATCGAGATCCTCAACAAGCCCGACAACCTGACTGAGGAAGAATACCGTCAGGTGCAGTCTCACGTCGCCAGCTCGCTCGAAATGCTGCTCGGCCAGGAAGTGTTCCCCAATCACATCCTCGAGATCGTTGCCAGTCATCATGAGCGGGCCGATGGCAGCGGCTATCCACGCCGCTTGAAAGGCGAGAGGATTTCGTTTCACGGCGAACTGGCCGGCATTGTCGATACCTATTGCGCGATGACTCGCGACCGCGCCTACGGCACCGCCATTTCATCGCAAAAGGCACTTGAAGCGCTGATCCGCATGCGCGGCACCAAGTTCCGCGAAGCCGTCATTGACCAGTTTATCCAGTGCATTGGCCTGTACCCGATCGGCAGTCTGGTCGAACTCAATACCGGCGAGGTTGGCGTCGTCATCCAGCAAAATCAGGTGCGCCGTCTCAAGCCTCGTCTGCTGATCCTCCTCGGCCCCGATAAAAGCATCGAGCGCCATCCGATCACGCTCGACCTGATAATGGATCCGTTGACCCCAACCGGCGAGCCCTACCGGATCATGCATGCCCTGCCGGCCAATGCCTACGGGATCGATCCCGGTGAGTTCTATCTGACCTGAAATGCCCTCTCGCCCATTCGTCAACCGCCAGCGCGACCTTATCGACCAGACTACGGGGCTTCCCCTGCTGGCCAGTGCCTTGGCCGATTTGCCGAAAATGATCCGGGAAAATGCAACAGAACGGCAACTAGGCATCATTTCGCTGGCGATCGTCCCTGACCCGCAGCTCCTGCGCCAGTCGACAGATGCCATCCACAAGCTGCGCATCCTGGCCAGCCGGGAAATTCAGACAGCGGTGCGACCACAGGATCGCGTCTATACCGTCAGCCACGAGGAGTGGCTGATTATCCAGCCCAACCTGATCAGTAGCGCCGCCCCGACCCTGGCCATGATCCGCCTGCGCGACAGCCTGATGGCCATTTCCGGCCACACCGGAAGCATCAGCCACCTGCCTCGCCTGGCTCTGGGGGCCGCTATTTGGCCAGACCATGGCGACGACGCGCTCTTTCTCGTGCAGTCGGCGCGTATCGCCCGCCTGCATGCTGAACAGGGCAACCCCGATATCCGGACCTACCAGCCATCGATGGAGTCTGAAGGTGAACATGAGCAAGGGCTTCTCGCTGATCTACGCCAGGCCCTCAGCAATAACCACGGGCTGGCCCTCTATCTGCAACCGCAAGTAGAAATCGCCAGCGGTCGCTGCATTGGCGCCGAAGCCCTGTTGCGCTGGCAACGCGAAAATGGCGAATGGGTTGCCCCGCCGCGCATTCTCGAAGCCATCGACCGCCTCGGACAACGCCAGACATTCAATCGCTGGCTGCTGCATCAGGCGTCACAGATTCAGAAGCAACTGGTCGAGCACGGCATCGACATCGCTCTGTCGCTCAACCTCTCGGCCAACGACCTGCTTGATGTCGAGCTCCCGGACATGATCGGCCAAGCGCTCGCCACCTGGGATCTCCCACCGCACAAGTTCCTGCTCGAAATTACCGAAACGATGATGATCGAGGAAAGCTGGCAGGTCATGGATGTCCTGAACCGCCTGCGCCAGCTTGGCCTGCGCCTTTCAATCGACGATTTCGGCACGGGCTACGCCGGAATGGGCTACTTACAACGCCTGCCGGTTCAGGAAGTGAAGATCGATCAGGTTTTTGTCCGTCAGGTTGTCGAATCGGACAAAGCCCGTGAAATCATTGCGTCGGTGATCCAACTGGCCGGCAAACTGGGCATGAGCATCATTGCCGAAGGGGTCGAGACGACGGAAACGCTGGATCAGCTCCAAACTCTGGGCTGCCACTTCGCCCAGGGCTACTTGTTCTCACCGGCGCTGTCGCTTCCGGATTTCGTCGTTTGGTGCAAAGCCAACCTGGCTCCGTGAAAATAAGGCGGCATGGCAAAAACCTGTGATATTTCAGCGCCCTGAAGTAAAATCCGCAGTCCGCTATTGCGCTGCAACAAAGCCATCCAAATGCTCTATCCCACCCGTTTCGATGTCATCGTCGTCGGCGGCGGTCACGCCGGCACCGAGGCCGCGCTCGCCGCAGCCCGGGCGGGTGCGAACACGCTGCTCCTGACGCACAATCTCGACACGCTGGGGGCGATGAGTTGCAACCCGTCGATTGGCGGTATCGGCAAGGGCCATCTAGTCCGCGAGGTCGATGCACTGGGTGGGGCCATGGCAGCAGCGACCGATGAAGCCGGCATCCAGTTCCGTATTTTGAACGCCTCGAAAGGCCCGGCCGTCCGCGCCACCCGCGCCCAGGCCGACCGCGTTCTGTACAAACAGGCGATCCGCGGTCGACTGGAAAATCAGCCCAATTTGACCATTTTCGCCGAAGCCTGCGATGACCTGATCGTCGAGGGCGAACGTGTCGTCGGCGCGGTAACGCAACTTGGCATCCGTTTCATGGCCGGCGCTGTCGTGCTCACGGCCGGCACCTTCCTCAACGGCAAGATCCACGTCGGGCTTGAAAACTACACCGGCGGCCGCATGGGCGATCCACCGTCGAACTCGCTGGCCGCCCGCCTGAAAGAACTCAATCTGCCGCAAGGCCGCCTGAAGACCGGCACGCCGCCACGCCTCGACGGCAAGACCATCGATTTTTCGGTGATGGAAGAGCAGCACTCGGACGACCCGATGCCGGTATTTTCCTTCCTCGGCAACGCCGCCCAGCACCCGCGCCAACTGCCGTGCTGGATCACAGAAACCAACGAGCGCACGCACGACATTATCCGCAGCGGCCTAGACCGTTCGCCGATGTACACCGGCGTCATCGAAGGCGTCGGCCCGCGTTACTGCCCGTCGATCGAAGACAAGATCCACCGCTTTGCCGACAAGAACCAGCACAACGTCTTCCTGGAACCGGAAGGCCTGACGACGCACGAGATCTATCCGAACGGCGTGTCGACCAGCCTGCCCTTCGACATCCAGCTGGCCCTTGTGCGCTCGATCCGCGGCATGGAAAACGTGCACATCCTGCGCCCCGGTTACGCCATCGAATACGACTTCTACGACCCGCGCGGCCTCAAGGACACGCTGGAGTCGAAGGCCATCAACGGCCTGTTCTTCGCCGGCCAGATCAACGGCACGACCGGCTACGAAGAAGCCGCCGCGCAGGGCCTGCTGGCCGGCATCAACGCCGTGCGCTACGTGCGCAACGAAGCCGGCTGGTGCCCGAAACGCAACGAAGCCTACCTCGGCGTGCTGGTCGACGACCTGATCACACGCGGCGTTTCCGATCCCTACCGGATGTTCACCAGCCGCGCCGAATACCGCCTGAGCCTGCGCGAGGACAACGCCGATTTGCGCCTGACCGAACAGGGCCGCGCCCTCGGCCTGGTCGACGACATCCGCTGGGCCGCCTTCTGCCAGAAGCGTGATGCGATCGCCGCCGAGCAGGAACGCCTGAAATCGACCTGGGTCAATCCCAAGCTGACACCAGTCGAAGACTGCATTCGCGTGCTGGGCAAGCCAATCGAGCACGAATACAACCTGTTCGAACTCCTGCGCCGCCCCGAAGTCAGCTACGCCGCGCTCATTACCCTGCCGGTTCCGGAAATCGCCGGGGAAAGCGAATCCCACGGTCAACCGGAAAATTTGCCCAAAATTGAAATGGACCCGGCGGTCGTCGAACAACTCGAAATCTCCGCCAAGTATCAGGGCTACATCGACCGCCAGGCCGAGGAAGTCGCCAAGTCGGCCAGCTACGAAAACACCGCGCTACCGGCCGATCTCAACTACGCCACGGTCGCCGGCCTGTCCAACGAGGTCAAGCAGAAGCTCAACCAGCACAAGCCGCAGACCATCGGCCAGGCCTCGCGCATCCAGGGCATCACGCCCGCCGCTGTTTCGCTGCTGCTCATCCACCTCAAGCGCCACAACCTGTCGCACGCCGCATGAGCCAGAACGCGCTAGCCAGCGGCCTCGCCGCTCTCGACATCACGCTGCCGGCCGAGGCACAGAGCAAGCTGCTCGCCTTCCGCGACCTGCTGCTCAAGTGGAACAAGACCTACAACCTGACCGCCCTGCGCGATCCGGCTCAGGCGATCTCACACCACCTGCTTGATTCGCTCGCCATCCTGCCGCATGTCGGCGCCGGCAATCTGCTCGACGTCGGCAGTGGCGGCGGCCTCCCCGGCATCCCGCTAGCCATCGCCAGGCCTGAACTCTCGGTCAGCATGGTCGACACCGTGCAAAAGAAAACCACCTTCCTGCAGCAAGCCGTCATCGAACTGGCGCTCAAGAATGTTACGGTGCACCACGCCCGAGTCGAGGAAATCCAGGGACAATACGCCCAGATCAGCTCGCGCGCCTTTGCCGAAATCGGCCTTTTCATCAGCCTGACCCGCCACTTGCTGGCCCCGGACGGTCGCTGGCTGGCCATGAAAGGTGTGCGACCGGACGACGAACTCAAGACCTTGCCGGCCGACATCACGGTGGAAGCAATCATCCCGCTCAGCGTACCCGGGCTGGATGCCGAACGACATTTGATCATTTTGAAAGCCGGGTCATGAAAGTACTCGCCATAACCAACCAGAAAGGCGGCGTCGGCAAGACGACCACCGCGGTCAATCTGGCGGCGTCGCTGGCCGCCGAGGGCAAGCGCGTCCTGCTCATCGACATGGATCCGCAGGGCAACGCGACGACCGGGTCCGGTATCACCAAGAAAGAAGCGCTGCCCACCGTCTATCAATTGCTGATCGGCGCCGCGACGCTGCTCGAAGTCTGCATCGAGACCGCCTTCGACTTCGACATCCTGCCCGCCAACCGCGAACTGGCCGGCGCCGAAGTCGAAATGATCGAACTCGACCAGCGCGAATACCGCCTGAAAAAAGCCCTGGCGCAAAACCACGCCGAATACGATTTCGTCCTCATCGACTGCCCGCCAGCCCTCAACATGCTGACCGTCAACGCCCTGGTCGCCGCCGATTCCGTGCTGATCCCGATGCAGTGCGAGTACTACGCACTGGAAGGCTTGTCCGATCTCGTCGAAACGCTGCGCAAGGTGCGTCACCACCTCAATTCCCGACTCGAAATCGAAGGCCTGCTGCGGACCATGTACAACGGTCAAAGCACGCTGACCCAACAGGTTTCCAGCGAACTCGAAAGCCATTTCGGCGACAAGGTCTACAAGACCATCGTGCCGCGCAACGTCCGGCTGGCCGAAGCACCGTCCTACGGCAAGCCGGTCATCGCCTTCGACAAAAACTCAAGGGGTGCGCAAGCCTATACAGCACTCGCCCAGGAAATTCTTGAAAGGGTCGCCCAATGATCAAGATGAAAGGACTCGGCCGCGGCCTCGACGCGCTGCTTTCCGGCAGCGACGCAAAGGCCGAAGACGAACTGCGCAACCTGCCGGTCGAACGCCTGAAACCAGGCAAGTACCAGCCGCGTACCCACATGGACCAGGACTCGCTGGCTGAACTCGCCGCATCGATCAAGGCCCAGGGCGTCATGCAGCCGATTCTCGTGCGCGCCGTCAACAATACGCCCGGCGCCGAGCGCTACGAAATCGTCGCCGGCGAACGCCGTTGGCGCGCCGCCCAGATCGCCGGTCTGAGCGAAGTCCCGGTTCTCGTTCGTAGCATTCCCGACGAGCAGGCGCTGGCCATGGCGCTCATCGAAAACATTCAGCGCGAAAACCTCAACCCGCTCGAAGAAGCCCAAGGCTTGCAACGCCTGATCGATGAATTCGGCCTGACCCACCAGCAGGCCGCCGATGCCGTCGGCCGCTCCCGCCCCGCCGCCTCGAATTTACTGCGTTTGTTGCAACTGACCGCCCCGGTTCAGGAACTGCTGATGACCGGCCAGATCGACATGGGCCACGCCCGCGCCTTGCTGCCGGTATCTAGCGGCCAACAGGTCGGCCTGGCTCAGCGCGTCATTCAGAAGGGCTTATCAGTCCGAGAAACCGAACGACTGGTGCAACAACTATTGAATCCGCCCAAACATGCCCCGGAAAAAGCCGTCGACCGCGACCTGCTGAGCCTGCAGGAACGCCTGTCCGACGGACTCGGCGCCAATGTCGCCATTCGCTCCAACAAAAAAGGCGCCGGCAAGGTCACCATCGAGTTTTCGAGCCTCGACCAGCTTGACGGTCTCATCTCACGGCTTCATGCATAAACAATGTCACTAATCGTAACCCACAGAAAGCACGGGAAAACCCTCACTTTTTGCACTGCGGAAATTGACTCCTCTATAAGACTCCGTTACACTCGCACGGTTATTGATCGAGGCATGCCTTGCATCCGCAAGTGAGCTGGATACTCAGCCGCCAAGCGGCACTGGCAACCATCCTGGCCATCGCGGCAGGTTTGTTCCTTAGTGCGAATGCAGCAGTCTCGGTTCTGATCGGGGGATCAATCGGATTCATCGCCAATCTCGGGTACGTCCTGAGAGCCTTGAGGATGAGTTCGAGTACGGACCCGGTCAAGGTTTATCAGGCGCAAGCCGCCGGAGAAGGGTTCAAGTTTCTGCTCACTCTGGTCGGATTTGCGCTGGTGTTTTTAGGGTACAAGGAAGTGGCGGTTCTGCCGCTCTTCCTTGGGTACGCATCAACCTTTGTCATCTACTGGATGGCACTGCTGAAGAATCGCTAGGCTGACTGGAGAAAACATGAGCGCAGAAGGCGGCACTACTGGTTATATTCAACACCACCTGACCAATCTCGCTGTCTGTGCAGACAGCGCCAAGGTGGATGGGGTTTGTAGCGGTTTCTGGACTTTCCACCTCGATACCCTGCTGGTTTCCGGCATTCTGGGTTTGGTGGTTTTCGGCCTGATGGCCATGCTGGCAAGCAAGGCCACCGCAGGTGTCCCGTCAGGCGGCCAGAACTTTGTTGAAATGGTAGTTGGCCTGGTCGACCAGCAAGTACGCGATACTTTTCATGGCAAGAGCGCCTTGGTTACCCCGCTAGCCATTACCATTTTTGTCTGGGTGTTCGTCATGAACGCCATGGACTTGATTCCGGTCGATTTCCTGCCAACCGCGCTGCAAGCTGCCACCGGCAATCATCACCTGCCCTTCAAGTTTGTTCCGACCACGGACCCCAACCTGACATTCGCAATGTCGCTCACCGTGTTCGTCATATCAATCGTCATGGGCCTCAAGGTCAAGGGTTTCGGTCACTTCATGCACGAAGTGTTCGCGGTACCGTTCGGTCTCAAGCTGGCTCCGATCAACCTGCTGTTCCGCATCGTTGAGGAAATCGCCCGGCCGATCTCGTTGTCCCTGCGACTCTTTGGCAATATGTACGCCGGCGAAATGGTCTTCATCCTGATCGCATTGCTCGGCATCTACCAGTTGCCCCTGGCTTTGCCCTGGGAACTGTTCCACATCCTGATTATTACCCTGCAAGCCTTCGTGTTCATGATGCTGACCATCGTGTACATGTCGATGGCCGCAGAGTCGCACTAAGTCGTAGTAGCAGTTTTTCAGTAGTTTTTAACTTTAACCCCGCAACAAACCTACCTTACTGAGGAGTAAACATGGAACTCGCAACCGTCCTCTCCAACACCGCTATCGCTGTAGCCATCCTGATCGGCGCCGGCGCTCTGGGTACCGCTATCGGCTTTGGTATCCTGGGTGGCCGTTTCCTGGAAGGTGCTGCTCGCCAGCCGGAAATGATCCCCACGCTGCAAGTCAAGATGTTCATCGTCGCCGGTCTGCTCGACGCCGTGACCATGATCGGTGTTGGTATCGCTCTGTTCCTGCTCTTCGCAAACCCGTTCCTGGCTCTGCTGAAGTAATTAACCGCGCCCCTGTAACCCTTATAACCAGGAGGTTAGCGTGAACATCAACGCTACACTGATTGGCCAGGCAATCTGGTTTGCTCTCTTCATCTGGATCACGATGAAGTACGTCTGGCCGCCGCTGCAAAAAGCGATGGCAGACCGTCAAGCACAGATCGCTGATGGCCTGGCTGCAGCTGAACGTGGCAAGCACGAGCAAGAACTCGCTGCCAAGCGTTCCGCTGACGCGTTGCGGGAAGCCAAGGAGAAATCCTCGGACCTCATCGCTCAAGCCGAAAAGCGTGCGCAGCAGATCGTCGAAGAAGCCAAGGGCACCGCCAAGGTCGAGGCCGACAAGGTCGTCGCCGGCGCCAAAGCCGAAATCGATCAGGAAGTCGAACGCGCCAAGCAGCAGTTGCGTGAGCGCGTCGCCGAACTGGCGGTTGCTGGTGCCGAGAAGATCCTGCGCAAGGAAATCAACGCGTCCGCGCATGCCGACATGCTGGTCGCCCTTAAACAGGACCTGTAAGCAATGGCTGAATCCGTCACTATCGCCCGTCCTTACGCCGAAGCCCTGTTCCGGGCGGCCAAGGAAAGCGGCAATCTGGCCAAGTGGGCCGAGCAGGCAGTATCGCTCGCCCAGGTGGCCGCCAGTCCCGATGTCCGTGCGGCTATCGGCGATCCCAATGTGGCGGCCCCGCAACTGGTCGACCTCTTCCGGTCTGCCTGCGGTACGGCGGTAGATGCGGAGCTGGCGAATTTCATCCAGCTGCTGTCGAACAACGACCGTTTGGGGCTGTTGCCGGAAATCGCCGGCTTGTACGAAAGCTACAAGCGCGCCGAGGAAGGCACCAAGCAGGCCGAAATCATTTCGGCCTTCCCGATCGATGACAACCAGGTGAAAGCCCTGGTGCCCCAACTCGAAACAGTCTTCAAGACCAGGCTCGAGACTTCCGTGTCGGTTGATCCGACCCTGATAGGTGGCATCAAGGTAATCGTTGGCGACCAGATGCTGGATGCTTCAGTCCGCGGCAAGCTCGACGCCATGGCTACGGCGCTGAACAACTAGGAGAATTTCATGCAGTTGAATCCTTCCGAAATTTCTGAACTGATCAAGAGCAAGATCCAGAACCTGCAGGGCGCATCGGAAGTGCGCACGCAGGGCACCGTGGTATCCGTCACCGACGGTATCTGCCGCGTGCACGGCCTGCAAGACGTTATGCAGGGCGAAATGCTGGAATTCCCCGGCAACACCTTTGGCATGGCGCTCAACCTCGAGCGTGATTCCGTCGGTGCCGTGGTTCTTGGTGCATACGAACACATTTCCGAAGGCGACGTGGTCAAGACCACCGGTCGCATTCTGGAAGTTCCCGTCGGTCGCGAATTGCTCGGCCGCGTGGTCAATTCCCTCGGTCAGCCGATCGACGGCAAAGGCCCGATCAACGCCAAACTGACAGACAAGCTGGAAAAGGTTGCGCCAGGCGTTATTTGGCGTAAGTCTGTTTCCCAGCCTGTTCAGACCGGTCTGAAGTGTGTGGACTCCATGGTTCCGGTTGGCCGTGGTCAGCGCGAGCTGATCATTGGTGACCGTCAAACCGGCAAGACCGCCGTTGCAGTCGATGCCATCATCAACCAGAAAGACAAGGGTCTGTTCTGCGTTTATGTTGCTATCGGCCAAAAGGCTTCCACCATTGCCAACGTCGTACGTAAGCTCGAAGAGCACGGCGCGATGGCAAACACGATCGTTGTCGCCGCTCCGGCTTCCGAATCCGCAGCGCTGCAGTATCTCGCACCGTATGCCGGCTGCACGATGGGCGAATATTTTCGCGACATCGGCGAAGATGCACTGATCGTTTATGACGACTTGACCAAGCAGGCTTGGGGCTACCGTCAGGTTTCCCTGCTGCTGCGCCGTCCGCCGGGCCGTGAAGCCTATCCGGGCGACGTGTTCTATCTCCACTCCCGTCTGCTGGAACGCGCTGCTCGCGTCTCCGAAGCCTGGGTCGAGAAGGTCACCAATGGCGAAATCAAGGGCAAGACCGGTTCTCTGACCGCTCTGCCGGTCATCGAAACGCAAGCTGGCGACGTGTCTGCCTTCGTTCCGACCAACGTGATCTCCATTACTGACGGTCAGATCTTCCTGGAAACCGACTTGTTCAACGCCGGTATCCGTCCTGCGATCAATGCCGGTATCTCGGTGTCCCGCGTCGGCGGTGCGGCTCAGACCAAGCTGATCAAGAAGCTCGGCGGCGGTGTCCGTCTGGCACTGGCCCAGTACCGCGAACTTGCAGCGTTTGCCCAGTTTGCTTCCGACCTCGACGAAGCAACCCGCAAGCAGCTGGAACGTGGTCGTCTGGTCACCGAGCTGATGAAGCAGGCCCAGTACTCGCCGATGAGCATCTCCGAAATGGCCGTCACGCTGTACGCAGCTGACAAGGGCTACTTCGATGATGTCGAAGTCAAGCGTGCCCTGGAATGCGAAAAGGCCATGATTGGTTATCTGAAAGCCAACTGTGCTGACCTCATGAACACGATGGAGTCCACAGCCGACCTGAGCGCCGACTCCGAGAAGCAACTTGCCGCTGGCATCGTTGCTTTCAAGAGCAGCTGGGCCTGATTAGCTAGGAGAATCACATGGCTAGCGGCAAGGAAATTCGCAACAAGATCAAGAGCGTCGAAAACACGCGCAAGATCACCAAGGCCATGGAGATGGTGGCCGCATCCAAAATGCGCAAGGCGCAGGACCGGATGCGGGCTGCCCGTCCCTATGGCGAGAAGATCCGGCGCGTAGCAGGTAACCTGTCTCATGCTCTGACCGAATACCGCCACCCTTTCCTCGTGAATCGTGAACAAGCCGCTGTCGGCATGATTCTGATCACTTCGGATAAAGGGCTGTGCGGCGGTCTGAACTCCAACCTTCTTCGTCTGGCTGTGAGCAAGATGAAGGAGTTCGAGTCCAAGGGCAATAAAATACAGGCCACCTGCATCGGCAACAAAGGTCTCGGCTTCATGCAACGCGCTGGCGCGAAAGTTGTCTCGCACGTAACCGGATTGGGTGATACGCCCCATCTGGAAAAGCTGATCGGGGCGGTCAAGGTTCAACTTGATTCCTACATGAAGGGCGAGATCGACGCGTTGTACATCGGCTATACCCGCTTCATCAATACGATGAAACAGGAGCCGGTGTTTGAACAGCTGCTTCCGCTGTCCAGCACTACAGTCGGTACTGCTTCGCACAAATGGGATTACGTCTACGAACCCGATGCCAAGGCTGTGATCGACGATCTGCTGATCCGTTATGTCGAAGCTCTGATTTATCAGGCCGTCGCTGAAAACATGGCCTCCGAGCAGTCCGCCCGGATGGTTGCCATGAAGTCGGCATCGGACAACGCCAAGACCGTTATCGGCGACTTGAAGCTGGTTTACAACAAGGCCCGTCAGGCTGCGATTACCAAGGAACTTTCGGAAATCGTCAGCGGCGCCGCCGCGGTGTGACGCGTAGATTTTTATTTTTGGGGATTTGAATATGAGTCAAGGTTCAATCGTTCAGTGCATCGGCGCCGTTGTGGACATCCACTTCCCGCGCGACGCGATGCCGAAGGTCTACGACGCCCTCAAGCTGGATGCTTCTGAAGCAAACGGCATGGCAGAAGACGGCCTGACCTTCGAAGTACAACAACAACTCGGTGACGGCGTCGTTCGTACCATCGCCATGGGTTCCTCCGACGGTCTTCGCCGCGGCATGAAAGTGAACAACACCGGCGCCGGCATTTCCGTGCCCGTTGGTATGGGCACGCTCGGTCGCATCATGGACGTGCTTGGTCGCCCGATCGACGAAGCTGGTCCGATCGACTCCAATGAGCTGCGTGAAATTCACCAGATGGCACCGAAGTTCGACGAACTGTCGTCTTCTGTTGATCTGCTGGAAACCGGCATCAAGGTTATCGACTTGATCTGCCCGTTCGCCAAGGGCGGCAAGGTTGGCCTGTTCGGTGGCGCCGGCGTTGGCAAGACCGTCAACATGATGGAGCTGATCAACAACATCGCCAAACAGCACGCCGGTTTGTCCGTGTTTGCCGGCGTCGGTGAGCGTACTCGTGAAGGTAACGACTTCTATCACGAAATGAAGGACTCCAACGTTCTCGACAAGGTCGCGATGGTGTTCGGTCAGATGAACGAGCCGCCGGGCAACCGTCTGCGCGTCGCGCTGACCGGTCTGACCATGGCTGAGCGTTTCCGTGATGATGGCCGCGACATTCTGTTCTTCGTCGACAATATCTATCGCTACACCCTTGCTGGTACGGAAGTTTCCGCACTGCTCGGCCGTATGCCTTCCGCCGTGGGCTATCAGCCGACGCTGGCTGAAGAAATGGGCCGTCTGCAAGAGCGTATCACCTCGACCAAGGTTGGCTCGATCACCTCCATCCAGGCCGTTTATGTGCCTGCCGATGACTTGACCGACCCGTCCCCGGCTACCACCTTCCTGCACTTGGACTCCACGGTTGTGTTGTCGCGTGATATCGCCTCGTTGGGTATCTACCCGGCCGTTGATCCGCTCGACTCCACCTCCCGCCAGCTTGATCCGCAGGTCGTTGGTGAAGAGCATTACGCCGTTGCTCGTGCTGTGCAGATGAATCTGCAACGCTACAAGGAACTGCGTGACATCATCGCGATTCTGGGTATGGACGAACTGTCTCCTGAAGACAAGCTGGCCGTGTCCCGCGCTCGCAAGATTCAGCGCTTCCTGTCCCAGCCGTTCCACGTGGCTGAAGTCTTCACCGGCTCGCCGGGCAAGTTTGTTTCCCTCAAGGAAACGATCAAGGGCTTCAAGGGCATTTGCGCTGGCGAGTACGATCATCTGCCGGAACAAGCGTTCTACATGGTGGGCGGCATCGAGGAAGTCCTCGAAAAGGCCAAGACGCTGTAATTACACAACGTCGCATAGGAGCTAGTAATGGCTATGACTGTTCATTGTGATGTCGTCAGTGCTGAAGAATCGATTTTCTCCGGACTGGTGGAAATCGCGGTGTTTCCCGGCGAAGCCGGGGAACTCGGCATTCTGCCGCGGCACACACCGCTTCTGACTCGCATCAAGCCCGGCACCATTCGTTTGAAGGTGCCGAACCAGAGCGAGTTTGAGCTGGTGTATGTTTCTGGTGGCATGCTGGAAGTACAGCCCGACATGATTACCGTGTTGGCAGATACTGCGATTCGTGCGCACGATCTGGACGAAGCCAAGGCACTGGAAGCCAAGAAGCGCGCCGAAGAGGCACTCGCCAATCGGAATGCTGAAATGGATTACGCCACGGCTGAAGCCGAACTGGCGCAAGCCGTTGCCCAGCTGCAAGCAATCCAGCGCATGCGCAAGCACACGCACTAATTCCGGAAATCCGGATCAAAAAAGGCAGCCTCGGCTGCCTTTTTCATTTCTATCTATCGGGACATACAATTACAGCCGGGAAATACGTTTTTCCAATCTCGCCACATCGTCCCGCAAACAAACCACAGCACCGCCAAATGCTGCCACATCACGGTTTGGCGCCAGCATTCCCGATTCTTCGAGAGCGTACTCAGAGAAATTCTCGGCAGCTCGTCCGACGGCATCCTGAATTGCCACAGCCACTGACTGAGCGAGCCGCGCAATACGTCTGGCCGGAATATCGCCGACCAGCCGAGCGAGGTCGGCCTCACCATCCCATTGTAAATTGCGCAACACGAAGGCGAGACTTTCAGCGATATCGGCGGCCCCACCAAGTTTCACTGACGAGAACAGCGTATCGCGGTTGAATAACAGACGAGCCGGCAAATCCGAAGGCAGAGTGATGCTGACATCAGGTTCAAGTGCCTTGTCGCCCGCGTGAAACAGGCCTCGTTGGTCAATACCGAGCCGGAGAACAAAAAGCCCGGAATCGATTAGTACCTGTGCTCCGGAGTGCGCAATTAGCCGTGTCTGAGCCCAGCTTTCGCCTTCAATCAAATGATTCAGGGCGAGAATGGCCAGTCGATTGAGCGCTTCCATCTAATGCAAGCCTAGAACTTGAACCCGCGATGCAGGGCAACAACGCCCAAAGCGAGATTGAAGTACTCAACTTTTTCCAGGCCAACCTGCTCCATCATTGCCTTCAGTTCCTCCTGCCCGGGATGGACCCGAATGGATTCGGAGAGGTAGCGATAGCTGTCCGAATCGTTCGTAACCAATTGGCCAACACGCGGAATGACCTTGAAAGAATAAAAATCGTAGAGCGGTGCCAGCGGTTTCCAGACCTGCGAGAACTCCAGTACCAGCAGGCGGCCACCCGGACGCAGAACGCGCCGCATTTCAGCCAGCGCGGCATCCTTGTGTGTCATGTTACGCAAGCCAAAAGCAACCGTCACACAATCGAACCAGTCATCGGGGAAGGGCAGCTTTTCAGCGTCACACTGCGCCACAGGCAGCATGTAGCCCTTGTCGAGCAGGCGGTCACGACCCCGGGCCAGCATCGCATTGTTGATGTCGGTCAGCCAGACCTGACCGCTTTTTCCAGCGCGCTTGGCAAAGGCCAACGCCAGATCACCGGTGCCACCAGCCACGTCAAGTACGCGTGAGCCTTCGCGAACACCGCTGCGCTGAATGGTGAAAGCTTTCCACAAACGGTGCATGCCACCCGACATCAGATCATTCATCAGGTCGTAACGACTGGCGACCGAATCGAATACGTCGGCGACGCGCCGGGCCTTCTCCTGCTCGGCAACGGTTTCGTAGCCAAAATGGGTTTTATCGTTGTTCATGATTTCAGTGGTGGTGGCCGCAGCTTCCCGCTGCTGGACGTGATGAAGTGTCGATATCGCGCGACAGTCCCTGCTTTTCAATTTGCGCTAGATATTCCTGCCAGAGCTCGTCGTGATGCTTGCCCAGGTTGTAGAGCAAATCCCACGAATAGAGGCCGCTGTCGTGGCCATCGGAAAAGACCAGGCGCAGGGCATAGGTTCCAACCGGCTCAACACGTTCGATATCAATATCGCGCTTGCCTGTCTGCAAGGTCTCCTGGCCCGGACCGTGGCCTCTGGCCTCGGCAGAAGGCGTATAGACGCGTAGAAATTCGAAATCCAGCGAGTAATTTTCGCCCTCAGAGTAGATCAGTTCCAGCCGGCGGGATTTCTTGTGCAGCTTGATTTCGCTCGGTATCAGGGTGTCTCGATCAATACCAGCCATTGTTTTCTCCAGAATGAGGACGCTAGTTTAGCGCACTCGCCGCAGTGCTACGCCGAGACTGGTCAAATCATCTGGTAGCTGATACGGTCGTAATCGGTACCGCGCTGAAGTACATGGTTCATCCGTATCTGCCAGGGCGTCTCTTCCCCGGACGATACGTCGAGTATCCGGCTGGCCTGATACATCCCCGGAGGCAGGACAATCGACCCTTCTTCCTTGATCGCCGGTACCGGCGGCAGCAAAAAGGCACGCACGAAACGCTCGTTGTTGCCCGCCTTCATCGCGGCGATGCGCACGGCAATGCCGACCGGCATACCGGGCAGGGTTGCCACGCCGACGATCAGTCCGCCGTTGTCTTCCTGCATCAGCCAGGTTGCCTGCACCAGCAGGTAGTGATCGCCGTCGTGTGGACAGACCACCATCAGCTGGCCATGCGAGATCCGCATTCCAGCGCAGCTGCGGCCAAGACGAAAGCCGTTCGCCGAATGGTTGATCACCGACCACTCGTCGACCGGGAACGTAACCAGCGGTCTGATGGCTGGCGTCTGGTCCGAATCAACACGCTCCCCGAAGGTGAACAACTGGTCGAATTCGCCGCGGGAAAATGCGGCTGCCGAATCTGGCTGCCCGAACTCCTTGCCGGTGATGCAAAAATGGATCGCCTCGAAGCCAACCGCAACGCGGGCAATTCCTTCGGTAGCGAAACGGCGGAAGCGACGGGGCGAAGCAGACTGAGTCCAGGGGCGCGAAAGATGATCAAGCAAGCCAATAACATGGCCACTGGTTTCCTCGCCCAGACCGAGTTGGGATGGCGTTATGCGCTGACGCAACTGGCTCAGCATATGATTGATCTGCAGGCCGAGCCGTGTGGTGTCCAGGCGCCGCGTATCAGCGGACGGCTCATCGGCAACGGCCGTCGGATGCAACGGCGCATCTTTCATCAACTCGATGACGTAGGCCGGAACCTCGAGGTCGTCTTCGAGCTTGTGTATGGAAACCAATGGTGCCCACATGC
Organism: Azonexus sp.; assembly: GCF_049652925.1. Classification (GTDB taxonomy): domain Bacteria; phylum Pseudomonadota; class Gammaproteobacteria; order Burkholderiales; family Rhodocyclaceae; genus Azonexus. Next base: position 195,369 of record NZ_JBASFI010000040.1, read on the forward strand.
CTGCCCAGCGCCGGATCAGGTTTAGATTGCGCACGCTGTTGCTGTAGGGGCTGGCAATGTCGATGAGTAGCAGAGTCGTGTAGGCAGCGGCGCAATGGGTCGCCTGCAGACTGTTTTCGAGGGCATCCTCGACCGGCGTGTAGGCGATACCCCATTCCTCGGCCGTCTCATAGAAACCGTGCAAGTCCAGCCAGATACCTGGCGGCAAATCGCGGCGGGCGCGGTAGTGCTCGAGGATGACCATTCCTGTGTAATACAGACAACGATGCAGGATGGTAGCCATCATGGTCACATACTGCGCATTTCCCGCATCCGGCTCCTCGAGTCGGGCAGACAGCGCGTAGGCCTTGCCCATCTTGCGCCAGGCAGTCACTACCTGTTGGAAATAGGACTCTTCTTCGGCGGCAAGAGGCAGGGCCTTGTTATGGTAGCGCCGCGCCATTTCTTCTTCGACGAAGCACATCGGCGCCCGCGCCTGCTCAAGCAGCGCCAGCAGAATGCCGGATTCAGGCGGAGTCAGGAGCAGCGAGTCGATGAAACACATCAACTGTCGCTCGGCGACAATCGGATTGGCCAGCGACAACTGCGAGAGATAGTTCATCCCGCTTTGCAGATCTGAAATTACGGGCACTTCCATGGCGGTTGAATTCATGATCCCCAGCCTTATTCGATATTTACCAGCGCTACGGCGACAGCCTGGGCCAGAACTGCGTCACTGACCACCGGTCGTGGCGTCAGGCCCTCCCGCCGGACGCTTCCCCATACCGGCTCCGGAAAATGTCTGTCGTCCTGCCAGCGTGGAATGACGTGCCAGTGAACATGGGGAACCATGTTGCCAAAACTGGCCAGATTGATTTTATCCGGATTGAATAACTGTCGCACAACTGATTCGACGGCAAAAACAACGCGCATCAGCAGGGCCTGATGGCTGGCATCAAGGTCAGTGATCTCGCGCACATGATCATTCCAGATGACGCGGCAAAAGCCCGGGTAGTACGGATCATCCACCCTCACGACGCGGCAAAGACCCGACTGCCAAAGAATGGGTCCGCCGGGGTTGATGCACAATTCACAGGACTGACTGTCGCTACCCACGTTATCTGACTCCGGTTTTCCGTGAAGGATTACACCGAAGAATAAATATCACAAGCCGCGACTGCAAAAGAACCTTCTATTTCACGGTCAACCGGAAAAAACAGGCAAAAATCAAAGGAGAACCCGCTCGATCCCACCCGTATTGGCCTTGCCAACGTAATCCGCCATCCAGTTTTCACCGAGCAGATGCTTGGCCAACTCGACGACGATGTAATCTGCCTTGGTGCCGGCATCGTCGTCGTAACGGGAGAGGCCCTGCAAACAGGCCGGGCAGGAAGTCAGAATCTTGACGTCGCCCGTGAAACCATCAGCGCGCAGTTTGGCAGCACCGCTTTCGATTTCTTCCTGTTTGCGGAATTTAACCTGCGTCGCGACATCCGGCCGGGAATAGGCGAAGGAACCGGCGTCGCCGCAACAGCGATCGGTCAGCGGTACTTCCTGGCCCATCAGCGCCTTGGTCACAGCCAGCGGCGCATAGGCCTTCATCGGCGTGTGGCAAGGGTCGTGGTACATGTAGCGTGTCCCGCTGACGCCTTCGAGCTTGACGCCCTTTTCCATCAGGTACTCGTGGATGTCGAGCAGGCGGCAACCCGGGAAGATCTTCTCGAACTGGTATTTCTGCAGCTGATCCATGCAGGTGCCGCAGGACACAATCACCGTCTTGATGTCGAGATAGTTGAGCGTATTGGCGACGCGGTGGAAGAGCACGCGGTTGTCCGTCGTAATCTTCTGACCCTTGTCGGAATCGCCCGAGGCATTCTGCGGATAGCCGCAGCACAGGTAGCCCGGCGGCAGCACGGTCGTCGCCCCGACTTCATAGAGCATGGCCTGCGTGGCCAGTCCGACCTGCGAGAACAGGCGCTCGGAGCCGCAGCCCGGGAAATAGAAAACGGCGTCCGATTCCTCGGTCGTCTTCTGCGGATTGCGGATGACCGGGATAACCTTGTCGTCCTCGATGTCGAGCAGACCGCGCGAGGTGCGCTTGGGCAGATTGCCCGGCATCGGGCGATTCAGGAAGTGGATGATCTGCGTCTTGACCGTCGGGGCGCCAACTGTCGCCGGCGGATGTTTGCGGCTGTCCTGGATCAGACCGAGCGCCTTGGCCGCCTTGTGGGCGAGGCGCTGGGCCTTGAAACCGAAATCCATCATGCCGAAACGCATGAGCTTGATGGTCGCCGGGTCTTTGAGGTTCAGGTAAGTCATTGCTGCAAAGGTGCCAGGGCTGAAGCGCTTTTTCTCCTGCTTGCGCAGGAAGTTGCGCATGGCCACCGAAACATCGCCGAAATCGATGTCGACCGGGCAGGGCTTCAGGCAGCGGTGGCATACCGTACAATGGTCGGCAACATCGTTGAATTCGTCGAAATGCTTGAGCGATATGCCGCGCCGAGTCTGCTCTTCGTAGAGGAAGGCTTCGACCAACAGCGAAGTGGCCAGAATCTTGTTGCGCGGCGAGTAGAGCAAGTTGGCCCGCGGTACGTGCGTCGAGCAGACCGGTTTGCACTTGCCGCAGCGCAGGCAGTCCTTGACCATGTCGGAAATCTTGCCGATTTCGGACTGCTCCATGATCAGCGACTCGGTGCCCAGCAGTGAAAAAGAAGGCGTGTAGGCATTGCCCATATCGCCGCCTGGCATCAGCTTGCCCTTGTTGAAATGGCCTTCCGGATCGACCTTCTGCTTGTAGGCGCGGAAGGGGCCGAGTTCTTCTTCGGTCAGGAATTCCAGCTTGGTGATGCCGATGCCGTGTTCGCCGGAAATGACGCCATCCAGGTCACGGGCGATGTGCATGATGCGCTCGACCGCCTTGTTGGCTGTCTGCAGCATCTCGTAATTGTCGGAATTGACCGGCAGGTTGGTATGCACATTGCCGTCACCCGCGTGCATGTGCAGGGCGACGAAAACGCGGCCGCGCAGCACTTCCTTATGGATCGCTTCGATGCGTTCGATGATCGGCCTATAGACGCCACCGTCGAAAATCTTGGCCAGCCGTGCATGCAGCTCCTGCTTCCACGACGTACGGACCGAGTAATCCTGCAGGCGGTGGAACAGCGTCGGATGATCAGCCCGGTTGGTCAGTTCGCCGGCTACCACGCCGTAGGAAGCAAAACGTGATTCGGCTTCGGCCAGCGGCAGGTCGAGGTTTTCGAGCAGCCATTCCCAGCGCAGGCGGACGGCATTGACGTAATCGAGCGCCGCCTGCTGGCGGTCGCCGATCAGCACATCGGTATCAAGCGTTGTGTCGCCGCGATGCAGGGGCAGGTCGCCCTTGAGGAATTCGGAAAGCGCGTCGCATAAGGCGAGCTTGTTCTGCGTCGACAGCTCAATGTTGATGCGCTCGATGCCGTCGCAGTAGTCGCCCATGCGCGGCAACGGAATCACCACGTCCTCGTTGAGCTTGAAGGCGTTGGTGTGGCGCGAAATGGCGGCGGTGCGCGAACGGTCGAGCCAGAATTTCTTGCGCGTTTCGGCATTGACCGCGATGAAACCCTCGGCGGCGCGCAGGTTGCACATGCGGACGACTTCCGAGGCAGCAGCCATCACGGCATTTTCGTCGTGGCCGACAAGGTCGCCGATCAGGACCATCTTCGGCCGACCATGGCGCTTGGCCTTGGTGGCGTAGCCGACGGCTTTTACGTAACGTTCGTCGAGGTGTTCCAGACCGGCCAGTTGGACGCCGGCGGCATGCCCGGCGCCGCCCGGCTTGAAGTAATCGGTAATTTCGACGATAGCCGGCACGGCTTCGCGCACCTGACCGAAAAACTCCAGGCAAACGGTGCGCGCCACCGGCGGCATCTTGTGCAGCACCCAGCGGGCGGCGACGATGATGCCGTCGGTGCCTTCCTTCTGCACACCGGGAATGCCGCCCAGAAATTTGTCGGTAACGTCCTTGCCCAGCCCGATCTTGCGGCAGGCGGCGCCCGGCAGGGTCAGGATTTCTTCGCCGAGCAGCTTCTTGCCGCTCGGGTCGAAGCGTTTGAGGCGGAATTCGACATTTTCCTGCTCGTGAATCTTGCCGAAGTTGTGATTGACGCGTTCGACTTCCAGCCAGTTGCCGTCCGGATCGACCATCTTCCACCAGGCCAGGTTGTCCAACGCGGTTCCCCACAGCACGGCCTTCTTGCCGCCGGCATTCATGGCGATGTTGCCGCCTATACAGGAAGCGGAAGCCGAAGTCGGGTCGACCGCGAAGACGCGACCGGCCAGCGAAGCTGCTTCGGAAACCCGGTCGGTCACCACGCCAGCACCGGTGCGGATGGTGGCGTAGGGCGTTTCATGACCGGCCAACACGAGTTCTTCAACCGGGCCGATGTCGATCAGCTTTTCGGTATTGATTACCGCAGCGTACGGCGTCAGCGGCACGGCGCCGCCGGTGTAGCCGGTACCGCCGCCGCGGGCGATGATGGTCAGGCCGGCTTCGATACAGCCCCGCACGAGGTGGCCGATTTCCTCTTCGGTATCCGGATTGAGGACGACGAAGGGGTATTCGACACGCCAGTCGGTCGCATCGGTGACGTGCGAAACGCGGGCCAGGCCGTCGAAGGCGATGTTGTCCTTGCGCGTGTGCTTGCTCAGGATGCGCGTGACCTTGCGGCGCAGATCCCAGGTTTCGCCAAAACGTTCGGCAAAGCGGTTGACTGCGATGCGCGCCGCATCGACCAGGCGCTTGACCTTGGCGGCCCGCTCCTTGTCCTCGCCCTCGGTCGCTTCGCGCCGCTTTTCGACCTCGTTGAGCCGGTGGTGCAGGGCATTGACCAGCGCATCGCGCCGTTCACGATTGTCGAGCAGGTCGTCTTCCAGATACGGGTTGCGCTGCACGACCCAGATGTCGCCCAGCACCTCGTAGAGCATGCGTGCCGAACGGCCGGTGACGCGCTCGGAACGGAGCTCGTCGAGCACCGCCCAGTTGTCGGCGCCGAGCAGGCGGATGACGATCTCGCGATCGGAAAACGAGGTGTAGTTGTACGGTATTTCGCGCAGGCGAGCAGTCATGAGGCGACCAAAATCAATAGCGTTAAAGGTGGAATTTTAGCGTACCGAAGGGGTACGCAACGAGCACGGGTACCTTCCGACAGAAATTAGGCCCAAATGTTCTACTTATATTGATGAGGGGAGTAAAATATTACAAAAGTTATAGGTATTCTAAATGCATCGGCGAAACATCCTCAGATGGCTAGGCATTTTGCCCTTCACGCGGAGCTTGATGGCGGAAGGAGTGGAGTCTCGTGCGCTTCGTCTGGGCATCATGCCTTTCAATTCGACGCTGGCCCTGTTCAAGACGCACCAGCCCTTGCGCCAGTATCTGCAGAGTGAGTTGGGGCGACCGATCGAACTCTTCACCGCCGCCGACTACTTCACCTTTCTCAACAGCTCGCTGGCTGGCGAATATGACCTCCTGATCACCGGTCCGCATTTTGGCGTCATGTGCCTGCAGTCTTATGAAGCGCTGGTTCGCTACAAGGCCGTGCTCCAACCGGTCTTCGTCGTTCGTCCGAATTCCGGCATCCGTTCGCTCGACGACCTCAGAGGCAAGCGCATCGGGCTCTCCAGCCGTCTTTCGATTTCCTCGATTGGGGGGGTCAAATGGTTGCTCGACCATGGCATGCAGATGGGTCGCGATTATCAGTTGTTCGAACGCACTACCCATGGTGCTGCGGTCGCGGCCGTGGCCGTCGGCGAGCTGGATGCCGCGCTGACGACGCACACCCCGCTGCATCAGGTACCGGAGGATGTCAGGGCCAAGGTCAGCATTCTGCCCATCGACGTCAGCGTCCCGCATTTGATGACGCTTGGCCACAATCGGCTGGGCAAGGCCGAACTCAAGCGGGTTCGCTCTGCATTGCTCAAATTCGGCACCACCGCGCAAGGCCAGGCCTTTTTCCGCGAAACCGGCTATGAGGATTACACGGCGATCACGCCCGAGGACCTCGAGTCGCTCGCCCCCTACGTCGCGCTGACCAGGGCGCTGCTCGGACATCCGACATAATGTTCAATATCCGGCGCTCGCTGCGGGCCAAATTGCTGCTGGCCAGCGTCATTATCGAGGCGCTGATGCTGGCGCTGCTGGTCAGCAACAGCGTACGCCTGATCGAGCACCATCTATCCGAACAACTTGATGCGCGCGTCCAGGCTGTCGAACTGGCCTACAAGACGGCCGTTGCCGTGCCACTGGCCTCCCAGGATTACGCCACCCTGCGCGACATTCTCGACGGCTGGCGCAAGGCCTCCGACATCACCTACCTGGCGGTCACCGATCCCGATGGCCGCATTCTCGCCTCGTCCGGCTGGCCGCCCGGCGACGCCTTGCCACTGGTCAACCGGAGCGAAGGGCAGATCCGCCACGTGCGTTTTCCGGTCGACTATCTTGGCCAGATCTACGGTCACATCCATTACGGCATGTCCACCGCCTTCATGGACAAGGCCTCGGCCGAACTGCTCTGGCAGAGCGGCCTGATCGCGCTGGCCGAAATCGTCCTGTCGCTCGTATTGCTGTCGATCATCGGCTACCTGCTGACCCGGAATCTGATCACCCTGGCTGGAGCCAGCATCAACGTGGCCAATGGGCATTACGAAGAGCGCATGGCGATTTCCGGCGAGGACGAAGTGGCAGTCCTCGCCCAGAACTTCAACACGATGACCGACGCCGTCAAAGCGCGGATTGCCGACTTGTCGTATCAGGCCAACCATGACTCGCTGACCGGCCTGTTCAATCGACGCGCCTTCGAAACCCATCTTGAAGCCGTTCTCAAAGCCGAAGACCTGGCGGAAGATCCGGTCACCCTGCTTTACCTCGACCTCGACCAGTTCAAGGTCGTCAACGACACCTGTGGCCATGCCGCCGGTGACGACCTTCTGATCCGCCTGACGCGGATGATCGAAGAGCGCTTTCCCTACGGCTTTCTGGCCCGGCTGGGCGGTGATGAATTCGGCATCGTCATGCGCGACAGCAGCCCGCAGGAAACCATGCGCCGCGCCACCCAGTTGATCGCCGAGATATGCGCCTTCCCGTTCTTCTGGGACAACCGGAGCTTCCGGCTCGGCGCCTCGATTGGCGTCGTCCGCTCCGGCCCCGACATGATGAGCGTGACCGATCTGCTGATCGCCGCCGACACCGCCTGCTATGCGGCCAAGGAACGAGGGCGCAACCGCGTCGAGATCTACACGCCGACCGACGAGTGGTATCGCCAGCGCAGCGAAGACTTCCGGACCATGCCGCAACTGACGCGGGCCATCGCGGAAGGCCGCTTCATGCTCTTCCACCAGCGTCAGGAACCGCTCAAACCCGGGCTGCCGGTCACCGCCGAAGTGCTGCTCCGCCTTTCCGACCCGCTCGGCAAGATCAACTCGCCCAGCCGCTTCATCGCCACCGCCGAGCGCTACAACCTGATGCCCTACATCGATCGCTGGGTTGTCGAGAACGTCTGCCGCTACATGAGCGACTGGCAGAAGAGCGGCCAGGCATTTCCGTTCCGCCACCTTGCCGTCAATGTCTCGGGGGCCAGCCTGAGCCTCAACGATTTCCCGGCTTTCGTCCGCCAGCAAATCGAACAGCACGACATCGACCCGGCCATGCTCTGCTTCGAGATCACCGAAAGCTGCGCCGTCGCCAACCTCGACCAGGCACTCGAATTCATCGAGCAGATGCACGCCATAGGCGCCACGCTGGCGCTCGACGACTTCGGCAGCGGGCTCTCCTCATTCGCCTACCTCAAGCGATTCAAGATCGATTTCCTGAAAATTGACGGCATGTTCGTCAAGAATATCGACCAGGATCCTTGCGACCACGCCGTCGTCGAAGCCATCGTGCAACTGGCCCGCGCCCATAATCTGATCACCGTCGCCGAATACGTCTGCAACGCCACCGTCGACCGCATCGTTCAGGAAATTGGCGTCGACTACGCTCAGGGCTTCGTCCGCCACGTGCCGGAGCCGCTGCCTAAAGTGCCCAGCCCCTGAGCAACAGACCGCTGGCCGCGCAAACAGCGATCACCAGCATCACATTGGCCTGGTAACGAAACAGCGCAATGCCGGCGGCGAGCGTGATGCCAGCTGAAACCACATCGAAGTGGCCGGAAAAACCGGCCGGCCAGAAGACGTGATAAGCGAAAAACAGCGCCAGATTGAGAATGACGCCGACCACAGCCGCCGTGATCGCCGTCAGCGGCGCCGTGAAGTTGAGGTTGCCGTGCGTTGTTTCGACGAGCGGCCCGCCGAGCAGGATGAAGACGAAGGAGGGCAGGAAGGTGAACCACGTCACCACGCTGGCCGCCAGCGCCCCGGCCAGAAACAGGTTCTCCGGCCCGAACATCGCCTGCATCTGCGCCGTCTGGTAGCCGCCGATGAAGCCGACAAAGGCGACGACCATGATCAGCGGCCCCGGCGTCGTTTCGCCGAGGGCCAAGCCGTCGATCATCTGGGTCGGCGTCAGCCAGCCGAAATGCGTCACGGCGCCCTGATAGACGTAGGGCAGCACGGCATAGGCACCGCCGAAAGTGAGCAGGGCGGCCTTGGTGAAGAACCAGCCCATCTGGGTCAGCGTGTGGTTCCAGCCGAGCGTGGCGGTGAGTAGCGCCATGGGCAGCAGCCAGAGCAGGGCGCCTACGAAAACCACGCGCATGACCCGCGGCCAGCTGAAACGCGCGTGATCGGGCGTCGGCGTGTCGTCGTCGATGAGGGCCGGCATTTTTATTTTGGCGTTTTTTTCCGGTTGACCGTGGGATTCGGTGCGGACGGGTTTCATTCGCCCACCAACGTAACCAATCAGCCCGGCCGCCACAACGATGGCCGGAAACGGCGTACCAAAGGCGAAAATGGCGACGAAAGCCGCCCCGGCAATCGCCCACAGCAGCTTCGTCTTGAGCGCCCGCGAACCGATGCGCCAGGCCGCCTGCAGGACGATGGCGGTGACTGCCGGCTTGATGCCGAAGAATAGCCCGGCGACCAGCGTCGTGTTGCCGTAGGCGATGTAAATCCACGACAGCGCGATAAGGATGAACAGCGAGGGCAGCACGAAGAGCAAGCCGGCGACGATGCCGCCCCGGGTCCGGTGCATGAGCCAGCCGATGTAGGTCGCCAGTTGCTGCGCTTCCGGGCCGGGCAGCACCATGCAGTAATTGAGGGCGTGGAGGAAACGGCCTTCGGACAGCCAGCGGCGCTTTTCCACCAGTTCCTGATGCATCATCGAAATCTGCCCGGCCGGCCCGCCAAAGCTGATGAAGCCGAGCTTGAGCCAGAAGCGGAAGGCTTCCCAGAACGGGATATTGGCGGGCGGCGTGGAATTGGGCATCAGGAACTCAGGGCAGTTTGGGCGACCAACCAGTAGCGCGCGAACTTGCCGATGGCCATGAACAGGCAGCAGGGCAGCCAATGTAAACGCAACCAGCCGGCGGCAAGGCACAAGGCGTCGCCGATCAACGGCGCCCAGGCGAGGAGCAGGGCCGGACTGCCCCAGCGTTCGAGCTGGTCGCGATGCGGCAGGTTTTCGAGCTTCTGCCAGCGCGGCAGGTAGCGGCCACACCACCACGACGTCATGCCGCCGGCCGTGTTGCCCAACGTAGTGAGCATCAGCGCTAAGCCATATTCAGCCGGATGCAGATGCAAAAAGCCCCACAGCAGCGCCTCAGAGCCGCCGGGCAGCACCGTCGCCGAGAGAAAACTGGCCACCAGCAGGCCCCAAAGCCCGCTTTCCGCCGTGACGTTTAGCCACTCCACCCGTAGAATCTCCCTTTTGCCAGAATGAGTTGCGCCAAATGCACCCGGATTATCTCGAAAAAGTTCTCAACGCACAGGTTTATGACGTGGCCGTCGAAACGCCGCTCGACCTGGCCAGCAACCTTTCCGCCCGGGTCGGCAACAAGATTATTCTGAAGCGCGAGGACATGCAGCCGGTGTTTTCCTTCAAGCTGCGCGGCGCCTACAACAAGATCGCCAGCCTCTCGGCCGAAAAGCTCAAGCGCGGCGTGATCTGCGCCTCGGCCGGCAATCACGCGCAGGGCGTCGCCCTGTCGGCCAAGAAACTGGGTTGCCGGGCGGTGATCGTCATGCCGACCTCGACGCCGGGCATCAAGATCGACGCCGTCCGCTCGCGTGGCGGCGAAGTCGTGCTGCATGGCGACTCCTTCGACGAAGCCTATGCCCACGCCGTCGAACTTGAAAAAACCGAGAAACTAACCTTCGTCCATCCCTTCGACGATCCCGAAGTAATCGCCGGGCAGGGCACCGTCGCCATGGAAATCCTGCGTCAGCACTCGCGCCACAACGGGCCGATCACTGCCGTCTTCTGCGCCATCGGTGGCGGCGGGCTGGCCGCCGGGGTCGCCGCCTACATCAAGCGCCTGCGTCCGGAAATCAAGGTTATCGGCGTTGAAACCTTCGACGCCGATGCGATGAAGCAATCCATCGCCAAAGGCCATCGCGTCCGTCTCGACCAGGTCGGCCTGTTTGCCGACGGCACCGCCGTCAAGTTCGTCGGTGAGGAAACCTTCCGCCTGTGCAAGGAATACCTCGACGACATCATCCTCGTCGACACCGACGCCATCTGCGCCGCGATCAAGGACGTCTTCGAGGACACCCGCTCGATTCTCGAACCGGCCGGCGCGCTGGCCGTCGCCGGCGCCAAGGAATACGCCCGCCAGCACAAGCTCAAGGACAAGAACCTGATCGCCGTCACTTCCGGCGCCAACATGAATTTCGACCGCCTGCGCTTCGTCGCCGAGCGCGCCGAGTTCGGCGAGCAGCGCGAGGCCGTCTTCGCCGTCACGCTCCCTGAAAAACCAGGCGCCTACAAGAAATTCCTGGCCCTGATCGGCAAGCGCAACGTCACCGAATTCAATTACCGCTACCACACCGCCAGCGAAGCCCACGTCTTCGTCGGCGTCCAGGTTGGCGAGCGCAAGGAGTCGCTGAAGCTCGTCGAAAGCCTGCAGAAGCACGGCTACCCGACGCTCGACCTGACCGACGACGAAATGGCCAAGAACCATATCCGTCACATGGTCGGCGGCCACGCCCCGGCGGTCTGCGAAAAGGGCATGCGCGAGCTGCTCTACCGCTTCGAATTCCCGGAAAAACCGGGCGCGCTGATGAACTTCCTGACCCAGATGAGCGCAGGCTGGAACATCAGCCTCTTCCACTACCGCAACCACGGCGCCGACTATGGCCGGGTGCTGGTCGGCATGCAGGTGCCGCCGGGCGACATGGGCAAATTCGAGGAATTCCTGCAAAAGCTCGGCTACGCCCACTGGGACGAGAGCCAGAACCCCGCTTACAAGCTGTTTCTGGGCTGAGAAATCCGACCCGGTTAACTGCCACGGTCAACCGGAAATATCGCCGAAAATTGAAATGCCGGCGACCCGGGCCTCAGGCGATCCAGGCCTGAATCGCCCACAGCGCGGCCATGCCAGCCGCAATCGTTGCCAGGACGCTGCCCGTCAGCCGGGCAACCAGTAGCGCGATCAACGCTGCCCACAGACGCGGATTCTCCGGTGTGGCGTTCAGGTCGCCGCCGATCATGAAAATCTCCGGTGCTGCCAGGGCGCCGAGGATGGCCGGCGGAACGTAGCGTAAGAACGCTTCGATGCGCGGATCGTCGGGCAAATAGCGGCCAAAGGCGATGAACGATAGCCGGATCAGGAAGGTGACCAGCCCGCAGGCCGCCATGGTCTGCAGCAGCGCCATCGTGCTCATGGTTTTCTCCGGTCGAAGCGGCACATCACCAGACCGAAAGCGATGCCCACCCCGGCCGCCACCAGCAGGCCCAGCTTGTGCGGCAAGGCCAGCGCCGGCAGCACCACCGCCGCGGCAGCAATGGCAGCCCACGCATCGCTGCGCCGGCGCACCGACAACACCAGCAAGGCAATAAACGTCAGCGCGATCGAAAAATCCAGCGACCAGTTTTCAGGAATCGCCGCCCCGAGCAGCACCCCGACCAGCGTCGACAACTGCCAACCGGCCCACAGCGTAAAGCCCGTGCCGCACAAAAACCAGTGGCGATGTGCCGTCGCCGGACCGTCGCGCAGGCGGCCAATCGCTGCGGCAAACGCCTCGTCGGTCAGCAGATAGGCCAACAACAACTTCCAGCGCCACGGTAGGTCGCGCAAATAGTCCGCTACCGCCGCGCTGTACAAAAGATGACGCAGATTGACCACGCCCACCGTCGCCACCATCACCGGCGGCGGCGTTGCTCCGCCCCAAAGCTGGGCGAAAACCACCTGCGACGAGCCACCAAAAATCAGCGACGAACTCAAGACCACCGCCCACCCAGGCAAACCTGCCGCCAGCCCGAGCACGCCAAAAATGAGCCCGAAAGGCACCACGCCGAGCAGCAGCGGCAACTCGGCGCGAACGCCGCCAAGAAATTCGGCACGGGGAGAATCGTCAAACATCGGGTCGGGCAGGGAAATCGGCAAAGTCGCCATCCTAATCGATCGGTGCCAAGGCGTTCGTTCGGGCTGGAATTCAGGAAGCCGGTTGATCCGGGAAAAGCCCACTCCGACCCGGCCAGCCATTTCAATTTTGCTCATTTTCCCCGGTTGACCGTGGAAAACCGGCCTTTTAGGCGCACAATTACCCCACAACATCGAATTTCATTGGGTAATTAATTTTGCCCACGCTACACTTACCCAATTAATTTTGTTTTTATTGGGTAATCCATGAAAACCCCGGCCCTCGTTCGCCCGAATCAGCCCGCTTTCCGTCAGCAATACGCCGCCCTAAAAGAGCAGTCACTAACCGGTGACCCCCTGCTGCCGGGCACTCCTGGCACGCTACAACTGCGCCGAGGGACCGGCTACGCCTACTGGTACCGGGTCTATTACCCGGTACCCGGCAAGCAGGCCGAAACACTCGTCGGCCGCGAGGGTGATAGCGTGGCTGAAAACGCCATGCGGGCGCAAATGGATTTCGCCGAATCGACCGCTCGCCAGGTCAGCGTGCTGCGCAAGCTCGGCTTTCACGTCGCCGACAAGGCCAGCGCCCGCGCCCTGGTCGAACTGCACAACCTCGGCGCCTTCGAAAGCGGCCTGCTGCTCGCCGGCAGCCTCGGCTGCATCGCCTGGCTCAATGAACTCGGCGCTCGTCTACGTCAGCCGGCCGGCGAGCCGGCGATCTCGCCGCACCTTGAACTGGTCGCGCCGGAGGTTTTCCTGAGCCAAGCACTGGCCGCAGCGCTACCCCTCGTCGCCACACCTGATGCCAGCGCCGAAACGGTAAGCGACACCACGAACGAGTTTGCTCCCCATGCCGCCATCGCCTTGCCCGGCCTGCCCGCCATGCCGGCCGAAATTCTTGTTGCCGGCCCCCGCTTTGGCTCTGCCGTATCGGCGCCGGGGCTGGCCTGGTCGGCCACGACCATTCCCGACCACGCCTACCTGCTCGCCGCGCCCGCGCCCGGCGCGCTGCTCGCCGGCGGCCAGTGCATACCCGTCCGCCTGCCGCAAGCCGCCCGGCTCGTCTGGCACCAGCTCTCTGCCAGCCTCCACCGCTCGGCGTCGCAGGCGACAGTGGAACGACGGCTCGCCCTCAGCCTCGCCGCCGTCCTGCTCACGCTTGACCCGTGGGCCATGCTCACCGCTTGGGAAACAGCACCGGCCGCCATCACCGAGCCGCTTCGCCCGCTGCGTGACAGCCTGCTGAGCAGCGCCGCCGCCCACCCGGACTTGCAGGATCTGCTCGCCGACTGCCTGGGCGCGCCCTCGGCCTGAGGCGGAAGCCAATTTCAACTTTGACCATTTTTCCGGTTGACCGTAGCAATTGCGCCGGAAAACCTTCAGCTGCTGCTATGGCTTCCGCATCCCCGTTGCCAAGGCGGACGGAGGTCTAGCGTTGCGCCAGATTTTTCACCGCTGCGCCGCTCGTCACCTGCCGCCCCCAGAGCTGATAGACCTTGCCGGTGGTCGAAAGCACGACGACGGGGCTGTAGTAGCTATGGCGCATGATGGTCGAGTCGACTTCGATGCTGACCTGACCGCCCGCGCCGCCCGTTACACCCAGTTGCGTCGGATTGAGGATCATGACCATGCGAACGACGGCGGCTTCGGGCAACACCGATAGCTGTTCGATGCGGACCTGAATGCCCGGCGTCGGGTGCTCGTTCTTTTGTCCGTCGGGCCCGAGTTCGACATTGGCGACACGCTGGCAATCGTTGGCGCCATCGCAGGCAAGCAGATAGAGATCATAGGCGGTTGCCGCTTGCACCGGCATGGCGAGCAAGGCGGCAAAACCAAGGGTGAGAAGGTTGCGCATCTCTGGATTCCTTTTAGCCTGAGCCATCCTGGGGAGGGACTGGCCTGCTCGGCATCGAGTCCATGACATGGGCCTGCCGAAGGCGCCAGAATGTCAGGGCGACAAGCAGCCGTCAATCAGCCAAACGTCATACGCCGGAGCGTTCGTCACGCGCGTTGGCGGACAACTCCATTCTCATTAATTCCCATTGGTTATATTTATGTAAATATTAATTCTTTTACAGAATATCAATCACGGTCCAGGCTTCAGTCATCAAAAAATTATTTCAAATGACTGGAGTTCAGCATGTTCAAATTTGGCCGTTTTTTCCGGTTGACCGTGGGATCGGCCGTGCTTACCGGGGTTGTCGTCATCAGCAGCGCCGTCGCCCAAACCTCGCTACTCAACGTTTCCTACGATCCGACCCGCGAACTTTACAAGGATTACAACGCCGCCTTTGCCAAACACTGGCAGGCGAAGACCGGGCTGGCGATCAATTTCCGCCAGTCGCACGGCGGCTCGGGCAAGCAGGCGATGGCCGTGCGTGACGGGCTGGAGGCCGACGTCGTCACGCTGGCGCTGGCCTACGACATCGACGCGCTGGTCGAGCGCAAACTGATCCCGGCCGACTGGCAGACGCGCTTCCCGCACAATTCGTCGCCTTACACATCGACCATCGTTTTTCTGGTGCGCAAGGGCAACCCGAAGGCGATCAAGGATTGGGGCGATCTGGCCAGGCCAGGCGTTGGCGTCATCACGCCCAACCCGAAAACTTCCGGCGGCGCCCGCTGGAACTATCTGGCCGCCTGGGCGTGGGCGCTCAAGCAGCCCGGTGGCAATGAACAAAAAGCGAAGGAGCTGGTCACCGGCATTTTCAGGAACGTGCCGGTGCTCGATTCCGGCGCCCGTGGTTCGACCACGACTTTTGTCGAACGCGGCCTCGGAGATGTGCTGATCGCCTGGGAGAACGAGGCGCAACTGGCGGTCAATGAAATCGGCCGGGACAAGTTCGAGATCGTCGCCCCCAGCCTCTCCATCCTCGCCGAGCCGCCGGTGGCCGTGGTGGACAAGGTGGTCGACAAGCACGGCACACGGCTGACGGCGCAGGCTTACCTCGATTATTTGTATTCCGAGGAGGGCCAGAACATCGCCGCCAAACACTACTACCGGCCGCGCGACACCAAGATAGCGGCGAAATACGCGGCGCAGTTCCCGAAGATCAGGCTGGTCACCATTGCCGACACTTTCGGCGGCTGGCAGAAGGCGCAGAAGGCCCATTTCGCCGACGGCGGCAGCTTCGACCAGATTTACCTGAAGAAATAGCACAGTCCCCGCGGCCAACTGCCACCCCACCCACGACAGGCGCAGAGTCGCCTACAATCACTCATCCCCTTCCGGAGCCTTCTCATGAAAATCGCCAACGATGTCACTGAACTGGTCGGCAACACGCCGCTGGTCAAACTCAACCGCGTTACCGCCGGCTGCGGCGCGACGGTGCTCGCCAAGCTGGAATTCTTCAACCCGGGCAGCAGCGTCAAGGACCGCATCGCGGTCGCCATGCTCGACGCCGCCCAAGCCGCCGGCAAGATCGGTCCCGATACCGTCATCCTTGAGCCGACCTCGGGCAACACCGGCATCGGGCTGGCCATGGTTTGCGCGGCACGCGGCATCAAATGTGCATTCACGATGCCGGAAACGATGAGCCGCGAACGCAAGCTGCTGCTCAAGGCCTACGGCGCCGAGCTGATCCTGACGCCCGGCCCGGACGGCATGGGTGGCGCCATCAACAAGGCGACCGAACTGGCCGCCGCCGACAGCCGCTATTTCATCCCGCAGCAATTTGAAAACCCGGCCAATCCGGCCGTGCACCGCAGCACCACCGCCCAGGAAATCTGGCGCGACACGGCCGGGCTGGTCGACATCGTCGTCGCTGGCGTCGGTACTGGCGGCACGGTGACCGGGATCGGCGAGGCGCTGAAGGGCATGAACCCGAAAGTGCAGATCATCGCCATCGAACCCGACGCCTCACCCGTGCTGTCCGGCGGCGCCAAAGGCCCGCACCCGATTCAGGGCATCGGTGCCGGCTTCGTCCCGGCCGTGCTCAATACCGCCATTTACGACGAGATAATCCGCGTCAAGAACGACGACGCGCTGACCATGGCCCGTCGCATGGCGACCGAAGAAGGGCTGCTCGTCGGCATTTCTTCCGGCGCCGCCGGTTGGGCTGCAGTCGAAGTCGCCAAACGCCCGGAGAATGCCGGCAAGAACATCGTCGTCATCATTCCGTCCTGCGGCGAGCGCTACCTGTCGACCGTGCTCTTTCAGCACCTCGAAGTTTGAGCCCGTTCGACCAGCCCATCGACCGGCGTAACTCCGACTCCATCAAATGGAGCAAGTACGCTGGTCGCGATGTCCTGCCGCTGTGGGTGGCGGACATGGATTTCGCCGCGCCGCCGGCCGTCATCGAAACCCTGCACCGGCGCATCGAGCACGGTGTTTTCGGTTACGGCGGACCGTGGCCATCGCTTACGGAGTCAGTACTCGCTCACCTTGAAGGCGAATACCAGTGGCGAATTGAAGCCGAATGGATCGTCTGGCTGCCGGGGCTGGTTACCGGGCTCAACGTCGCCTGCCGGGCCGTCGACGGCGAGGTTTTGACCGCGACGCCGATCTATCCGCCCTTCCTCTCCGCTCCGCATTTTTCCGGCCGCAAGCTCAATCGCGCCGAACTGGCGTGCACCGACGACGGCTGGCGTTTTGACCAAGCCGCCTTGAAAGCTTCGCTGACGCCAGCCACCGATCAGTTCCTGCTCTGCCACCCGCACAACCCGGTCGGCCGCTGCTGGAGCCGCGATGAACTGCTCGAACTGGCCGCGCTGGCCGAAGCCAACGACCTCGTCGTCTGCTCCGACGAAATCCACTGCGGCCTGATCCTCGACGCCGACAAGCGCCACATCCCTTTCGCCAGCCTGTCGCCGGAGGCGGCCAAGCGCAGCATCACGCTCATGGCGCCGTCGAAAACCTTCAACATCCCCGGCCTCGGCTGCGCTTTCGCAGTGATTCCCTACGCCAGACTGCGCCACCGCTTCGAACACGCCATGCACGGCATCGTCCCGCACGTGAACGTTCTCGGGCTGGCCGCCTGCGAAGCGGCCTACCGCAACAGCGGCGACTGGCACCGCGAATTGATCGGCTACCTGCGCGCCAACCGCGATTTGGTGGTTTCCACGGTCAACCGGGAAACAGGGCCAAAAATGAAATCGGTCGAGGCCACCTATCTGGCCTGGATCGACGTCCGCGAACTCGGGCTGGGCAACCCGGCCGCGCATTTCGAAGCGCACGGCCTCGGCCTCTCCGACGGCGCTGATTTCGGCGCACCGGGCTGGCTGCGCCTCAACTTCGGCTGCCCGCGCGGCACGCTCGAAGAAGCGCTCAAGCGATTCACCACCGCCTGCCGGGCCGCATGAACACTTACCTGCTGAGCCTGTATTTCCTCTTCATCGCCGCCCTGAGCCAGGCGCTGATCGGCGGTTTAGCGCTGAAGTCTTCGCTCCAACGCGATCTGCCACGCGAGCGCTGGCGCCTGTGGGTCGCATTGAGCATCGGCACGCTGCTCCTTGCCCTGCACCACAGCTATACGCTCAACCTCGCCCTGCAAACCGGACTTTACGATTTTCGCCAGGCCACGCTGGTCATGCTGGCCGGACTGGCGACGAGCTTCGCCGTGTGGCAGCTCAGGCGGCTGAAATTTTGAAGCTGCCGGCCTCGGTGACGATCCAGTCGAGCCGCTGATCGTGGCTTTCCGGCCGGATGCTGTCCAGCCGATTGATCTCGAAACCGACACCAACGGCCAGCGGGCGAGGGGAGAGCGCAGCCATTGTCCGGTCGAAATAGCCGCCGCCGTAACCGAGCCGATAACCTGCGCCGTCAAAACCATTGAGCGGCAACAAAATGAGATCGGGCCGCACGAAATCACCGGCCACCGGCGTCGGAATCCCGTAGCGGTCTGGCGCCAGCACCGTTTCATCAGTCCACAGGCGAAAGGCCAGCGGCGCATCCGCGGCCACGACGACCGGCAGGGCAGCCCGCGCCCCGAGCGCCGCCCACCGTTCAATCACCGCCCGGACATCCGGCTCATGCTTGATCGGCCAGCAAAAGGCGACGATACGCGGCGCCAGCAAGGCGCCCAGCAAGTGCCCGACAATGCGCGCCGACAGCCTGGCATGCTCCGCTTCGCCCAGTGCCGCACGTCGCGCCACCATGTCGCGGCGCAATACCCGGCGCCAGCCCGTGTTATCCTCGTTCGGTTCAACCATGGCACTAATCTAGCATGAAGTTTCGCCTCATCCTCATCGCCCTCGCACTCCCGTTTTCCGTCCTTGCCCAGAGCAACGGCGACACCGCTTTCCTGACTGCCCGCGATGCTTTCCGGGCCGGCGACATCAACAAGCTGGAGCGCGCCACCAGCCAGCTCGGCGACCATGAACTGGCCGTCTACGCCGAGAGCTACCGGCTGCGCATGTGGATGGAAAGGGGCGACCCGAACAACCTGCGCGACTTCCTGCAACGCAACGAAGGCAGCTACGTCGCCGAAAAGCTGCGCGCCGACTGGATACGCTGGCTCGGCAAGCGTTCCACATGGAACGAAGTGGATGCCGAATTCCCCAAAATGCTCGCCCCGGAGCCCGATGTCGTCTGCTACAACCTGCAGGCCCGCCTCGCCCGCGACGACCGCAAGGTACTCGCCGAGGCCGAAAAGCTGTGGCTGACGATGCTCGAACCGCCGGAACCCTGCCGGCCGGTTTTGGATGCCCTCGTCAGCAACCAGCGCATCTCAGCCGATGAAGTCTGGCTGCGCGCCCGCCGCCAGGTCGAAGCGAATCGCCCGGGCTGGGCCAAAACCACGCTGAACTACCTGCCGGAAAACCAGATGCCGGAGAGCAAGGCTTTCGACAACGCTCTCAACAGCGCCATGGGCTACCTTGTCCGCCAGCCGGGCAACTGGGCAACCAGCCGGGCGGGGCGCGAACTCGCCGCCTTCGCCATTTCACGCCTTGCCACCAATGACCCGCGCGTCGCCGCCGACGAACTCGAAAAGATCAAAGGCAAGCTGCAGGAATCGGAACGCCAGTGGGCGTGGAGCCAGATAGCCCTGCAAGCCGCCAAAAAGCATTTGCCCGAGGCCGTCGGCTGGTATGCCAATGCCGGCAAGGCCCCGCTGTCCGATGAGGGCGCCCAATGGAAGGTACGCGCTGCCCTGCGCGCCCAGGAGTGGGGTGTCGTTCGCGACACGATCGAGGCCATGTCAGCCGAACTCGCTGCCCGGCCAGAGTGGATCTACTGGCTCGGCCGCGCCCTCAAATCCGGGGGGCGAACGACAGAGGCCGACGCCCTGTTCGAGAAAATCGCTGGCCAGACCAATTTCTACGGCAATCTGGCCGACGAGGAACTTGACCGCAAGATCACGCTGCCACCCAAGGCCAAGGCCACAACCGCCGAAGAAACCAAAGCAGCCATCGACAACCCGGGCATCCGCCGCGCCCTGGCCTTCTTCCGCCTCGATCTGCGCACCGAGGCAGTCAAGGAATGGATCTGGTCGCTGCGCGGAATGGATGACCGCGAGCTGCTCGCCGCAGCCAACCTGGCCAAGCGCAACCAGATCTGGGACCGCGCCATCAACACCGCAGACAAGACCCGCAACGAACACGATTTCTCGCTGCGCTTCCTCGCCCCCTATGGCGATACTGTGCGCCCGGCCGCCCAGAACCAGTCGCTAGACGACGCCTGGGTGTACGGTCTGATGCGTCAGGAAAGCCGTTTCATCACCAACGCCAAATCGAATGTCGGCGCCTCCGGCCTCATGCAACTGATGCCGGCCACCGCCAAATGGGTGGCCAGAAAAATCGGCCTGCGCGACTTCAACCACGGTCGCGTCAACGACACCGAAACCAATGTCCTGCTCGGCACCAGCTATATGCGCCTGGTCATGGAGAACCTCGACAACCACCCGGTTCTCGCCTCTGCTGCCTACAACGCCGGCCCCGGCCGGGCCAAGAAATGGCGCGCTGACCGGCCGCTCGAAGGCGCCATCTACGCCGAAACCATTCCGTTCAGCGAAACACGCGATTACGTCAAGAAAGTGATGAGCAACGCGGTTTATTATTCTGCCCAGTTCAACGGCAAGCCCGATTCCCTGAAAACTCGCCTCGGCGTGGTTGGTGCCAAAACCGCCGAAGGCATGAAAGACGCAGACCTACCCTAGGAAACCGACATGGCGGTGCAGTCCGACTCATTTCATCTCCTGAGCGACACTCGGGCCCTTTTCCTCAAGCACCTCGGTGCCTTGCTGCAGGATAGCGGCCTGCTCTCAGCCCCGGCCATTCAGGCCATTCAGGCCATTCAGGACGGTGCTGCCGCCTATTTCGATGAAATGGCTTCGACCAGCCGACGCGGCACCTTCGCCGAAGAAGTCGACGGACTGACCTCGTCGCGCATCACGCTGGTCGGCGAAGAGGATCTGGAACTGGGCATCCGCCTCGACGACATGAGCGCCCGCCTGTTCGAATCGACCGGCGGCAGCCTGTGGCGCACCCATTTGCGTTTCGTCACTTTGCTCAAGCGTCCGGACCTGCCAAAAAGCGCCAATCCGGTCGGACCGAAAGGCATCGCTCAAGGCCTGACCACCATGTTCGCTGCGGCCGGTGCCTTCGCCATCGACAACAAGCTGGAGTTGCTCGACCGCATCGAAGCCTGCCTGCTCGAGGGGCTGCCAACACTTTACGCCGAGATCAATGACTTCATGGATCGCGGCGGTGTCGAAGCGGCCCAACCAAGGATTATCGGCAGCCAGGAAGGGCCGGCGAGTGCTGACGCCCCATCCGTCTCGGAAAACGCGCTGCTTGCCCTACAGCAGGCGTTGCTCGCCAAAGTCCCCGGAAAAGCAGATTCGATCCAGTTTCAGCCGAGTGGTGGCGCAGCCGCCTCGCTGCTTAACCAGGCAACGCTCGAACGCCTCGTTTTGCGTCTGGACGAACTTGATCGCCAGGGCGCCTTCGACCAGAAGTTTGCACCGACCAGAACGGCGGAGGGCATGATTCCGGCGCTGTTCTCCGCTGACTGTGACTTCCCAAGCCAGCCCAAAGTCCTCAAGTCTGCCCAGCTCGGTATTCCGACGACCGCTGGTGAAAGCCTGGCCATCGACACGCTGGCCATGATTTTCGAGGCGATGTTCGCCAATCGAGCCTTGCCGGATACCTTGAAAGCCGTGATCTCCAGCCTGCAGATCACACTGCTCAAGGTGGCGATGAAGGACAGTTCGCTGTTCGCCAACGAGCAACACCCGGCGCGACTGGTCATCGACCGCATGGGGCAGGCCGTACTCGGCCTGCCGAGCGACGTATCGGCCCGTCACCCGGTGTGTGCCCGCCTGTTTGAAATCGCCACCTGGTTGCGCGGCGAAAACACCAGCGACATGGCCGCCTTCGAAAAGGCGGGAGCCCAGCTGGATGCGCTGCTGGCCGAACGCAACGCCGCCATCGTCGACGCCGCCAAGCCCTATCTGCCATTGATCGAGCAGCTTGAGCACGGCGACGACGCAGCCAGCCAAGTGCGACCTGTCATTGAAAAATTCATCGCGACCAATCCGCCAAAGGTCATCCGCAACTTTATCGAACAATCCGGCAGCCAGTTGCTGCAAGCCGTCTGGCTCGAGCATGGCGAACAAAGCAACGAGTGGCAGGAGAGCCTAGCCCTGATCGACGATCTGCTGTGGACCATCCAGCCCAAGGCCGACAGCGATGAACGCAAAACACTGGCCCGCCGACTGCCCGACATTCTGAAACGCCTGAGGGCAGCGATGAAGCGCGTCGGTCTGTCGCCCGAAGCCGAGTCAGCCTTCCTCGACGAGTGTTTCGAGCTGCAGACCAGGGCGCTGCGGGCGCTCCCCACTGCCGCTGTCAGCGAAGACCCGGGGGCCGGATTTTTTCCCAGTGGCATTTTCGCGCCGGCCAGTGCGCCAATCAGCGGCGAACTGCGCGTTGGCGAAACGGTTCTGGCGACTCTGGATTTTGCCGAGTTCCAGCCGGCACCAGCCCGTCCACTGCCTTGCAAAGAAGGTGACTGGCTCGAGTTCCTCATGCCCGGTGGCGAAAAATGCGTCGCGCGAGTCTGCCATATCAGCCCGAACAGCCAGCGGACGCTGTTGATCAATCCCGATTCTGCGCTGGCCATGTCCGTCCATCCGGCCATTCTTGACCGCCAGCTGCGGGAAGGCGAAGCCCACATCAGTTCGGCCAGCTCCCTGTTTGAAACAGCGGCCAGCGCCGCCTTGCGGCAAACAACGGGACGCTGAAGACACACAGTCAGCGGCCATCGGCCACAGGTCTGCCCGGAAAGCGGCAAATTGCCTTAAAATCCGGGTTTTACGTATTCAGTTTCCGGGGTTTCAAATGGACATCAAGAAGGTCTTGCTGCTGGGGGGTAGCGGTTTCGTCGGTACCTATATCGTCAACCGTCTGTCGCAACGCGGTATTGAAGTTACCGTCCCGACACGTCGCCGCGAACGCACCAAGGCGCTGATCATGCAGCCGGGCGTCAGCATGCCGGAAGCCGACATCCGTTGCGAAAAGACCCTGACCGAACTGATGCGCGGCCACGATGCCGTGATCAACCTGGTTGGCGTCCTGCACAGCCGCGACGTCGTCCTGCCCTACAGCCACGACTTCGCCGAAGCCCACGTCGAACTGCCGAAAAAGATCATCGCCGCCTGCAAGGCCACCGGTGTCCACCGCCTGGTGCACATGAGCGCCCTCAACGCCGACCCCAAGGGCCCGTCCGAATACCTGCGCTCCAAGGGCGACGGCGAAGCAGTCGTGATGGCCGCGAAGGGCGATCTGGACGTTACCGTCTTCCGTCCGTCGGTCATTTTCGGCCTCGGCGACTCCTTCCTGTCAATGTTCGCCAGCATTCTCAAGAAAGTCCCTTTCTTCCCGCTCGGTTTCGGTCACGCCCGCTTCCAGCCGGTTTGGGCGGCCGATGTCGCCGATGCCTTTGTTGATAGCCTGAATGATGTTGCCACCTACGGCCAGGTCTACGAGCTGGTTGGCCCGAAGACCTACACATTGCGCGAACTGGTCGACTACACCAAAAAACTGGCTGGCAGCACCGCCACCATTGTTCCCTTGTCCGAAGGCTGGGCTTACCTGCAGGCTGGCCTGATGTGGCTGGCCCCGAGCCCGATGCTGTCGCCGGACAACCTGCGCTCGATGGAAAAGGACAGCGTCGCTGAAGCCGGCAGCAAGCAGCCGGCCAACTGGCACCCGACGGCGCTGGAAGCCATCGCACCGACCTACATCGCGCTCAACACGCCAAAGGGCAAGCTCGACAGCTTCCGCTATCGCGCCGGTCGCTGAGGGCGCGCCACCGACCGTGCAGATATTCATCGTTGGCGGCGCTGTCCGCGATGAACTGCTCGGCCGGCCGAACGCCGACCGCGACTACGTCGTCGTCGGCGCCACCCCGGAAGCCCTGCTCAAGCAGGGGTTTCGGCCAGTCGGCAAGGATTTCCCGGTTTTCCTCCACCCGCAGACGCAAGAGGAATACGCGCTGGCCCGCACCGAACGCAAGTCCGGACACGGTTACCATGGCTTCACTTTCCACGCCGCGCCCGACGTCACGCTGGAAGAAGACCTCGCCCGCCGCGACCTGACCATCAATGCCATGGCCAAAGGCGCCGATGGCACGCTGATCGACCCTTTCCACGGTCAACCGGATTTATCGGCCAAAATCTTGAGGCATGTCGGGCCGGCTTTTGCCGAAGACCCGGTGCGGATCCTGCGCATCGCCCGCTTTGCCGCGCGCTTCAGCGATTTTACGGTGGCCCCGGAAACGCTGGCCCTGATGCGCCACATGGTAGCCTGCGGCGAAGTCGATCATCTGGTCGCCGAACGGGTCTGGCAGGAACTGGCCAAGGGCTTGATGGAAGACAGGCCGTCACGGATGTTCGAAGTCCTGCGCGACTGCGGCGCCCTGGCGCGTTTGCTGCCGGAACTCGATGTCCTGTTCGGCGTGCCGCAACGCGCCGATTACCACCCGGAAATCGACACCGGCATCCACACCATGATGGTCGTCGACCAGTCGGCGAAACGCGGCTTCGCCTTGCCGGTGCGCTTTGCGGCGCTGACCCACGACCTTGGCAAGGGCACAACGCCGGCCGACATCCTGCCACGCCATATCGGCCACGAAGAGCGCAGCGTGAACCTGAGCGAAAACCTCTGTGCCCGCCTGCGCGTGCCGAGCGACTGTCGCGACCTGGCGCTGCTCATGGCGCGCTATCACGGCAATGTTCATCGCGCCGCCGACTTGAAGGCCAGCACTATCGTCACGCTGTTCGAAAAAATCGATGCGCTGCGCCGGCCGGAGCGCTTCCAGCAACTGCTCGACGCCTGCCTGTGCGACTACACCGGCCGTCTCGGCTGGGAAAATCGCCCCTACGACAGCCCACGTTACCTGCTCACGGCACTGTCTGCGGTCAACGCCGTCGAAGCCGGAAAAATCGCGCTTGCCTGCCCCGACAAGGCCAAGATTCCTGAACGTATTCACATGGCCCGAGTTAATGCGCTCAAGATTTTGCTAAATGACTCGGGAGAGCAGCCAGAGCAATAACGAAAAAATGATCGTGGTCGCCACCGGAAACGTGTAACTTCGACCACGAAAGCGGAATGCAAAATCTCCCGGCAGTTTGCCGAACCGAATAAAGCGCGCCAGATGCGGGCCGATGATGCCCAGCAAAAATATCGCCACCACCAGCGTCAAAATCCACTTCAGCATTTGCCTTGTACCGCAGGGTGAAAGCCGCATTAAATCACGCCTCACTCTGAACAGAGCCCCATGCTAAAAACTCAAATCGTCGAAGGCCTCGAAGTCTTCTCCTGCCTGCCTTCCCGCAAGACCACCAAACCGGCGCTACTCTTCGTGCACGGCGCCTTCGCCGGCGGCTGGATGTGGACCGAAACCTTCATGCCCTTTCTCGCCAAGGCAGGCTACCCATGCTATGCCCTGTCGCTGCGCGGCCACGCCGGGAGCGCGGGTGGTGAGCATATCAACTGGCATTCGATTGGCGATTACGTCGATGACGTCAAGACAGTCGTCGACTGGCTGGGCGAAGCACCGGTCCTGATCGGTCATTCGATGGGTGGCTTCATAGTCCAGAAATATCTCGAACATCGCGAAGCACGGGCCGTCGCCCTGGTCTGTTCGGTGCCACCGCAAGGCCTGATCGCCTCCCAGTTCCACCTGATGTTCAACAAGCCACAGCTGTTCCAGGAAATCAATCAGATCATGGACGGCAAATACACCGACACCGGAACGCTGCGCGAAGCGTTGTTTGCCGGAGAGGTCGATGAAACGATGCTGGCCGCCTGGCTGAGCCGGATGCAGCCGGAATCGCACCGGGCGCTATGGGACATGTCGATGTTCAGCCTGCCCAACCTCTACGCCATGCACCGGCCGCCCATGCTCATCCTTGGCGCCGAAGATGACGTTTTGGTGCCCGCTTTCCTGGTCCAGACGACCGGACAGACCTACGGCGAACACGTCCATATCTTCCGCGACATGGGCCACGCCGTGACCCACGAAAAAGAATGGCCGCTTGTCGCGGCCACCTTGCGTGACTGGCTGGATGAAATCAAACCTTGACGTCGACCGCGTTGCCCAAGTTTGGCGGGTTGCTCGTCACTTGCGGCAAGGCTTCCAGCAACTGCGCCGCATTCTGGGCCTGAATGTCCATCGCCTTCTTGAGAACCGCCGTATTGGCGGCGTCCCTGATCTCCACGGGCGACATGGCGGAGGTCAAACTGCCTACAGAAGAAACATCCATCTTGCACTCACTCCAATTCGGACACATTATTAGTTCACTGTAGTCGAACTATTCGCCAATTCAATGAGTAATTCCGAAAAATCTGGACCGCTGTCAGCCATTCTCGAAGCCATCCGCGCCAAACGCGAGCGCAAGATCGGTACGGGAAAGGATATCGCCGAGCTTGAAGCCGCGCTGCTTGCCGACATCGAGACTTTCGATCTGGATGCCGCCGAACGGCGTGCCCGTCGGGAATATCTGGCCAACTCCGGCGCCGGCATGACTGATCCGACACTCGTTTTCCCCGAGATCGCGCCAGCCAGACCCGCCGCGAAGCCGCTCGAAGTCAAAGTGGCTGAAGCAGCCGGAGCCAAGGCTCCCGAGCCGCCAGCCAATATAGAAAACGAGCCGGAACTCGGCAGCAGCTTCCTTGATCAGCTAAGACAGCGAGCTGAAGTACGGCAGCGTGAAATCCATAGCGCCCTGGCCGAACGCACCTCGGTCAACGAGGCGATCGACCAGGCCCTGAAACACCTCTTCTTCTATCTGCACGAACTGGTTCAGCAACTGAACATCATCAAGCCGGATGTCCCGCGCGATTACCCTCTGATCGAACAGTTCGAGCTGAATCAGCTGAGTTGGCAAGAGGGCTTCGCCGACTACCGGACGCAGTCGCAAAGCGCCGGGGCGCTGGTTGAGCTGGTCACTTTCTCGTATCACCTGAGCGGCAGCACGACGCTTCATGTCGAACGTGACGGGCCATCCGTAGAGCGATTCCGGGCCATGCTTTTTGACTTCGGCCTGCCGTTCACCTACAAGGAATTCAAGAACGAGCGCAGTTATGTCGAACGCGCCGAGTTTGAAATCCGCAGTGAAGTCAGCGTCAGCGCTCGCTGGCGGGCCGATTTTTCAAAGGGCGTCATCACCGTCGAAACACGCAACCTCGAACGACTCGGTAGCGCGCTCTACAACGTCCGGCCACAGTTCGTCGACCAAGCGCTGCTGGATGATTTCGGTCGCCTTGTTCTCGGCCAGCCGAACCGTTTCCGCGAACTGGCCAAGCGTCAATAGTTATAACCGGCGGCTCTGATCGCCGTTGGCAAAGCCGAGCAGTGGCTCATCCAGTCCGCGACCGATGGCGATCACCTTGAACAGCTCGCCCATTTCGTGTGGCATCAGCAACTTGCCGACCGCACCGGCAGCCCGGATGTAATCCGGTGTGGCGTGAGGAATTGCCGCCAGGCAGTCGAGAATCCCGCAATTCAGCAGGAACTGTCCCTGACTGGCATAACCAAGCAATTCCAGCCCGCTGGCGTGGGCTGCTGCAATAATTGCCGTGAAATCGACGTGGACCGTAACATCCTGCAATCCCGGCAAATAGAACGGATCGGGATGGGCATGATGACGGTAATGGCACATCAGCGTTCCGCGCCCCCGTTGCTGATGATAGAACTCGCGGCGCGGGAAACCATAGTCGATCAGCAGCAACGCCCCCTTGTCCAGGCGATGCCCCCATTCTGCCGCCCAGGCCCGCGCAGCAAGACTGATTTCACTCTCGAAGCCCGGTGGGAGGCTGCATTGCACACCGATCTCTTCGGCGGCAGCAAGCAGGGCACCGCTTGCCGGGCGCTCGTTCCACGTGAAACCACCAGACTCGTCGACGACAACGCCGCGCTCAAAAATTCCATCTTCCCGCCAGGCGACGATGTGGGCGGGCATGGCGTCAAGTAGCTCATTGGCAACGACAGCGCCGGAAAAATGCTCAGGCAGGCGATCCAGCCACTCCACCCGGAGCAACAGATGGGGCGCCGCCGCTGAGATCGTTTCGTGCTGGCGCTGGCGCAGATCGGCTGACAAATCGAGAATGAAGTAGCGTTCCGGCAAAGCCTCGGCGGTCTCCAGCGCGAGCAGCAAATCGGCCGCCAAGCGCCCCGAGCCAGCCCCCACTTCAAGTACCACGGGATGCGATGCGGCCATGACCTGAGCTACCTGACGGGCGAGCGCCTTCCCGAATAATCCGGTCATTTCGGGCGCCGTGACGAAATCACCTGCTGCGCCGAACTTGCGCGCCCCGGCTGCGTAGTAGCCAAGTCCCGGGGCGTAGAGAACGTGCTCCATGAAACGGGCAAAGGAAAGCCAGCCACCGGCGGCGGAAACCTCGTCGACAAGTCTTTGTTGCAAGCGCAGGCTGTGAGCAAGCGCTTCTGGCGCGGGGATCGGCAGGTTATTCATGGCAAGTTCAAAAAGTGTCAATTTTAAGGGCGCAACGAGAATTTCACCGCCGCCTATGCTATTTTTGCATTCTGCATCAAAGGAGGAAACACACCTTGCGCATCAAACAAATAATCAATCGCAAGCCGACGGAACTAGCCTCAGCGCTGAGTAATATCGAAACTGAAACGGCAGACCTGCTGCTGATTTTCGGCAGCGTAGAACACGTGACGTTCCCCGGCTTCCGCGAGTCGCTTAACAACGCTTTTCCTGATGCCTTGCTGCTTGGCTGTTCGACCGCCGGCGAAATCACCGTGGAGGGTGTCGATGATCAAACATGCACCGTCACTGCCATCAAGTTTGACCACACCAGCCTCTGTCAGGGTAGTACACGTCTGGCTGGCATGGAGGACTCCTTCGCTGCGGGCGAAAGACTGGGGCAACAGATTGCCGGGGCCGACCTAAAAGCCGTCCTTGTTTTCGGGCCCGGCGTACAAATCAACGGTAGCGCCCTGGTCAACGGCATAACCAGCGTCATTGGCAGCGCCATCCCGATTACCGGAGGTCTGGCCGGGGATGGCGGTGCGTTCAAGGAAACATTTACCATTGGCCCGGACGGCGTGGCCAACGACCACATCGTTGCCGTTGGCTTTAGTGGCGACGGACTGCGCTTCGGCCACGGCTCCTTTGGTGGCTGGGAACCTTTCGGCCCGGCTCGCAAGGTGACGCGCTGCGACGGCAATATCCTGCATGAACTGGACGGTGAGCCGGCGCTCGAAATCTATCGGCGCTACCTGGGCGAACACGCCAAGGGGCTTCCGGCATCGGGTCTGCTTTTTCCCTTCGCCATGCTCGGTGAAGACCATAGCGCAGTCGGCTTGATCCGCACCATTCTGGGCATAGACGAAACAAGCGGAAGCCTTATCCTGGCTGGCGAAATCGATCCTGATGGCTATTTGCGCCTGATGCACGCCAGCACCGACAAGCTGGTAAACGGGGCCGAATCGGCGGCGGAAGCAGCGGCGGCCATGTTGCAGGGCAACGGCGAAAGCCTGGCGATTCTGGTCAGCTGCGTCGGGCGAAAACTGGTCATGGGCGACCGTGTCGATGAAGAGGTCGAGGCTGTCGGCGATGTATTTGGCCAGGCAGGTGTATTGACCGGCTTCTACTCCTATGGAGAAATCAGTCCGTTCACTCCCGGCGCGTCGTGCAAACTGCACAATCAGACAATGACCATCACCTGCCTGAGCGAGGCCTGACCTAAACCTCATGCAAAAAGCGCTTCTCCGTCAGTTGAAACGCAGCCTCGGGATTGGCAGCGAAGCCGAACTGGCTGCGCTGCTGAACTCAATGAGCCTCGCAGCAACGACGGCGGATCCCGCCTTGCGAACCGCGCTGGATGGTTTTGGCGATTTTCTGAAGCGCGTTGATATCAGCTACGAGCAATACGAGCGCGATCTGGATTTGCGCACCCGCAGCCTGGAAATTTCCTCGTCCGAGCTCTCTGACAGCAACGAGAAACTGCGTCTGTCGCTGGCAGACCGCGAAAATGCACTGCGTTCCCTGCGGAATACAGTCCGGCATTTGTTACCGGACACCGATCCGGGTGATCAGGTTGATTCGTTTGCCGATGAAGACATCGCCGAACTATCCAAGCGAATCGCTTCGATGGTCGCCGAAAGTGAGCACGGTCGCCGTGAGCTGGCGACGCAGAAATTCGCCCTTGATCAGCATGCCATCGTCAGTATTACCGACACTGCCGGCACAATCCTGTATGCCAACGACCGTTTTTGCGACATCAGCGGTTATACCCGTGAGGAGCTCCTCGGCCGCAACCATCGCATCATCAATTCCGGCACCCATCCAACCGAAATGTTCCGCGACATGTGGCAGACCATCTCGCTTGGGAAGGTCTGGCGTGGCGAAGTCTGCAACCGGGCGCGAAACGGAGACTTGTACTGGGTGAATGCGACGATTGTTCCGTTGCTCAATGCCGCCGGAGAACCGGAACGGCACATCGCCATCCGTACCGATATTACCGACCGCAAGCGCATCGAGGCACAGCTCTCGGAACAACTCCATCTGGTTGAAGAGCTGATCGAAGCAATCCCGCTACCGGTTTATCTGAAAGATAGCGCAGGACGCTATGTTCGCCTGAACAAGGCCTTCGAGCTGTTTTTCCAGATCAGTCGCGAAGAACTGCTCGGTCACACGCTGAACGACCTCCTGCCGCCGGAAGATGCCAGCCTGCACACTGAAAAAGACGCCGAGCTGTTTGCCAACAAGGGCATGCAGTCGTACGAGGCCTCCGTGCACAGCAGGGATGGGCTGATTCACGATACGGTCTACCGTAAAGCGGTGCTGACTCGACGAGACGGAAGCGTTTCCGGCTTGCTCGGTGTCATCGTCGACATCACCGAGCGGAAGCGGGCCGAGGTCGAAGTCCTCCGCGCCAAGGAGGCAGCCGAAGCAGCCAGCCGGGCGAAAAGCGATTTCCTGGCCAACATGAGTCACGAGATTCGTACGCCGATGAACGGCGTCATCGGCATGACCGATTTGGCCCTGGAAACGGCGTTGACCGCGGAACAGCGGGAATACCTGACCATCGCCAAGTCATCCGCCGAGTCGCTACTCACGATCATCAACGACATCCTCGATTTTTCGAAGATTGAAGCCGGCAAGCTGCTCGTCGAGGAAATTTCCTTCGATCTGTATCGCCTCATCGCCGAAGTCCTTAAACCGCTGGCCCTGCGCGCCCACGAAAAGGGGATCGAACTGCTCAGCGAGGTGTTGCACGATGTCCCTCGCTACGTTCGAGGCGACCCCAGCCGCATACGGCAAGTGCTGGTCAATCTGGTCGGCAACGCCATCAAGTTTACCAACGATGGCGAAATCGCCTTGCGCACCGAACTGCTGCAGTTGCAGGACGGCCACGCGATCGTCCATTTTTCGGTGCGCGATACCGGCATCGGTATCGCTCCCGACAAGCAGGATCTGATTTTCGACGCCTTCTCGCAGGAAGACACATCGACGACCCGAAGGTACGGTGGCACCGGTCTTGGCCTGTCTATCTGCCGCCGTCTGGTCGAACTGATGGGTGGCCGAATCTGGCTGCACAGCCAGATGGGCGAGGGCAGCACCTTCCACTTTTCGGTGCAACTTGAGTTGTCGGAGCAGGCAACATCCGCCCAGGGGAGTCAGGTCAATCTGGTCGGCCGCCGCATCCTTGTGGTCGACGACAATGCCACCAACCGGCGCATCTTGAGCAGCATGTTGAGCTTGCTGAAAACCATTCCCCGCGCTGTCGATTCGGCTCAGGCGGCGCTGGCGTTAATGGAAGAGGGCAACACTGATTTCGATTGCATCCTGCTCGATGCGCAAATGCCTGAAATGGATGGATACGAACTGGCGCGCCGCCTGCACGCCACCTACAAATACCTGCCGCCCATGTTGATGCTCTCCTCCGGCGCCCTGCGTGGCGATGCTCAACGATGTCAGGAAGCCGGAATCGCCGGATTTTTCTCCAAACCCATTTCGCTGGACGAGTTGCATGCTGCTCTGGGGCGCCTGTTCGACAACGCGCCCATCACCAATGACGCGACAGGAGCACCGCTGGTCACCCGCCATTCGCTGCGCGAAGCCCGGCGCGCCCTGAATATACTGCTTGTCGAAGATCATCCGACCAACCAGAAACTGGCCCTCGGCCTGCTCGGCAAATGGGGACACCAAGCAACACTGGCCAGAAACGGCCAGGAAGCGCTCGATATTCTGGCCACCCGGTCCTTCGATGTGATCCTGATGGACATGCAAATGCCGGTCATGGGTGGCATCGAAGCAACGCAACGAATTCGCGCCCACGAGGCCGAACAGCAGATGATGCGCACGCCGATCATAGCGATGACTGCCGCTGCCATGCAGGACGACCGCGATGCCTGCCTGGCAGCCGGGATGGACGACTATCTGTCGAAACCAATCAGCGTCAAGGAGTTGCAGGAAAAACTGCAGTCGATTGGCGGAAACCACTGATTCAAAGCAGATTTTATTCGACGGACCGGTGACACAAGGTAAACTCGTCGTTTTTCAATTTCAGGCAATAAATCCGGTTGACCGTGGCAAGCACGCTGCATGGTCGGCACCCCGCCCTTATTCCTTGCCCCATGACCCAATCGAACAACCTGCTAAAGCTGCGCAAATATCTGGAAGGCCGTACCGGCAAGGCAATCATCGACTTCAACATGATCGAGGAGGGCGACACCGTGCTCGTCTGCGTTTCGGGAGGCAAGGATTCCTACACGCTGCTCGCCATGCTCATGGCACTGCAAAAGCGCGCGCCGGTCAAATTCCGCCTGATCGCCATGAATCTTGATCAGAAGCAGCCCGGCTTTCCGGCTGACATCCTGCCACGCTACTTCGAATCGATCGGCATCGAGCATCGAATTGTCGAAGCCGACACCTATTCGGTCGTCAAGGAAAAGATCCCGGAAGGGAAGACTACCTGTTCGCTCTGTTCGCGCCTGCGGCGTGGCGTCATCTACCGTACAGCCAAGGAACTCGGCGCCAACAAGATAGCCCTCGGCCATCACCGTGATGACATGGTCCATACGCTATTTCTCAACATGCTTTTCGGCGGCAAGCTCAAGGCCATGCCGCCCAAGCTCGTCACCGACGACAAGGCGCATATCGTCATCCGGCCACTCGCCTATTGCGCCGAGGCCGATATCGCAAAATTCGCGCGCGGCATGGAATTTCCGATCATCCCCTGCAACCTGTGCGGCTCGCAGGACAACCTGCAACGCCAGAAAATCCGGGAAATGATGCAGGACTGGGACAAGCGCTATCCCGGCCGTACCGAGTCCGTATTCACAGCCATGCAGAATGTCGTTCCTTCCCACCTGGCAGATGGCGACTTGTTCGATTTCCATGGGCTGACTCTGGACACTCCTGTCGAAGAAGGCGATATTGCATTCGACCTCCCGGAAATGCCGATCAGCGGGACAATCCCGATAAGCCTTTCGGCATAATGCAGAAGCGGCACGATCAACATATAATAAGCAGTCGTTAATCCATGGACTCCAGGTAGACAATGAGTGCCACGCAACGAAAACTGATTGTGATGTTCGCCGATGTCTCCGGCAGCACCGCGCTTTTCGAGCGTCTTGGCGACAAAGAGGCAATGCACGCTGTTGAACGTTGCCTCAAGCGTATGAAGCGATCCATCGATGGCTACAAGGGCAAGACCATACAGGTTGTCGGAGACGAGTTGCTGGGTGCCTTTGAAACAGCTGAAGATGCATGTCAGGCGGCGATCGACATGCAACAGCGGATCGCCGATCTGCCCCC
This sequence comes from Azonexus sp., assembly GCF_049652925.1. GTDB lineage: Bacteria > Pseudomonadota > Gammaproteobacteria > Burkholderiales > Rhodocyclaceae > Azonexus. Next base: position 229,081 of record NZ_JBASFI010000040.1, read on the forward strand.
CGTTTCCGGCCTGAAATTGACTATTCGCATCGGTTTGCATTGCGGAGAAGTGTCTGACGATGGCAAAAAACTAACAGGCTCAGCCATCTCCACGGCCGCGCGTATCGCCGGTATTGCTCGGCGAGATCAGATTTTGTGTAGCTCGCTTCTGGTTGAGGCTCTGTCCGAACCCTGCTTCATTTCTGCCGACCCCGTACCAGAACTTGGTAGCGTTCCTGAAGACGGCGAAGCATTGGCGCTTTTCCAGATCAACTGGCCAAACTATCAAGGTGCAACCGCCAATTCGGCACATTCAGCTTTTGGCCCAAGCAGCACCGCCCCTCCTGAACGGCTATGCGTTCGCCATCGCGGCAAAGCCTTCCTGCTTGACGACAAAACCCCGGTCCTGACTATCGGCCGGGATCTTGGCTGCAAGCTGATCATCGATGACCGCAAGGCCTCGCGCCAGCATGCTCGGGTCGAACGGCGCAACGATGGCTTTTATCTGATCGACACCAGCACAAATGGCTGCTTCGTGACCCTGTCAGGGCGTCAGGAAGTTATGGTCCGGCGCCATGAAATTCAACTCGAAAGTCGTGGCCAGATCAGTTTTGGCAATTCCGGTAGCGATCCGCTGGCCGATATTGCCGAATTCGAGCACTTGTAAAAAAGTCGGCCATCCGCAGATGGCCGACTATTCCCCGTACGGGTTGATTACTTGGCTGCAGCGTCGGCCGCGCACTTCTTCATAAAGCTGTTCTTGGCAGCACCAGCCAGTTTCTTTTCCTTGGCGGCGGCGGCACAAGCTTCGTTTTCCGGAGCAGCACCGGCGTCTCGGGTGCACTTCTTCATGAAGCTGTTTTTCGCGGCACCAGCCAGCTTTTTCTCGGCGGCCTGCGCAGCACAATCATCAGCGGCAAAAGCAGTGGTAGCAGTAAATGCGACAATCAACAGAGCAATCAATTTCTTCATTGGGAGTCCCCTCTATAAGGTTTGAAACGCCGATGTACTATCGGCGATTCATGCGTCATCGTCAAGCATCGTACGCTGCTGACGATCCATGAAATCCTGCATGCTGTCGATCCCCCGCAACTGAAGAATCGTGTTGCGCACAGCCGCTTCGAGCAAGACTGCCAGATTGCGGCCAGCCGCCACGGGAATGACAACCTTGCGAATCGGAACGCCGAGCACTTCATGGGTTTGGGCATCGAGCGGTAAACGTGGCGCATCGGCAGCCGTCGACGTTCTTTGCAGGTGAACGATCAGCTTGAGTTTCATTTTCCGGCGCGAAGCCGTTTCGCCAAAGATTGTCCGGATATTGAGCAAGCCAAGCCCGCGCACCTCAAGAAAATCGCGAAGCATTCCGGGGCAACGGCCTTCAATAGTGGTCGGCGCAATTCGGGCCATTTCGACAACATCGTCGGCAACCAGCCCATGGCCCCGAGAAATAAGCTCCAGCGCCAACTCAGACTTGCCTACCCCGGAGTCGCCGGTAATCAGGACGCCCATCCCGAGAACATCCATGAAGACGCCATGGAGGCTGACCGTATCGGCCAGGCGTGCAGACAGGTAAATGCGCAGCAGATCAATGATTGCCGAACACGGCTTGGGTGAAAAAATCAGCGGTGTCGTCAATTGGGTGCAAGTCTCGACCACCAATGGCGGTGGCGTCAGGCCATCCGCGACGATGACGGCTGGCGGTTGGGCCCCGAGCAGATCACTGAGCATCTGTGCGAAGCGACGCTCGCCAATGCGCATGGCCCACTCATATTCCGCCAGACCAAGGACCTGCAGACGCTCCGGATGAATAATATTGATGTGGCCAACCAGATCGGCACCGTAGTTATTGGAGCCCTTGATCTCGATGCGGCGGTCAGCATGGGGGACGATATTCCAGCTCAACAGCAACTTTTCGCGGTTGTCCTCGTAAAGCTGAACCAGGCTTACGTGACGCACGAACTAAACTCAGCCCTGAAAAAGGGCGACTACGGCGGCTGGATCAGCCGCGGCGTGCAATTTTTCGCGGAATGCCCGATCGGAAAAGTTCTGGGCCAACTCGGAAAGTATCTGCAGGTGCTGCTCGGTCGCTTGCTCGGGTACCAATAGCACGAAGAGCAGATCGACGGGTCGCCCGTCCGGCGAATCAAAAGGAACCGGTGTTGCCAGACGCAGGAAGGCGCCAACGGCTTGTTTCAGCCCTTTGATTCGACCATGGGGAATCGCTACACCCTGACCCAAGCCGGTGGAACCAAGCTTTTCGCGGGCGAACAAGCTATCGAAAATGATCGATCGGGCAAGACCAAGGCGATTTTCGAAAAGCATGCCTGCTTGCTCGAAGACCCGCTTCTTGCTGCTGGCTTCAAGATCGAGCAGTACCTGATCGGTTGATAGAAGGTTGGTTAGGGGATTCATAGGGAAGGTTGGAAAAACAAAGGCCGCAGCCTGTTACGGTGCGGCCCGTTCAACGCTTATTCAGCGACGGTGTGCAGCCCCGGCTTGTCACCGCGATGGTGGTCCTGGACTTTTTGCTTGTACTTCTGAACCTGACGGTCCAACTTGTCGAACAAGGCATCGATTGCGGCGTAGAGATCATCACCGGATTCTTCGACGTGAATATCCTTGCCAGGCACGTGGAGCGTGACTTCACCTTTCTGCTTGAGCTTCTCAACCGACAACACGACGCTGACGCCGGTTACCTTGTCAAAATGGCGGATCACGGGATCCAGCTTGTTTTCGACGTATTCGCGAAGTGCCGGGGTAACTTCAATGTGGTGACCACTGATCTGCAGATTCACTTTATTCTCCTCTCTCTACAGGGTCTTGCGTAAATTGACCGGTGGGATGTTGAGCGACTCGCGGTATTTTGCAACCGTCCGTCTGGCAACTACGATTCCCTGCTGGCCTAGTATTTCGGATAATTGACTATCCGACAAGGGCTTCTTGCCATCCTCGGCCGAGATCAACTGCTTGATCAGCGCCCGGATGGCCGTAGCAGAACAGGCACCACCGGTATCGGTGGAGACATGACTGCCGAAGAAGTATTTGAGTTCGAAGATGCCACGCGGCGTCGCCATGTATTTCTGGCTGGTGACGCGCGATACGGTCGACTCGTGCAAACCGAGAATATCGGCAATTTCGCGCAGGACAAGCGGCCGCATGGCGACTTCACCGTGCTCGAAGAACTGACGCTGGCGATCGACAATGGCCTGCGTCACGCGGTGTATGGTCTCGAAACGCTGCTGGACGTTCTTGATCAGCCAGCGGGCTTCCTGCAACTGCGTAGACAGATGGCCATTGCCGCGCCGCTGCTTGGAAAGAATTTCGGCGTAAAGACGGTTTATGCGCAGGCGCGGGTAAGCATCGGGATTGATGTACGCAGTCCACTTCCCCTTGAGCTTCTTTACGATCACGTCCGGCGTGATGTAGCGGGCTTCGATCTGCGAAAAGCGGGAGGCCGGTCGCGGATTCAGACTGGTTATCACCGATTGAGCCGCCTTCAGCAACTCGTCGTCACAACCAGTCAGGCGACGGATCTTGGCGAAATCGCGGGCGGCCAGTAGCTCCAGATGCTTCTGGACAATAGTCAAAGCCAGATCCCGGACCTCATCGCCGCGCGGCAAGGCTTTAAGCTGCAGGGCCAGACATTCCTGCAAGTTTCGGGCACCAATCCCGACTGGATCGAAGTTCTGGATGAGATGCAGTGCAATTTCCAGTTCTTCGATTTCAATTTCGTACTCCGGCGGCAGCGTTTCCCAGAGCTCCTCCAGCGTAGCCGACAGGTAGCCGTCGTCGTCAAGTGCCTCGATAAGGAAACGCACCAGACTGCGGTCGCGCTCCGAAACCTGGGTCATCCCGAGTTGCCAGCCAAGATGATCGCGCAGGCTGATGGTCGTGCCGTGAATGTCCTGCGAATCGCTGTCGTCATCTTCGTCGCGCCCGGCGCCGGTAAAGGTGCCAGCATCGGCCGCCCAGCGGTCGTCATCGACATCGGATGGGGCTGATGGAACATCCTGCTCGCGGTCGTCGCGCGCGTCACGTTCTTCGCGTTCGACCTTTTGTTCGCGTTCGCCTTCTGTGGTTTGCGGCGCATCGAACTGCTGAGCACTGGAAAAGGCCTCACCACCTTGCTCGTCCTCGCGCTCGAGCATGGGATTCTCAAGCAGATAACGCTCGAGTTCCTGCTGCATTTCGATCGTCGACAGCTGTAGCAGCTTGATCGACTGCTGCAGCTGAGGGGTCAGCGCCAGATGTTGGGAGAGTTTTAGCTGGAGTGCCGGCTTCATTGGTTGGGGTCGGTTTCTATCTAACGGTCAGAGCTTGAAGTGCTCGCCGAGATAAACCTTTCGTACGCTTTCATTATCAACGATTTCGTCCGGCCGTCCAGCCGCCAGAACGTTTCCGGCGTTGATAATATACGCGTGGTCGCAAATACCCAGGGTCTCGCGGACATTGTGGTCGGTGATCAGGACGCCGATTCCGCGCTCCTTGAGGAAGCGGATGATTTTCTGGATTTCGAGCACGGCGATCGGGTCCACCCCGGCAAACGGCTCGTCGAGCAGAATAAAACGGGGATTGGTCGCCAGCGCGCGGGCAATTTCAACGCGGCGCCGCTCGCCTCCGGACAGCGCCGACGCATTGACGTGGCGAACATGGCTGATGTGCAGTTCGCCCAGCAGCCCCTCGAGGCGATCGTTCAGCTCGGCTTCGGGCAAATTGAGCAGCTCGAGAATGGCGCGTATGTTTTCCTCGACATTGAGCTTGCGGAAAACTGAAGCTTCCTGCGGCAGGTAGGACAGGCCGAGCCTGGCCCGGCTATGCATCGGCAGGTGAGTCAGGCGATTGTCGTCGATATAGACCTCGCCGCCATCCGCCGCAACTAGTCCGACTATCATGTAGAAACAGGTGGTCTTGCCGGCACCGTTTGGACCCAGAAGACCGACAACTTCACCGGACTTGACCTCGAAAGAGACGTCCTCGACGACAGTCCGCGCCTTGTAGCGCTTCTTGAGATTGTGGGCCGAGAGTTTGGCTGCCGGCATGTTCATTCATCGACTCCCTGCATGGCCCGCCGGATGGCGTCGTTGGAAAAACCACGATATTGCAGGAAACGCATCTGTTTGCCACGCTCTTCGGCAGTTTCCGGCGGTCGACCGAATTTCTTGGCCCAAATGGCCCGGCAACGCTCGGTTTCATCACCGGCTTCGGGCAGGGCCGCGGCAATGTCAGTGTCGCTGACGCCTTGCTGCCTCAGTTCCTGGCGTAGGCGCGCATCGCCATAACGTCTGCCCCGCACGGCGACGCGCTGGGTGGCGTAGCGGCAGTCAGAGAGCAGGCGTTCGGCTTGCAGGGTATCGAGAACGGTCGACAGCTCCTCCGCGGATTCGGCATGCGGAGCGAGCTTGGCCTGCAAGCCGGCCCTGCTGTAATCGCGCCGGGTCAGCAGTTGCAGGGCGCGAACGCGCAGGTCAGGCATCCGCCGCAGCCGCCTTGGTCGGCTTGATGACGGTGGTGCTGGCCGCTTCGCGGATCTTGGCTTCGATTTCCTGGGCAATTTCCGGGTGCGACTTCAGGAATTCGCGAGAATTGTCCTTGCCCTGGCCAATCTTTTCGCCCTTGTAGGAATACCAAGCGCCGGATTTTTCGACCAATTTGTGCGCCACGCCCATTTCGACCACTTCGCCCTGACGGGAAATGCCTTCGCCGTAGAGGATGTCGAAGATGGCTTCGCGGAAAGGCGGGGCGACCTTGTTCTTGACGACCTTGACCTTGGTTTCGCTGCCGATGACTTCGTCGCCCTTCTTAATCGCGCCGATGCGGCGGATGTCGAGGCGGACGGAGGCGTAGAACTTCAGCGCATTGCCGCCGGTCGTCGTTTCCGGCGAGCCGAACATGACGCCGATCTTCATGCGGATCTGGTTGATGAAGATGACCAGCGTGTTGGTCTTCTTGATATTAGCGGTCAGCTTGCGCAGGGCCTGGCTCATCAGACGGGCGTGCAGGCCAACCATCTGGTCGCCCATTTCGCCTTCAATTTCAGCGCGCGGGGTGAGGGCGGCGACGGAGTCGATGACAATAATGTCGACCGAACCGGAACGAACCAGCATGTCGGCGATTTCAAGAGCCTGTTCGCCGGTATCCGGCTGCGAGATCAGCAAATCGCCGACGCTGACGCCGAGCTTCTGGGCATATTGCGGGTCGAGCGCGTGTTCGGCGTCGATGAAGGCGGCAACACCACCGATTTTTTGCATTTCGGCAATGACTTGCAGACAAAGCGTGGTCTTGCCGGAAGATTCCGGACCATAGATTTCAACGACGCGGCCGCGCGGCAGGCCGCCGACGCCCAATGCGATGTCCAGACCGAGCGAGCCGGTAGACACGACCTGAATGCCTTCGTCGATTTCAGCATCGCCCATCTTCATGATGGAGCCTTTGCCAAACTGCTTTTCAATCTGTTGCAGCGCCGCGGCGAGCGCCTTTGCCTTGTTGTCGTCCATGGTGTTACCTCGGAAATTTGAGCGGATTATGGCACAGGGGCCAAAGATGGAATAGAAATTGCTGAGCTTGATCGACTGGCTGATTGCTTCGGATAGGTCATCAGCAGTCGTCAATTTCAGCGATTACACGGACCGGACGGGTTATATTTCCTGCCCGCTCCGTCTTTACTTTTATACTGTGTATAAATACAGTACATATACCATGGCCGCTTGGCAAGAAAATTCTGCATTCAAATCAACGCTCGGCAAGCTGCTGCTCAGTGTTTCACTGTCCGTCCTGGCGCCCCAAGGCTGGGCCAAACCTGCGCCGTGGTACTGGTGGGCGAGCCACTCGACTGACCACCGCGTCTGCGCGCAGACTTCGCCCGGCGCCGGCTGGTTTCGTGAGAGCACGGCGTTCAGGGACAGCGGCTGCAGTATCCGGGTGAAGGCATTTTGACGGCCTATTTGCCGCCGCCCGACAACGGGCTGGCCATCATCCATGTCGATAACGAAATCATCGTCGTCGACAAACCGGCCGGGCTGCTATCCGTGCCGGGGCGCGGTGAAGGCATGGACGACTGCCTGGCATCGCGCGTCCAGGCCCGGTTTTCCGATGCGCTGATTGCTCATCGCCTCGACATGTCGACCTCCGGCCTGCTGGTCCTGGCCCGTGGTGCGGAAATGCACCGGCAGCTGTCGCGATTTTTTCGCGAGCGGCAGATCGACAAACGTTACGTCGCCGTCGTGCACGGGCAAATGGTGGAGGAGAGCGGCGAGGTTGAGTTGCCGCTAATCTGCGACTGGCCGAATCGGCCGCGACAAAAGGTCGATTTCGAGATCGGCAAGCCGTCGCTGACCCGTTTCCGCGTCGTCAGCCGCGATCCAGCCGCCAATACGACGCGGGTCGAACTCGAGCCGATCACTGGCCGCTCGCACCAACTGCGCGTCCACATGGCCTCGCTCGACCACCCTATTCTTGGCGACGACCTCTATGGCGGCGAAGCGACTGCGCTGGCTGATCGACTGCTGTTGCACGCCATGGATTTAGGCCTTTTTCACCCGCTGACCGCAGCAGCCATTCAATTTCATTCCGACGCCCCGTTTTGACGCTGCGAAACCGCGCAACGACCGTATAATTTTTGCGTTTTTAATCCTTTTTTCCGGTTGACCGTAGGATCATGCTGATCTGGTTCGTCGTCCTCTATCTGATGGTTTCCATCGGCATCGGCCTGTTTGCCGCGACCCGCGTCCATAGCGCCAAGGATTTCGCCGTCGCTGGCCGCCACCTGCCGCTGCCGGTCGTCACCGCCACTGTCTTCGCCACCTGGTTCGGCGCCGAAGCGGTGTTCGGCGTCTCCGCTACCTTCGTCAAGGACGGCCTGACCGGCGTTGTCGCTGACCCCTTCGGCTCGTCGATGTGCCTGATCATCGCCGGCGTCTTCTTCTCACGGAAGCTCTACAAACTCAACATCCTGACGCTCGGCGACTACTTCCGCCTGCGCTACAACCGCACGGTCGAGGTGCTGACCACGCTGTGCATCGTCGCTTCCTACCTCGGCTGGGTGTCGGCCCAGATCAAGGCGCTCGGGCTGGTTTTCAATGTCGTCACCGCCGGCTATGTCAGCCAGACCGCCGGCATGATCCTCGGCGCCGCCATCGTGCTGACTTACACGACCTTCGGCGGCATGCTCTCGGTGGCCATCCTCGATTTCGTCCAGATGGGCGTCATCATGGGCGGCATGCTGTACATCGGCTACGTCGTCTCCGGGCTGACCGGCGGCGTCGAAATCGTTATCAATCACGCCTCGGCGGCAGGCAAGCTCGACTTCTTCCCGCCGCCCGACCCGTGGCTGTGGCTGACCTTCCTCGGTGCCTGGATCACCATGATGCTCGGCTCGATCCCGCAGCAGGACGTCTTCCAGCGCATCACCTCGGCCAAGAGCCAGCGCATTGCGCTGTGGGGCTCGATCCTCGGCGCCACTATCTATTTCTGCTTCACCTTCGTACCGATGTTCATCGCCTATTCGGCAACGCTGATCGACCCCGAGCTGTTCAACGGCCTGATGCAGACCGACTCGCAGCTCGTCCTGCCAACGCTGGTCCTCAACCACACGCCGGTCTTCGCCCAGGCCATTTTCTTCGGCGCCGTGCTGTCGGCCATCATGAGCTGCTCATCGGCTACCTTGCTGGCGCCATCCGTCGCCTTCTCGGAAAACATCGTGCGCGGCTTCTATCCGCACATGGGCGACCACCAGTTTCTCAAAGTGATGCGCGGCTCCATAGTCGTTTTCGCCGGCATCGTCCTTGGCTTCGCGCTGTATTCCAACGCCAGCATCTTCAAGATGGTCGAAAACGCCTACAAAATCACGCTGGCCGGCGCATTCGTGCCGCTTTTCTTCGGCGCCTTCTGGAAACGGGCGACGACGCAGGGTGCGCTGGCCGCCATTTTTGGTGGTCTGTCGGCGTGGATCCTTGTTGAAGTTTTGGTCAGTGTCAGCGGCCAACCGTCCGGCGCGCCCGAGTACGCCTACGCGCTGGTCGGCATCGGTCAGGCCGTGCCGCCGCAGTTGATCGGGCTGGGCGTCAGCATTCTCGGCATGATCGCCGGATCGCTGTTGCCGCAATGGGTCGGCCATCGGCTGCCGCATGAAGACATCCATGAAGCCCTGCATCACCGGGCGGCAGCGGAGACCCATCACGCGACGGAACATCCGCATCACCATTAAGCCTGCACGAAACAACCGGAAGCACAGGATTTGCCTGACAGTGTAACCAACCGTCACCCGAAATTGGCCTACGCCGCCATCATTGTTACGACACATAAGGGCTGACGGGCCGGCCAATCGCCCCTAAAATCGGGTCATGCCTCATCACGGTCGTGGCCCCATCCTGCTTTCCCGCTACCTGGCGCTTGCCTGGCTCGGGCTGGTCGTCTACGGCAGCCTGCATCCGTTTACCGGCTGGCGCGATACGGGGGTGTCGCCGATTGCCTTCCTCGATGGCGGCTGGCCGCGCTACTGGACGGTCTTCGACCTGGCCGCCAATGTCGCGGTATATCTGCCATTGGGCTTCTTTCTGACACTGGCGCTGAGCAGTCTGCCCTGGCGCTTCACCGCCCTGATCCTCGCCATATTGCTCACCTGCGGCGTCAGTTTCGGTCTCGAAACAGTTCAGACCTGGCTACCCTCGCGCGTGCCGTCCAATCTCGACCTCGCCTGCAACACACTGGGCGGGCTGTTCGGCGCGCTGTGGGCACAACATGTCGGACCACGCGTATTCGCCCGCATCGCTGCGCTGGAACACCGGCTGATCGCCCCCATCCCGCACGCCGAACTCGGCCTGACCTTGCTCGGCCTGTGGCTGCTCGTGCCGCTGTCGCCGGAAACACTGCTCTTTGGGGCCGGCGATGTACGACAGATTTTCGGATTGACCGGTGCCGTTCCATTCGCCGCCGAGAGTTTCGTCATGATCGAAGCCAGCATCACTGCCTTCAACGTTGTTGCCGTCGGTCTGATCGTCCGCATGCTGTGCGCACGGCTGCTCTTCGCCTACCTCATCGTGCCGCTCTTCCTGCTCCTCTGTCTGGTCATCAGCACGGTCTCCGCCGCCGTTCTGGTCAGCCCGGCCGATTCGCTGGCCTGGCTGACGCCGGGAGCCAAGCTCGGGCTGGCTGTTGGCTGTGGCATCCTCGCCGTCGCCATTGCACTGCCGGCAACGCCGCGCCTTATGATCGCCGCGCTGGCGCTGATGGCGGGTACAGTGCTGGTCAACATGGCACCGCCCAACCCCTATTCGGAAGCTGCGCTGGCCGTCTGGCGGCAAGGACACTTCCTGAATTTCAACGGTCTGACCCGATTGGTGGCTACCTTATGGCCCTTCCTGACCATTCCCTTCCTGCTGCTGACGACGCGCCGGACCTAGCCTGGCATGCCGACACGGCGGAGGCTGCCGCCCAGCGGCTGGATGTAGATCACGCCACCGGCCTGGCCGACGATGAAGCAGCGACACGACTTTCCCGCCACGGCCACAACCGCCTGACCGAGCGCCCGGGTAAACCGGCCTGGCGACGCTTTGCCGCCCAACTCGGGCAACCTCTCGTCATCGTCCTGATCGGCGCCGGGATCGTTACCGGCGCCTTGGGCGAAGTGGTCGACAGCAGCGTCATTTTCGGCGTCGTGATCGTCAACGCCCTCATCGGCTACTGGCAGGAGGCCAAGGCCGAAGGGGCGCTGGCCGCTTTGGCGCGCAGTGTCGCGACGCCCGTCACCGTGCGCCGCGGCGGCCAGCGCCAACAACTCGACGCAACGCAACTGGTGCCCGGCGACATCGTCATCCTCGCTGCCGGCGACCGCATTCCGGCCGACCTCCGGCTGATCCAGCAGCACGAACTGCACACCGACGATTCGATGCTGACCGGCGAATCGCAACCCGCCTCCAAGAATATCGCCGCGCTGCCGGCCGACACCATGCTGGCCGACCGCCTGAATATGGCTTACGCCGGCACCACGGTGGTGGCCGGGCAGGGCACCGGTCTGGTCATCGCTACCGGCGACGCCACCGAGACCGGGCGTATCGCCGACCTGATCGCCGCCGCCCCCGATCTGGTCACGCCGCTGACGCGCAAGATGGCAACTTTTTCGAGCTGGCTGCTGTGGGCCATCGGCGGCCTGGCGCTGCTCACTGTTGGCGTCGGACTGGCCCGCGGCGGCTCGGCGTTCGACATGTTCATCGCCGCCGTGGCGCTCGCCGTCGGCGCCATTCCCGAAGGCCTGCCGGCCGCCGTCACCGTCACGCTGGCCATCGGCGTCGCCCGCATGGCCAAGCGACGGGCCATCATCCGTCACTTGCCGGCGGTCGAGACGCTGGGCAGCACGACGATCATCTGTTCCGACAAGACCGGCACGCTGACCGAAAACGCGATGACGGTGCGCGCCCTGTGGTGCACCGGCGAGGGCTACGCGGTGGGTGGCCACGGCTATAACCCGGAAGGTGCGATCAGCCACGACGAAATGCCGGCCCCTAGCGAAGGAGCATTGCGCGAGGGCCTGATTGCCGGCGCACTGTGCAACGACGCCTCGCTGCGCCACGAACACGGCCAATGGAAGATCACCGGTGACCCGACCGAAGCCGCGCTGCTCGTCGCCGCGCGCAAAGGGGGGCTGGACGAACATACGCTGAGCGCACTCTTCCCGCGCGTGGACGTGCTGCCCTTCGACGCCAGCCGGCAGTTCATGGCCACCGCCCACGATGGCGACGGGCAAGCCGTTGTTTACGTCAAGGGCGCGCTTGAGCGACTCTTGCCGCTCTGCATCGATCAGCTTTCGGCCAGCGGCCAACCGCTTGCCATTGACCCCGCCGCCATCGAGAAAGTGGCCCACGCCTACGCCGAACAGGGCATGCGCGTGCTGTTGCTGGCCCGTCGGGATTTCAATTCCGGGCAAAATTTCCGGTTGACCGTGGAATCGGTCGACAAGCTCACGCTGATCGGCCTCGTCGGCATGATCGACCCGCCGCGCAAGGCCGCCATCGGCGCCATCCGCAACTGCCATTCGGCCGGCATCCGGGTCAAGATGATCACCGGCGACCACGCCGTCACGGCGCTCGCCATCTCCCGGCAGATCGGGCTCAATGCGGACAAAGCGCTGACCGGCCGCGAACTGGCCTTGCTCGACGACAGCGCGCTGGGCGAAGCCGCCCACAACGTCGAGGTCTTCGCCCGCGTCGAACCGGAACAGAAGCTGCGCCTCGTCCGCGCCCTGCAGGCCCGCGGCGAAGTCGTCGCGATGACCGGCGACGGCGTCAACGACGCGCCGGCGTTGAAGCAGGCCGACATCGGCATCGCCATGGGTCTGGCCGGCACCGAAGTGGCCAAGGGCGCGGCCGACATGGTCCTCACCGACGACAATTTCGCCAGCATCGAAGCGGCCGTCGAGGAGGGCCGCGGCGTCTGGGACAACCTCGTCAAATTCATCACGTGGACGCTGCCGACCAATTTCGGCGAAGGCCTGGTCATCGTCACCGCCATCCTCTTTGGCAGCACGCTGCCGATCACGCCGCTGCAGATTTTGTGGATCAACATGACCACCGCTGTGCTGCTCGGCCTGCCGCTCGCCTTCGAACCGATCGAACGCGGCATCATGCGCCGGGCGCCGCGCCGGCTCGACATGCCGGTCCTCGACGGCGGCCTGATCCGCCGCATCATCCTCGTCTCGGTCCTTCTCCTGGCCGGCTCCTTCGGCCTCTTTCTGCTTGAACTGGAACAGGGCCACAGCCTGGCCGAAGCACGCACCGTCGCCGTCAATGTCTTCGTCATGGTCGAAGCCGCCTACCTCTTCAACTGCCGCTCGCTGACCCAGGGCTTCTGGAAACAGGGGCTGTTTTCCAACCCGTGGATCTGGGCCGGCCTCGGCTGCATGGCCGCCCTGCAAATGGCTATGACCTACCTGCCGGTGATGAATCGGCTGTTCCAGACGGCGCCAATCGGGCTGGAAGAGTGGGCAAAAATCTTGGCTGTCGCCTTGCTCTCATCGATGCTCATCGGGATCGAGAAGTGGCTGTCCGGCATCAAGAGGAAAAAAAGCTAAACTTGGCGGATCGCCATTCGTAATCCTCCCGATGACCGCCCCCTGCCTGATGAAAGCCTGGTCTGCCTGCGAAGCCGAGTTGCTCGGTTATCTGCGGCACCGGGTCGGGTACATCGAGGATGGCGAGGAAGTGCTGCAGGAAGTTTTCATCAAGGCCATGCGTCAGGGGCAAGGGTTTTGTCGCATCGACAATCCGCGCGCCTGGCTTTTCCAGGTCGCGCGCAATGCCCTGGCTGATCGCCTGCGCGTCTCGCGGGAACATGTGTCGCTGCCGGATGATCTCGTCGCACCGCTGCACGATGCGCCGTCACCGGTCGATGATCTGAGCCAGTGCCTGCCGCGCGTGCTCTCCGAACTTTCCGCGACGGATCGCCAGGCCATCAGCTTCTGCGATATCGAAGGACGCTCGCAGCAGGAACTCGCCGATTTGCTCGGCCTGTCGCTATCCGGGGCAAAGTCCCGCCTGCAGCGCGCCCGCCAGCATCTGCGCCAAAAAATGGAAAGCGCCTGTCAGGTTCGCTACGATGAATCCGGGTCGGTTTGCGGTTTTACGCCGCGGCCGCGGCTGCCGGAGCAATGACGCCTGGCGCACAGAGCGGCGCCTTTTCTTCCGGAAAATACGGGTTGCGTCTTTTTTTTCGATGCATCGTCTTCACAGGTGTGAACACCTTTGAGCAGAACCCGGAGCAAGGCCATGAGCACCGTTTCCGTCGCAACATCTGAGCGCAACAAACTGGTCCAGTGGCTGATCGGCATTTCCATAGCCACGGCCGTCTGGCTGTTTGCCTACAGCCAGCTCACGGCCTTTGCCGACTGGGTCGTCGATATTCTCGGCCTGTCGCGACAGACGCGTTTTGGCGAGGCCATTCATTTCTTCTTCTACGACAGCCCAAAGGTCGTCTTGCTGCTGACCGGCATTGTTTTTCTCATGGGCATCGTGCAGACCTTCTTTTCACCGGAGCGAACGCGGGCGATGCTGTCCGGCAAGCGCGAAGGCGTCGGCAATGTGCTGGCCGCCTCGCTCGGCATCGTCACACCGTTCTGCTCCTGCTCGGCCGTCCCGCTGTTCATCGGCTTTCTGTCGGCCGGCGTGCCGCTCGGCGTGACTTTCTCCTTCCTGATTTCAGCGCCGATGGTGAACGAAGTGGCGCTGGTCCTGCTCTTCGGCATGTTCGGCTGGAAAGTCGCCGCGCTCTATCTCGGATTGGGCCTGCTCGTCGCCATCGTCGCAGGACTGGTCATCGGCAAGCTCAAGATGGAACGTTTCCTTGAGGACTGGGTGCAGAAGATCCTTGGCGGGCAGAGCGCTCACCAGCCGGGTGAAACGCTTTCCTGGGTACAGCGTTTTGAAGCTGGTGGCGCCCACGTCAAGGAAATCGTCGGCAAGGTATGGCCCTACATTCTGGCCGGCATTGCGCTGGGGGCCGGCATCCACGGTTACGTGCCGGAAGATTTCATGGCCTCCTTCATGGGCAAGGATGTCTGGTGGGCCGTGCCCGCCGCTGTCGTCCTCGGCGTGCCGATGTATACCAACGCGGCCGGCGTCATCCCGATTGTCGAAGCGCTGATCGGCAAGGGCGCCGCGCTGGGCACCGTGCTCGCCTTCATGATGAGCGTCATCGCCCTCTCGGCGCCGGAAATGATCATCCTGCGCAAGGCACTCAAGCCGACGCTGATTGCCACATTTGCCGGTGTCGTGGCGTGCGGCATTCTGCTCGTCGGTTACGTTTTCAACTGGGTCCTGTAACCCATCCCTCTCCCGAGAAAGGAAGCAGCATGAAAAACATCAAGGTTCTGGGCACCGGCTGTGCCAACTGCCGCAACACGATTGCGCTGGTCGAAGCCGTCGCCAAGGAAAAAGGCGCTGAAGTTACGCTGGAAAAAGTCGAGGATATGGCCGCCATCATCGGCTATGGAGTGATGTCTACACCCGGCGTGGTGATCGATGGCGCCGTCGTCCATGCCGGCGGCGTGCCGTCGCGGGGCAAGGTAGAAGGCTGGTTTTGAGGCTTCCACGGTCAACCGGAAATAACGGCCAAAATTGAAATCGGCTCGTCTTTACGGAATCGCCGCTGAGGCCGTTCTTTTGATGCCGGCCAGGGCAAGCAGCCCGATGCCCGACAAAACGCCGGTCAGCAGGATGGCGACGCCACCGCCCCAATGTTCAAGAATGAGCGCCAGCAGAAACGGCGCGGCGGCCTGGGCGAGACGCTGACCGATGGCCAGCACACCCTGACGAACGCCGTAGCCGCTGGCGCCGAAGAGGGCGAGCGGCAAGGTGCCCTTGGCGATGGTGATCAGGCCGTTGCCGGCGCCATGCAGAAGGGCGAAGATGGCCAGCGCCCAGGGCGTCCCGCCAGCCAGCAGCAAGACCGCACCGCCCAGCGGATGCAAGGCCACTGCCACCCGCGCCGTACTCAGGGGATGCACGCGCAAACGTTTGCTGGCGACGAATTCGATCGCCCGGGCCGCCACCTGGGCCGGCCCGACCAGCGCCGAGGCAGCGATCGCCAGGCCGGCGGCGACGCCCAGGGCCTGCAACAGGCCGGGCAGATGCGCAGCCATGGCCGAGGTGACAAAGGAAGTGGCCGTGCCAAAAACGGCCACCAGGACAAATGCCCGTCGGCTGCCTGCAGCGTCGTCCGGGTGCGGTGTAGCAGACGCCAGTTCGGCCGTCGGCAAGTGACTGGCCGCCGGTGACAGCGTCAGCCAGTTGAGCGGCAGGGCAATCAGCAGATGCGCCGCTGCCCACATCAGGCAGGCCGTCGGCCAGTCGCTGGCGGCGACCACGGCCGAGGTCAGCGGCCAGCCTATCGTGCTGGCGAAACCGGCGAGCAGGGTGATGCCGGTAATCGACTGCCGGGCCTGCATGCCATGCTGGCGGACCAGCGCGGCAAACGCCGCGTCGTACAGGCCGAGCGCCATGCCGGAGCCGATCACCGCCCAGGCCGCGAACAGCATGACCACACTGGACGCCGAGGCGAGCAGGAGCAGGCCGGCAACAAACACCACATTGGAAAAACATAGCACCCGTCGCCCGCCATGCCGATCAATGCTGCGCCCGATAACCGGCCCGAGTGCCGCCATGACCAGCAAGCCGAACGAATACGCCGCGAATACCGTCGAAGTCGACATGCCAAGGCTTCGCGCGACAGGCTGGCTGATCACCGCCGGCAAATACGCCGACGAAGCCCAGGCGATGGTCTGCGCCGTTCCAAACGCAATAATTCGCCATCCGGACGCACCGCTCGCCGCTCCGCCTTCAGTCATCGTGTTTACCCATGCCCTGGATGGCCCATTGTGCAACAGCGGGCGACTTCCACGGTCAACCGGAAATAATGGCCAAAATCGAAATCAGCCGTTCACCGGAATCCGTTCAGGAAGGATTGTCCGCCTTCGGAATAATCCGAATAAGCACGATGCGCGGTCCGATCATCTTCTTCACCACGGCGTCAAATTGCGGAAAGGAGATGCGTTGCCCCTCTTCTGGCAGGGCGCCCAATTGCTGCAGGATCAGACCGCCAACCGAGTCGACGCCGGATTCATCGATGTCGATGCCCAGCGTACGTTCGAGCGTGAAGATGGGCAGACTGCCTTTGCCGATCAGCGAACCATCATCGAGCCTCGACCACTCGTTGTGGGTCTGGCGGAATTCGTCGCGAATCTCGCCGACCAAGGCGCCGAGCAGGTTATCGAGCGTGATGAAACCAATCGGATGACCGTCGCTGTAGGCGACCACGGCAAAATGCGGCGCGCCCTTGCGAAAGCGGCGAAACAGCTCGGTCGCCGAAAGACTCGGTGAAACGACGACGACCGGCCGCACCAGTTTCTCCAGCGTGTTGAGGTCCGGATCCTTGCGCAGGGCGATGAAGATGTCTTTCAGATGAACGACGCCCTTGGCATGACCATCGTCGGCCAGATAGGGATAGCGGCTGAAACGATGCTGCACGATCCGCTCGAGGCTGACCTCGATGTCATCCGTTTCCGACAACGGCACGGCTTCGCTGAAGGGCCGCATCAGGTCGGCCACCTCGAGGTCGCGAAAATCGAGCGCCTGGGCCAGGACCCGCCACTCGTCCCCGGTGAAATCGGCATTGGCCCGCGACGAGCGGAGAATAACCTTGAGTTCTTCAGCCGAGTAGTGGGTGTCGTGCCCGGTATTCACATCTAGATTGACCTTGCGCAGCACCCAGTTGGCGCTGTGGTTCAACACCCAGATCGCCGGATACATCGCCCAGTAGAAGGCATACAGCCCGGGCGCCGTCCACAGCCCGACCTTCTCCGTGACGCGGATGGCCATCGATTTGGGAGCCAGCTCGCCAACCACGATGTGCAAATAGGAAATGATGAAGAAGGCGACAGCGAAGGCAATGCCGTGCACCAGCTCCTCACCGGCGACGCCGAGCGCGTTGAGCAGCGGGCGCAGGAGATCGGCAAAGGCCGGCTCGCCGATCCAGCCCAGGCCGAGCGAGGCGAGGGTGATACCGAGCTGGCAGGCCGACAGGTAGGCTTCCAGATCCTGATGGACCTTGGCCAGAATGCGACCGCGCCAGCCGCGGGTCTTGGCAATCGCCTTGACCCGGCTTTGGCGCAGTTTGACCAGACTGAACTCGGCGGCAACAAAAAAGCCGTTCAAAACGACGAGGACCAGCGCCAGCACGACCAACATAAAACTATTACCCATATGGCGGGCACCTCGTGCCCCGCTCCTTCAAGTGAATTGGATGATTCGGATACTACCCCGTTGGTCCGCAGCAACATAAAATCACCGATCCGCCGCAACCAGCCTGGTTCGCCCATTGCCGGGCAGGGCAGGCTTCCACGGTCAACCCGAAAAAACGGCCAAAATCGAAATCTCCCGCCACGTTCCACGTGAAACCGGCTCGCCTATAATGCGAGGTCTGCACAGGAGACCCCGCATGAGCTACTTCAAACATCACGTTTTCGTCTGCACCAACCAGCGCGAAGGCGGCGAGCAATGCTGCAATAACGTCGGCGGTTCCGACATGTTCGCCTACGCCAAGGAGCGCATCGGCGCCCTCAAGCAGAATGGCGTCGGCGCCGTCCGCATCAACAAGGCCGGCTGCCTCGGCCGCTGCGAAGTCGGCCCGGTCATGGTCGTGTATCCCGAAGAAACCTGGTATTCCTTCATCGACAAGGAAGACGTCGAGGAAATCATCCAGTCCCACCTGATCGGCGGCAAGGTCGTCGACCGTCTGAAGATCTGACCCCCATGCGCGCCCCCGAAGAGAAAATCCTCATCGACGGCCCGGTCGGCAAGATCGAGGTCATCATGGAACGCCCTGATGCGCCGAAGGGCATCGCCCTGATCGCCCATCCGCACCCGATCGGCGGTGGCGCCAATACCAACAAGGTCGCCTACACGCTGGCCCGCACTTTCGTGGCGCTGGGCTATGCGGCTTTCCGCCCGAATTTCCGGGGCGTCGGCGACACCGAAGGCATCCATGACGACGGCGTCGGCGAGACCGATGACCTTCTCGCTGTCCTCGAAGACGCCAAATGTCGTTGCGGCAACCTGCCTGTTGCGCTGGCCGGCTTCTCGTTTGGCGCCTACTGCCAGACCCGCGTCGCCAAGCGCCTGGTCGAAGCCAACCACCCGGCCCAGCGCCTCGTCCTGGTCGGCACCGCCGCCGGCTTCGTCGAAGGCACCCGCCAGTACGACACCGAAGCCGTGCCGCACGACACCATCGTCATCCACGGCTCGGCCGACGATACCGTGCCGCTCGGCAACGTCCTCAACTGGGCGCAACCGCTCGACCTGCCGGTCGTCGTCGTGCCCGGCGCCGATCACTTCTTCCACCGTCGCCTGCACCTCATCCGCGACATCGTGACGCGCGCATGGCGGCATTAGAAGCCAGCAATCTGCGCAAGACCTACGGCGACAGGGAAGTCGTCGCCGGTCTGTCGTTCGCCGTCGAACCGGGCACCTGTTTCGGCCTGCTCGGCCCAAACGGCGCCGGCAAGACGACGACGCTGCGCCTCTGCCTCGGCCTGACCGCGCCGGACAGCGGCGACATCGTGCTCAACGGCCACGTCATTCCCGACGACGCGCAGGCGGCGAGGGCGCGCATCGGCGTCGTGCCGCAATTCGACAACCTCGACCCGGACTTCACCTGCGCCGAAAACCTGCTCGTCTTCGGCCGCTATTTCGGCTTTAAAGACGCCGACATTCGCGCCAAAATCCCGCAACTGCTCGAATTCGCCAGCCTGACCAGCAAGGCGGAGGCCCGCATTTCAACGCTATCCGGCGGCATGAAACGCCGGCTGACGCTGGCCCGGGCCATGGTCAACGACCCCGACATCATCTTCCTCGACGAGCCGACCACCGGCCTCGACCCGCAGGCCCGCCACCTGATCTGGGAACGTCTCAAACAGCTCAAGTCAGCCGGCAAGACGCTGATCCTGACTACCCATTTCATGGACGAAGCCGAACGCCTGTGCGACACGCTGATCGTCATCGACCACGGTCGCAAGATCGCCGAAGGCAGCCCGCGCCAACTGATCGCCGAGCAGATCGAACCGCAGGTCGTCGAGGTTTTCGACGAATCCCACGGTCAACTGGAAATTTTCGTCAAAAATCAAAAACACCTCGCCGAGCGCGTCGAAACCAGCGGCGAAACCGCCTTCTTCTATTGCCGCGACCCGCGTGAACTGCTGGCCCGACTTGCCGATGCCGACGGCCTGCGCTATGTGCACCGCGCCTCCAACCTCGAAGACGTCTTCATCAAACTGACCGGCCGCGAACTGCGCGACTGAACCCGGCGCAATCTGGCCAGGAAGCCGGCAAACAGGCCCGGAAACGAGACCAATCCAGCCCCTTGGCATTCGCCACCCGAGATGCCAAGCTCATGTTTCTCCTGGACATTTTCCAAAAGCTGCTAAAATGGAACATTGGCTCAGTTTGGAAATCGCAATGCGTTGGTTGATGGTCGCGGCAGTGCTCGCATTCTCGGCAGTGGAAGTGGGTGCCTCGGAACAAGGTTCCGACGAGGCAGCGTCCGTCGTCGACATGTCCGTAGCTGCCCAAGGCGTCACCATCTCGGCCATTCCGATGCCGCCGCGCGCCATCAAGGAACTGACGCTCGAACAATCTGACCGCTTGCGCGCCGCCAAAAAGGCACGCATCGAGGCGCGCCTCGCCAAGAAAAAGGCAGCGACCGTCCTCATGCTGAGCCGCACCGAGCGCCGCCAGGTCGCGCTTCTGAGCGCCAGTACGCACGCCGGCGAGCCACAGATTTTCACCTACGACCCGAACGACAACTATCAGGGCGGCCTCGACGAACTCGACCTGCACCGTTCGTTCAATCGCCCCAAAGTCGTCGACGAATCTGCCAGCGAAGAAGCTGATCGTGATGAAGTGCCCGGCCACATTCGACTCCGCCTGATGGTGGCGCGACTCAAGGCAGTCGAAGCCCACGCCCTGAGCCAGGTGCCGGATAGCGACGAGGCACTTCCTGATTCAGTCCTGCTTCGCCTCAAAGAAGCCCGCCAGAAAGCCGTTGAAGCGCATCAGCGCAAGTTCGGCTGATCTCCCAGCTCAGCCGAGCAGGGCGTCGACCACAGCAGAAAAATCATCGTAAATCGCCGCCGGACGAATGTCCGGATGCGCATCGTCGCCGGCCCGGAATTTCCCTGTCCGCACCAGAATCCCCGGAATACCCGCCGCCTGCGCGCCGCCGATGTCATCGCTCAGGTCGTCGCCGATCAGCACCGCCTGAGCCGGCGCGATACCCAGTTCAGCCAGCGCCGCATTGAAGAAAGCCGGTGCCGGCTTGCCGGTAATTTCGGCCGAGATCCCGGCCGAATACTCCAACCCGGCGACGAAGGCGCCCATGTCAAGCGATAGCCCGTCCGGCTCCATGAAATAGCGATTGCGCGCCATCGCCATGAGCGGCAGGCCGTCCATGAGCAGGCGGAAAGCATGATTGAGGATCGGGTAGGTGAAATGCGTCCCCATGTCGCCGAGCACGACGATATCCGGCTCGGCAGCGCTGTCACCCATTTCGGCGGCGATATCGGGGTGGATCAGCCACAGCGGGCGCAGGCCACGAGCCCGAACCAACGTTCGCGCCGCCAGCGCCGCCGTCTGTATCTCGCTGGCGGCCAGCGTGAAACCCATGCGCTGCAACTTGGCGAACAAAATCGAACTGGGCGTCCGCGTCGTATTGGTCAGGAAACGCAGCGGCAACCCCGACGCCCGCAGCCGGTCGAGTGCCCGCACTGCCCCCGGCAAGGCGTCATCCCCGGTGTGCAGGACGCCGGCCAGATCGATCAAAGCCGCTTTCGGTGAAATTGTCGGCGCCATCTCCGCCACCTTCGAAGAGTTTTAACAGTGGTTCGATTATCGTTTTTGACTAAAGTTTTGTCATTGGCTCAGCGGGCTAGAATAGACGGATGACGACACCTTCCGCCTCTGCCGAAAAGCTTTTTTATGAAGCCTTGCAGGTCATGGAGCAGGGCGATCTGGCTGCCGCAGAAAACGGGTTTCGCCAGACCTTGCTGCTGGCACCAACGCTGTCCGAAGCTCATGCCAATCTTGGTTACCTGCTCGACAGTCAGGGCCGCCATCAGGAAGCCGAGGAGAGTTACCGTCAGGCCCTGGCGCTGTCCCCGACACAGGTGCAGACCTACATCAATCTGGGCGCCCTGCTCGAATCCCAACAACGCTTTGACGAAGCCGAGGTGGCATATCAGAGTGCACTGGCCATCGACCCGGAATCGGCCGCCGCCTGGTCCAATCTCGGTGTGTTGATGACCTGCATGAAACGGGAAACGGAAGCCGAGCGCTGTTTCCGCAGCGCACTGGAACTGGCACCGGATTATCAGAAAGCCTCATTCAACCTCGCCCACCTGCTGTTGCGCCAGGGACGCTACGAAGAAGGCTGGCGCCACATGGAATCGCGCGACTGGTACGCCCAGATCGCGAAACACCTCGGCATGCCGCGCTGGCAGGGCGAAGCGTTGGCGGGAAAAGCGATCCTGATCGGGCTTGAGGCCGGTCACGGCGACATGATCCAGTTTTGCCGCTACGGCAAACTGCTCAAGGAACAGGGCGCCCGGCGCGTCTCCGTCCTTTGCCACCCGCCGCTCAAGACCCTGTTCCAGAACCTCGCCGGCATTGACGAGGCGATTGCCGTCGGCGACCCGGATCCCGGTATCGCCTGGGATTACTGGACGCCGCCCATAAGCCAGCCGTATTACCTCGGCACACGCCTCGACACCATCCCGGCCGAACTGCCCTACCTGCGGGTGGCGCCGGACAAGGTCGCCGCTTGGCGGGCCGTCATGGGCGACAGTGGCGACGCGCTGCGCGTCGGACTGGTCTGGAAGGGCAACCCGCGCTTCGAGAACGACGCTTATCGTTCACTGGGCTCGCTCCGCGAACTGGCGCCGCTCAGCGACGTCGCGGGCATCCGCTATTTCAGCCTGCAGAAAGGGGCAGGAGAGGACGAAGCGGCCAGCGCCGTCTCGCCGTTTGCTATCACCCCGCTCGGCGCCGATATCGCCGACTTTTCCGACACGGCGGCGATCATGATGAATCTCGATCTGGTCATCGCCGTCGACACCGCCGCCGCCCATCTGGCCGGCGCTCTGGGTCGTCCCTGCTGGGTCCTGCTGCCCGATTACAAGACCGACTGGCGATGGCTCGCCGAGCGCAGCGATTCGCCGTGGTACCCGAGAGTCATGCGGCTGTTTCGGCAGGGTGCCACCGGCAGCTGGGCGCCGGTTATCGCCGAACTCAAGAAAGCGCTGGCTGATCTGGTGAAGCAACGCAGCCAAGCAATCGCCAGCGGGCCGTGATTGTTAACCGGAGCTGGTGCCGTGCCGGTCCTGCCGCTGGGCGAGCGCCCTGGCCACTCGCGGCACCGGTTTTTCCCGGTCCTTCAACAAACCTTGCAGGCAGGCCGGATTGGCACGGGCCCCGCTCGATTGGTAGTCGGCGAGCAACGTCTGGCGGACGCTTTCGTTTTCCATTCGGAGACCGCCGGTCAGGTAGTCGAACAGGCAATCGACCAGTTTTTCCGGCGTCAGGCGACTGGTCTGGCCGGTGCTTTGCCATAGCCAGTCGGCGAAGGCGAGGAAGGCGGCAAAGGGCGAGGGGCCGGCGAGCAGGATGGGCAGGGTTTGCGGAAAGCGGCCGGAATTGGCGAGCAGATCCCAGTAACGGGCGAGGCGGGTGAAACGCTCGACGGTCGGCGCGTCGACCACGGCGGTTTGTCGAACGGTATAGGGCGGTTCGGCGTCGTAGACCATGCCGTAAGCCACGCTGTGCCGGGCAATCGGCGTGCCGCGCAGGCGTTTGAGGGCACCGAGCTGGATTTCCTGCGGATGCAGGGCGTACAGGCGGTCGAAACCGATGGCAAAGCTGGCCAGCGTTTCACCGGGCAGGCCGAAAATGAGGTCGGTATGCAGGTGGGCGTGGCTGTGATTGACCAGCCAGGCCAGGTTTTCACAGGTTTTGGCGTTGTCCTGCCGGCGCGAGATGGCCTGCTGGACTTCCGGATTGAAGGTCTGGATACCGACTTCGAACTGCAGCACGCCAGGCGGGAAGCGGGCGATCATTTCTTTCAGACGGTCCGGCAGGTGATCGGGGATCACTTCGAAATGCAGGAAGAGATCCGGCGTCAGGCGGTCAAGGAAGAATTGCAGGATGGTCAGCGAGCTGTCGATCTTGAGATTGAAGGTCCGGTCGACGAACTTGAAGTTGCGCGCCCCGCGCTCGTAGAGCGTTTCCAGCGCGGCAAGAAAGCGCTCGGGCTCAAAGGCCCAGGCCGTCTTGTCGAGCGAACTGAGGCAGAACTCGCACTTGAACGGACAGCCGCGCGACGCTTCGACATAGAGCAGGCGATGCGCCAGATCGTCGGCGCTGAACTCGGCGTAGGGCAGGGCGATGTCGTCCAGCGCCGGCTGCTCGCCGGGGATCACTTTCATGAGCGGCGGCGGCCCGTCTAGCAGGGCGCGGCACAGCTTCGGAAAACTCACGTCGCCCCAGCCGGTGATCAGGTGATCGGCCAGCCGGACGATTTCCTGTTCTGCCCACTCGTAACTGACTTCCGGCCCGCCGAGGACGATTTTCAACGCCGGCCGGGCCAATTTAAGGCGGCGGACGACCTCGGTCGTTTGCACGACGTTCCAGATATAGACGCCGAAACCGATGACCTGAGGCTCTTCGGCGAGCAGCGCAGCGACGATTTCCGCCACCGGTCGGGCTATGGTGAATTCGCACAAAACAGTCCGCTCACGCAGCCCGACGCCGCCATGCCGGTCCATGTTGGCGAGCAGGTAGCGCAGGCCAAGCGAGGCGTGGATGTATTTGGCGTTGAGCGTGCTCAGGATGATGGCGGGCGGCATTTCGCCATTTTGACAGCTTCGCCGACGCCTCCCGAAGCGATCCCACGGTCAACCGGAAAAAAGGCCCAAAATTGAAATCGCTCGAATGGCGAACTAAAGCGCTGTCGGCTCGGCCAAAGGCTAAAATGCGTCTTCCGTTTCATTCGTTCAGCCCCATGCTGCCTCTACCCTCCCTGCTCGGCTGGTTTCCCGTCTGGCAACGCAATTTCCTGGTCTGGAAGAAGCTCGCCCTGCCGTCCATTCTCGGCAACCTGGCCGATCCGCTGATCTACATGCTCGGCCTCGGCTATGGCCTGGGCGCCATGCTGCCGAGCATCGAAGGTCAGCCTTATATTGCTTTCCTGGCGGGCGGTACCGTCTGCGCCTCGACGATGAATGCCGCGACCTTCGAGGCCCTGTACTCGGCCTTCTCGCGCATGCACGTCCAGAAAACCTGGGAAGCCATCCTCAACACGCCGCTCGGGCTGGGCGATGTCGTCGCCGGCGAACTGTTCTGGGCGGCGACCAAGTCGCTGTTCTCGGGCGCCGCGATTCTCGTCGTCATCACCGGCATGGGCCTGACCAATGGCCCGCTGATGCTCTGGGCGCTGCCGGCCATCGTCCTCACCGGGCTGGCCTTCGCCGCCCTCGGCCTGATCTGGAACGCGCTGGCGCCGTCCTACGATTTCTTCATGTACTACTTCACCCTGTTCATCACGCCGATGACGCTGGTTTCCGGCGTTTTCTTTCCGACCGACCAGCTCCCAGGCTGGCTGGCGCTGATCGGCGGCTGGCTACCGCTGGCCCAGGGTGTCGCGCTGGTTCGCCCGCTGCTCGCCGGCCAGATCCCGGCCGACGCCCTGATCCACATCATGGCGCTGCTCGGCACCGCGGCCGTAGCCTTCGCGATTGCTCTCCACCTGACCCGTCGCCGCCTGCTCAAGTAGAATCCGCTAATGGAAACTCTGCTCGTCATCACCAACTGTCCGGACGAAGAAACCGCCAACGCCATCGCACTCGCCGCGGTTGAGGCCGGGCTGGCCGCCTGCGTGAACATCCTGCCGCGCGTCCAGTCGATCTATCGCTGGCAGGGCAAGGTCGAATCGGCTTCCGAAATTCCGCTGTTTTTCAAGTTGACCGCAGCAAACTACCCGGCGCTCGAAGCCAAAATCCACGAACTCCACCCCTACGAGTTGCCCGAAATCATCGCCCTGCCGATCAGCCACGGCTTGCCCGCCTACCTGATCTGGGTGGCAGCAGAAACGACCCCATGACCATGCGCCTCCTGTTCCTCGTTTTCGCCTTTTTCATCTCGCTCGCCCACGCCGAGGAATTCCTCGACCCGGCCGTCGCCTTCAAGCCATCGGTCAAGGCCCTCGACGGGCAGACGCTCGAAATCAGCTACGAGATCGCCAAGGGCTACTACCTCTACCGCGACAAATTCCGCTTCACTGTCGACGGCGAAACGGCCCCCCTCGGCACGCCGACCTACCCGAAAGGCAAGGAACACGACGACGAGAATTTTGGCAAGGTCGAGGTTTATTACAAGACCGTCGCCATCCGCGTGCCGGTCGAGCGCATGTCCTCCGGCCCCTTGGCGCTCAAACTCAACGTCACCTCGCAAGGCTGCGCCGACGCCGGCGTCTGCTATCCGCCGCAAACCCAGCCGCTCAACGTCGAACTGCCCGACCCGGCCAGCGCCCCGACTGCCGCGGCAGCACCGGCTAACGGCGACGAAAGCGGCCGGATCGCCGACACGCTCAAAAACGCCGGCTTCTGGACCAGCCTCGCCTTTTTCTTCATCGCCGGCCTCGGCCTGTCGCTGACCCCCTGCGTCTTCCCGATGATCCCCATTTTGTCCGGCATCATCGCCGGTCAGGGACACAAGAACTCGCATGCCCGCGGTTTCGCCCTATCCGTCGCCTACGTCCTCGGCATGGCTGTCACCTATGCCGCGGCCGGCATCGCGGCCGGCCTGAGCGGCACGCTGATTTCCGCTGCGCTGCAAAACGCGTGGGTGCTCGGCAGCTTCGCGCTGGTTTTCGTCGTCCTCTCGTTCTCGATGTTCGGCTTCTACGAACTGCAATTGCCGACCGCGCTGCAAAGCAAGCTGTCGGAAGAATCCGGCCACCTGCAGGGCGGACGCGGCATCGGGGTTTTCCTGATGGGTGCGCTGTCAGCCCTGATCGTCGGCCCCTGTGTTGCCGCCCCGCTGGCCGGTGCGCTGCTTTACATCGGGCAGACCGGCGACGCTGTGTTCGGCGGTGCCGCGCTGTTCATCATGGCGCTCGGCATGGGCGCGCCGTTGATCGCCGTCGGCATTGCCGGCGGTTCGCTGCTGCCCAAAACCGGGCCGTGGATGGAAGGCGTCAAGAAGGCTTTCGGCGTGCTGCTGCTCGCTACCGCCGTCTGGCTTGTCTCGCCGGTCGTCCCGCCGGTCGCGGCTATGCTGGCCTGGGCAGCGCTGCTCATCATCCCGGCCATCTACCTCCACGCCCTCGATCCGCTGCCGCCCCATGCCAAGGGCTGGCACCGTTTCTGGAAGGGCATCGGCATCGTCATGCTGCTAACCGGCGCCGCGCTGCTCATCGGCGCCCTGGCCGGCGGGCGCGATCCGCTGCAGCCGCTGGCCGGGCTGCGCGGACAGGCCGTCGCCGCCGAGGAAAAACGATTGCCCTTCGAACGTGTGACGTCGGTGGCCGATCTGGAAGCTCGAATCAAGACGGCCGGCAAGCCGGTCATGCTCGATTTTTACGCCGACTGGTGCGTCTCGTGCAAGGAAATGGAGCGTTTCACCTTCTCCGACCCCGCTGTTCAGGCCAAATTGGCTGGCTTCACACTGTTGCAGGCTGATGTCACGGCCAATTCCGACAACGACAAGGCTTTATTGGCTAAATTCAAGCTGTTTGGCCCACCGGGCATCATTTTCTACGACGCAAAAGGGCAGGAAAACAAGACCGTGCGCATCGTCGGTTTTCAGGATGCGGCCCAGTTCATGAAGACCCTGCAACAGAACGCGACAAGCAGCTAGATTTTTTGCAGTTTCGCCCGGCCCAGCGCCTGGCGCAGGCCTAGAACGCCGAACACCGTGCCCACCACGGCGCCGGCCACAACGTCGATGACCACATGCTGACGCGTCGCCACGGTCGACCACAAAATCGCCAGACAATGCAGCCAGATCAGCCAGCGCAGGAGCAACGGGGCGCTGATCGTCGTCACCAGCCGGTCGAGCCAGATCGCTGCAAACACCGCCGAAGCGACATGCAACGACGGGCAGGCGTTGCCGCTGGCATCGACGTCCTTGATGATGGCCATTTCCGGATAGAGCTTCCAGTCGATGCCAGCCGGCGGAACGCCGGTCGGAAAGACCCAGAAAATGCCCAGGCAGAGCAGGCACATGGCCGCCATCCACAGGCCGAACAGGATCAACGTCCTGACATCCCTGAACAGGGCGGCCGGCAGTGAGGCGAAAACCCACAGCGAGGCGTAGACCGGAAATGCCAGCGCCGTGACGGGAATCCACTCGTCAACCACCGTCAGCGGCATCAGCGTGACCGGGAACAGCGGGTTACGCAACACCCCGAAATAGGCCCAGAAGAAAAGCAGCATGAACAGCGTCGTGCCGACCGCCTTGAGGGGCCACAGGAAGATCACCCGGGAGGCAATCTGCCGGGTCCAGCGGGGGTCGTCGAACTGTTGCATTGATGGCTCAAAAGGGCGCGACTGGGTGAGGGCCGCCACCATGGTAACAAATGGCATGTCTGCTGCCCGGGTACGGTACACCAGCGCAAGAGTATGGGGGGAAACCTTTGGAAAACATGGGCTTTCAGCTAAAATGGCGGGTCTATGGAATCCATTGGCCTGATTCGCGATTTTCTCAAGGACCGCCTCGGCGTCGA
The DNA here is from genome assembly GCF_049652925.1 of Azonexus sp. Lineage (GTDB taxonomy): Bacteria > Pseudomonadota > Gammaproteobacteria > Burkholderiales > Rhodocyclaceae > Azonexus. The sequence goes on from NZ_JBASFI010000040.1 coordinate 257,371, forward strand.
GCCGGAAAATGTCGTTCCCGGCGCCGCGCTGGCGGAGCTTGGTGTGGACTCGCTGATGATGCTCGAACTGATGTTCGAGTTCGAGGACCGCTTCGGCATCAAGCTTTCCCGCGATATCAAAACCCCCCGGACCGTTGGCGAGATGGTGTCGCTGATGGACGGGCTGATCGCCAAGTCAAAGAGCTGAGCGATGAGCCAGCGGCGGGTGGCGATTACTGGCCTCGGATTGGTCAGTCCTTACGGTGGCGACCTCACTGATTTCTTCAGGCGCCTGTGTGCCGGCGAATCGGCCGTCGGCTACCTGCTCACCGATGATGTGCCACGCCCGCTGTCGATGCCCTTTGTCACGAGCCCCGGATTCGATCCGGCTGCCACGCTCGGCAAACCACTGGCCGGCATGATGGACCGCTACGCGCAGTTCGGCATGGCTGCCGCCTTCAGCGCCTGGGACGATGCCGGTCTGCCGCGACAGACCGCGGGTGAATGCCGCGATAACTGGGGTGTCGCCTGGGGCACCGCGCTCGGCGGCACGATGGCCTACGAGCACGGCTACCGCGAGCTATGGCAACGCGGCCGCGAACGTCTTTCACCGCTAACGGTCGTACTTGGCATGAACAACGGCGCCAATGCCCACATGTCCATCCAACTCGGGCTGGGCGGCGTCAGCATGAGCCACACTGTGGCCTGCGCCTCGTCAGCCATTGCCATCGGCGAGGCTTTCCGCCGTGTGCGCAGCGGCGAAGCGACGATCATGCTGACCGGCGGTTCCGACGTGCCGCAGGCCTACGGCGTTGCCCGCGCCTGGGAGGCCTTGCGCGTCATGGCACCGGGCGACGCCGACACCTCGGCTACCGCCTGTCGGCCCTTCTCGGCTAATCGCCGCGGCCTGGTACTCGGCGAGGGCGGGGCGGCCCTGGTCCTTGAAGACTGGGAGCATGCCGTCGCCCGCGGCGCCCGCATTCACGGCGAGATCGTTGGCTACGGCACGACTTGCGACCACAGCCATCTCGTCCGCCCGGAAGCCGAAGGGCAGATTCGCGCCATCCAGCTGACCTTGGCCGATGCCGGGCTGGGCATCACCGACATCGATTACGTCAACGCCCACGGCACAGCGACGGCCGAAGGCGATCCGGTTGAAGTCGCCGCGCTGAAGGCAGTTTTCGGCGAGCGCGCCGCATCCCTGCCGGTCAGCGCCACCAAGTCGATGCATGGCCATTCGCTCGGCGGCTCGGCCGCCATCGAAGCCATCGTCACCGTCCTCACCCTGCGCGACGGGTCGATTCCGCCGACCGCCCATCTCGGCCAACTCGACCCGGCCTGCGCCGGCGTCGACCACGTCACGACAGCCCGTCACGGCCAGCCGTTGCGCGCCGCGCTCTCCAATTCCTTCGCTTTCGGTGGCAGCAACGCGGTCCTCGCGTTCCGCGCCGTCGACCTGTAACCCCACGGAAGTACCGCCATGTCTGAAGCCATTTCCCCGGAAATCATCGAAGCCCTGCTGCCGGAAGTCGCCGAGCTGATTGTCACGGCGCTCAACCTCGACATGCCGCCAGCCGGCATCGAGCCGGATGCGCCGCTGTTCGGCGACGGCCTCGGCCTCGACTCGATCGACGTGCTCGAAATCGCCCTGGTCATTTCGAAGAAATACGGCTTCCAGCTCAAATCGGACAACGAAGACAACCTGCGCATCTTCTCGTCGCTGCGCGCCCTGTCTACCCACATCGCCACCCAGCGGACCAAATGACCCTGTCCCCGGGCCAGCTGCTGCGCGGCCTGGCCGTCATCGTCTTTCTTGCAGTCTGGGCCTTCCTGGCCCACACCGGCAGCGCCGGCGAAGGCTCCGGCGATCTCTCCGTACTACTCGGCCTCGCCCCCATCGTCACCGCCCTCGTGTTGCTGCTCTGGCGCAGCAGCCACCCGGCGCTGACCGCAACCGGCATATTCGCCATGCTCGGCGGTCTGGCCTGGTATTGGCCGACCCTGCGCGAAAATATCGCGTTGCTATTTTTTATCCAGCACCTCGGCACCAATCTGGCGCTCGGCACGCTGTTCGGACGCAGCCTGCATGGCGACGGCGAAGCGCTGATCACCCAGCTCGCCCGCGCCGTGCATCAGGGCGAACTATCCGAGCGCAAGCGCCTTTACACGCGACGCGCGACACTGGCGTGGACGCTGTTTTTCCTCGGCAACGCACTGATTTCGGCCATTCTCTGGCTGCTCGCCCCGCACACCATCTGGTCTATTTTTGCCAATCTGATGTCGGCCCCGCTGCTCGCCGCCATGTTCATCGGCGAACACATCTGGCGGGTCAAAGCCCTGCCGCCAGAAGAGCGGCCGAGCATCGCCCAGGTCGCCCGCGCCTACCGCATGCGCAACCAGCAGAAAGCGCCGGTGGCCGATCCCGATACGCCGCAGCCGCCTGCCAATCCGTCATGAATACCGTTCCACTGCTCGCCCACGGCGACCTCGACGCCATTTTTGCCTGGACACCGGAAGGCCCGATCAGCGTCGGCGACTACCTTGCCGACGCCCACTGGCTGGCCGAACAATTGCCGGCCACTGGCTATCTGCTCAACCTCTGCCACGACCGTTACCGCTTTGCCGTCGGCTTCGCCGCCGGCCTGCTGCGCGGCATGACCAGCCTGCAACCGTCGTCGCAATCGCCGGAAACCTTCCGCCGCCTGCAGGCCGAGTACCCCGGGCTGCTTTGCCTGTGCGACGGCGCCGCCGACACGCTCGACCTGCCGCGCCTCGACTTCCCGGCGATTTCTACGGTCAACCGGAAAAAAGAGGCAAAAACGAAATCGGCCATCCCGCAGATTTCCGCCGATCACCTTGCTGCCATCCTGTTCACTTCCGGCTCGACCGGCCTGCCGCAGGCCCAGCGCAAGACCTGGGGCAAGCTCGTCGCCAACGGCCGCTCAGAAGCCATCGCCCTCGGCCTTGACCGCCAGCCGCACGCCATCGTCGGTACCGTCCCGGTCCAGCACAGCTATGGTTTCGAATCGACCTTCCTGCTCGCCCTGCACGGCGGCTGCGCCTTCTGGGCCGGCAAGCCGTTCTATCCGCAGGACATCGCCGGCGCGCTGGCCGCCGTGCCACAGCCGCGCCTGCTCGTCACGACGCCTTTCCACCTCTCGGCACTGCTCTCGGCTGAAATCGAACTGCCGCCCGTCGACATGCTGCTCTCGGCCACCGCGCCGCTGTCGACGACGCTGGCCGCCGAAGCCGAAGCCCGCACCGGCGCCCCGATGCTGGAAATCTACGGCTCGACTGAATCCGGCCAGCTAGCCAGCCGACGCACCACAGCCGGCGCGGCGTGGACATTGCTTCCCGGCGTCCGGCTCGAACAGGACGGCGACGACACCGTCGCCTGTGCCGGCCACGTCGAAGGCCGCGTCGCCCTGTCCGACCTCATCGAACTGCTGCCCGACCAGCCCACGCAACCCCTTCAACAGTTCCTGCTCCACGGCCGCCACGCCGACCTCATCAACATCGCCGGCAAACGCACCTCGCTGGCCTACCTCAACCACCAGCTTTGCGCCGTGCCCGGTGTCGTCGATGGCGCCTTCTTCCTGCCCGACGAGGAAGGCCCGGACGGCATCACCCGCCTGACCGCTTTCGTCGTCGCGCCCGGCCTGACTGGCCGGCAAGTTACGGTCGAACTGCGCCAGCGCATCGATGCCATTTTCCTGCCCCGGCCGCTCGTCCTCGTCGACAAGCTGCCACGCAACAGCACCGGCAAACTGCCGCGTGGTGATCTGCAGGCGTTGTATGTAGAGAAAGTCAGCCATGGCGGACGCTGAATATCGCTGGCTGGTCCCCGCCGACCACCCGGCTTTCGCCGGGCATTTTCCCGGCCGGCCCATCGTACCCGGCGTCGTCCTGCTCGACCGCGCCATCCTGTTCGCCGAAGAAATGCTCGGTAAGCCAGGCCTCAACTGGCAAGTCGGCAACGCCAAGTTTTTCAGCCCGGTCGGACCTGAGGAAGCGCTCACTTTCTCGCTAACGACCAAGCCAAGCGGGGCCATTGCCTTCACCGTGCGTGCCGCCGAGCGCGACGTCGCCTCCGGCAGCCTGACGCCCAGCGCGCCATGAGCCAGAAAGAGCCAACCGACGCCGACTGGATGCGCCAGCAGGAACGCAGCAATCTGGCCATCCTCAAGCTCATGGTGTGGATTTCGCTGACCTTCGGCCGCCGCGTTGGCCGCCTCGTCCTTTACGGCATCGCCGCCTATTTCGTCCTGTTCGCCCCGCGCGCCCGCCGCTTCAGCCGCGACTACCTGCATCTGGCGCTGAACCGTTGGGCCGAATGGTCGGACGGCTTCCGCCACGTCTTCAGCTTCGCGAGCACGATCCACGACCGGATCTACCTGCTCAACGACCGTTTCGACCTCTTCGACATCGAAATCATCGGCAACGAAGCCGTGCAGAAAGTCGCCGCCGAGCACCCCGGCGCCTTGCTCATCGGCGCCCACCTCGGCAGCTTCGAAGTCCTGCGCGCCGTCGGCCGCGGCAAGCAGGGGCTCAAGGTGGCGATGATGATGTACGAGGAAAACGCCCGCAAAATCAATTCGACCCTCGAAGCGATCAACCCGGCGGCCAGTCAGGACATCATCCCGCTCGGCCGCATGGATTCGATGCTGCAGGCCCGCGACCGCCTCGACGAGGGCTACCTCGTCGGCATGCTGGCCGACCGCGGGCTGGGCGACGACGCCACGGTCGATTGCGATTTTCTTGGCAAACCAGCCCCGTTCCCGCTCGGCCCCTTCCGCATGGCCGCCATGCTGCGTCGTCCGGTCTTCTTCATGACCGGCCTCTATCTCGGCGGCAATCGCTACCAGCTGCATTTCGAGCCGCTGGCCGATTTTTCGCAGACGACGCGTGAAGAACGCGACACGGCAATCCACGCCGCCATGCAACACTACGCCGACCGCCTGACGCATTATTGCCATCTGGCGCCGTATAACTGGTTCAATTTCTTCGATTTCTGGCAGAAAATATGATCAAACTTCTCCTCGGCTGTCTTTTTCTGCTGGTTTTGGCCCTGCCGGCCTCAGCCGCTTTCGATGTCGGCCAACTGATGACCGACCTCGCCAAAAACAAAGGCGGCAAGGCAAAATTCACCGAGAAAAAATACATCTCGCTGCTCGACAAGCCCGTCGTCTCGTCCGGCGAAATGAGTTACACGGCGCCCGACCGGCTCGAAAAGCGGACGCTGGTTCCCAAGGTCGAAACCCTGCTGCTCGACAAGGACATCCTGTCCATCGAGCGCGAGAAGCAGAAACTGAGCATCAATCTGGCCAACCAGCCGGAAGCGCTGGCTTTCGTGGACAGCATCCGCGGAACGCTGTCGGGCAACCGGGCGGCGCTAGAGAAAAACTATGCCCTGCATTTATCGGGCAATGCCGACAAGTGGGTGCTCACACTACTGCCTAGCGACCAGAAAATCTCGGCCCTGGTCCTGCGCATCACGGTCAGCGGCAGCAAGAACCTGATCCGCAGCATCGAGTACCTGCAGGCCGACGGTGACCGCTCGGTGCTCAACATGGAGCCGATCGAGACCAAATGAGCGCGGCGGCTCGTGCCTTCCTGATCTGGCTGCTGGCCATGCTGGCCGGGGCAGCCGTTGTCTGGAACAGCCACTTTTCGGCCGACATGTCCTTTTTCCTGCCGGCCCGGCCGAGCCCGGCGCAGCGGGTACTGGTCGACCAGTTGAAGGAGGGCGTCGTCACCCGACTGCTCATGGTTGCCATCGAAGGCGGCGATGCGGCGCAGCGGGCGACCGTTTCGCGCCAATTGCACGGTCGACTGGAAAAATTGCCCGAATTCGTCGCCGTCGAGAACGGCCAGGCCGGCAGTCTCGATGCCGACCGCGACTTCCTGTTCCGCCACCGCTACCTGCTCAGCCCGGCCGTCAAGCCTGAGAGATTCACCGTCGACGGCCTGCGCGACAGCATCGCCAACAGCATCGATCTGCTTGCCTCGCCGGCCGGCATGATGATCAAGCCCTTGCTGCCGCGCGACCCGACCGGCGAAATGATCGAGCTGCTCTCCGGCCTCGGCGCCGGCGCCCAGCCCAATGTGCGCGAGGGCGTCTGGGCCTCACGCGACGGCGAACGGGCCATGCTGCTGATCCAGAGCGCCGCCCTTGGGTCGGACACCGATGCCCAGGAACAGGCCATTGCCACCATCCGCAGCCAGTTTGCCGAGAGCGCGCAATACGCCGGTTTCAGCGACGCCCGGATCGTGATTTCCGGCCCCGGCGTCTTCGCCGTCAAATCGCGCGAAACGATCAAGAGCGAAGTCAGCAAGCTGTCGGCAATCAGCACGCTGGCCATCATCGCGGTGCTGCTCTTCGTCTATCGCTCGGCCCGCTTGCTCAGCCTCGGCCTGCTGCCCGTGGTCAGCGGGGCGCTGGCCGGCATCGTCGCCGTCAGCCTTGTCTACGGCACGGTCTTCGGCATCACCGTCGGCTTCGGTGCGGCGCTGATCGGCGAGGCGGTCGATTACTCGATCTACTATTTCGTCCAGTCCGGCCGGCTCGGTGCGGCTGAATGGCGGGCGCGCTTCTGGCCGACCATCCGCCTCGGCGTGCTGACCTCCGTTTGCGGCTTCGCGGCGCTGCTCTTTTCCGGTTTCCCCGGCCTCGCCCAGCTCGGCCTCTATTCGCTGAGCGGCGTGCTGACCGCCGCGCTGGTCACCCGCTTCATTCTGCCGGCCCTGGCCGGCAACGACCATCCGATCCGCGATCTGAGTCACCTCGCGCCGCCGCTCAAACAGGGCATCCGGGCCCTGCAGGGTCTGCGCTGGGCGATCATCCTGCTCACGCTCGCCGCCGCCACTGTCCTCGTCATCGACCGCCATCAACTGTGGCACCCCAACCTGTCGGCGCTGAGCACGGTCAGCGCCGAAGACTCGGCCACCGACATGGCACTCCGCGCCGACATTGGTGCCCCGGACTCACGCTACATGGCCGTCATCACGGCGCCCGACCGCGAAGCTGCGCTGCGGGCTGCCGAAAAGGCTGGGCAGCAACTCGATGCGCTGGTCGCCAAAGGCATCATCGGCGGCTACGACAGCCCGGCCCGCTTCCTGCCCAGCCAGGCCATGCAGGACAGCCGGCGGGCCAGTTTGCCGGCCGGCGACGTTCTGGCTGAGCGCCTGCACACCGCGCAGGCCGATTCGCCGCTCGCCGCCAACAAACTCGGCGCCTTCCTCGACGAAGTCGCCAGGGCGAAAGAGCAGGGCAGCATCACCCGCGAAACGCTCAACGGCACCAGCCTGGCGCTGGCCGTCGATTCGCTGCTCATGCAACGGCCGAACGGCTGGAGTGTGCTGCTGCCGCTGCGCCCGCCAGCCGGCGTCAAGGGCGTGGACATCGACATCGAGCCGGTACGCGCCACACTGGCCGGCAGCGGCGCGCTGTTCATCGACATGAAGTTCGAATTCGACCGGCTCTACAACGACTATCTCGACGAAGCGACGCTGCTCTCGCTGGCCGGCTTCTTTGCCATCGTCGCGCTGCTCGCCGTCACCCTTCGCTCCGTCCGCAGGCTCGGCGCCGTCCTGCTGCCGCTGCTGCTTGCCGTCATTCTGGTCGTCGCTGGCGTCCATCTGGCGGGCGAACAACTGCACCTCATGCACCTGATCGGCATGCTGCTGATCGTCGCCGTCGGCTCCAATTACGCGCTGTTCTTCGACCGGGCCGGCAATGAACACCGGCTCGATCCGCCGACCCTGGCCTCGATGGCCATCGCCAACCTGACCACCGCCATCGGCTTCGGCACGCTCGCCCTGTCCAGCGTGCCGGTGCTGCACGCCGTCGGCATCACCGTCGGCCCGGGCGCCGCGCTGGCCCTGCTGCTGTCGGCCTGTTTTTCGAGGCGCGAAGGTGACTGAGCGCAATTCCACGGTCAACCGGAAATATTGGCCAAAAATGAAAACCCACGTTTCACGTGAAACCGCCGCATGAGCGCCGCGCTTAGAACCCTGCGCCATGACGGTGGCGGCGACAGCCTGCTGGTCCTGCTCCCCGGCGCCTACATGACGCCCGAACATTTCGTCGCCAACGGTTTTTTTGCCGACGCCGCCGTGCGCCATCTCAAGCTCGACATCGTCGCTGTCGACCTCGGGCTTGACGCCGTGTCGAGCGGCGACGCGTTGCCCGCGGTCATCGAGCAGATTTTGATCCCGGCCCGCGCCCAGTATCGGCAAGTCTGGCTCGGCGGCATCTCGCTCGGCGGCCTGCTCGCGCTCTGCCTCAACGCCGATCATCCCGGCCTCGTCGATGGCCTGTGCCTCATCGCGCCGTACCCCGGCAGCCGGCTGACCACCAACGCCATCAAGCGGGCCGGTGGTCTCGACCTCTGGGAACCAAACGCCGTCGATCTGACCGACCCCGAGTTCCGCGCCTATCGCTGGCTCAAGGCGCCGCCGGCCGGTTTCCCGGTTTTCGTCGGCTACGGCACGGAAGACCGCTTCGCCGAAGGCATGCGAGACATCGCCGACCGCTTCCCGACCGCCACCCGCTGCGCCTTGCCGGGCAACCACGACTGGCCGGTGTGGCGTGATTTGTGGGAACATTTTCTCAACCTTGGCCACTTCGCCGCCTGACATGCCGACGCCCAGGAAGCCGACCCTCGCCATCAAAGCCACGCTCGCGACCCACGCCGCGGCTGCCGTCGGCTGCCTCGCCGCGCCGGCCATCTGGCCGTGGGCCGTCGGCGCGCTAGTCATCAACCACGCCATCATCACGACGGCCGGCCTGCTGCCACGGACAACGCTGCTCGGCCCCAACCTCAACCGCCTGCCAGATGACGCCGTGGCCCGCCGCGAAGTTGCCATCACCATCGACGACGGCCCCGACCCGGAAGTCACGCCGCGCGTCCTCGACCTGCTCGATGCCACCGAAGCCAAGGCCACCTTTTTCTGCATCGGCTGGCGCGCCCGCGAAAACCCGGCGCTATGCCGGGAAATCGTCGCCCGCGGCCATCGCGTCGAGAACCACGGCGACTCGCACTCCAAAGCCTTCGCCTTCTTCGGCCCCGGCCGCATGAAGGCCGACATTGCCGCGGCGCAAGCGACTTTCAGCGAAATCACCGGTCAGACGCCACGCTACTTCCGCGCCACGGCCGGCCTGCGCAATCCTTTCCTCGACGCCGTGCTGCACGGCCTCGGCCTCAAGCTGGCCAGCTGGACGCGCCGCCCCTACGACACGCGCTGCGGCGACCCGGATATCATTTTTCGACGCCTCACCCGCAATCTCGGTCCCGGCGACATCCTGCTCCTGCACGACGGCCACGCCGCCCGCACGGCAGATGGCCAGCCGGTCATCCTCGCCGTTCTGCCGCGCCTGATCACCGCTCTGCGCCAACATTCACTCAACCCCGTCACCTTGCCCGACGCCACCTCATGACCAAGCGTTTCCTGCGCACCCTGCTCGACGAAGCCAGCCGCCCCTTCATCGGCGGCGGCCATTTCGCCTACCACTACTCGCGCGGCAAGCTGTCCTCCGACAGCATCTTCCGCGAGATCCTCAAGCGCGGCCTGTTCCCGGCCGAAGGCCGTTATCTCGACCTCGGCTGCGGCCAGGGCAGCCTGTTTTCATGGCTGCTCGCCGCCCGCAAGCTGTACGAGGCCGGCAACTGGCCGAAGGGCTGGCCGGCGGCGCCCAAGGCCCTGAGCCTGCGCGGCATCGAACTCATGCAGAAGGACGTTGACCGCGCCGCCCGCGCTTTCGGTGCTGATCACCCGATCGTCCGCATCGAGCAGGGCGACATGACCAAGGCCGACTTTGGCCACGCCGACGTCATCACCATCCTTGATGCCCTGCATTATTTCGACCACGCCCACCAGAAAGACGTCATCAAGCGCATCCGCGCCGCGCTGCCGCCGGGCGGCCTGTTCCTCACCCGCGTCGGCGACGCCTCGGCCGGGCTGCCTTACCACGTCTGTAACTGGGTCGATCACGCCGTCACTTTCATTCGCGGCCATCGCCTGCCGCGCCTCTATTGTCGGCCGCTGGCCGAGTGGATCGCGCTGCTCGAATGCCTCGGTTTCACGGTCGAGACCGACCCGATGAACGACATCAAGCCCTTCGCCAACGTCATGCTGGTCTGCCGCGTTCCGGCCAATCTGCCCGCCTGACGCCATGCGTTGCAGCCGCCTGGCCATCCTCACCGCTGCGCTGCTTGCCACACTGGCCGGCTGCTCGCTGTTCGAGGAAGGCGAGGAGGAGGGCGGCGCGCTACCGCCCGACATGGCACGGCGGGCCGATGGCAAGACGGCCTCCGCCTGGCCGACTTCGCTGGCCGAAGGCGACGTCAAAAAGCGCATCGTCCGCCTGATTCCCGCTTACGCGAAAGACCGTCAGGGCTGGGCCGACGACCTGCACACGGCCTTCAAAACACTTGAAGTTCCGCACGCGACGCAAACCTATTGCGCCGCCCTCGCCATCATCGAGCAGGAATCGAGCTTCCAGGCCGATCCCAGCGTGCCCGGCCTGCCCAACATCGTGCGCCGCGAACTCGACAACCGGGCCGGGCGTTACGGCGTGCCGTCGCTGCTCGTCAATGCCGCGCTGAGCAAGAAGTCGCCCGATGGCAAGAGCTACAACGAGCGCATCGACGCGCTGAAGACCGAAAAGCAGGTCAATGCCCTGTTCGAGGACATGACCGGCGAGCTGCCCTTCGGCCGCCAGTTGTTTGCCGACTACAACCCCGTGCGCACCGGCGGCCCGATGCAGGTCAGCATCGATTTCGCGACGCAGCAGGTCAAGGAGCGCAACTACCCGTATCCGATGGCGAAAAAGGTGCGCGACGAGGTGTTCACGCGGCGCGGCGGCGTCTATTTCGGCAGCGCCATCCTGCTCGATTACGAAGTCCCCTACGACACCATCACCTACCGTTTCGCCGACTTCAATTCAGGCCGCTACAGCAGCCGCAACGCCGCCTTCCAGCTAGCACTCGGCAAGCTCACGGGCAAACCGCTGTCCCCGGACGGCGACCTGATGCGCTACGAAAACGGCCAGCCGGCAACCGTACCGAGCAGCGTCGAGGAAGCCGCCATCGGCATCGCCAAACAACTAGACATGAGCCGCCCGCAAATCCGCCGCGACCTGCTCCTGGAAAAATCCCCGGCCTTCGGCCGCAGCCCGCTCTTCAACCGCGTCTTCGAACTGGCCGAAAAAGGCGCCAAGCCGATGCGCCGGCAAACCCTGCCGCAGATCGACCTGAAAAGCCCGAAAATCAGCCGAAAACTGACCACCGAATGGTTCGCCCGAAAGGTCGAAGGGCGCTACCGGACCTGTCTGGCCCGCAGCAGCGGTCGCTAGCCGAATGCTACGGTCAACCGGAAATTTTGGCCAAAATCGAAATCAGAAATACATCTGCGCCAGCGAGTAGGCGACGATCGTCGAGGTGATGACGCCGATCCAGCCGGGAATCATGAAGCTGTGGTTGAGCAGGTATTTGCCGATGCGCGTCGTGCCGCTGCGGTCCATGTTGATCGCCGCCAGATCGCTCGGGTAGAAGGCGAAGAAGAAGTAGGCGTAGCAGGAGGGCATGAGGCCGAGCAGCAGTTGCGGGCTCAAACCGAGAGCGAGGCCGAAGGGCAGCATGATGGTCAGCGTCGCCGCCTGACTCTTGACGAAGGCCGAGACGGCGAACATGGCCAAGGCGAAGGTCCATGGCGCGTATTCGACCATGGCCTTGATGTTTTCAACCAGGAAAGCCTCGTTGGCCTTGACGAAGGTGTCGCTCATCCAGGCGATCCCGAAGATCGAGACGACGGCGATCATACCGGCCGTAAATACTTCCGATTTGGCGATGGCTGCCGCCTTGACGTCGGCGGCGAAGAGGATGAAGGCGCCGAAAGCGAGCATCACCAACTGGACGACAGTGGTCATCGGAATCGGCTTGCCCTTGGCCAGCGGCAGCACGCTCGGGTAGAGGGCAAGGGCGACGATGGTCAGGATGCCGGTAAAGAACAGCACGACCGACAGGCGGGCCGACTTGGGCAGGGTCTTGTCGAGCGTCGTCACCGACATTTCGACCGTGGCGCGGAAAGCCGGGTCTTTCATGCGTTCCTGAAACTCCGGATCCTTGTCGAGATCGAGGCCACGATTCATGCTCCAGAAGGCCGCCGCCAGAACGCCGATGAGGCCGGCCGGCAGCGTGACCATGAGGATCTGGGCCAGCGTCACCGGCGCATCGGTCTTCGCCGTCATCGCCAGGAAAGTCGTCACGGCGGCCGCCACCGGGCTCGCCGTGATGCCCATCTGCGAAGCGACGCTGGAAATCGCCATCGGCCGTTCCGGGCGGATTTTGGTTTTGAGCGCCACGTCAGCAATGACTGGCAGCAGCGAATAGACAGCGTGGCCGGTGCCGACGCAAACAGTCAGCAAAAAGGTGGAGAGCGGCGCCAGAATCGTGATCTGCTGCGGATGCCTGCGCATCACGCGTTCGGCCTGCTGGACCAGCCAGTCGAGGCCGCCAGCCACTTGCAGCGTCGCCGAGGCGGTGACCACGGCGAGGATGATGAGCATGACGGTAATCGGCGGTTCCGATGGTGCAACGCGGAAACCGAAACTGAGCACCGCCACGCCTAACCCGCCGATCAGCCCAAGTGCCACCCCGCCGCGACGAATACCGATCAGGATAGCGGTCAGAACCAGCGCAAACTGAATCCAGAAATCAAACATGGTGTTCCCCTTAAGCAAACTCTTATATGCTGCAGCGCAGCAATTTCAGGTCACTATGCCACAGGGGAACAGGCGACATAAGGGCGTCGGCAAGGTAAATCTGCACGGGTGTTGATCTGCATCAGCCCCAGCCGGGCTTGCCACGGTCAACCGGGAAAAAGGGGCAAAAATGAAATCTGAAATCAGCGAGCCAGCACCCAGCCGGCAATCTGCCCAACAACTTGCGACTCAATGCCATTGAAGCCGTGATAGGCCATCGCCTCGCACGGATCGCCCCGGCTGATTCCATCACGAAAGGATAGCAACTGCTGGCGCGGCAGCCCTTCCAGCCTCTGCATGAGGTTCGGTATTTCGCTGAAGGCGCAACGGCTGCAGCCGTCCAGCTCATGATGGGCGACGAGCACCGGGATACTCAACTTATCCAGCGCCATGGCCGGCACCGACGGCGCCTTCGGATCGGTCAGGATGGTCGAAGTCAGCACCAGACCGTCCGGCCCGTCGGCCCGACTCAGGCGTGTCGCCACCGCCGCAATCGACTGCGTCCCCCGGCTGGTCCCGACCAGCCACACCGGCAAGCCCGGTTGCTGGCGCACCCAGGCGATCACCGCCAGGGCATCCGCCGCGTGCTCCGGCCCCTGGCGGTAGCCGGCCAGAAAGGGCGGCGATTGGCGATCCGACGGCGCGTCGATGACCACTGTCAGCAAGCCATTATCGACAAACAGCTGTCGGCTGCGCATCAGGAAATTTGCTTTGCCCCAGCCGAAAGAGCCATCAGCAGCAATCTGCAAGCCGCCATGCCCACCGGCGAAGAGAATCACCGCCGCCTTGGGCGAGGGCGGGGCGAGAACCAGCAGGCGCTGCGTGACGCCGGGGCGTGTTGGAATGTCGACGACCTTGGACTCGGTCTGGCCGAAAGCCAGAGTAACGAAAAACCATAAGACCAGGCCCCGCCAGTTTTTCAGTAAGCCATGCATCTTCGTAACCCATCTTCCCGCGATAAAAATATTAAGAAGTCCATGCTCCTATAAGCCTGATGGAGTTGACCGCTAACGTACAAGCCCGGAAGAACAGTCTGGCTTATCCGCAGATAGGCAATCATGCCATCCATTTACAACGGCCCCCTCTGCTAAAATTCACGTCACCCCATTTCGAGCGCCACCGTGACCCCGCTGCTGCTTTCCGCCTACACCGCCACAACCTGCCTCGGGCGCGGCCTTGATACCACGCGCGAGGCTTTGCGCAATGGGCGGAGCGGGTTGGTGCCGTGCGCTTTCGAAACAGTGCAACTCGATACCTGGATGGGCGAGGTCGCTGGCGTTGATGCAGAAATACTGCCGGAAGCGCTGGTTGAATACGATTGCCGCAACAACCGGCTAACGCAGATGGGCCTCGAAACCGACGGTTTTGCCGACCGCGTGCGCGAAGCGATTGCGCGTTACGGCAAATCGCGGGTCGGCGTATTCCTCGGCACCAGTACCGCCGGCATCCTGCAGACCGAGCTGGCCTATCGCCGGCGCGACCCGGAAAGCGGTGCGCTGCCCGACGATTTTCATTACCGCACAACGCACAATTCCTTCTCGCTGGCCGAATTCACGCGCGATTATTTCGGGCTGGAAGGCATGGCGATGGCCATTTCGACGGCCTGTTCGTCGAGCGCCAAGGTCTTTGCCGCCGCTGCCCGCCAACTGGAACTCGGCAGCATCGACGCGGCCATTGTCGGCGGCGTCGATACGCTGTGCCTGACCACACTCTACGGCTTCGCCTCGCTCCAGCTGACCTCGGCCCAACCATGCCGTCCCTACGATGCGGCACGCAACGGTATTTCGGTCGGCGAGGGCGCCGCTTTTGCCCTGCTTGAACGTTGTGACCAGCCGGCCGCTGGTTCGGTATTGCTGCTGGGTACCGGTGAATCTAGCGACGCTTATCACATGTCTTCGCCCCACCCGGAAGGGCTGGGCGCCAAAATGGCCATGCAAGCCGCGCTGCGTTCGGCCGGACTGACGGCTGGCGACATCGACTACATCAACCTGCACGGCACCTCGACACCGGCCAACGATGCCGCCGAGGGCAAGGCCGTTGTAGCCCTGTTCGGCAACGGCGTTCCCTGCAGTTCGACCAAGGGCGCCACCGGCCATACCCTGGGCGCCGCTGGAGCGGTCGAGGCGATCATCTGTGCCCTGACCCTGACCGACGGCTTCCTGCCCGGCAGCCCGGGCACCGAGAATGTCGATCCGGCCATTCCCGTCGATTACCTGCTCAAAACTCGGGAGGGCAAGGTCAGCCGTGCCCTGACCAATTCCTTCGGCTTCGGTGGCAGCAATTGCAGCCTGATTCTGGGAGTCGCAAAATGAGCCGCCCGCTGACTGCGTGGATCGAAGGCATCGGCTTTCTGGCCCCCGGCCTGCCGGACTGGCCGACCGCCCGTGCCGTTTTGCGCGGCGAAACGCCGTTGACCGCAGCACCTTCCGTTTTGCCGGCACCGAGCATCCTGCCGCCGGCCGAACGGCGCCGGGCCAGCCGCGTCGTCAAGCTGACGCTGGCTGTCGGCCTCGAAGCCGCCGCCCATGCCGGCGCCGACGTCGCGACGCTGGCCACCGTTTTTTCGGCCTCAGGCGCCGACGGCCACAACTGCCACGCCTTGTGCGAGCAACTGGCCACCGACGACCGCCAGATTTCGCCGACCCGTTTCCACAATTCGGTGCATAACGCCGCCGCCGGTTACTGGGGCATTGCCACCGGCGCGATGGCGCCGTGCCAGGTCATCTGCGCCTACGATGCGAGCTTCGGCGCCGGCCTGATCGACGCGCTGGGTCAGGTCGTTCTCGACCGCCAGACTACGCTTTTGATCGCCTACGACAGCGAATATCCCGAGCCGCTTTTTGCCAAGCGGCCGGTGCCGGATGTAGCTGGCATCGCACTGTTGCTGACACCTGAACGCAGTGAGCGCTCGCTCGCATCGATTACGGTGACGCCGGATAGCGCGGCCGCCGAGCCTCTGGCCGACGCCGCACTGGAAGCACTGCGCGTCTCCATCCCGGCCCTGCGCGCGCTGCCGCTGCTGCAAAAACTGGCGCGCGGCGAGAGCGGGAAAATCTGTCTCGACTACCTGCCGCCGATGCAGTTGTCGATCGATATCGAATGTTGCTGACCCACCTAAACCTTCGCCGGCAAGGGGAAACGGTTTGATTCTGCGCATGGCCACGCCACTCGACCACGCCTGGATCGCCGCCCACATCCCGCATCAGGGCAGCATGTGCCTGCTCGATGCGGTGAAGGAATGGTCCGACTCGGCGATCACCTGCCGTGCCATCAGCCATGCCGACCCGGCCAATCCACTGCGGGCCGAAGGCCGACTTGGTGCGGCTAACGGTATCGAATACGCCGCGCAGGCCATGGCCATCCACGGCGCGCTGATTGCCGGCGACGACGCATCTCCGCGCCAGGGCTACCTGACCAGCGTACGCAGCGTCAGCCTGCATGTCGCACGTCTCGACGACCTGCCGGGCGAACTCGACGTGCAAGCCGAGCGCCTGTCCGGCGACAACAACAACATTCTCTACCAGTTCTCGCTCAGCCACGCCGGCCGCTGCCTGCTCGAAGGCCGCGCCGCCGTGGTCCTCGACGCTGCGGCGCTGGGCTGAGCCTTCTACGGTCAACCGGAAATAATGGGCAAAAAGGAAATGTCATGAAGCGCGCTCTCGTCACTGGCGGCAGCGGCGGCATCGGCGCTGCGATCTGCAAGCGCCTCGCCGCTGACGGCCATCACGTCATCGTCCATGCCAATCGCAGCCGCGAGAAGGCCGAAGCTGTCGTCGCCGAGATCATCGCCGCTGGCGGCAGCGCCGAAGCCGTGGCTTTCGATGTCACCGAGCGCGCCGCGACCGCCGCTGCGCTGGAAAAGCTGCTCGAACCGGGGCCGATCCAGATTCTCGTCAACAACGCCGGCATCCACGCCGACGCCGTTTTCCCCGGCATGAGTGCCGAGCAATGGCATTCAGTTGTCGACGTCTCGCTCAACGGCTTTTTCAATGTCACCCAGCCGCTGACCATGCCGATGATCCGCACGCGCTGGGGCCGCATCATCAATATTTCGTCGATTGCCGGCATCACCGGCAACCGCGGCCAGGTCAATTACTCCGCTGCCAAGGGGGCATTGCATGCCGCCAGCAAGTCGCTGGCCCTCGAACTGGCCAGCCGTGGCATCACGGTCAACGCCGTGGCGCCGGGCATCATCGCCACCGACATGATCGAAGGCGCCTTCGATGCCGAAGCGATCAAGAATCTCGTGCCGATGAAACGCGCCGGCAAGCCGGAAGAAGTGGCTGATCTGGTCGCCTTTCTCGCCTCCGAGCGGGCGGCCTATATTTCCGGGCAGGTCATCTCGATCAACGGCGGCATGATCTGAAGCCATCCTTCCGGCACGACAAATAATTCATCTTGCATGGTTCGGCCCGATACCGGATGATCGGATTCGACCCGTCGAAAAGGAGAATCCGCCATGCCCGACTTCTATCCCCGCGTTACCGCCAAAACATCGTCGGAGCCACTGACAACGGCGCCGCTCGACTTTTTCCAGAACCCTTTATCCGCCTGGCAATCGTTCCAGATGCCCCTGTCTGGCGACGTGACGCAGGCAATCAATCCGTGGTCATGGACCTTCGGCTCGGCGACCAGCCAGCTCGGGCTGGTCAACATCAACCTCGGGCGCAGCTGCAACCCGGAAGTCGAGCAGGAAGTGCTCGATGAAGTCGGCAGCTACGGCAAGCAGCTCGGCTGTATCGGCGACGCGCTAGGGGTGCTCATCAAGCACGTCAAGCTGGACGAACTGGCGCCCGCCGAGCGCGACGCCATCACCAAGTTGCGTTTCCAGCTTGAGGCCATCGAACAGATCAAGACCGGGCACCGGACCACGAAAAAGGTAACGAAGCGCACGTGACTCTACTGTGCAAGGCTAGAATGAAGCTGCCCAAACCTTGTAGGAGGTGTCCATGAATCCCCCAAATGACAGCTGTCTGAGCCTGCACGACGCGGCGCAAACACTGGCCGCCGGACCGGATGCCCAGCATGAGATTGAAGTCGCGCTGGCCCACGCCATCGAACATGGCGAATTGCACGCCAATGTGAAACGCTGGGCGACCGAGCAATGGGAAGGGCGGCAGTTGCCGGGCAATATCAACCGGCTGGAAACCTTCATCGAGCGCGCCGAACTGGATGCCTGGCAGCGAAGCCGCCAGCCGGCCTGAACGAATCAGCCGGCGAGCAGTTCGCTGATTTCCTGAGTGTTGGTCGGCCGGACGACACGGCCGATTTCCTGACCATCACGCATGAGGATCAGCGTCGGCCATAACTTGACGCGAAACGTGCGTCCGAGTCGACGGCCCGGGCCGTCCTCGACCTTGATGTGGCGAAGATCGGGAGTGGCCTGCAAGGCGGCCTCGATGAAGGATTGGGCGCCCTGACAGTGCGGGCACCAGTCGACACCAAATTCGATCAGCAGGGCGCCGGGCAGGGCATCGATTTCGGCCCGGTCCGGTGCCGCTTCCGGGTATTTGGCCACATAGCTCATGCTTGTCTCCTCAGGCGGAACGCAGGATCAACGATTTCAGGCGCGCCAGCTTCGGAGCGACCAGCGGCACGGTCAGCATGGTGCTGACCACAGCCATCAACAACAGGGCCGTGAAGGTCTCGCTGGTGATGATCCGCTTGTCGAGCAGGATGTTGGCGAAAATGATCATGATCAACGCCTTGGTCTGCAGCAGCCAGCCGATGATACTGGCCTCGCCCGGCGCCCATTTGAGGATGCGGCCGGCGATCCGGACGCCGATCAATTTGCCGGCGACCGAGGCAAGCAGCAGCAGGGCGGCGGCAATGAAGACGGCGGTGCCGCCAACGTCCCAGTTGGTGCGCAGACCGGTGGACAAGAAGAAGACCGGCATGAAAACGAGCAGCACGTGGTGGCGCAGCAGGTCCATTTTTTCCTGATCGAACCAGGCGGCTTCCATGCTCGCCCCGGCCAGGAAGGCGCCGACCATGAAATGCAGGCCGGCCCAGTCGGCGCCAAAGGCGACCACAGCGAGCCAGATCAGCGCGACATACCAGCGGTCGCGCGCCGGAATGCGCACCATCAGTTTGTGGAACAACCAGGCAGCGACAGCAAAAACGAGCAGAAAGGTGACCTGCCGGCCGATCCGTTCCCAATCCATGAGGATCAGCGCCAGCACGCCCCAGATCGCAATGTCGTCGAGGCTGGCGTAGCGCAGGATGCGCTGGCCGATGGGCTGGCGCAGGACTTCGAGCTTTTCCATGAGCAGAATGAGGATGGGCAGTGCGGTCACCGCGCAGGCCATGCCGACGCCGACGACGAATTGCCAGGTCATCGCTTTCTCGCCAATCCAGCCGTCAAAGCCGAGCATCAGCAGTGCCGCAGCACAACCGAAGGCGAGCGGCGTGCCGAGTGCCAGGCCGGCCGTTATGCCGCTCTCGCGCCGATAGGCCCAGACTTTCTTGAGATCGAGCTCGACGCCGGCAATCATCACGAAAAGCATGACCGCCCACCAGGCAATGCCGTTCAGCGACTGGATGACGGTCGGGTTGAAGACGAACTGGTAGTACTCGGGAAAGGCCCGACCGAGAATGCCCGGCCCGAGTAGGATGCCGGTGATGATCTGAACGACGACGAGCGGCGCGTAATAGTCGGTGTTGCCCAGTCGCCAGATCAGGTAGGGCACGGTAAAGATAATCGCCATGGCGATCAGGAAGACTTCGGTCGTATTCATGTCAATCGGCGCAGGATCAGCAGGGGCAGGCGCAGCACGAAGCCGATGAAGAGGCGGGTGTGCATCCACGTCAGCAGCGTGTTGTCACGCAGGTACTTGAAGTGCGAAACGCCGCCCTCATCAGCCCGGAAATAGCGCACCGGGGCGTCGATGTTGAGCGGCCGGACACCAGCCCAGCACAGCCGAACCACCGCTTCGGGATCGAAATCGAAGCGGCGCATGAAGCGGTTGGCGCGCATGATTTTTGTGAGCGGCTGGATCGGATAGACGCGGAAACCGTAGAGCGAATCACCGATGCCCATCCACAGCGTTTCAAGATTGGCCCAGCCGTTCGAGACCTTGCGGCCATTGACGCGCAGGGCCGGTGCATCGGCGGCGAACACCGGCTTGCCGAGCACCATTCTGTCCGGCTCGGCCTGCGAGGCGGCCATGAAGGCGGGGATCAGGTCGGCCGGATGTTGGCCGTCGGAATCCATGGTCAGGGCGTGGGTGAAGCCGGCGGCTGCGGCTTGGGTTATGCCTTCGAGCACGGCCGAGCCCTTGCCACGATTTTCCGGCAGGACGATGACTTTGAGGCCGGCATCGCTGGCGGCCAACGCCTGCAGCTTTTCGGCGCTGCCATCGGTGCTGCCATCGACCACGACCCACACCGGCGTCCATTGCGCCCGGGCGGCCAGCACGGTGGCAACGACCTTGGGACCGGGGTTGTAGCTGGGAATCAGGACCAGATGGGTTTTTGAAGCGGCGGACATGGTGAAAAGAGTTCGGACAGGGTTCAGGCAGCGATTGCCACGGTCGACCGGAAATTTTGGCCAAATTCGAAATTGAAATAGGCGTCGAGCTCGGCAGTAAAAGTCTGGATGTTGGCTGGCGGCGGAAAGCGGCGGCCGAGGCGGACCCGGCAGGTGAGCGGCAGTTCGGGGCGACGGAAGAGTGGCCAGGCCTTGCCGAGATACGGGGTGGAAAATTCGATGAGCAGGGTCTGGACGTCGACCTTGCTGCGGCTGGCGATCAGGCCAACGCTGGGCGAGCTGGCGTCAAAAGGAAAATCGAGCGTCCGTGAACCTTCGGGAAAAATGACCAGATTCGCGCCTTGCTGCAACTCGTCGCGCGCCCCGAGAATCATGTCGAGCGCCGCGTCGTTGCGGATATAGCGCGCCAGCCGGGCAGCAGCGCCGAACAGCAGGTTGTCCATGAGCGACGCCTTCATGACGCAGACAGCGTTGGGCAGCCGGGAAACGATCATTACGGCATCAAGCAGGGAAGGGTGGTTGGCGGCAACGATGAGCGGCCCCTGATCACGCAGACAGTCGATTTCGTCGAGGTCGAAATGGCAGGCGCAGAATGCACTCAAAATGCGCAGATAGAGCCGGAAACCCCATGAAATCGTGGCACGGCCAACCGTTTGACCGAGACGCCGAGGCAACAGGAGATCGAGAAGCAGCGCGCAGGGCAGCCAGATCAGGCAAAGCACAGCCAGCGCGCCGAGACCGACGAGCATGGCAAGGTACTCGTAGGCGATCCACAGGGGATTGCCTGCGCGCGAACGATCAGTCATCGACCTTGACGCGGGTTGAAGACTCTCCGAAAACCCAGGTGACGGCGATGCCGGCAGCGAAATAGTCCTTCTGGCGAACCAGCGGGCTGTCCTCGAAGGTGGCACCACTCAGATTATCGTAACGGACGAAGCCGCCGACCCAGTATTTCGGGAAGCGCTTGGACAGCGCGACGAGATACTGCATGCCGGCGTAACCTGCCTTGGCCTCGTAGGCCGGGCGGTCGGCCGTCGCGTACTGCGGGGCGACGGTGTAGTAGTAGGCGTGCTGGCGCTTGTCGCCGAACAGCGGGCCGGCCAGCATGCCAAGGTTCCAGCCACCCATGCCAGGGATGTCGGTGATGTCCATGTTGAGCTTGGGGTGGAAGACCCAGCCGATGTCCTTGGGTGACCCCTGGACTGTCACGGCGGCACGTAGCGGCAGCAACAATTTGACGAAACGGGCGCGGTTTTCAGAACGCCAGAACGTGACGTCCATTTGCGGCCCGATTTCGAAGGTTCCTTCTAGGTCCGGCATGCCGGCGCGCGCGGTGATGTCGTCGCTGCTGACCGGTGGCGCGAGAGCCAGGCTGACAGTCAGGTCGAGCCGGTCGGAATCGAAGAAGCTGCCGCGAATACCCTGGCGGTCAGCCTTGAGGAAATCGCCGTGGTAAGTGAAATGGGGCACCGGCATCAGAAAATTGTGGGTCTGGTCCGAGCCACGATAGGTTGGAAAACTGAAGGCGGCGACACCGGCCCCGACTTCCCACAACGGCTGGTCACCGGCCGCCTGCACACTGCTCACCATAGTGACCAGCCCCAGGGCCGCCAGCGCACCCTTGCCCAATTTTTTCGCCATGGCCATCAAGCTTCCTCCAGCGAGTGTGAGGCCATCGCCTCGATTTCCAGCAACAGATCATGCCGACAGATATCGGCCTGCATGTAGACAATGTCGGCCAGACCAATCAACGGCGCCAGCGTTTCGCGAATGACCCGGAAATCGGCGGCCTGACGGATATAGACGCGGTAGGAAAGATCCGTCAGCGCGTACGGCGCGGTGCGGCACAAGCGATTGGCCTCGGCGACGACGGCGGAGATATTGGCCATCGATTCGCGGCATTGCCCGGCCACATCGCCCGACGCCACGGTCTGATGACCGACGATGCTGGCCGTGCCCGAAATGAACAGAATTTCCTGAGCCGGTGGGTAGACCAGCGCGCCGCGCGAGAAAGTCGGGCTGCGCGGGCCGTAATCCGCCGGGTAGTTGTAGGCGCTGACCTGACGCGGATTCTCGAGCGGAACCGCCGGCGAAGCTCCGGCCATGAAAGCGATGCTCAGCGGGCTGCCGGCCAGACCGATGGCGCAGGCCGCCGGCACGTTGCCGGTGGCGCCGCGATCGCAGTCGAGGAAGGCATCCTGGCGGCCGATGTTGAACTGGCGGTAACGTTCCAGACCGTCGGTTTCCAGATTGATCGCCGACAGATAATTCCAGACCCGCCACAGGTGCGGCACCTCTTCAACATCGAGCAAACGGAAAATACGGCGATAGGCCTCCTTGCTGGCCGCCTGCAAGGGCGAACAACCCGGCGATGCGGCAAAATCGGCTTCATCGAGTTCAATGACGCCATAAAGCAGACCATCCGTGCGCCGCCATACGATGCCCTCGCAGTGACCGGCAATGACCGGCTGATCACTCAGCCAGGTTTCATGAATGGCCGCTGAAGTCGCCCCGAGCAGGGGGGCAAAAACCCGTTGCACCGGCCAGACCGGGACGGCACCGCTGGGCGGCTCGCCAACCAGGGCACCACCGAGTTCGCTGCCCGTTTCACGTGAAACAGCAGACGGCGAGGAAACGAACTGGAGCGCCACTATGCGTTGTACACGACCGCGTCGTCGACCTTGCGAATGTTGAAGCGGCGCTGTTTCCAGCCCTTGAAGGCGAGCCTCGGCTGGGTAATGTTGGCGATGTAGTAGAGCATCTTGAAAGCAAAGATCGACGACCAGATCGGAGTCTTGCCAAAGATGTCGCCGGCCAGCATGGACAGCACGGCCTCCTTGGCGCGGAAGAGATTGCGCGGTCCCATGAAGAATTCACGCATGATCGGGTTGGTCACACGATAGATGAACCACGAGAATTCCTTTGGTCCGTGCTTCATCAGCGCATCGAATTTCTTGAGCGCCGCCGGCGCCTTGGCCGGGGTCTTCAAACAGGTATCGATGGCCTCGGCGGCGATGACGCCGCTGTTCATGGCGAGCAGCACACCGGAGGAGAACACCGGGTCGATGAAGGCATAGGCGTCGCCGAGCATAACGTAGTTGTTGCCGTGATTGCGCTCGGAAACGTAGGAAAAGTTGCCGGTGGCCTCGATTTCGTTGATCAGTTTGGTGTCCTGCAGGCGCTCAGTCAGCTTCGGGCACTGGGCGAAGCCGTCACGCAGGAATTGTTCAAGGCTGCGCTCGCCCTTGGTTTTCATGTAGTACGGCCAGGTCACCATGCCGATGCTGGTAATGTCGTTTTGCATCGGGATGAACCAGAACCAGCCGTGCTCGAACCAGAAAATGGTGATGTTGCCTTCGGCCTGACCTTCATGGCGTTTGGCGCCGGTAAAGTGGCCGTAGATGGCCGAACTGTTGTGCTTGGGGTTGCGGTGCTTGATCTGGAAACGGTTGGCCAGGAAGGTATCACGGCCGGAGGCATCGACGACGAAGCGGGCCTGCCACTCGGTTTCCCGACCATCGTCGTGCATGGCGCGGACGGTAGCCGTGTTGTCCGGCAGGAAATCGACAGACTTCGCTTTGCATCCTTCATGAACCTCGACGCCTTTTTTCGCCGCATTGCGGATCAGGATGGTATCGAACTCGTCGCGCTTGACCTGATAGGCGGTGGGCATCGACTTGTCCCAGGCATCGGCAAAGACAAATACTGATGACATTTCATGGTTCGGCGAAACGAACTCGGCGCCTGGTTTGACCATGCCAATGGCCTTTACTTCCTCGGCAATGCCCATCCGCTCGAAGAGCGGCAGATTGGCCGGCAGCAGGGATTCACCGATATGAAAACGCGGGTGGTGTGCCTTTTCCAGCACCACCACCTTGTAGCCCTTTTCGGCCAGCATCGGCGCCACGGTACAACCGGCCGGCCCGCCACCGATGACCAGTACATCGCACTGCTTTCGCTCCACTCCCTGCACTTGTTCCATCATTGAAACCCTTGTTTTGTTCTCTGTGGCGGCGATGAGTTATTTGCCTTTGTAGGTCATGTAGCCCACTGTTTCGGAATGGCCGTCGATCTTGCTGACGCTTCCCTTGGCCCAGTACACGTAATAGGGGCCGAAACTCGACCACCAGTAGCGCCAGTAGGGACCATCCAGGCGCGGATTTTCATTGGTTTGCGGATGACCGACCGCCATGATGACCTGTTCCTTGGTCATGCCTTTCATGAGCTGACCCTTGGTGATCGCATTGCGCACAGCCGGCGAAAACCTGGCCATCTTCACTTTCGGGTCGTCGAGCACGACCATCTTGCTGACCCATTGTTCGGTCGTTTCCTCGGCCCGGCCGAAATCATGGCCCAATCGATAGGCCTTGCCTTCAACGTCGATATTGGCGCGGTAGCCGTCAATCTTCAAAACCTTGATCGGCGTGCCGACCGGAATAAAGGGCAATTGAGCCAGATTCGAATCGCTGATCCAGTCACCCGAATAATGCAAATTGCAGCAGGCGTAACCGCTGCGTACTGCAGATTCCTTTTTTACTTCGGCCGTTGGCTTGCCGTCTTCCGGTTTCGTTTCGTTGCCCTTGCAGGCGCCCAGCGCAACAACAACGCAGGTTGCCACGGTCAACCGGAAAAAACAGCCAAAAAAGAAATGTTCCTTCATGTCAGTGCTCCCCGATGCCCATGACGAAAGACGGGCGATTATACCGCTGCCTGTACGGCTGACGGCGTACAGCATGCCGAAGCTTCATAGACAAGCGGAATAATCTGTTTGGCGGCTTCCCGCCGTGTCAGCTTGACCGGCGACAACGAGACGATGTTGTCAATCAGCAGTTCGGTCGATAGCTGCGGCTTGAGACCAAGCGGCTGACGCGGATGTAGCTTGAATTCGCGGGCCGCTTTTTCCAGTTGCTCCTTGTTGGAACTGAAGTAACGCGCTGCGGCGATGGTTTCCGGCAAGTGCTTGAGCACATGCCACAGGCTCCAGCGATGCTGCCACAAGCGCTTGGCGAAACGGCGCCGATAGCCCTTGCTGTCATAGAAGCGTTTGACGTGCCAGTTGTACAGCGCATCCATTTCTTCTCGCGACGTGAAACCTTCCGGCAGATAGACAAAATTCAGGCAGTTCATGAGGCGCCAGTCCTCGACGAAATCGCCGGTCGGATCGTTGATGCACTCGTCCCAGATCGGCGCCCCGTGCAGCGGGCTGAACTTGGTCATGTTCATTTCATCGAGTTCGAGCGACAGGATGAAATCGCTCGTTGTCCGCACGGTTTCGGGTGTTTCGCCCGGCATGCCGAAAATGAACAGGCCCTTGGCACGCAAACCGGCGGCGTGGATCGAATGCACGGTTTCGCGCACCGCTTCCAGCGTAACGCCAGCCTTGTGTCGCTCCATCATTTCCGGATCCGCCGACTCAATGCCGATCGACACCATGAGTGCTCCGGCCTTTTTGAGCTTGGCCAGCATTTCATCCGAGGTATGGCCGGCGCGAATTGCACAGTTGAATTGCATGCCGAGCGGATTTTCGATCAACAGTTCGCACAAATCGAGAACGCGCTGTTTCTTCGCCGTAAACAGATCGTCGTACATGTTGATATGCCAGACACCGAAGTTGTCCCGCAAATACTTCATGTGATCGTAGATGTACTGTGGCGAATTGGTCTTGTAGGCCCGCTCGAAAACGGTCCGGTCGCAGAATGAGCAGGTGTAGGGACAACCACGCGAGGTGATCATTGTCGCGCCGTGGCGCTTTTCATAGGCGAAAAGCGGCAAATGATAGGCGTGCGGAAAACCTGCCAGCTTTTCATAAGCCGGAAAGGGCAGTTCATCGAGACTGGTGATGCGGTCACGACGGGGGTTGGCGACGATCCGCCCAGCCTCGTTGCGCCAGATCAGGTTGCCGATTGACGCCAGCGGCTTGCCATCGGCCAATTCCAGCATTGCGCCTTCGCCTTCGCCGATGACCAAATAATCGATTTCCGGAAATTTTTCGAGAATGGGCGCGCCTAATGAAGAGACATGGACGTTGCCGAACACAATCTTGATTTCCGGCCGCCGCTCACGGATATAGGAGGCAATCTCGAAGGCATCCATGAAGCCTGAAGTCGTTGCCGAAAAACCAACCATTTCCGGATCCGTCGCCAGCACGATTTCGGCATTTTCAGCAGTAGTCGGTGGCGCATAAGGCCCGAGGCAATCGTGCAGTTGCACACTGTGACCAAATTTTTCCAGCCAACTTGCCAGCTGCATGATGCCGATGGGCGGCATGCGATTGGCCAGAACGGAAAAATCCGGTTGGCCAGGCACAAAATTGAAGCCGGCAGGGTGAACAAGCGTGACGCGCATCTGTTTTCCTCAAACGAAGTGGCTGAATTTTATTAGAAAATGCCGACGCACTTCAGTTCCGGAAAAAGTATTACAAAAGCCTGAACGTATCCCAGGAAAATTTCACGATCAAGACAGCCACCGTGATCAAAAACAATTGGCGAATGAAACCACTGCCATGCTTCAAGGCCAAGCGCGTACCGATCACCGACCCCGTGACATTAGCCACGGCCATCATGACAGCCAGCAGCGGTAAAACGTGGCCGTGTGGCAGGAAATAACCAAGGGCAGCGAGATTGGTTGCCACATTGACCACCTTGGCGCCGGCCGAGGCATGCAGGAAGTCAAACCCAAAGAAGCGGACAAACAGGAAAATAAGAAAGCTTCCGGTTCCCGGACCAAAAAAACCGTCATAAAAACCAATAATTCCACCCAGCAGAACGGCAAAAATCAGCTCTCTATGACCGGCATGAGATGGTTTGTGAATCAATCCGAAATTCTTGCGTTTTAGCGTGTAGACCGCAGCAATGATCAGCAACAGCAAAATTAGTGGCCGAACTACATCCTTGGGCAGCCAGGCAACAACTGCCGCGCCGATGTAGGAAAAGCCAAACGCTGCTATCGCTGCCGGCAGGATGGTCCGCCACGGCATGACAACCTGCCGGGCATAGCGCCAGGTAGCGTTGGCCGTTCCAAAAACGCTGGCAAATTTGTTGGTACCAAAAAGCGTCGCAGCCGATTCGCCTGGATGCACGGCAAACAGGGCGGGAATCTGAATCAGTCCACCACCACCAACGACCGCATCAACAGCGCCAGCCATCAGGGCAGCAAACAATAGAACCATTATTTCAGGTGTGATGAAGTCCAAGTTGCGGATCCAAGATTCAAGTTTGTGCGGTGTACAGGGTTTTAAATAATAACTATATGTAAACCTACTACTGAGAATAACTTAGCAACAAGTCTGTGGATAACGTTAAATTTTGGTTTATTTTCATTAAGTTGAATGTACTTAGTCCCGCTTGGTAACCCACTGGCTTGCCTGTGGATGGATTCCGGATAGTTTTTGGTTTTTTGAAAACGGACAACTTGCCCACAATTGCTGGACAGCTTGTACACAGGTTTATCTACAACCCTTAAAACGCACTATCAATGAAGGATTGCAGGCATTGCTGCGCTCCAGAAATGCGAAACCCGGCGCGAGGCCGGGTCAGTTTTTCAATTGGTAATTTTCGAAAATCACTGCTGGCAGCAGTTATCCAGCTATTTCGATGCTCCGTTCAATTTTTGTCTGACTCGGAAGGAAGGTCATTCAGGCCATCAATCTCGTTGTAGGCAATGATCTGGCTGCCGGCGCCATCAAAGATTGATGGTGACGAATTCTGTTTTCGTTCCGGCAAGATGCTTTTCAGAAAATCCTCGGTAAGAAACTCCAAGGGATCTCGGGTACCCAGTACATATTCTGATCGACGGGCGGTGATTACGACAAACGACTCCGCTTCCATCTCATAAGCTGTCAGGTATGAAGTCCGGATTATCGACGCTTGCGGGAAGCGGGGGTTAGAACTCGCTACTTCACCTTCTATACACGCAAGGTACAGACCATTTTCCGGCGCTTTCGCGTGAATGATTTTCCAATGGTTGAGTACGTTTCGAGTATTCATTTGCATGTCATGAAGTGATTGTTGCCTATTTTCCGATGCAGAACCGGCTGAAAATTACCCCCAACAAGTCGTCGGCGGTGAACTCGCCAGTAATCTGGCCCAGGGATTGTTGAGTCAGACGGAGTTCTTCGGCAAAAAGTTCGAGCGCAGGAAAAGTGCCTTCGACAACATTACGAGCGGCGGCGATGTGTTCCTGCGCATCCGACAAAGCACGGAGATGGCGTTCACGGGCAATGAAAACATCTTCCGCCTGATGCCATCCGGCAATGCGCAGCAACTCCTGGCGCAGCAAATCTATCCCATCACCAGAACGTGCAGACAGTGAAATTGCCGTGGTATCCGGCTCATCGTGTCGTTCGGCCTGGGCACCGGAGAGATCGATCTTGTTGTAAATGGTGACCCGTTTCAGGCGCTCCGGCAGACGGGAAAGTATTTCCTTGTCGGCAGCGGTGACGCCAGTTCTTGCATCAACCAGCAAGAGGACCGCATCGGCACGTTCTATTTCCTTCCAACTGCGAGCAATGCCGATCTTTTCAACCTCGTCTTCGGTCTCGCGAAGCCCGGCTGTATCAATGATGTGTAACGGAATACCTTCGATTTGAATGGTCGACCGTAAGGCATCGCGGGTGGTGCCAGC
The DNA here is from genome assembly GCF_049652925.1 of Azonexus sp. Lineage (GTDB taxonomy): Bacteria > Pseudomonadota > Gammaproteobacteria > Burkholderiales > Rhodocyclaceae > Azonexus. The sequence goes on from NZ_JBASFI010000040.1 coordinate 286,224, forward strand.
AATCGGCGTGACGATGGCCAGATCATCGCCAGCCAGCCGGTTGAGTAGCGAGGACTTGCCAACGTTGGGTTGCCCGGCCAGTACGACATGCAGACCGGATTGCAGTAGTTTTCCCTGGCCGGCCCGGTCGAAAATCTCGGCTAGCTTGAGCTGCAAGGTTTCCAGACGACCAAAGGCGTTGGCCGCTTTGAGGAAATCGATGTCCTCTTCCGGGAAATCGAGCGTCGCCTCAACCAGCATGCGGAGGTTGATCAGTTCATCGTTGAGTTGGCCGATGGCCCGCGAGAACTCGCCTTGCAACGAACGCACCGCAGAGCGGGCTGCGCTCGTCGTGGCGGCATCAATAAGATCGGCGACGGCTTCGGCCTGGGTCAGGTCCATCTTGCCGTTCAGGAAGGCACGCCGGCTGAATTCACCGGGTTCGGCCAGCCTTGCCCCGAGATCGAGACAGCGGCTGAGCAGCATCTGCATGACGACCGGGCCACCGTGGCCTTGCAACTCAAGAACGTCTTCGCCAGTAAACGATTGGGGATTCGGGAAAAACAGCAATATTCCGCTGTCGACCGTGGAATCATCGGCGGCCTTGAAATCAGCCAATGTTGCGTAGCGCGGTTTGGGCGATTTTCCGGTCAGTGCAAAAGCAAAGGGCAGCAAATTGCTGCCCGATACGCGGATGACGCCGACACCACCACGGCCCGGGGCCGTAGCGATGGCGGCGATGGTATCCGCAGGTTTTACACCAGTCACACCTTAGGCTTTCGCATCGTTGGCAGCCTTGCCGCCAGCATCGATCAGCCGCGTGATCTGCCACTGCTGAGCAATGGAGAGCACATTGTTGACGACCCAGTAGAGCACCAGACCAGCGGGGAACCAGAAGAACATGAAACCGAAGATGAGCGGCATGGCCATCATAACCTTGGCCTGGATCGGGTCCGGTGGTGTCGGGTTAAGTTTGGTCTGGATGAACATCGAAACCATCATTATGACCGGCAGGATGTAGTACGGGTCGGCCGAAGCCAGATCCTTTATCCACAGAATCCACGGTGCATCGCGCATTTCGACCGCACCGAGCAGTACCCAGTAAAGAGAGATGAAGACCGGGATCTGGACCAGAATAGGCAGGCAGCCACCAAGTGGATTGACCTTCTCCGTCTGGTACATCTTCATCATTTCCTGGTTCAGGCGCTGCTTGTCGTCGCCGAAACGCTCTTTCAACTGCATCAGACGCGGCGTAAGCAACTTCATCTTGGCCATTGAACGGTAGGAAGCAGCCGACAACGGGAAGAAAATGGCCTTGATAATGATGGTCAGAATGACAATTGCCCAGCCCCAGTTGCCAACCAGCTTGTGGATCGCTTCGAGCGCCCAGAAAATTGGCGCTGCAACCACCGTCAACCAGCCGTAGTCGACGACCAGATCAAGCCCGGTCGCCACTTCCTTGAGGGCCGACTGTTCCTGCGGACCAGCATACAGGCTGACCGAAGTTTCGCCTTTGGCACCCGGCGCAATTTCGGCAACCGGCACAATGACGCCAGTCTGGAAGACGTTGCTGCCTTCAACCTTGCGCATGTAGAACTCGCGCTGGGTCTTTTCCTTTGGCACCCAGGCGGCCACGAAGTAATGCTGGACCATGGCCAGCCAGCCGTTGTCAGCCGTCTTGGCAAACTTGGCCTTGTTGTCGGCGATATGGCCAAAATCGATCTTCTGATACTTCTCCGCATCGGTATAAACAGCCGGACCGGTAAAGGTCGAAACCATCTTGGTTTCGCCAGCCGGCGCCACGTCATCGCGCTGCAACTGGTAATAGGCGTGCGGGGCGATGGCCTTGTCGCTGCCATTGGCAATTTCCCAGGCAATATCAACCAGATAGGAGCCACGCTTGAAGGTCAGGATCTTGGCAACCTTTATACCGTTCTGATCCGTCGATTCCAGACGCAGTTTCAGCTCGTTTGCACCATCAGCCAGCGTCGTTGCACCTTCGACACGCTTGAATACCGAGCGATGCGTCGGCAAACCTTCGCCAATCAGGCCGGCCTGGGCCAAATACTGATGTGCCGGGTCGAACAGGACAAAGGTCTTGTCCTTGTTGTCATGTTCTTTGTACTTCAGGAGTTCAAGACCGACCACATCGCCACCCTGGGCGGAAATGGTTGCCTTCAGCAGATCGGTGGTCACCGTAAAAGTCTCGGCGGAAGAAACCGGTGCTGAAACTGCAGGGGTGATGGGAGATGCCTTGGCCTGCAGTGAAGCAGACGGCGTTGGGGCAGCGCTGCCAGCAGGGGTTGTTGCTACCGCATCGGCGGTCGGCTTCGGCTGGTTGTATTTCTGCCAATTTTCCCAGAGCATGAAGCTCGAGAAAGTGAAGATCATAACCAGTATCAGGCGTCGAGTATCCATGAACAACCTACAAAAGAATTCTTGAATCAGGGTACAGGATCATACCCACCAGGATGCCATGGGTGGCAACGGCTGACTCTTTTCAAGCCCAGCCAGCCACCCCGGAAGGCGCCATATTTCTGTACAGCTTCTACCATATAGGCCGAGCAACTCGGCTCATGTCGGCAGTTGCGCCCGAGAAACGGACTGATCGCGTATTGATAGACGCGAATCAGAGCAATCAACAGGTACTTCATCAATCTTCCCGCTTCGGCCGAGGCCGTTGCAGTTTATTCAGCAGGGCGAGGAAATCTTCGGCCAGCAACTTGCCGTCGAGCGGTGCCGGTTTTGCTGCCAGCCGGATCACCAGATCGACAGGCGGCAAGCCTGCCAGCCGCAGACGGAACTGCTCGCGAACCACGCGCTTGACCTTGTTGCGGTCGACCGCCCGTTTGAGCAGTTTTTTAGCGACAACAAGACCCAGACGTGCTTCGGTATTTCCTTCGGGACGTGGCTGATAATGCAGCATCAGCAGCTTGCCTCGAATTGCCCTCCTGAAACCAAAAACGGATGAGAACTCATCCGTTTTTGTCAGGCGATAGCGTCGGGCGAAGGTTTGTTCCACCTCGCCGAACGTCCGGTTTATACGGCCAGACGCGTGCGACCCTTGGCGCGGCGAGCAGCAATGACTGCACGGCCACCCTTGGTGCGCATACGGACCAGGAAGCCATGGGTGCGCTTGCGGCGCACGACCGACGGTTGATACGTGCGTTTCATGTTGTTATCCCTTGATGTGCGAAGAAAAACGCGTGATTACACCTTGTTTGAAGGTGCTTTGTCAAGATCAATTATTTTCCAAAGCTGTGGATAACTTCCCGGATGGCGGGTAGAATCTTGCCTTTGCTGGTCTCCGTCCGGTCATCAGCTAAATCAAAAAACGGTTTTTAAATCAAGTATCTAATAACCGCCATCGAGGTCAAAATCGAATGCGCGGGGAGGAGTGTTTTCGTCAATGGCCGGTTTCTGGGAATCCTGTTTGCAGCGCTTCGAGCAGGAATTGCCCGCGCAGCAATTCAACACCTGGATCAGGCCCTTGCGGCTCGAAGGCGAAACCACGGCTCTGGACGACGGCCTGCGTCTTATCGCACCGAATACTTTCATTTTGAAATGGGTACGTGACCGCTACTTGACCCGTATTGAAGAATACAGCCGGAGCTTTTTCTCCGGCCCGGTCAGCATCGCACTGGTCATTGGCAGTGGAAAAACAGCGAACCGCGTTGAAACCGGTGGCGATTCGGGCGAAAAATCACCCGCCAAACCAAGTTCAGGAAGCGAAAAGAAGGCATCGGCGCCCGAGAAACCACGCGCCAAGAGCGGAAATTACGAAAAATCCCGTCTGTTTCAGTCCTTCACCTTCGACAATCTGGTTGTCGGCAAGGCCAATGATCTGGCGCGTGCGGCGGCCGTTCAGGTAGCCAATAATCCCGGTGGCGCCTACAACCCGCTGTTTATCTACGGCGGTGCCGGCCTCGGCAAGACTCACCTGATTCACGCCATCGGCAACGCCATCGTCGCTGAAAACCCGGAAAAGATTGTCCGCTATGTTCATGCCGAGGATTACTACTCGGACGTTGTGCGCGCCTACCAGCAAAAGTCCTTCGACACTTTCAAGCGCACGTACCGTTCGCTCGATGTGCTGCTGCTTGACGATGTCCAGTTCTTCAATGGCAAGAACCGCTCGCAGGAAGAGTTTTTCTTCCTGTTCAATGCGCTGATCGAAGCCCGCAAGCAGATCATCATCACCTGCGACACCTATCCCAAGGATATCAACGGGCTCGATGATCGTCTGGTCACGCGCTTCGACTGGGGCCTGACGGTCCAGATCGAGCCGCCGGAACTGGAAATGCGCGTCGCCATCCTGAAAAAGAAGGCGGAAGCGGAAGGTATTCATCTCGATGATGAAGTCCCATTCTTCATTGCCAAGCATTTGCGTTCCAATGTGCGCGAACTTGAAGGCGCATTGAAGAAGGTTCTGGCCTACTCCTCTTTCCATGGCCGGGCCATTGCGCTCGACCTGACCAAGGAAGCGCTCAAGGACGTCATCGGTTCGGCCCGTAACGTTGGCATCGACAATATCCAGAAGACCGTTGCCGACTATTACAAGATGAAAGTCGCCGAGTTGTTCTCGAAAAAGCGTACCCGCGCCATTGCCCGGCCGCGTCAGGTCGCGATGTGGCTCTGTCGGGAAGTGACTTCACACAGTTTTCCTGAAATCGGCGATGCCTTTGGCGGCCGCGATCACACGACGGTCATTCATGCCGTCAAGACCATCGATGCCCTGCGCCTCAAGGAAAATGAACTCAACCACGACCTGCATGTGTTGTTGCAGGTATTGAAAGGGTGAGGTTGTCGATAAGTCTGTGGAAAAGCTGTGTATGAATTGTGGATCATATGGAATTACCCACTTTGTGGGAAAATTGTCCGGATTTCACCCACAGGCAATCCAGTCGTTTTCGCAGATCGTAAAACTTGATTCAATCACCTGAAATTAAACAATATTTTTCAGTTATTCACAGAATTGTTCCCGATATAGTCTACTTAGGAATTTAATTTATGGTTCTTATCAAAACCCAAAGAGACACGCTTCTGGCCCCGCTGCAGTCGGTATCGGGAATTGTCGAGCGTCGTCATACGCTGCCTATACTGTCCAACGTCTTGCTGGAAAAGAAGGGTGATCGCCTGACCTTGCTGGCCACCGACATCGAAATCCAGATCACCACGAGTACCGAAGGTGCTGGCGGCGATGGCGATGGCGCCGTAACGGTCGGTGCACGCAAGCTGCAGGAAATCCTGCGCTCGCTGCCCGATACCACTGAAGTCAGTCTGGTTCTCGAAGACAAGCGCCTGCTGGTGCGCGGCGGCAAGAGCCGGTTCAGCCTGCAGACCCTGCCAGCCGACGATTTCCCGCGCATGACGGTGAATGAAGGCGAAACCAAGCAGTTCTCGATTTCTCAAAAAGCTTTCCGCCAATTGATCAGCAAGACCCAGTATTCGATGGCAGCGCAGGATGTGCGTTATTACCTGAACGGCCTGCTCTTGCTGGTCGAAGGCAAGGAACTGCGTGCCGTGGCAACCGACGGTCACCGCCTGGCCTACGCCAGCGTCGAGATTGATACCGATCTGCCGCGCCAGGAAATGATCCTGCCGCGCAAGACCGTGCTCGAATTGAATCGTCTGTTGCTCGACAACGACGATGCCTTGAACATCACGCTGACGCCCAATCAGGTACGCTTTGCTTTCGGTTCCGTGGTGCTGGTGTCCAAGCTGATCGACGGCAAGTTCCCGGATTACGAGCGCGTCGTTCCGGCCACCCTGAAGAACCACATGAAGGTTGGCCGTCAGACGCTGATGCAGGCCATGCAGCGCGCCGCCATTCTGACCAACGAAAAATTCCGTGGCGTTCGCGTCGTTCTGGGCGAAAACAGCCTGAAGCTGATCGCCGCCAATGCCGAGCAGGAAGAGGCCGTCGAAGAGATCGAAGTCGACTACACCGGCGATGTCATCGATGTCGGCTTCAACGTCGGTTATCTGCTCGATGTCCTCAACAACATCCACACTGAAGAAATTCAGTGGAGTTTCAACGACGCCAATTCCAGCGCGCTGATCACTGTCCCCGGCAACGACCGCTTCAAGTACGTCGTGATGCCGATGCGTATCTGATAGCCCGAGCAATAACCCAAGAAGGCCTGCCCAGCCGGGCAGGCCTTTTGCAGTTTCACGTGGAACCAAAACAATGAGTGAAGAGAACGTCCCGCAATCCGAGTCGCCCGCTTATGGCGAAGCCAGCATCCAGATCCTCGAAGGCCTGGAGGCTGTCCGCAAGCGCCCCGGCATGTACATCGGCGACACCTCCGATGGCTCCGGTCTGCACCATCTGGTCTTCGAAGTCGTCGACAACTCGATCGACGAAGCGCTGGCCGGCCATTGCAACGACATCATCGTCACCATTCATACCGACAACTCGATTTCCGTCATCGACAACGGCCGGGGCATCCCGACCGGCGTCAAGATGGACGACAAACACGAGCCGAAGCGTTCGGCCGCCGAAATTGCGCTGACCGAACTACACGCTGGCGGCAAGTTCAACCAGAACTCCTACAAAGTGTCCGGTGGTTTGCACGGTGTTGGCGTTTCCTGCGTCAATGCGCTGTCCAAGTCCCTGCGCCTGACCATCCGCCGCGATGGCAAGAAGCACTTCATGGAGTTCTGCCGTGGGGTGCCGGTTGATCGTTGCATCGAGGTCCGCGACGGTTTCGAAATTTCACCGATGAAAGTGCTCGGTGATACCGAAAAGCGCGGTACTGAAGTTCACTTCATGGCCGATGACGAAATTTTCGGGCACATTGAATTCCATTACGAAATCCTCGCCAAGCGCCTGCGCGAACTGTCTTTCCTGAACAACGGCGTTTCCATCAAGCTGGTCGACCAGCGCGTTGGCAAGGAAGAACTCTTTGCCTTTGCCGGTGGCGTGCAGAGCTTCGTCGAGTACATCAACCGCAGCAAATCGGTCCTGCATCCGAACATTTTCTACTCGGCTGGCGACGCCAAGGTGGGCCAGGGCGCTGCCGATTCCGCCATCACCATCGGTGTCGAAGTGGCGATGCAGTGGAACGATTCCTACCAGGAACAGGTGCTCTGCTTCACCAACAACATTCCGCAGTCGGACGGCGGCACCCACCTGACCGGCCTGCGCGCCGCGATGACCCGCGTCATCAACAAGTACATCGACGAAAACGAGATCGCCAAGAAGGCCAAGGTCGATATCGCCGGTGACGACATGCGCGAAGGCCTGGCCTGCGTGCTGTCGGTCAAGATGCCCGATCCGAAGTTCGCCTCGCAGACGAAGATGAAGCTGGTTTCCTCTGAAGCCCGTGCGGCGGTTGAAGAAGTCGTCGCCCAGAAGCTCGCTGATTTCCTGCTTGAGCGTCCGGTCGATGCCAAGATGATTTGCGGCAAGATCGTAGAAGCCTCCCGGGCCCGTGAAGCGGCCCGTCGCGCCCGTGAAATGACGCGGCGCAAGGGCGTTCTCGACGGTGTTGGCCTGCCCGGCAAGCTGGCTGACTGCCAGGAAAAAGATCCGGCGCTGTGCGAAATCTACATCGTCGAGGGCGACTCCGCCGGTGGCTCCGCCAAGCAGGGCCGCGACCGGAAGTTCCAGGCCATCCTGCCGTTGCGCGGCAAGGTGCTCAACGTCGAAAAGGCCCGTTTCGACAAGCTGATTTCGTCCGAACAGATCGTCACGCTGATCACCGCCCTCGGCACCGGCATCGGCAAGGACGATTTCAACGTCGAAAAGCTGCGCTACCACCGCATCATCATCATGACTGACGCGGACGTTGACGGCGCGCACATCCGTACCCTGCTGCTGACGCTGCTCTATCGCCAGATGCCCGAGCTGATTGACCGCGGCTACGTCTATATCGCCCAGCCGCCGCTCTACAAGGTCAAGCACGGCAAGACCGAGCGCTACCTCAAGGACGACCTCGAATACAACCAGTTCCTGCTCAACATGGCGCTCGACGAAGCTGTCCTGACGCCGCGTGTCGACGCTGAGCCGATTACCGGACCGGCGCTCGAAGGTCTGGCCCGCTCGTGGCTGGCCACCGAAGCGGTCATCGATCGTCTGTCGCACCTGATCAATCCGGAAGTGCTCCAGTCCATCGTTCGTCACAACATCGCGGTCGACTTGTCGAACGAGGAAAACGCCCGCGCCAGTGGCGAACGGATAGCTGCCTTCATTCCACCCAGCACCCGCATGGTGCCAAAGTACGACGATATTCAGGAACGCTGGATATTGCGCGTCGAGCGCATGCACCACGGCAACCTCAAAGTCGGCCTGATCGATGAAGATCTCCTGCTGTCGGGTGACTTCATCCAGTTGCGCCGGACGGCCGAGACGCTGGCCGACATGTTCGGCGCTGGCGCCATCATGGCCCGCGGCGAGAAGAAGCAGGTGGTCACCAACTTCGGCGACGCCATGAAGTGGCTGCTCAACGAAGTCGAGCGCGGCATCAGCAAGCAGCGCTACAAAGGCTTGGGCGAGATGAACCCGTCGCAACTGTGGGAAACGACGATGGACCCGAAAGTCCGCCGCCTGCTGCGCGTGCAGATCGACGACGCGATTGCTGCTGACGAGATCTTCACCACGCTGATGGGCGAAGATGTCGAGCCGCGTCGGGCATTCATCGAAACCAACGCCTTGAGCGCGCGGGTCGATATTTGATTTCAAGATAGCTGGAAATTTCCCGCTATTCTGAGCAAGGAAAGGCCCCTATCCGGGGCCTTTCGTCTTTATCGGGATTGCTTGAACGCGGTATCTATGAGGCGTCAGTTCGGCTTATTTCTTGCTGTTGTTCAACTGGTTTTTGGCCGCGCTATAGCTCGCGACGCAATAGGGGACCACGAAATTGAGGGCGACGTGGGGCCAGGAAATTCCGGACCATGAAATGAGTGCCTCGCCCTGGTTTATGAGGTTCAGCACGCTGCCGACGACGAGCGCGATGCGAATGGCGTTGGTCACTATGGGGCGGGTGAGCGCGGTGCAGAGGACGTCGTTCATTGCGGCTTTGGGGGAGTTGGCGGGGCGTTTGGTTCATTTTGACAAGGAATTCGGTATGCGGGTAGTCATTCAGCGGGTCAAGGAAGCCAGTGTCACGGTCAACCGGAAAATTTGCGGAAAAATAGAATCGGGCTTGCTGGTGCTGGCCGGGTTTGAAGAGTCTGACTGCGCAGCCGATCTGGACTGGATGGCCGGCAAGATCGTTCGCCTGCGGCTATTTGGTGATGAGAACGGGGTAATGAACCGCAGCGTCGTCGAGGCGGGCGGGGAGATTCTTGCCGTCTCGCAATTCACGCTTTATGCCTCGGTGAAAAAGGGCAATCGGCCGTCATGGAGCCGGGCGGCGCGCGGTGATGTTTCACAGCCGCTGTTCGAGCAGTTTGTCGCACGGTTGTCGGCGGAGCTCGGCAAGCCGGTGCCGACCGGGGTATTTGGGGCCGAGATGGAGGTCAGCCTGATCAACGACGGGCCGGTCACGCTGAGCATCGACTCCAGGGCGCCAGAGTAGGCGCTTCAGGCGCTGGCAACGGCCGCGTGCAGGTGGTTGATGCCGGCGAGGCCGCCGATGGCTAGCCCGATGCCGTTTGCCGTGTCGGGCACTTCCGGCTCGCCGGGGTTGATGCGGATGAGCTTGCCGCCGCTATCTTCGGAAAAATGGCGGACGGTGGGGATGTTCTTCCCGGCGCCGATTTCGATGCAAACGAGACGCGCCGTCGTCGCCAGCCACTGTTGCAGACGCTGGTATTGCAGCGTCGTCCGTCGCTCGACCCAACCCCAGTCGCCGAACATCAGGATGTTGGGCCGAGCCAGGGCGCCGCAGTGCGGGCAATGGGGTAATTCGTTGAGCAGACGGCAGTTGGCGGCGTCGATTTCGGGATCAAAGTCGTCGGCCGGCCAGATTTGTTCGCCGCAACTGGCCGCGCATTGCAGGTGATGGATGGAGCCATGGATTTCGCAGACCTGATCGGAAGCGAAATCGGCTTTCTGGAACTGGCCATCGACATTGCTGGTAAAGGCGCGGATGCCGTGCCGCATGTCTTTCGCCAGGGCGAGGAGCCTCGCGAAGCCGGCGTGTGGCATGGTTTTTCGGTAGAGGACCAGGCGATGGCCGTAGAAACCCCAGGCGAGGCGCGGGTCGGTTTCGAAGGCAGCCGGGTTGGCGATCGATTCGAAGGCGATTCTGGCCCTGCCGAGCGCCGGGTAGACTGACCAGAAGCCACCCGGCCCGCGAAAGTCGGGCAGGCCGGAGTCGATGCCCATGCCGGCGCCGGCGGTGATCAGCAGGCCGTCGGCCTGACGCAGCCATTCGGCCGCCCGGGAAAGGTTTCGGGCCTGTTGCCGGTCAGGCACGGGTTTCTCCGCCCGATTCCACGGTCAACCGGGAAAAAGGCCGAAATTTGAAATCGTCCAGCCTCAGTCCAGACCGCCTTCGGTACTCGACAGCACGCCCGGGTAGCCCGCTGGATCGTCCTGGTGATGAAAAATCTCGTTGATCTGGAACTCCAGATCGGTGAGGGCGCCGTGTTCGTCGGCGTAGATTTCCTTGATGCGGAGAACTTCCGGTATGGCCCGCCGGAAAGCGTCGATCAGCTGCGGGTCGAAATGCTTGCCGGATTGTTCGTAGAGGTATTGCAAGGCTTCCTCGACCGGCACCGCCTTCTTGTACGGGCGCACCGAAACCAGCGCATCGAAGACGTCGGCGATGGCGACAATCCGGCCTTCCAGCGGGATGTTCTCGCCCGCCAATTGCTGCGGGTAGCCGCTGCCATCCCACTTTTCGTGGTGGGTCAGGGCGATGATGCGGGAGGTTTCGAGCAGTTCGTTGTCGTGCTTGCCGATGATTTCGGCACCCATGATCGGGTGCTGGTGCATGACATCCCATTCTGCGGCATCGAGTTTCGCCGGCTTGAGCAGGATGGCGTCGGGAATGCCGATTTTGCCGATGTCGTGCATCGGCGCCGTGTTGAAGATGATGTTCGCTGCCTCTTCGCCGAGGCCGTGGGCAATGGCGATGATGCGGGCGTAGTGGCTCATGCGCAGGACGTGATTGCCGGTCTCGTTGTCCTTGAACTCGGCAGCCCGGCCAAGACGGCGGATGATCTGCTGGCGCGTCGTCAGCAGCTCATGGGTGCGCTGGCGAACCATGCGCTCAAGTTCGCGCGACTGGTCGTAGAGGGCCAGATGGGTGCGCACGCGGGCTTTGACGATGGGTGGGCTGATCGGCTTGGTGATGTAATCGACGGCACCGGTTTCCAGGCCGCGCTGTTCGTCCTCGACGCTGGTCATGGCGGTGACGAAAATGATCGGGATGCGCCGACGGTCGGGGTTCGATTTGAGGCGTCGGCAGATTTCCAGGCCGCTCAGGCCGGGCATCATGATATCGAGCAGGATGAGGTCGGGCGGCTCGTCGGAATAGACGATCTTGAGCGCCTTCTCGCCCGAGGTGGCGATGCGGATTCGATAGTCGTCACGCAGCAATTCGCTGAGCAGATCGATGTTTTCCGGGCTGTCGTCGACGACCAGGATGCATTGTTTGGGGAGCAGGGGGGACATGATTTATGGTTCTCGTCAGGTTGGCTCAAGGTTTGCCCTGAATCGGGGCGAGCTGCTGCAGGGTTGCCGATGCTTCTTCAAAGTCATATTGCCCGATCTGCCGGGCAAGTTGTTCGACCAGATGCGGGTCGCAATGCTGACGAAGCGAAGCGGATATTTCTTCAAAATGCTGGACAGCGGCAGCATCGTCATCGTCCAGCAGCTGGTGCAACGTGGACAGCGCATTGGCCGGCAGTTCGGAAGCGGCGCTTGGGGCGATCGGTGGTGCACCCTCCGGCAGGGTCGCCGGTATGGTCAGGGCGGTCGGCAGCGCGGCGCCCAGTTTGGCCAGCAGCGTGTCGATAGCCTCGTCGTCGACCGGTGTTCCTTTTCTCAGCTTCTCTTCCAGTTCGCCGGCCAGACGGGCGAGGGCGACGGCGCCGACATTGCCGGCCAGGCCGCGCAAGGTGTGGGCGCGCAGGATCATGGCGGCGCTGTCGCCCTGTTGCCGGTCAGACTTAAGCCGCTCGACCACGTCCGCCTGATTCTCGCGGAAGCGGATGACCAGACGGTCGTACATGCTGCGATTGCCGCCCATCCGCGCCAGGGCCGCGGCGGTGTCGATGTCGGCGGTCTCCGTCGGGCTTTCAGGGATGGCGACAGCGGGGCGAGGCAGGCTGTCGCCATCCCGTGGCTTCAGCCAGTGGGCCAGCGTGGCGTGGAGGACGGCCACGTCGATGGGCTTGGGAATATGGTCGTTCATGCCGGCCGCCAGGCAGTGCTCACGGTCGCTGGCCAGCGCGTTGGCGGTCATGGCGACGATCGGCAACTGGCGCAGCTGCAACTCATCGCGGATTTTGGCGGTCGCGGCATAACCGTCCATGACCGGCATCTGGCAATCCATCAGCACCAGTTCGTAAGCGTTACGCTGCACGGCGTCGACGGCCTGCTGGCCATTTTCAGCCGTATCGACACTCAGCCCGATGTTGCTCAACATTTCCTCGGCCAGTTCGCGATTGACCTCGTTGTCTTCAACGAGCAGCACGCGCCGGCCCGCGAACTGGCGCATCAGATTGTCCGGCCTGACCAGCGGCACGGCAGCCAGAGCCGTTTCACGGTGCAGCGCGACCATGATGCTGTCGAACAACGACGACGGCGTCGCCGGTTTGCTCAGGATGGCGCCCACCGTCAGGCTGCCGAGCGCCGCCTGCAACTCTTCGTGGTCGAAGGCGGTGGCCATCACGACGGCCGCCTTGCCAGCCGCTGCCGTCTGGCTGATCCGCTTGACCAGCTCGACGCCATCCATGCCCGGCATCTTCCAGTCTACGATGAGCAATCCGTAGGATTGTCCAGCCTGGCTGGCAGCGGCAAGTTCGTCCAGCGCCGCGCTGCCGCTGGCTACGGCATGGCTGGCGATGCCCAGCGCGGTCAGCATCTGAGTGAAGATTTCGCAGGCGCCGGGGCTGTCATCGACAACCAGGGCGCGCAGGTCATTTGGCAGCCCGATGCGTCGCGGCATGGCGTCATCGCCGATGATCATCCCGAAACCAAGGCGGAAGCTGAAACAACTGCCAGCGCCAAGCCGGCTGGTGACGCTGATGCTGCCGCCCTGCAGGTCGACGATGCGCTTGCAGATCGACAGGCCAAGGCCGGTGCCGCCGTATTTTCGGGTCGTGGAGGTGTCGGCCTGGGTAAAGGCCGAGAACAGTTGCGCCTGCTGCTCGGGGCTCATGCCGATGCCGGTATCGCGCACTTCGAAGCTCAGTTCGACCTTGTCGTCACTGCCCGCCAGCCGGTGCACGACCACCGTGATTTCGCCGGCTTCGGTAAATTTGATGGCGTTGCCGACCAGATTGAGCAGGACCTGACCAAGGCGCAGAGAGTCGCCGATCAGGCGGTCGGGAACGTCGGCGGCAACGTCGTAGAGCAGTTCGAGGCCACGTTCGCGGGCCTTCTGGGCACACAGGTCGCCGAGGTGGCGCAGGCTGGCGTCGAGACTGAAGGGCGCCTGCTCGAAATGCATCATGCCGGCCTCGATCTTCGACAGGTCGAGAATGTCGTTGATGATGCCGAGCAGGCCCTTGGCGGCGTTGTCGACCTTGCTCAGGTAGTTTTTCTGGCGGGGAGTCAGTTCGGTCTGCAGCGCTAGGTGGGTCATGCCGATGATGGCATTCATCGGCGTCCGGATTTCGTGGCTCATGTTGGCCAGGAAGTCGGCCTTCGCCGCTGCGGCCGATTCGGCGGCGGCCTGCGCCCTTTCCGCCTCGCGCTTGGCTTCCTTGAGCGGCGAGATGTCGACGATGATGCCGATCAGGCCGCCCGGCGTGCCGTCGGGCGAACGGAAGCCGCTGATCGAGTACAGCGTGTCGCGCAGCCTGCCGGTGGCATCGGCCATCTGCACTTCGCGGGTAACCCTGCTGCATTCGGCGATGACTTTTTCGTCTTCTGCCTGATAGGCCTGGCGGGCATCTTCCGGCAGATAGTCGAGATCGACCACGCGCTTGCCGATGAAGTGGTGACGGTCGACGCCGAAAAACTCCTCGTAGGCGTGGTTGCAACCGAGGAAACGGGTGTGGGCGCCCTTGTAGAAAATGGCGTTGGGAATGGTGTCGAGCAGTGCCTGCAGGAAGGCAAACTGGCGAATCAGCTCGATTTCGATTTCGCGGCGCTCGGAAATGTCGAGGACGGTGACGAGCAGCGAGTCGAGCTTGCCATCCTCGTCGCGGATCGGGGCGATCTGGACGTCGCCCCAGCTGGTCTTGCCATTCGGATCGAGGAACTCGAATTCCTGGCGAACGCTTTGACTCTGCCCGGAAGCGATCTGGGGCAGGACTTCATTCATCCGGGTGTGAATTTCGACCGGAAAAACGATGTTTTCCGGGTGGGCCAGCAAGCTATCGATTGACTGGCCGACAAAACGGGCAAAGGCCGGGTTGACCAGCGTCGGCTTGCGGTCCGGGCTGAGGCTGACGATGCCGACCGCGGCGTTGTCGAAAATGGCCCGGAAGAAGGCTTCGCGCTTTTGCAGGATGTCCTGGCTCTGGCGCAAGGCGTGAGTGCGCTTGGCCACCTTGAGTTCCAGCTCGATCTGGGCGTCTTCCTGCGCCCGGCGGGCGCCGCGCAGGTGCTGGCGCATGCCTTCGAGGGCAGCAGCGAGCTGGGTGACTTCGCGCCAGGGCGCCTTGGTGGCCACCGGCTGGTCGAGTTCGAGCCGGCCGATGCGTGCGCTGTCCTCGGCCAGGGCGTGGAGCGGCTCGCCAAAGCGGCGGGCGATGTGGATGGCGACGGCCATGCCGAGCGCCAGGGCGGAAAGGGTAATGAGGGCGAGCAGCAATAGATCTTCGCGGGAAATCGGGACAAAGTCGTTTTCCGGGGCAATGACGCCGAGCAGGATGCCGCTGGCGTTGCCTTCGAGCGGGCGGAACAGGCTGACCCAGCGCCCGTCGGGGCGATCGAATTTCTGGACACCATGGGCGGTCGCCGGCATCGCCTGCCAGCGGCTGAAAGCCTCTGAGAATTCAGGCAACTCGAGCTCTTCGGATGTTTTGAGCAAGGCCTGGTTGATGGCCTGGCGGTCGTTGAAACGGGTGTCACGCGGCGGCGCGATGAGCTTGCCTTCCTTGAGAAAAAGTGCCGCCTTGCCCTGCGAGCCGAAAGTCATCCGGGTGGTGAATTCGGCGATGTCGATGAGCCGTACATCGTGGGCAATGACGTAGTTCGAACCATCGCTGGCCGTCCACCGCATGGCGGCCGTGATGCCGGGTTCCTTGGTGGTGAAGAAAATGTACGGTTCGGTCCAGTGCACTGCCTGCGGCCCGGTCAGTGTCATGGCGCCCTTGAACCACGGGCGTTCCCGGGCGTCGTAGTTGCGCTCGCGCATCTCGACACTCTCGATCTGGCGATTCTTGTCCCAGATGATCCAGTAAGTCTGGTTGCCCCATTCGGCCGGGTTGCTGATGCGGTTGGTCCACCGACCGTCATCGGTCATCAGGAGCAGGATTTCACGGCCCGATTCGTGGGCGAAGATGACCGAGGTGATCTCGCCATGATTGGCGATGATGGGGAAGAAATACTCGTTGAAACGCAGCAGCTCGGCTTGGTCGAGATCGTTATTGACGCCCCAGCCATGGCTGCTGCGCAAGGTTACTTCGACGGTCTTGAAAAGGTGGGTGACGCGGGCTTCGAGTTGTTCAGCGGCGAGCCGCATCTGCGATTCGGCCAATCGGTCGACGGTGGGCCGGCCGATCAGCTGATACAGGGCGAAAGCGAAGACGGCGAGCGAAAGCAGGATGAGCAGGCCGATACGTAGTACCAGACTGTTGGCGAACCCCGGCTTGTTGAAGAAACCACCCCGCAGCATTCTGTCCCCTGTTCGTGAATGCCTACGTTCCCCTGATGATGAATTGTTGTTTTTGTTTCAGCAGCAATGTTACGAGAAATCAGTATCGCGCGTATACATGTCAGGAGAATGAATTTCTCTCAGGGAAGCACTGTCAGTTCAGGTGTCTGTCCGATGAATTCGAGGCGCTGGCGCAGGGCTTCTGTGACGAAAATCCGGTTGTCGCGGTCGATGCGCAAAACGAGGCCGATTTCCATCTTCTTTGCCATGTCGCGCCAGCCGTCCGGGCCGGCGATGAAGATCGGCTTGGACGTGGCGTCCGACAAGGTGCCGGAGCGCGGTCCGGCCGGAATGAGCACGGTAACGGCCTGCGTGTGGTCGGCCGGGTAGCCGGTACGCGGATCGAGCAGGTGGGCGTAGCGCCGGCTATCGACCTCGAAGAAGCGCTGGTAGTCGCCCGAGGTGCCGATGGCTTCGCCGTCGGCCAGGGTGACGGTGGCCAGCGGACCGGGCTGGCGCGGGTGCTGGATGCCGACGCGCCACGGCTTGCCTTGCTTGCTGCCGAGCGCCATGACATTGCCGCCGATGTTGATCAGCGCGTTGTTGATGCCCTGGGCGCGCAGGATGGCAGCGGCGTGGTCGAGGGCGACGCCTTTGAGGTAGCCGCCAAAATCGAGGGCGACATTGGGGTTGCGGCTGCGCACGGTGGTGCCGTCAAGGCTGATGTCGGCGATCGAAGGTTTGCTCGCCAGCCAGGCCTTGATGTCGGCCGGCGGCGGCAGTTCGGCCTTGAATTCATCGGCCTGGAAGCCCCACAGCTTGATGAGCTGGCCAATGCCGGGATCGAACAGGTAGTCGCCCTGTTTTGACAGGGCTTGGGCTTCCTGAATGAATTCGGCCAGTTCCGGGGTCACTTTCCACGGTCGACCGGAAAAAATGGCCGAATTCAAAGTCGTCAGTTCGGATTCCTGCCAGGCGTGATAGGCCCGGTGCAGGCGGTCGAACTCGCGCAGCACGGCGGCGATGGCCTTGCGCCCCTGTTCCGGGTCTTCGCTGACGACCAGCACTTCGACGCGGGTGCCGAAGACGTAGGCCTGTTGTTCCTGCAATGGTGTACGGCCGCAGGCGGTGAGGAGCAGGGCGCAAAGCGCCGCCAGGAAAAGCTTCAGGAAAGGTGTCAGCTGAGGCCGCATGCGTGTTCGATGGCGGTGATGAAAGCGCCGGCCGCATCGAAGCCCGACTGCTGACGGATTTCGACCATGCAGGTCGGGCTGGTCACGTTGATTTCGGTCAGGAGGTCGCCGATGACGTCGATGCCGATCAGCATTAGCCCGCGTTTGAAAAGGATAGGACCGAGTGCTTCGGCGATTTCCCGGTCACGGGCCGAGAGTTCCTGGGCGACGCCAGTGCCGCCGACGGCGAGGTTGCCACGCGTTTCGCCAGCCTTGGGAATGCGCGCCAGGCAAAAGGGTACCGGCTTGCCGGCGATGATCAGGATGCGTTTGTCGCCGTGGCTGATCTCGGGCACGTAGCGCTGCGCCATGATCGTCCGGGCGCCTTCGTGGGTCAGCGTTTCGACGATGACGTTGCGGTTCGGGTCGTTGCGATGGACGCGGAAAATCTGGCTGCCGCCCATGCCGTCGAGCGGCTTGAGGATGACGTCGCGCTCTTCGTCAATGAAATGATGGATTTGCGCCATGTCGCGGCTGATCGCGGTGGTCGGGGCAAAGTGGGCGAATTCCATGAGCGCCAGCTTTTCCGAATGATCGCGCAGCGCCCGCGGCCGGTTGAAGACCTTGACGCCGTCGGCCTCGGCCCGTTCGAGCAGCCAAGTCGCGGTCAGGTATTCGAAATCGAAGGGCGGATCCTTGCGCATGATGACGCCGTCGAAGGCTGTCAGTGGCAGCCATTCGCGGCCGGTTTCGCGGTACCAGTCGTGGTCGTCCGGGCGCAGCAGCAGGTGCGTTGCCTCGCCGACCACGCCGCCGGGGTGACCGGCCTCCGGCTTGCGCCAGCCGAGCGTCGCGGCGTTGATGGCGTAAACATCGTGGCCATGGTTTTCGGCGGCGCGCATCATGGCGATGGAAGAATCCTTCCACGCCTTGAGATGCTCGAGCGGATCGACGATGAATGCCAGTTTCAACGACCGGGCGCTGCCGCCGAGCAGGTGTTTCTCGAAGTGGAGTTGCTGAGCCACGGCGCTCAGTCGTTTTCCGGCGCCGTGCGCTCAAGTTCGATGGCCGCCGCCAGACAGGCCAGCCGGCCGACCACGCCGTAGGCGTAGAAGCGGTTGGGCGCGGCGTCCGGGTTGTTGCAGCCGTAGTCGGGCATGTTGCAGCCGGTCTCGAAGGCCAGCGGCTCGAAATGCATGCCCGGCGCGTTGAGGTTCTCGTCCTTGCCGCGGCCGGTGTGCACGCGGTAGAAGCCGCCGACGACGTAGCGGTCGATCATGTAAATGACCGGCTCGGCAACAGCCTCGTTGAGCGTTTCGAAGGAATGTACGCCTTCCTGGATGAGCACTTCGGAGACTTCCAAGCCTTCCTTGACGACGCTCATCTTGTTGCGCTGCTTGCGGTTAAGGGCGATGACTTCATCGACATTGCGCACGGTCATGATGCCCATGCCGTAGGTCCCGGCATCGGCTTTGACGACGACGTAGGGCGTCTCTTCGATGTCGTATTCGCGGTATTTTTCCTTGACGATGTCGAGCACGGCCGAGACGTTGGCGGCCAGGCATTCCTCGCCCTGACGCTCATGGAAATTGACGCTGCGGCAGACCGAGAAAGCCGGATTGATGCGCCACGGATCGATGCCGATGGCCTTGGCGAAATCGTTGGCGACCTGATCGTAGGCGGCGAAGTGGTTGGACTTGCGGCGCACGGCCCAGCCGGCATGCACCGGCGGCAGCACGACCTGTTCGTTGAGGCCTTGCAGGATGGCTGGAATGCCGGCCGACAGATCGTTGTTGAGCAGGATGGCGCAGGGGTCGAAACCGTCGAGGCCGAGGCGGTGCTGGGTACGGACCAGCGGTTCGAGCAGGAGTTGCTGGCCATTCGGCAACTCAACAGGTGTCGGCTGAGTGATTTCCGGATTCAGCGAGCCAAGGCGCACGTTGAGGCCGGTCTGCTTGAGGATGGCGGCGATCTGGGCGACGTTCTGCAGGTAGAACTGGTTGCGCGTGTGGTTCTCGGGAATGAGCAGCAGGCTGCGTGCTTCCGGGCAGAATTTTTCGATGGCGCTCATCGCCGCCTGCACGCAGAGCGGCAGGAAGGCGGGGTTGAGGTTGTTGAAGCCGCCGGGAAACAGATTGGTGTCGACCGGCGCCAGCTTGAAGCCGGAATTGCGCAGGTCGCACGACGAATAGAAGGGCGGTGTGTGCTCGAGCCATTGGCCGCGCAGCCAGTGTTCAATCTGCGGGCTGGCAGCGAGGAAGCGGCGCTCGAGCTCGAGCAGGGGGCCGGTGAGGGCGGTGGTGAGGTGTGGAACCATGTGCTGTGTCTCAATCCAGGGGTTTTTATTTTGGCTGCAAATCTTACACCGCAGTGCAGCAAATGTGCGCCCTTGCTGCGGTCAACCCCTTGAAAACAGGTAAAATTCACCCCTTCGTTTTGCCGCTTTTTTGAGATAGGAATCGTAGTGCTCGTCGCCGCCAATATCACCATGCAGTTCGGGGTCAAACCCCTGTTCGAGAACGTCAATGTCAAATTCGGCGAGGGCTACCGCTATGGCCTGATCGGCGCCAACGGCGCCGGCAAGTCGACCTTCATGAAGATCCTGTGCGGCGCGCTCGAACCTTCGGCCGGCAATGTCTCGAAAGACAAACACGAGCGCATGGCCTACCTCAAGCAGGACCAGTTCGCTTACGAAGACATGCGCGTCCTCGACGTCGTGCTCATGGGCCACGAGGAAATGTGGGCCTGCATGAGCGAGCGCGACGCCATCTACGCCAATCCGGAAGCGACCGAAGACGACTACATGAAGGCCGCCGATCTCGAGCATCAATTCGGCGAGTTCGATGGCTACACGGCCGAATCGCGTGCCGGCGAACTGTTGCTCGGCGTCGGCATCCCGATCGACCAGCACAACGGCCCGATGAGCCAGGTGGCGCCCGGCTGGAAGCTGCGCGTCCTCCTCTGCCAGGCGCTGTTCGCCAACCCGGACATCCTGTTGCTCGACGAACCGACCAACAACCTTGATATCAACACCATTCGCTGGCTCGAAGACACCCTCAATGCCCGCGACTCGACGATGATCATCATCTCCCACGATCGCCACTTCCTGAATCAGGTCTGTACCCACATGGCCGACCTCGATTACGGCAAGATCACGACCTACGCCGGCAATTACGACGACTTCATGGAAGCCGCCCAGCAGGCCCGCGAACGTCTGTCGAATGCCAACGCCAAGGCCAAGGAACGGATCGCCGAACTGCAGACCTTCGTCCGCCGCTTCTCGGCCAATGCCTCGAAGGCCAAGCAGGCGACCAGCCGCGTCAAGCTGATCGAAAAGCTCAAGCCGGAAGACATGAAGCCATCGTCGCGCCAGTACCCGTGGATTCGCTTCGATTACGACGAGAAGCAGAAGCTGCACCGTCAGGCCGTCGAAATCGAGAACGTTTCCTTCACCTACGAAGGCGGCGAGCGCAAGATTTTCAACAACCTGACGCTGACCATCAACGCCGGTGAAAAGATTGCCGTGATCGGTGAAAACGGCGTCGGCAAGACCACGCTGCTCAAGCTGCTGATGGGCGAAGTGACGCCGCAATTTGGCACCATCAAGTGGGCCGAAAAAGCCTACCCGGGCTACTACGCGCAGGACCACAGCACCCAGTTCGCCGGCGAAGAAAGCCTGACTGAATGGATCGCCGGCTACGCCCGCGCCACCATCGAAGACGGCGGCGACCTCGAAACCCTGATCCGCGGCACGCTGGGCCGTCTGCTTTTCTCGGGCGACGAAGTGAAGAAGTCGGTCAACGTCATTTCCGGTGGCGAGCAGGGCCGCATGCTGTTCGGCAAGCTCATGCTGTCGAAACACAACGTGCTGCTCATGGACGAACCGACCAATCACCTCGACATGGAATCAATCGAATCGCTGAACAGTGGGCTGGAGAAATTCCCCGGTACGCTGGTCTTCGTGTCACATGACCGCGAATTCGTTTCGTCGCTGTCTACCCGCGTGCTGGAAGTAAAGAACGACGGCCGGATTATCGATTACCTCGGCGGCTATGAGGATTACCTGGCTTCGCAGGGCGTCGAATAAACGCCATTCCCGCGCGAGCGGGAATCCAGGCATTTCATTTTTAGCCGTTTTTTCCGGTTGACCGTGGCAAGCCCGGTTTGACCGAGGAAGGCCGAAACGCAACGCGTTTTCGGCCTTTTTTCTATTAGATCTTGCCGCCGGCAGCCAAGGTGCGGATAAGGCGCACGCAATCGACGTCGGACTGGTGATAGGCCGACTTCACGTATTCGATATAGGCCCGTTCCTCGGAGTTCGGATCGGTCGCCAGCGTCGTCTGGTAGGCAAAGCGCAGGAACAGGAAGCCCGGTTCCGGCTCCTCAATTGTGATCATCAGGCTGCCGCCGGGATGGACCTCGGACGGCTGGATGTCGAAACGCACCGAGGTCATGACGGCCAGCGTCACCCGGTCGTGAATCACGGCCGGGCCGAAATCCAGCTCGCGGAGCAGCGTATCGGCCTGCCGTTCAAGAATGGTGCACGATTCCAGTCCGGGCAGGAAAGGAACGGCATTTTCGACGCGGTGGAGCAGTCCCTGCCACAACTGATCGCGGGTCATGGTCTCGACCAGCGGATTTTCCGGGTCGTTGATTTGTATGAGATGTTCGAAATTCATGGGGCGGATGTTAACATCTCGACCATGCAACTAGAACGTATCCTCCAAAAACACGGTTTCGGCTCCCGCAGGGAATGCCGGGGCCTCATCCGCCGTGATCGTGTCGCGGTCAACGGCAAGATTTGCGACGATCCTTTCGTCGAACTCGACACCGAAGGCCTGGTTTTCACCGTCGATGGCGTCGATTGGCCCTATGCCGAATTCGCCACGCTGATGCTCAACAAGCCGGCCGGCTACGAGTGCTCGCGCAAGCCGAAACATCACGCCAGCGTCCTCGAACTGCTGCCCGTGCCCTTGCGCGAACGCGATGTCCAGCCGATTGGCCGCCTCGACGAGGACACCACCGGTCTGCTGCTGATCACCGATGACGGCCAGTTAAACCACCAGCTCTCCTCGGCTAAACGCAAGGTGCCGAAGGTTTATCTGGCAACGACCAAGCACCCGCTCGATCAGGCGCAGATCGACCAGCTGCTGGCCGGCGTCGTGCTCGCCGACGAGTACGAAACGATTGCCGCGGCTGCTGCCGAAATTGTCGGTCCCAACCAGCTACGCCTGACCCTGACTGAAGGCAAATACCATCAGGTCAAACGCATGGTCGCTGCCGTCAGCAACCGCGTCGAGGCGCTGCATCGCGAGGCGGTGGGCGAACTGACGCTGCCACCCGACCTCAAGCCCGGCGAGTGGCGCTGGCTGTCGGCGGCCGACCTGCAAAAACTGGGCTATTCGCAATGACCCTGACCGAAATGCGCTACATCGTGGCCCTGGCCCGCGAGCGGCATTTCGGCAAGGCAGCAGACGCCTGCCACGTTAGCCAGCCAACCTTGTCAGTGGCGCTCAAGAAGGTCGAAGGCCAGCTCGGTTCGCCGCTTTTTGAACGGGGCGCCAGCGATGTCCGCATCACCCCGCTCGGCGAGCGTATCGTCGCCCAGGCCACCCGCGTGCTCGAAGAGGCCGTCAAACTCGAAGAGATCGCCGAAGCGACGGGCGAACCGCTGAGCGGCCAACTCCGTGTCGGCATCATCTACACCATTGCGCCCTACCTGCTGCCCCAGTTGATTCCAGCGCTGAGCAAGCAGGCGCCGAAAATGCCGCTCTTTCTCAAGGAAGATTTCACGGCCAACCTGATTCCCGCGCTCAAGGCCGGTGAACTTGACGTCATCGTCATCGCGCTGCCCTTTGCCGAACCCGGTTTGGTCGCCCAGCCGGTGTACGACGAGCCGTTCCGGGTTGTCGTCCCGGCCAGCCACCCGTGGGCTTCCCGCTCGGACGTCAATGGCGACGAACTCGACGGCCAGAACCTGCTTCTGCTCGGCCAAGGCAACTGCTTCCGCGATCAGGTTCTCGAATCCTGCCCCCGCCTCAGCGCGCCGGATGCGCTCGAACACTCGCTCGAAGGCAGTTCGCTCGAAACCATCCGCTACATGGTCGCCAGCGGCGCCGGCGTCGCGGTGATGCCGAGCACGGCAGCCGACCCGCTGATCACCAAGGAGCCGATGGTCAAAGTGCTGCCCTTTGCCGGTGTTCAGCCCAAGCGCACGGTCGGCCTCGTCTGGCGCATCACCTTCCCCCGCCCGCAAGCCATCGACGCTGTCCGCGCCGCGCTGCTCTCCTGCCAGCTACCGGGAGCCTCGGCAGTGCGCTGAGGTTTCACGTGGAACGGTGGGTTCGACAGCACTCTCGACAGCATTCTTTTCGCAGTGCGAAAAAAAGCCCTCTGCGTTTCCGGAGGGCTTTTTGTTGATCTGCTGCCAGTAAATCAGGTCGCCGCGTCGGCTTTCTTCTTGGCCGGCGCCTTGGGTTTGGCCACCTTTTTCTCGAACTCAAAGCCAACCTTGCCATCCTTGGCTACCAGGTAGGCCGAGAACTTGCGGCGGGTGCGGTTGGAGACGAATTCCTTGAGCAAGTCGGTCTTGCCTTCGGCCAGCAGCTTTTTCATCTGGCCCAACTCAATGGGCTGTTGAAGAATGATCTTGCCTGAGCGGAAGTCACAGGTCTTGTCCGGGCCAACCGATTTTTCGCAGACGTAGGAATTGCCGTGGTCGAAAACATTGCTGGCGCATTTCGGGCATTTGCCGATGCTTTCCTGGGCCGAGAAGTCGACTGGCTCGGCATCCGCCGCGTCGGCCTTGTCCTGACCGAAGTCGAATTCCGGTTCCTTGTTGTCGTTGAGCTTGATGGCGGCGGAGAAGGTGCGGCCCATCTTGTTGCGGAAGCCGGTCAGCGGGCCGATCGTGCCTTCGTTGATCAGGGCGTCGATTTCAGCCGGTTCGAACTGGCGGCCGGCGACTATCTTCCACAGCGAGTAGTCGCAGCCACCACACTGGAATTTCTTGTAGGTTTCGCGAATTTCGCCGCCGCAGCGCGGGCATTTCGCGGTCAACACGCCGAAATCGCCGGGAATGGTGTCGGCTTCGTAGTGCTTGGCGCGTTCGACCATGTGTCGCGTCATTTCGGCAATTTCGCGCATGAATTCCTCGCGCGTGAATTCACCCTTTTCGATGCGGCCGAGCTTCCACTCCCAGTCGCCGGTTAGTTCCGGCTGGGTCAGTTCGTTGATGCCGAGGCCGTTGAGCAGCGTCATGAGCGAGAAAGCCTTGGCCGTCGGGATCAGTTCGCGGCCTTCGCGGTGCATGTATTGCTCGCCGATCAGGTTTTCGATGATCTGGGCGCGTGTCGCTGGCGTGCCGAGGCCACGGCCGGCCATGGCCGCCTTGAGTTCCTCGTCGTCGACCATCTTGCCGGCGCCTTCCATGGCGGAGAGCAGGGTGGCTTCAGAGTAGCGTGGCGGCGGCTTGGTGGCGTTGGCCTTGACGGTGACTTCTTCGGTTTTGACCTTTTCCTTGGCGTCGACCGCAACCAGGTTGCCGTCATCGCCGTCCTGGCCTTCCTTGCCATAAACGGCCAGCCAGCCCGGATTGACCAGTACCTTGCCTTCGGTCTTGAAGGGCTGGCGTTCGACACGGGTGATGCGGGTGGTCACCATGTACTCGGCGGCCGGGAAGAAGACGGACAGGAAGCGTTTGACGACGAAGTCGTAGAGCTTCTGTTCGAGTTCGTTGAGGCTTTTCGGGGCCTGCGGCGTCGGAATGATGGCGAAGTGATCGCTGATTTTGGCGTTGTTGAAGATGCGCTTGTTCGGCAACACCCAGTTGCGGGCCAGGATCTGGTGGGCAAACGGCGAGTAGCGGGCGAGCAGCACCTCGTCGTGACCCTTGCCGGCGCCTTCTCCGGTCAGGATGGTCAGTGTTTCCTTGACGGTGGGCAGGTAGTCTTCCGGCAGGCAGCGCGAATCGGTCCGCGGGTAGGTCAGGACCTTGTGTTTTTCATACAGCGCCTGGGCCAGCGAGAGCGTGGTCTTGGCCGAGAAACCGAAGCGGCTGTTGGCTTCGCGCTGCAGGGTGGTCAAATCGAAGAGCGCCGGGGCCATCCGGGTTTCCGGCTTGGCTTCTTCGGTGACTTCGCCAGGCTTGCCAAGGGTGGCGGCACGGATGGCATCGGCCTTGTTTTGTTCCCACAGGCGATCAGCGCGGGCGTGTTCGTCGTCGTTCTTGCCCTTGAAACTTTCGTCGAACCACTTGCCTTTGTAACTACCGGCTTTGGCGGTGAATTCGGCTTCGACTTCCCAGTAGTCGCGCGGCTTGAATTCGCGGATACGTTTTTCGCGCTCGACGACGATGGCCAGCGTCGGGGTCTGAACGCGGCCGACGGTGGTCAGGTGGAAACCGCCGGTCTTCGAATTGAAGGCGGTCATCGCCCGTGTGCCATTGATGCCGACCAGCCAGTCGGATTCAGAGCGGCAGACGGCGGCGTCGCCGAGGCCCTGCATTTCGTTGCCATTGCGTAGCCGCGAGAAACCGTCGCGGATGGCGCCTTGCGTCATCGATTGCAGCCATAGCCGTTGTACCGGTTTGCCGGACTTGGTGTGCTGGGCGATGTAATTGAAGATCAATTCACCTTCACGCCCCGCGTCACAGGCATTGATCAGGGCGCTGACATCCTTGCGCTTGATCAGCTTGGCCAGCACCTTGAGACGGGATTCGGTCTTCTCTATCGGCTTCAGCGCAAAGTGTGGCGGGATGACGGGCAGGTGAGCAAACGACCATTTGCCGCGCTTGACCTCGAATTCCTCGGGGCAGGCGAGTTCCAGCAGGTGACCGACAGCCGAGGAAATGACGTGGGTGTCACTTTCGAAATAGTCGTCGTGCTTGGTGAAGCCCCCCAGCGCTTTGGCGATGTCGGCAGCGACGGAAGGTTTCTCGGCAATAATCAGCTTTTTGGTCATGTTGGGGCCTGTGGAGTCCGGGGCATGATAAGTGCCCGGTGCGCGGCTTGGCAAGCCGTCTCTATATATAA
Organism: Azonexus sp.; assembly: GCF_049652925.1. Lineage (GTDB taxonomy): Bacteria > Pseudomonadota > Gammaproteobacteria > Burkholderiales > Rhodocyclaceae > Azonexus. The sequence continues at coordinate 312,294 of NZ_JBASFI010000040.1, forward strand.
GGGGCCTAGCTTAGACGCTGGTAGCGGTTGCCGGGCAGGGGGGCGATTTTGCCCGAGAGTTCGAGCATCAGGAGTTCGGGGAGCAATAGTTCAGCGCTCTGGCCGGTGTAGACGACGAGGTCGTCCAGACTGCATGGATCGTGGCCGATGGCGGCGAGTACTGGGTGTTCGTCGTCAGTCGGGGTAGTTTCCAGTTGTTCTTCCGGAGAAGTGAAGTTACCTAGTTCTTCCAGAATATCGTTTGCCGTTTCGACCAGTTTGGCGCCCTGCTTGATCAGTTTGTGACAACCGCGAGCAACGGGCGAGTGTATGGAGCCGGGGATGGCGAAAACCTCGCGTCCTTGTTCGCCGGCGAGGCGTGCCGTGATCAATGAGCCGCTTTCTGGGGCCGCCTCGACGACCAGTACGCCGCGCGAGAGGCCGGAAATGATGCGGTTGCGCCGCGGGAAATTGGCGGCAATTGAGGGCGTTCCAAGCGGAAATTCGGAAATGACGGCGCCGTGCTCGACAATGGCCAGCGCTAGTTCCTTGTTGCGGGCGGGGTAGATGCGGTCGGCTCCGGTGCCAATGACGGCAATCGTATCGCCACCCGCCGCCAGCGCGCCGCGGTGGGCGGCTGCATCAATGCCGAGTGCCAGTCCGCTGACGATGCAGAGGCCTTTACCGGCTAGCGTCTTGGCAAAGTTCTCAGAGGTTTGCAGGCCTTGCGGTGTCGCATTTCGGCTGCCGACCATTGCAAGGCAGCGCATCTTGAGTATGGTGGGATTGCCGCGAACGTAAAGCAGGCTGGGTGGGTCGGCGATTTCGAGCAGCGCCTTAGGGTACGCGTCGTCGGCCAGAGTCAGGATATGCTGCCCCGGCTGACTGGCCCACTCGATGCTGCGGTCGACCTCTGCCGCCGGATCAAAATCAAAGAGCAGGTCGGCGCGGTCGCCGATAACGCTGCGTGCAGCGAGTCGCCCGGCGGCGAAAACAGCCTCGGGTAAACCGAAAGCGGCGAGTAGCTTTCTTTGCGACTCGCCGCCGATACCGGGGATAAGCGTCAGCCGCAACCAGGCGGCCAAGCCTTCGGAGATGATCACGGGTTTCTTGCCGAATCCCCAATGATGACTGATTTGGATGAGCTGACGACCAGAGCGTAGGCAACCCGGTCGAAGACTCGGAAGACGAAGGCCAATCCGTACCGTTCTTCTGGTACAGGAGTATCGGTTCGAATGCCGTCATCGTCGATATTTGTTGAAACGCGATTGCGGAATAGCGCAACGACGTGGCCGACTTCAAGTCCATCATTCTTGCCGCGGGTCAGGGAGACGACGGATGTTGTCCCACCTTCTTGAACGCCGCCATAGATCGACATGACTCTGGCTTCGATTGCCTGATCCGGGCGGTGTGGAACATAGGAGATGATTTCTGGCGGCCGGGCCGGGATCAGTTCGTCACCGCGCGCAATTTCTTCTTTAGCCAGCGTGACGCGTAGCGTAGCTGGTTCGCCCGGCTTGATCAGACGAGCATTGCCGAGGTAAAAGGCCTCATAAGCAAGGATCTCTCCGGTTTTCGGATCCTTCAGCGGCTTGCCCTTGCGGAAAATTTGCCATTTTTCGACGCTGCCATCGGGGATCCCATTGGCGTAGAAAGAGTCGCCTGTACCGAGCAGCATGCGGTCTTCCTGAGCTGCGACGATTACTGTTTTGCTGTTGCTTCCGCTTGACTCGACGATCAGTGGCTGGGAAATGAACGGCTCAATGATATTCGACGGAATGCTTGGGATGACCAGCTCGCCGGGGGTGCTATGAATCATCGGCTGGACCTTGCCGTCCTGGCCGGTGACACGCTTGGCCATTTTGAGGCGTGGTGATCCGCTCGATGTATCGAGCAGGATGATGTCACCAGGATAAATCCAGTGCGGGTTCTTGATTTCTTCCTTGTTCATCTGCCAGATTTCCGGCCAGCGCCAAGGTTGCTTGAGGAATTTGCCCGAAATGCCCCACAGGGTGTCGCCTTTGACGACGATGTGGCGGTCAGGTGGGTTATCGACGAGCGTTAGCGGCTCGGCGGCCGATGCGCAGGCGGCCGTCACGGCCAGGATGAGCGCGGATATAATGCGAACCATAGTCGTAACCTCACGTGCCGGCGGAACGCATTACCGTCGTCGCAGTCTCAATACAGCGGCGATCAATTTGCGTTCCATATCTCGGGAATTGCTTTAGATTCTGCACGTAATAACCTAATCGAGCAAGCTTTTATTCCTATTTTCATATGGCCCTCTTACCCATTTTGCGTTTCCCCGACCCGCGTCTGAAAAAGGTGGCGGCACTTGTTACCAAGGTCGATGACAGCACCCGAAAACTGGTCGCCGACATGGCAGAAACCATGTACGAGGCACCGGGAATCGGTTTGGCCGCGACTCAGGTCGATGTGCACAAGCGCATCGTTGTAATTGATGTCTCTGAGGACAAGAGCGAGCTGCAGGTTTTCATCAATCCGACCCTTGGCCGGTGCGAAGGCTCGCAGATCGGCGAGGAAGGTTGCCTGTCGGTGCCCGGTATTTACGACAAGGTGGAGCGTGCCGAACGGGTGTCGGTGACGTATCTCGACCTTGATGGCAAGCAGCACACGCTGGAGGCCGAGGGCCTGCTGGCGGTGTGCATCCAGCACGAAATCGACCATCTCAACGGGACGGTGTTCGTCGATCACCTGTCGCTGCTTAAACAGACTCGGATCAAGAACAAGATGGCCAAACAAGCGCGCGTTACCGCATGAAGCTGATTTTTGCCGGGACACCGGAATTTGCCGCGCAGGCTTTGCAGGCCATTGTTGCTGCCGGGCACGAAGTGGCGCTGGTATTGACGCAGCCGGATCGGCCGGCCGGGCGTGGCATGAGCTTGCAGCCGTCGGCGGTCAAAAGGGTGGCGCTTGAGCACGGCATTGAGGTCTTCCAGCCGTTGGCGCTTAAGGATGCCGAGGCGCAGGCGAAGATCGCCGCGATTGGTGCCGAGGTCATGGTCGTTGCTGCCTACGGTCTGATCCTGCCGCAGGTCGTGCTCGACTTGCCGCGTTTCGGCTGCATCAATATCCACGGCTCACTGTTGCCGCGCTGGCGTGGCGCGGCGCCGATCCAGCGTGCCCTGCTGGCCGGCGATGCCGTGACGGGTGTGTGCATCATGCAGATGGAGGCCGGGCTCGATACCGGGCCGGTGCTATTGCGCGGTGCGTTTCCCATTGAGGCCAGCGATACCACGGCTTCGCTGCACGACCGACTGGCCGAGCTTGGTGCTCAGCTCGTCGTCGAGGCGCTGGGCAAGCTGCCCCTGCAGGCCCAGCCGCAGCCGGCCGACGGCGTGACTTACGCGCACAAGATCGAAAAGGCCGAGGCCTTGATCGATTGGTCGAAGAGCGCGGCGGAACTGGATCGCCATATCCGTGCCTTCAACCCGTTTCCCGGTGCGCAGGCCTTGTTTGGCGGGCAGACGGTGAAATTGTGGCATGCAAGGCCGGTCGTTGGCGATGGCGAAATTGGCGCGATTTTGGCGGTTGACCGTAGCAGTGTCGTTGTCGCCTGTGGCGAAGGCGCGCTGGCGATTACTGAATTGCAGAAGGCCGGTGGCAAGCGTTTGCCGGTGCAGCAGTTTCTGGCCGGACATCCGCTGAAAGTTGGCGACCGCTTCGATATTCCGGCTTGATGTCCTCAGGCTGTGCCGACGCGGAGTGGTATTTCGCGAATGCTTGGCGGTAGCGTCCCGACGACCGCCAGACTGGGCCTTTCGCCCGGCTTCTGGTGGCGTAGCGTCAGGTATCGCAGGCAGGTGACGCGCAGGAAGGAGGCGAAGTTTTCGACTTCGCCGCGGTAGGCTTCGATTTCATCGTAGAGCTTGGCGATGAGTTGGTTGGTCGTCATTCCTTCGTTGCCGGCCAGTTCCGACAGGATGTCCCAGAACAGGTTTTCCAGCCGAATCTTGGTCACAAAGCCATGAATGCGTAGCGAGCGGGCCCGCGATTCGTAGAGCATCGGGTCGGCCTTGACGTAGATTTCACACATGCAGCCTCCTGGTCGGAACGGGCAACATCGGCGTGACGTTGCCCGGGCAGTTGGTCAAAGAATGATCTGGGTGCCAAGTAATGGCAGGAATTTGGCCAGCCAGGCCGGGTGCGCAGGCCAGGCCGGGGCGGTTACCAGATTGCCGTCCACCTGGGCCTGATCGACGGGAATGTCGGCATATTGTCCGCCGGCCAAACCGACTTCAGGGGCGCAGGCCGGGTAGGCGCTGCACGAACGACCATTAAGGACGCCCGCCGCTGCCAGCAGTTGTGCACCGTGGCAGATTGCCGCGATCGGTTTGCCGGTGTCGGCAAAGTGGCGAACCATGGCCAGGACTTCAGGGTTCAGGCGCAGGTATTCGGGGGCGCGACCGCCGGGAACGACCAGTGCGTCGTAATCTTCGGCGCGAATGTCGGCGAAGCTGGCGTTCAGCGTGAAGTTGTGGCCGGGCTTTTCGCTGTAGGTCTGGTCGCCCTCGAAGTCGTGGATGGCCGTGCGCACCGATTCGCCGGCCTTTTTGCCCGGGCAGGCGGCATGGACGGTGTGGCCGACCATGAGCAGTGCCTGGAAGGGCACCATGGTTTCGTAGTCTTCGGTGTAGTCACCGGTCAGCATGAGTATTTTTTTGGCAGCCATGTTTGTCTCCGTTGTCATGCCGCCGGCAATATCGCCAGCGGGCAGAATCATTGTCGGAGGATTTTGCGGCCGGCGGGTAGTAGCCGGCTGCTACTTTGCCGGTGCCAGACAGCCGCGTCCGACGCGTGTGCACTGCCGGTTTTCCGGCGCGAAACGGTCGATGACTTCGTCGAACAGGGCACTAGCCTTTGAGCTGTTGTCGCCACTAAAGTTGCAGACGTAAACATCAAGCGTGACGCTGGCGATCTCGGGCCAGGTGTGCACGGCGAGGTGGGATTCGGCGAGGACAACGGTGCCGGTAACGCCGGCCGGCTGGCCACCCGCGTCGTGGAAGGTATGGAATAGCCGGCCGACGACGGTCAGGCCGTGGCGCTGGCAGGCATCGACGCAGAACGTTTCGAGTGCCGACGCGTCGAGCAGGAAGCCCGGAGCGCAGCGGCAGTCGTGGAGGTCAGCGATCAGGTGCAGGCCGTTCATATGACAATTTTATGGGGTTTCACGTGAAACGCGCTGGCCGAAAATGGCTTCGAGCAGTCCGCCTAGCCGGTAGCCGGCCTCGACGATGCGGCGGTCGGCAATTTCCCGGCTGTGCCGGCGAAAATCCTCGGTGATGATCGGCAGCAGGCTGCCGATGGCATCCGGGTAGGCTTCGGTCAGCAGGCGATGGCTTTCGTCGCGCCACAGCCCGACATTGCCCTGCCTTGGCGCCTGGTGGTTTTCAAGCAGGCGCGCCGCGTTTTCTTGCAGGCGTTTGCCGCGTAGCCAAGGCGGGCCGGGCAGATCGTCCCAGTAAACATGCAGGCTGCTGAACGGCAGGCGTTTGTTGAACGGATTTTCGATTTCGACCTCGTTGCCACCTTCATCACCGTGGCGGCCGACGTGCAGCGGCTGGTGGATGTCACCTACGAGGTGGACTAGCCAGGGCAGGGCATTTGATATTTCGGCCTTTTTTCCGGTTGACCGTAGAACTCGGCTCAGGCGCTCGATCTGGACATCCAGTTCGCCGGATTTCGTCTGGCCGGCAGCGTTGAGGTCCACGTAGTGCCAGCGTTTGTGACGTGCCGTGTCGGAAAGCCCAGGGAGTGCCGGCGTGGCGGGTTCGCGGTCTTCGTCGTAAAAGCGCGGGTCGTTGCGAATGTCGTCCGGCCAGGTCGAGGCTTCGGCAAAGATATCGACGTCTTTTCTCGAGCGCGATTTTTCGATCCAGCGCTCGTAATCCAGGTGGCGGGACAGCGCTTCGCTGATCGCCGCCTGGGTTGGCGGCGACAGTTGCTGCCAGGCAATGACGGCGGTCAGCCGGTGGCCTGCCGCATTCCAGGCACTGGCTGGCGCGGCTACGGCAAAGAAAAGCAGGGCGAGGAGGATTTGCCGCATTCGGCCATTATGCCGCGTGCGATAATGCCCGCCTATGTCCAGTTTGCCGCTCAATTCACTCGCTTACGCCCTGTTGCAGGCGTCCCGTATCGATACCGCAGTTTTCGGCGGGCAGAGTCTGGCCGACGGCCTTCTCGGCCGGGTCGAGCCGGAAGCCCGCCCGGCCGTTCAGGATCTCGTTTACGGCAGCCTGCGCGCCTACGGGCGCGGCGATTTCTTTCTGTCCAGGCTGCTGCAAAAGCCGCTGGCCAGTGACGAAGTGCGCGCCCTGTTGCTGGTCGCCCTCTATCGCCTCGAAACCCGGCCGGATGCGGCACATACCGTTGTCGATCAGGCTGTTTCGGCGGCCGCCGAGGTAGCTGGCGGGAATTTCAAGGCGCTGGTCAATGGCGTCCTGCGCAACTTCCTGCGTCAGCAAGCAGCGCTGACCGCGGACTTCGCCGCTGATCCGGTTGCTTCGGCCATGCACCCCGACTGGTGGCTAGCCGAGTTACAGGCTGCCTATCCGCAGGACTGGCCGGCCATTGTCGCCGCCGGCAATTTGCCGCCGCCGATGGGCCTGCGCGTCAATTCCCGTCGTGTTTCGCGCGACGATTACATCATGAAGCTGGCGGCCGAAGGCATTGCGGCCCGGCCGGTCGGCGAATGCGGGCTGGCTCTCGACAAGCCGGTCCCGGTCGACGCGCTGCCCGGTTTCGCCGATGGCCTTGTTTCGGTGCAGGACCCCGGAGCACAAATGGCCGCTACGCTGCTCGATCCGGCCCCGGGCAGTCGCGTGCTCGATGCCTGCGCCGCACCGGGCGGCAAGACGGCGCACCTGCTCGAGCGCGGCGAAATCGATCTGCTCGCCCTCGATCTGAAACCTTCGCGCTGCCGGCGCGTCGCCGAAACGCTGTCGCGCCTTGGCCTGAGCGCCGAGATTCAGGATGCCGACTGCGCCAAATTGACGAGCTGGTGGGATGGCCGGCCCTTCGACGCGGTACTCGCTGACGTCCCATGCACCGCCAGCGGCGTCGTGCGCCGCAATCCGGACGCGAAGTGGTTGCGCCGCGAGGCCGATATCGCCAGTTTTGCCACAACGCAGGCGCGAATTCTCGACGCTTTGTGGCAGGTCGTGCGGCCGGGCGGTAAACTGCTCTACGTGACCTGCTCGGTTTTCCCGGCCGAAAATGGCGGGCAGATTTCGCGCTTCCTGGCGCGTCAGCCGCAGGCTCACCGTTGTCATGAAGAACAGCTCTTGCCGAGCGTTGAACACGATGGATTTTTCTACTGCTTGCTCGAAAAGCGTGCTTGACCCACTGCGCCGATGGCTGCTGTTGCTGCTTTTCGTGCCCGTTTTGGCGTGGACCGCAGAAATCGACATCAGCAATCCGCAGCTTTCAGCCAGCGAAGACGGTTATGTACTCTCTGCTGATTTCAAATTCGAACTGAATCCGCGCCTCGAAGAAGCGGTGACCAAGGGCGTCGTGCTCTATTTCGTTGCCGATTTCGAGTTGAGCAGAGCCCGCTGGTACTGGCTCGATGAGAAACTGGTCAGCCGCAGCCTGACCTATCGCCTGTCTTACCACGCGCTGACCCGGCAATACCGGCTGACCACCGGTGGCCTGCATCAGTCCTTCCAGACCTTGTCCGAGGCCATGCAAGTGCTCTCCCGCCTGCGCAGCTGGACCGTCATCGACAAGAACGAAAAACTGGTCCGCCCCGGCGAACCCTACGAAGCGTCGTTGCGCATGCGGCTCGACGTTACTCAATTGCCAAGGCCCTTCCAGATCAGCGCACTTGGCAACAAGGACTGGAGCCTCGGGTCCGACTGGAAAATATGGCCCGCCAACCTGCTTCCGGCAGCGCTGCCGGCGGAGGCCAAATGAAGCGTATTGTTGCGGCGGGCGGCGCATTTGCGGCAGCCGTCGGCGGTATCCTGTGGTTCCTGCTGCTGATGTCTACGGCAGCTGATACCGTGATTTTCTCCCGCAACTATCCGCTGCTTATCGCGCTTAACGTCGTGCTGGCGCTCGGTATGCTCGGTCTGGTCGGCTGGCAGTTGCGGACGCTGTGGCGTGATTATCAGGCCCAGGTTTTCGGCGCCCGCCTCAAGTTGCGCCTGATGCTGATGTTCGGCGTCATCGCCGTATTGCCCGGGGCGCTTGTCTATGGCGTTTCGGTGCAGTTCGTCACCCGCTCCATCGAAAGCTGGTTCGATGTGCGGGTCGAGAAGGCCCTCGAGTCCGGCTTGCAACTCGGCCGCTCGGCACTCGATTCGCTGTTGCTTGATCTCGGTGAAAAGGCGCGCAGCATGGCCGCCGAACTGTCCGACATCCAGGAATCGTCCCGCCGCTCGGCCCTGTTGCGCCTGCGCGAAGAGAAAGGCGTCCAGTCGGTGGCTCTGTTCTCGGTCGGTGGCCAATTGTTGTCGAGTGCCACGACCGAACTATCCAGTCTGCTTCCCGATTTGCCCAGCCAGACCCAGCTGAAACAGGCACGTAGCACGCAGATGGTCAGCACCATCGAAGGTGACGGCGGCAAGCTCTCCCTGCGCGTGCTCGTCCCGGTCAGCGCCCGGGGCATGTTCGAGGAGCCGCGCATCCTGCAACTGACTCAGCCTGTCCCGCCCGGGCTGGCCCATGACGCCGATGCCGTGCAAGGCGTTTATCGCGACTATCAGGAATTGCATCTGGCCCGCGAAGGCCTGACCCGCATCTACGCCCTGACGCTGACGCTGACTGTACTCGTTGCGCTCTTCGGCGCTTTTGCGCTGGCCTACGTCATGGCCCGCCGGCTGGCGGCGCCGCTCTATATTCTGGCCGAAGGCACGCAGGCTGTGGCTCAGGGCGACTTTTCCCCGCGCCAGGCCATCTATAGCGGTGACGAACTCGGCGTCCTGACCCAATCCTTCAACCGGATGACCCGCCAACTCGATGATGCCCGCCGCGAAACCGAGCGCCACCGGGCGGAACTTGAATCAGCGCGTGGCTATCTCGAATCGATTCTGGCCAATCTGTCCACCGGGGTGCTGGTTTTTGATCGCCACTTCGTTCTGCGTACCGTCAACGAGGGTGCCCTGACCATTTTGAACGACGATTTCATGGATCTGGTCGGCGCCGCTGCCGAGAATTGGCCGCGCCAACAGGCGCTGGGTGCTTTCATCCGGGAACATTTTTCCGGTACGGAAGAAGCCGAATGGCAAGCCCAGCTCGAAATGGAACGGCCGAACGGCATGCCGCAGGTGTTGTTGTTGCGCGGCTCCCGTCTGCCGGAAGCGAGCGGTGGTGGCGATGTTGTGGTCTTTGACGACGTCACGCGCCTGATCGCCGCCCAGCGTAGCGCTGCCTGGGGCGAAGTGGCACGTCGCCTGGCGCATGAAATCAAGAACCCGCTGACGCCGATCCAGCTCTCCGCCGAGCGCCTGCAATTCAAGCTCGCCGGCAAGCTATCGAATGGCGACGCCGACATGCTGGCGCGTGGTACGCAGACAATCATCAACCAGGTTCAGGCCATGAAGCGGATGGTTGACGATTTCCGCGATTACGCGCGGATGCCGGCACCGGAAGTGGCCGAGCTCGATCTCAACGAACTGATCGGTGAAGTGCTGGGACTCTACGAAAGCTCGTCGGCGACCATCGAAACCCGACTGGCCGCCGATCTGCCGCCCATTCTCGGTGACGCCACGCAATTGCGACAGATCATCCACAATCTGCTGCGCAACGCCGAAGATGCGCTGGAAGGCCGTGACGAGACGCGCATCCTGATCCAGACCGAAGCAGTTGGCCGTCAGGCCAGCCTGACGATTGCCGACAACGGCCCCGGTTTTCCGGTCGAACTGTTGCCGCGCATCTTCGAACCTTATGTCACCACCAAGGCTCGCGGCACAGGCCTCGGTTTGCCCATTGTCAAAAAAATTGTCGAAGAACACCTGGGTACCATCGAAATAAGCAATGCACCCGAGGGCGGCGCGCGGATCGATATTCGCCTGCCCCTGGTGAAAGCGGAGGAAGTCAAAAATGGCAATAATTCTGGTCGTTGACGACGAAGTCGGTATTCGCGAACTGTTGTCGGAAATCCTGATCGACGAAGGCTACGACGTGCGTGTCGCCGAAAATGCCACGGCTGCCCGCCTGATCCGCAGCGAATTGCGTCCTGACCTCGTGCTGCTTGACATCTGGATGCCCGATACCGATGGCATCACGCTGCTTAAGGAGTGGCACGCGGCTGGGCATCTCAACATGCCGGTGGTCATGATGTCCGGACACGGCACGATCGATACGGCGGTTGAGGCGACGCGCTTCGGCGCTTTCGATTTCCTCGAGAAGCCAATCGCCCTGCAAAAACTGCTTTCTACTGTCCAGAAAGCCCTCAAGCACGACAAGTCACCGGCCCGCCCGGCGCTGACGCTTGAGGCGTTCAGTCGCCTTTCTTTCGTCAAGGAATTCAAACGGCGCCTCGAGCAGGCGGCTGCAAAGTCGCCCATTTTGCTGATCAAGGGTGCCAATGGCGGCATGGCCGAAATTTGTGCCCGAACCCTGCAGCCACCGCGTGCACCATGGCTTGATTTGTCTGGTGTGAGCAGTGCTCTGACGCAGGAAATGCTCGAAAAAGTGACCGGAGGCATCTTGTTTGTGCCGGATATGGCCGGGCTCGGCAAAATGCAGCAAATGAATATGGCTTTTGCGGTCGACCGTCTGGAGAAGCTGAATTTGCAAATGATCGCCGCCACGGTGAGCAGTGCCAGCGCACTCAGCGAAGCGGGCTGGGACAGCAAGCTGCTGGCCCGTCTTGGCGAAATCTGGGTAGCCATGCCGTCGCTGGCCGGACATGGTGATGAACTGCCGGAAATCGCCAGCCTCCTGCTGACCAATTTCGTTGAGCGCGGCGAGGTGCAGGCTCGTCGTTTGTCGAGCGCAGCACTCAATGCTCTGCGCACCTTGTCCTGGAAAACCAACCCGGAATCAAGCTGGAACGACCTCTATGCGCTGGTGCGCAATCTGGCGATCACTTCCCTCGAAGAGGAAATCAGCGCCGACGACGTTGCCCGTGTGATGCCGGTAGACGCTGGTGGCAACCCGGAAATTCTTTCGTTGCTGCCGCTCTTCGATCAACCCTTGCGCGAGGCGCGCGATGCCTTTGAAAAAATGTACTTCGAGCATCATCTGCGCCTTGAAGGTGGCAACATGACCAAGCTGGCCGATCGCTCGGGGCTTGAGCGCACGCATTTGTACCGAAAACTCAAACAACTGGACGTCAAGCTCGGCAAGCGCAGCGAAGAATAATTACCCGGATACAAGGGGGGAGACATGAAAGTCATCATTCTCGGTGCCGGACAGGTCGGCGCCAGTGTAGCCGAAGGCCTGGTTTCAGAAGAAAACGACATTACGATCGTCGATTACGATGCCGCCCGGCTCGCCCAATTGCAGGACCGGCTCGATCTGCGCACGGTCGTCGGCAACGCGGCGACGCCGTCGGCGCTGCGCGAAGCCGGGGCGGAAGACGCCGACATGGTCATCGCAGTGACTCAGAGTGACCAGTCCAACCTGGTGGCCTGCAAGCTGGCGCACAGCGTCTTCAATGTGCCGACGCGGATTGCCCGTCTGCGTTCGCGCGACTTTCTCGAGGATGAGAGCCTGCTGTCGCCGGAAAATTTTGCGGTCGATTTCGCGCTCTGTCCGGAACAGGTCATTACCGACTACATTCGTCGTCTGATCGAGTTCCCCGAAGCGCTGCAGGTACTCAATTTCGCCAAGGGTCGGGTCAGTCTGGTGGCCGTGCGTGCCTATGAGGAAGGGTTGCTGGTCGGCAAGCAGATCAAGCAGATGCGCGAGTTTCTGCCGCCTGACATGGATGCCCGGATTGCTGCCATTTTTCGCCGTGACCAGGCAGTTTTTCCGGAAGGCGAAACGGTCGTCGAGGCCGGTGACGAGGTCTTCCTGCTGGCTGCTGCCGAGCATATCCGGCCGGTCCTGCGCCAGCTCAGGCGGATGATGAAGCCGGTCGAGCGGATCATGATCGCAGGCGGTGGCAACATTGGCTTGCGTCTGGCCAAGTCGCTGGAGAAGCGCTACGAAATCAAGCTGATTGAAGGCCGCAAGGAGCGCGCCGAATTGATTGCGAATGAGCTGGACAACACCCTTGTCCTGCTTGGTGATGCGACCGACGAGGAGTTGCTGGAGCGGGAGAACATCGCCGAGATGGACCTCTTCCTTGCTGTGACCAACGACGATGAAGACAACATAATGTCCGGCAGCCTGGCCAAGCGTTTGGGCAGCAAACGCGTAGTCGCCCTGATCAACCGTCGTGCCTACGCCGAGATGATAGAAGGCGGGCCGATCGACATCGGTATTTCGCCAGCCCAGGTTTCGATTGGTGCGCTGCTGGCCCATGTCCGGCAGGGCGATGTGGCGGAGGTTCATTCACTGCGGCGCGGTGCGGCCGAAGCTTTGGAACTGGTGGCCCACGGCGACGCGAAAACGTCGCAGATCATTGGCAAGCGTATCGACCAGATTGACTGGCCGCATGGCGTCACGGTCGCCGCGCTGGTACGGCATTTTGACAGGGCGGTGGTCGTTGGTCAGACCGATGACTGGACTTCGATTACCCGTCACGGCGAGGTCGTCATCGCGCATCACGACACGGTGATTGAAGCGGAAGACCACGTGATCGTTTTCTGCACCCGCAAGAAGCTCGTCAAGAAGGTCGAAAAGCTGTTCCAGGTCAGTTTTCACTTCTTTTAAGGGGTAGACCGTGACACGTTTTGCCCCTGTTTATCGTGCGCTGGGCATGATCATCATGCTCTTCGGCCTGACCATGCTGGCGCCGCTGATACTGTCCTATGTCACCAATGACGGTGCGCAGACGGCCTACGACGAAGCCTTCGCGCTGACAATGCTGTGCGGCGCCTTTCTCTGGTATCGCTACCGTCGCTGCAAGCGCGAATTGAACATTCGTGACGGCTTTCTGATGGTCGTCCTGGTCTGGTCGGTATTGCCGGCTTTTGCGGCTATCCCGCTCATGCTCCAGCTCGGTATCAGCCATACCGACGCCTATTTCGAAACGGTCTCCGGGCTGACCACCACCGGTTCAACGGTGTTGTCCAATCTGGATACGCTGCCCATGTCAATCAATCTGTGGCGCCACCAGTTGGTTTGGGTCGGTGGCATGGGTTTGATCGTGCTGGCCATCGCCATCCTGCCTTTGCTTGGTATCGGCGGCCGGCAGATGTTCAAGGCAGAAACGCCGGGTCCGATGAAGGACTCGAAAATGACGCCACGCATCGCCGAGACAGCCAAGGGCCTGTGGCTGGTTTATCTGGGCGTTTCGATTGCCTGCATTCTGGGCTACCGGTGGGCCGGCATGACCTGGTTCGATGCCATCTGCCATGGGTTTTCGACCATGGGGTTGGGTGGATTTTCTACCCATGATGCCAGTTTTGGCTATTTCAACTCGCCTGCCATCGAGATGGTGGCGATTGTTTTTATGCTATTTGCCGGCATGAATTTCGGGACCCTGTTCATGGCCGTTAGCGGACGCTCCCTGCGCCCCTATCTGCGCGATCCGGAAGCCGCTTGGTTCATCGGAGTCTGCGCTGCCAGTATCCTGGCTGTCGCGCTCTATATCTGGAAAGACGGCGCCTACGCCGATCTTGACACGGCGTTTCGCCATTCCGCCTTCAATGTCATTTCGATTGCGACAACCACTGGTTACGCCAGCGTCGATTTTGCGTTGTGGCCGATCTTCGCGCCATTGTGGATGCTGTTCCTGTCCAGTTTTGCTACCAGCGCGGGGTCGACCGGGGGAGGCATCAAGATGATGCGGGCGATCCTGCTTTACAAGCAGGTCTATCGCGAACTGGTGCGCGCGATGCACCCGAATGCCGTATACAACATCAGAATTGGTGGCCAGACGGCGCCGCAGCCCATCTTGTTTGCGGTTCTCTCGTTCGCCTTCATGTACATGGTCAGCATTGTTTCTCTGACCTTGCTCATGGCCTTTACCGGGCTCGATATCATATCGGCCTTCACCGCCATTGTCGCCAGCGTAAACAACACAGGACCCGGCCTGGGCGTGGTTGGCCCTTCGACAACCTATGCCGTGCTTGAAGACTTCCAGACGTGGATCTGCATTTTCGCCATGCTGCTCGGCCGGCTTGAAATTTTCACCCTGCTCGTTGTTCTGACCCCCGCCTTCTGGCGTAAGTGACCCGGCGCCCGGAAAGGCGGATAATTCCGCCTTTCCGAATTTCTGGCGGAGTCCGACGTGAGCCGACCCAAGAACGATACTTTCCTGCGTGCCCTTCTCAAAGAGCCGACCGAATACACCCCGCTGTGGCTGATGCGTCAGGCCGGCCGTTACCTGCCCGAGTATTGCGAAACCCGCAAACGGGCAGGCAACTTCCTGAACCTGTGCAAGTCGCCGAGCATGGCCTGCGAAGTAACGCTGCAACCGCTGGCGCGCTATGATCTCGATGCCGCCATCCTGTTCTCCGATATCCTGACGGTGCCGGATGCGATGGGACTCGGCCTCTACTTCGCCGAAGGCGAGGGGCCGAAGTTCGAGCGTCCGCTGCGCGAAGAATGGGCGATCAACAATCTGACGGTGACAGATCCCTATGAGCATCTGGGCTACGTTATGGATGCCGTTTCGGAAATCCGTCGTGCGCTCGATAACTCGGTGCCGCTCATCGGCTTCTCCGGCAGCCCCTACACGCTGGCTTGCTATATGGTCGAAGGCGAGGGCTCGAGCGATTTTCGCAACATCAAGGGCATGCTCTACAACCGTCCGGACCTGCTGCACCGCATCCTGTCGGTGACGGCGGATTCCGTCATCGCCTACCTGAACGCCCAGATCGACTGCGGCGCCCAGGCCGTGATGATTTTCGATACCTGGGGTGGCTCGCTGTCAAACGCGGCCTACGAGGAATTTTCGCTGCAATACATGCGTCGCATCGTTGCCGGCCTGAAGAAGGAAAAGGACGGCCAGCGTATTCCGAGCATCGTGTTTACCAAGAACGGCGGCCTGTGGCTGGAAAAGATTGCCGACATCGGTTGCGATGCCGTTGGCCTCGACTGGACTATCGATATTGGTGAAGCGCGTCGTCGCGTTGGCGACAAGGTGGCGCTGCAGGGCAATCTTGACCCGAACGTGCTGTTTGCGCAGCCGGAAATCGTCGCTGCCGAAGCGAAAAAAGTGCTCGATAGCTTCGGCCCGGCGAATACCGGCCACGTTTTCAACCTGGGCCACGGCATTTCTCAATTCACGCCGCCGGATAGCGTGACGGCCTTGGTTGAGAAGGTGCATTCATACAGCAAACTATTACGTAAGTAATACCTATAAGTGAGGGGCAAGGCTTGACTTATACACAGAGTTTTGCCTCTCGCCAAAAATAAACTCCAAAAACCCCTTGACTCAACATTGTTTATTTAAATTACTGAATTTAAACGAATAGTAATGTTGCTCAATATTTCGGCAGGGTGACGGAATCCTTACCAAACCGTTACCCAGCGCCAAAGTCAAAAAGAAATCCACAAAGTTATCCACAGTTTTTGTGGACAACTCAAAAACCCCGGTTTTGGGTCGCAATAAATCCGAAAATTTGGAGAAATAACGGCTTTGGCCGGTAAATCCATGCCCGTATTACGCGTCGCCCTCGATTTGCCGTTACATCGCCTTTTTGATTATCTGGCTGAAACGGCGTCGACCGCAGATATCGGCTACCGGGTTCGCGTCCCATTCGGGCGCGGCGAGAAACTGGGCGTTATCGTCGACGTGGTTGGCGAAAGCGACTGGCCGCTGGATCAGTTGAAGCAGGCAGTCGAAATTTTGCGCGACATGCCGCCATTGCCGGCCGATTTCTTTCGGCTCTGCGAATTCGCAAGTACTTACTATCAGGCCGCATATGGCGAAGTCGTTCTGCAGGCCTTGCCGGTCGGGCTGAAGCGTCTCGATCCGCCGGATCGCCGCAGCGGACGCGCCACGCGAAAGCCGGAGGCAATTCAGCCACCAGCCCTAACCGACGAACAAGCCACGGCTTTGGCTGCCATCGACCCGGCCGCCGGTTTTTCCGTCCATCTGTTGCATGGCGTGACCGGTAGCGGCAAAACAGAGGTCTATCTACGCCTTGTCGAGCAAGCCTTGGCGGCTGGTCGGCAAGCCCTGTTGCTGGTCCCGGAAATCAACCTGACGCCACAACTGGAGGGCCGGGTTCGCGCACGTTTTCCCGAGGCGGGTGTCGTTTCCCTGCATAGCGAACTGGCCGAGGCAGCCCGTGAGCGGAACTGGCGGGCGGCCTTTGCCGGCGAGGCAAGCATCATTCTCGGTACCCGGCTATCGATCTTCACGCCCATGCCCCGGCTCGGCCTGATCGTCATTGATGAAGAGCACGATCCATCGTTCAAGCAGCAGGACGGCATGCGTTATTCGGCGCGCGATGTCGGGGTTTTCCGGGCGCACCATCTGGGCATACCCATCCTGCTCGGCTCGGCGACGCCGTCGCTCGAGTCATGGGCGAATGCGCAGGGTGGGCGCTATGGCCTGCTGACCTTGAATCAGCGGGCCAACCCGGAAGCGACCCTGCCGGCAGTGCACATCATCAATACGCGCAAGATGGTCCTGAAGGAGGGCGTCAGCGAGCCGTTGATTGCCGCCATCAAGGAGCGTCTGGCGCGTGGCGAACAGAGCCTTGTCTTCCTCAACCGCCGTGGTTACGCCCCCGTGCTGGCTTGCCCGGCCTGCGGCTGGATTTCGCGGTGTACGCGCTGTGCGGCCAACATGGTCCTGCACCTCGCCGACCGCCGCCTGCGCTGCCATCACTGCGGCTGCGAACACCGCGTACCGAAAGCCTGCCCGACTTGCGGCAATCAGGACATCCATCCGTTTGGGCGAGGTACGCAGCGTCTTGAAGCGTGGCTGCAGGAGCAGTTTCCCGAAGCGCGCGTCTTGCGCGTCGACCGTGATTCGGTGAAGAGTCGCAAGCAGTGGGAGGCCATGCTGGATCTCATTCATGGCGGTCAGGCCGACATTCTGGTTGGCACCCAGATGCTGGCCAAGGGCCACGATTTTCCCAAGCTGACACTGGTTGGCACTCTCGGCGCCGATGCCGCCCTCTACGCTGCCGACTGGCGGGCGCCGGAACGCCTGTTCGCACAGTTGATGCAGGTCGCCGGGCGGGCCGGCCGGGCTGAACTGAAGGGCGAAGTGCTGATTCAGACCGAGTATCCGGATCACCCGCTGTTTGCCGCGCTGGCCGATCACGACTTCCCGGGATTCGCTGCACAGCAGCTCAAGGAGCGCGAGCAGGCCGGCTTCCCGCCCTACGCCTTCCAGGCCGTGTTGCGTGCCGAGGCGCCGGATATGGCCGATTCCATTGCCTTCCTGAACACGGCCGCCGCCTTGCCGCTGATCGGCGAACACGAGAATGTCATGATCTATGACCCGGTGCCGATGAAGCTGGCCCGGCTGGCCAATCTGGAGCGCGGACAATTGCTGGCCGAGTCCTGTTCGCGCCCGGCCTTGCAGAATTTCCTGCCGCGCTGGCGGGAGGCGATCGAAACCATCAAGGCGCCCTCGAAACTGCGCTGGCACATCGAGGTTGATCCACTCGAATTTTGAGTTGGTTGTTTTCGACGCCTTCGGCACGTCCCTTGCGATGGAGTTATTCCAATCCGCGTAAGGAGTTCATCATGAAAATTCAGGAATCGAACGTTCAACTGTCGGCCACCCATGAAGCGAGCCGCAGCCATTCGTTGGAGATAACCACGGAGCGAGAGTTTCGGGGCATTTTCGACCATCTTGCGCTGAGTACGGATGAGGCGCGGACTACCGAGCGGCAGAATTTCCAGAAGCTTTTGCAATCGCTGATCGACGCCATCATGGCGGCAATGGATGGCAAAAAAGTTGAGGAAAAGTTTGCCGCCGGCGACGCGATGCCGGCTAAGTCGGCCGAGTCGGCTGCGCCGAGAAGTGGCCTGGAAATCAGCTGGCAGCGCACGATCCGGGAAAGCGTCACTGAGTCTGAAAAGACGACAGTTTGCGGCAACGGTTCGGTAACGACTTGCGATGGCCAGGTGATCAAGTTCGACTACGCACTGGCCATGGAGCGAAATTACGCCAGCGAGAAGGTCGAAGAAGAGAACAGCACGGTCAAGCTGAGCGATCCGTTGATGCTTAGTTTCAACGGTATGGCTTGCGAACTGACCGAGGATTGCATCAGCTTCGATCTGAACGCCGATGGCACTGCCGAGCAGATTCCGGGCATCGGCAAGGGTAGCGGCTATCTGGTTCTGGACCGCAACGGCAATGGCAAGGCCGACGATGGCAGCGAATTGTTCGGCGTGGCCAGTGGCAATGGTTTCGCCGATCTGGCCAAACTTGACGACAACCATAACGGCTGGATCGATGAGGCCGACGCCGCTTTCAGCCAGCTCGGCATATGGTCTGGCGATGGCTTCGGCTCGCTCAAGCAGCAGGGGGTCGGGGCGCTCTTCACTTCCACGGTCAACGCGGAATTTTCGCTAAAAACGAAATCCAACGAACTGCTTGGGCAGATTCGGGCGGCCGGGCTTTATCTCTCCGAGGCGGGGGAGGTCGGCCACATGCAGCAGGTCGACCTCGTCGTCTCAGACTTGCCGGCGGGGTCGGAGCATCCAGAGCAGGGCGAGAAACTGGCCGCCTAAGAGCGTGAAGAAGGCGGTGCGGAAAGCCGCATCGCCAGCCCAGCCTTGCGCCTGCAGGGCATCAACGAGTATCCCGATGCCCCATTGCAGGCCGAAGGCGCCGGCGAAGACAAGCAGATTGAGGGCGGTGTTCGCCCGTCCGGAAAGCGCGGAAGGGAAGGCTTGGGCGACCAGCGAATAGGAAACGTTGGAGAGCGAAAAACAGGCGCCGAGGACAGGCCACAGCAGATTGCCGGCGAAGCTGGGCAGGCTGCTGATCAGGGCGAGCAGGCTGATGGCGACGATCATGGACGTGCGATAGATGGTGTCGAGCTTGATCCCGCGCCGCACCAGCCCGGTGGCGAAGAAGGCCATGAACAGGAAGCCAGCCAGCATGGCGCCGCTCATCCAGGTCAGGCGGGCGGCAATCGCGGCGCCTTCCAGCCCTTCCATGACCGTCATCCAGCGCGCTACCCACAAGCCCTGAACGGCCATGAAACCACCGGTAAACCAGAAGCCCATCGGCGCGTAGCGCCAGAAGTGCGGGCTGGAAAAAATTCTTTTTACCCCGGCCATCTGGGCGGCGAAGCCCGTGCCACCTTCCTCGCCCGGCTTGTCGGGCGCGACGAACCAAAGCGTCGCGGCGACGGCCAGCGTAGCCCCGGCCAGGCCGAAGGCGATTTCCTGCCAGGTGGCGAAGCCGAGTGCCATTTCCAGTGGCTTCGAGGCGGCCAGCGCACCGAGGCCGCCCGAGGCCATGACCCAGCCGGTCAGCGAGGCCTGCCGTTCGGGTGGAAACCACTGGGCAAAGGCTTTGAACGAAGCCATCAGGCAGGCCGAAACGCCGAGGCCGATCATGGCGCGGCCAATGGCCAGGCCGCCAAGCTCATCGGACAGCGCAAAAACGGCGGCCCCGGCGGCAGCGATGAGCAGCAGGCCGGCTTCGACGCGACGCGGACCGAAGCGGTCGAGCAGCATGCCGAGCGGCAACTGGGCAGCGCCGAAGGCGAGAAAATAGGTGCTGGTCAGCAGGCCGAGCGCGTTGTCGCCCAGATTCAATTCGCTGGCGAGGACCGGCCCGATCACAGCATTGGCTGTCCGGTAGAGGTAGGACAGGAAATAGCCGGCGGCAAAGGGCAGGAATAGCCTGATCCAAAGGCGGCGCGCGTCGGTCTGATTCATAGGTTCTCGGGTTTCACGTAGAACGCCGCCGGCGTGGGCGACGTCTTTTCTGGATTTTTTCGGAGCCATTCGACCCGCGAATCGATCTTTTGTTGCCAGTTCTTGGCGATGCCGGGGCTGGCGGAGAGTTTTTCCAGATCGGCGAGTGCGGGGCGGTGAGCCTGCCAGCACAGCATCGCTTCGGACAGTGTGAAGCTGCCTTCCGCCGCATGCAGGAGTTCCAGCGTATCGCCCGGGGCAACGCGGCCGGTTTTGACGACCCGCCAGTACCAGCCGGTCAGCCGATGTTCGGCGATGAAGGCAGCCATGCCGTCGCTGGCGAAGCGTTCATCGATTTTCCAGCACGGGTTGCGCGGCTGGCAAACCTGCAGCTCGGCGCTGCCGAGGCGCCAGATGTCGCCGATCCGAACATCGGTTTCGTCAAGTTCGGCCGTCGAAATGTTTTCGCCGAGGCTGCCGATGACGAGCTGTGGCGCGGCCTCCGGGAAGCGTTCGGCCAGTCTGGCGTAGTGGCGGGCCGGGTAGAGATGGACGGCCTTTTCCGGGCCGCCGTGCACGCGCCGGTCGGCCTGCTCGTCGCCGACGAAGCCTTCACTGCCGAGTTCGAGCGGGCCAACGGCCGGTTGCTTGTACATGCCGGTCGGGCGACCGGATTCAGGAAGCGGGCGGATGCCGCCGATGAAGAGGGAAACGTGTGCCATGGTCGCCGGATTTTGCCATCAATCCCACAACCATGCTGCGCCGCGCACCCCCGAGGAATCCCCATGTTTCGGCGGCAGGAATTTTGTGCTGAATGCATCCGAAAAAACGAGGGGACGGCACGCGTCCGGTAGGTTGCGGTAAAGCCGCTGCATGTTTGACAGGCCGCCGCCGATGACGATGACCTGCGGGTCGAGGAGGTTGATGACGCCGGCCAGGGCGCGACCAAGGCGGTCTTCGTAGCGGCGCAGCGAGGCTTCGCAGGCGGGGTCGCCGCTGGCAGCGAGGCGGTCGATTTCGCTGGCAGTCAGGATTTGCCCGGTGTGGCGGGAATGGTCGGCGGCCAGTGCCGGGCCGGAAAGATAGGCCTCGGTGCAGCCGGCGCGACCGCAGTAGCAGGGCGGCAGGGGCAGGTCGTCGCCGCTTGGCAGGGGGAGCGGATTGTGGCCCCATTCGCCGGCGATGGCATTGGCACCGGTCAGCACCTGGCGGTTGATGACGATGCCACCACCGACGCCGGTGCCGAGAATGATGCCGAAAACAATCTCGGCATCCTGCCCGCTGCCGTCGACGGCTTCGGACAGCGCGAAGCAATTGGCGTCGTTGGCCAAGCGGATTTCACGTTGGAGCAGGGCCTGCAAGTCGCGTTTCAGCGGCTTGCCGATCAGGCAGGTGGAGTTGGCATTCTTGATCAGGCCGGTGGCCAGGGATTCGGCACCGGGTATGCCGATGCCGACCGTGCCCCGTTGTCCGAGGCCGTTTTCGACGCTTTCAACCAGCCAGGCAATCGCCTTCAGCGTCGCCATGTAGTCGCCTTGCGGCGTCGGAACGCGGTGGCGCAGCAACTCGCGGCCATCTTCGGCCAATGCGATGATCTCGGTCTTGGTCCCGCCGAGGTCGACGCCGAGGCGCATCAGACGCGAACGGCGACGCCCTTGACGTTGCCGTAGGTGGTCGTCAGCGTGCGCAGGACGCTGGCACCGGCTTCGAGCAGCAGCATGAACAGGTTGCGTTCGGTGTACAGGCAGACCTGTTCATGGATCCCGTATTTTGCGGCGAGCGTCGGGGCCAGTTTGGCAAAACGCTGATCGACCGTCGATTCGCCGTCAGCGTAACCTTCGCTCAGTTCGGAATGCAGGCCGAGGACGGAGATGTACAGCTTGCCGCCAATTTTCAGCTTGAGCAGCAATTTCCGGACAATGCGGCGGGCTTCTTCGTAGGGCATGGCGCACAGGCCACGGCGGATGATGATGATGTCGAACGGCTCGCCCTGAGCTTCGTCGGGCAGTTCCGGGAAGGCGCAGGGAGCAAACAGGATTTCCTCGCGCAGAGCGGCGGCGAGTATTCGACCCTCGATTTCCTGTTGCAGATCGGGATGGTCGGCAACGATAACCTGGGCACCGAGGCGGGCAAACTTGATCGACATCTCGCAGCGTTTGTCGGGGAGGATCAGCACCGAAACGCGCTGGTCGAAACGATGACGCTTGACGCACTCCTCGAGCGCATAGCGCTCTAGCTCGTCAGCCCCTGTCTCAAG
This sequence comes from Azonexus sp., assembly GCF_049652925.1. Classification (GTDB taxonomy): domain Bacteria; phylum Pseudomonadota; class Gammaproteobacteria; order Burkholderiales; family Rhodocyclaceae; genus Azonexus. The sequence continues at coordinate 334,396 of NZ_JBASFI010000040.1, forward strand.
CGGATTGGCGTTAATATTTGTTGTCATGCTCGTTGCCTCCCTCCGGCTCATTGTGCCCAAGGCGGGGCAGTGTGACAACCGGGAATCCATGCAGGGAAAGGAAAAACAATGTTAGTCCGCTTTTATTCCAGTGAAACCGGGGAGTTGCTGATGTTCGCCGAGGCGGCCCGGCCGCTGTTGCAGGTGCTCGGCAAGGCAACCACGGCGCGGGGAACCTTTACGCTGGCCGAGATGGCGCCGGCCGCGCAGACCTTGCGCGACGCGGTGAAGCGGGCCGAGGCTCCGCCTCCGCCACCGGATGAGGATGAACGGGATGAAACGGGGAAAAAGAAGGAGCCGGTCGTTGCCATGAGCCAGCGCGCCTGGCCTTTGATCGACATGCTTGAGCGGACCGGCAAGGGCGGGCCGAAAGCGAACATCGTCTGGGAAGCGTCGGCCGATTTCTGAGCGCGTGCTCAGTCGGCTGATTCGATACCGAAGCCGACAGCGATTCCGTCGATAACGGTGCGCAACGCCAGCTCGAACTGGCCGAAGACCGGTTCGGATGGCAATTCACCCTCTCGCAGGGCTTTTTCGAGCGCCATGGCGGCATTTTGCAGGTCCAGCGCGCCGATCGTTCCGGCCAGCCCCTTGGCGCTGTGGGCGTGGCGTTCGGCGCTGACGAAGTCGCCACTGGCCAGGCTGGCGCGAATGACCTGTGGCGCATCGATCAGGCGGGCGTGAAAGTCGCGCAGGATCTTTTCGTAAAGCGCCGGCTTGTTGAGCATGCGCTTGAGGCCGTCGGCCTTGTCGATGCCGGGCAGGTCGGGTAGTCCATCCCCGGTGGTCATGGTCGTGCTGTCGCGTGACGGCTGGTGGCTTCCAGAGCATTCATTTGGGGTATCCCGGCATCCTCGCTATGAGGCCTTGATGTTACCGTCATTGGCGCTCGGCTTCAATGAGCGGTGCTAATGACATGGCTTAGAAAAGCTCGATATCGTCGTTCTTCTCTTTCATTTCGGCCATGAACCTGTCGACGGCTTCGTGCACCGGCATGCCGTGCATGACAGCTTCGAACATGGCGATTTCATCGCGCGTCGTGTATTTGGCCCGGATTTTGTCCTGCAGGGAAACCCATTCGCTCGGGTTGTACAGGCGTCGCCCGTCGGCTACCAGATCACTGAGATCGCCTAGGCTGATGCCGACGTGAGCCAGCCGCTGGACCAGCTTGTCGTAGAACTGGAAAGCGATGATGGCTTGATGGACCATGCCTGAAACGTGGTCGGAGATGCCGCTTAAATTTTGCTTGGCGACGCCGACTTCGCCCTGGTCGGGCAGGGTCTGCACGGTGTCGGAAATCATCCGCATGTAGCTCGCCATGCTGGTGAAGGAATTGGTCAGCACGTCGACCGAAGCGTTGCTGTCCTTCATCGCGGTTTCGATCTGCACGGCAGAGAGTTCGAGCATCAGCACGGTCTCGCGAACCTGACTCCAGTTAAGGTCGGGCATGTGGGCGCTGGTGCCGCGCGGATGGATGGTCTCTTTACTCATTGTTTTGCTCCCTGGCTGGCCAGAAACTATAGCGCAAAACTTGCCGGGCGTTCCATGCCTACGGTGGCTTTACCGCCCGGATTGGCGACTTGGCGCGATAATTGGCCGATGACTTTCAAGAACGTTTTCATTTTTGCCCTGTTTTTCCGGTTGACCGTGGCAATTGCCGCACCATCGCTGATTGCCGTCGATGTCGGGCACGGTGGTAAAGATGGTGGGGCGACGAGCGCGCGCGGCCGTCCGGAGTTCGCCTTCAACCGGGAATTCGCCGGAATTCTCGCCGGTGTCTTGCGCGAGCGAGGCCAGGACGTCCGCGAAATCAATTTTGCCGGCGACATCGGCAGCCTGATCGCGCGGCCCGAGCAGGCGGCGGGGAGCGATTTTTTCATCTCCATCCACCACGACTCGATTGGCGAATCCTGGCTGAAAACCTGGGTTTGGGAGGGCAGCGAGCAGACCTACACCGAGGTCAAGCGCGGCTATGGAATCTTCGTTTCGGCCCAGAATCCCGATCTGGAAACCAGTCTGCGTTGCGCTTCGAGCATGGGTGCCATGCTGCGTCGGGCCGGATTTGAGCCGTCGACCTGGCATGGTCGCAAGCATCTGGCGGCCGATGCCGAAAACGGCGTCTGGTATTACGACAATCTCGTTGTGCTCTACCGGACGACCCTGCCCGCCGTGCTCTTCGAGGCCGGCGTCATCAAGCATCGGGACGAGGAACTCGAACTGGTCGACCCCGAACGTCAGGCCCGGATGGCCGATGCGCTGGCGACCGGCGTCGCCGCCTGCCTGTTCGTTACAGGAAAATCGGCTCGGGAGTGAGGGCGACGTCGAATTTCGCTTTTACGTCAGCCTGAACGGCGGCCATTGTGCGTTTCACGTCGTCACCCGTCGCCCCGCCGCGATTGACCAGTACCAGCGCCTGCTTTTCGTACATGCCGACCGGGCCGAGATTCTTGCCCTTCCAGCCGGCCTGCTCAATGAGCCAGCCGGCGGCCAGCTTGACCCGGCCATCAGGCTGCGCATAGCGCGGCAGCGTCGGGAAATCGACGGCCAGCGCGGCGGCCAACGTCGCCTCGACGACCGGATTGTGGAAAAAACTGCCCGTGTTGGGGATGACCGCCGGGTCCGGCAACTTGCGCTGGCGCACGGCGATGATGGCGTTGGCGACATCCTGCGCGGTTGGCGTGGCAATGTTGCGGGCGGCCAGTTCCTGATTCACCTCGGCATAACGCAGGTTGGGCGTCCACGCCTTCGGTAGCCGGAAGACGACTGAGGTGATCGCCATCCGCCCGCTCAAATGCCAGCCTTCCTGCTTGAAAATGCTGTCGCGGTAGCCGAACCGGCAGTTGCCACGGTCAACCGGAAAAAACGCCTGTTTTTGAAAGTCCCAGGCCGTCAGCGAATGAAAGCATTCGCCGATTTCCAGCCCGTAGGCGCCGATATTCTGAATTGGCGCGGCGCCCACCGTGCCGGGAATCAGGCTCAGGTTCTCCAGCCCCGGCCAGCCCTGCTGCAAAGTCCATTGCACGAAATCATGCCAGTTCTCGCCGGCCCCGGCTTCGATGTAGAAAGCCTCGGCGTCTTCCTTCAGCAAGCGCTTGCCGGGAATCGCCATGTGCAGGACGAGGCCGGCGAAATCGCCGGTCAGGACCAGATTGCTGCCACCGCCGAGAATGAAGCGGCGCTGGCCCACCAATTCCGGCGCCGCCAACTGATCGGGGGCGGTGACTTTTTGATAGGTGGCCGCCTTGCCGGGCAGGGCCAGGGTGTTGAAAGGAGTCAGGTCGACGTTGTGGGCGGAGGTCATAGGCAGAATTTTCGTCGATTTCGGGCCTTGTTTGGAGTTTGCCTGCCGGCTTGACCCGGACACGATCCTGAGAGTAAAACAGGATCAACAGATGGGGACCGATTTCCGGCCCGCCTGGACAGACCACGGCGATCAAACATGAAGCCTCCTGACCGGCATCTCTGGCAACGATTCTGGGCAATAGCCTCTCCTTACTGGCGTCAGGACGACAAGCTCAAGGCCTGGGGATTGCTCACCCTGCTCGTTCTGTTGCTGCTTGGTCAGACCCGTTTTGCCGTGCTGTTCAACGAGCAGACCGGGGAGTTCACCTCGGCGCTGGCGGCCCGTGATGAGGAGCGTTTCTGGGCGTCGATCAAATTTTGCCTCGGGCTGCTGATCGCGGCCGTACCGATCTACGCCCTGTATTATTTTGTCCGGGACACGCTCGGTATCCACTGGCGGCGCTGGCTGACCCATCGATTTCTCGACAGCTATTTCAGCCACCGGCATTTCTACGAGCTGAATGCCAACGCCGGCATCGACAATCCCGATCAGCGGGTCGCCGAAGACATCAACACCTTCACCCAGCGCTCGCTTTATTTTCTGCTCATCTTCATCGGTTCGGTGCTGCAGCTGGTCGCTTTCAGCACCGTGCTGTGGTCGATTTCGCGGGAGCTGGTCTATTTCCTGGTCTTCTACGCGACGGCCGGGACGCTGATCACCATTTTCGTCTTCGGCAACCGGCTGATGAGCCTCAACTTTTATCAGCTGCGCCGCGAAGCCGATTTCCGTTTCAGCCTGGTGCGCATTCGCGAGAACGCCGAATCGATTGCCCTGTATCGCGGCGAGGCGCAGGAGCTGCAACAGGTCAGGCAACGTTTCGCCGCCGCCTTCAAGAACTTCAAGCGCCTGATTCGCAGCCAGCTCGGGCTCAATTTTTTCCAGCACGCCTACGGTTTGCTGACCATCGTTCTGCCCAGCGCCATCATCGCTTCACGGGTGCTCTCGGGTGAGCTTGAAGTCGGCCGGGCGATTCAGGCCGCCGGCGCCTTTGCTGCCGTGCTCGCTGCCTTCTCGCTGATTGTCGAAAATTTCGAAACCCTGAGCCGCTTCGCCGCCGGAGTCGACCGGCTTGATGCCTTGGCCCGGTTTCTCCCGGGCCACCCGGCCGGGAACGTGTGCAATGCGAGCACGATCCTGTCAGTCGACGCCCAGCACCTGAGTCTCGAAAACGTCACCCTGCAAACGCCGAACTACGAGCGAACGCTGATCGAGGACCTCTCGCTCGACATCCGTCCCGGCGAAAACCTGATGATCGTCGGCCCGAGCGGCAGCGGCAAGAGTTCGCTGCTACGCGCCATCGCCGGTATCTGGTACGCCGGCAGCGGGACCATATTCCGGCCGCAGCCCAACGACATCCTGTTCCTGCCCCAGCAGCCCTACATGCTGCTCGGTACCCTGCGCAGCCAGTTGCTCTACCCGTACAAGGGGCGTTCGTTTCCCGATGCCCAGCTGCTGAAGGTGCTGGAAAAGGTGAACCTGGCCGATCTCGCCAACCGTTTTGGTGGACTGGATACCGAGATGGACTGGCAGAAAGTGCTTTCGGTTGGCGAGCAGCAGCGCCTGGCCTTTGCCCGCATCCTGCTCAGCAAACCCCGTTTCGCCATACTCGACGAAGCAACCAGCGCCCTGGACAGCGCCAACGAGACAGCGCTATACCAGCAACTGCAGCAGATGAACACGACGCTGATCAGCGTCGCCCACCGTCCGGCCATCCTCAAATACCACAAGCAGGTGCTGGAACTGGTTGGCGATACGCGGTGGCAGTTCTACGCGGCTGAGGCGTATAGCTTCAAGGCAGACGACGCCGCGCAATAGGCGCCGTCCGCCGGTGCAAAATCAGAGTAGCGGCGCCAGCCAGTACTCTGCATCCTTGATCGACATATCCTTGCGCTTGGCCCAGTCTTCCAGCTGATCGCGCCCGATCTTCGGAATGGCGAAGTACGCCGCCGCCGGATGCCCGATGTAGAACCCGGACACCGCCGCTGCCGGCGTCATGGCACAGGACTCGGTGAGTTCCATGCCGGCGTTGGCCGGGGCGTCGAGCAGGGCGAACAGTTCGCGTTTGGCGGTGTGGTCCGGGCAGGCCGGGTAGCCGGGGGCGGGGCGGATGCCCTTGTATTGCTCGTTGATCAGCTCATTGTTGGTGAGCGCTTCCTCACTGGCGTAGCCCCAATATTGGGTGCGTACTTGTAGATGCAGCCATTCGGCGGCAGCTTCGGCCAGGCGGTCGGCCAGCGACTTGAGCATGATCGCCGAGTAGTCGTCGTTGGCGGCCTCGAAGGCGGCGACGCGTTCTTCGATGCGGTGGCCGGCGGTGACGGCAAAGGCGCCGACGTAGTCGCGCTGGCCGACAAAATCGGCGAGCGCCAGATTGAAGCGGCCTTTTGGCTGTTTGTGCTGCTGACGCAGCCCCACCCAGCGGGTCAGTTCGGTGGTTCGTGACTCGTCGGCGTAGATGATGATGTCTTCATTCTCGGCGCTGGCCGGGTAGAGGCCGAAGACGGCGCGGGCCGACAGCCAGTTTTCACTGACGATTTTGGCCAGCATGGCCTTGGCGTCGGCGAACAACTGGCGGGCAGTTTCGCCGACCGTTTCGTTTTCGAGGATGGCCGGATAGCGGCCGGCCAGATCCCAGCTCTGGAAGAACGGCGTCCAGTCGATGAGCAGCGACAAGTCGCCCAGACTCGGGTTGAGCGTTTGCAGCCCGAGCTGTTTCGGAATGGTTGGCGAGAACGGCTCGTTCCACGTGAAACGGTTGGCGCGGGCTTCTTCCAGCGTCACCATCGTCGGACCCTTGCGGCCGGCGTGTTCGGCGCGCACGGCGTCGTACTCGGTGACGATTTCGGCCATGTAGCCGTCACGCTGGTCGACCGAGAGCAGCTTGGTGGCGACGCCGACGGCGCGCGAGGCATCCGGCACGTAGACCACGGCGCCATCGGTGTTGGGGGCGATCTTGATCGCCGTGTGGGCGCGGCTGGTCGTCGCGCCGCCGATGAGCAGCGGCTGCTTCATGTTGAGGCGCTGCATTTCGCTGGCGACGTGGGCCATTTCTTCGAGCGACGGGGTGATCAGGCCGGACAGGCCGATGATGTCGACGCGATGTTCGAGCGCGGCTTTCAGGATGTTGTCGCAACTGACCATGACGCCGAGGTCGACCACGTCGTAGCCGTTGCAGCCGAGCACCACGCCGACGATGTTCTTGCCGATGTCGTGCACGTCGCCCTTGACCGTCGCCATGAGGATCTTGCCCTTGGAACCCAGCCCGGTGCGGGTCTTTTCCGCTTCGATGTAGGGCAGCAGATGGGCGACCGCCTGTTTCATGACGCGGGCCGATTTGACGACCTGCGGCAGGAACATCTTGCCGGCGCCGAACAGGTCGCCAACGACGTTCATGCCGTTCATGAGCGGGCCTTCAATGACGGAGAGCGGCGGCTTGCCTTCGCTTTCCAGCTTGGCCCGCACTTCTTCGGTATCGGCCACGACGAAATCGGTAATGCCCTTGATCAGCGCGTGTTCGAGGCGCTTTTCGACGGCTTGCTCGCGCCACGAAAGGTCCGGCCCAGTATCCTTGGCCTTGCCTTCCTTGACCGTCTGGGCGAAATCGACGAGCGCTTCGCCGGCTTCCGGGTTGCGGTTCAAGACCACGTCCTCGACCTTCTGACGCAGTTCCGGCTCGAGATCGTCATAGATGCCGAGCATGCCGGCATTGACGATGCCCATGGTCATGCCGGCCTTGATGGCGTGATAGAGGAAAACTGTGTGGATCGCTTCGCGCACGGCGTCGTTGCCGCGGAAAGAAAACGAGACGTTGGAAACGCCCCCGGAAATATGGGCGTGTGGCAGGTTCTGCTTGATCCAGCGGACCGAATTAATGAAATCGACGGCGTAGTTGTCGTGTTCCGGAATGCCGGTGGCGATGGCGAAAATATTGGGGTCGAAAATGATGTCTTCGGCCGGGAAACCGATGCTCAGCAGCAGGTCGTAGGCACGCTTCGAAATCTCGGTCTTGCGCGCGAAGGTGTCGGCCTGACCCTTCTCGTCGAAGGCCATGACGATGACTGCAGCGCCATAGCGGCGGGCGAGTTTTGCCTGCTCGATGAACTTGGCCTCGCCTTCCTTCATCGAGATCGAATTGACGATGCCCTTGCCCTGGATGCATTTGAGGCCGGCCTCGATGACTTCCCATTTCGACGAGTCGATCATGATCGGCACACGCGAAATGTCCGGCTCGGACGCGATTAGCTTGAGGAAGCGATCCATGGCGGCGATCGAATCGAGCATCGCCTCATCCATGTTGATATCGATGACCTGGGCGCCGTTCTCGACCTGCTGGCGGGCGACGGCCAGCGCATCGTCGAAGCGGCCTTCGAGAATCATCCGGGCGAAAGCTTTTGAGCCGGTGACGTTGGTGCGCTCGCCCACGTTTACGTAGAGCGAGTCGGCGCTGACGTTGAACGGCTCGAGCCCGGACAGGCGCAGCTTCTTTTCGATTTTCGGCACTTTTCTCGGGTTGACCGTGGCGACGCGCTCGGCAATGGCCTTGATGTGCTCGGGCGAGGTGCCGCAGCAGCCGCCGACAATATTGACGATGCCGCTCTTCGCCCAGCTCTCGATTTCATCGGCCAGCATGTCCGCCGTTTCGTCGTAACCGCCGAAGGCATTGGGCAGGCCGGCATTCGGATGTGCCGAGACGTAGCAGTCGCAGATGCGCGAGAGTTCCTCGACGTACTGGCGCAATTCGCTGGCGCCGAGCGCACAGTTCAGGCCGAAGGAAACCGGCTTGACATGTGACAGCGAATTCCAGAACGCTTCAGCCGTCTGGCCGGACAGCGTGCGGCCGGAGGCGTCCGTAATCGTGCCGGAAATCATCACCGGCCAGCGCCGGCCGGCGGCGTCGAAGAATTTTTCGATGGCGAACAGCGCCGCCTTGGCGTTGAGCGTGTCGAAAATGGTTTCGACCAGAAGGATGTCGGCGCCGCCGTCGGTCAGGCCGCGGATGGCCTCGAGGTAATCGGTGACCAGGGCGTCGAAGCTGACGTTGCGGTAGCCGGGGTCGTTGACGTCCGGCGAGATCGACGCCGTGCGGCTGGTCGGGCCGAGGACGCCGGCGACAAAGCGCGGCTTGGCCGGGTTGGCGGCGGTGAATTCGTCGCACATCGCGCGGGCCAGCGCGGCGCCGGCATGGTTCAGTTCATAGACGATGGGTTCGAGCTTGTAGTCGGCCTGCGACACGGCGGTCGAGTTGAAGGTGCAGGTCTCGAGAATGTCGGCCCCGGCTTCGAGGTAGTCGCGGTGAATGCCGCCGATGACGTCCGGCCGGGTCAGGACCAGCAAGTCGTTGTTGCCCTTGAGGTCGTGGGCGTGATCCTTGAAGCGCTCGCCGCGATAGTCGGCTTCCTGCAATCCGTGGCGCTGGATCATCGTGCCCATGGCGCCGTCGAGGACGAGCATCTTCTGGGCAAGCAGGGCGGAAAGTTCGGCGGTACGGTCGGGTTGCTGCATGATCACCTCGGCAGAGCAAAATTACGCCGGGCACGCCGCAAAAACGAACGGCGCCACAAACCGGCTGGGTTTGCGAGCGCCGTTGATCATTGCCGAGCCTGGCCCCGGATCCACGCAAAAGCATGAAAAGGGTCGCAGCGCTCCTCGGCAGAACGCACAGTTTACCGGCCGCGCCGCCGGATGCCAAGTTAAGCAACTGATTTAGTTGAAAAGGGGCGCCTCAAGTCAATAGGCCGGGCCGTCGTCTAGCCGGCCAGGGACGCCATGTATTGCTTTTCGGTCACCTCGCCGGAAAAGATAGAGACTGCGTTGCGTCCCCCTTGTTTTGCCTGATACATCGCCCGATCCGCCGAGCGGCGCAGCACATCGAGTGTCTCGCCATGCACCGGGCAAAGCGAAATGCCGATGCTGCAGGCAACACTTTGCGGCCCGGCGCTTGTTTCGATCGGCTGGGCCACGGCAGCGAGCAGCTTTTCCCCGACAGCGCTTGCATCGTCGGCATGTTGGATATTGGCCAGCAAAATAATGAATTCATCGCCGCCGTGGCGGGCTACGGTATCGCAGCCGCGCAGCTCACGCGCCATGCGCTTGCCGGTGGCAATCAGCACCTGGTCGCCAACTTCGTGGCCATGGCGGTCGTTGATTTCCTTGAAGTGGTCGAGGTCGATGAGCAGCAGGGCGAACGGGGTGACATTTCGTTGCCAGGCACGGAAGGCCTGCTCGAATCGATCGGCGAACAGAAAACGGTTGGGCAGGTCGGTGAGCAGGTCGTGGGTGGCCAGATAGGCGGCTCTCTCGTGTTCCTGTTCCGCCTGATCAAGTGACAGGTAGTGGCGCAGCGTGATCCACGGGACGACAAGGAGGGCGGTGCCCAGCAATGCCAGCATGGTCAGGGTTTCCTGACTCAACAAGTCTTGCCAGCGCACCTGACGACTGAACTGCATGATGGTCGGCTGGGAAGGACTGTCGATCTTCAGACGCCGGCTGAGTTCGGGCAAGAACAGCTGGTCCAGCTTGCCCGACGCAACGGCTCTTTGTTCGAACAGCGGGCTTTCCGAGTTCGCCGCCGAGGACAGCCTGGCCGAAAACTCGATGTTTTCGTGACTGGCCAACTGGCCTCGACTTGGCAACAGGGCCTGCGTCTTGATAACCAGCAAGGCAATCATCGTGTTGCCGAAGAAGTTCAGCGTCGTGGATGACGTCCTGGCCGGGCGGGTCACTTCCTGCAGCAATATGTAGGCACTGCCGCCTTCATAGAGGTCGAACACCGGCGAAACGACCGGTTTGATATTGTTGCTGGCCAGCGCCACGGTCTGCGACAGATAGTCTACGGTCTCCAGGCGAAGACCGTAGATCGCCTGCGATTCGGGCAAGGACGGATACATGAAGAGAATCGGCCAGGTGGCGGTTTTCTGGTGGTCGGCCTGAACAGCGCGGCCGGTGATCTGGGCGAAATCCTTGATCGAAAAATCGGCCCGCCAGCCTTTGCGCAATGAGGCTTCGAGTTCGGCCTGCTCGCCCGGGATGATCCTGCGCGCCACCTCGATCATGTAGATATGTGGGTAGGCCGAGGCAGCCGAGGCGGCGTAGCGCATCGTGGACTCGGTATCGCTGCGGTCGACGGCATGCAGGAAAGCGGAAAACCCGGCCAGCACCGCTTCGTTGGTATCCAGTTTCTGTTTGACCTCGCCGGCCATGAGCTGGACGTCTTCATCGAAATGCCCCGACCAGCGGCTGAGCTGGGCTGATATCAGCAGATAGGCGGCGAAGGCGATGATGCCAAGCCAAGCCACCAGAAGGAGGAGAAGCGTTGGCCGTAAACGATGATGCGTCATTGATGCAATCCGCTTTTTTGCACACTGTCTCATCGGCGGCTGGCCCTGTAAATATCCCCTATGGATTACCCTAGGCCGGGAAAGAACGGTCTTTTCAATTTTGGCTGTTTATTCCGGTTGACCGTGGAAATGGGCCTGCCTCAGCCCAGCGGCTCGCAGCGCAGCCAGACGGTGAAACGGGCGCCGGTGCCGGGGGCGCTGGTCGCTGTCAGGTGGCCGCCGTAGCGTTCGATCAGATTCTTGCTGACCCACAGGCCGAGCCCGTTGCCGCCCGGTTTTTTGGCCGTGAAGAAGGGTTCGAACAGGTGCTCGAGGTCGGCCTGGCTGATGCCCGGTCCGGAATCCTCGACATGGAGCTGGATGCCGACCGGCATGTCGGCTTCGTCCCAGTCGTCGACAGCGATCCCCAGCACGCCGCCCTCCGGCATGGCCTGGATGGCATTGACCAGCAGGTTGATGACCACCTGCTGCAGTTCATTCTTGTTGCAGATGATCTGGCGGGCCGAATCGACCTGCTGCTCGATGGCGATGTTGCCGGTCTTCAAGAGGTGGCGAACGAGCAGGAGGCTGTCCTGGATGAGCTGGGCCGGGTCGGTCGGTTCGAGATAGCCGACGTAATCCTGCGGCCGGGCGAATTGCAGCAGCTTGGCGACGATCAGCCGGATGCGCTGGACCTGTTCGTGGATCAGCCTGATCTCCGGCGCGACGGGCTCAGCCTGCGGGCCGAGCAGGTCACGCAGGACGTCGAGGTTGCCCTGGATGACGGCGATCGGGTTGTTGATCTCGTGCGCCACACCGGCGGTCAACTGGCCGATGGCGGCGAGTTTTTCGTTCATGACCAGTTGCGACTGGGCAGCCTTGAGGTCGGCCACGGCCTGTTCCAGTTCGGCCGTGCGCTCGGCGACCTTGGCATCGAGCGAGGCGCCCCAGCGTTTGAGCGAGGTGGCCTGGGCCTGCAGGCGGTCGAGCATGCGGTCGAAATGGGCGGCAACGACGCCGAGCTCATCCTGGCTGGCCACCGCACCGACGCGGGCCTCGCCCTGGCCGTTTTCGATGGCATGCATGGTGGCGTGCATGCGCTCGATCGGCTTGAAGACGCGGCGCGCCCAGAGCACGGCAAAGATGCCGGCAATCAGCATGGCCAGCGCGAAGAGTACGATGACGACGGCGAAGGCCTGCTGGCGGGCATCGACGAAGGGGCCTTCGAGGAAGCCGACATAGAGCATGCCGACGCGCTGCTGGTGGCTGTCGAGCAGCGGTTCGTAAGCCGAGACGTACCAGTCGCTGACGACGAAGGCGCGATCGAGCCAGGTCTGGCCGGCGCCGAGCACGGTGTCGTAGACGGTCTGCGAGACGCGGGTCCCGATCGCCCGGGTGTCGCCAAACAGCCGGACATTGGTGGCCACGCGGACGTCATCGAGAAACAGCGTTGCCGTGCCGGCGCTGCCGAAGGGCAGGGCGCCTTCGGGATAAACGATGGCGTTGAGGCGGTCGATGAAATCGAGATTCTTGTTGAGCAGCACGCCGCCGGTCAGCACGCCGATCAGACGACCCTCGGCATCGAGCACCGGGGCAGCCGAGTGGATGACCAGACCGCGCGTTTCCGCCGCGAGCGGGTTGGGCCGGGCATTGGCCGTGGCGACGATGGGCGTGCGGGCACGGGCGGCCAGCTCGGGGCTGATGGTGAACAGTTGCGGCGCAGAGAACACTTCCGTTTCGGTGCTTGCCTTGCCCTCGAGCGCCGCGGCGATCACCGACCAGGTGGCAGCATCCTGTTTGCTACGGTCAACGTCAAAAAAGTGCAAAAAATCGAGTTTGTGTTCGAGCTGAATCGAGTCGAGCAGGCCGGCCACCGCCATTTCGGGACGGTCGTGCGCATTGCGCAGGGTGCGCGCCAGCCGTTCGGAAGCGGCCAGGCTGGCCACCGAACGGCCGACGCCATCGCTCACCCGCTCGAAATAGCCGTGGGCGACGGCAAGGTCGGAGCGCACCTTGGTGACGAGAAGGCGGTCCAGGTAATCGCCGCCCCAGTAGGCCAGCGCGGCCATCGCCAGCGGCAGCACGATACCGAGCGGGATCAGCGCCAGCAAGAGCAGCCGGGTGCGGATCGAGCGCCGGATCGGTGGGCTCAGATCCCCCAGGCCTGACACTTGCGATCCATCGTCTTGCGCGAGATGCCGAGCCGGCGGCTGGCTTCGGATTTGTTGCCGTCGCAGGCGGCGAGCACGGCGAGAATGTGCTGCTTTTCCACCGCTTCGAGCGTCTCGGTGTTGCCGGCAATCGTCCCGACGCCGATTTCCGGCTCGTTGCCGATGTCGAACCAGCCGAGGATCAGCGAGCGTTCGACCAGATTGCGCAGTTCGCGCACATTGCCGGGCCAGTCGTAATCAGCCAGACGGGCCAGGGTGCGCGAGTCGAGGCTGAGCGGCTCGACCCCGAGGCTGGGGGTAAGCAGTGTGATGAAGTGATCGACGAGCAGCGGGATGTCTTCGGGACGTTCCCGCAAGGGCGGCAGGGTGACTTCAAGCACTTGCAGGCGGTAATAGAGGTCGGGGCGGAAGCGCTGGGCGGCGACCTCGCTCGGCAGTTCGCGGTTGCTCGCGGCAATGACGCGGACGTCGACGGCGATTTCCTGCTCGGAACCGACCGGGCGGATACGCCGCTCTTCGAGCACGCGGAGCAGCTTGGCCTGCGCCGTCAGCGGTAATTCGGAAATTTCGTCGAGAAACAGCGTGCCGCCGCGGGCGTAGTAGAACAAGCCTTCCCGACTCTGCTGGGCGCCGGTGTAGGCCCCCTTGATATGGCCAAACAGCTCGGACTCGATCAGCTCGGCCGGAATCGCCGCGCAATTGACCGGCACGAAGGGGCCACTGGCCCGCGAACTCATCTGGTGCACGGCGCGGGCGGCGACTTCCTTGCCCGTGCCGGATTCGCCAGTCAGCAGGACGGTGGCCGGCGTTGGTGCGATGCGGCGCAGACGTTCGCAGACCCGAACCATGGCCTGCGATTGCCCGATAACGCCTTCGACATTGCTGCGCTGAGCGCCGACCTCGCGGCGCAGGACGAAGTTTTCCCGCACCAGCAGCGATTTTTCCCAGCAGCGCTGAATGGCGTTGAGAATCTGCGCCAGCGAAAACGGCTTGAGCAAGAAGTCGGCTGCCCCGGCGCGCAGGGCATCGATGGCGGTATCGAGATCGGCGTAGGCGGTGATCAGCACGACGTCGCCGGCAAAGCCTTCATCACGCAGCTCATGCAGCCACTCGATGCCGGAACGTCCGGGCATGGCGATGTCGAGGACGATGAGGTCGTAGTGCTTGCGGCGCAGCAAGGGGATTGCCTCTTCGACGCTGTGCGCGGCCTGAACTGCGCCGCACCGCGACGACAGTGCGCGCAAGAGAAAACTGACCATGCCCGGCTCGTCGTCCACGACGAGCACCGAGTACGTTTTCCAGGGCGATTCGGCGGCAGCCGTCTCGTCAGATGACATGATTCAGTGTCTCCATGTGTCTTGCGCCAGCAACGGCGAAACAGATGCAATCGGTGATAATAACCAGCAATTCTCACCCAGCCCTGAAACCGATGCCTCCTCGGCGTGAACATATTCGTGATTTTCCCGGCAAGCGCTGGCTCAACGTCACGCTGCGCACGGCCCACCTGGCCGGTATCGTTCTCTTCGGCGCGGCCTTGCTGGGCACCGGCAGCGTGTTTCCCGGGGCTCTGCTGACCTTCGTTTCCGGTGCCGGCATGTTCGCCATCGACAGCTGGGCCAATCCCCGGCAGCTAGGCGAAGTCGCCGGTTTCGGCATCATTCTCAAGCTTGGCCTGATCGGGCTGGCCGTATTGCAGCCGGCCTGGGCGCTGGCCTTGTTCTGGCTCGTTCTCGTGTTATCCACGATCCTCTCCCACGCCTCCGGCGACTTCCGTCACAAACGGCTTTTCTGAACGACGCCAGGCGGCATCAGAGGATGCCCTCAAAGAGCTGAACGCCGACGCTTTCGCCGACCTCCACGCCGGCGCATTCTTCCGGCAGCACCACGAAGCAGTTTGCCTCCGACATCGAGCGCAGCACACCCGAGCCCTGGTGGCCGGTGGTTTTGACCTGCCAGCGGCCGTCGACCGCAGCAATCGTGCCGCGCAGGTATTCGCGCCGTCCCGGCTGCTTGCGGATCGGATTGGCGGCTTCGACGGTGAGCAGCGGACGCTCCGGCAAAGGGTCGAGGCCGGACAGGCGAAGCAGGGCGTCGAGCGCGAACTGGCTGTAGCTGATCATCACCGCCACCGGGTTGCCGGGAAGGCCGAACAGCCAGGCATTGCCGATCTTGCCAAAGGCCATCGGCCGGCCGGGCTTGATTTTGAGCTTCCAGAACTTCACTTCGCCGAGCTTGGCGAGAATTTCGCGGACAAAATCGGCCTCGCCGACTGAAACGCCGCCGGTCGTGATGATCGCGTCGGCGATGCCGGCCGCTTCGATCAGGGTGGCTTCAAGTGCCGCCGGCTGGTCGGGGACGACGCCGAGATCGATGATCTCGGCGCCCAGCCGGGCGAGCAGGCCGTGCAGCGTGTAGCGGTTGCTGTCGTAGATTTCGCCGGGGGCCAGCGCCTTGCCGATCGAGGCCAGTTCGTCTCCAGTCGAGAAAAAAGCAACGCGCAGACGACGCTTGACGGCCACTTCGGCAATCCCCAGCGAGGCGATCAGGCCCAGTTCAGCCGGGCCGACCTTCTTGCCGGCGGCCAGCGCGACGCTGCCACGGGCCAGATCCTCGCCGGCTCGCCGGGTATTCTGGCCGAGGCGCTGACCGGCCGGGATGAAGACGGCGCCATTCTCGGTCCGCGTCACTTCCTGAACGACCACGGTATCAGCGCCTGCCGGCAGTACTGCGCCGGTCATGATGCGCACGGCCTGGCCCTTGCCCACCTGACCTGAGAAAGCATTGCCGGCAAAGGCGCTGCCCACCACGCTGAGCCGCGTTTCGCCGTCGGCGGCCAGGGTGTCGAAGCGGATGGCGTAACCGTCCATGGCCGAATTGTCGTGGGCCGGCACATCGTGCGGCGCGAAGATATCGGCTGCCAGGACCCGGCCCAGCGCGCTGCGGACCGGAACAAATTCGTGGCCGGTGATCGGCGAAATCTCGTCCAGCATGCGCTGGCGGGCTTCGCCGGCGGTCAGGCTGGGGTCCATGGCGGGGTCGGCGGTGCAGGCGGTGGTGTCGGTCATGGCGTCATTTCTGGGCGTTGGGGAAGAAAACCTGCTGGCCGTCGGCACGGAAAGCGGCAATCGCTGCCTGCCCTTCCTTCGAGACCAGCCACTGGGCGAAGCGCTCGGCAGCTTCTTTTTTGACATGCGGATGTTTCAAAGGATTCACCGGAATGACGCCATAGGGGTTGAACAGCACCGGGTCGCCGGCGTAGAGCAGATCGAGGTCGCGGCGGTTCTTGAAGGCGCCCCAGGTGGCCCGGTCGGAAATCGTGTAGCCGTTGATGGCCGCTGCCATGTTCAGCGTCGGGCCCATGCCGCTGCCGGTTTCCTTGTAGCCGGCCAGCGTTTTCGGATCGGTGTCGGCCTTCTTCCACAGGCGCAATTCGGCGGCGTGGGTGCCGCTCTTGTCGCCGCGCGAGACGAAGGGCTGGCCGCTGGCGCCAATCGCCTTGAGCGCGTCGTTGGCCGTCGCCGCCTTGCGGATGCCGGCCGGATCATCCTTCGGACCGATGATGACGAAATCGTTGTACATGACATCCAGCCGATAGCTGCCGTAGCCATCAGCGACAAATTTGTCCTCGGCGGGGCGGTCATGCACGAACAGCACGTCGGCATCGCCGCGCCGGCCAATGTCCAGTGCCTGGCCGGTGCCGACGGCGACAACGCGTGTCTTGATCGCGGTCGACTGCTCGAACCTGGGCAAAATCCAGCCGAACAGCCCGGACTGCTCGGTCGACGTGGTCGAAGCGACGACCAGCGTTTCCTGCGCGGTGGCGACACCGGCGAGCAGGCCGAGGGCGACAATCAATGATCGAAGGCGATACGCCATGGCAGTTCTCCTTGCAAGAAAGCCCGGGCAGCGGGCGATTGGGGGCGGGCAAAAAAGCGTTGGGCCGTTTCGTGTTCCTGAACGCGACCGTCGGCGAGAAAAATGATGTCGTCAGCCAAGCGTGTCGCTTGACCGAGATTATGCGTCGTCATCAGCACCTTGGCGCCATCGGTGCGAATTTCCCGGATGATGCGCTCGACCGCCTCGGTGGCCGATGGGTCGAGTGCTGCCGTTGGTTCATCTAGCAGCAGCAGACGCGGCCGCATCGCCCAGGCACGGGCCAGGGCCAGGCGCTGGCGCTCGCCGCCGGAGAGCTGGCGGGCGCAATCGCCTGTACGGTGGGCCAGGCCGACGCGCTCCAGGACTTCGACCGTACGCGCCCGCCGTTCGGTGGCGCTCATGGCTTGCGGGCGCAAGGCGAATTCGACATTGGTGAACACCGACAGCCGGAGCAGCATCGGCTGCTGGAAGACCATGGCCAGTCGGCCGTCCGGGGTCGACGAGCCAGCCCAGTCGAGGTGGCCGCCATGCGGTGGCAACAGGCCGGCGAGCAGGCGCAGCAACAGCGTTTTGCCGGCGCCGTTGGGGCCGAGAATGACGCTGATGCCGTCGCCCGACAGGCTCAGGTCGACGCCATCGAGGATGGCCCGTCCGTTGGGCTGGAAATGCAGGTCGGTGATGGTCAGCGGGAACATCAGCCATACCTCCGGGCCGCCCAGCAGCGCAGACCGTGGGCGGCGGCGTTGAGGGCGAGGATCAGTGACATCAAAACAAGGCCGAGGGCAATCGACAGGGCGAGATCGCCCTTGCTGGTTTCCAGCGCGATGGCGGTGGTCATCACCCGCGTGTAGCCGTCGATATTG
The DNA here is from genome assembly GCF_049652925.1 of Azonexus sp. Classification (GTDB taxonomy): domain Bacteria; phylum Pseudomonadota; class Gammaproteobacteria; order Burkholderiales; family Rhodocyclaceae; genus Azonexus. Next base: position 352,004 of record NZ_JBASFI010000040.1, read on the forward strand.
CCGCCGACGATCATCACCGCGCCCACCTCCGACATCGCCCGGCCCAGCCCGGCCAGCATGGCGACCGAGAGCGAGAAGCGGCAGTCGGCGAGCAACAGCGCGACGGCCTGCGGGCGGCCGATACCGATTACGGAAAACTCCGGGGCGTATTCCTTCCAGGCATCCTCGACGATCTGCCGGCTGACGGCGGCGATCAGAGGCAGGACCAGCACGCTCTGCGCGAAGATCATCGCCGCCGGCGAAAAGAGCAGGCCGTAGCTGCCCAGCGGCCCGCTGCGCGACAGGGCGAGATAGACGAGCACGCCGACCACCACCGAGGGCAGGCCCATCAGGGCGTTGAGCCCGACGATCAGGGCGCCGCGGCCAGGGAACTTGGCGACCGCCAGCCAGGCCCCGAGCGGCAGGCCGAGCAGCGCGCCAATGGCCAGCGCGCTCAGGCTGACGCGCAGCGACAAACCGACGATGTCGAGCAATCGCTGATCGAAGCTGGTCAGCAGGGTGAGGGCGTCGGAAAGTGTGCCTAGCATTGGGACGGCAGGATAACACCGGGTGGCAGGCGCGGGAATCTCGGCCGGGATGGCGAAATATCGTGTCCGGCCGGGCAAAAATAGCCAGCCTTCTTGCCGGGAAATGACATTGGCGCGCAGAACAAACGGGGATTTCGGGCCGGCCTCCAACTTACCCCGTCTGGCTGGCTATAATGCCGGGGCGGTCTGCGTACCGCACTGAATTGGCGGCACTTCGGTGCCTTGTAAGCTGCCGTGACATCCGCGCGGCGGCGGTTGCTGTAGAAATCGGAGCTTCAAATGACCTTGTCCACCGCGCGCCGTCTGGCGCTGAAGGGGGCGCTTGCCTGCGCCTTCGCCGCTGTTTCCTCCTTGCCTGTCGTGGCCGACGAAGCCATCCTGCGCGTTTCGGCCATTCCCGACGAAGCGCCGACCGAGTTGCAACGCAAGTTCGCGCCGCTCGGCAAATACCTCGAAGCGCAGACCGGCATGAAGGTCGTGTTCACCCCGGTGACCGACTACGCCGCCGTTGTCGAGTCGCTGGCCACCAAGAAGATCGACCTCGCCTGGCTCGGCGGTTTCACCTTCGTGCAGGCCAAGATCCGCACCAACGGCACGGCCATTCCCATCGCCCAGCGCGAGGAGGATGCCAAGTTCACTTCCAAATTCATCACCGCCGACCCGGCCATCAAGTCGCTCGCCGATTTGAAGGGTAAGACCTTCGCCTTCGGCGCGCCGTCGTCCACTTCGGGCAGCCTGATGCCGCGCTTCTACCTGCAGCAGGCCGGCCTCAATCCGGAAAAAGATTTCAAGAATGTTGCCTATTCCGGCGCCCATGATGCGACTGTTGCCTTCGTCGCCGCCGGCAAGGCCGAAGCCGGTGTCTTGAACGCCTCGGTTTGGGACAAACTGGTCGAAGCCAAGAAAGTCGACACCGACAAGGTTCGCGTCTTCTCGACGACGCCGCCGTACTTCGACTACAACTGGACGGTGCGTGGCGATCTCGATCCGGTCGTTATCAAGAAGCTGACCGACGCCTTCCTCAAGCTCGACCCGGCCAACCCGGAACACAAGGAAATCCTCGCCCTGCAACGCGCCGCCAAGTTCATCCCGACCAAGAAGGAGAACTACGACGGCATCGAAAAGGCAGCGCACGCCGCCGGCTTGTTGAAGTGAGTTTTTGCTTGAACGGCGTGGGGCTGACCCACGCCAACGGCTTTGCCGCGCTGGATGGCATCACGCTCAAGGCGGAAAAGGGCGAGCGCATCGCCCTGATCGGCCCGTCCGGCGCCGGCAAGACCTCCCTGCTCTCGGTGCTCGGCACGGCGCTGGCGCCGACGGCCGGCACGGCCGAGGTTTTGGATTTTGGCCAAAACTTCCGGTTGACCGTGGAACTGGCCAAACTGCGCGCCCGCATCGGCACGGTCCATCAAGCGCCGCCGATTCCCGGCCGGCAGCGTGTCGTGACGGCGGTTTTGGCCGGCAAGCTCGGCCAGTGGCCGGCCTGGAAGTCGCTCGTCTCGCTGCTCTATCCGCTCGACGTCCCCGGCGCCCGTGCGGCGCTCGAACGCGTCGATCTGGCCGACAAACTGTTCGCCCGCTGCGACCAGCTCTCCGGCGGCCAGTTGCAGCGCGTCGGCATCGCCCGCGTGCTCTATCAGCAGCCCGAGCTGATCCTCGCCGACGAACCGGTTTCCGCCCTCGACCCGACGCTGGCCCTGGCCGCCATCCGCCTGCTCATCGCCGAGGCCGAAGCGCGCGGCGCAACGCTGGTCGCCAGCCTGCACGCCGTCGATCTGGCCATCGGCAATTTCTCGCGCATCGTCGGCGTCAAGGCCGGGCGCATCGCCTTCGACCTGCCGGCCAGCGAAATCACCGTCCCGCTGTTGCACGACCTCTACGCCAGCGAAGGCGACGAGCTGCCGGTGCAGGCGCACGAGCCACATTTCCTGTCGCAAGCCGCCGCCATCGAGGCGGCCACCCGCGCCGCGTGCTGTTGAACCACTCCAATCGCGACCCGGCGGCCCGCTCGCGCCTGATCGGTGCGCTGGCCACGCTGGTCATCCTCTGGCCGCTGTTTCAGGCGGCCGAGGTCAAGCCCGGCGCGCTCGTCGATCCGGGCAACCTCAAGGTCATCGGCAACTTCCTGGCCGGCTTTCTGCCGCCGGAAACCGGCGCCGAATTCATGGGCTACCTCGCCAAGGCGACGCTCGAAACCCTGGCCATCGCCACGGCCGGCATGGCGCTGGCCTTCCTGATCGCTGTGCCGATGGGCTATCTCGCCACCGGTGCCGGGCGCGAAAAGACAACGCTCAACCCCATCACGCGCAGCCTGCTCACCATCCTGCGCGGCATTCCCGAGCTGGTCTGGGCGCTCCTCTTCGTCCACGTCTTCGGCCTCGGCCCGGCCGCTGGCGTGCTGGCGCTCGGTCTGACTTACGGCGGCATGCTGGCCAAGGTCTATGCCGAAATCCTTGAATCGGTCGATGCAGCGCCGGCCCGGGCGCTGCGCCACAACGGCGCCGGCCGGCCGCTGGCCATCCTCTACGGGCTGATCCCGCAGGCTTCGAAGGAGCTGGCTTCGTACACGGTTTATCGCTGGGAATGCGCCATCCGCGCCTCGGTGGTCATGGGCTTCGTTGGCGCCGGCGGGCTCGGCCAGCTCATGGATCAAGCGATGAAAATGCTCAACGGCGGCGAAGCGGCGACCATCCTGCTCGCCTTCATGGTCCTCGTTTTTGCCGCCGACGGTTTCTCGGGCTGGCTGCGCCGGGCGCTCGACACGCCGCCGGCCAACCGCGCCTCACCCTTCGGCCGGCGCAGCGGCGGGCTCGGGTTGGTGCTGGTCGTCAGCATCGTCGCCAGCTTCAATTATTTGGAAATTGGCCTGAAATCCCTGTTGACCGTGGAAGCCGCCCACAGCATCGGCGAATTCGTCGCCGGCTTCTTCCCGCCCGACCTGTCGGCCGAGTGGCTGGCCAAAGTCGGCAAAGGCATCTGGGAAACGCTGGCCATCTCGGTCGTCGGCACCTTGCTTGCCGCCGTCGCCGGCCTGCTGCTCGCCTTGCCCAAATGGCGGGCGCCGTTCAGCTTCCTGCTCAACACCCTGCGCTCGGTGCCGGAGCTGGTCTGGGCGACCATCACCGCGTTGGCCGTCGGCCTCGGCCCCTTCGCCGGCGCGCTGGCCCTGGCCCTGCACACGGCAGGCGTGCTCGGCCGCCTCTACGCCGAAGCCCTCGACAACGCCCCGCCAGCCCCCGGCCTGGCCCTGCGTCTGGCCGGCGCCCCGGGCGGCTTCGCCTTCCTCTACGGCACCTTGCCCGGCGCCGCCCCGCAACTCATCGCCTACACGCTCTACCGCTGGGAAATGAACATCCGCATGGCCGCCATCCTCGGCTTCGTCGGCGCCGGCGGGCTGGGGCAACTACTCTATTTCGAACTCTCGCTTTTCCACCACGCGCAGGCGTCGACGGTGATCATTGCCATGCTTTTCCTGTCGATTGCCGTCGATCAGTCCAGCGCATGGTTGCGCTGGAAAATGCGTTGAGCGGCCCTACCATCATGGTTTTCTTATGGACTCACAAAGCATGCAAAATATCCTGATCATCATCAACGCCGCGCCCTACGGCAACGAACGTTGCCTTTCCGCCCTGCGTCTGGCCACGGCCCTGGCCGGCAGCGATGCCAAGCCAGCAATCCGCATTTTCCTGATGTCCGACGCCACCGTGCTTGGCTTGCCGAACCAGATCGATGGGGCCGGCAACGGGTTGCAGGGCATGGTCGAGGGCTTGGTTACTCAGGGCGTCGAGATCCGCCTGTGCCGGACTTGTGCGCTGGCGCGTGGTCTCGGCGAACTGCCGCTGATTCCCGGCACTTCGATCGGCACGCTGGTCGAACTGGCCGAAGCAACGCTGGCGGCGGACAAGGTCATCACCTTCTGATTTGCGCCGGGCGAGGATTTCATTTTTCGCCCTTTTTTCCGGTTGACCGTAGCAAGCCCGGTTGACCGCGGGAATCACCTCGTTTTGGTAGTCGCCCAATCTGCTGGCAGGAAGGGCTTTTTGGGATGTTTTGGTGGGACAAAATGTCCCATCTTCGCCGTCCATGGACAAAATGTCCCGGTTTTTCACCCCGCTCCGCAACCCTGATTCCCCATCGTTCAATGACTTATGCCGAATGGCACAGTCGTTGCACTGTTCTCCCCTTGCGACACGGGGTCGCATAAAAGAGGGAAAACTCAAATGAACATGAACAGGCGGCAGTTCTTCAAGGTCTGCTCCGCCGGGCTCAGTGGGTCATCCATCGCGTTGATGGGTTTCTCGCCGACCGCAGCCCAGGCGGAAGTACGCACCTTCAAGCTCGCCCGAGCCACCGAGACACGGAATATTTGTCCGTACTGCTCGGTGTCCTGCGGCGTGCTGATCTACTCGACCGGCGATAAATCCAAGAATTCGCAGGCCGAGATCATCCACATCGAAGGCGACCCGGATAATCCGGTCAATCGTGGCACCTTGTGCCCGAAGGGCGCTGGCCTGCGCGACATGGTGCAGAGCGCCAATCGCCTGAAGTGGCCGGAAGTGCGCGAAGCGGGCACGAATGAATGGAAGAAGATTTCCTGGATGGAAGCCTTCGACCGCATCACCAAGCACATGAAGGCGGATCGCGACGCCAATTTCGTCGCCCAGAACAAGGATGGTCTGACGGTAAACCGTTGGCCGACCACTGCATTCCTCGCATCATCAGCAGCGCCGAATGAGGCCGGCTACCTGACCGTGAAGACGATTCGCGCGATGGGCATGACCTCGATCGATACCCAGGCGCGCATTTGACACGCTCCCACGGTGGCCAGTCTGGCTCCGAGTTTTGGGCGTGGTTCGATGACCAACCACTGGGTGGACATCAAGAACGCTGATCTGATTTTCGTGATGGGTGGCAATCCTGCCGAAGCGCACCCGTGCGGCTTCAAGTGGGTGATCGAAGCCAAGAAAAACCGCAAGGCCAAGCTCGTGGTCGTCGACCCGCGCTTCAACCGCACTGCGTCGGTGGCCGATTTCTATGCGCCTGTCCGTTCCGGTTCCGACATCGCCTTCCTCGGCGGCGTCATCAATTACCTGATTGCCAACGACAAGATCCACCACGATTACGTCAAGGCCTACACCAATGCGGCTTTCCTGATCGATCCGGGCTACAAGTTCGACGATGGCATCTTCTCCGGCTACAACGAGGAGAAGCGCAGTTACGGCAAGGACTCCTGGAAGTACCAGATGGGCGCCGATGGTTTTGCTAAGGTCGACGAGACCTGGCAGGACCCGAACTGCGTCTGGCAGATAATGAAGACCCACTATTCCCGCTATACGCCGGAGATGGTGAGCAAGGTCTGCGGCACGCCGAAGGACGCCTTCATCAAGATCTGCGAGATGATTGGCGAGACGGCGGCGCCGAACAAGACGATGACCAACCTCTATGCGCTGGGCTGGACCGAGCACTCCGTCGGTTCCCAGAACATCCGCTGCATGGCGATCATTCAGCAGTTGCTCGGCAACATGGGCATGGCTGGGGGCGGTATCAACGCGCTGCGCGGCCACGCCAACGTCCAGGGCATCACCGACTTCGCGCTCTACGCCCAGCAGCTGCCGGGCTACCTGGCGGCGCCGACCGATGCCGACACCGACCTCAAGAGCTTCCTCGAAAAGAAGACGCCCAAGGCCATGCGCCCGGGCCAGATGAACTACGGGCAGAACTTCCCGAAGTGGTACATCAGCCTGCAAAAAGCGTGGTGGGGCGACGCGGCGACGAAGGAAAACGACTTTGCCTTCGACTACATGCCGAAGCTCGGCGGGGCCTCCGACGTGTTGTCGATCTTCGACCAGATGTACCAGGGCAAGATCAACGGCTTTTTCTGCCAGGGCTTCAACCCGCTGGCTTCCGTCGCCAACAAGAAGAAGGTGTCGGATGCGCTGGCCAAGCTCAAGTACATGGTGGTCATGGACCCGCTGGCGACCGATACTTCCGAATTCTGGAAGCCGCACGGCGAGTTCAACGAGGTCGATCCGGCTGCCATCCAGACTGAAGTCTTCCGTCTGCCGACCACGCTGTTTGCCGAAACCTCCGGCAGCTTCACCAATTCCGGCCGCGTCATCCAGTGGCGCTGGAAGGCGGCGGACGGTCCGGGCGATGCGAAGGACGACACCGAGATCCTGGCGGGGCTGTTCCTCAAACTCAAGGAAATGTATGCCAAGGATGGCGGCGCCTTCCCGGATGCCATCCAGAAGCTGACCTGGGCCTACCGCATTGCCAACAAGCCGTCGCCGGAAGAACTGATGATGGAGTTCAACGGCAAGGCCTTGGCCGACGTGGTCGATCCGAAGGACGCGACCAAGGTACTGATCAAGGCCGGCGAGCAGTTGGGTTCTTTCGCCCACCTGCGCGACGATGGCTCGACGACCTGCGGCAACTGGATCTATTGCGGCGTCTGGTCGCAAGCCGGAAACAACTCGGCGCGGCGAGACAACAGCGATCCGTCCGGTCTCGGCCAGACGATGAACTGGGGCTTCGCCTGGCCGGTCAACCGGCGCATCCTCTACAACCGTGCCTCCTGCGACGTTTCCGGCAAGCCCTGGGATCCGAAGCGGGCGGTGTTGAAGTGGACGGGTAAGGTGTGGGGCGGCAACGACGTTCCAGACATGCGTCCGGATGCGGCGCCGGAAGAGAATGTCATGCCTTTCATCATGAATCCGGAAGGCGTGGCCCGCCTGTTCTGCCGCGACCTGATGGCCGAAGGGCCGATGCCCGAGCATTACGAGCCGTTCGAAAGCCCGCTCGACGCCAACCCGATGCACCCGACGAACCCCAAGGCCAAGTCGAATCCGGCCGCCCGGGTCTATAAGGGCGACATGGAAGCGTTCGGCACGGCCAAGGACTTCCCGTACGTGGCGACGACCTACCGTCTGACCGAGCATTTCCACTACTGGACCAAGCAGAGCAAGATCAACGCGATCATGCAGCCGGAACAGTTCGTGGAAATCGGCGAGGATTTGGCGAAAGAGAAGGGCATTGCCATTGGCGACAAGGTCAAGGTCCGTTCCAACCGCGGCTTCATCAAGGCCGTGGCGGTGGTCACCAAGCGGATCAAGGCGCTCGATGTCGATGGCAAGAAGGTGCACACCATCGGCATTCCGATCCACTACGGTTTCAAGGGGGCGACGAAGCCTGGCTACATCACCAACACCCTGACCCCGTACGTCGGTGACGCCAATACGCAGACGCCGGAGTACAAGGCGTTCCTGGTCAACATCGAGAAAGCGTAAAGGAGAGCTGATATGGCACTGCAATCGCTAGACATCAAACAGCGCTCCGCGACGACGACGCCCTCTACGCAAGTGCGGGAAACCATCGAAATCGCCAAGCTTATCGACGTATCCGCCTGTATTGGCTGCAAGGCGTGTCAGGTCGCCTGCTCGGAGTGGAATGACATCCGCGACGAAGTCGGCAACTGCCACGGCGTCTACGACAACCCGATGGATCTGTCGGCCAAGTCGTGGACGGTGATGCGTTTTACCGAGGTCGAGCAGAACAACAAGCTCGAGTGGCTGATCCGCAAGGACGGCTGCATGCACTGCGCCGACCCCGGCTGCCTGAAGGCCTGTCCGGCCCCGGGGGCCATCATCCAGTACAGCAACGGCATTGTCGATTTCCATCAGGAAAACTGCATCGGCTGCGGCTACTGCGTCACTGGCTGTCCGTTCGACGTCCCGCGCATGTCCAAGGAAGACAACAAGGCCTACAAGTGCTCGCTGTGTTCCGACCGGGTCGCCGTCAACCAGGCGCCGGCCTGTGTGAAGGCCTGCCCGACTGGCGCGATTCAGTTCGGTAGCAAGGAGGACATGAAGGACTACGCGGCCAAGCGCGTCACCGACCTCAAGGAACGTGGCTACGATCAGGCTGGTCTGTATGACCCGCAAGGGGTGGGCGGTACGCACGTCATGTACGTGCTGCATCATGCTGACAAGCCCGACCTCTATGCCGGCCTGCCGGCCAATCCGTCGATCAGCCCGCTGGTCTCGCTGTGGAAGGGCTTCGCCAAGCCGCTCGCCACGCTGGCTTTGGCCGGCGTTGCACTGGGCAGCCTGTTCCACTACGTGACCAAGGGTCCGAATGAGGTCTCGAAAGAGATCGAGGACGAGATCGAACGGGAAGACAAGGAGGAGGCAAAATGATCCGCGATCCGAAAGACCTCAAGCGCTACGAGCCCAAGGAACGGGCCAATCACTGGGTGGTGGGCATCAGCTTCATCCTGCTTGCCCTCTCTGGTCTGGCCTTCTTTCACCCGGCGTTCTTCCCGCTGACGCAGCTGTTCGGTGGCCCGACCTGGGCGCGCATCATCCACCCCTATCTCGGGGTGCTGATGGCGATCTCCTTTCTGGCTCTCTTTTTCCGCTTCAAGCATCTCAACAAGATGACGCCGGCGGACAAGGAGTGGCTGAGCAAGGCGCAAAACATGGTGAATGGCAACGACCACGACATGCCGGAACAGGGCAAGTACAACGGTGGCCAGAAAGTCATGTTCTGGGCGATGGCCATCTGCATGTTGTTGATGACGGTCTCCGGGCTGCTCATTTGGCGCGCCTGGTTCGGCTTCGACATTACGCTCGTCCGTATGGGCGCCGTGGTGCACGCTGCAGCCGGTGCCGTGATGATCGGTCTGATCATGGTCCACGTCTATGCCGCCATCTGGGTCAAGGGCACCATCCGTGCGATGTGGTACGGCACGGTGACCCGGGGCTGGGCCAAGCAGCATCATCGTGGCTGGTACCGCCAGATCACCGGCAAGTAATTGGCAAATATCTGGGCTCGCAGGCGCACCTTGATCCTGCGGCGCCCGTCATTTGCCCGAACGATTTAGCTTTACCTTGCGTTTAGGGGGCTCTGCGGAGAACATTCTGCAACCCCCGTTTTTTTGAGCTGACATGCAGACCCAAACCATTGATTTTCATCCGCCAGCCGAAGAAGCAGCTCCCATTCTGCTGCCGGTGACCACCACGCTGTTCGCCGACCGTGCCGATCGCTTCGCCGCCCTGGCTAGCGGTCACAGCCTTGGCGACTGGCTGGCTTTTCTTGGCCAGTTGAGCCGCGCTCAGCACGAAGCCATCAAGGCACTGCCGGCCTTGGCCTTGCCCGATGCCGCGACACTCGAACAGGCGCGCACCCATGGCATGCCGCCCCTGAACATCGCCGTTCGCCCGGCTGCCTGGCGTACCGTGCTGCGCCAGATCGCCCACGAACTGGGCAAGACTGCGCCCGATGGCGCCGGCAAGGCGCTGGACGCGCTGTTGGCGGCTGACGACGCCTGGCTCGACAAGCTGGCCGACACGCTGCTGAGCGGCGAACTCGAAGCCGGCGACGCGGCCGAGCTGCCTTTCGTCGCCGCCGCCCTGCAGGTCGTCTTCACCCAGCTGGCCAGCCAGCTCGACGCCAGTCAGCTGCAAAAACTTGATGCCCATGGCGTCTGCCCGTGCTGCGGCAGCCCGGCCGTGGCCAGCGTCGTTCGCCTCGGCGCCGCCATCAACAACCTGCGTTACCTGCATTGCAGCCTGTGCAACAGCGAATGGAACGTGCCGCGCGCGACCTGCACGGCCTGCGACACCGACAAGGAAGTCGCGTTGCATGAAGTCGAAGGTTCGAGTGGACAGAAAAGCGGCGCCGTCCGTGCCGAAACCTGCGACGCCTGCAAGAGCTACCTCAAGATCGTCTATCAGGAAAAAGACCCGCGCGTTGACCCGGTGGCCGACGACCTCGCCACGCTGGCCCTCGACATGCTGGTCGATGAAGCCGGCTACGAGCGTTTCGGCCCGAATTTGTTGCTTATCGGCGCGTATAGCGGCTAAAGCCATTTGACCAACCTTTCTGCCCGGTCCGGGTGAAAGCCATGAACGAAAAAAGACACCTTCCTGCGGTCGACCGCGTTTTAGGGCAAATTCCTGAATTAATCGAAGTGCACGGCCGCCAGCTGGTGACCGGCTGCATTCGCGCCGAACTGGCCGCTGTCCGTGAAGGCCTCAAACATGGCCTGCCGCTGCCCGACGAAAACAGTCTGTTATCGGCCATCCGCCGCCGCGCCGACGATGCCGGCCGGGCCAATCTGCGCGCCGTCTTCAATCTGACCGGCACAGTGCTCCACACCAACCTTGGCCGCGCCCAACTGGCCGAGGAAGCCATCGCCGCCATGGTCGAAGCCGCCCGCTCGCCCTGCGCGCTGGAATACGACCTGGCCTCCGGCGGCCGCGGCGACCGCGACGATCTGGTCTCCGGCCTGCTGGCTGAACTGATCGCCGGCGGCTCGCCGGATATCGCGGCGACCATCGTCAACAACAACGCTGCCGCCGTGCTGCTGACCCTCAACGCGCTGGCCCAGGGCAAGGAGGCTGTGGTGTCGCGCGGCGAACTGGTCGAGATCGGCGGCGCTTTCCGCATCCCCGACGTGATGCGTCGGGCGCAGGTCAAGCTGCATGAAATCGGCACGACCAACCGCACCCACGCCAAGGATTTTCAGGAAGCCATCGGCCCGAAAACGGCGCTGCTCATGAAAATCCACACCAGCAACTACGCCGTCACCGGTTTCACGGCGGCGGTCGATGAAAAAGTCATCGCCGACATCGCCCACGCCGCCGGCCTGCCTTTCGTCATTGACCTCGGTAGCGGCACGCTGTGCGATTTTGCCGCCCACGGCCTGCCGGCCGAACCGACGCCGCAGCAGGCGCTAGTGGCGGGGGCGGACATCGTCACCTTCTCCGGCGACAAGCTGCTCGGCGGTCCGCAGGCCGGGCTGATCGTCGGCCGCAAGGACTTGATCGCCAGGATCAAGAAGAACCCGCTCAAGCGCGCCCTGCGTGTTGGCAAGACGACACTGGCGGCGCTCGAAGCGACTTTGCGCCTGTACCGCGACCCGGACCGCCTGGCCGAGCGCCTGCCGACCTTGCGCCTGCTGACCCGGCCTGTCGCCGAGATCAGCGCACTGGCCGAGCGCGTCCTGCCCGCCGTGCAGGCCGCCATCGGCGAACAGGCCACGGTCAGCGTCGCGCCCTGCAGCAGCCAGATCGGCAGCGGTGCCTTGCCGGTCGAACGTCTGCCGTCGGCGGCGCTGGTCGTCCGGCCCAATTTCAAAAAAGCCGGAAAATTCCTGTTGACCGTGGAATCGGCCTTCCGCAGCCTGCCGACGCCGGTCATCGGCTACATCCGCGACGATGCCTACCATCTCGACCTGCGCTGTCTAGAAGCGAAGGACGAAGCCCGCTTCGTGGCGCAATTGCCGGACCTGAAGTTTTGAAAACGAAGTTTATTGAAAGCAGCCTCGTTGGGCGGTCTGCGTACCGCCTGCTGTTTTCTACCGCGCCCAACCGGGCGCACCTGTAAATCCGGGCATCTCCGTGTCCGGGTGGTTCACCTAATGGAGAAGAAAGCATGACCTTCAATCGCCGGCAATTCCTGGCGGCGGGCGCAGTGCTGGGGGCCACGACGGCCATCGCCCAGCCGACCAGCCCGCTGCCTTTCCTGATCAACATGCAGTCCGACCCGCTGCTACCCAAGGCAACCGGCAAGCGCGTCGTCATCTGCGGCGGTGGCTGGGGCGGCATCAGCGCCGCCAAGCACCTCAAGAAGCTGGACGCCAGCCTTGAGGTGGTCGTCCTCGAACGCAACCCGGTGTTCTTTTCCTGCCCGATGAGCAACAAGTGGCTGGTCGATGTCGTCGATACCAACTTCCTGACCTTCAGCTACCTCGAAGTCGCCCAGAAGTACGACTACAAATTCATCCAGACCGAAGTCACCGCCTTCGAGCGCGACAGGAAGCGTGTCATCACCGCCCAGGGCTGGCTCGATTACGACTACCTGATCATCGGCTCGGGCATCCGCTACAACTACGAGGCCTGGTTCGGCAACGACCGCAAGGCGGCCGACTACACCAAGGCCATGTTCCCGGCCGCCTACATTCCGAACGCCGAGCATTTCCGCCTCAAGCAGAGCATCCAGAATTTCAAGGGTGGTGACCTGGTGATGACCCTGCCGCCTCCGCCGCACCGCTGCCCGCCGTCGCCCTACGAGCGCGCCTGCCTGATCGCCGGCCTGTTCAAGGAGCGCAAGATCAAAGGCAAGGTCATCATCCTCGACCCGAAACCGAGCCCGGCGCCGATCACCGGCGGCTTTCAGGAAGCCTTCGCCAATCTCTACAAGGACCAGATCGTCTACGTGCCGAAGGCCGTCATCAAGGAGGTCGATCCCTTCAACAAGAAGATCAAGACCGCAGTCGGCGACTTCACTTTCGACCATTCCATCCTCATGGCACCGCATCAGGCCGGCGACATGGCGTGGAAGGCCGGCGTCATCGGCAAGAACGACGAAGGCAAGCCGACCGGCTGGGCCGGCGTCGATCCCTTCTTCCTCAACATGAAGGACGACCCGGACGTGTACGTGATCGGCGACTCGGTCGGCATGGTCTCGCCGCAGTTCCGCTTCTATCCCAAAGCCGGCCACGTCGCCAACGCCCACGCCCGGATCGTCGCCAAGTACATCAGCGAGCGCGTCAAGGGCCGCGAACCGAAGTACGCGCTTCCCGACAACCTCTGTTTCATGATGGTCAACACCAAGCCGCGTGAAGACATCGCCGTGCGCTTCAAGTACTACGTCAACGACAAGGGCATCATCATCCAGGATCAGGACGACGACAATCTGCGCCGCGATGAACTGGTCAGCGAAGACTTCGCCTGGGCCGGGCGGATGTACGAGGACATGTTCGGCTAGTCGCCAGCGCCCCCGCCAGCGATGCGCGGGGGCGTGCCAAAATGTGATTTTTGACGAAACCTCCAGCGCCATGTCCCACTTCCTCTTCCTCAATGCCAGTACCCGCGAACCGGGCCACATCGGCAACAGCGAAACCCTGGCCCGTCGCGCCGCCGCCGGTCTGTCGGCTGATACGAAGCAAACCTGGGTCAAGCTGGCCGATCTGGAACTTCCGCCTTTCGTCGATCTGCGCCATACCGCCGGCACCTATCCGATGCCGATGGCCGACGCCAAGTCCCTGCTCGACGCCACGCTGGCGGCGACCGACCTGGTCTTTGTCTCGCCCGTTTATTGGTTCTCGATCCCGTCGCCGCTGAAAACCGTTCTCGACCACTGGAGCGCCTGGCTGCGCGTCCCCGGCCTCGATTTCAAGGAAGGCATGGCCGGCAAGCGCCTGTGGGTCGTCGCCACCAGCGGCAACCGCGAAAAGGCCCAGCCAATGCTCGACAGCTACCGCCTGTGCGCCGAATTCCTCGGCATGCAATGGCAGGAACCGCTGTGGGGCAAGGGCGGGGCGCCGGATGCGGTGCTCGCCGATGGCGAAGCGCTGGCTGCGGCGATCCCCTATTTTTGTGGGCAGCCGGCCTAGATGCTCGTCGAACGCCTTTTCCTCAGCCCATCCCGTGGCGCAGCGCAGCGCGAATGCCGGCAGCTGGAGTTGCTGGCCGGGCAGGGCGTCGTTGGTGACCGCCATTTTGCCAAGGCGAACTGGGCAGGCCAGCAACTGACGCTGGTCGAGGCCGAGGAGATCGAGCGTTTCTGCGCCCATACCGGACGCGCCAACGACCTGTCGCTGACCCGCCGCAATGTCGTGACGCGCGGCATCCGCCTGAACGGGCTGGTCGGCCGCCAGTTCCGCCTCGGCAGCTGCCTGCTGATTGGCGTCGAAACCTGCGAGCCGTGCAGTACGCTGGGCCAGCGCTTGGCCAACGAAGCCCTGTCAGCGCCCGAGGTTGTCAAATACTGGGTCGGCCGCGGCGGGCTGCGGGCCAATGTGCTCGCCTCGGGCCAGTTGGCCTGTGGCGATGCACTGACAGTCATTGAAATCGGGGAAGGCGCCGCATGATCATCGGCACCGCCGGCCACATCGACCACGGCAAGACCACGCTGGTCAAAGCCCTGACCGGCGTCGACTGCGACCGCCTGAAGGAAGAGAAGGCGCGCGGCATCACCGTCGACCTTGGCTACGCCTACACCGAAAAGCTCGGTTTCATCGATGTGCCCGGCCATGAAAAGCTCATCCACAATATGCTGGCCGGGGCGACCGGCATCGATTTCGCGTTGCTCGTCATCGCTGCCGACGACGGCCCGATGCCGCAGACCCGCGAGCATCTGGAGATCATCGAACTGCTCGGCATCCGGCGCGGAGCGGTGGCGCTGACCAAAATCGACGTTGCCACGGTCAACCGGAAAAATGAGGCAAAAACGGAAATTGACGAACTGCTCGCCGGCACCGCGCTGGCTGACGCGCCGATCTTTCCGGTTGCTGCCGTCAGTGGCGAAGGCATTGCCGAGTTGCGCACCTACCTCGAAGCCGCAGCGGCGGAGCAGGGCGAGCGCCAGTCGGCCGGCGGCTTCCGCCTCGCCATCGACCGCTGCTTCACGCTGTCGGGAGCCGGCACCGTCGTCACTGGCACGGCCTTCGCCGGTTCGGTCAAAGTCGGCGACCAATTGCTACTGTCGCCACCCAACAAACCCGTCCGCGTGCGCAGCCTGCGCGTCCAGGATGCGCCGGCCGAATCCGGCCACGCCGGGCAGCGCATCGCGCTGGCGCTCTCCGGCATCGAGAAATCCGAGGTCGAACGCGGCCAGTGGATCGTCGCGCCCGGCCTGCACGCCCCGGTCCGCAGATTTGACGCCAAGATCCGCGTTCTCTCGGGCCAACCGCCGCTCAAACACTGGACCCAAGTTCACCTCCACCTCGGCGCCGAAGATGTCCCGGCCCGCATCGGCCTGCTCGGTGCCGACGAGATCGCGCCGGGATTTGAAAATTGGGCCCAAATTGCCGTTGACCGTGAGATCGGTGCCCTGGCCGGTGACTGCTTCATCCTGCGCGACGCTTCGGCCCGCCATACCATCGGCGGCGGCATCGTGCTCGACATCTTCCCGCCCAGTCGCAAAAAAAGCAGCCCGGAACGCCTAGCCATGCTCGCCGCACTGGCCGACGATAATCCGGCGACGGCGCTGCAACTGGCTGCCGAACAACAGCCGGCCGGCGTCGACCTCGCCACCCACGCGCTCAACCGCAATCTCGACGCCAGCAGGCTCAAGGCGTTGTGCCAGCAACTGAACCTTAACGTCGTCGGCGCCACCGCCTTCGCCCCGAGTCGCTGGCAGGAACTCGAAGCCCGCCTGTTCGCCGCCATCGCCGCCGAACACGAGCGCGCCCCCGACCTCACCGGCGTCGAACGCGACCGCCTGCGTCGCCTGACCCTGCCGACGCTCTCCCGCCAGGCTTTCGACGCGCTGCTCGCGACACCGCTGGCTGATGCCCGCATCGCCCAGACCAATGCCTGGCTGCACCTGCCGGGACATCGCGTCCAGTTAGCCGCCGCCGACCTCGCGCTGTGGCAGACCTTGAAACCGCTGCTCGCCGCCGAACCCTATGCCCCGCCGCGTGTCCGTGATGTGGCCAAGGCCAGCGGCATCGGCGAAGACGCCGTGCGCACCCTGGTCAAACGCATCGCTCGTCACGGCGACGCCTGGCCGGTCGCGCACGATCATTTCTTTACAGCCGAAGCCGTTGCCGAACTGGCCCGCAAGGTTGCGACGCTGAACGAACGCGACGGCTGCGCCCGTGCCGCCACGCTGCGCGACGAGATCGGCGGCGGCCGCAAAGTCGCCATCCACATTCTCGAATTCTTCGACCGCATCGGCTACACTCGCCGCGTGCGCGACACCCACGTTTTACGGGGCATCCCGGAGCAATTCGGCTCATGAACAACGGAAGAGATCGTTCCCCGGTGGGACGGCCGGTCTTCAAAACCGGCAGGACCTGTCAAACAGGTTTGGGTAGGTTCGACTCCTGCTCTCTTCCGCCAAATTTCGTTGTCTGCCCGTCCGTGCCTTTGTCGCTCTCGCCTCGCCGTGCAAATCGCACTGTCTTCGGCTCGGCTTCGCGGCACGAACGACCAGTCAACGAAATTACTCCGACAAATTGAAATGGCCCACACTCCCTTTTCCGGCACCATCCCCGACGACCGCCTTTACTGCCCGCGCTACGACATGTGGGTGCAGGAAACCGCGGATGGCGAAGTGCTGATCGGCGCGACCAGTTTCGGCATTTTCCTGGCCGGCGAGATCATTGCCTTTACCAGCAAGCCGAAGGGGGCCGAGGTGGAGATCGGGCGGGGAATGGGCACGGTGGAGTGCCGCAAGACGGTGCTGGCGCTGCATGCGCCGGTGTCTTTTGTTTTGATCGAAGGCAACGACGAGGCCGAGGCGCGGCCGAAACTGGTCAATGTTGATCCCTATGGTGCTGGCTGGATGGCGCGTGCCCAGCCAAGCTCCTGGGCCGACGAAAAGCCGGCGCTGGTCGATGCCGAGGCGTATCGTCGGCACATCCTGAAAATCGAACCGGAGGCGAGCTTTGGCTGACAAACTGGCTTTCCTGATCTGGGCGGCGACGCCGGATCACCCGGAACTGGTGGTCACGCCGCTGGTTCACGCGCTGGCCGCGCGCGCTCTCGATGCCGAGGTTGAAATCCACTTCGCCGGGCCGGCTGTGCGTTGGTTGGTCAGCAGTGTGGCCGACGGCCTGTATGCCACGCCGGAGCGGGAAAAATCGATTGGCGAGTTCCTGCGTGAAGTGGCTGCCGAAGACGTTCGTCTGCTCGCCTGTGGCATGGCCCGTGCCGCCTGGGTTGGCGCGGGCGAGACCTTGATTCCGCAAGCCGGTGCCGCCGGTGCCACCGCCTTCGTCGCCCGCACGCTGAACCCGGCGTGGCGGACGCTGACTTTCTGATGGACAAGGCCGGGATCACCGGTGTCATCCTGGCCGGCGGGCTGGGCCGCCGCATGGGCGGGGTCGACAAGGGCCTGCAATTGTTGAATGGCAAGCCACTGGTGCGCCATGTTGCCGAGCGTCTGGCGCCGCAGGTCGGGCTGTTGGTGATCAATGCCAACCGCAGCCTGGCCGAATACGCCGCCTTCGGTTATCCCGTGCTGGCCGATCAAATTCCCGACTTCGCCGGCCCTCTCGCCGGCCTGCATGCCGCGCTGTCTGCCAGCATCACGCCGCTGGTCGTCACTGCTCCCTGCGACTCGCCCTTTCTGCCCTCTGATCTGGTCAGCCGCCTGCACGCCGGGCTGTCGGATTCGGGGGCGGATATCGCCATTGCCCGTGCAGACGGCCGTTTGCACCCAGTGTTTTGTCTGTGCCGGAAAACGCTACTGCCTCGCCTCGAGCGCTACCTGAAGGCGGGTGGCCGGCGGGTAGCCGAATGGTGCGCGGCGCAAGGGGCCTGCGAAGTCGATTTCGACGATCAGGTGGCCGCATTCGGCAATTTCAACACGCTACCGGAGCTCAGGGAGCGCGAGGACTAGTCTAACCTCCACCGCGCTGGGTCGCCCGGTCGACCCGCGACAGCAGCTTTTCGACAGCCGCTGCAGTGCCGTCGCACACGTTGATTTGAACATCCAACACGGCTAGTTCTAGCGCCCCGATTTTTCTCGGCGCCCGACTGGTCAGGGCGAAATGCAGACGTACGTTGTCGACCGCCACCAGCAGGCCATCCGCTGTCTCGCTGACGGCTGCGCCAAAGGCCTGGACCAGCGCCCGGCGAAACTCTGCCGGCGTGCTGTTCATCTCGCGTATCCGGCTGTCACTCCATGGAAAAGGCCGCTCAGCCACCGGCGATCGGTGGCCAGACGGCCAGGACATCCCCGTCATGCAGCTGCGTGGCCGCCCGCTCCCCCGGCGGTATGAAGGTGCCGTTGACCAGAACCAGGTGGGTCAGCTTGGTCGGCAGCGCAAAAGGCTGCAAAACGGCGTCGACCGCAGCATTCTCGGCAACCTCGATGTCCACCCGGTTATTCTTGCTGCCGGGGGGAAGGTAATCGCTCAGCGTGGCGTAAAGCTTGACGGTCAGGCGCATGGCTCAGCTGTTCGGGCGCTGGCAGGCGATATAGGCCTCGGCGAAACGGGTCGGGGTTTCGAGCAGTTTCTGTTTCCAGGCACCGAGCCGGGTTTTCCCCTGAATCAGGCCGCGCAGGGCGCCGACATGCTCGGTCAGGCCGACCGAAGTCGCGCCGACCAGGATATCGCCGGAGAACTGCAGGCTGATGTAGCGCCCGTTGGCCTCGTCGGATTGCTCGATGCCGTCGCCGTCAGCGACGCCCTGCCATTCACCGAAGGACGATGAAATCATGCCCATCGAGTCGAGCACGTTGATGGCCAGGACGCCCTTCATCCTGGCTGGCTGGCCGGCCATGTTGAGCGCGGCGACGCGCGCCTGGTCGGCGGCATTGGGCTGGATGGCGGCGACCAGATGGCGGCCGCTGAACAGGTCGGGCGCCTCGGCCACGTCGCCAGCGGCGTAGATGCCGGGCACCGAGGTTTGCATGCGGTCATCGACCAGAATGCCCTTGGCCACGTGTACCTTGGTGCCTTCCAGAAAGGCGACGTTGGGGGCGACGCCAGCGGCGACGATGAGCAGATCGCACTCAAAGTGCTCGCCGGTGGAGAGTGCCACGGTCAACGGGGATTTTTGGCCTTTTTCGATAAATTCGACGCCGGCCTTGGTTACCACGCGGACGCCCTGTTTTTCCACCCAGCACTTGATCATGCCGCCGGCTTCCGGCGTCATCATGCGCGGCACCATGCGGTCGCCCATTTCGACGACGGTCAGCTCGACGCCGCGTTTGACCAGCGCTTCCATGATGATGCAGCCGATGAAGCCGGCGCCGAGCTGGATGACGCGCGAGCCCGGTTTGGCCAGCTGGGCGATGGCCCGCGCATCTTCGAGCGTCCAGCAGGTCTGCACTTCCGGCAGGTCGACGCCGGGAATCGGTGGCCGGACGGGGTGCGAGCCCGTCGCGATGAGCAGGCGGTCAAAGTTTTCAAAATGACCATCGTCGAACAAAACCGACTGTTTTTCAGTATTCAGCGAGACCACCCGTCCGCGATGCTGGCGGATATTCAGGCGGTCGAAATGGTCGGCCGACTTGCGCAGGTAGGTGCCCGGCTCATCGATATTGCCTTCCAGCAGGTAGGGAATCGCCATCCGCGAATAGGGCGGTTCGGCCTCGTTGCCGACGAGGACGATTTCGTCGTCCGGCGCGGCTTTCCGCAAGGTTTCAGCGGCAACGACGCCGGCCGGGCCGTTACCCAAAATGATATGTTTCATGTTTCCTCTCCGATAGGGAAAGAAAAGCGGGGCGACGCCAGGCGCCACCCCGCTCAGGCAAGGCTACGCCGATTACAGGCCCAGACGTTCCAGCGTCGCCGTTTCCGGCACGCCTTCCGTGTTCCAGCCGCGGACCTTGTAGTACTCCGGCTTCATCTTGTCGAGGCCGTTGACCATGCCCTTGGCCGGGCCGGTTTTGGCCGGCTCGGTCTTCAGGCGCGGTGGCAGGTCGTCATCCTTGGCGGTGATGCCGGCGGCCAGATTGAACTGGCGCTCCATGTTCCAGATGCGCTCGCCAACCAGATTCAGCTTGTCCATCGACCAGTCGCCTTCGCAAGCGGCCTGGATTTGCGGTTGAACATCGGCCAGCGTCCAGGCGAAGCTGGTGAAGACACAAATGCCCGCAGCGTCGAAAACGCCGGTCGCGTCCTGGAAAGCCTTGACTAGTTCCGGCTTGCCATCGGTGGCGTGCGGATCGGTCTTGACCGGAATGCCGAGCACTTCGGATGCGATGGTATAGCCGCGCAGGTGGCAGGCGCCGCGATTCGACGTGGCATAAGCCAGACCGATACCCTGAATGCCACGCGAGTCATAAGCCGGGAATTCCTGGCTCTTGACGCTCATCGACAGATCGGGGCGGCCATACTTGGCGCACATACGGGCGCTGCCCTGGCCGAGTTCCTTGCCGAAACCTTCGCCGTGGGCGGTCATTTCGACCAGTTTGCACAGCGCTTCGGCCGAACCGAACTGGGCATCGACGCCAATCTGTTCCTTGGTAAGGATGCCCAGATCGTAGAGTTCCATCGCCGCGCCAACTGTCGCGCCGAAGGAAATCGGGTCCATGCCGTGCTCGTTGCAGAGCAGGTTGGCGTATTGCAGGGCCTCCAGATCGCCGACGCCATTGGCCGCGCCGAGCGCCCAGGCGGCTTCGTATTCGAGACCGCCGTTGGCGCCCCAGTATTGCGGGCTGTTCTTGACACTGAAATGGGTTTCGTCGATTTTCGAGATGCGTCCACAGGCGATGGTGCAGCCGAAACAGGCCGCGTTGGTGACGAGATGGGCCTTGCCATCGGTCGGCCGCTTTTCGTGCATGGCTTCGGCCGAAATCTTGCCGGCATCCTCGAACTGCACGTCGCGGTGATTGCGCGTCGGCAGGGCGCCCATTTCGTTGATGACGTTCATCAAGACCTGCGTGCCGTACTTGGGCAAGCCTTGTCCGGTCACTGCATTGTCGGCCAGTACCTTCTTGGCCGCCGTGGTTGCGGCGAGGAAGGCCGGGAAATCCTTGATCCCGGAAACACCCTTGGTGCCGCGAATGGCAACGGCCTTGAGGTTCTTCGAACCCATCACGGCGCCGACGCCGGAACGGCCGGCGGCGCGGTGCAGGTCATTGACGATGCAGGCGAAGAGGGCGAGATTTTCGCCGGCGCCGCCGATCGACGAAACGCGAATGAGCGGGTCCTGATGCAGGCGCTTGATGGTTTCTTCGGTTTCCCAGCAGGTCTTGCCCCACAGGTGGCCGGCATCGCGCAGTTCAGCCTTGTCGTTCTCGATGAACAGGTAAACCGGCTTCGGCGACTTGCCTTCAAAAATAACCATATCCCAGCCGGCGAACTTCATTTCGGCGCCAAAGAAACCGCCCGAATTGGAGCAGGCGATGGCATTGGTCAGGGCGCCCTTGGTGACCACGGTATAGCGGCCGCCGGTCGAGGCCATGGTGCCGGTCAGCGGGCCGGTCGACATGATCATCTTGTTGTCGGGCGACAGCGGATCGACCTTGGGGTCGATTTCTTCAACGAGGTATTTCGAAGCCAGGCCACGCGAGCCAAGGTAATCGTTGGCCCAGGCCATGTTCAGCGGCTCGGGGGTGCAGGTGCCGGCGGTGAGGTTCACGCGCAGGACTTTCTTGTTCCATCCCATGATCTCTCTCCTCAGGCAGCGACAGCGCTGGTATTGGCCTTGGCGGCCCAGGCACGCATGCGATCGAGCCCGGTCCAGTCGGCATCGACGTAGGTGATCGCGCCGGTCGGGCAAGCGCTGACACACTTCGGATCACCGCCGCACAGGTCGCATTTCTGCACCTTGCCGACATCGGCCATGTAATTGACCGTACCGAACGGGCAGGCGATGGTGCATACCTTGCAGCCGACGCAGGTGGCTTCCTTGACGATCTTGGCGCCGGTCGCGGCATCAATCACGATGGCTTCGACCGGGCAGGCATTCATGCACCAGGCGTCGGCGCACTGCGTGCAGGTATAGGGCACCTTGCGGCCCTCATGCTCGAAATCGAACACCTTGATCCGGGATTTGGATGGGTTGATGGCCCCGGTGTGCTCGTAAGAGCAGGCCATCTCGCACTGCAGGCATCCGGTACATTTGGCCGGATCGATGTGAAGCGACTTCTGCATGGTTGTCTCCTCCATGATTTGTTGGGTGTCGCTGAAACTGTATTTTAGTCATGCGCAAACGCACGTCTGAAGAGTGTCCTGCAAACACCTGGAGAAGTCATGCTGCAGTGCGGTATGCGACTGTTATAAAACGGGTTTTAGCTCCCTTGGCTAGCCCTTGGGTTGTACCCGTTTCGAGGTCTTTTTGACGCCGCCATTTTCAGTATCGAAATGAACCATGAAGTAGGTTTCCTCCATCGGCGGCATGCCTTCGATGCGCCATTCCCAGATTTCCTCGCCGAGGTTGGCGAAGAGCTGCTTGGTGGCCGGGGCGCCGAACAGGCGGCGGATGTCGTCCTTGCTCATGCCGACGCGGACCTTGCCGTAGTTGGCGTCATTGAGCACCTGTTCAATCTTGCTGATGACCTGGTTGCTGCTGAAGGTGATCATGTAGCAATTGGTGCCGTTCGGCTGCCGGGCGTATTCCCAGGTCGCCGTGCCGTCGTCGTTGTGGTGCACGAAACCCGGCTCGCCCATGCGGGTGCGGACTTCGCCCTGCGTCGTGATGCCGGGTTTCATTTCCTGCATGTTGACGTAGTCGCAGCCGGGCAGGGCGGCGATGAGGGCCGTCGCGGCAGTGGTGATCCAGGCGGGAAGTTTCATGCAGGCTCCGATAGAACGGTTCGATCAGGTTGTCGCTTTGCGCGGCTTGCTTTCATAATATCGGACTACCCTAATTTTCGGATATGCCGATGCTGCATCTCGACCCTCTCGCCGCCCACGCCCTGCTTCAGGAAAACCCGCAAGCCGTGCTCGTCGATTGCCGGACGGAAATCGAGCACATGTACGTCGGCCACCCGGCCGGTGCCGAGCATGTCGCCTGGCAGGAAGGACCGGACTGGGAGATCGATCCGGAATTCACCGACAAGGTGAAACATCTCGTGCGCAACGACCTGAGCCGGCCGGTGCTGATCATCTGCCGCAGTGGCCAGCGTTCGATCCATGCCGGTGATGCCCTCGAAACGGCTGGGTTCACCCAGGTCATCAACGTCCTCGAAGGTTTCGAAGGGCCGCTCGACGAGAACTATCACCGCGGTACGCTGGCTGGTTGGCGCTTCCGCGGGCTACCTTGGTTTCAAACGTAGGCGCTGGTGGAGCAGGGCGGCGAGGCCGCCGACCAGCAGCAGCCCGGCCATGCCGAACGCCATGGTCAGGGTCGAACCCCAGATGGCCGGGGCGATCAGGGCGGCAGAAATACTGTTGAAGCCTGACTGGAAGAAAGTCTGGCAGGAGGCGGCGAGACCGCGCTGGGCAGGGAACGGGTCGAGGGCGAAAAGGGTCAGGCTGGGCATGGCCAGCGACATGCCCGTCGTGTAGACAAATAGCGGCATGACGCTCCACGGCAGCCCCGGCGGCAGCGCGAGATTGATGATCAGGTTGAAGGCGGCGGCGCTCGCCATGACCATGTAACCGAGCAGGATGGTCCGACTCGGCGATATCTTGCCGGCTAGCCTGCCGGACAGCCATGAACCGAACATCAGGCCGCCCATCGCCGGGCCGAACAGCCAGAGAAAACCGGTTTCCGGGACGCCGAGATGGGTCATCAGAAAAACCGGCGCCGACAGTACGTACACGAAAAACCCGGCGAAATTGAGTGATACCGCCGCACAGGCGAGCAGGAAGGGCGGCGAGGTCATGACCTTCCAGTAGCTTGCGCCAAGGTAGGCCGGGCGTAGCGACTGACGTTTTTCCGGGGGCAGGGTTTCCGGCAGCAGTTTCCAGCAGGCCAGCCACAAGGCTGCGGTCGACACGACCAGAAAGGCAAAAACCGAACGCCAGCCAAACCAGCTTTGCAGCCAGCCGCCGATGACCGGGGCGATGGCCGGGGCCAGGGCGAACATCATGGTGATCTGCGACATCAGGCGCTGGGCCGGGGCGCCGTCGTACAGGTCGCGGACGATGGCGCGGCTGATGACGATGCCGGCACCGGCCGTCATGCCCTGCATTGCCCGCCAGAACCACAGGTGCTCAATGCGCGTGGCCAGCGTGCAGCCGGCCGAGGCGACGGCGAACAGGCCAACAGCAATGAGAATGACGTTGCGTCGGCCGAAACGGTCGGCAATTGCGCCGTGCCACAGCGTCATGACGGCGAACGAGAGCAGGTAGATTGACAGCGTTTGCTGCACTTCGAGCGGCGTGGCGTGCAGTTTTTCCGCTATTTCATGGAAGGACGGCAGGTAGGTGTCGATGGAAAACGGCCCGAGTGCCGACAGCGACGCCAGCAAAATGGCGATGCCGCGTGTTTCCCGCCGCGTCTGGTGTTCACCCACGGGCGAAACGTCGATACTGGATGGCCTCGGCGACGTGAGCGGCGCGGATGTCGTCGCTGGAGGCCAGATCGGCGATCGTCCGCGCGACTTTGAGAATGCGGTGCCAGGCGCGGGCCGACAGGTCGAGCTGGGTTGTTGCCTGTTGCAGCAATTTGTTGCCAGTCGCGTCGGACTGGCAGCCGGCGTCGACTTCCTTGGTGCTCAGCCGGGCGTTCGGCTTCTGTTGCCGGGTCTGCTGGCGATTCTGGGCTTGCTCGACGCGGGCGCGAACGGTCGCTGATGATTCGCCATCGGCCTTGCCGGCGAGGCTTTCGGCGAGCAGTGCGGGGACTTCGATGATCAGGTCAATGAGTATACGGGGCGAAACACTTGATGAGTATCCCAATTCACGCTTCCTTAAGGGTTTATCTTTATATCGAGCGTTCAACTATTCGATGAGAAGCGAATCGCTCCTATTTCCGTCGAGTGCTGGTGACATTAGATAATTCTAAACCTTGTGACTGGCAATGCTCATCATTACGGGGGAAGGCGCCTCCAATCCGAAATGTCGCGTAAGTTTGTTATTGAGATGGCATCAAGAGCTAACGCACCAAAGTTTTCAACGTTCCGGCTAGTATTTCTATATTGTCGATCGAGACATTCCGAACGCCATGCTCGCGATGTGCCACAAACGTCCCATTTAAGTCAGGTGCAGATCAGCCGCTTTTGGTATCGTCCGTTCTTGGCAAGAGGCTACTCGTTGGGCAGCCCCGTCGGCTTGGCAACGTCGTCGCCCGCCTCGGATACCTCGATGTGTGCCAAGAGAGCGAGTACGTCGATGTGCAAGGCATTCGCCAGCCGCTCCAGGCCATCGAGCGAGATATTGGTGACGCAACGCTCCAACTGCGACACATAGGTTCGGTGGAAATCCGCCAACTCGGCCATGACTTCCTGACTCAGGCCACGTTCCTTGCGTAGCCGCCGGAGGTTTTCCGCAACGCGCCGGCGAGCTTCCCCAACTGCTTGATTGTGATTCCCCATAGTGGACCAGAGAGTGGCCGCCTACGGGTTAAGTATCTACAGTCCATTAATCTACTGCTTTTAAATCTCAATCTGTAAAATAGCCATGTCATTTACTTAACCCCATTCGTTCCATCACTCCCTACCGGGAACGGTGAGAGCGAATTTCAGGAACGACCATGCAAATGCTTCGCCTCCTAGCGGTGCTGGCCATCGCCATCGTTGGATTTCCGGTCCGGGCCCAGAGTTTCACGACGGAGCTCAGCAGCGCCACCTATCAGCCAGGGTTGTTGCTGAAAGTCGTGCCGGTCTATTTGCTGCGTGCCGATGGGCGGTGGTCGGCCAGCCTGGCCGGCGACCTCCAGAATTTAGCCACCGAGTTGGTCGACATTTCTTTGGTGGACGGATCCGCCCGGGTACTTACCAAGCCGCCTCCCGGTGGCAAGCGGTTGTGCCTGACAAAGATGAAGGACCGGAGGGAGTTCGGCTACTTGGAATGCAATTCCGCCTTCTACTCGGTCAACAAGGGCTCGGCGGCGGCCGCCACATTGCTCCGTGGGGTCTTGAGCCTCGGCATCCTGACGGCGGCGGATGCGGCGTCGGGCAATACGTCTTTCACTGTATCCATCGACCAGCCTGCCCTTGACACGGCAGTTGCGGAGTCAAAGGCGGTCGAACTGGCCAAAGAGGCAGTGCCGCTGCTCGAATACCGGGCCTTATTCGCCAGAGCCACTTCCCCGCAGCAATTGCGCAGCTTTATCGCTACCTTCGAAGGCACCTTCGATCCAGAGTCGTTGGTAGCGAAAGCCAAGGAGAAACTGCCCACCTCCATCGCGCAGGACGAGGCGCGTATCCAGCAGAAGGCGGCGGAAACGGCGCAACGTGCGGAAGCTCAGCAGCAGCAGGAAATTCGGCGGCAAACCGAGGAAGAAAACTTGGTTGCATTCCGTAGCCGGCTTCGGCCCGGCGACCGGGTGGCAGCCAAGTGGCGGGATGGTCGCAACCTGCTCGTCGGAATGATCGTCGAAATGAAACCGCCCTTGGCCTACGTGCAATGGGAAAACGCGACACCCGCTGTGCAGTGGGTGCGCCTAGAGAGTCTGCTACCGTCCAGGTAGAACCTGAAATCTTAGCTGCTTATAGGTTTCTCACCGTCCGCCCCATCAAGCGACTTCGCTGCCCACCCCTAAAATTTACCAAATCGCCATTCCTTATAACTAGCGGCTCCTTTAAAGTGGGTTTCTTCGGGTTCAAACCCGTCTTGTTTGATCGGCCGCTTTTCTGACAAGGAATAGACCCCGATAATCCGCCCTGCCTCCAGCTGCAAACCCCACGTCGCTTTCCCTGTCATCGGGTCGTGGTAGATCTTGCGCAGGTAACGACGGAGCGGTCCTCTGCGTGCATCCAGCACCAAATCATCGAGATGCTCCGGATACTCATGCGACCCAGCTGGCGAGAGCGTTTCATAATAGTGAAGCAAGGCTTCCCGGAACTCGCGGCCAATGGCGAGCAATTGCACTTCCTGTTCCCGTCGCACCTGCGTTGCGTCAACCTCGATGACGGCTCCAATTCCAATGGACAGGATCATGACCAGGGCGAGCACCCAGATATACGCAAAACCGCTTTCTCGCCCCCCCTGCTTACAGTTGGCCATACTGCATGCCTGCATGCGTTGTTCCCGGCGCCCCGCTGTGCACATTTGAGATACCTGGGCGATCCTGCCGCTTCGATAGGTCGACTACCCAAGTCTGACTGGACTCCGTCATTGGATCAACCGGGACTGCCCGCAGGTAGCCCATATCTACCAACTCATCAAGCGTTCTCGGATAACGCCCCTTGTCTGCCAGGAACTTGTCGAGCACATGCCGCACCGTTCTCAGGTTTTCTTGAAGGACGACTTCCTTAGATTTATCGAGGGCGCCGAAATAGCGAGGAGTGGCAATCGTCAGCAACAGAGCAACAATGGCCATTACGACGAGCATTTCGATGAGCGTAAAGGCCCGTTGCCTGAACAAAGATCGCACGCGAGTTACCATTGACGGTACGGAACGCCGTTTAGGCCAACTGCTGTCGATCGCGTATAGATGTCAAACACGTCCTTGCCCGCCATGGGAAGCTCGGGGCTGGAGGTGTAACTGCGCACACCCCATGAATCCGTGGCCTTGGTGGTCGGATTGGCGGCAAAGGGGTCAGGCGGCAAGCGCCGCAGGAAGTAAATACGTTGACGGACCGGACTGCGCTGATCGATAACGCCGGATACCAATTCATCCAACGAACGAGGATAGCCGCTCTCTCCTGGTGGAATCATGATGCGCCCCTGTTCGGCCGCCCGCTTATAGGCATCGATCGCCCCACGAATCTCGACGAGCGCCAGGCGCAAGTCACGCTCCTTTTCGCGGCGAACACTGTATTCAGCAACTGGCACAGCCATCAATGCGAGGACCCCAAGAATCGCCAGGGTCATCATTAATTCGATAAACGTGAAGCCACGTGACCAGATTGGCATCAGCGCAGTGCCCCGGTTTCGAGCGGAGCGGTTGGCGGCAACGGACTCGGTATGCTGGGCGTCGGTGTGACGAGCGGTGCTGGCACTTGCACCGCCTCACGTGTCGTAAGGCGCAGACTGGCGGCACCAATACTGCTCTCCGTCCCGGATTCGAATTCGGCCAGCGCCAAGTCTTCCCGTCGGATTGAGCGCAGGATACGTGGGGTAATGGAGAGCAAAATCTCGCTACGCTGCCCGTCATCTTTCTGGCTACCAAACAATCGACCCACCACCGGCAGGTCACCCAGGCCAGGAATCTTGTTCGCCGTCTGGCGATCCTCGTCGTTGATCAAACCCGCCAGCACCTGGGTTTCACCATTGCGCAAGCGCAGCGTCGTGCTTGCCCCACGTGTACCGACCTGATATGCCAAGGTTCCCGATTTGCTGGTGATCTCCTTGGAGAGGTTCGAGACTTCCAGATTGATCTTGATGCCAACCTCTTCATCAAGATGCACATTCGGTTCGACTTCCAGCTTCAGACCGACATCCAGGTAATTGACCGATTCGGCGATAAACCCCGTCGACGTGGACGTAGTCGTAATGACTGGCACACGGTCACCAATCAAGATCTTGGCCTTCTCCTTGTTTTTGACGCGTATTCTCGGATTGGCCAACAAGGTTCCGTCCTGGTCCTGTTTATAGGCGTTGATTGATGTAGCTCCGATCGTTGCCTGCGTCGTATTGGCCGTCAAGTGACGCAACTGATTCAGCGTCAGCGCCGATCCGCTGGCAACAAGCGGCGCGAGAGACAACTGGTTCGGCCACTGGATACCCAGTTCCATCAGGCGGGAGCGTTTGACCTCCAGGATTTCCACCTCCAGCATGACTTCCGGATCGCTCAGATCCTGCAGGGCAACAATCCGTTCTGCCATGCGAATCGCATCCGGCGTATCTCTGACAAAAATCAGACCCAGGCGCTCATCGACCGACATATCGCGAACCTTGACGATCGTTTTGAGTGTCTCGGCCACTGCTTTGACGTCCGCATTGGCCACGTAAAAGGTACGCGTCAGCAAGGTCTGATACTCTTTCTGTTTCTGTAGCGTATTCGGGTAAATCAGCAGCGAGTTGCCATTCAGCACCTTCTGCTCCAGTTGGCTGGTCGCCAGAATGACGCGCAATACCTCTTCGACGGTTGAGTTTCTGGCCAGGATGGTGGTTTTTAGATCGGGGCGGATATCCTGATCGAAGAAGAAGTTGATCCCCGATACGGCAGCGATGACGTCGAAAACGGAACGCAGCGAGGCATCGCGTAACTCCAGTGAGATTGGCTTTCGGTAAGCGGCATCGAGGCGAAGCTCTGCCGCCTTGCTCGCCCGTATTATGGTGTCGACCGTCCTCTTCAGGGCCAATGCGTCTTTCTGCCGGGGATTTTCCGAGAGCACCGTCCTTATCCTGGCCTGCACCTCGGCGATACTTTGTTCGTCACCGGCCTTGAGTCGGGGTTCTACTTCAGCCAGTTCGACACGGTGGCGCCGGTCGGTATTCAGAGCGTCCAGGGCTTCGCGGACCAGTCCGGAACCGGAGTCATACTTCAGCGCATTGCGATAAGCGCTTTCTGCCTCATCGTCGCGTCCGGCCTGGCGTGCCAGGTTGCCGGTCTGCAGCCAGCGCAAGGATGCTTGCTGGCGTTGGTTGATCAGCACCATCCGGTATTCCGGATTGCGCGGCTCAAGACGGACGGCCTCCTCGAGACGAACCAGACCGCGATCCGTATCACCGGCAGCGATCAGGGCACTCCCATCGCGGTAGGCGAACATGCCGCCACACCCCGCCAGCAAGCTACTTGCTAGCAACAAGGCGAGCACGCGTAGCGCTCCCATGCAGCGGGAAGGTTTCAGGAAAAGCCAACGTGAGCAAGTCATGGTTCGGTCGCAATCGACAATGGCATCCCGATATCAAGAGTCTGGGTTTGCCGTAAAGGGAGATAGATCAGCGTCATGGTCGGCCCTTCGATCGCCTTGACTTCATACAGGTCATCGATAACGTCACCCAGGCGGGCCGTAAATCCTCGTTGCTCGTTTATCAGCAAGACAAACATGCCCCGCTGATCGACATAGCGGCCAAGCACACGAAACGGCAATGGCGGTGCCTGTGGTGGCGGAGGCGGCGGTGCCGGGACGAATTCAGGCGCGACGACCGGCGGCGTGGCAAAGAGCCCCAAAGAGCTAGCCGACTCGATTCGTTCATGCAGCATCAACGACGGTGCCTGTGTGGAGGGCGCCAAGCTGTCACCAGCGATACGTTCGATTGGCTGCACCAACTCGCCGCTAGGATCAGGGGACCAATAGGCCGCACCGAGCGTAAGCAATAACACGGCAAACAACGCGAACCGCTTGAAGTTCATCGATTGAACTCCGCGGTGCCGGGCGCACCTTTCAGATAGAAGAGCCAGGTCAGTTGGCCCTCGATATCCAGGGTATCGATCCTTTCGCGGGCCAGTTTCAAGCGAACTAGCGCCAATCCAGGATAATCTTTCAGGAGATGGCTGACCATCCCATGGAGTTTGTCCGCGTTCCCGATCAGGGTCATGCTGACCCTCAGCGTTTCGAACGCCTGGCTACCGTCCGCGTCGCGGTGGTACTCCAGATGATCGAGGCGCAAACCATTGTCCCGAGCCTGTTGCTGAAAGACGCTCAAGAGTACGGGAATGTCAGTGGCGGGGGACAGGATGCGCTCAAGTGCTGGCTGACCTTCTGGAGGCTTGTCAGTGGCCCGCTGAGGCGTGATGGGCTCACTGCTTTGCTCTGGGAGTTCCGCCAGCGTTTGGCAACGCTCGCTCAACAGCAGACTGGCCAGCAACAGGATAAGCAGCAATAGTATGCGTGCCATACCCAAGCCCCCAAAACGGGACAATGACCAATGCCAGGCCTGATGTAACGGCCAAGCGCTCCTCAGGGCGATAGCGCGCATTCGAGTCAGCGATGACATCAGTCCTGCCATGCAATCTCCAGTTCGAAACGCAATGGCTTGGCCGGATCAATCTCGACGATTTCATGGCGCAGCAGATCGATACGTCCGACATGCGGGCGAGCCGACAAGGCTTTCATGTAGGCAGAGACCTCATCCAGCCCCTTGGTCTGGCCTAGCAGATGGATTTCTCTTGTGGCACTCAGGGAGGCATCGGTATCGAGCTCGACCGATACGATCCAGATCAGCGTGGCATCGGAAGGGACCAAGCTGCGCAGAAGTTCATCCACCGGGAAATTGAGACGGCGAATTGCTTCCCTATTGCCATCATCGTCCCGGGCTGCGGTTAATTGTGACGAATCAGGCAAGGCAACTTGGGCTGTAACAGGTCGCTGTATTTGATCTGCGATCAGGGAGTGAACGAGCCCGACAGCACCTGCCATGCTCAGGATGGCAGCTACCAAGAAGGCAATCCATAGTTTCTGACCGACTTGACGCCTCTTTGTCAGACCGTGGTGTGCGAGCGGGTGCGTGCTATTAAAGGCTTGGCACGCCATACCGGTGAGGAGGTCACCTTGATCAGTGGCCAAGGCTGAGCTTAGCCAGGCCGGTTGCAAGGCCTGAATTTGCGGCGTCTCCTCAATTGCTTGCTGGCTCAGGTTCAAAAGACGCAAGGGGTGCGCAGCCTCGAGCCCGGGATAACACAGGCAGGTGCGCTGACAGATCAGGGAAGCATCCGCCGGATCGGCGATGAATTGCCGGTGGCCCAGTGGCCTGATGGAAGATTTGGTGACATGAAACAGGCGCAGCCAATTCCCTTCGAGCAAACCCAGCGTCCCTGTAAAACCATCCCGCTGTCTGAGTAGATCGATACAGGCCGTACTCAGGGGCTGAATGCCGAGCAACACGCATCGCGTGCGGTCGGCAAAGTACCTGAGCGTGGCCAGCAGGGCGTCTGGGTAGCGTACAACCCAACAAGGTTCGCCATAGCGACGATCATCAATATGGACGATATCTTCTGTCGCGACTTCATAGCCAGCCATAGCAAAGCCGTCGCTCAAATAGGCCGGCGCCGTATCGCGGCGCAGCAAGGCATCTGACCAGGGCAATACATCAAGGGCTAACCAGTGATCTGAAATCAGCACCTGAAGTGTGCAAGAAACTGGCTTCGACTTGAGAGAAGCGCTGTCCAAGACAGCGAGCAATTCATCCAATGTCCGCGACAAGGCCTGCTGTCGAGTCTCCTCGGGTTGGGGAGAAATTTCGAACTCGATGGCTCCGCTATGGGTCTCGGCATGTGCCGGTACCGGCACCCAGACTAACCGGCGGGCACCGATGACCAAGGTAGCGCTTGAGCGTTGCTTAGCTGGCCACACGGAAAAGCTCCGCCAGGGTGGTTTCGCCCCGGGCAATCATACTCAGCGCCACGGTCTGCATGCTCACCAGGCCGCGCTGCTGCGCCATCTGTTTCAGGGTGGTGATGGGTGATCGTTGCGCGATGTGTTCGCGCAGCACGTCATCCAGCACCAGAACTTCGGCGATCGCTTTACGGCCTCGATATCCGGTACCGCGGCAATGGGTACAGCCGTGTCCAATCCGGTACTGCCAGCTTTGCCATTCGGATTCCGGGATGGCCAATCGCTGCACGAGACCAGACTCCGGCACAGCCGGTACCGCGCAATGCAAGCAATTCAGGCGCATCAGGCGTTGGGCGACAATGCCGTTCAGGGCCGCTGCAAAACTATAAGGATCGACCCCCATGTGCATGAAACGGCCCAGTACGTCATAGACGTTATTGGCATGAACCGATGTCAGGACCAGGTGCCCCGTGAGCGCTGCCTGAACGGCAATCTGTGCCGTTTCTTCGTCGCGAATTTCGCCGACCATGATCTTGTCTGGATCGTGACGCAACAAGGAGCGCAGTCCGCGCGCGAAGGTCAGGCCTTTCTTCTCGTTGACCGGAATCTGGAGAACACGAGGGAGGCGATATTCGACCGGATCTTCGATGGTGACGATCTTGTCGCGCCCGGTGTGAATCTCGGTGATGGCCGCATAGAGCGTCGTGGTTTTACCGGAGCCGGTTGGGCCGGTCACCAGCAACATGCCGTGTGGTCTCGCGGCAAGGTCACGGACATGGGCCATGCTGGCGCTATCCAGCCCTAGATGATCGAGGCGGAGCGTCTGGGCGGCCTCTGTCAGGGCACGGCGATCCAGCAGGCGAAGAACGGCATCTTCGCCAAACAGGCTGGGCATTATGGAGACCCGGAAATCAATTTCCCGGGCATTGACGCGAACCCGGAAGCGACCATCTTGCGGTACGCGCCGTTCGGCGATATCGAGTTCGGCCATGACCTTGATGCGCGAAACGATTTGGTCGGCCATAGCCATCCCGGCCACGCGAGTAATGGGCACCAGGACACCATCAATCCGGTAATGAACTTGCAAGCCCTCCTCATCACACGCCAGATGGATATCACTGGCTTGCAGCTTGAGTGCGTCGTAGAGGGTCGAATTGACAAGTTTGACGGCCGGGCGATCATCGGTTTCGATTGAGGACAGGGTAATGACCGGAATGTCATCCTCGATGAACAATCCGCTCTCCTGAACGTCGAATCGATCGATGGCCTGGATATCCGCTTCCTGCTCCGCCAGGTAAATTGCCAACTCGCCCGGACTGGTCAAACCGACTGAGAAGTTGGTAATTTCCTGTCGATCCAGTTGTCGGCGTACCCAACCCTCCTGGCTGATATCGAAGGGATCGCTCAGGACAAGGATAAATCTTTCGGAATCGGGCAAGGTCAGAAGCAAAAGGGAGCGATTGGCGGATTCCCGATAGGCGATGAGATCAAAGCGCGGTATTGCTTCCCGGAGTCGCTCCAGCGGCATTTCGGCATAGGAGAATGCAGACGCCAAGGCGGCTCGGCAAGTTTCGGCAGGCCAGGAAGCCACGACCTGTAGCGACGCCGGCAGCGACAATCCCTGCTCGAAAGCATGCTGCCGAGCACCGTCCAGAAGTGCCGAGGAAATCGGAGGGGCAACCCCACCCGACAGGGTCTTGTTATCGAGGCTCACTGCAGGCTGCCTGCCAACTCGAAGATGGGTACATAGAGCAGAACGACAACCGTCCCGATAACCAACCCGATGGCGACCATCAGTAGCGGTTCCAGCAGGCGGGATGCCCAATCCACCCAGCGGGAGAATTCCTCATCATGAAACTTCGCGGTTCGTTCCAGCATCCGTGCCATCTGGCCGGAACGTTCACCCACCTTGATCAGTGAATCGGCTACAGGCGTCGAGAGTTGATGCTGGATCAACGCAGCAGACAGGCTCTGTCCGGACTCGACAGCTTCCCTAGCTGATTGCAGGCGTTCCCTGGCGCCATTCCCGAGCAGGCCGGAGACCATGACCATGGCCTGCGGCAAGGCGATGCCGGAGGTAAGCAAGAGGCTGAGACCCCGATAGAAGCGAGCGAGCTGGAAGACATGTATCTGTCGCGCCAGCCAGGGAAGACGCATGAACCCACGGGCCATCGATGCACGTGCCGTAGGACGGCGAAGATAGGCATACGCGCTGAGCGCGCCTGCCGTAGCCCCCGTGATGATTTCCAGGCTGTAGCGATGAATGAACTGTCCAAAGGCAAGGAGCGCGGAGGACGTCCACGGCAACTCGCGACCAGCGGACTCGTAGACCGTGCTGAATTTCGGCACAACATAGCCCAGCAGGAAGAGCGAGACGAAACCACCGACAAGCAAAAGCATAGCCGGGTAGATTGCAGCGGAAACCAGTTTTTTACGAATATCGTCAAATTGCTGCTGGTAGGCAATGTAACGGGTCAAGGCCTGAGCCAGGTCGCCGGTGCGTTCGGCCGCCCGTACCGTCGCAACGTAGATTTCCGGAAATGCTGCGGGGAGTTGTGCCAGTGCCGTTGAGAAGCTGAAACCTTGGGCGAGCGCTTCATCGAGTTGGAGGACAACCTGCCGGTGCGCGGGGCTAGATTCCTTGGCCAGAAGCGTATGGATCACCTCGGTGAGCGTGAGACCGGATTCGAGGAGGGCCAGCAATTGCTGGCTGAACAGCAGCGTTGGGAAGCGGGAAACAAATCGACCAACGTCGGCCGATTTTGGTGCGATTTCCTGCTGTGAGACGATTTGTAGTCCTTGGGCAAGGGCTCGCTGGGCAGCACCGGTAGCCTCCTGAGCCGGGTAGGTACGCGTGACAAGATTCCCATCGGGGCGGCGCAGGACCAAACGGATTTCTCCTCCCGTCTCCTGCCTATTAGGACAAAAAACAGCCTGTGACCTTGATGTTGCAGCTTCCATGAGAGTGAGGCGTGTTATCGGAAGGAGATGTCGGCGTTGTCACCGTCACCACCTTGACGACCGTCCTTGCCATAGGAAAGCAGATCGAAGTCCTGGCCTGTCGTCGAGGGCGTCCGATAGACATAGGGCTTGCCCCAGGGATCAAGGGGGACAGCCTTCTGGAGATAGGGGCCGTTCCATTTTGATTCTGAAGTCGGGCGAGTCACCAAGGCGTTCAAACCCAGATTGGTCTCTGGGTAATGTCCGGTATCTAGCCGATACGCATCTAATGCTCGGCCGAATCCCTCAATCTGGGCCTTGGCGGTGCCTCGCTCTGACTTGCCTATCTGAGAAAAATAACGGGGGCCAACGTAGGAGGCCAAGAGGCCGATGATGACGATAACGACAAGTAACTCCAATAAAGTAAATCCAGCCAGTACAGATTTGTTATTTCGAAAAAACTGCATCGGTCGGCCTACACACCCCACTAATTAATAAGTTGTCAAAGTATCTAGCATCGGCATATTGATCCCAGAAGGCTAAACCGTGAAAAGCTTCCAGAAAATCTCGAATTACACCTGAGCCTTCGATAATTGCTCCAATATAACCGCTGTTTCTAAGTCGTTCAATTGGAAAAACGTCCGAAATATTTAAAATATCTCCGCTAGAGAAAACCTTCCATTTTCCATTATCCAATAAATCCCTAGTTGTAATCTGAACAGAAATAATATTTAAATTATCCAGCTTGGTTTTAGCATCCGGAATTTGATCAAGGAGTCTCGAAAAAAATACGCACAAGACACTATCCATGCAATTTTTTTCTAGGCTAATTATTTGCCCAATTGCGAATTTATCTTTTGCAAGCGGAACCATAAAATAATCGCCGTCTTTCCAGACTTGTTTTCTTTTTGCCAATTTTTTCACCGTTTTATATTATTCACCTACACCAGCACTATATCTTTGCTCTGACATTTGGTGACGTTTGTTAGTCAACTCCCCACCTTCTCGCTGAATCCCTCCTCGCTCGCGAATATTTTTCTCTTCCAAACGATCAAGTTTTTTCCCTGGTTCTGCCCGTCCAATTATTTCAAAGCGATGTTCCACTCCTTCTGATTGATTGTGTTCTTTTTTACGCGCAATGAACCTGTCATCCGATTTTGTCTGACCGACATACTTCTCCCCCGACTTTGGATTTGTACGCAAATAAACAATTCCTTCGTCAACAGACTTTATCGACTTTCCTGCTTCAATTCCACGTGCAGCCTCAACTCCATGAGCAACCCGAGCAGCTTTCAGCGCCTGCCCCGTGCCTGGAACAGGGCTTGCGACGCCAACCACGCTTAAAGCCACATCAGCGACAGCAGCACCAACCCCCACCCCGGAGTACATTGCCAAACCAAGTTTTCCAAGGTCATACATCAGGAACGCTACATCCAACGGACTCCGCCCATCCGGATCAACAAACTTGTACGGATTGTTGTTGGCGTAGGCATAGCGGTTGAAGCTATACAGGTCGTTGGGATCGACCTCCTTCGGATCGATGGCAGTAAAGCGCCCCAGTACCGGATCGTAGTAACGAGCTCCCATATAGGAGAGTCCAGTGTTGCCGTCGTACGGCTTTCCCGCAAAACCCACCTTGTTGTTAGCGCTGGCCGCCGAGTTGGTCAGCTTCTCGCCATAGGGACGATAGGATTCCTTCCAGACAACTTGCCCTGCTGCATTGGTCGCCAGCATTGGCGTACCAGACACATCGTTGTGGAAGTAGGTGGTGGTATCCGTTGCAGCCGCAGCCGAGGTGGCAATGACTGCACCAAGAAGAAGGGCTGCCGAACGCTTCAGGCAACTGCTCAGAATGTTTTTGATCTCCATGCTGTACTCCCTTACTGGCTAGTTTCACGCTGGGCAACGCGCTTGCCGCCCAGATAGATGTATTCAACGAGCTTATTGGCCTGGCTCGGTGTGTATTCGGCCAGTAGGTTACCGTGTGAGCCATATACTTCGTAGGTCTTCACGCCGCCCTTGGTAACGGTGACGCGCTGATTCAGACCGTCGTAGGTATTCGCTACTTGATTGGCCGTTCCACAATTCACACAGCTAAGATTTGGTACACCATCGTAGGTATAGCTACTGCCCGCCCCGGCGAGGATGTCACCGTAAGCATCGTAGGTGTAGCTGCCAGTCCGGTTACCTGAGACGCTGGCCAGACGATTCTGGGCATCGTAGGTGTAGTAAAGGCTATTGGTCCCAAAGATTTGGCTGACCAGATTGCCCACCCCGTTGTATGCAATGCTGCCAGTGCCCCATGGGCCATTGACGGTCGTCAATCGGTTGATGGTGTCGTAACCCAGCGTCCGGTTGTAGTTGGCATCTGCACTGTCGGCAATCGCCGTCAGATTACCCGCGCCATCGTAGGTGTAGCCGCCATTGTTGTAGTACGTCGTTCCTAGTTGGGTCGCAAAACTGCTTGGCCACAGACGGCTGTTCTGTCCATAGGTGCTGATGGTGCCGTTGGCGTAGTTGAGCTGTTTGACCTGCCCGGACGGCCAGTAGCTTACTGCCGTAACGTATCCAGAGATCGCCGTCGGGCGGCCAAGCGCGTCAGGGCTAAATGTCACGCTACGTGCGGAGTACGGGTAGGTCACCGAAGCCAGTTGGTCCAGCGTGTTGTAGCCATAGCCGGTGGTCAGCGTAATGCCATCGATGACGATCGATTCGCTGGTGAGATTGTCGTTCGCGTCATAGATGTAGCTGCGACTGGAGGCCGTGGAAACCACAGTCTTCAACTTGTGCGTCTTGCTATAGGTTTGCGCGACGCTCGGCGTAGTGCCCGGA
Source organism: Azonexus sp. (assembly GCF_049652925.1). Classification (GTDB taxonomy): domain Bacteria; phylum Pseudomonadota; class Gammaproteobacteria; order Burkholderiales; family Rhodocyclaceae; genus Azonexus. Next base: position 389,989 of record NZ_JBASFI010000040.1, read on the forward strand.
TAGGTCACGGCTGTCAGGCGGTTCTGTCCGTCGTAGGTATAGGCACTTGTGCCAGACGTACCGATAGCACGCGTGGTCATGTTGCCCGCTGCATCGCGACCATAGGTTGTCGTCCCAGTCTCAGGATTGGTCACCGAGGTCAGATAATAATTGGCGTTGTAACCGTAGCTTCGCGTCAGACCGCCTTGGGTGATCGAAGTAACAAGCCCCTTGGAATTACGGCCTATTGCCACATTCGCCGAAGTGTCGGGCGCCGTAATAGACATCAAAAATTGCTGCGAGGGATCTCCGTATGAACGATAGGCATAGGTCGTTGCTTTGGCATTTTCATTGGTAACGGTTACATTGCCAGCCCCGTAACTCTTGGTTTGGGTGGTCGAGTCAGCATTTGTGATACGAACAACCCGGTTGAGAATGTCATATTGATAGCTAGTGCCAATCGTTGCGCCAGGGTTGGATTCAAATATTTTTCGGCCCAATACATCGTAACGATAGGTTCTAGCCACGCCACCCAAGGTAATGCTGACTGGACGCCCAAAACCGTCATAGGCTGTCGCTTCGACAAGAGCACCCCGAGTAGCCGATTTGCTGGTCGCCGAGTAAGCGATGCTGACCGCACTTCCGGTTGGGTAGCCAATGCTCGTTACCCGGTTCATCAGGTCGTAACCGAAAAGCCTGGTTTTCCCCTCCCCATTAGTTTCCGAGGTCACATTTCCGGCATCGCTAACCACTCGGCTGAGAGTAATGCTTTCTGGTTGGGTCTCCGTCTGCGGAATGCCTCGCTTGTAATTGCCATAGCTGTAGACAAGCCCTCGTGGCAAAGTTGCTGATGCAACATTGCCCTGAGCATCGTAGCCAAAACTTGTTAGCACTCCATCTCGATTGATCGAAACCAGGTTCCCGTTCGCATTAAATCCACGAACAATTGAGCTTCCTGTAAATGTTTCATTTTGAAGCTGATTTACGATCCATTTCGTCGTGTCGATATAGTACGAAAGCGAAGTTGACCGAGAGCCACCATTGGGCCCGGCTTCCACGACGAGAGTCGGGTTTCCATAGGCATCGAAGTTGTAATAATTCGTTACAAAATTTGCCCCATTGCGACTAATTGTTTTGGCGCCGAGGAATGGTGCATTTGATGTGGTGTCATACTTATTGGTGTAAGTAACAAAACGACTCATGGCCTCATTGGACATCAAACGCGGGTACCACACATACGATTCAGACTGAGACGAACCAACACTCTTCGTCGCAAGCAGCCCAACCTTCCAAAGCTCACCGTTCGCTACGCTCTGATAACCAAAATGGTTATATATAGTAGTTCCTGCAGGCGAAGACTCTGTTGTGGAGTCGTACACACCTACGGACTTTGAAGGGGCGTAGGAATAGTTCCAGGTTCCGCCATCACTCGACACTTTGCGTGTGACCGCTGCATATAGCCGCGCTCCTAAAACCCCCGTGCCATCAAAGTCGATGTAGGTGTAGGAATAATCTGCCCTGCCTCCCCATGGCGTAATGTAGTACGCCATTTTGTGATGCCCTGGCGTAGTAAGACTCGGTGAAACATAACCATATTGCCAAGCAGTCCCATCCGAACGAGTTACGCTGGACAGCACCGGCAAAAATGCTTCAAGCATGGAGTACCCATAGCTGACCGACTGACCCGAATTGGCCTGAATTTTGGAAATCTGCTTGGCTCCTAGCTGATTTGCCACGTTTGAATAAGAGAATGTGAGCAGCCTCCCATCGTTCGTCTGAACCGTCCCAATTTCAGGGCGCGTGGCATCCGGGTAGGTAATTGTGGCGTAGTTGCCATTCCTGTCTGTGATCTTTGTCGTCTGCCAGACATAGGCACCGTTAAACTCCCCCCATCCAGAGATATAGCGCCGCATTTCATATTGGATGCCATCGGGAGAGTAGACCGTCAGGTAGCCTGGCGCGCCATTGGTGCAAATAAGGCGCCAACTCTGTGGGCTCGTCAAAACATTATTGGCCTGCGGCGTACTTCCAGGATAAAACCATGTCTGCCTGGAGCCATCTGGTGCGATCCAGACCGGATTTTCGTTGGAGGTACCGGGGTTGGCGTTTTGACAAGTAGCACCGTTAAATCCCGTTGTAACCACCCGGCCAAAATGCAGATCCCAGCCGGGACTGATCTGAGTGTAGTGATCACTCGCCTTATCCAGCATCGCTGAGCTATAGGTTCGAAGAACCTTGAGGTCGAACTGCCCATTCCCGGGAATAAACAGATCCACATACTGGTGCTGAGCCGACCCATTGAACGGGTCGATGTGCTCCCAGTAGTTGTTGTTGACGTAGTTACGATTCGGATAGATTCCCGGATCATCGTAATATCCGCGCTGAATATCGGCAACTGCAATCCCAGACAGCAACTGCGCGACACAGATACAACCGATCAAGATTCTTTTCACTTCGCTCCCTCCTGTCGTAACGCCATCATTTTTTGACAGGCGACCTGAGCGTAGCCCTCCAACTTCGTGCAACGCCACCCAAATCACCCACCCGGGGAATACCAACAACATATTAGCCAGAAGATAACAAATAAAAATACGATTGTCATTAACGGCGTAAGCGTTTGGAATGCGGATGCACGCATGTACAGTCGCGTAGCTATTCCAATGCAATCAGCGATTGTGGTCTCTTTCTGCACGGACAGGCGGCATCGGTCGCCAGCATCGGCGTACCGGAAACATCGCTATAGAAATAGGTCGTCGTATCGGTTGCAGTGAAGGATGGTCAAGAGGCCAATGCTGACGATGACGACAAGCAACTTCATTAAAGTAGATCCTGGACTAGATCCTCTCCTGAATTTTGAATCAAACGGGTACCACCTTGGCTAAACTGCATCATCAGTGATTCGCCCTTCCTTACAATTTCTAGCAGGCACGACGGCATTGAAGTACAGCCGTAACGTCTAAAGCTAACTCATCGACAAAGGCCGTATCGGGCAATGTAGAAACCGTTGCAAGCTTCCGAATATGTTCTGGCAATTCATTCATTTTTAGTGGAGTCAGTGGTACAGCTATGGGTTCGTATGTATGCTTAGACTCACGCAAAGTGCGATGAACATCACGCCAGTCATACACAAAGAATCCACGCCGCGCCATTTCAATGAAATCGTCTGGACGTTTCATCGGCACAAGTAATCGAGCCTCTGAGATTTTAGGTAACTCGCACACTGCGGCCTCCACATCTTCAATAGGAAATGAAGAGTCGCTTAGCGCTGAAGTAGGTATAGGGCCTGCGCCTCCCGTAACAAAGGCCCCAAGATGCCCATTTCGATCAGCAGCAAGCCAGAGACAATCGAGCCCGTCAGGATATTCGCGTGTAGCCATGTTATTCACTCATCAGATTTAAATCGTGTCCCTGATGGAAAAGGACTACGGCCGTATGAAGCTTCACAGCGCTGACAGACAGGAACCTGCTCGCCCGTTCGCGGGCGCATAGCTTCCGTAAACCGAACATCGGCCTTATTTCCCCCTAACGCATCAACAACGTGATCCTCGGCACACTTGCCACCGCCACATGCTCGTGCAGCGACTTCGCCAGTCTTTACGTTATATCCACCAGTAACTGTCGCTGGCGCCTTGCCTTTTAAGGGAGCAAGAGATTCAGCTAAGGTGTCACGTGCTGCAGTTGCCTCCGTTTGCTTTGCTGCCCCAGCTGTTCCGCTTCCAATAGCACTACTAGTACTCCGGGCTGCAACTCCTGCGAACATCGGCCCAAGAATAGCACCATCCCCCGCTGCATCAAGGACACCTCCAATCCCTTGCCAATGCACCTGCCCAGAGGTGGCAACCTGCAACGCTGCGTTGAAGCCACCCGAAATCAATGCGCCACTGGCAGCCCATCCAAGAACAGGCAAAAATACTAAGAGCGGACTCCGCCCATCGGGATCGACGAACTTGTACGGATTATTGTTGGCGTAGGCATAGCGGTTGAAGCTATGCAGATCGTTTGGATTGACTTCCTTGGGATCTATCCCGGTAAAGCGTCCGAGCACCGAGTCGTAATAACGGGCTCCCATATAGGAGAGGCCTGTGTTGCCGTCGTACGGCTTACCAGCGAAGCCCACCTTGTTGTTGGCACTGGCCGCCGAGTTGGTCAGCTTCTCGCCGTAGGGTCGATAAGTTTCTTTCCACACGACCTGACCGCTAGCATTGGTCGCCAGCATCGGCGTGCCAGACACATCATTGTGAAAATAGGTGGTCATGTCCGTTGCGGCCACAGCCGAGGTGGCAATGACCGCACCGAGAAGAAGGGCGGCCGAACGCTTCAGCCAGCCAGTCATGACGTACTTGATCTGCATGTTCATCCCCTTACTGGCTGGTTTCGCGCTGGGCAACGCGCTTGCCGCCCAGGTGGATGTATTCAACAAGCTTGTTGGCCTGGCTCGGGGTGTATTCAGCCAGTAGATTACCGTGCGAACCATACACTTCGTAGGTCTTCACGCCGCCCTTGGTAACCGAGACGCGTTGATTCAGGCCGTCGTAGACATTCGCTACCTCGTTCGCCGTACTGCAATTCACGCAACGCAGGTTGGGAACGCCATCGTAGGTGTAGGCACTACCCGGCGCGGTCGCGATATCACCGTAGGCGTCATAGGTGTAGCTGCCACTCCGGTTGCCCGAAACGCTGGAAAGGCGATTCTGAGTATCGTAGGTGTAGTACAGGCTATTGCTTCCCAGGACCTGACTCACCAAATTCCCAACGCCGTTGTAAGCGATCGTGCCATTGCCCCACGGGCCAGTGACCGTCGTCAGGCGATTGATGGCGTCGTAGCCCAGCGTCCGGTTGTAGTTGGCATCGGCGCTGTCGGCAATCGCGGTCAGATTCCCTGTGCCGTCATAGGTGTAGGTACCGTTGTTGTAGTACGTCGCACCCAGTTGCGTAGCAAAGCTGCTCGGCCACAGACGACTGTTCTGGCCATAGGTGCTGATCGTTCCGTTGGCATAGTTGATTTGTTTCATTTGTCCGGAAGGCCAGTAGGCAATCGACGAGACATATCCGGAAACTACCGTCGGACGCCCCAGAACATCCGGGCTGAAGGTGACCGAACGACCTGAATACGGGTAAGTTATCGAGGCCATTTGATCCAGCGCGTTGTAGCCATAGCCGGTCGTCAGTGTGTAGCCATCGACCACGACCGATTCACTGGTCAGGTTGTCATTGGCGTCATAGACGTAGCTGCGCCCCGCCGCCGACGACACCACGCTCTTGAGCTTGTGGGTCTTGCTGTACGTATTGGCTACGCTCGGCGTAGTTCCCGGATAGACCACGGCAGTCAGTCGGTTTTGACCATCGTAGGTGTAGGTGCTAGTACCTGAGGTGCCCACCGCACGGCTGGTCATATTGCCGGCCGCATCACGCCCATAAGTCGTCGAGCCTGTTTCCGGGTTGGTCACCGAGGTCAGGTAGAAATTAGTGTTATAGCCGTAGGTACGGGTCAGACCGCCTTGAGTCATCGAAGTAACCAATCCCAGAAAATTTCTCCCAAGACTCAGCGCAGCATTAGTTCCAGCAGGAGGCGTAATCGCGGTCAGGTAGCGACTATCTGGATTGCCGAATGAAAGGTAGTCATACCGGGTCACCATACCCCGCTCATCCGTCACCTGAGCCGCATTGCCAGCCAGATAACTATTAGTGCGCGTGACGAGTGTCGCGCCACTGGCATCCAGTGCAGATTCAGTTTTGACGCGATCCAAAGCATCATAGGCATAACGCTTTCCTGCACTACTCGCCGCTCCCTGCCAGGGATTCGATTCGAATGTCAGGCGCCCGTTTGCGTCATAGGTATAACTACGAACTGTACGAGTTCCGGAGACGGGACCAATTTCCTGCTGTCGTGCCCGGCCAAAACCATCGTAGCTGGTAATTTCCGTGAGTTGGTCGCGCGTGGCCGTCCGCGATGCTGCTGCCCAGGCGATGGTCGTTGCACTGCCGACAGGGCGTGCTATACGCGTTTGGCGATTGAGCCCGTCGCAGGAATAGGAAGTTGTTTTTCCCTCACCATTGGTTTCAGACAACACGCATCCCGCACTACTGACGCTCCTTGAAATTGTCACACCTTCCGGCTGGCTTTCCTGACGGGCAACACCGCGGTAGTAATCGGCATAAGTTGTGGTGAACCCTCTCGGATTGACCATTGTTTTCATTGATCCGTCTGCATTCCAGGTAAACGAATTTGTTACACCAAAGCGGCTTTCCGACAGAAGGAAAGCACAACTGGAATCGTACGTGCGACTAATCGTGCCGCTACCCAACGAAGGCGTGCTAATTTGCTCGGTTCCGCCTTGGCGTAACGCCCAGTTTGTAGAGTTGGTGCAATAGGCTCTCGAAGTTGTCCTCGCTTGCCCATTACCTGTTTCAACCACGGTTTTGGGATTGCCGTAAATATCAAACGCGCTATAGGCAGAGGTGTAAGTCGATCCATCCCGAACCAGTTTCTGCTGAGACAACTGAGGTTGCGAGACACTACCGCAAGAGGCACCGGAATGAAGTGGAAATAGCGGATTCTTGTCCGAAATTAGAGCAGGACTCCAAGTATTGGTCTCCGTTTGAAGCGTAGCTCCACCAAGGGGAGCGATACTCTGGTTCAACGGAAGACCAATCTTCCAACAAGTCGACGAATCCCCTGAGTTATAGCCAAAATGTTGGGTAACGATCGATTTATCCGCAGTTGTTACCGTCGTCGTATCAATGTCGCCGACCTTTTTGGAGAGGGCATAAGCAAAATTCCACGTGCCACCATCGGACGTCGTTTTCTTGCTTAAGACGCGCATGAAATACACACCACCATCTCCTGGAGCAGTGGTGTAGGTGTATTCATAGCTGATGTTACCACCCCAAGGGTACGTTACAGATTTCAGATGCCCGGCCCCAGCACCTGCAGCATCCGTCGCGGCATAGACCTTGGTTGGAACTTGATACTGGAAGGCATAAGCGGTTCCATCAGTACGCGTTACTGATGTCAGCTGAAAATATTTTGAAGGACTGGTCCCTGGCGCTTTTTGTTCGCGCTGATAGGCATACGTCCACTTGCGCCCGTCATCAGCCGTAATTGAGTTAAGCAGCCAATCAGTGGAATACGCAAAGGTAAGTTTTCTGCCGTCAGAAGCCGTCACAGTACTGAGCAGGGGATATTTCGGCTCGGGATAGGGCAGCCCCGTCGGCGTTCGGATGTAGACCAACGTAATGTAGTTCCCGAACTTATCTGTGATTTTGCTAGGGTACATGTAGGCCTGCCCTGTAGGAGAGGCAGCACGATCGGTCGTAAGCTCATAACGCGTCCCATCAGGTGACGTCACAACAAAACCGGCATCTCCACTCCCAATACAGTCCAAACGCCACATCGTCATAGAGAGATAAGCAGGAACCGTCGTCACTCCTGTGGTGATACCCGCCAGATTGAGATTCGGCCGATAAAAAGTATGGGTTTCGCCACTTGCTGTTTCAAACGAATAGGTTGAGGTGTACATTCTGCTGCAAACACCGGTACCGACCATTCCTGCTTTCAGGCGTCCGAAATGGATATTCCAATTCAGGCCCATCGGCTCGTGCAGATCCGGAAGTCGAGGCGAGTAAGTGCGAATGACCTGAAGGTTGAATCCCCCATTTCCGGGAATGTCGACATCAACATGGTTTAACCGCAGTTGACCCGAGAACAGGTCAATTTTTTCACCGGGATGCTCAATCAGGACCTTTTGCGCGGCATGCGCCATAGGTGGAGGGGCATTGCTCACCAAATCGGCAGCCTGAACGCATGGAATTGCGATGGCTACTGCTATGCCCCAGCAAAAAAGGCCACGAATCATTTTCTTTCTCAACATTGCTCCCTCCGTTTTTTGCGCATAACACGTCCCTGATCATCCAAACATGCAAACCGGGATGAGACTATATCCAATATGCCAATGTCGTCAATGATTACGGTTGTTTTTACAATGATTGATGCCAAACCGCACCAATCATAAACAGGTGCCTAACACCTGTCATGATTCGTCATAAATTTCATGGATCGTGCAGCAGTTGGCTGCCTGCGCCGAGAAAAACGGCTCTTCGGATACTTGTGTGTTTGGTGGGTGTTTCAGGTATTTTTCTGAGCATTTGCCACCAAAACCGGATCGCTCAGAAAGCTGGCGCCCCATCCAAACTGAGGGGGCAGCTTTGTTCAGGCCGGATTCCTGGATTTTAAAGAGCAGCGCCACCAACGGACAAAGCGAACTTGGCAAGTGGCTTTGTATTTAGCGATATTCGGATTCTGGCGATAGCCCTGAAATAACAGTAGATGCCAAAAGACAGATCTTGGCCTTGGCACGGACATGTGTACGAAGGCAACTGACTGAAATATTCAGGCTGTCCAACGAGGTCCTACTGTGGAGAAAATTATTTCATCGTTAACAACGAAGGTTTCGGTCAACTGTGGCTCTAAAAGCCCTGGCTTATGAATAAATAACCAAATTTAGGATGACGCAAAACCCTTGGGGCTCCGCCCCATCCCCCGCGCTCGCCGCGAGGCAGGGGATGGGGTAAAAGCCCCCCACCCCTCCCTCTGAGCGTATATCGCTACGCACCATCAAGGCCTTTCGCGGCATAAACGGCCACCACCCCGCAAGCGGGTCCCCGCCATATATTCCACGGTGCCTTGACGCCGCTCCGCTCATCTCACTGAGTCTGGATCGTTCTTCCGAACCGATTCGATAAGCAAGCCGGTCGTTCTGGCCGTGCGCCGGGAAACGGCTTGTGCTATCGAATCGAAATCATCCTCGACTAAAAGCACCAGATGCTTGCCCCGCGTGATGGCTGTGTAAAGCCATTCACGGGTCACAAGTTGGGTTTTTTCGACGAGAATAATCACGACATCCGACGAACTGCCTTGGGCCTTGTGGCAGGTAATGGCATAAGCCAGCTCCACATCGGTCTCGGCATCCTCGGGGAGTTGGCGCGGCTCTGCTTCGCCATCAAAGTGAATCTGTATATTACATGGCGCGACGGCAGTTACCACGCCGAGCAGGCCGTTGAAGAGCCCATCTTTATATCGATTGGCAGTGATCACAACGGGGTCTCCGTTGGCAATGGCGGCCAGCGGCCCAAGCCGACGCGTCATCGTTTCGGGTGTGCGCCTGGCCTGCGACTCGGTCTCGTTGATCCCATCCACCGTCGCGCGCCGGGCAGCGACGACCATGAGTTCTCCCCGTGCCCGCAGCATTCGCTGCGCCGCTTCCCGGCGTGCCGGATCGAGACGATAGACCCCCTGGGATTCCCCCGCCCACGCCTTGAGGTCGGGTACCTGACCTTCCCGGATGAGTCCGGCAACTCGGGGAATCGCACTGTCTTCGGCCTGACGCAGCACCTTGGTCAGTCTGGCCACACGCGAACCTTCCGCGACCAGATCGTGAAAGACCTTACCAAAGCTGATCGGGAACAACTGACCGTCGTCGCCCGCCAACAGGATCCGTACGCCATCGGGGAGCAAACGCAGTATCCGGCGCAGAGTCGGCGTATCCATCATGCCGGCTTCATCGATGACCAACAGTGACTTGGCATCCAGGGTGACTTCGGGAGGCTGTCCGGTTCCATTCTCTGCGCTCTGCTGCTTCTCCAGCATGCCGATGAGTCGGGCCAGAGTGTAGGCAATCCGGGGACGCGAAGGGGTCGATGCGCCACGAGACAGTTGCAGGGCGGCCTTGCCGGCCAGCGCGCCCATGACGACGTTGCCGCCGATCTGCTCCCAGGACAGAGCCAGGACCTTCATGACCGTTGTTTTGCCGACACCGGCGCCGCCCTGCAGCACACCCAATGGCCGATGCAGCAGTTTGCCGACTGCCCCGCGTTGCTCGTCGGTCAGGGTCAGGCCGGTGGTCGACTCAGCCGCGAGGATCAGGCGCAATAATGATTCACCCGCCGGGATGGCGAGGCTGGGCGGATGCAGTTCGATTCGCTCGAACAAGGCCACCACCTGGTCCTCGATCCAGGCGGCGCCGGGGGCACGTAACAGCCCGTCGCGCTCGCGCAGGTTGCCGATGGCTTGCAGATGATCAAGGGCAGCGTCAGGATCGACATCGCGGTTTCTCAGCAAGGCTTTGATGCGGGCGATCGGCGCTGCCGAGTCGCCTTCGGCGATCAGTTCCCGCCAGACGGAGGCCATTGCCCCTTGCAGGCGTTCTGGGTGGGTTGGGAACTGGGTTTCTCCAGCCTGCCGGAGCAGGGAGCATCCGACTTGATCGGCGGTTTTCCAGGGAATCAGATGGGCAGGAAGGTAGGGATTGTGGAGTAGCCGGCCGATGGCCTCGGGACCTTGCATGAATCGCCAGAGCTGGTTGGCCACCCGCGTGTCGCGGATGCCCACTTTCTCAAGGAAGGTGAGGAATTCCATCTCATCGACCTTCGATTGGTCGCTGCTGTCCTTTTCAGTGAGCGCGGCATAGATCTGAGCGGCAATGCGCGCTGCCAGGGCCGGCTTGCCGGGTTCGATGACGTGCGCGACATCAGCGAGACGGGTGCTGTCGCGCAAGATCTCCGGCAGGTCATGCCCAAATGCAGTGGTGAGCCGCTGGGCGCGCATCGTCCCGATGTTGGGCAAGCGGTTGAGCCAAGGGGCCAGCAGTTCGCCCTTGGGAATATGGCGCTTCATGATGCGGCTGTCGACCTGGGTGGTGGTGATGCCCCGGCGATCGCGGTAATGTTGCCATTGTCCCTTCACCGCGAGGCAATCGCCTATAACTGGCAAGACTCCGTTGCCAACATAGCGCACCCGAACCTTCTTGCCGTCGTCCAGGCGGCCAGAGAAGATGCAGCCCCGTTCGAGTGAGGACAGGATGCGCTCGACAGTGACCACGTCGTCGAAGGCGAAACCGCCGCTCATTCGCGAATCTCGACATAGAGCCCGTCGTGCAGCGCGTCGATTTGGGCGCGCAGGCGCCGATTTTCGGCCTTGACTTGTTCCAGTTCGTGATTGATCTGTTGCAGGCGCTCCAGCAGTTCGGCCTGGGCTGCCTGGGCTTCGACGGCTGCCTGCGAGGCATTCCGGGATTGTTTGGCTTGCTGGGTCAGGCGTACCTTGATGGCTTTGTCATTGGCCGACTCGATGAGCCGTGACCCGATCGGCAGGATGTCCTGGCCCTCGGCCATCAGGTTAACCAGGTCGCAGAGCTCCTTGCGCTCGTAGAGATATTTTTCCTGCGTCTGTTTCAGGCCGATGGACTGGGCGATCGCCCGGACGTTTATCTTGCCATCGGGGGTCGTCGGCAGTGTCGGCGCCCGGCTGTCCGCCGGTTGTTCCAGATAGGCCTGCTCCTGCTCATTCAGGTAGGCCTCCAGGCGGAGTTTGATGTCGGGAATGACGCTGGGTCTCGGCATTACTTCGGTTTCCGCGGAATTGGGGTGATTTTGGAGGCGCCGGAAAGACGGAGCTGCTCCAGGAGAACCGCATTGTCCTGGCGCAGTTTCTCGGCTTCGGCACGGGCTTCATCGCGTTCTGCTTCCGCCTGCAGCAGGTCCAGTTCGGTCTTGACGTGGCTATCCTGCAAGGCGAGATAGCGGGTTTTCCAGTCCTCTGCGCGCTGAACAAAGGTCCGACGCACACGCATGCGGCCAACGGCTTCCTTCTTCTTGAGGGTATCGAGCCAGAGGCTGACACTCTCGCCGAGTGCTCTTTGCTTAGGCGAAAAGAAGGTGGTCGGGTTGATTTCCGCGCGCCGGGCGACCTCGTTCTTGGAAATGGCGCCACCATTGTGGGGGTAAATCCCCTTGTTGGCCTTCATTTCGGCCTCGATGGTGCGCATGGCCTCCTGGACGCGCTGAGCGATTTCTGCGGAACGCTTTTCGCCGCGTGCCTTGGCTGCTTCCTTATGCATGTCACTCATGCCATGGTCTCCAGGATAGATGCTACTGCAGGGTTTTCGCGCCATGCTGTGCTGATATCGTCAAATCGGCTGAGTTCTTCTGAGAGCTGATGGGCATAGTTCGCCGCGACCAGCAATTGGTTGTCTTCCTGTGCCCTGAAGGCATTGGCGATCAGAATGGGAATGACCTTATTGACCTCATCTCGAGCCGACGCTTTCTCAATACGATTCGTACAACCCGACTGGCAATTACCCGTATTTGCTTCGCCCCTTTTCTGTATGCATAGACCGGTCTCTCCAGGCGCTTTGGTACAAACAAGATGATCGTTGACAAGGCGGAAGCTACGCCCGTTGTTGGTCAGAATAACGCTCAGTTCGTAAGCTGAGTTTGCCCCCCAATCTTTCCCTGCCCGGTGGAGTTCTCCCTCATACCGCATCACCGTCTCGGTCATGAGGGGGGCTCCGCCGCCGCCATGGCCACCATAGGGCAGTTCATCCTGTCTGTGCAGGGCGGCATGCATATCCTCGATCAGTTCCTGGCAGTGCATGATTCGCAGTTCCCTTGCTACTTGCTCGATCTCTGCCGCCAGTGCTTTGTCGGTAAGGATGTAATGCAGAGTCATGGCAATGTCGCGATGTCCGAACAATCTCATCAGCACACGAGGACTACCTACGATGGCAATGCCTGCGAGTCGGGCTATGGTTTTGCGGAATCGGTGTGCATGCAAATTTTTACCGCCTGGTTTCGGAGTCTGGCCAAAGCGCGTGGCAAGCATCCGAAGGGCGCTGTTTGCCTCTTTGAGGACTTTTTCGGGGTCGTTGAAGTTCGAGTTTCCAAGCGAGGCCCAGAGATGATCATTTTTTTGATGGCGTTGTTGGCCTATCGCATCATCCCCTCTCGTGAGGCAGGCAATACGCTCCCAGGCCTCGACTAACCTGAATTGTTGTGCCAGAGAATCAACCAGTACTTCCGGTGCTGGCCACTCTCGCTCAACACCTCCCAGACGAGGATGTAGTTTGTAAGTCTTGCCATTTGCGTAGGGGTTTCCGTCGCGCGCCCATTCGATGCAGTCACGATCGAGTGTCATGACTTCGCCCAAGCGGCTGCCTAGAGCCAGCAAGGTGATCCATAGGTGTGCGCTTTGCAGTGTGACCGCAAGTGCCTGAAGGCTGGACCAGGTTCGAGGTGGCCATTCGCATAGATCCATTTTCGAAGGATCCTTGGACAGGTTCTTGCCATGACCAGTGCCATGTCTGAGCCAGAACGGTGGCGCCGTGATGATTTCGCCATTGCGATCTCGCCAAGTATGCTGGGCGAAGTAGCGCTTGAGGCGAGGTTGGAAGCGTTCTGCCCATTCGGCGCCAGGCGCTAAATCCTTGCTGAATTCGGGAATCGATTCGAAAAGGTGAAGAAGATTCGGACCGAGATCCCGTACCACCCACAGTACGCGTGGGCCCATTTCAGCCATGTAAGCATCCGGAATAGGGGGATATGGGACGTGCTCCTTTTCCGTGTATCGAGGCTGAGCCGCCCCTAGCGGAGAGGTTGTTTTGCCTTTGAAATCGATTTTAGTTGGAGCGTCAGTCCAGAGCCCTTGAGCTTGCAGCATGGACATGCGGTCAAGTTGAGCACGAAGGTAACGACCTGACCGAAATTCGTGCAGATATTCGGCTGTGAGTTGAGAGACAAATCCGTCGTGCGGTGTATCCGGACTTTTGAGCCGGTGCGCTATGCCGCGCGCGATGATTGCCGGAACGTCTCGATAAATTACAGTGGCAATAGTCAGTGGCTTCAAGGGTGTTCCGGCTCTTTCACCCCCGCGGGTCAAGCTTGCTGGCCCCAGGCGCATCAGTAAGGCGTAGCGGGTCAACTGTAGTACAGCCTCGTCGAGCAGAGTAGACAGAGCTGGTGAAGATTCAATACCTTCGGGTAGATAGTTAACAAGGCGTCGGCGTAAATCGATAACTCGAAAGGCATTGTGAGCGAATGGAGCCAGCTGACTCGGCGTTTCCCATACGCCGAAGGCGTCTCCATGTCCTAGCATTTGCTGGCAACGGACAGCATTGTCGGGGTCAAGCTGCTGCAGCGTCTCGACAGCAAAGAGGCGCAGGATTTCAGAAGGGGGGCTGGCATGATTGGTGGCAGCCAGCGGCACAAAAGGGTCATGGGCGTTCATACAGCCTCCGATAGTTCGGGCTCGGAGAAGAGTCCTGGGACACGATGCGTACCGGAAATAATGGCTTGTGCCCATTGTTGACGAGCCTCCGTCACCTTGTCGGGGCTGAACAAGGCGAGGATTGCCAGACCATTGTCCAGTTCGTCTTGGAAACTGGATTTGGCCCAGCCATCAACAGGCAGCCCCTGCTGAATAGCCAGCAATTCTTCGACACGCAACGCAATGCCCGGCATGGAGTCGGACATGACTACAGCGTGGGACTTGCATAGCAGGCATCGCTGTGGGCCGCACATCTGTTGGCTTTCCGATGCGGGCTGGATCGCGGAGGGCGGATGAAAAGGATCCTTGCAGGCAATGTTGATCCGGCTTCTTTGCAGCTTTCGATACTCCATTAACCGTTGCTCCATCTCCGGGGTCGGTTTGCCATGACGTTGCAGATGGGCCAAGATCGTAAGGTCAACCCGGCCGGCTTCCAGTTCTGCAAACAGGTGATTGAGGAAATTTCTGGCCGCTGCGTCATGCTCGGCGTTGAGAATGTTGCTGTCGACGTAGGTGACTGAGGTATTGACGTGTTTGTGCCGTAGCGCCCACATGACGGCCAAGATGTTGCCGCCGCTCTGGCGATATACGTATGCCGCAAACATGTCTCTGAAATCACTTGCAGTGACGGGGGGTATGGCTGGCTCCTTACGCGCAGACCGTTCAGCATTGAGCTGAAACAACACCGCAGAAAGATAAGGTCGTAGCTTTCCGTTGATGAGTAGTGGCGTTCTCAGCGTACGGTTCTCAAGCCAGCCAATTTCGCCGTATCGATCGACATAGAGCCAGATACTTCGGCAGCCAATTTCCAGTTGAGTCATTCGCTCGAACTCAGCCTCACGTACGGCTGTAGGAATGTCAGACAGAGTTGTCTCGGCATAACGAGCCCGTGCTTCGGCTAGCATCTCTCGCAACTGTTGCCGCAGCGGCGCCGTACGCTCAAGCCATGTCTTGATAATGAATCCCGGACCGGAACTGTTTTTCCAAAGACCGAAAATCATTTGTTCGGCGCCGCCGGCTCTCGCCTTGGTACCGACCAATTCATAGCTTTCAGGAGAGATTACAAAGCGCGCAGGATTTTTTGGGTGTGAACGTAGAATGGGTTGCGTGGCGTCCAGTGCAAGCAGGGTCGCAGGGTTCCAGCCCGAGCTGACGAGTGCTTGGTGGTAGGCTGCATCGACGTCAGAACGGGTTGGAAATGCGGTAGCACGCATCGTTATCAACTCAAGTGAGGTGCTTTTATAGAAGTTCGTTACGGATTTGCCGTCACGTAGTTCCTCGGCCGAGGGTAGTGTTTTCCCATATTTGGCCTGCATTTCGGCGAAATGACGGACGTGATGGTAGAACTGAACATCGTTTTCATCATCGGGTTCGATTGCCGACGCTCTAAATCGATCGGCTAATGCCCAGCGCTGGCGTACCTTGTCCCAGGCTTGCTTGAGCGCTATGCGCAGCGCTTTGGTTTGTTCGTCAGTCGGCAGGTGTCGCTTTGGCTCCGGATCCTCCGGGGCATTCCAATAGAGTCGTCTGGCGCCCAGCGCAGTGAGGGTCAAACCGGCGTAGCGGCGGAGTGTGTTGAACGTTGTCCGCCGCATACCGCTGCGGTGAGCTGCCTCGCGATGCATATCGGTCAATAGCCGCACGTCCTCGACGCGTGCCATGGCTTGGCCGGCATTTTTTGCAGCGGCCTCAACTGCGTCGAGTAGACGCCACCATGCGCGAAGGGATTTGATGGCTTCTAGGGCTGTTAATTCCGCAGTACCCAAAAGTTCTGCCTGTATGACTGGGGTCAGTTGGCGAATCAGCCTCGGGCGTCCGCTGAAAGGGCCGGACCAGAGCCCTGCTAAAATTGGCTTTTCCGATTGTCCTTCGGCAAATATGTGCAGGTCGATGAGGGTGTTTTCCCTTGGGTGTTGGGTCCAGAACCGTAGTGGATCGTCGGTATCCGGCGGTTCAAGCATCTCATGCGTCGCAAGCGCCACTCCTGCATGCTCTGGCAGGTGGTTTTTGTTATATCTGCGAATGCTCATTCCCCCGTCTCCTCATCCTCATCTAGCTGTTCCAGCCAGCGTTGATGGAGATTGAGATTGACACCCAGACGGTCGGACAACCATTGCAGGTAAATCATCGTGGTTTCGGTCGATACGTGCCGGAGTTGCGGCTGGATCTCCAAGCGGATAATAGAGAGGGCGTTATTCTGAAACGCATGAAGAGCAATCACGTCGTTGTTGGCTCGCTGGGCCAGTTCGAGAAGTTGCTGTTGTTGCTCAAGCCGTTGCCACAGAAGGGAACAAGCCCAGAAGTCGCGTGCCAGGTGAGGCGACCAACCTTTGGGGCGCTTAACACTGCGCCAGAGTTCATAAATGTCTGGGCCGGTGTACCGCTTTCCATCCTGTGGATTCAAAAACAGGTGCACCGTTTCATCCCGAATTTTTCGTTGTTCGGCAATGGATTTGCCTTGGCTGATAGCGATGGCAAGCGCTTTGGGTCTGACCTTCTCTCGGTACTCATGCAGTTTCAATGCGATAGGCATGGGAATCCTGATGGTGCCTACGGGGCCAATCTTGTCTCCGTGGTCTCTCCCATACTCTTTCCCTTTTGCACCGTAGCGAATGTCCACAAGGACTGCCTGCTGTTCCAAATTTGCATTGCGGTTCGCGATTTTCCATGCCGCAGGATCACGCGGTAGCGTGTCGACACGCCAGCAAGCGGCCTCTTCGCGTCGTACCGCAGTCTCGAGGATCGTTTCGCAGATTAGCTGCCCAACCTCACCCTTGCGCTCGTAGATACGTTGTAGCCAACTAAAAATGTCTTTATCCAGGGGAAAGCCGAGACGCCGCTTGTTTTCTCGGACTTTTCCCTTCCTGGCGTCGACAGCTCGAGGTAAATGCCCAGCGCTGCTCGTTGGGCTGCTTGCGACATAGGTTTTGCGTACCTTGGAAATATCAAAAGGGGGACGTAGTCCTTTGTCTGCCGCCCAACTCAAATATTCAGCGGCGACATCCACCCGGGAATTTATGGTTCTGGCAGCAAGAGCGGCGCCATCCCGTGACCAAATTCCTTTGAGCATTTCCCCTTGATAACGTCCGATCAGATCGCGTTTATATTCAGCTTGCAACGGATCCATGCAGCGTATCTCGCACCATTCGAGAAAATTTGCCAGCCGATCGGCATAGTTCTTCATGCTGATCGCAGAAGGTGGTAGGGGGGATTGATCGCTACCACGTCGCTTCGGATCCCAAATGCCGAGTCCTCTGTCAATGAGGAAACGGCTTCCTAGACGGTGGTAGCCCGGTCGGGAATCAAAAATGCATGGTAGATGGGCAACTTTGGCGTACCCGGATTCAGCCAATATGTCCTGAGCGTAAACAACCCTAAAGCCAAATTCCATAGTGTGTTTTTCCTTTCACGCATAATATTAATTGAATCCCAAAAATTTTTCTGTCGAATAATTTCTGTTCATCCGTATAACGATGCGGTCGAGAAAGGGGCCGGAGAGTTTGCCGCGATAGCGGGCAATCTGGTCCGGCGAGCAGCGGCATTTGCCTTTCGACGATCCATGATGTCCACATGGACACGGATTCATCGCAGCGATGAGCTGGAACTCGGCGGGAAACTCCGCCTGCCGGGCGGCCCGGGCGATATGGACGCGCCCCGATTCGAGCGGTTCGCGCAGGGTTTCGAGCACCTTGCGGTCGAACTCGGGCAATTCGTCGAGGAACAAAATTCCCTGATGCGCCAGGCTGATTTCACCAGGCCGTGGCGGATTGCCACCACCAACCAGCGCCACGGCCGAGGCGGTGTGGTGCGGCTGACGGTAGGGGCGAACGCCAAAGCTTTCCGGCCGGAACTGGCCGACCAGCGACAGCACGGCGGCTGATGACTTGGCCGCTTCGCCCTGCAACGCCGGCATCAGGCCCGGCAGGCGGGCGGCGAGCATGGATTTGCCGGAGCCAGGCGGGCCGACCATGAGGAGCGAATGATTGCCCGCTGCGGCAATTTCCAATGCCCGCTTGGCCTGCGACTGGCCGCGAACCTCGGCGAGGTCGGCGAAAATTGGCTGATTTTCCCGGTTGACCGTGGCAATCGCCTGCGGCAGCGTCTCGCGCTCGGCGAGGTGGGCGCAGACATCGAGCAAGGAGCGGGCGGAGAGTATTTCGTTGCTGCCGATCAACGCCGCTTCGCGGGCGCTGGCTTCGGGCAGGATGAACTGCTTGCCGTGGCCAGCGGTTTGCAGGGCCATGGCCAGCGCGCCGCGAATCGGGCGCAATTCGCCGGACAGCGACAACTCGCCGGCAAATTCGTAATCGGCCAGATGCTTGCCGGGAATCTGCCCGCTGGCGGCCAGGATGCCGAGCGCGATAGGCAGGTCGAAACGTCCGGATTCTTTTGGCAGATCGGCCGGCGCCAAGTTCACTGTGATGCGTTTCGATGGAAACTCGAACCCGGAATTAACGATGGCGGCGCGAACGCGGTCACGCGCTTCCTTGACTTCGGTATCCGGCAAGCCGACGAGGGTGAAGCTGGGCAGGCCACTGGCCAGATGAGCCTCGACCGTCACCGGCGGCGCGTTCAGGCCATCCAGTCCTCGACTGTGCGCGATGGCCAGAGCCACTGGGCTACATGCCCGAGCGGGATTTTTCCAGCGCGTCGACGCGGCCTTCGAGATCCTTGAGCTTTTCGCGGGTACGGGCCAGAACTTGCGCCTGAACGTCGAATTCTTCGCGGGTCACCAGATCGAGCTTCGAGAAAAAGCCGCTCATCACCATCTTGGCGTTCTTTTCAATATCCTTGGCCGGCGAGTTGGCCAGCAGGGCGCTGATCTTGGCGCCAAATTCTTCCAGTGTCTTGGGGTCGAGCATGATGTCCTCCGTGGGGTTTTGAGTTTAACACAGCGGAATTATTGCGGTTTTGGACAGCCGCTCACCCATGGTGCGTAACGTTCTGTAACTGCACTGTAATGGTGCGACAACTTGGTGCGTGATCTCGGTTGTAGCGGGCAATCCTTTGATTTTGATCAAAAAAATGCCCTGGCACGCCTTCTGCTATTGCTGTATTGCACAAAATTCTTTTTTTACTTTAATCAATCCGTAGGAGAGAAAACATGAAGAAGTCACTCATCGCCTTGGCTCTTGTTAGCGCCTTTGCCGCTCCGGCCTTCGCCGAAGAAGCTGCTCCGGCATCTGACCATACCGTTACCGGCAACATCGCTGTCGTCAGCAACTACATTTTCCGCGGTATCAGCCAGTCCCAGAACAAGCCGGCCCTGCAAGGCGGTTTCGACTACGCGCACTCCAGCGGTTTGTATGCCGGTTTCTGGGCCTCCAACGTTGGTTGGGTGGATGCTGGTGGCTACAAGGCTAACAATAGCCTTGAAACTGACTTCTACGCTGGCTTCAAGGGCAGCTTCGCTGAAGATTTCACCTTCGATGTCGGCGCCATCAAGTACTACTACCCGGGTACCGCAGTTGCTGGCAAGGTGACGCCGGATACCATCGAAGGCTATGTCGCGATCGGCTGGAAGTTCGTGACTCTGAAGTACAGCCACACCCTGTCAGAGTACATGGTTGCATGGGGTGACCAGAACACCAGCACCCGCAACAGTAACTATCTCGACCTGTCCGCCAACTATGACCTGGGTAATGGCTGGGGTGTCAACGCCCACGTTGGCCGCCAGGAAATCCGGCGTGTTGCTGAAGCTTCGTACACCGACTGGAAGCTGGGCGTGACGAAGGATATCGGCTACGGCGTCGTTGGCTTGGCTTATTCGGATACCGATGCTCCGAGCTGCAACAAGGATGCCGTTACCTATTGTTGGGGCGGCAAGAGCGTCGCTAACCCGACCGCCATCCTGTCCTTCACCAAGACTTTCTAAGCAAGCTTAAAACCTCCCCCGCTTGTGCACCGGCCGGCGCCGGCGGGGGAATTACAAGTCTCAACTTTCTGGGGAACTAGCCATCATGAAATTCGTTACCGCCATCATCAAGCCGTTCAAGCTTGACGAAGTGCGTGAAGCGTTGTCCGCCATCGGCGTGCAAGGCATCACGGTCACTGAAGTGAAAGGTTTCGGCCGGCAGAAGGGCCATACCGAGCTGTATCGGGGCGCCGAGTATGTCGTCGATTTCCTGCCCAAGGTAAAGATCGAAGCTGCCGTCAAGGCTGAGCAGCTGGATCAGATCATCGAAGCGATCGAGAAATCGGCCAGCACCGGCAAGATTGGTGACGGCAAGATCTTCGTCTTCGATGTCGAGCAGGTTATTCGTATCCGGACCGGTGAAACCGGTACCGATGCCCTCTAAGGAGCCACAAATCATGAAACGTCTATTTGCATTGCTGGCTCTGGTCGGTGCCGTCGGTTTCGGCGCTCCGGCCTGGGCTGAAGAAAAGGCTGCGGCGCCTGAAGCTGCCGTTGCCACCGCGCCGGCCGCTGCTTCGGCTGCCGCCGCCCCTGCTGCTGCTGTTGAAGCCGCTCCGGCTGAAGCTGCCCCGGCCGCTGCCCCGCTTGTTCCCAACAAGGGCGACAACGCCTGGGTGATGGTCTGTGCCGCTCTGGTCATCCTGATGTCCATCCCCGGCCTGGCGCTGTTCTACGGCGGTCTGGTCCGCACCAAGAACATGTTGTCGGTGCTCATGCAGGTGTTTGTCACCTTCTCGCTGATCTCCGTTCTCTGGGTGATCTACGGCTACTCCGCCGCCTTCACCGAAGGTAACGAGTTCTTCGGCGTGCTCGACAAGCTCTTCCTGAAGGGTGTCACGATTGAATCGGTTGGCGCGACCTTCTCCAAGGGTGTCGTCATCTCCGAACTGGCCTTCGTGATCTTCCAGGGCGCTTTCGCTGCCATCACCTGCGGTCTGATCGTCGGTGCCTTCGCTGAGCGTGCCAAGTTCTCCGCCGTCCTGGTCTTCATGGTCATCTGGTTCACGCTGTCCTACATCCCGATGGCCCACATGGTCTGGTACTGGGCGGGTCCTGATGCCTACATCGATGCTGCTGCTGGCGAAGCTGCCGGCAAGACGGCTGGCTTCCTGTTCCAGAAGGGCGCGCTCGACTTCGCAGGCGGTACCGTTGTGCATATCAACGCCGCTGTTGCCGGTCTGGTTGGTGCCTACATGGTTGGCAAGCGTACCGGCCTGGGCAACGTCTCGATGGCTCCGCACTCCCTGACCTTCACGATGATCGGTGCTTCCCTGCTGTGGTTCGGCTGGTTCGGCTTCAACGCCGGTTCCGCCCTCGAAGCCTCCGGCGGTGCTGCTCTGGCCATGGTCAATACCTGGGTTGCTACTGCCTGTGCAGCGCTGTCCTGGATGTTCGCTGAATGGATCCTGAAGGGTAAGCCTTCCATGCTGGGTGCTGCTTCCGGTGCTGTTGCCGGTCTGGTGGCGATCACCCCGGCGGCCGGCTTCGTCGGTGTCATGGGCGCCATCATCATCGGCCTGCTGGCTGGCATCGTCTGCCTGTGGGGCGTCAATGGCCTGAAGAAGATGCTCGGTGCTGACGACTCCCTCGACGTCTTCGGCGTCCATGGTATCGGCGGCATCCTCGGCGCTGTCCTGACTGGTGTCTTCGTTGATCCGGCCCTCGGCGGCACGGGTGTCTATGACTACGTGGCCAACGCTGTTGCCCCGTTCGACATGACGACGCAAGTGATCAGCCAGCTGTGGGGTGTCGGTACCGTGGTCGTCTGGTCCGGTGTTGTTTCCCTGGTGGCTTACAAGCTGGTCGATATCGTGATCGGTCTGCGTGTGCCGGAAGAAGAAGAGCGTGAAGGTCTTGACCTCACCTCGCACGGCGAAACCGCTTACCACCACTAAGATTTATCTCTGTAGTCTCTCTCCCTTCGGGCACCTTCGGGTGCCCGTTTTTTTTTGCCGAGAAGCTTTTTATTTTTGGCTGCTTTTCCCGGTTGACCGTGGAATTCGCTATCGCTTCCGGGGGCGCAGGAAGTACGCCTGGGGCAGGTGCTTATTTGATCAGCGGCAGGAGCTGGCGGAAGTCGTCGGTGCCGGCTTGAAGCAGCCACTCGAAAAGCACCATTTCAGTCGTGACGATTTGAACGCCACCGGCCCGCATCCGCTCGATGGCGGCGCTGCGGTTCTCCGGTGTTCGTGACGACGTCGCGTCGGCGACCAGATAAACCTCGAAACCCGCAGCGAGCAGGCCGAAAGCCGTTTGCAGGACGCAAACATGCGTTTCCGTGCCGGTCAGCAGGACTTGCGGCCGCTTGGCGGCGCGCAGCAGATCGATGACGCCGGGTTCGGCGGCGCAGGAAAAATGCATTTTTTCGAAAAACCGGGCGTCGACCGCAGCATTGCGGATAGCGTCGAGGCTGGGGCCGAGACCCTTGACGTATTGCTCGGAAACGAAGGCCGGCACGCCGAGTTGCCGCGCCCCTTCGAGCAGGCGAACCGAATTGGCAGTGACTCGCTCGCGATCGTGGATGGCCGGCGCCAGCTTTTTCTGGATATCGACAACGAGCAGCAGCGAATCGGCGCGGCGAATCAGCATGGCTTATCTGAACACGACAGTCTTGTTGCCATGCACCAGCACGCGGTCTTCGAGGTGGTAGCGCAGGCCGCGGGCGAGCACGGTCTTTTCGATGTCCTTGCCGTAGCGCACCATGTCTTCCGGCGAATCGGAATGGTCGATGCGGATGACGTCCTGCTCGATGATCGGGCCGGCATCGAGCTCGGCCGTGACGAAGTGGCACGTCGCGCCGATCAGTTTGACGCCGCGCGTGTAAGCCTGATGGTAAGGCTTGGCGCCGGCGAAGCTGGGCAGGAAGCTGTGGTGGATGTTGATGATCTTGCCGGCCAGCGCCGTACATAGTTCCGGCGACAGCACCTGCATGTAGCGGGCGAGGACCATCGTGTCGCCGCGCACATCATCGAAAATGCGCTGGATCTCGGCGTAGGCGGCGGCCTTGTTGTCAGGCGTCACCGGCACGTGATGGAAGGGGATGCCGTGCCATTCGACGAAACCACGGAAGGTATCGTGGTTGGAAATGACGCACGGGATCTCGATGTCGAGCTCCTTGGCCTGCCAGCGTGCGAGCAGGTCGTAGAGGCAATGCTCCTGCTTGGAAACCATGACGACGACGCGTTTCTTCACGGCGCTGTCGTTGATCTGCCAGGTCATGTCGAGCGGCTCGGCAACCTCGGTGCGGAAGCGTTCGCGGAATTCGGCAAGCAAGAAAGGCAGTGAATTGGCCTTGATCTCGATGCGCATGAAATAGCGGCTGGTCAGCACGTCTGAATGGAAACTTGACTCGAGAATCCAGCCGCCATTGCCGGCAATGAAGCCGGAAACCCTGGCGATGATCCCGACCTGATCGGGACAGGACGCGGAGAGCGTGTAGAAACGGTCGCTATGCATGCTTGGTAACTCCGGTCGCCGGTGGGCGAATTTTGGTCAGGATTTCACTGGGTTTGCCGTGCATGACCTCGAGCAGCTCATGGCGGGCAACGCTGGTGCTCAGGCCGCGGCTTTCAAGATAGATCATCAGTTCGCAGAAACGCAGGCGCCGCGCCTCGCCCTGTTGCGAGGTATTGCGCCGGTCGTTGAAGGAGTCCATGAGGGTCGAGCCGCAGGGGCAATTGCGGAAAAAATCAACGACGACCTGACCGTCGTCGCCCAGCGACTGCTTGAGCCCCTGGGCGCCGCTGGGCATGGCATGGGTTTGTGCGACATAGTCGGCGACATCGGCAAAACTTCGGCCGCAGCACCGGCAACGTTTGGGGAAAGTGGTTTCGACCAGGGCCTCGAGACCCCGAATCAATTCCGGATCGACGTTGTTGCTCGAAGCCATGGCGGTTCAGGGGTGCTTCAGGCAGCCCGGGCGAAGGCCTTGTCGATTTCAGTGCGCAGGTCGTCGTAATTGAGGACGACCGGATATTGCGGGAATTCGCGGATGACGTTCTCTGGCGGGTGGAACAGGATGCCGCCGTGGGCTTCGCCGAGCATGGCCGTGTCGTTGTACGAATCGCCGGCAGCGACGATCTTGAAGTTCAGCTCCTTGAAGCGCTTGACCGCCTCTCGCTTCTGGTCAGGCATGCGCAGGTGGTAATCGACCAGCATGCCCGCATCGTCGTCTTCCAGCGAATGGCAGAACAGCGTCGGCCAGCCAAGCTGACGCATCAGCGGATGGGCGAATTCGTAGAAGGTGTCGGACAGGATGACGACCTGGTAATCCTCGCGCAGCTTGTCGAGAAAAGCACGAGCGCCGGCCATCGGGCCCATTTCGGCGATCACCTTCTGGATGTCCGGCAGGCCCAGCTTGTGCTCGCGCAGGATATTCAGGCGGTAGGTCATGAGCTTGTCGTAATCCGGCTCGTCGCGGGTCGTCCGCATCAGTTCGGGAATGCCCGTGCGCTTGGAGAATTCGATCCAGATTTCGGGGACAAGGACCCCTTCGAGGTCTAGGCAGACGATTTGCACGGTTTGGCTCCAGCGGCGAGTTCGGGAAAACCGCGATTTTACCCGATGCAGGCTTTGTTTTTGGGCGGTATTTCCGGTTGACCGTGGGATAGGGCGTTGTATTCCGCCGTTGAGTGGCGGCATTGCTTTCTTTTGGCCAAACAAGAAAAATACGTCCGCCAACATTGGTCAAGATCGAATATCCGGACTAGGATGAATGCGAGATTTGAGTAGTTTCCAGCCAATCCAATCAGGAGAGAAGCTCATGGGCAGCAAAGACAAAAAAAAGGAATCAAAGGGTAAGAAACCGCAACCCAAACCGGCGATCCGGTAGGACGAGAACACCAATAGGTGGGCTTGGGGCGTCGCTTGGCGCGTGTTGCGCCGTGCTGACGCTGGATTGCCTGTGCACCAGGGCCGCGGGTTTGGCTACTAATAATTTGCCGAGGTGAAATATGTCCAATGTGACTGATCTGAGCAACAACCAGAAAATTGTTGCCGACATGAAAGCGGTTGTTTCCGATGCCGAAGATATTTTTCGCGAGACTGCCAGCGTTGCTGGCGACAAGATGCTCGACGTGCGTCAGCGAATCAGCGAGCGTCTGGGGGCTGCCAAGGTGCGGGTTGCGAATGCCGAAGCCGCTGTTCTGGAAAAGAGCAAGCTTGCTGCCGCGGCGACGGATGCCTGTGTCCGGAAGAATCCGTGGCAATCGGTCGGGATCGCGGCCAGTGTTGGTCTGGTGCTCGGCATGCTGATCGGGCGTCGATAGGCCAAGGCGGCCAGACGGAAGCATTGCCGGGCGGCGATGCTTCCGGAAAACCCCGAAGGCATTCTCCGGAGAGCCAAGCATTGGTTTGGTCGGCAATCGCCACCAGCCGGAGCAGGGACGAACCGGGTCATTCCATCATCCCCGAAGGCCGGAACAATTCCCGCTCCGCTCAATCGGCCGATGGCAAGGCCTCAAGCGCCTCATGCACTTCCAGCCAGCGCATTTCGGCTTCGTCGATCTGCTCGCCGAGCAGGCCGGCCTGTTTGTGCATTTCCTCGCTTTTTACCCGGTCGACCGTGGCATAGAAGTCCGGATCGGCGAACTGCGCATCGAGCGCTGCTTTTTCCTCATTCCATTTGGCCAGTTTCCGCTCAAGCTGCTCGATCTCCTTGACCAGCGGTCGGCGTTGGGCGAGTAATGCCTGCCGGTTGGCCTTGGCATCGGCACGTTGCGCCAGCCGCTCGGTTTTTTCGGCCGCGACATCCGCTTCCGGCGCCTTCTCTGCGCTGCGCTGGGCGGCCAGCCAGGCGGCGTAGTCGTCGAGGTCGCCTTCGAATTCGGTGACCTTGCCGTCGGCCACGAGCAGCAGTTCGTCGGCGCAGGTGCGCAGCAGATGGCGGTCGTGCGAGACGAAGACGACGCCGCCTTCGAAGTCCTGCATGGCGAAGGTCAGGGCTTCGCGCATTTCGAGGTCGAGGTGGTTGGTCGGTTCGTCGAGCAGGAGCAGGTTGGGCTTGGTGCGGATCAGTAACGCCAGCGCCAGACGGGATTTCTCGCCGCCGGAGAAGGGTTCGATGGCGCGGGTGGCCATGTCGCCGCGGAAATCGAAGCCGCCGATGTAGTCGCGCAGTTCCTGTTCGGTTGCCGTCGGGTCGAGGCGGACCAGATGTTGCAGCGGTGATTCGTCCGGGCGCAGTTGTTCGAGTTGGTGCTGGGCGAAGTAGCCGATGTTCAGCGCCTTGGCTTCTTTGCGCTCGCCGCCTTGCTGGGGAATTGAATTGGCCAGCAGCTTGATCAGCGTCGATTTGCCGGCGCCGTTGCGGCCGAGCAGGCCGATGCGGCAGCCGGGGCGCAGGGTCAGCGTGACGTGGTCGATGATCTTGTGATCGGCGTAGCCGGCCGAGGCTTTTTCGATGGTGAGCAGCGGGTCGGGCAGGGCCGTCGGCTGGCGGAAGGCAAAGTGGAAGGGCGAGTCGACGTGGGCGGCGGCGACCATTTCCATGCGTTCGAGCGTCTTGATCCGGCTTTGCGCCTGGCGGGCCTTGGTGGCCTTGGCTTTGAAGCGTTCGATGAAGCTCGACAGGTGGGCGATTTCGCGTTGCTGGGCTTCGTAGGACGACTGCTGAGTGGCGAGGCGGGCGGCGCGGGCGCGTTCGTAGTCGCTGTAGCCGCCGCTGGTCAGCGTCAGGCGCTGGAGGTCGATGGCGATGATCTGGCCGACAACGGCGTCGAGGAAGTCGCGGTCGTGGGAGATCAAAAGCAGCGTGGCCGGCGTGTTTTTGAGCCAGTTTTCGAGCCAGAAGACGGCGTCGAGGTCGAGGTGATTGGTCGGTTCGTCGAGCAGCAACAGGTCGGCGCGGCAGGACAGGGCGCGGGCGAGGTTGAGGCGGACGCGCCAGCCGCCGGAGAATTCGGAAACCGAACGCTGAAAATCGGCATCGGTGAAGCCCAGCCCGTGCAGCACTTCGGCGACGCGGGCCTTGGCCGAATAGCCGCCGATGTCGGCGTAGCGGGCGTGCAGGTGGCCGATGGCGACGCCGTCGCCGCTGGCTTCCGCTTCGACCAGTTCGCGCTCGATGCGGCGCAGTTCGACGTCGCCGTCGAGGACGAAATCGATGGCCGCATCGGGCAGGGCCGGCGTTTCCTGGGCGACGCGGGCGATGTGCCAGCTGGCGGGGATTTCGACGTTGCCGGATTCGGCGTGGAGTTCGTTGGCGAGCAGCGCGAAGAGGCTGGATTTGCCGCAGCCGTTGGCGCCGACGACGCCGACTTTCCAGCCGGGGTGGAGCTGGACGGAGGCGTCGATGACGAGCGGGCGGCCGGCGCGGGCGAAGGTGACTTGGCGTAAGGCGATCATGAGGGGGCTGATTATAGCGAGGCGGGGCTGCGCAGCGGGTTTTTCAGCGTTTCGGCCGATTCCCACGGTCAACCGGAAAAAACGGCCAAAATTCGAAACATTACAAAGGCTTGCCGCGCTTTCCAGTCATTTTAGCTACGATTTGCGACAGCCTGCTAGAATCACTGAATGATCAAGCAGATCCGCACCGACCAGCTCAAGCCGGGCATGTTCATTCATGACCTCAATTGCGGCTGGCTCGATCATTCCTTCATGTCCAGCACATTCAAGGTGCGCGATCAGGCCACCGTGGACAAGATTATCGAACTGGGCATCCGCGAGCTCTACATCGATACGGTGAAGGGGGCGGATGTGCGCGAGGCCCGGCCGCAAACCGAGGTCAATGCCGACCTCGAGCGCCGCCTGCAGGAAATCGCCCAAAAGCCCGTCGAAAAGCCGGTGATCGCCGACTTGAAAAACGAGGCTGTCCGCGCCCGGCGTCTGCATGCCGAGGCCAACAAGGTCGTCCGGCAGGTGCTGGACGATATCCGTTTCGGCCAGAAAATTCAGGTAGACCGCGTCGAATCGTTGATCGACAGCATGATGGAGTCGGTATTCCGCAATCAGAATGCGTTGTTGCCACTGGCTCGCTTGAAGAAACTCGACGACTACACTTTCGAGCATTCGGTTGGCGTCAGCGCGCTGCTCATCGTTTTTGGCCGGGTCATGAAACTGCCCAAGGAAACCATCAAGGAGCTAGCCATCGGTGGCCTGCTGCACGATATCGGCAAGATTCAGATACCTGATTCCATCATCGACAAACCGGGCAAGCTGACCGATGACGAATATCTGCTGATCCAGTCGCATGTCAGCGCCGGCATAAAACTCCTGGAAAACGCCCCCGGCATCAGCGATGTCGTACTCAAGGTGGTTGGTGAGCACCATGAGCGCATCGATGGCAGCGGTTACCCGAACCGGCTGGTCGGCGCGCAGATTTCCCTCTATGGGCAGATGGCGGCCATCGTCGATGTGTACGACGCGATCACTTCGGAAAAGGTCTATAACCACGGCATGCCTGCGACGCAGGCACTCAAGAAACTCCTCGAGTGGAGCAAACACCACTTCGATCCGCAACTGGTGCAGGCATTCATCCGCGCCGTCGGCATTTATCCGACCGGTTCGCTGGTCCGGCTGGAAAGCAACCGCATGGGCGTTGTCATCGAGCAGAATGATGGCAAGCTGCTCGAACCCGTGGTTCGCGTTTTTTACCACGCCGGCCAGCAGCACTATGTTCCACCCGAGATCGTCGATCTCGCCAAGATGCAGGATCGCGTCGCCAGTATTGAGAGTTACGAAAAATGGAAAATCGATCCCTATCAGTGGTTGCCGGCCTGATCGTCCTGCTTGCCCTGCCGTTCGCCGCGCTCGCCGCCGAGGGCGAGGTGAGCGCCGATCAGCAGGCTGCCTGGCAGATGCGCCTCGACAAGGCCGCGGCGCTGCAGGCCGAGAGCAAGGCGCGCCAGGACGAAGCTGACGAATTGCTGGCCAACAGAAATGCCGAATGCGCGACCAAATTCCTGATCAACGACTGCCGCAACGCCGCCGCCAGGGAACACCTGAAAACAACGCGCGAGGCACGCCGTCTGGGGATTGACGGCAGGGCCATCGAGCGCGAAGTGAAGCGCGAGCAGTTGAGCGACCGGAACAGGGTGCAGGCCGAAGAGGCACCGCATCGCGCTGCCGACCTCGAATTGCGTCAGGCTGAGTCGATGAATGCCCGCCAGGCAGCCGAGGACAAGATGGTAGCCACCCGCGCCGCCAAAGCCGCCAAGGCGGCCGAAGGCGAAAAGCGCAAGATCGCCGAGGCGGAAAAACAGCGCAAGAAACAGGCTGATCACGACGCCCGCGTTGCCCAAAAAAAGCGTGAAGCCGAACAGCGTGCCACTCAGGCCGCCGAGAAAAAATAAGCGAAACTGCCGGCATGATCCGCAAGATAACCATCGACCAGTTGCAGCCCGGCATGTATGTCGTGGACCTGCACAAGCGCTGGTTCGACCATTCCCTGTGGCAATCGAAATTCAAGGTGCGCGACGACGCGCATATCTGGAAGATCAGGGAAGAAGGCATCAGCGAAATCAGCATCGATACCGACAAGGGTGCCGACCTGCCGCCGACGCCGATTGCGCGCATCAACCAGATCGAACAGAAGCTCAAGTCGCTGGCCGAAATACGCGCCGCCAAGCCGCCGACGGTGTCGCTCGGCGAGGAACGGCGCCGGGCCGGCCGGCTGCTGAATGAAGCCAGCAATACGGTGAGCGGGCTGATGCTCGCCGCCAAGGCCGGCAGCAACGTCGATGCCGCTCAACTCGAACCGGTCGTCAGCAAGATGATCGCCTCGGTCATCCGCAATCCCGATGCCCTCGTGCCGCTGGCCCGCCTCAAGCGGCTCGATGCCTATGCCACCGAACACGCCGTGGCGACGGCTGCACTGATCATCGCCTTCGGCCGCCACCAAGGCCTGCCCGAGCCGGAAATCGAAAAACTGGCACTCGGCACCATGGTCAAGGACATCGGCCACGCCTCGCTCGATGCACGGCTGACGGCCAAGCAGGGCGTGCTCTCCAAGGCCGAATACTCCATCGTCCAGAGCCATGTCGAGGAAGGGCTGGCGGTCCTCGATGCCACCTCGCGGCTGTCCGAAACCTCGGTCGCCGTCGTCCTCGAACACCATGAGCGTTACAACGGCTGCGGCTACCCGTACCGCATGGCCGGTGACGAAATTTCCCTGGCCGGCCGCATGGCTGCCATCGTCGACACCTACGATGCGATGACCTCGGACCGCCCCTACCGGGCCGCCATGTCGCCGTCGCACACACTGCGCCAGCTCTACGACGAGGCCGGCTTCCAATACGATCCGACGCTCGTTGCCGCCTTCGTCAAGACGGTCGGCATCTACCCGGTCGGCACGCTGGTCCTGCTCGAAAGCGGGCATCTTGCCGTCGTCGAGCAGCTCCACGCCGAGAACATGCTGACCCCCGTCGTCCGCGTCATTTACCACACCGGCCGGCAGCAATACGTCACCACGCCGGTCGATGTCGACCTCTCGCGCAAGATCGGCAACCACTACGGCCAGATCGTCCGGGCCGAAAACTTTGAACGCTGGGGCATCAGCCCCTTGCGCTGGCAACCTGCCTGATCAATTTCTTTATCGGCGCCGGCACGCCGGCATCGGCGGCACGTTCGATTTCCACCCATTCCAGCCCCGGCTCGGTCGCCTGAAACCGGGCGTCGATCCGGCACAGCACCGGCTCCAGCGTCAGCCGGAAATGCGTGAAGACATGTTTGAACGGTGGCAACTTCGTCATCTCGCCGAGCGTCATCCCGAAGCGCGCCGCGACCGTCTCCGGTTCGCCCTCCGGCGGTACCAGCAAGCCGCCCCACAAGCCCGACGGCGGGCGTCGTTCGAGCAGCAGGCGCTGGCCATCGGTGAGCAACACGAAGGTTGAGGTGCGTTCCGGCACGGCCGCCCGCGGCTTGGCTTCCGGCAATTCACCCTGGCGGCCATCACGTTTGGCGACGCAGCCGTCCGCTACCGGGCAGTCGCCGCAGCGCGGCCGGCTGCGTGTGCACAGCGTGGCGCCAAGGTCCATCAGCCCCTGCGTGTAAACCTCGATGTCGTTCTCCGGCAGCAGGCTCTCGGCCAGCAGCCAAAGACGGTCATGCACGGCCTTGGCGCCGGGGAAGCCCGCGATGCCGAACTGCCGGCACAGCACGCGCTTGACGTTGCCGTCGAGAATCGCCGCCCGGCGGCCGAAGGCGAAGGCGGCAATGGCTGCCGCGGTCGACCGGCCGATGCCCGGCAGTTCCTCAAGTTGCGCTTCGGTTTCAGGAAATTTTCCGGCGTGGACCGTGGCAATCTGCTGCGCGCAGCGGTGCAGGTTGCGTGCCCGGGCGTAATAGCCCAGCCCGGCCCAGTGCTCGATGACCAGCTCGATGGGCGCCGCGGCGAGCGCCAGCACATCGGGAAAACTGGCCAGAAAGCGCGCGTAGTAGGGGATCACCGTGCTGACCTGGGTCTGCTGCAGCATGATCTCGGAAAGCCAGATGCGGTAGGGGTCTTGCGTCTTCTGCCAGGGCAGGTCATGGCGGCCGGCGGTTTTCTGCCAGGCGATCAGGTGTGCGGTAAAACGGTTTTGGGCGGCCAAATTCTGCCTCGACGCGGGCTGCGGGAGCACGGATAATACGGCCTCTTTTTCTTCCGGCATATCCGTCAGCTCCGATGACCCAACCGCAAAACGACAGCCGCGCCCTGCGCAACGCCCTGGGGCGCTATGCCACCGGCGTCACCATCGTCACGGCCATCGACCCGGACGGCCATCCCATCGGCCTGACCGTCAATTCCTTCGCTGCGGTGTCGCTCGATCCGGCGCTCGTCCTCTGGTGCCTGGACAACAAGTCGCACAATCTCGAAGCCTTTCGCAAGGCCACGCACCACGCCATCAACGTGCTGGCTGCCGACCAACAGGATCTGTCGAATCGTTTCGCCACCTGGCCGGCCGACCGCTTTGCCGGCCTGCCGTGGCACGCCGGCGCCGGTGGTGCCCCGCTTTTTCCGGGATGCTGTGCGACTTTCGAAATGGCCAAGGTCACCGAACATGCTGCCGGCGACCACACCATTTTCGTCGGCAGCGTCGAACGCTTCAGTGAAACGCCGGACCTCGCGCCGCTACTGTTCCACGCCGGCCGCTATCGGGAATTGTCCGAACTCGCCTGAGTTCCCGCCTCAATTTGCCGCCGGCAGAACGATCTCGACGAGCAAACCGGCGCTGCCGTCCGGTTTCATTTTTGCGGCAATTTTCCCGTTGACCGTGGAAATCACCTGCCGGGCAATCGCCAACCCCAAACCATAGCCGTCGCCCGTCGCCAGATTCCGCCCGCGATAAAACGGCGTGAATATCGCCTCCAGTTCGGCTTCCGGCACGCCGACGCCCTGATCGGCGATGTGCAGGCGGATCATGCCGTCAGCTTCCTGATTCGCCCCGATCTGCAGGCTTGTTCCGGCCGGCGAAAAGCGCAGCCCGTTGCGCACTACGTTCTCGATGGCCCGGTGCAGCAACTCCGGGTTGGCCTGGACGAAAAGCCCCGGCGACGCCGCGAAATCGATGCCGACCTGCTCGGCTGCTCCCTCGAAGCGCGCATCCTCGACGATCTCGGCCAGCAGCTCACCCAGATCGACCTTTTCCAGCGGACCTGAAACGCCCGCCTCGAGCCGGGAAAGGGTGAGCAACTCGCCGATCAGCCCGTTCATGCGTTCGCCCTCGCGTTCGATGCGCGCCAGCGAATCTTCAAGCCGCCCCGGCTGCTGCCGGGCCAGGCCAATCGCCGCCTGCAGACGGGCCAGCGGCGAGCGCATTTCGTGCGAAACATCGTGCAGCAGGCGTTTCTGAGCCGCCATCAGGGCTTGCAGGCGCTCAGTCATGCGGTCGAAATCCTGGCCCAGATCGGCCAGTTCATCGCGCCGGCCACCCATGGCGCTGCCCACGCGGGTATCGAGATTGCCCTCGGCCGCCGTGGCAAAGGCGTTGCGCAGATGGCGAATCGGCTTGGCGAAATACCACGCCACGCCGGCCGCGCAGAGCAGGCTGGCGATCAGGCCGGCGATCAAAGGAAAAATCGGCAGCGGTCCGCCCGGTCGATTGCCGTCGGGTGGTGGCGGGTGGCGAGGCCGTCCGCTCCCGTCAAATTCCGGCGGCGGTGGTCGGTGCTCGTCAAGCTGCGGTGGCGGCGGGGGCGGCCAATCACCCCGCATGGACGACTGTTGGTGCTCAAACCAGAAAAAGGCGCCGGTGCCAACGATGGCCGCCACCTGGCCGAGCCAGATGAAGAGAAATAGTTTCCAGAACAGGCGCCCCATCTCAGAACCGGATCAACTGGTAACCCTGCCGATAAACCGTCTGGATACACGAGCGCCCATCGGCCAGCGTACCCAGCTTGTGGCGAATGCTCGACAGATGGACGTCGATGCTCCGGTCAAAACGGACCAGCGCCCGGCCCAGCGCCTGTTCTGACAGATCGCTCTTGCTAACTGGCCGCCCGGCGTTGCGGGCCAGCACTTCAAGCAGATTGAATTCTGTGCTGGTCAGGTCGACAGCGACGCCGGCCCATTCGGCCAGTCGCTGTTCCGGCCGAATGCACAGGTCGCCGATCACCATCGGGGCGCTGCTCGGCTCGGCCGAGGGCGCCGAGCGGCGCAGGATGGCGCGCAGGCGGGCGGCCAGTTCACGTGGCTGGCAGGGCTTGGGGACGTAATCGTCAGCCCCCAGCTCAAGGCCGACGATGCGATCCATGTCGTCACCCTTGGCCGTCAGCATGAGCACCGGCATCGCGCTGACCGCCCGGATCCGGCGCAAGACCTCGACGCCGGAAAGGCCCGGCATCATCACATCAAGCACGGCAATGGCGTACTGCCCCGAGAGCGCCGCCTCGGCGCCGCTCAGGCCGTCGTGCAGCGTGGTCACCACAAAGCCGTCCTGAGCCAGATAGTCGCCCAGCATCTCGGCCAGTTCCACGTCGTCATCCACCAGCAAAACTGCCGCCATCGGTTTTTCATCCACAAAATTATCCAGTTGAATCATAGCCAAGGCCGGCGGCTGCGAGCGCTTGATTTACAGAGATTTACCTCATTCCCGATTGCTCTGGTCGGGTAACGATCGGCAAATATTGCCGGCAAGCGGTTTTTGCCGCTAATTGCCAAAAAATTCCAGTTATTGCCGGTTTTCTTTCAGTAAAACTCCACGAATGCAGTTTTTCTTAACATTCTTTTACCCGGATTAACCCAAAGCGCCGTCAAAACACCCCAGTTCGGGCCGATAAATTGCACAAGGAAAGCTACTTGGCCAAAGGCCAGGCATCTCGTCAATTTCATCCAAGGAGCGAATCATGTTGAGCGGAATCAACCAGGCATCTCAAATGGCAAGCATGCTGTTCTCAAAGCTGGACACCAAGAGCCAGGGCTATCTCGAAAAAAGCGATCTGGCCGCAGCCTTCAGCCAGATCACCAGCAACGCCAGTCAAAGCACCAGCAGCACGAGTGCCGAAGACGTCTTCACGGCGCTCGATAGCAACAGCGACGGCAAGGTCACCAAAGACGAATTCGCCACCGTTCTCGCCAAGCTGCAGGAATCAGTCAGCAGCCAGTTCGGCGGCCCGATGCAAGGCCCCGGCGGCATGCCACCCCCGCCCCCGGCCGACGACGCCGGCTTCACCAAGGAAGAACTGACCAGCCAGCTCGAATCGGTCGACAGCAGCGATACGAAACGGTCCGAGCTGATCAACAAGATCGTCGAGAATTTTGAAGCGGCGGACACCGATAGCGACGGCAAGGTCAGCTTCAAGGAAGCCATGGCCTACGACAAATCAACCGAGTCGACCTCCGCCTCCGATACCGGCACAGCCACCGCGACGACCACGGCAAACAACAGCGATGCCGAGGTGATGATGAAAATCATGCAACTGATGCACGCCTACGGCACCGGCCAGGATCAGGAAAACAGCGGGATTGCCACGCTACTCTCAGTGACCGCCTAAGCAACCCGGCCGACCCCGCACAGGAACATTGAACCGGCCGCCTTCTGCGCTTAGAATGGCGGCCTGCCGTCCTGAGCGGGCGTCGTATAATGGTAATACCCTAGCTTCCCAAGCTAGAGCCGTGGGTTCGATTCCCATCGCCCGCTCCACATCGAATTCAGACAGGTTTCTGATCTGCAAGTAAAAAAGCCAACCTTCGCGGGTTGGCTTTTTTGTTGTCTGGTCGATATCTGGTTAGAGCTAGGTAGAGTAAACGCCAAGTGTATCCAATGGCGTCTAGGCGTCCGTTGATCGGCCTGAGCTGTCGTTGGCCCGAGGCTCTGCATCCGGCAGCAATACGCCGTTAACCCGTCGTTCCGCCATGAGATGTTGCCTGATCCAGGGCTGGAACTTGCGTCAGGCTATCCGGAGATGCCGGTGGCAGACAAGAGCCTCTGTTCTCCTCGCTGGATCATTTCATCGATCGACACGGGTGAATTTGCTTGTCGCTGTTTGCGGCTTTTGTCATTGAGATCAGCCAAGAGCTTGATCAAGGACTTCGCTATCTGTTCAGCTTGGGCACGGCTCCACCATGGTACGAACGCATCAACCAGCAGCGCCTCGGAAAGCTCGTCGGCCGAAACATGGAATAGCAGCCCGGCCAAGGTGCGCAGCCCCTTATCGAAACTAGCGAAGAGTAGGCGGATCTGGCTGTCGTTCGCTTCGTTCACCTTCCTGATCATCTCGCTCAAGTGCGTCAAGTCCCAGGCCGTGTTTCGCACGCCGTCGACAGCTCGTAGCCGGTTGGAGGAGAAAAGTTGCTTAAAGAGGCGCTTACGGGGCGGAGAATTTGGGGCGAAGTAGATGCTGGCAAGCAAAGCCGCAGGCCCTGCGATTATGAAGTCGTCTCGCATCCAAGACAGCAACGCCAGCATCCGATCCAAGTTGGGTCGGCCGGATAATTCGAGTTCGGCAATCTTTAAGGCAGCGATGTAGTTGCGCCGCCAGCGGCGCAATGGGAAAGCCAGGTCGTGGGCCTCTGGTGGATGTTGAGGTTCCATCGGGTCCAGCGCATTCAGATCGCCAAAGGCCAGATTCAGCCACGGGTAGGGATCGGCATTGTCGGCGTCCCGAAATCGGGCTAGCTCTAGGTTTGCCGCATCATTGCCTTGTAGTTGGGCGAGCTCATGGAAGGCAATGGAGGGCTCTATCTGAATGTCGAGGAAATGGCAGAAGGCCTTGATCGCGGCGATCTTCCGAAGCGTTTCATCCATCGGTGCGCCGGCCACGATCTTGGCCATTCGGGAAGCGATATTCCGATCCGGTAGAAGTATGGTCTGGATATTTTCGAACTGTGCCTCGAAGATGAACGCATCGGGGTGGCAGAGTCCCACAGGAGGAGGTTGGTAGCCAGGGACAAACACGCCTTCGGCCTCCAACATTTCACCGAGGGCACGAAGCTCCATGTAAGGGAAGTCGGGCGGGAGGATGACAGTTCGCTTGATGCGTTCGGGGTCGTCATCGTCGGGCCCGAAACTCAGAGCGACGCGTTCGGGACTTTGGGGGCGGCGAGATTGGCTCATCCCTAAGTTAGGCTCGAACCGTCGAATTGAGCCTGCATTGCGGGGCCATCTCATAGGCCGTTTGTGGGTGCAAAAAGTCCGGCATGGCATGAGGCTGAAAGTAGAAAACGTGGGATACCACTTTCTGCCGGAACGCAGCATCTAGCGCGGCTGAAAAGCTCGCCACGTTTGCGGTGACCTGTTCCTTCCGTAGCAACCCGCGCCAGTGCGGCCGGTTATCGTGGGGCGATTCCCAGTTCAGCAGTCGGACCAAGGCAGTATGGGCGAACTGCATTCCGTCGCCTCCTGCGACGAAGTGCATGTGGACGTGGGAGTCGGTGTGCTCCTCCTTGTCCTCCAAGTCCCATGTGGTAAACAGCGACTGGACATCGCCATCAAGGTCTGTGCGATAGGCTCCCTCGCGGTCGGTGAAGCTCACATCGTCAATGGTCATTGCCCACTGCTCAGAGTAGCCCTCGTCGGACTTCTCGATCCCGAGCAGCTTGTCCTTGCGAAAGCGTAAATGTATCCCCGCGCCGGCGCCGATCTTGTAAGCGACGTCGCCGGCCAGGGCGCCGAGCAGGTTCTCCTGCATCGCAGTATTCAGCGTGATGTTGAAGTTCTTGGCAGCCTTCTTCATGTGCCGCACCTCGAAAAGCATCCATACGCTGTGGAACTTCCACGCGATTAGTAGAGGCATGCCCACTAGGTCGGCGTAGTTCTGCAGGCGTTCCAGGTAGTCGGGCCTAAACGACAGACGAGGCTCGTTCTTTGATTTCACCTCGATCAACATGGGGGACTTACTGGTCTGGGTCGAGAACTTGGCCAGCAGGTCAGGCACCTGAAACTTCTGCTTGGAGGCTATGGGCACCTGGTGCTGGTCGAGTTTATGCAGGAGCTGGCACTTTCCGAGCCAAGCGCAAACGACCGAGAACTCGTCCTCGACCGGCAGGCCGATGTCGAGGCGGCGAACCTGCTCAGCTACTGCGGCGGCATCTGCGTCATACCCCAGCTCAGCCAAGACGTCTTGGATTAGCCGCGGCAGGTCGGGTGGTGTGCCCCGCTTCTTGGGCTCAATTTCCATGGTGCTTCCTCCAACGACAAAACCAAGGAGCATATCCCCCAATTCGGAAGGCATCAAAAGATGCGATCCGCCGGATAGGGTCAGGTCCGGCTGCAACTCGAAGTGAAAACCCGATATTGACTTCGGCCAACGACTGAACGGCAGTTGAATGGTGCAGTACA
The DNA here is from genome assembly GCF_049652925.1 of Azonexus sp. Lineage (GTDB taxonomy): Bacteria > Pseudomonadota > Gammaproteobacteria > Burkholderiales > Rhodocyclaceae > Azonexus. The sequence continues at coordinate 427,679 of NZ_JBASFI010000040.1, forward strand.
GCCGGACAAAACGTTGGATGCCAACGACCGCTAAGGCCGATTTCCAGCACTCGTCTAAAACGTGGATTGGAGATGAAAATTCCAGGTGGTGCCAACGACGCCGCGATATGGTTTAGATATCTATTACACCGCCGCCTGTTTTCGGCCTGCCAGGGTCGGCTACCCGCAATGATGTGACGGCTAGCAATCTGGCCATGGACATTTCAATTTTGGCCGTTTTTTCCGGTTGACCGTGGAAACGTGCCGGCTACACGGGGATGCCAATTAAAAGAAATCAGACAATGGTTTAGATCGAGAAAACCAGCCGGATTCGCGGTAATAATGGATGCGCAGGAACCTGCCACTTCCGGGTGGCGTTTTCTCTTCATATAAAAAGGAGACATCATGATTTTTGAAGGTGGTTGTTACTGCGGCGAGGTGCGTTATCGGGTCGAAGGCGAGCCGGTTCTGGAGGGGCAGTGTCACTGTCGCCAGTGTCAATACATCACGGGGGGCGAGCCGAATACGTTCATTGCTGTCCCGTCGAGCGGCTTTGCTTACACCAAGGGCAATCCGGCCTCATTTACGCGCAGCGATGTGCCCAATGCGGTGACGCGCCGGTTTTGCCCGAATTGTGGCACGGCGATTGGCACGGAGATCCCGGGTGGGCTGATGGCGGTGAAGGTTGGCACGATGGATGAGCCGGCCCGTTTTGTGCCCAAGGTTGCGATTTTTACGGTGGACAAGCAAGCGTTCCACATGATTCCGGAGGGCCTTCCCAGCTTCGAGAGAATGCCAGGCTGAGTTTTTGTTTCGGACATTCACCCCCGGCAAGCTGTCGGGGGGTGTAACCAAAGCAATTGGTTTTCAGCCGAGCAGTTTCCGCTGGTCGAGGTATTTTTCCAGAATTTCCAGGCGGGCGAGCGGGTCGTCGAGTTCGAGCAGTTTTTGCTTGGCGAGGTTCTGGATGGGCAGCACTTCGGTGATGCGGAAGCCGACCCATTCGGCTTCGTCGTAGCGGTGCGGTTCGGGCAGGCGTTCGTTGCCGAGGTCGTCGACGACCCGGCGGAGCAGCGGGACCAGGCGCTGGCGTTCGGGCGGTAGCGGTGTCGGGCCGGTTTCGGCGAGCAGTTCGACGCTGGCTTCGAGCTGGTTGTTTGCGCCGATGCTGGTTTCGATGATGCGGAAGCGGCGGCTGCCGTGGGCGGTGATCATCAGGATGCCGAGCTGTTCCATTTCCCAGTCGCCGATGGTGGCCAGCGTGCCGACGGCGTGCGGTTCGGCGGTGGCGCCGACTTCGCTGCCTTTTGCGATGAGGCAGACGCCGAAGGGCGAGCCGTCTTTCATGCAGGCGGCGGCCATGTCGAGGTAGCGTTGCTCGAAGATCTTGAGCGGCAGCACGCTGCCCGGGAAGAGCACGGTGCTGAGCGGGAAGAGCGGGATGCGCATCGTTTCGACGGCATTGCCGGTCGGCGAGCGGACGAAGTCGAACCAGCCCATCATTCGCCCCAGCGTTGCATCAGCGTGTGCGGCACGCCGATCTGATCGAGGACGCGGGCGACGACAAAATCGACGATGTCCCCGACGCTTTGCGGGCGGTTGTAGAAGCCGGGGCTGGGCGGCAGGATGACGACGCCGGCGCGGCTCAGGCGCAGCATGTTTTCGAGGTGGATGGCGGAAAACGGCGTTTCACGGGGGACCAGCACGAGTTTGCGGCCTTCTTTCATGACGACGTCGGCGGCGCGTTCGATCAGGTTGTCGGCCAGGCCCTGGGCGATGGCGGCCAGTGTGCCCATGCTGCACGGGCAGACGACCATGGCGTCGGGCGGGTTGGAGCCGGAGGCGACCGGGGCGAACCATTCTTCGCGGCCGTAGACAGCGAGGTTTTCCGCGGTGGCGGCGGGCAGGCGGGCGAGCAGGGAGGCTTTGGCATCGCTCGGCCGCGATGGCAGGTCGAATTCGAGTTCCTGCCGGGCGACGACCTGCGAGGCTTGCGAGTATAGCAACTGCACCTTGCAGCCCGATTCGAGCAGGCATTCGAGCAGGCGCAGGCCGTAGGGCATGCCGGAGGCACCGGTGAGTGCGAGGCAAATCGTTTTAGGCATCAGGCAGCTTCCGTGGGGGCGGGTTCAGCCAGCAGTTTAGCCGCGATCAGGCCGTTGATGGTGCCGAAAACCAGTGCCGCGGCGGCGAAAACCGGGGTGAGCAGAAAGACCCCGTCGTGCGGGATGAGCCAGACGCGGGCGAGCAGCAACTGGCCGCCGATGTGGGCGAAGGCGGCGAGGATGGACAGACTGACCGGGCCGAACCAGCGCTTGGGCAGATGGCGGGCGAGGCCGAGAGTGAGCAGGCTGAGCGTCGTGCCGGTGAGCGACAGGAAGAAGCCAGGGGCGAGGAAGAAGCCGAGCAGCAGACTGCCGGCCAAAACCCGCAGGGCGCTGACCCAGACCGCCGTGCCCCAGCCGTAGCGGGCCAGCACAACCAGCGTGACGATGTTGGCCAGCCCCGGCTTGACGCCGGGCAGCGGCGACGGGATGGCGGCGTCGACCAGCGACAGGCCGACGGCCGCCGTGGCCAGCCAGGCGACGCGGCGGTCTTCGGCGGTGACGGTGAGCTCAATAACTGATCGAGTCATAGACCTTGGTCCGCCCGGCGATCTGGACGCTGACGCGATTGGGGGCGCAGATGGCGATTTCGCCGGGGCGCATGAGCCAGCCCTGTTTGACGCAATACTGCCGCGGACTGGGGTCGGAGACGACGCGGGCGCGGCCCGGTTCGACGGCGATCAAGGTGGTGCCGAGCGGGCCGGCGACTTCGTATTGTTTGCGGGCTTTGAGGTCGACTTCGGCGAAAACGCGACCTTCCTGCCGGATGATGGCGCGGTCGGCCAGTCCGCCCTGCCAGAAAACCGGGATGCTGACACCGACGGCGGCGGCGCTGAGCAGCATGACCAGCCAGTCGCCGGGGCGGATTAGCGCCAGCCAGCTCATGGCCTTGCCGGGCGCCGGCGCATTTCAATTTTGGCCATTATTTCCGGTTGACCGTGGAATTGGCTGCCTGCAGCACCCTCAGCTGCCAGCCAGCGTACGGTGGCGGACCAGCACCCGGGCCCGAGTGGCGAATTCGTTGGCCAGCCATTCGGCGATGTAAACCGAGCGGTGCTGGCCGCCGGTGCAGCCGATGGCGACGGTCAGGTAATTGCGGTTGTCGCGGATGTAGGCGGGCAGCCAGGTGGCGACGAAGCGGCTGATGTCGTCGCGCATGCGGCGGACTTCTTCCTCGGCTTCGAGGAAAGCGACGACCGGCTGGTCCTTGCCGGTCAGGGTGCGCAGTTCCGGGTCGTAGTGCGGATTGGGCAGGCAGCGGACGTCGAAGACGAGATCGGCATCGAGCGGGATGCCATGCTTGAAGCCGAAGGACTCGAACATCAGCGTCAGGCCCTGGCCGGGCTCGGCCTCGATGAACTGGCGGACCCATTCGCGCAGGCCGCTGGCCTTCATGCCGCTGGTGTCGATGCGGTGGCCGAGGGTGGAAATCGGCTCGAGCAATTTGTTTTCGGCCCGGATGGCTTCTTCCAGCGTCTGTCCGGCGGTGGCCAGCGGGTGACGCCGCCGCGATTCGGAATAGCGCTTGAGCAGCGTTTCCTCGTGGGAAAAGAGAAAGAGGAAGGTGATTTTGACGCCGTCTTCCTTCAATTTGTCGAGCTTGGCCGGCAGCAGATCCATGCCGTGTCCGGAACGGGCGTCGATGGCGACGGCGACCTTGTCGACATTTTCTTCCTTGAGCATCCCGGCGAGGACTGTCAGCATGATCACCGGCAGGTTGTCCACGCAGTAATAGCCGGCGTCTTCGAGCAGGTTCAGGGCGACGGACTTGCCGGAACCGGAAAGTCCGCTGATCAATATGAGTTCCATGGGGGCAGAGCATAATCAAGGCGGCGCCCCGTATCAACCCGCGGCATAATAGAAAAAAACAGGAGATCATCATGCCCCCGACAATTCCTTTGCTTGACCTCCCATTTCTGGCCGAACTGACCGCGCTGCGCCGCGACATTCACGCCCATCCCGAGCTGGCTTTCAACGAGAACCGGACAGCCGATATCGTCGCCCGCGAACTTGAGCGCTACGGCCTGGAAGTCCATCGCGGCATTGCCAAAACCGGTGTCGTTGGCGTCCTGCGCGCCGGTACCTCGTCCAGAATGGTCGGCCTGCGCGCCGACATGGATGCGCTGCCGCTGGCCGAAATGAACGAGTTCCCGCATCACTCCAAGCACGCCGGGAAAATGCACGCCTGCGGCCACGACGGCCATACCGCCATGCTGCTCGGCGCTGCCCGCCACCTGGCCCAGCATCCCGATTTCGACGGCGTCGCCGTCTTCATCTTCCAGCCGGCCGAGGAATCCGAAGGCGGCGCCGCGGTGATGATCGAGGACGGCCTGTTCGAGCGTTTTCCGGTCGAGGCCGTGTTCGGCCTGCACAACTGGCCGGGCATCCCGGTCGGCGAAATGGCTGTCATGCCCGGGCCGGTCATGGCCGGCACCTGCGCTTTCGAGATTTTCGTGCGCGGCCACGGCTGCCATGCCGCCATGCCGCATCAGGGCGTCGATTCCATCGTCGCCGGCTCGCAGTTGGTGCTGGCCCTGCAAACGGTGGTCAGCCGGACGCTGCATCCGTGCGAATCGGCCGTCGTCAGCGTCACGCAATTCCATGCCGGCGAGGCGTGGAACATCATTCCCGAAGAAGTGGTTTTGCGCGGCACCATCCGCAGCTTCAAGCCGGAGGTGCAGGAAAACATCGAACGCGCCGTCGAACGGCTGTGCAGCGGCATCGCGGCGGCCAACGGGGCGCAGATCAGCGTCCAGTTCGACCACCGCTATCCGCCTACGGTCAACAGCGTCAACGAAGCAAAATTCTGCCGTGATGTTGCCGCTGAAGTCTTCAAGCCCGAGCGTGTGCTGACCGATATCCTGCCCTCGATGGGGGCCGAGGATTTCGCCTACATGCTCAACGAAAAGCCGGGCTGCTACGTCTGGCTCGGCAACGGCCCGGGCACCGGCGGCTGCACGCTGCACAACCCGCACTACGATTTCAACGATGAACTGCTGACCCTCGGCGCCAGCTACTGGGTGCGCCTCGTCCAGCGTTACCTGCCGACGAAGCCAGCGGCCTGAGCCGGCTTTCACGGGCGAAAAAAAGCGGCGTTGAACGCCGCTTTTTAAGTGCTGGGCGCCGCCCCGCCTACAGCTTGAAGCGGGCAACCTGCTGGTTCAACTCGCCGGCCATGCCTTTCAGGCGTTCGGCCGATGCGACGACGTCGCGCATGGCGCGGGCCCCTTCTTCGATCAGGTTGCGCACTTGGCCGATGTGGGTCTGCATGGTTCCTTCGTTCTGATATTCGACGCTGATTGCATCGGTAATGCGCGCCACCACCTGCCTTACCTCGAGCGAACTGGTGTTCATCTGGTCGAAGGCGTCGCGCGCCTGGTTGGATAGCTCGACGCTGTCGTCGACCTGCCGCATGCCGGATTCCATGGCATCAACGGCGCGTGCCGTGCCGGTGTGGATGCTGTCGACCATAGCCGAAATCTCGGCGGTCGATTTTGTCGTGCGTTCGGCGAGCTTGCGCACCTCGTCGGCGACCACGGCAAAGCCGCGCCCCTGTTCGCCGGCACGCGCCGCTTCGATGGCGGCATTGAGGGCGAGCAGGTTGGTCTGGCTGGCGATGTCGGAGATGACGCCGAGTATGGAATTGATCTGGGCGGACAGCGTGCCCAGCTCGCGGATGTGGGTGGCCGTGACCTGCACCGAGCTGGCCATCGATTTCGTTTCTTCTGCTGCCTTGCTGGCCAGCGCTGCACCGCTCCCGGAGATTTTGCTCGATCCCTGAACGATCTGCTCGGCTTCCCTGACGGCATTCATCACCTGGCCGAGGCTTTCGGAGAGGACTTCGCCATTGCTGACCATGCTGCGGGCGACATCCAGTTGCTGATCGCTGCCGCTGGCCACCTGCGAGGTGGCCGACGCCATGTGGGTCGCCGTCTGGGCCACGTCGCTCGCATGCCTGGCCAGCGTGCTGACCAGTTCGCGCAGATGGACTTGCATGGCGGCCAGCCCGGCCAGCAGGCTGTCACGGTCGTCATCGGCAATGGCGATCGGCTGCGTCAGGTCGCCGGTGGCAATCGCGTTGGCTACCTGACGGGCGTAGCCCGGCTCGCCGCCGAGTTGGCGGCGAACATAGGCCAGCGTGGTGATGACGCTGGCGATGCCAACCAGAATGGCCAGTGCCGACAGCGCCAGCACGATGTTGCCGGCCTGTTCGGCCTTGCCAGCCACTTCGAGGCGCTGGGCAGTGGTCGCCTTGTCGATGACCTCGAGGTCATCGAGCAGGGCCTTCTTCAAGGCCCGCCAGGCGGGGGTTTCCTTGCTGTTGATCAGGCTCTTGGCGTCATCGGTGCGGCCCGACTTGATGGCGGCGAGAACTTCGGTCTGGGCGTCGGCCTGGGCCTGGGCGAGCGGTCCGAGGCGAGCCAGCGAACCGCTGAAGCCGTCGACGGAAGCACTGACACCGGCGGCTCGTTCGCGCGCCACGGCGAAGTCCTTGCGGGCTTTTTCGAGATTGTCGAAAGCCTTGGGATTGCTCGGGTCGAGGACAATGTTGCGCAACGCCTGGCCCATTTGCAGCCCCTGGCTGTACATGTCCTGATAGCCATGCTGCAGGGCGCCGATGCCATCGAGGAAGCTGCCAAAACGGGCCGAGGTACTGCGCAGGCCACTGTTGGCGACGACAACGGCAGCAATGAAGGCGGCCATGATCAAGGCCATGCCGAATAACAGGCGGTTACGGAAGCTCATTGCCGAATCCCTTTGAATATTAGGGTTTCATTGTACGGCGTGGTTGTTACGGCAGCTAGCGCGATCAGCCGGCGGTGATCATTCCATCGGTGAGCCGGAGTGCATTGACCAGCAGCAGCTCGCGTTCGAGGCCGGCGACCAGGCGTTCGTCGGAGAGATTCAGAAAGCGGGCGTTGACGTCGACGGCGAACGGCAGCGAGAGGACGAAGGCGGGGAAGTCGGCTTTCGGCAACTGGCGTTTTTCCATCATCGCGAACGAGACGATGACCTTGATGGCATGCCAGGCCAGTTGCCCGATATTGCTGCGGAAGTTGCCAAGGCGCCGGAAAGCCCGTTCAAAAGCGGCGTCGATCGTGGAAAACGGCTTGCCGTGGCCGGGGATGACGATGTCGATAGGCAGCCGGGAGAGCATTTCGAGCGTTTCCTGCGCGCTGGCCAGGCCGTCGGCTTCGCCGAGCAGTTCGGGGAAAATGACGCCGAAGCCGTTTTCCCAGAGCGCATCGCCGGAAATGAGAATGCGCTTTTCCGGGTTGTAGTAGGCCAGCGCTTCCATGTCGTGACCGGGAACGGCCAGCGCCTGCCAGTTGAGGCCGCCCATTTCGACTTCGTCGTTGGCATCGATCAGCCGGTCGTGCTGGAAGCGCGCGCTTTGCTGGCCAAGCGGCGAGAGCAGCAGGGCATCCTTGTCCCACTCGGCAATGACGGCATGGAGGCCGGCCGGGACGATGATCTCGCAGTCGAAGGCTTCCTTGAGCGCGGCGTTGCCGCCGATGTGGTCGGAGTGCGAGTGGGTGTTGATCAGGCGGGCCAGGGTGCGGCCGGCCAGGGCGTGATAGACCAGGTCGACCGTCTGTTGGGCATGCGTGACGTAGCCGCTGTCGACCAGCGTGGCCTGTTCGCCGTCAAAAAACAGGATGTTGTTGGCCGACAGCCAGCCGCGTTCGAGGACGAGCAGGCTGGCCGGGAGGTCAAGGCTCATTCCGGCTTTTCCGGGCTGCCGTCACGATTGGCTGGCTGCGTCGTCGTTGGTACGACGAGCTCGGCGACGATCCCCGGTGCGCTGAGAGGCGGCCGGCCGCAGCCGAGGCAATAGCCGGAATCGGGGTCGGCCATGCAGATGCCGACGCATTGATAGAGTTCTTCGTCGTTCATTTTGTGTTGCCGTTGCTGCGTAATTCGCTTTCCTGCGGGGCCTGTTCACGGCGCCGCCGGGCGACGTTGACCAGGATGTGCTGCTGACCGGCATCGTCGAGGCGCGACCAGGCCGTGATTTCATCGATAGTGCGGAAGCAGCCCTGGCACAGGCCGTTGCTCGCATCCATCTTGCAGATATTGATGCAGGGTGAGGGAGTTGTCATTCAAATCAACATGAAGCGGTGTTGCTGGTCGCGGACCATTTCAACGGCTTCGAGGGCTTCGTCGCGACTGATTCTGGCCAGCATGGCCAGATGAAGACGGCGGTCACGGGCAGTTAGTTCCGGGAAGTTGAGGGTATGGGCGTTGATGTCCTCGGTGCCGTCGTCGCTGACAACGCCCTGGCGGTCGACTGTGATGCTGACCGGCGACAGATGCAGGGCCGGTTCGGGCGACTTGAGGTAATCGGCCAGCGCATCGACCAGATGTTCCGGCATCAGCGATTCGGCGGTGTGGCGCAGTTTGGCGTCGAGCTCGGCCAAATGACGGGTGCCGACAGCAAGTTCATGGCCGCCCGAGGTGCCACGCAGGACGGTGAGGTGGGCGCGTTCCACCGATACATCGGCCCGCAGGCCTTCGCGCTCGTCGCGCAGGGCCTTGACGTGGGCGTGGAAGGTGTGGAGCAGGCTTTCCAGCGCCTTGCAGCGCAGGCCGTGCAGGGTGGTGTCGAGTTGGCAGCTCGGCTCGATCAGCGTCTGGCCGGAGAAAAAGAGAACGAGCTGGGGGACATCGCTGCGGATGACATCGCCCTGCTGCGCCATGCCGAGCTGCTTTTTCTGTTGTCGCCGGGCGGCGAACATGGCGTAGAAATATTCGCTTTCCCAGCTGCACGGCTCGGCGAGAAAGTCGCGCACGGCCTGACTGCGGCCGAGCATCTGGTCGATGTCGCCGGCCGTGGCGAACAGCGCGTGCACCAGCGGATCGTTGGCAAAGGCCTTGCGGTTGATGTCGATCGGGCCGGGCAGCGAGGCGACCAGGCCGTCGCAGTAACCGAGTGCATATTCAACCGGGCCGCTCAGGTGTTTTTCGAAACCCGGGGCAGCCTTGAGCATCGGGTCCACCATCTCGGCCACCCGGTCGAGCGCCTTGCGCAGGGACGGGTCCAGCGGTGGGGCGGGCTTGAGAAAATCAGCAACAGTCGAAAGAAGGCTCACTCGGCAGCTTTGGCACAGAGAGCCCGGCCGGCCTTGGCGCCATTCGGGCGGTTGATGGCACTGGAAATCCAGTCGCCGACTACTGCCAGTTTAGCCAGATCGATGCCGGTTTCAATGCCCATGCCTTGCAATAAATATACAACGTCCTCGGTTGCTACGTTGCCGGAGGCGCCTTTGGCATAGGGGCAGCCGCCGAGGCCGGCAATTGAGCTGTCGAATACGGCCATGCCCATCTGCAGCGAGGCGTAGATGTTGGCGACAGCCATGCCGTAGGTGTCGTGATAATGGCCGGCCAGTTTTTCGATGGGGAGCTGTTTGGCGCAGGCCTCGATCAGGCGTTTGACCGAGGCCGGATTGCCGACGCCGATGGTGTCGCCGAGGGAGACTTCGTAGCAACCCATGGCGAACAGGGTTTTGGCGACTTCGGCGGCCTTTTTCGGATCGACTGCACCTTCGTACGGGCAGCCGACGACGCAGGAAACATAGCCGCGGACCGGAATTTCCAGTGCTGAAGCGGCCGAAACCACTGGTTCGAAGCGTTTCAGGCTCTCGGAAATCGAGCAATTGATGTTTTTCCGGGAAAAACTCTCGGAGGCAGCGCCAAATATGGCAACTTCGGTCGCGCCGGCTTCAATGGCCGCATCAAAACCTTGCAAATTTGGCGTTAAAACCGGGTAGACCGTGGCCGCGCGGCGTTTGATGCCGCGCATGACTGCCGAGTTGTCGCCCATCTGCGGCACCCATTTCGGCGAGACGAAGGAGGTCGATTCGATGACGCGTAGCCCGGCATCGGCGAGGCGTTCGATCAGTTCGATCTTGATCGCCGTCGGGACAACCTGCGCCTCATTCTGCAACCCGTCGCGCGGGCCGACTTCGACGATTTTTACGTGTTTTGTGAGGTTCATGTTGAATGCTCAGCGAGATGGCATCAGAAGCAAGGATATTCCGTGAGCGGCCAGGGTCAATCCTGATCGCGTAACCAGTAAGTGACAGCGCACAGGGCCAGACCGACGACGTAGAGTTGCCAGGTTTCGGAAATGGCGTAGGGGTAAAGCATCAGTGCGACACCCAGCCATTTCACGTACGGGCGGGCGCGCTGCTTTCCGTAGCGGTAGCCGGCCAATCCGAGCAGCCCGAAGATGATGGCGCCGATCAGGTAGGCCGGCGTCGGCAGGGTCAGGCCAAGGGATTGCAGAGAATTCAGGTCTTCCACGAGCGGCTCCGACGACAGCGACAGTTAGCGACATCATCTCACCAGGGACATGGTTAACTGCACCGGGTTCATGACACGCCTTCGAATTCGACCAGTTCAGCCCCATCGCTGACCTGTTCGCCGGCGGCGTAGCAGAAAGTCTTGACGATGCCGGCGGCGGGGGCGGTGATGGTGTGTTCCATTTTCATCGCTTCGAGGATGAGCAGCGGGGCGCCTTTTTCCACCTTCTGGCCGGGCTGGGCGAGCAGGGCGACGACCTTGCCGGGCATCGGCGCGGTCAGGCCGCCACCTTGGGCGCCGCCGGCTTCGACGAGATGCAGCGGGTCATCACGGAGAAGTGAGTACGTGCATCCGTTGAGGAAGATGCTGCGTTTTTCATCGACCGCGACAACGCTCGGCATCAGCCGGCGGTCGTCGAGTTCGACGGCGAAGCGGTCGCCGTCGAGCTTCTTGCCACGGGCCAGCGTGGTCTGGCCGTTGATCGTGATCTGCCATTTGTCGCCCTGGTAGCGAACCATCGCTTCGATCAGGCTGTCGCCATCGCGGAAGCCGATCATCCGGGCGGCCGACAGGTTCATGCGCCAGCCATCGCGGGCGTGCCACGGCGAGCACGGGTCGCCGCTGGTTTTGGCGGCCTGTTTGGCTTCGTGCTGCTCCCAGAGCAGCTCGCCGACCGTGGCGACGAGCAGCGCGTCGCGCGGAACGGCCTGGGCGGCGGGGAAAAGGAATTCCTTCTGGCGTTCGATCAGGCCGGTATCGAGGTCGGCACCGGCAAAGGCCGGGCAGGCAACGAGGCGGGAGAGGAAATCGATGTTGGTGGTGACACCCGCCACCTGATAGTCGGCCAGCGCCTTGCGCATGCGGGCCAGGGCGGCGTCGCGATGTTCGTCCCAGACGATCAGTTTGGCGATCATCGGGTCGTAGAAAGGCGTGATCTCGTCGCCTTCCTCGACGCCGGTATCGACACGGACGTTGAGGCTTTCGGCCGGTGGTGACAGACGAACCAGCTTGCCGGTCGACGGCAGGAAACCCTTGGTGGCATCCTCGGCGTAGATGCGCGCTTCGAGGGCGTGGCCGCGAATCTGCAACTGTTCCTGTGCAAGCGGCAGCGGCTGGCCGGCGGCGACGCGCAATTGCCATTCGACGAGGTCCTGTCCGGTGATCATTTCGGTGACCGGATGCTCGACTTGCAGGCGGGTGTTCATTTCCATGAAATAGAAGCTGCCGTCCTGATTGGCGATAAATTCGACGGTGCCGGCGCCGACATAGCCGACAGCCTTGGCGGCCGCGACGGCGGCCTTGCCCATTTCATGGCGGCGCGCATCGGTCATGCCGGGGGCGGGGGCTTCTTCGAGCACCTTCTGGTGGCGGCGCTGCACGGAGCAGTCGCGTTCGAAGAGATAGACACAATCGCCCTGGCTGTCGGCGAAGACCTGAATTTCGATGTGGCGCGGCTTGGTGATGTATTTCTCGATCAGCACGTGCTCGTTGCCGAAGCTGGAGGCGGCTTCGCGCTTGCACGAGGCGAGGGCGTCGGGGAAATCCTCGGTGCGTTCGACCAGGCGCATGCCCTTGCCGCCACCGCCTGCCGCGGCCTTGATCAGCACCGGATAGCCGATGGCGTCGGCTTCCTGGTGGAGCAGGGCGGGCGTCTGGTCGTCGCCGTGGTAGCCCGGGGTGAGCGGTACGGCGGCCTTGCCCATCAGTTTCTTGGCTTCGGATTTCGAACCCATGGCGCGAATGGCCGAGGCCGGCGGGCCGATAAAGGCGATGCCGTTGGCGGCCAGCGCATCGGCGAAATCGGCATTTTCGGAGAGGAAACCGTAGCCGGGATGGACGGCCTGGGCGCCGGTGCGCTTGCAGGCATCGACGATCCTGTCGGCGACGAGGTATGACTCGCGGGCGGCGGCCGGGCCGAGCAGGACAGCCTCGTCGGCGAGGCGGACATGGCGGGCGTTGGCATCGGCTTCGGAATAGACGGCGACGGTGCGGATACCCATGCGGCGGGCGGTTTTAATCACTCGGCAGGCTATTTCCCCGCGGTTGGCGATGAGGATTTTGTTAAACATGCTGGGTCTCCCGCGGAGAAATAGCCTGAGCGCGCTGCGCACGCAGGCAGTTTGACTTCGTCGCTGCGCCGCTACGCGGCTGGTCGCCTCTGTTGGCAATCAGAATTCTGCTGAACATGCTTATTCCCCAATCCATGCAGGTGAACGTTTGTCGAGGAAGGCGGCGATGCCTTCGCGGGCTTCCGGCGTGGCGCGCAGGTGGGCGATGCGGTGGGCGGTGTCATCGACCAGCGTGTCGTTGATCGGCCGGCCGCTGACGGCACGGATCAGATCCTTGGCGGCGGCCTGGGCAAGCGGGCCGCCTTGCAGCAGCGAGTCGACGATTTCCTGCACTTTGGCATCCAGTTGTTCCGGCCCGACGGCTTCATGAACGAGGCCGATTTCGCGGGCGCGGTCGGCGGTTATACGTTCGGCCGACTGGAAGTAGCGATAAGCCTGACGGGCGCCGATGGCGCGCAGGACGTAGGGCGAAATGGCCGACGGGAGGATGCCGAACTTGACTTCGGAGGTGGCGAAAACGGCCTTGGTCGAGGCGACGGCGATGTCGCAGGCGGCAGCCAGCCCCATGCCGCCACCGAGTGCGGCACCCTGGATTCGGGCGATGGTCGGTTTCTTCATCTCGGCCAGCACACGCAGCATGCGGGCCAGGGCGCGGGCGTCGTTGAGGTTGTCGTCGAGGCCATTGTTGGCGGCACGTTTCATCCAGTTGAGGTCGGCGCCGGCGGAGAAGCTTTTGCCTCGGCCGGCCAGGACGACGACGCGGATGTCGTTATCGGCCTCGGTGGCGATGCAGGCGGCGGTGAGTTCGGCGATGAGGGTTTCGTCGAAGGCGTTATGGAGGTCGGGGCGGTTCATCCAGATAGTGGCGACCGGGCCGGTGAGTTGTATTTCCAGGGCTTGGAAGGGCATTTTGTTTGTCTCGGTTTTGTTATTTGGTTTTGCTGAATTGGCTTGGGTTTCCGCCTTGCTGGCGGGCGTACTTTCTTTTGTGTGGCCAAAAGAAAGTAGCCAAAGAAAAGGCCACCCCTGGGTCGGTGCCGGCGTTGCCGGTTCCCTGCGCTACTCGGCAGGCCGGGCGGCTGCGGAACTCGGGGCTTTGCCCCTCAAACAGTCCTCGCCGACTGCCCCCGGCCTTCCTGCGTTGCTCGGCACCTCTCAAGGGGCCCGGTGAAACGATCCGGGTTTGAGCTTGGGTGCCTGAATGGCCGATTTCATTTTTGGCCGCTTTTTCCGGTTGACCGTGGAAGTCGATTCTTTGCGTTACATCGGTCGAGCGCGGACGCTTTTGGGGCCCCCGTGGAAGGCGCTGAGCAACGCAGGCGGGCCAGGGGCTGTCGGCTTGCGTTGTCTGAGCCGCAGGCGAGTTTAGCAAGCCGCCCGGCCTGCCGAGTAGCGCAAGGAACCCGAAGGGCGCCGCCCCCGGGGTCGCCTTCTTTTTGGCTACTTTTTCTTGGCGAAGCAAGAAAAAGTACGCCCGCCAGCAAGGCGGAATCCCAAGCTCATTCAAAGGAGCCTCAGGCCAATTCGAGGAAACAATCATTTGAGCCCCCTCTCCCGAATCAACCCAGCCATCGGCTGCCCATTCAGCGCCGCAATCAAACTCGCCTGATTAACCGCCGGTTGATTCTGGCTAACCTTCCATTTCCCGACCAGGCGGTCGATGGAAATCTCGATCCCGACCACAGCCCCAAGCATCTTCCCGATGTAATCCGCCGGCGCATCATTAACCGCCCACGGACGCGGCAGCCCGGCTTCGTGCTCAGCGGTCAGGGCATGCAACTGGGCAAGAAGCCACTCGGCATCGTCAATCAGCCGCAACTCACCATAGGCATGCACCGCCGCGTAATTCCAGGTCGGCACGACCTTGCCGTGTTCGGCCTTGGTCGCGTAGCCGGACGGGCTGATATAGCTGTCCGGACCTTTGAAAATCACGAGAATTTTCCGGTTGACCGTAGCATCCGCCGCCAGCGGATTGGCCCGCGCAACATGGCCGCGCAGGGTGCCGTTCGGGCCGGCAGCCGCATCCAGATGCAGCGGAATGTGGTTGGCGTCGAGGCCATTCGGACCTTGCGTGACCAGCGTGGCGAGCGGATGCGCCCGCATCAGCTCGTGCATGACGCCGACGTCGGTTTCCGCAAAATGCTTGGGCAGGTACATCGCCTTACATCCGGAAGATGCCGAACTTCGTCTCTTCGGCCGGCGCATTCATCGATGCCGACAGGCCGAGGCCAAGAACTCGCCGCGTATCAGCCGGATCGATGATGCCGTCGTCCCACAGCCGCGCCGAGGCGTAGTACGGATGCCCCTGCGTCTCGTACTGTTCGCGGATCGGGTCCTTGAATGCCGCCTCTTCCTCGGCGCTCCAGGTCTTGCCAGCCGCTTCGATGCCGTCGCGCTTGACGGTGGCCAATACGCCGGCCGCCTGTTCGCCGCCCATCACCGAAATGCGGGCATTCGGCCACATCCACAGGAAGCGCGGCGAATAGGCGCGGCCGCACATGCCGTAGTTGCCGGCGCCGAACGAGCCGCCGATGACAACGGTGAATTTTGGAACTTTCGCGGTGGCGACTGCCGTCACCATCTTGGCGCCGTCGCGGGCAATGCCGCCGTTTTCGTACTTGCGGCCGACCATGAAGCCGGTGATGTTCTGCAGGAAAACGAGCGGAATGCCGCGCTGGGCGCAGAGTTCGATGAAGTGCGCGCCCTTCAACGCCGATTCGCTGAACAGAATGCCGTTATTGGCGACGATGCCGACCGGGTAGCCGTATATCCGCGCGAAGCCGCAGACCAGCGTCGTGCCGTAGCGCGCCTTGAATTCGTCGAAATTGGAGCCGTCGACGATGCGGGCGATAATTTCGCGCACGTCGAAGGGCTTTTTCGAGTCGGTCGGGATGACGCCGTACAGTTCTTTGGCGGCATAGGCTGGTTCGGTGGGTACCGTCAGCGTAACCGGCGGGGCCTTCTTCCAGTTCAGATCCTTGACTATGCGGCGGGCGATGGCCAAGGCGTGGGCATCGTTCTCGGCCAGATGATCGACGACCCCGGAGATGCGCGTATGGACGTCGGCGCCGCCGAGGTCTTCGGCCGAGACGACCTCACCGGTGGCGGCCTTGACCAGCGGCGGACCGCCCAAAAAGATCGTGCCCTGATTCTTGACGATGATCGACTCGTCGCACATCGCCGGCACGTAGGCGCCGCCGGCCGTGCATGAGCCCATGACGGCGGCGATCTGCGGGATGCCGGCGGCAGACAGGTTGGCCTGATTGAAGAAGATGCGGCCGAAATGTTCCTTGTCCGGGAAAACCTCGTCCTGCATGGGCAGGAAGGCGCCGCCGGAATCGACCAGATAGACGCAGGGCAGCCGGTTTTCGAGGGCGATTTCCTGGGCGCGCAGGTGCTTTTTGACCGTCAAAGGGTAGTAGGTGCCGCCCTTCACGGTCGCGTCGTTGGCGACGACCATGCATTCGACGCCATTGACGCGGCCGATGCCGGCGATCACCGAAGCCGCCGGCACGTCACCGCCGTACATGCCGTAGGCCGCGAACTGGCCGATCTCAAGGAAGGGTGTGCCGGGATCGAGCAGGCCATTGACCCGCTCGCGCGGTAGCAGCTTGCCACGAGCCAGATGTTTCTGGCGCGCCGCTTCCGGGCCGCCGAGGGCGATCTTTTCGACCTTTTCATGCAGGTCGGCGACGACCGTCGTCATGGCCGCCGCGTTGGCCTGGAAATCGGCCGAGCGCGGGTTGAGTTGGGATTTCAGGATGGTCATGTCTCCTCGCTTCTTTTATGTGTGCGTTGCCTGAATTGCGATTTGGTAAGTGCTACAACTGCTTTTCCTCTTTGAGCCACTTGCTGACCGGTTCCGGCCGGTAGGCAGTCATGGTGGCCAGCAGTTTTTCGATGTCGGTGTCGGCCAGCGCCATGGCCCGGTTCTGGGCGCGCAGGAAGCCTTCGGCTACGGCCTTGTCGAACATGGCGAGCAGCGGGTCGTAGAAACCGTTTACGTTGAGCAGTCCCATCGGCTTGGCATGAAAGCCGAGCTGGCCCCAGGTCAGGATTTCGCAGAATTCCTCGAAGGTGCCGAAGCCGCCGGGCAGGGCAATGAAACCGTCGGACAGTTCGGCCATGCGCGCCTTGCGGGTGTGCATCGAATCGACGACCTCGATGCGCGTCAGCGTCCGGTGATCGACGGCGCGACCGGCGACCTCTTTGCCCATCAGCGCCTCCGGGATGACGCCGATGACCGTGCCGCCGGCTTCCAGGCAGGCATCGGCAACGGCGCCCATCAGGCCGATATTGCCGGCGCCGTAGACCAGTTCGATGTTGCGCGCGGCGAGCAGGCGACCGAGCTTTTCAGCCTCGGCGCGATAGATCGGATTGCTGCCAGCGTTGGAACCGCAGAAGACGCAGATTCTTTTCATCGTGTTCTCAAAAACCGCCGGTCTTCAGCCAGTGTTCGATCTGCGGCAGGCGGTCGGCGCCGAAGAAGGCTTCGCCGTCGATGATCACGTGCGGCGAGCCGAAGACGCCGATTTTCAGGGCGTTATCGACTTCGTCCTTGAGACGGGCCTTGATCTCGGGTGTCTGGATGGCTGCGGCCAGTTGTTCGCGGTCGATGCCGAGCCCCGCGGCGATGTCGAGCACCGTGTCTGGCGAGGAGATGTCGAGGTCGTCCACAAAGAAGGCGCGATAGACCGCATGGGCGAAAGCTCGGGCCTGTGCACAATCCTGGCCATGCAGCCAGTAGTAGGCGCGGGCGGCGTTCTGCGTCGGCAACGGGAAGCGGCTGGGCGGGTTGTAGGGAATGCCCATGTGTCGTGCCGAACGATGGAAATCGGCCAGCATGTACTTGCCCTTGGCGCTGACACCATCGGCCGGCGGTCGTGAACCGGTGGCCTGGAAAATGATACCGAGCAGGATCGGATGCCATTTCACCTTGCGGCCGTATTGGGCGGCCAGGGCGTCGATCTTCTCGCTGAGCAGGTAGCCGTAGGGGCTGGAAAAATCGAACCAGAAATCGATTGGGGGCTTGGCGTCGGTCATCTTTTGTCTCCTGTTGGTGCCACGGTCGATTTCATTTTTGGGCTTTTTTTCGGGTTGACCGTGGCAATGGGGTTTGACTACTCGTTGGCGATGCTGCGTCCGATCACCAGCCGCTGGATGTCGTTCGCCCCTTCGTAAATCTGGCAGATACGCACGTCGCGGTAGATTCTCTCGACCGGGAAGTCGCTCGTGTAGCCGACTCCGCCGTGGATCTGGATGGCGTCGGAAGCAATTTTCTCGGCGGCTTCGGAGGCGAACATCTTGGCCATCGAGGCTTCCTTCAGGCAGGGTTTGCCGGCGTCCTTGAGCTGGGCGGCGCGCCAGACCATGAGGCGGGCGGCGTCGAGTAGTGTGTTCATGTCGGCCAGGCGGAAATTGACGGCCTGGTGGTCGATGATAGCCATGCCGAAGGTGACGCGTTCCTTGGCGTAACGCACCGCTGCTTCAAACGCAGCCCGCGCCATGCCGATGCTCTGGGCGGCGATGCCGATGCGGCCGGCTTCGAGGTTGGAGAGGGCAATCTTGTAGCCTTCGCCTTCCTTGCCGAGCAGCGCCGAGGCCGGCACGCGGCAGTTTTCAAGAATGATCTGCACGGTGTCGGAGGCGTGCTGGCCCATCTTGTCTTCAGTACGGCCGACGATGAAGCCGGGCGTCGCGGTCGGGATCAGGAAACAGGAAATCCCCTTCTTGCCAGCCGCTTTGTCGGTCACCGCGAAGACGATGGCCATCTGGGCATGCTTGCCGGTGGTGATGAACTGCTTGACGCCATTGAGCACAAAGAAATCACCATCGCGGTCAGCCCGCGTGGTGATCGCCGCGGCATCTGAGCCGGTGTGCGGCTCGGTAAGGCAGAAGCAGCCGAGCTTCTCGCCACGGGCCAGCGGCTTGAGCCATTCTTCCTTCTGCGCGTCGGTGCCGTACTTCATCGTGATGCCGCAGGCCAGCGAGTTCTGCACGGAGACGATGGTCGACGTGGCGCCGTCACCGGCGGCGATTTCTTCGAGGGTCAGGACCAGCGACATGTAATCCATGCCGGCGCCATCCCATTCCTCGGGGACAACCATGCCGAGCGCGCCGAGTTCGCCGAGTTCCTTGAGCGCCTCGGCCGGGAAGGTGTGGTTCCTGTCCCAGTCGGCGGCGAAGGGGGCGAGGCGTTCCTGCGCGAAGGCGCGCATGGTATCGCGGATCATTTCCTGCTCTTGCGTGAGAATCATCGGTCCGTCTCCGCTCAGAACATTTCAACGGCGAGAGCGGTCGCTTCGCCGCCGCCGATGCACAGGGAGGCAACACCACGTTTCTTGCCGTACTTCTTGAGCGCGCCGAGCAGGGTGACGACGATGCGGGCGCCGGAAGCGCCAATCGGGTGACCCAGCGCACAGGCGCCGCCGTGGACATTGACCTTGGCCGGGTCGAGCTTGAGGTCGTGCAGCGCAGCCATGGTGACGACGGCAAAGGCTTCGTTGATTTCGAACAGATCGACCGATTCTGCGGTCCACCCGGTTTTGGCGAACAATTTCTGCATGGCGCCGACCGGGGCCGACGGGAAGAGGGCAGGTGTGTCGGCGTGCGTCGTGTGCGCAACGATGCGGGCAATCGGCGACAGGCCGAGGCTGGCGGCTTGCGAAGCGCGCATGAGGACCATGGCGGCGGCGCCGTCGGAAATCGACGAGGAGTTGGCCGGGGTCACCGTGCCGTCCTTTTTGAATGCCGGCTTCAAAGTCGGGACTTTTTCAACGTTGACCGCAAACGGGCCTTCATCCTTGTCGATGACGACATCGCCCTTGCGGCCGGCGACGGTGGTCGGGGCGATTTCCCAGGCGAAGGAACCGTTGTTGCTGGCTTCGATGGCGCGGGTCGTCGAACGGATGGCGAATTCGTCTTGCGCTTCACGCGTGAAGCCGTAAGTGGTCGCACACTCTTCGGCAAACGTCCCCATCAGGCGGCCACGGGTTTCCTTGCTGTAGGAATCTTCGAGACCGTCCATGAACATGTGGTCGAACATCTGGCCGTGGCCGAGGCGATAGCCGCCGCGCGCCTTGGAGAGCAGGTAGGGGGCATTGGTCATCGATTCCATGCCGCCGACCACGGCCACGTCATAGGAGCCGGCGAGGATGCCGTCGTGGCCGAGCATGGTGGCTTTCATGGCCGAGCCGCAAACCTTGTGGATGGTGGCGCAACCGGCCGAGAGCGGCAGGCCGGCCTGCAATGCCGCCTGGCGGGCCGGGGCCTGGCCCTGGCCGGCTTGCAGCACACAACCCATCAGCACTTCTTCGATCAGCTTGGCGTCGATGCCGGCGCGCTCGACGGCGGCCTTGATGGCCACGGCACCGAGGTTGGCGGCGGTCAGGGCACTGAAGCCGCCCTGAAACGAGCCCATGGCGGTGCGGGCGGCGGAAACGATAACGATCGGGTCATTCATGCTGTTTTCTCCTGCGTGCGTGTTGTAATCAGGCGTCCAACGCTTTCAGTGCGGCGTCGTAACGGAAAGGCAAATCCTGCGGGTGGTCGACGGTGATGCCGAGGTCGTGGATCAGGCCGTCCTTGAGGCCGTAGATCCAGCCATGGACGGTCAGTTGCTGGCCCCGGCTCCAGGCATCCTGGACGACCGGGTTGTGGCAGACATTGACCACTTGTTCCAGCACATTCAGTTCGCACAGCCGGTCGTGGCGAAGCTCTTCCGGCAAGCTGTTCACGTTGTCCATGTGCTTGTTATGGACGTCATGGACGTGGCGCAGCCAGAGGTCGACAACGCCGACCCGGTCGCGGCGCAGAGCCGCACCGACGCCGCCGCAGCCATAGTGGCCGACGACCATGATGTGCTTCACTTTGAGCACATCGACGGCGTATTGAATGACCGACAGGCAGTTGAGGTCGGTATGGACGACGACGTTGGCGACGTTGCGATGGACGAACACCTCGCCCGGCAGCAGGCCGACGATCTGGTTGGCCGGAACGCGTGAATCGGAGCAGCCGATCCACAGGAATTCCGGGGTCTGCAACTGCGACAGCTTGTCGAAATAGTTGGGGTCGACGGCCTGCATCTGGCCAGCCCAGGCGCGATTGAAGTCGAACAGGTGCGACAGGTTCTCGCTGCGGATTTCTTCTTCCGACCAGTTGTCGAGGTCGAGGGCGAGGAACATCGTGCCTTCGATCGGCGTCTGGTAGTAATTCGGCGCTTCGGTAAAACCCAGTTCGCGGTAGAGCTTCACGGCCATGCGCATGTTGGGCAAAGTGTCGATCATCAGCTTGCGATAGCCGATTTCCTTGGCCGCCTTGATGGCGGCCAGGGCCAGAGCCGCGCCGACGCCGTGGCCGCGCTCTTCCGGCGCGACGTAAAGGCGCTTCATTTCGCAGACGCCTTCGCTGTCGGGCAGCGGGCGAACGCCGACGCAGCCGGCTGGACGGCCGTCAACCTCGGCAAAGAACAGCCGGCCCTGCGGCGCAACATAGGTGCCGGGCAGGGAGGCCATTTCCTGGTCGAAGTTCTGGTACGACAGATCGACGCCGAGCCAGGCCGCGTAATTCCGGAAGTACTGGCGAACCTGCTCCAGTGCTTCGGTATCGTTGGCGGTGAGGGTACGTAGGGTAAGGGTCATGCTGTGAGCTCCTGGTTGCGGTGCTCCCTGCTCGGAAGCACCGGCGGGAGCTGTTTATGCGGTTTCGGCGAAAAGTTCGCGACCAATCAGCATTCTACGGATTTCCGAGGTGCCTGCCCCGATCTCGTAGAGCTTGGCATCGCGCCACAAACGGCCGACCGGATACTCGTTGGTGTAGCCGACACCGCCCAGCGTCTGGATCGCCTCGCCGGCCATCCAGGTCGCCTTTTCGGCGGAATATAGAATGGCACCGGCGGCGTCCTTGCGCAGTGTCCGGGCGTGGTCGGTGGCATCGCAGGCACGGCCGACCGCATAGACGTAGGCGCGGTTGGCCATCCAGGTCGAATACATGTCGGCGACCTTGCCCTGCATGAGCTGGAATTCGCCGATCGCCTGGCCGAACTGCTTGCGTTCGTGGAGGAAGGGCACGACCACATCCATGCAGGCCGCCATGATGCCGAGCGGGCCACCGCACAGCACGGCGCGTTCGTAGTCGAGGCCGGACATCAGCACTTTTGTGCCCTGGCCGACGCCGCCGAGGACGTTTTCTTCCGGCACTTCGCAGTTGTCGAAAAAGAGCGGGAACGTGTTCGAGCCGCGCATGCCCAACTTGTCGAGGTGGGTGCCGTGGCTGAAGCCTTTCGTGCCCTTTTCGACGATGAAGGCAGTCATGCCCTTGGCTCCGGCGTTCGGGTCGGTCTTGGCGTAGACCACCAGGGTGTCGGCATCGCCGCCGTTGGTGATCCACATTTTGGATCCGTTGAGGACGTAACGGTCACCCTTTTTCTCGGCCTTGAGCTTCATCGAGACGACGTCGGAACCGGCATTCGGCTCGGACATCGCCAGGGCGCCGACATGGTCGCCGGAAATGAGCTTGGGCAGATATTTCTGGCGCTGGGCTTCGGTGCCGTTGCGGCGGATCTGGTTGACGCACAGATTCGAGTGGGCGCCGTAGGACAGCCCAATGGAGGCCGAGGCGCGCGAGATTTCTTCGAGCGCGACGATGTGGGCGAGATAGCCCATGTTGGTGCCGCCATATTCCTCGCTGGCGGTCATGCCGAGCAGGCCCATGTCGCCGAATTTCTTCCAGAGGTCGGCCGGGAAATGATTGATGCGGTCGACTTCGGCGGCGCGTGGCGCGATTTCGGCGTCGGCAAAAGCCTTCACCGCATCGCGCAGCAGGTTGATGTCTTCGCCGAGGCCGAAGTCGAGGCTGGGTATGTTCATGGTTTTGTCTCCGTTCCTGGTTATTTTTGAATTACTTTTCGGTCTTGCCGTGCATGACCATGATGGTCTGCTGCATCAGCGCACAAAGCGTTTCCCGGCCGTCTTTCACGGCGAAGACTTCGGCCTGGGTGATGATCAGTGTTTTGCCCGGGCGCACCACCTTGCCGCGGGCGATGAGTTTCTCGCCGTCGGCAGGGGCGACCAGATTCATCTTGAATTCGACGGTGAGTACCGAAGCTGTTTCCGGCACGACGGTCATCGCCGCATAGCCGGCGGCCGAATCGGCAATCATCCCGACCACGCCGCCATGGACGAAACCGTGCTGCTGCTCGACGCCCGTCCAGTGCGGCAGATGGATTTCCGTCCGGCCGTATTCAATGACCGGCATCGTCGCCTGGATCAGTTCCATGGCGTTCTGACGGGCAAAACTGGCGCTGACGCGCTCGGCAAAGTGGGGATCGACGATTTTGCTCATAGGTGGTGATTGTATTTACGTTGACGTTAACGTCAACTAGAGATCAAATATTTTTTACAAAGTATTGCGGCGAGCCACTTCCTGTTCGCACTGGCGTTCAAATTCCGAGATTTCGGCCAGCATTGCCTCAATGTCCTCGCGCTGCTGTTCCAGTGCGGCGCGGCGCTTTTCCATGACGCGCAGGCATTCGAGCAATTGTGGCGTTTCGTCCTCGGTCGAGGCGTACATGCCGATCAGGTCCTTGATTTCGGCCAGCGACAGCCCGAGGCGCTTGCCGCGCAAGGCCATTTTCAGGCGCGCCCGGTCGCGGCGGGTGAAGACACGCTTGCTGCCTTCGCGTTCGGGCGACAGGATGCCTTGGTCTTCCCAGAAACGGATGGTGCGGGGCGTGATGCCGAATTCCCGAGCCAGGTCGGAAATGGCGAAGGTGGTGGCCGTTTGGCTCAAATTGGTCTCCTCAAGGTGCGGCCAAGTTAAACAGATGCGAAGGGTTTTTTCAATCCGCTACCGTATGGTAAGTTGTTTGCCTTGCTATCAAGGTTTCCCATGTCCCTGCATTTTCCTCACGCACACCCGCCGGCCGCCGGCGAACTGACCGAAGTGGCGCCCGGTGTTTTCTGGCTGCGCATGCCGCTGCCCTTCCAGCTTGATCACATCAATCTCTGGCTGCTCCGTGACGGCGCTGGCTGGGTGATCGTCGATACCGGCTTTCCCGACGATGCGGTACGCGCCATGTGGTCGCAGATACTGGAAAAACTCGACGGCCCGGTGACGCGCCTGATCGTCACCCATTTTCATCCGGATCATCTCGGGCTGGCGACGTGGCTCATGGAAAAGACCGGGGCGCCCTTGTCGATGACGACCGGCGAGTTCCTGACGGCGCATGTTGTCTGGCACGAGGTGGCCGGGCATGGCGCGCGTTTCATGGTCGAACAGTTCCGCCAGCATGGCCTGGGTGCCGAGCAACTGGCCAAGTTTGAAAAACGCGGCTCCGGTTATCGCAAGGCTGTCCCGGCGTTGCCTGAATACTATGATCGTCTGAAGATCGGTGACATTGCTACGGTCGACGGGAAAAAATGGCAAATTTTGATAGGTCATGGCCACGCTCCGGAACATATGGCGCTTTACTGCGTCGAACTCGGCGTGTTAATTTCGGGCGACATGCTTTTGCCAAGAATTTCGACCAATATCAGCGTTTTTGCTGCAACCCCGA
Source organism: Azonexus sp. (assembly GCF_049652925.1). GTDB lineage: Bacteria > Pseudomonadota > Gammaproteobacteria > Burkholderiales > Rhodocyclaceae > Azonexus. The sequence continues at coordinate 451,693 of NZ_JBASFI010000040.1, forward strand.
AGGCTGATGCGTTACGCTGGTTCCTCGAGTCATTGGACGAAATGGCTGATGAAGTTCCGGATGAAACACTGGTTTTGCCTTCGCACGGCTTGCCCTTCACAGGGATTCGGGCGCGGGTTCAGGCACTGCATTCGCATCATGAAGAACGATTGCAAGCTTTGGAAGACAGCTGTGAACTAGCGCCGAAGAGCGCAGCCGAGCTGCTCGATGTGTTGTTCAATCGGGCGCTTGATACACACCAAACCATGTTCGCGATGGGCGAGGCAATTGCCCATCTGAACTACCTTGAGCAAGCTGGTCGGCTGTTACGCAGCATTTGCGCCGACGGGGTGATTCGCTATTCGCGGTTGCAGTCTAAAGCCGCTACGCACTGACAGAGGGAGTTTCAAGATGTCGCAGCAAACCGAAAACCAGGGTATGAACCTGCCGAACCCGGCCGAAATGGCCAAGACCTACGCCGAAGTCGCCCAGCGCGCCTCGCGCCTGATCACCCAGTTCATGGAAAAGAAGGCCAAGGACGGCGTCAATGCACCGACCGACGAACTTGGCGTGGCCAAGGCCTTCATGGACATGTCGTCACGTCTGCTGGCCAATCCGTACAAGATGGCCCAGACCCAGATGAACATGATGTGGGACTACTTCTCGCTGTGGCAAAACACCAGCATGAAGATGATGGGCATGCCGGGCAGCCACCCGGTGGCCGCACCCAAGAAGGGTGACAATCGCTTCAAGGACGAAGAGTGGGAAGAACATTTCATGTTCGACTTCGTCAAGCAGTCCTATCTGATCACTGCCCGTCACCTGCACGATACCGTTGCCGGCACCGAAGGTCTGGACGAAGCGACCCAGCAGAAGGTCAACTTCTTCACCCGTCAATACATCGACGCGCTGTCGCCGTCCAACTTCGCCATGACCAATCCGGAAGTTTTCCGCGAAACCGTCAAGAGCAACGGCCAGAACCTGATCAAGGGCCTTAACAACCTGCTGCATGACGTCGAATCCGGTGATGGCCAGCTGCGCATCCGGATGACCGACACCTCGGCCTTCGAAATGGGCAAGAACGTTGCCACGACGCCGGGCAAGGTGGTCTTCCAGAACGAACTGTTCCAGCTCATCCAGTACAACCCGAGCACCCCGGAACAGAACAAGAAGCCTTTCCTGATTGTTCCGCCGTGGATCAACAAGTACTACATCCTTGACCTGCGCGAGAAGAACTCGCTGGTCAAGTGGGCGACCGACCAGGGCCACACCACCTTCATCATGTCGTGGATCAACCCCGACGAGAAGCTGGCCGCCAAGTCCTTCGAAAACTACCTGCTCGAAGGCTCGCTCGAAGCCATCAACCAGGTTTGTGCCCATACCGGCGAAAACAGCGTCAATCTGGCTGGCTACTGCCTGGGCGGCACGCTGACCATGACCACGCTGGCCTACATGGCGTCCAAGAAGGACAAGCGCGCCAACTCGGCCACCTTCTTCACGACCATGCTCGATTTCTCCGAGCCGGGCGAACTGGGCATCTTCCTTGACGAAGGTGCGGTTGAAGGTCTCGAAAAACGCATGGCCGAAAAGGGCTTCCTCGAAGGCTCCGAAATGGCCGGCACCTTCAACATGCTGCGCGCCAACGACCTGATCTGGTCCTTCGTGGTCAACAACTACCTGATGGGCAAGGATCCGTTCCCGTTCGACCTGCTCTACTGGAACTCCGATTCGACCCGCATGCCGGCCGCGATGCACAGCTTCTACCTGCGCAACATGTACCTCGCCAACCTGCTCAGGGAAGCGGGCGGCATCACGCTCGGCGGCGTCAAGATCGACATCAGTAAGGTCAAGACACCGTGCTATTTCATCTCGACCATCGAAGACCACATCGCACCGTGGAAGAGCACCTACATGGGTGCCCGTCTGCCGTCCGGCAACACCAAGTTCGTCCTCGGTGGCTCGGGCCACATTGCCGGTATCGTCAATCCGCCGGTTGCCAACAAGTACGGTTTCTGGACCAATGACGCGACCGATGGTGATCTGCCGGAAAGCCCGGAAGACTTCCTGGCCGGTGCCACGCAGAATGCCGGTTCGTGGTGGACGCACTGGAACCAGTGGGTGACCAGCCTGCCGGGTGGCGATGCCAAGGTCAAGGCACGCAAGCCGGAAGACGGTACCCTCAAGGTCATCGAAGATGCGCCGGGTTCCTACGTCAAGTTCCGTCTTGATACGCAGAAGAAAAGCTGAGGGCGGTATCGCCTGAAGAACCCGACGGGAGGCTGCGGCCTCCCGTTTTTATTGGGCGAACCATGCTTGTTCCGGCCTGTCTTACAAACACAGACCGCGAGGAAGCCCATCATGTTCGATTCTCCCGTCGTATCCGTTCATATTCCGCAGGCGCTACGCAGTTTTGCCGGTGGCCAGCATGAAATCATGGCCAGTGGCGACACCGTGGGCGAAGTGCTTGAAGCCGTGGGGCATGAGTACCCGGCAATTCGTTCGCATCTGATGTCGGCGGAAGGTGATTTGCAAGCCGGCGTCGCCGTCTTTCTCGGGCCGCGCAGCATTCGTGAAATGCAGGGCCTCGAGACCCCCATCGAACTGGCCGAAACGCTCAGTATCGTGCCGATCAGCGGTGTTTAGCGGTTTTCGATTTTGACCGAAATTTCCGGTTGACCGTGGGAGTGCGGTCGGCCGGAGCTGCCTCGTCTAGTGGCGAAAAACCGGCAGTCTGGCCGAGAATTTCGGCCATTCAACCGCGTCGAGCATGTTCTTGACGATCAGGCCAAGCTCGGTGTCGCCGGTAATTTCCAGTTCGCGGTTGAAGAACAGCGTATCCGGATCTTCCTGACGGGAAAGCAATTGCAGGTAGGCCGACAGATTGGCGGCAAAAGCCAGATCGGGTTCCCGCTGCGGCTTGAAGACCGGGCGGAACAGGCCGTTGGCGTAGGTATATGAAGCCTCGCCGCCGGTATCGAGGACGCGGACGCGAAACAGCTTGTCTTCGAGCAGGGCCAGTTCGCTTTCCGGCAGCAGTTTCATTTTGAGCGCGGCGTTGAGGCCGGCGACCAGTACCAGCGCATGCGGCCATTGCGGCAGCTTGTGGCCAAGATTGGCGACGAAGCTGGGCAGGCGGAATTTGGGGATGGTGAAGCTGCCGTTCATGTTCATGCTCCGAGTTGTGCCAGCGCTTGCGTGTGATGCTGGACTATACCCGCATCGCCGAACCAGTAGCCATCGACCAGACCGCTGCTGTTCCAGTCCCGGCTATCGACGTTCACCGGCTCGCCGCGTCGCGCTGTATCGAAAGCAGTGATGATGGCGTTGATGTGATCCTTCTGCGGGCTGATGCGCACGATGTCGATGCCCATTTTCAGCATCTCCGGGATTTCGTGCAGCAGGTTGTAGCTTTGCGCCGACATGGTCTGGATGCCGTTGATGCAGAGAAAATCCTGGCCTTCGCGCGTCTTGAGGGTTAGCCCTTCGGCGTGGTCGAGGCACTTGAACTGGCAGTCGTCCTTGTTCAGGTCGTAGTGGCGAGCGGTGAAGCAGCGGGCCGAGAAGGCCAGCGGTATCTTGCCGAAGGCGAAGACCTCGGTTTCGACGCCGGCCGGCTTGCTGGCATGCAAGGCTTCGATCATCGCCCGCGTGCCTTCGAGCGGCGGCACCCAGCGTTTCAGGCCAAAACGGGCAAAGGTGGCGAGCGTCGTCTCGTTGTAAATATTGAGGTGCGGGCCGGCGACGAAATCCTGGCCGTGCACGAGGTTGACCGCGCCGAGATCGTTGGCTTCGAGCTTGCAGCCTGACTCGTCGATCAGCCGGCGCAGCGCCTTGAGGTCGCTTTCCGATTCGAGCAGGGCCTGGGCCGAAACGACGACCTGCTTGCCGGCATCGGTCAGGTCACGGGCCAGGCCGATCCAGTCGGTGGTGCGCAGCTGCTGGCGGCGCGAGCAGACGACTTCGCCGACGTAGATGATGTCGAGGGCCGGGTTCTCGGCCATTTCGGCGTAGAACTCCATTACCTCGGCCTTGGGCCAGAAATAGAGCAGGGGTCCGAGCGAGAGTTTCATGCTGCGTTGTCCTTCAGCGCCATGGCCGGTTGTAGGCGCCGAGCGTTGCCTGGCTGCCTTCGGAAACTTTGGAAAGCTCCGCCTGCCAAGCCGGTTTGACGTGGAAGCGCTCGCTGCCGTCGCGCAGCGAATCGAGCGCGGCGCGTAGCGTGCTAGTGACCTGGGCGACATAGGTCGGGCTGCGCTGGCGGCCTTCGACCTTGATGGCGCGGACGCCGATCTTGATGATGTCGGGCAGGATTTCCAGCACATTGAGGCTGGTCGGCTCTTCCAGCGCGTAATAGGTTTCGCCCTGGACTTCGAAGCGGCCCTTGCATAGCGTCGGATAACCGGCCGGCTCGTCATCGCCGAAACGGTCGATGAGCACGCCGTTGAGTCGGGTTTCCATGGCGCCCGGCTTCTTGTCCCATTTGACGTACTTGGCCGGCGAGCAGGCGCCGACGGTGTTCGGCGATTCGCCGCAGGCATATGAGGAAAGCCAGCAGCGTCCCTCGTTCATGACGCACAGGCTGCCGAAGCCGAAGACTTCGATTTCGACCGGGGTGTTCTTGATGACGTTCTCGACCTGAGCCAGGGTCAGGACGCGCGGCAGTACGGCGCGCCGGATGCCGAATTCGCGCTGACAGAAATTGATCGCTTCATAGCTCGTCGCCGAGCCCTGCACCGACAGATGCAGACGCTGGCGCGGGTGACGGTTGCGGGCGTAGTCGAGCAGCCCTATGTCGGCCAGAATGATGGCGTCGACGCCCTGATCGACAGCGGCATCGACGGCCTTTTGCCAGTCGGCGACGCGGCCGGCCTGAGGAAAGGTGTTGATGGCGAGCAGAATTTCGCGACCCTTGGCGTGGGCGTAGCGAATGCCGTCGGCCATGGTCTTGGCGTCGAAATTCAGGCCGGCGAAATTGCGGGCGTTGGTGTCGTTCTTGAAGCCGAGATAGACGGCATCGGCGCCGTTGTCGACGGCAGCCTTGAGGGCCGGCAGGCTACCGGCCGGGCAGACGAGATCGGGCAGGGAGGTCATCTGGGACATCCGGAATATCAAGCGCGCGAGTATAGCCAGCCGCGCACTTTTGCCATTGATCCTGGTCAAAGGGATGGCTCATGCTAGGATCACACCTCGCGGATGACCTGTTTGCCTGCGGTGAGCAGCATTCAAATGCGCGATGGGTTTGGCCGGTGGCGGCCGGGAAAAGTGAAGGCTGATGCGGGAAGGCTGATGCATGGATAAGGAACGTGTTCTCGTCGTCGATGACGAACAGTTGAACCTGTTCATTATTGAAGAGTTTCTTGAGCAGGTGGAGATATCGCTCGAGATGCACAGCGATCCGCTGGCGGCGTGGGCCAGCCTGATCGCGCCGGAGAGCAATTTTTCGCTGGTCATTCTCGACCGGATGATGCCCGAGCTGGACGGCATGGAATTCTTGCGGCGCATGAAGCGCGAGGCGCGCTTTGCCGATATTCCGGTCATCATGCAGACTGCGGCGTCGTCGCCGGACCAGGTGCGGGAAGGTCTCGCAGCGGGCGCTTACTACTACCTGACCAAGCCGTACGAGCCGGAAGCGCTGATTTCCATCGTTCGCGTGGCGATGGAAGATCGCCGGGCGCGCAGCCAATTGCGCAACCGGGCGGCCCGTCTGGAAGAAGCGCAAAAGCTCATTCGTACGGTTGAATATCGCTTCGTCACGATGGACGACGTTACCAGCCTGATCCCCGTCCTCGCTGCCATGTGTCCGGTGCCCGACGTGGTTGCCCCCGGGCTTTCCGACTTGATGGTCAATGCCGTCGAGCACGGCAACCTTGGCGTCAGTTATCAGGAAAAGTCGCTGCTCAAATGGGAGGGTGACTGGGAGGCGGAAATTACCCGACGGCTTGCCTTGCCACAGTTTCGCGAGCGTTTCGCGACGATTCGGCTGGAGCGCACAGCGGAGTCCGTGGTGTTTACGATCACCGATCAGGGCCATGGTTTTGACTGGAACAAGTTCCTGACTTTCGATCCGGAGCGGGCTTTTGACCCGAATGGCCGGGGTATTGCCATGGCCAGGATGATGAGTTTTTCCAGCCTCGAATATCAGGGCTGCGGTAACGTGGTGGTCGCCACGGTCAACAACGTGGTTGATGCCTAGCGGCTGACGATGGTCGGTCGGTAGCCGAGCGCGGCGCTGATTTTTTCCGCCACGCGGTCGGCATCGCTGCGGCTGGCGTAGGGGCCAAGGTGAACGCGGTGAATGCCGCCGGCGGGATTGACCCGCATGCTTTCGGTCAACCAGTCGAGCTCGCGCACCAGATGGTTTTTGAGGTTTTCGGCGTTGTCGGCGCTGGAAAAAGCGCCGAGTTGCAGGTAGATGCCCTTGGCTACACCGGCGTCGCTGCTCGTGCTTGCTACAACCGCTGCTGGCCCCGGCTGCTCCTCGAGCGCCATACGTTTGGCCAGTAGCTCGATCTCGTCCTTTTCGGCGTTGCTGCTGGCTATCCGAGACGGCGGCGTGACCTGGGCGTAGGCAGTGCCGGCCAGCTCGCCGGGAATGATCGCTTCGACCTCGACCTGGCCGCTGCCGCCGTTGATCAGGCCGAGCTTGTAGGCGGCGGTGTAGGAGAGGTCGATGACGCGGTCGGCGTGGAAGGGGCCGCGGTCGGTAATGCGGACGATCACCGATTTGCCGCTCTGCATGCTGGTGACGCGCACGTAGGAGGGCAGGGCCAGCGTCGGGTGGGCGGCGGTCATGGCGAACATGTCGTAAGGTTCGCCGATCGAGGTCTTCTGACCGTGGAACTTCTTGCCGTACCAGCTGGCGATGCCGCGGGCCTTGTACGGTTTGAGGGCGTTGTTCGGGATGTATTCCTTGCCGAGTACGACGTAGGGTTTGGTTGCCGGCTTGTGCAGCGGTTCCCACTTCGGTTCGGCATCCGGAATGTCTTCCAGACCATCCGGAATGTCGTCGGCCGGGCCGTCATCCTTGTAGAAGCCGCCACCGCGCTTGAGGACGGCAGTCGGCTTTCTGGTCGGCGTCGGCGATTTCAAATTTGGTTGTTTTTCCCGGTCGACCGTGGAACCCTGTTGCGGGGCAGGTGGCACACTGCCGCAGGCAGCAAGCAACAAAGCGATGGTCAGCGGGACAAGCAGTCGGGTCATTTTTTGACCAGCATCCGATGGGTGTGGATCGACATCAGCATGCCAATACCGAGGAATAGGGTCACCAGCGCCGTGCCGCCGTAGCTCATGAAGGGCAGCGGCACGCCGACGACGGGCAGGATGCCGCTGACCATGCCCATGTTGATGAAGGCGTAGGTGAAGAAACCGAGCGTGATGGCGCCGGCGAGCAGGCGCGAGAACAGCGTCGGGGCGCCGGAGGCAATCATCAGGCCGCGGCCGATGAGCAGGGTGTACAGGAAAACGAGCAGGGCATTGCCGAGCAGGCCCCATTCTTCGGAATAGACGGCGAAGATGAAGTCGGTATGCTTTTCCGGGATGAATTCGAGGTGGGTCTGCGTGCCGTTCAGGTAGCCCTTGCCAAAGGCGCCCCCGGAGCCGATGGCGATGATCGACTGGATAATGTGGTAGCCCGAGCCGAGTGGGTCGGTGGTGGGGTCGATAAGCGTCAGGATGCGCTTTTGCTGGTAGTCGTGCAGCATGTTCCAGAGGAAGGGGGCGGCCGAGGCGCCGGCGACGACCAGCCCGATGATCACCTTCCACGGCAAGCCGGCGAAGAAGATGACATAAAAGCCGACAGCGCCGACCAGCAGCGCCGTACCGAGGTCGGGCTGCTTGGCAATCAGGGCGAAGGGGATGAGCAGCAGCGCGCTGGCAATCAGGTAATGCTTCATTTTGAGCACGGCTTCGTACTTCTGGAAATACCAGGCAAGCATCAGCGGCATCGCGATCTTCATGATTTCGGACGGCTGGATACGGGTGAAACCGAGCGACAGCCAGCGCTTCGCGCCGTTAACCTTGATTCCGAAGAAAAAGACGCAGATGACCAGAATGAGGCCAATGACATAGAGCGGAATGGCGAAGTTCATGAGTTTCTGCGGCGGCAGGCGCGAGACGAACCACATGACGACCATGGCGATGCCCATGTTTCCGGCCTGGGAAAGCATGCGGTGGTTGCTGTCCCAGGTGGCCGAATTGACCGTGGCCAAGCCGACACCCATGATCGCCAGCGTAATGAAAAAGAGCGGAAAGTCGATGTGGGCGATCAGCTGCTGCCAGCTGCGGCGGAGGGTGCCAACGATGTCGATCATTCTTCGTGCTCTTCCTCAATGGCCGCAGGATCTTCCGGTGCAGCACCACCCGGCAGCTTGCCGAGCAGATAGTAGTCGATGACCATGCGGGCGATCGGGGCGGCTGACTGGGCGCCAAAACCGCCATTTTCGACGAGTACGGCGAGGGCGATTTTCGGGTTGTCGGCCGGAGCATAGGCGATGAACAGGGCGTGGTCGCGCAACTCCTTCTTGGTGCTGCCTTCCTTGTACTGGGCGCCCTTCAGCGAGAAGACCTGCGCTGTCCCGGTCTTGCCGGCGGCCTCGTACGGGGCGCCGGCAAAAGCGCGGGCACCGGTACCTTCCTTGTTGACGCCAACCATGGCCCGGCGAATGACATCGACGTTGCTTTGCTTCAACTGCAGGTCGCGAATCGGCTTCGGTTCGACCTGGCGCTTTTCGCCCGTTTTCGTATCGATCAGGTAATGCACCAGATGCGGCCGGAACATCACGCCGTTGTTGGCGACGGTGGCGGTGGCCTGGGCCAGCTGAATCGGTGTGTAGGCGTTGTAACCCTGGCCGATGCCGATAGAGATCGTCTCGCCGGCATACCATTTTTGCTGCTCGGGCTTCTTGAACCGCTGTTTTTTCCACTCCTGCGACGGCAGGACGCCCTTCGATTCGCCGGAATCATCCTTGCCGAGATCGACACCAGTGCGCTGGCCGAGGCCCAGCGAGCCCATGAACTTGGAGATATTGTCGATCCCCATGTCGTTGGCCAGCATGTAGTAATAGGTGTCGCAGGAATGGACGATGGACTTGTACATGTCCACGCTGCCGTGGCCACCCTTTTTGTCGTCGCGGAAAGTATGGTTGCCGAAGGTGAAGTAGCCAGGATCGCTGATCGCCTGATTGGGCGTGCGTTTGCCCAATTCAAGGGCAGCTAGCGCCATGAACGGTTTGAAGGTTGAACCCGGCGGATAGGCGCCGTTGATCGCCCGGTTGACCATCGGCTTGTCCGGGTGCTCGTTGAGTTCCTTCCAGTTGTCGGGTGTGATGCCGTCGACGAACAGGTTGGGGTCGTAGGTCGGTGTCGAGACAAGGGCGAGGATGCCGCCGGTCTTCGGATCAATGGCAACAAGGGAACCCTTGCGGTCGCCGAAAGCCTGCTCGGTGATCTGCTGCAACTTGGCATCCAGGGTCAGGGCCAGGTTGTTGCCGGACACCGGCGGAATCCGTTTCAGGCTGCGCAAGGCGCGGCCACCGGCATCAATTTCGACTTCCTCGTATCCAGTTTCGCCGTGCAGTTCGAATTCGTAGTGTTGCTCCAGGCCAGTTTTGCCAACGTGATCGGTACCCTTGTAGTTGGGTTGTCTTTCCGATTCTTCGATCCATTTCAGATCACGCTCGGTGATCCGGCCAATGTAGCCGATGGCGTGCGAGGCGATAGCGCCAAGCGGGTATTGGCGGAACAGCCGGGCCTTGACCTCGACGCCGGGGAAGCGATAGCGATGGGCAGCAAATTTGGCGACTTCGCCATCGGTCAGGCGCGTGCGAATCGGGATCGATTCGAAATTCTTCGCCTCGTCAAGCAGGCGCTTGAAGCGCTTGCGATCCTTTGACTGGATGTCGATTACTTCGGCAAGTGCATCGATGGTGGCTTCCAGGTCGCCGGCTTGGGAAGGGGTGATTTCCAGCGTAAAGGCTGAGTAATTGTGGGCCATGACCACCCCATTGCGGTCAGTGATGACCCCGCGGTTGGGGACAATGGGGATCAGTGCAATGCGGTTGTCTTCGGCCCGTGTCTGGTAAAAATCGTGCTGGATGACCTGCAGCCAGACAAAGCGGCCGAGCAACAGGCCGAAAGCCAGCAAGACGCAGATGGCGGCAATGCCCAGGCGAAAGCGAAAACGGTCAACATCGGCTTCCGGATTGGTGAAATGGGACACGTACTGCCTGCCTCGGACTTAAATCGGGCGATTGGGGTCCTGCTCGACCGGCCGGTACTGGGGCAGGAGCAGGATGAAGGTTGCCGGAATCCAGAGCAAGGTCGCCACAACGGGACCGATAAAATAGCCCCAGCCCGGAAAATCGGCGCCGACAGCGAGGCGCATCAGGGCCTGGAAGATTTGGGTGGCAACCAGCAGAGGCAGCACCTGCAAAGCCTGCTGGACCAGCGGGAACCACAGGATGCGCCGTGACAGGGCAGAGGCTGTGTAGGCGAGCAGCACGTAGGCGAAGCAATGCTGACCGAGGACGGCACCATCGGCGACATCCATGAGCAGGCCGAGGACAAAGGCCCAGCCCATGCCGACGCGGCGGAATTCGCGGATGCACCAGAAGCACAGCACCAGCGCAACCCAGTCTGGAACACCCGGCCAGTGAGCCGTCGGCAGGAAATTAAGGGCGACGGCGCCGATCAGGCTGAAGAAAATGAACCAGGGCTGAACCGGCTGCAGAATGCGCGAAGAGGAAAAGGTCGGTTGCATCAGTTTCCCTTACCCATGGTTTTCTTTTTCTTGCCACCCAGTCCGGGTTTGTCGCTGCTGCCGGGCCGCCCTGTCGATTCCGGCGGCGCTGGTGGCAAGGGTTGGCGCGGGTCGAGGACCATCACCTCGCCGAAGTTTTCGACACCGGCGATCGGTACACAGAAAATGCGGGCGAATGAATAGGCGCTGTCGCGTTCGATATTGACCACCTTGGCAACCGGGAAGCCGGGCAGGTAGATACCGTCAAGTCCGGACGTGACCAGTACGTCACCGATCTGGATGTCCGCATTGGCCGGCATGTAGCGCAGTTCGAGCTGGCCGTTGCCGAGGCCGAAAACGACCGAGCGCTGGCCGCTGCGCACGATCTGCACCGGCACCACCTGATCCTTGTCGGTAATCAGCGTGATTTCGGCCGAGAACGGGAAGACGCGGGTGACCTGGCCGACGACGCCGGTTTCGTCAATGGCTGGCTGTCCGGTCACGATGCCTGCCTGCTGGCCCTTGTCGACGATAATCTTGCGCGAGAAAGGATCGCGTGCGGTGTACAGGATTTGCGTTACCTGGCCGTTGGCCTTTTCACGTTCCTTGACCGACAGCAGCTTGCGCAGCCGTTCATTTTCAGCTTCCAGTTGGGCCAGCCGCTGCAGGTTGGGAGCGGTGGTGAGCTGGGCGTGTTTCAGCTCGTTGTTTTCCTGCTGCAGGCCGCGCATGCCTTGCAGATAGCTGGCGGCATAGTCGACCAGACTGCCGGGTGTCTGGGCGACGCGCTGCACCGGGTCTACAACCAGTGCAATGCTCTGGCGGAGCAATTCAAGACTCTTGAAACGCAGGTCGACAACGAAAATCGCCAGCGAAACGGCGATGTAGAAAGTCAGAAGGGCCAGCGGCGCTGGCCCTTGCTTGAAGAACGGTGGAGGCGCGTGGTCGATGCCGGCCATCGCTCAGTCCTGTCGTGCTGCGGTCAACGGTCAGTCCGAGGCAAAAATGCTGCCCAGCTTGTCCATTTTTTCCAGAGCCAGGCCACAACCGCGGGCCACGCAGGTCAGCGGCTCGTCGGCAACGATCACCGGCAGGCCGGTCTCTTCCATCAGCAGACGGTCAAGATCGCGCAACAACGCACCGCCACCAGTCAGGACCATGCCCTTTTCGGCGATGTCGGCACCGAGTTCCGGCGGGGTCTTTTCCAGCGCCGACTTGACGGCGGAAACGACCTGGTTGAGCGGATCGGTCAGCGCTTCGAGGATTTCGTTGGAGGAAATGGTGAACTTGCGCGGAATACCTTCGGCCTTGTTGATGCCGGAGACTTCCATCTCCTTGACTTCGGCGCCCGGGAAGGCAGAGCCGATGGTTTTCTTGATGTTTTCGGCGGTGTTCTCGCCGATCATCATGCCGTAGTTGCGGCTGATGTAATTGATGATCGCTTCGTCGAGCTTGTCGCCGCCGACGCGCACCGAGCCAGCGTAAACCATGCCGCCGAGCGAGATGACGCCGACTTCGGTGGTACCGCCGCCGATGTCGACGACCATCGAACCGGTTGCTTCGGAAACCGGCAGGCCGGCACCGATCGCGGCAGCCATCGGCTCCTCGATCAGGTAAACCTGGCTGGCGCCAGCGCCGAGGGCGGATTCACGAATGGCGCGACGTTCAACCTGAGTCGAACCGGAAGGGACGCAGATGATGATGCGCGGGCTCGGGCTGAACAGCTTCGAGTCATGCACCTTCTTGATGAATTGCTTGAGCATCTGCTCGGTGACGGTGAAGTCGGCAATGACGCCGTCTTTCATCGGGCGGATGACGGTAATGGTGCCCGGTGCCTTGCCAAGCATGTCTTTGGCTTCACGGCCGACAGCCTGGATGGTTTTTTTGGCGTTGGGGCCGCCTTCGAGACGGATGGCAACGACTGACGGCTCGTCCAGGACGATGCCGCGCGCACGCACATAGATCAGCGTATTGGCGGTACCAAGGTCAATGGCGAGGTCATTCGAGAAGTATTTGCTGAGGAAACCGAACATGTATGCTCCGCTTGGGGGGTGCGGTAGAGAAAACTTTTATGATACCTTATAACGCTTTCCATTTTAAGACTTTGTGCGCTGCAATAAAGTCTCCGGACCCCATGTCGCTCACACTAGAACAGGTTAAACGCATCGCCCATCTCGCCCGAATCGAGATCAGCGATGACGAGGCACTGACCACCCAAGGTCACCTCAATGGCATTTTCCAGTTGATCGAGGAGATGCAGGCTGTCGATACCCGCGGCGTCGAACCGATGGCGCATGCTCAAGATGTCAGCCAGCGCCTGCGCGAGGATGCCGTTACCGAGGGCGACCGTCGTGCCGCCTATCAGGCCGTTGCCCCGGACGTCGAAGCCGGACTCTATCTCGTGCCGAAGGTGATTGAATGATCAACAAAAGCCTCAAGGAACTGGCGCAGGCGCTCGCCGCCAAGCAGATTTCGAGCGTCGAGTTGTCGACGCTGTTTCTTGATCGTATCGAGCGCCTGAATCCGACGCTCAACGCCTTTGTCACGGTCGACCGGGAAAAAAGCCTGAAAATGGCATTGGCCGCCGATGCCCGTATCGCCGCCGGCACGGCCGGCCCGCTGACCGGCATCCCGATTGCCCAGAAGGACATCTTCTGCGCCGAAGGCTGGACGACGACCTGCGGCTCGAAAATGCTGGCCAATTTCGTTTCGCCCTACGATGCGACGGTCATTCATAAAATGCACGCCGAAGCCGGTCTGGTTTCGCTCGGCAAGACGAACATGGACGAATTCGCCATGGGTTCGTCAAATGAAACCTCGTTTTTCGGCCCGGTGCGTAATCCTTGGGATACCAGCCGCGTTCCCGGCGGATCGTCCGGCGGTTCGGCCGCTGCCGTTGCTGCCCGTCTGGCGCCAGCGGCGACCGGTACCGACACTGGTGGCTCGATCCGCCAGCCGGCTGCGCTATGCAACCTGACCGGCCTCAAGCCGACTTACGGAGTCGTTTCCCGTTACGGCATGATCGCCTTTGCGTCATCGCTCGATCAGGGTGGCCCGATGGCGGCCAGCGCCGAAGATTGTGCGTTGTTGCTCAATACCATGGTCGGCTTCGACGAGCGCGATTCAACCTCGCTGGACCGTCCGGTTGAGGATTACACCCGCGATCTGGAAAAGCCGCTGAACGGCCTGCGCATTGGCCTGCCCAAGGAATTCTTCGGCGAAGGCTGCGATGCCGAGGTGATGGCTGCCGTGCGCGCCGCGATTGCCGAATACGAAAAACTCGGCGCCACGACCGTTGAAGTATCGCTGCCCAACTCGCATTTGTCGGTGCCGGCCTATTACGTCATAGCGCCGGCCGAAGCGAGTTCCAACCTGTCGCGCTTCGATGGCGCCCGTTATGGTTACCGCGCTCCCGAGTACGACAATCTCGAGCAGATGTACGAAAAGACCCGCGCCCAGGGCTTCGGTGCCGAGGTCAAACGGCGCATTATGATTGGCGCCTATGTGTTGTCGCATGGCTATTACGATGCCTACTACCTGCAGGCGCAACGCATCCGCCGCTTGATCGCCAATGATTTCGTCGAAGCCTTCAAGTCCTGCGACGTGATCATGGGGCCGACCTCGCCGTCGACCGCCTTCAAGCTCGGCGAAAAAGCCGCCGATCCGGTCCAGATGTATCTCTCGGACATCTACACGATTGCCGTGAATCTGGCCGGTCTGCCCGGCATGTCGATTCCCTGCGGTTTCGTCGGCGGTTTGCCGGTTGGTCTGCAATTGATCGGCAATTACTTTGCCGAAGGTGCTTTGCTCAACATAGCTCATCGTTATCAGCAGGCGACCGACTGGCATCAGCGTCGGGCGGCCATCGAATAGGCATGCTGCGGCGTCTGCTGCTTGTTGTCGTTCTGGCAGCGGCCGGTTGTGCCGAGGTCGAAAAGCAGCCGGAAATCGTTGCTGCCGAAGAGCCTGTGATCGACAAGCCGGCGGCAGAAAGCAAGGAGCCGAAGTTCAAGAACTCGACGCTCAAGTATCTGGCCAACCGTAACCTCAAACCGCAGCCGACACGACCGCTCAATGTCCGCTCGCGCTGTACGCATCGCGATGCCATTGGCACGCAGACGCGACTCGACCTGCTGGTCAAGGAAGCCCAGGTCAAGACCTTTGTCGCCCAGGTCAGCATGAAGGGGCACGGCACTTGCCGCTTTGACCTCAACGAGTTCGAGCAGATAGAAAAAATGCCGCAAGCCTTGCTGCGCCACAAGAAACAGTCGGATTGCCTGGTTCGCATGTGGGAGCAGGGGCCAAAAGTAACGATTGCATTCAACAGTTGTCCCAAGTCCTGCGATGGGCAGGCCTTCGACTATCTCTGGCCGATCATGGTCGAGGCGAAGAGCGGGCAGTGTTTCTGAAACGGAAAAAGCCATGAATCAGTGGGAAGTAGTCATCGGTATCGAAACGCACGCGCAACTGGCGACGGTTTCGAAAATTTTCTCGGGCGCCTCGACGGCCTTCGGCGCTGAGCCGAATACCCAGGCGTGTGCGGTCGACCTCGCCTTGCCGGGTGTTTTGCCGGTGCTCAACAAGAAGGCCGTCGAGTGCGCCATTCGCTTCGGCCTGGCCATTGGTGCCGAAGTCGCGCAGAAATCGGTCTTTGCCCGCAAAAACTACTTTTACCCGGATCTGCCCAAGGGCTACCAGATCAGCCAGATGGACCTGCCGGTCGTCGTTGGCGGCAACATCACGCTGCAGGTTGGCCAGGGTGACAAGGCATATGAAAAAGTTGTCCGTCTGACGCGCGCCCATCTCGAAGAAGATGCCGGCAAGTCGCTGCATGAAGACTTTCAGGGCAAATCCGGCATCGACCTCAACCGGGCCGGCACGCCGCTGCTCGAAATCGTTTCCGAGCCGGACATGCGTTCGTCCGACGAGGCTGTCGCCTACGCCAAGTCGCTGCACGCGCTGGTGCGCTGGATCGGCATCTGTGACGGCAACATGCAGGAAGGTTCGTTCCGCTGCGACGCCAACGTTTCCGTGCGCCCGAAAGGCCAGGCTGAATACGGCACGCGGCGCGAAATCAAGAATCTGAACTCCTTCCGTTTCCTCAAGGAAGCCATCGACTTCGAAGTCCAGTGGCAGATCAACGAAATCGAAGAGGGTCGCAGGATTGAGCAGGCCACCGTGCTGTTCGACCCGGATAGCGGTGAAACCCGCATGATGCGCAGCAAGGAAGACGCGCATGACTACCGCTATTTCCCCGATCCTGACCTTCTGCCACTGGTCATTTCGAGCGAATGGATTGCCCGCGTCCAGAGCGAACTGCCGGAATTGCCGGTGCAGATGCGCGAGCGCTTCGTCAGCGAATTCGGGCTGTCGAATTACGATGCGACGACGCTGACGGCAAATTCCGAAATTGCCGCTTTTTTCCAGTTGACCGTGAGAATCGCCGGAAAGCAGAACGCCAAGCCCTGCGCTAACTGGGTGATGGTCGATTTGGCTGCCCGCCTCAACAAGGATGGCAAGGATATCGCCGAATCGCCGGTGTCGGCAGCCCAACTGGCCGGTCTGATCCTGCGTATCGCCGACAACACCATCTCCAACAACATTGCCAAAAAGGTTTTCGAGGCCTTGTGGAGTGGCGAGGGATCGACGGCTGACGAGATTATCGACAAGCAGGGCCTGAAGCAGATCACCGACAGCGGCGCTATCGAGTCATTGGTTGATGAAGTTCTGGCGGCCAATCCCGCCAATGTCGCCGAGTTCAAGGCAGGCAAGGAGAAGGCTTTCAACGCCTTGGTCGGTCAGGTCATGAAGGCGGCGAAGGGCAAAGCCAATCCGCAGCAGGTCAATGACCTGCTCAAGCAGAAGCTGGCTGGCTGATCAGCGAACGGGCTGCGCCGTACCGCTTGGTGCGGGCGGCGACCGGCGGGTCAGTTCGTAATAGCGTTTGCGGTCGGCGTCATACTTGGCCTTGATAACGGCGAAGTCCCGCCTCTTGATGTCGAGCAACTCCTGCTGGAGCCTGATCTCGTGGTCAATGGCGCGCAAATCCCGCTCCAGGTCCGGCGGCAATGCTTTCTTTTTGTAGAACTCGGCCTCATCCTCAAACTTCTTGCGTTTGGTTCGCGCTTCGTCAATGCGGCCAATCGTCGCCAGAATGGCCAGGTTAACGTCAGCCTCGGCCTTGCGCTGAGCCAAATCGATGTCCTCCGGCATTGCGTAGGTATCGAGCAATGCCTGATCACGCCGCCGCTGCTCGCGACTGGCGTTTTCAAGCTGTTTGCGCCGCTGGTTTTCAAGAGCCTGTTCGGCTTTCTGTTCGGGCGTCAGCGCAGCACCAACTTCCTTGACGATATTGCCACCGCTGTCCAGCACGCGATAGGCGCGCCCCCGGCACTGCTCCGGCAACGTGTCGCCGCAGACGCGGCGACCTGTGCTTGGGTCATGGCAGCAGTAAAATTCTCCCGCCGCCTGCGCCGAGCCAAGCGAAATCAACAACAGTGGAGCAAGGAGCCATTTACGCATGGATACCGTACTGCTCCCGATAGCGGGTGACGGCATCGCGGTGCGTGGCAAATTCCGGGTGGTGGGCCAGGAAGGACATCAGGTCGCTGAGCCCGGCCACTGCGATGACCGGGATGCCATAGTCGCGCTGGACTTCCTGAACCGCCGACAGTTCGCCCTGGCCGCGTTCCTGGCGGTCCAGCGCAATCAATACGCCCGCCGGGGTGGCACCGGCTGCACGGATCAGTTCGACTGACTCGCGGACCGAGGTGCCGGCCGAAATTACGTCGTCAACGATCAGCACCCGGCCGGTGAGGGGGGCGCCAACAATGTTGCCACCTTCGCCGTGATCCTTGGCTTCCTTGCGGTTGTAGGCGAAGGGATAATTTCGGCCTCGCTGGGCCATGGCCATGGTGATCGTGGCGACCAGCGGAATGCCCTTGTAGGCCGGGCCAAACAGCATATCAAACTGGACACCGCCGGCTTCGGCGGCTTTCGCGTAGAATTCGGCGAGGCGGCCAAGCGAATTGCCGTCGTTGAACAAACCGGCATTGAAGAAGTAGGGCGAGAGCCTTCCCGCCTTGGTTTTGAATTCGCCAAAGCGCAGTACCTGGCAGCCCAGCGCAAATTCAATGAAATCCTGACGAAAATCCATATTTTTCCAATCTATCCGACCGGGAAAACCGGGCCGATCATTGCACAATGTTACGCATCATCTCCCTGAATCTCAATGGTATCCGCTCTGCCTGGAGCAAAAATGTCTTGCCCTGGGCGTCTTCTCAACACGCTGACATTTTTTGCTTGCAGGAACTGAAGGCCCAAATACCCGACTTGACTTCGGAAATGATGACTCCGGATGGCATGCAGGCCTTCTACCACTGCGCCGAGAAAAAAGGTTACAGCGGCGTCGGGATTTGGAGCAGACAGAAACCAGACCGTGTAGTCGAGGGTTTCGACGGAGGCGAGTTCGACGCCGAGGGGCGCTATATCCGGGCGGATTTCGGGAATCTGTCGGTGATTTCGCTTTACCTGCCCTCTGGTTCTTCTTCGCCTGAGCGGCAAGAAGCCAAGTTCCGCTTTCTCGAAGTGTTTCTGCCGCACATGCTCGCATTACGGGCGGAAGGGCGGGAAATAGTCCTGTGTGGCGACTGGAATATCGCGCATCAGGCTATTGATCTGAAAAACTGGAAATCGAACCAGAAAAATTCGGGTTTCCTGCCAGAGGAGCGTGCATGGCTCAGCCGGGTGTTTGATGAACAAGGTTGGGTTGACGTCTATCGATCCCTTTACCCTGAAGCTGGCGAGGCCTGTTACACCTGGTGGAGCAATCGTGGCCAGGCCTGGGCGAAAAATGTGGGGTGGCGGATCGATTACCAGATTGCCACGCCGGGTATTGCCGCTACAGCCCAGAAGGCTGAAGTCTACAAGGCCGAGCGATTCTCCGACCATGCCCCGCTATTAATTGATTACGACTTCAAATAAGCATTCATGCGAATTGATTTCGCTGCGCCGTAGGGATAATCTGTATCTCTGCTTAACTCACTAACGAGGTTAAAAATGTCCGAAGAAATGACTGCAGCCAACAAGGAAAAGTTGGTTACCGATTTGAAGGTAGTGATCTCCGACACCGAAGAGTTGCTGCGTGCCACCGCCGGTGCTGCTGGTGAAAAAGTGAGCGAACTGCGTGAACGTCTGGGTGTTCGTCTGCGCGATACCAAGGAGCGTGTTCTCGATCTGGAAGCCGCGCTGGTCGACAAAACCAAGGCCGCTGCGCGCGCTACCGATGATTTCGTACACGAAGAGCCTTGGAAAGCCGTCGGTGTTGCTGCGGCACTGGGTCTTGCCCTTGGTGTGCTGATCGGCCGTCGCTAAGCGAATGACCGAACAAGCAGGCGGTGAAGCGGGTCGCGAAGGCCTCTTCGCCGCGCTGAAAGGTAGCGTTGCGACGCTGATCGCGATCGCCAAGACGCGCGCCGAACTCTTCGTTACAGAGCTTGAGGAAGAAAAACTTCGTCTCATGTCGCTCTGGTCGAAGGCGATCGGCGCCGCGTTTATGCTCGCGGTCGGGGTTGTCTTGGCGATTTTTTGTCTGTCGCTGGCTTTCTGGGAGCACCGGGTTTTGGTGTTGGGCATCTTTGCCGTGATATTCATTGGCGGTGCCTTGTATCTGATCGCTTCCCTGAAACGGCAGACCTCTCAGCCCAGCAAAATGTTTCGGGCGAGCCTGTCTGAACTGGAAGCTGACATGGCCCTTTTGCGTCGTTATCGCAACAAGTCTGAATGAACCCGAAATTACTGGAGTTGGCTACCCGGCATGGTGCTCTCAAGGCCCGTATCGATGAGCAGCGCCGTGTTCTTGCACACCATTCAGTGCCACTTGAAGCGGCTCTTGCGCACGGCGATGCTGTCCTCAAGGGCGTAGATTGGCTCAAACACCATCCAGTTGCTGTCGGTATAGCTGTTTCGGTCGCCGTCATTGCCCGCCCGCGGCGGGCTTTGCGCTGGGCTCGGCGTGGTTTCTTTCTGTGGCGAGGCTGGCGGGCCATCCGGACTACCCTGATCGGTGCGCGTTAACCGTGGGTGAATCGGTGGGTGACGAAACCGCGCTGCCAACCTGGTGGCGTCAGATGGTTTCTTCTCAGCGGCGGCAGGCACGCAGGGTTCTGGCCGAGCTGCTTGCGACGCGCGGCATCATGCCGCTGTTGATGAAAGTGCGCAATGGTGGCCAGTGGACGCCGGATGAAAAGCTGGAACTTATCCGGCATTTGCGCCGCTTGGTCCGTCTATCGCCCTATCTGATCGCCTTGCTTTTACCGGGATCTATCCTGTTTCTGCCGATTTATGCCTGGTGGCTGGACCGGCGTCGGGTCAGGCGGGACGATTAGTATTTGCTGCGGTCTCGTTCCATGGTGCCACTTTCAGTAATAGCACCATTCCCGGAACGGCCAGTGCCGCACATAACCAGTAAAAACTGCTCCAGCCCAGCGTTTCAACCAGCCATCCGGCCGAGGCATTGATGAAAGTGCGCGGCACGGCGGCCAGGCTGGTGAAGAGCGCCATCTGTGTGGCTGTGTAGGCCGGGTGGGTCGAGCGTGCGATGTAGGCGACGAAGGCTGCGGTTCCCAGACCGACGCCCAGTGCCTCGAGGCTGATGACAAAGGCTAGCGCGATGCGCTCTTCGGCGCCGATGTTGGCATAGTGTCCTTGCGATGCCAGCCAGGCAAAGCCGAAAATGGATACCAGTTGTACAGCGCCGAACAGCCATAGTGCCCGGTTGATGCCCAGTCGTATCATCCACAAACCGCCGAGCAGGGCGCCAATTACGGCTGGCCAGAGGCCGGCATGTTTGGCGATGAGGCCGATGTCAGTCTTGGTAAATCCCATGTCGAGATAAAACGGAGTGGCCAGCGCCGTGCACAGGCTGTCCCCGAGTTTGTAGAGGAAGATGAAGCCGAGAACCATCAGTGCTCCGCGCCAACCTTGTCGCCCGATGAATTCGTGAAACGGCTCTGTAACTGCCTGGCGCAGGGTTTTGGGAGCCCCCTTGATGAGTGGTTCGCTGACCAGCCAAGCCATCACCATGCCGGGGATCATGAAGGCGCCGGTTATCCAGAAGACTTCGTTCCACGGCAGGCGATCTGCAAGAATCAGCGATAGCGAACCGGGGATCAGGCCGGCAATACGATAGGCGTTGACGTGAACTGCATTGCCAAGGCCCAGTTCGTTATCATTCAAAATCTCGCGTCTGAAGGCGTCGACCGCAATATCCTGGGTGCCCGACAGGAAGGCGAGCAGCGCGGCGAGCCACAGGATCGGCCAGATACTTTCTTTGGGATCGAGCCCACCGAGCGAACCGATAACGAACAGCAAGGCAATCTGGGTCAGCAGCATCCAGCCCCGGCGCCGGCCAAATCCGGGAACGCTGAAGCGGTCAAGGAGCGGCGACCAAAGAAATTTCCAGGTGTAGGGGAACTGAATCAGGGCAAAAAAACCGATGGTCTTCAGATCCACGCCTTCGCTGCGCAGCCAGGCTGGCAGCAGGTTTAGCAAGAGGTAGAGTGGTAGTCCGGAACTGAAGCCGGTAAAGATGCAAATCAGCATCTTCCGGCTGAGCAGAGCGGCAAGCCAGGTTGGCATCAACGGTTTTGCGTCAGGCGATAGACTGCCAGGCTGCCGAGAAAATTGACCTCGCTGGTAACAGGATTGCCTTCTTCGTCAAGAACACTGCGTTCGCGGATGATCAGTCCCATTTTGTTGCACAAGTCCTCGAAATCGAGAAGGGTGAAGAAGCGCACGTTGGGCGAGTCGTACCACTGGTAAGGAAGATCCTCGGAAACCGGCATGCGGCCATCAAGTACCGAACGCAGGTTCTTCCAGTAGGCAAAGTTGGGGAAAGAGACCACTGCCTCCCGCCCGACGCGCAGCATTTCGCGCAGGATTCCCTCAGTGTGACGAACGGTTTGCAGTGTGCGGGACAGCACGACGTGGTCGAAAGCCTGATCGGCAAACTCGTCGAGGCCGCGCTCCAGGTTGCCCTGAATAACATTGATGCCGTTCTTGATGGCAGCGAGCACGTTGGCATCATCGATTTCGACGCCGACACCCTGCACTCCGCGCAGGTCGATCAGATGTTTGAGCAGCGTGCCGTCGCCACAGCCAAGATCGAGCACACGATGGCCAGGCTCAATCCAGCCAGCGATCAGTTCGAAATCAGGGCGCCCCAGGGTATGCGTCATAGCTTGATATTCCGCAGATAGGCATCGACCACGCCGTGATAGTGGGCGTCTTCCATCAGGAAAGAGTCGTGACCGAAATTGAGGTCGATTTCGGCATAGGAAACATTGCGTCCATTGGCCAGCAGGGCAGCGACAATCTCTTTCGAACGCGCCGGGGTGAAGCGCCAGTCAGTCGTAAATGAGGCAATCAGGAAGTTTGCCTTGCTGCGTGCCATGGTGGCAATCAGGTTGCCGTTGTCCTCTCGCGACGGGTCGAAATAGTCGAGCGCTTTGGTCATCAGCAGATAGGTATTGGCATCGAAGTAGCCGGCGAACTTGTCGCCCTGGTAGCGCAGATAGGATTCGACCTCGAATTCGACATCAAAACCGAATGAAAACGCACTATTCCGCAGTTCGCGGCCGAATTTTGCACCCATCTGGTCGTCGGAGAGATAGGTGATGTGCCCGAGCATCCGGGCCAGGCGCAGGCCGCGTAGAGGTCGCGTGTTGTGTTCATAGTAATTGCCGCCATGGAAATCCGGGTCGGTCAGGATGGCCTGGCGGGCGACATCGTTGAAAGCAATATTTTGCGCCGACAGCTTCGGCGCAGCCGCGATGACGATTGCATTACGCACCCGCTCCGGGTAGGTGATACTCCAGCGCAACGCCTGCATGCCACCCAGACTGCCGCCCATGACGGCGGCCCAGTTGTCGATTCCAAGCCGGTCGGCCAGTCTGGCCTGGGCGTGCACCCAGTCGTTGACTGCAACGATCGGAAAATCGGCTCCCCATGGTTTGCCGGTGGCCGGATTGATCGAGGACGGCCCGGTCGAGCCATGGCAACCACCCAGATTGTTCAGGCCAACGATAAAGAATTTGTCGGTATCCAGTGGTCGCCCAGGGCCGATGATGTTGTCCCACCAGCCGATATTTTCCGGTTGGTCAGCGTAATAACCAGCGACATGATGATGGCCGGAAAGCGCATGGCAGACCAGGATGGCATTCGACTTTGCGGCATTTAGCGCGCCATACGTCTCATACACCAGGTCGTAGGCCGGCAAAACTCCGCCGCTGCGCATATGCAACGGCTGGTCGAAGTGAGCGCGCTGTGATTCGACGGCGCCGACGGATTGTCCTGGCATGCTGTTCCTGAATACAAAAACCCAGTTGGCCTTAAACGTGAACTCGTCGGGCGAACTGGGTGGTTCCCGTTTTAGCTGAATTTATTTGGCGCCCGCAATCAGAGCTCAAATCGGCGCAGCTGGAGTGTTTCCAGCGTCGGGAGACAATACCGAGCAGGGCGCAAAAAGTCAATGTGACGATCTGCTTATGCAATAGGTGGTAGCGTGCTCAACATTTGATAAAATCCCAAGAAAACAAATTTCTAGAAAGCTTTGGCCACAATGCTGGATCAACGGCGGCATCAACGGATTCGTTTCGGCAACTTGCCTAAAGTCAGGATTGGCTTCGGGGGGGCGATTGGCGAAGGGCTAATCGAAAATCTATCCCTGTCCGGACTAATGGTGCGGACGGAGATGCCGCTCGAGATTTCGCACAACATCGGTTGTGAATTTCGGGTTTTTGGCTCGCCGTTGATTGACGTTCCGGCTGCGGTTGTCAGCCGGGTCGGCAATATGTTTGGCGTTCGCTTCCAAACCGGGCCGATCAATCAGATTCTTATCGACGATGCCATCAACGCAGCATTGGCCTCGGGGAATGCCTCGATTCTCGGCGTTCGCGAGCTAGGGGGGAAAAAAATCATGCGCATTACTGGCGGCCTTGGTAACTCCCTGCGCAATGATTTCATGCATGCCTTAACGAGGGTAGGGGTCGACGAAATTGACCTCGAGGGCGTTACCGTGGTCGATCAGGCAGGATTGGCCTTGTGCCTGGTTGCCTGTAACCGGCATGGGGTAAAGCTCGGCGCGCAGTCTCAGTGTTTTTCCGAGGCCTGGAAGCTGGCTTTGGCGGTGCCGGGTGAGATCGAAAAAATGGAGACGCCGGGGTTGTGACCGGTAAGACAGGCAAATTACCATGCGCATCGTTGGCTATCGTGCTGGCGGGGGCGGGGATGAGCGGCAATGCCTGGTCGGTTGACGAGGATGCTTATTTCAGCGAGTTGCCGATCGTGGCATCGGTCAGCCGCTTGCCACAGAGACTGGCGGATGCCCCTGCTGCGGTCACGGTTGTCGACCGCGACATGATCAAGGCTTCCGGGGCGCGCGATCTGAACGATATTTTCCGCTTGGTGCCAGGCTTCCAGACCTATCCGAACAACACCGAGGCCGCGCGGGCAACCTATCACGGTCTGGGCGATGGCGATTACGCGCCCCGGGTTCAGGTGCTCATTGACGGGCGTTCAATGTTGTCGCCGCTGTTCGGGAGTGGCGTCAATTGGGCCACGTTGCCGGTCGCGCTGGAGGATATTGAGCGGATTGAGGTCGTGCGCGGCACCAATGCTGTCTCCTATGGCAGCAATGCCTTTCTTGGTGTTATCAATATCATCACGGTTGATCCTGCGCTGGTTCGGGGAACATCTGTGTCCACCAATTACGGCAACCAGAATGTCCGCGACTACACATTCAGGATGGGCGGCAAGATCGGCGAGGTTGGGGATTTTCGTTTTACCTATCGACATCAGAATGATGATGGGCTAACCGACCGGCACAACTGGATTGACTCCTACAGGACTCGATTGTTCGATTTTCGTGCGGATTTTGTCCTGAGTGAAAGAGATAGTCTGCAATTCAGCGCAGGGCAAATCGAAGGTGTTACGCAGAGTGGCCGACTGGACAAGGCAACATTGTTGCCGGATCCGACGAATCCCTTTCGTGACGTGAAGCAAACTGATAGTTACGCCCAACTATTGTGGCGTCGTGCCCTGTCGAGCGATTCGGACATTCAGTTACGCTATTCGTACGTGAATGATGAGTCTACTGACGCATTTGTTGTTGCTTTGCCAACTTTGGCGCCCGTAAACGTCAATCAGTCCGGTGATCAGGGAACGCGGCACGAAATCGAGTTGCAGCACAGTTTGCATGCTTTCGAGACTGCGCGATTGGTCTGGGGGGGGAGTTGGAGAGCCGACGCGCTGCGCTCGGAGTGGACGCTGCGTAATCAGGGAACCGTGCGGCGCGATGTCGGACGAATTTTCGGCAATGTCGAATGGAAACCGGTTAAGTGGTTTACCGGTAACGTCGGCCTTGCCGGCGAGAGCGACTCGTTGGCCGGGGCGCATGTATCGCCCCGGATCAGTACCAATTTTCATTTCAATAACCAAAATACTGTGCGCCTCGGCGTTTCACGCGCCTATCGCACCGGGAGTATCCAGAACTATCGCGGGCACGAGGAAACGCCGATTCCGAATGTGGGCCCCTACCGCCCATACTATGAGTTCGTCTATCGAGGAACTCCGGATATGGCGGCGGAGCGGCTCGATACGCTGGAGATCGGTTATCTGGGTGACTGGCGCGACTGGCGCTCCAGTCTTGATGTCCGGCTGTTTAGTGAGAGGGTTTCAAATCGTCTGTACAGGATGGATTTGGGGGCCGGCGATCAGGATGTCCCAAAATCGACAGTGCCGATTCAGGATGTCCGGATTGCAGGTCTGGAGTACCAGTTCAAATGGCAACCGTTTGAGTCGACACGCCTGGTGTTAAATCAGACATTCGCGCGAATCACCAGTGATTTTCTGGCATCGGCACTGGCGTACCCGAATTCCGAGCTGTCTTCTTCTCCGAAACGGCTTGATGTGGCCGAGTTTACGGAAAATTCAATGCCCAGCCGTGCAACATCATTGATGTGGATGCAGAAATTACCGCTGGGTCTCGAGTTTTCCCTGATGGGCTACGCGCAGCAGGCCATGCAATGGTCGAGCAACACCGTATCGCTCAAGTACCGTCGGTTGGACGCCCGCTTGGGTTACCCGTTTCGCGTTGGGGCAATCGGCGGTGAACTCGCTCTGACCATTCAGAATCTGAACGGTGCGCACAACGAGTACAAATCACCAAAACCCACCGACAGCCAGCTTGATGGACGCATTGTCGAGCGTCGTCAGTGGGTCAGCCTGCGTCTCGATTTCTGATGGGGTTTCTGGCGGGCTAGGCGGAGCGCATGACTGCGCCCTCGAGCCAGACGTCAAAAGGTTCGCTCGGGGCGATGGCCTTGCCTTCGGCAAAATCGACTCCCAAGCTGCGAAGTTGTTCCAGCGTATCCAGATCGTCAACACCGTCGGCGATCGTGTGGATGTTCTGATCTGCGGTAATTTCCTGAACAGCCCGCAAAAGTGCCGTGGAGGCTCGATTTCCACCCAGTTCGCGGGTCAGGCTCCTGCTGAGTTTGACGTAGCTCGGTGTGATGCTGCGCAAATGGGTGAATGATGACAAGCCACCACCGAAATCGTCCAGGCCAATCTGGCAGCCAAGGGCACGCATCTGGCGGGAAAACTCCATGGCTTGGCTGGTGAGGAGCGTCAGTGTGTCTTCGGAAAATATGAAGCACAGCCTGTTTCCCGGCAAGTTGCGGCTACTCAGGCTGCGCGTGATGAACTCGACTGTTTCGCGGTTGCCAACGGAGGCGCGGGAAAGAGGGACAAGGCAGTGCAGCTGTTTTTGCTGATTCTTGGCGCGCGACAGTGCCGCGATGGCCGTTTCGATCAGCCGTTGGTCAATGGCCGGTGCGAGATCGTAACGCTCAGCCGCATCGCTTAGTGCAGCGAGCGTCACTGGTGGCTGGCCGGGCTCGTTGAGGCGTGCCGTCAATTCGACGAGATGGTTGCCTGACGGATGTTGCAGGGCGCGCAAGGGCATGGCTTCGACAAGAAGCCTGTCATCGGCCAGGGCGCTGGCAATGCGGCTGGCCCAGTTGGCAGTTTCCTGGCGACGATCGGGGATGAGCTGTGCCTCCTGTTCGCAAACGCGGTTACGACCGCTTTCCTTGGCCCGATGGCAGGCGGCATCGCCGGCGGCGAGCACTTCATTGATGTTGCGAACTTTGCGGTTGACCGTGGTCAGTCCGATGCTGGCGCCGATCGCGAAGACCTTGTCCTGCCAGATAAAGCGGTAGGCCGCGGCGAGGCCACAGATGTCTTCTGCAACCTGGTTGGCGCGTGGGCCACTGCAGTTGGCCAGCATGATGCTGAATTCGTCGCCGCCGAGGCGGGCCAAGGTATCTTCTTCACGCAGACGACCCTGAAAGAGCAGGGCCATCTGGCGCAGCAATTCGTCGCCGGCCAGATAGCCACAATTGTCGTTGACCTGCTTGAAGCGGTCGAGGTCGAGGAAAAGCACGGCGAATTCATCACCGCCAGCCTGAACACTGGCCAGTGCTTTCTCCAGCCGATGTTCGAATTCACGACGGTTGAGGAGGCCGGTAAGTGCATCGTGCCGGGCCTGGAAGGCAAGCTGGGCCGTCGCTTCCTCGATGCGGGATTGCATCGAAAAATGCACCTCCTCGATATGCGTGGCCATTTCGTTGAAACCGTTTTCGAGAATGCCGATTTCGCCACTCGATGTTGCGGGCACGCGGATATCCAGTCGGCCTGAGGACATCCCGTGAATGGCCTGGACCAGGCGCATCACCGGCCGGGCGAGATTGTCAGCCATGGCGATGGCGAGTGCGGCCAGTATGAGCAGACCGGATAGTACGATCATCAACCCGCGCAGCAGCAATTGGCGTTGCCGGTTGGACAGTTCGGTCTTGTCGAATTCGACAAAAACGTGGCCGATGATTTCCTGGGAAATGACCTTGTTGTCGGCACTTGGCTCGAACAGAACATCGGATTCGCTGATCGAGCGTTTGACTGGGGCGGCAAAGGCAATCCAGAGGTCGTTTTCGCCGACCTGCATGGGTTCGCTCATGGTTCGCCGCAGTTCATCGGCGGCCAGCGAAACGCGTCCGCTGACGGCGATGGTGCGGCCTTTCTGGTTGACGATGACGGCAGCCTTGACCCCCGACTCCTGGACGGTAGCCTGGGCGAGTCCGTGCAGGCTTTCGAACTGCCCGGCGATAATGCCGTACTCGCTGACCGGCGCCAGATAACGGACCGTGGCCATGCCTTTGGCGCGCAATTCGCCTTCCAGCGTGCGGATGCCGCTGTAGGTGAAATAACCGACCAGCACGATAGCGATCAGCATGCTGGGCAGTAGTGTCAGCAGCAGCAGGCGATGGCGGAGGGTAAGGTGGCTCATCGGCCCTCCCTGTCGGCGACCATGGCACGCCGGATGGCGGCCTCATCGGTAATGTTGAGACCAAGTGACTGAGCGACATTGCTGTTGATGGCAATGGCGAACTGACTCGGTCCACTGGGGTTGGGCAGATTGGTGCCGTGCGCCACGATCATCTCAGCTGTCTGGCGGGCGATCTGGGCAGGTGTGCTGTGCAGCGCGGCGAGGGCGCCGGCGTTCACGAAGGCCGGGGAGTACCCGATGACTGGCCGCTGGTAACGGAAGGCGGTAATCAGAATCGGTTTGATATTGTTGCGATGGTAAATCTTGCTGTCGGGAACCGCGATCAGGACATTGGTGCGGCTGAGCAGGGAATTCAGTGCTGGCAGCAGCGTGCTGTCGGTGTCGGCATCTTCGCTATCCAGAAACAGTCCGGCGCTGCTGAGCGCCTGACGGTACTGTCCGGCGACATTTCTCGTTTCGCTGCTGAACAGCATTCCGACTCGTTTCTGGCCGGGGAGCAGATGATTGATGAAGGCTGCCTGGCGGGCTGGTGGCTGATCAAGGTAGATTGCTGTGCTGCGGCCGGGTCGGCGAAATTCGGCAAGAATCTTTTCATAGCTTTGCCGCGGCAGCAGGGTGGCAATGATCGGCGGGTTGTCGGCGCGGCCCAGCGTCTTGCGCAAGGCTTCGCTACCGACGGTAACGACCAGATCCACCTGTCCGGCCAGTATCGGGAGAAGACTGGCCTGATGTCTGGCTGAAATGCTCCAGCTTGTCCCGGCCAGCGCCTCTTCCAGCGTACCCGAAAAATCGGAATAGGCGCCTCCCTGATCGCTCAGGACGAGCGCAACAGTTCCTCCCCAAGCCGGCAGGGCAAGGGAAAACAGGGAAATGAGGGCAAGCAGGACAAACCTCGGCATTGCCCGAATATTGCCTTAGCGACTATGCCAAAGCAATTGTGGTTTTACACAATTCAGGGATTTTTGATGAAATTTCGGAGCTCATCCGTGATATTTGTCACGGGCATGGCAAAAGCGAATTTCTTGATGACCGAGCCATCCGGTCCGAGCAGGATCATGCCGGCGGAATGGTCGACCGTGTAGCGGTCGGGTGCGGTGCCCGGTTCGCGTACTTTGGCGTAGCGGATCTTGAAATTGTCCGCGGCGCGGCGGACCAGGGCTGGTGAGGCGGTCAGGCCGAGAATGCGGGGATCGAAGAACTCGGTGTAGGTTTTCAGGATCTTGCCGGTGTCGCGTTCCGGGTCTACCGAGATGAAGATTGGCTGGACACGGCTGGCGTCGTCGCCCAGTTGCTTGAGGATTTCGGCCATCTCGACAAGCGTGGTCGGGCAGATGTCCGGGCAGTAGGTGTAGCCGAAGGCGATGAGCTGGAAGCGGCCGCGGAAATCCTCGCTGGTGACGGAGCGGCCGTTCGGGTCCTGCAACAGGTAGCGCGGGTTGATTTCCTGGTTCACCTCATTGAGCAGCTCAAGGCTGTGGGTAGCCTGGGCGAAAGCCGGGCTGGCGCAGAGCAGGGCGAGGAGTAGCGCGCCGCGATGGATCATTTGGCTGCGGCGAAGCTGGTCTGCAGGCGTTTTTCGGCGGCGGCCATATTGCTGGCCAGTGTTGCGGCATCGGGGCAGGTGGCGCCCTTGCCTTGTTCCAGATAGGCGGCGTTGGTGGCGTTTTCGAAAACTTCGCCATAACCGCGGGTTTTTGGGGCAATGGTGATGACGGCGTTGCGGGCGCGGGCGACCAGGGCGGGTTGCTGGCAGGCGAGGGCGATGCCGTTGAGACGGCCGATGGCTTCGACGGCGGCTGTACCGTCATCGGCGGCCAGGCCGGTGTTGGCGATGGCGCACAGGGTCAGGGCGAGCAGCGGGGCGGCGATCTTCATGGCACGAATCCTCAAGTTTGAAGGACGATTATAGGGAAGCCGCCGTGGACGACCTTTTCACAGATCAAAAATGGCGAGTAATTGTGGCAGGCCTTCGCTGATCGCCACCGGGCCGGGGGTCAGGATGATGGCTGATTTGATTTCATGCATGTTTTTCCGGTTGACCGCAGGAATGGCGTCCCAGCCTGGCCGGGCGGCGACGCGTTCGGGGCGGAAGTGCTTGCCGCACCAGGAGCCGATGATGATGTCCGGGGCGCCGGCGATGACGTCTTCGGGTGTCGGCCGGCGATCCTTGGCCAGCGGTGAGCGGGCCTGTTCGGCGAAGATGTCTTCGCCACCGGCGATCTCGATCAGTTCGGAGGCCCAGCGGATGCCGCTGATCAGCGGTTCGTCCCATTCTTCGAAGTAGACGCGCGGCTTCTTGCCGGTTTTGGCGTAGCGTTCGGCCGCGATGGCGCGGGTTTGGGCGATCTGCGTTTCCAGTCCGGCGACGATGTCCAGCGCCTTGGCCTCGGCGCCGACCAGCCGGCCGACTGTTTCTACCATGCCGAGAATGTCCTCGACACTGCGCGTATTGAAGGCGTAAACCGGCACGCCGGCCTTGATCAGGTCGCGCGAAATCTCGCTTTGCAGGTCGGAGAAGGTCAGCACCAGATCGGGCTGCGTCGCCAGAATCTTGTCGATGTCGCCGCTCGTGAAGGCGAAGACCTTGGGCTTTTCCTTGCGCGCCTCGGGCGGCCGTACGGTGTAGCCGGAAATGCCGACGATGCGGTCCTGCTCGCCGAGGGCGTAGAGCACCTCGACGGTTTCGGTGGTCAGGCAGACGATGCGTTGCGGCGTGCGGCTCATTTGGCGGGTCTCCGGCTGCGGGCGACGTCGAGATGGGCGCAGAGCTTTTCGGTGCCGTCGAGGATGCGCGGCGTGTGGCGTTGCATGATGTCCGGGTTGATGTGGAAGAGGTTGTCGCGTTTGACGGCGGTCATCCGCGTCCATTTGTCCCAGTCGTGCAGCCATTCCGGCTTGGCATCGCCCATGCCGGTGGCGACGATGGCCTCTGGGTCGGCTTCGAGCACGGCTTCGACGGTGACGTTGGGGGCCATTTGCTTGAGGTGGCCGAAGACGTTGTCGCCACCGCAGATCTTGATGGCGTCGCTGATGATCTGCGGGCCGCCGACGGTCATCAGCGGCGTTTTCCAGATCTGGTAGAAGACGCGCACTTTTGGCTTGCTGGCATTGGTTGTGCGCAGGCTGTCGAGGCGCTTGCGGAAACGATCCGCCGTGGCGTTGGCGATGGCCTCGGTACCGGCCAACTGGCCCAGCCGTTCGATCTGGTTGGCGATGTTGTCGATGGTGTTCGGCTGCGAGACATAGACCGTCAGGCCGAGCGCCCTGAGTTTGTCGACCTGCGTCATGTTGTTGCCGCTTTCCCAGGCCAGCACGAGATCGGGCTTGAGGGCGGCGACGGCTTCTAGGTCGATGCGCGAATAGCCGCCGACGCGCGGCACTTTCTTGGCTTCCGGCGGGTAGTCGCTGTAATCGACGGTGCCCACCAGCTTGTCTCCGGCGCCGGCTGCGTAGAGGCTTTCAGCGGCATGCGGGGCGAGGGTGATGATGCGTTTGGCCGGCGCCTTGAGGCGGACTTCCTGCCCGCTATCGTCCTTGACGACGAGATCGGCATGGACGGCGGTGGAAACGAGCATTGCCACGGTCAACCGGGAAAAAGGGCCAAATTTCAAATGTTTCTCCAGGCAGAAAGGGCGTCGGTCAAGCGCTGCCAGCCGGCTTCGTCGCCGGGCAGGCCGAAACGCAGCAGCGGTTGCTGGTCGTAATGGCGGGTCAGGATGCCTTGGCGGGCAAGGGCTTCGTGCAATTCAGCCGAGCTGGCGCTGGTCAGCGTCGCGAACAGGGCGGTCGATTTGACCTCGCCGAGCGGCGCCAGCAGTTGATGCAGGCGGGTGCTGGCGGTGATCAGGCGAGGCCGGGTGGCGGCTTGCCAGGCGCTGTCCTGCAGGGCCAGCCGGGTGACTTCGCGGGCCGGGCCGCTCACCGTCCATGGCCCCATCGCCTCGTTCATGCGGTGCAGGATGTCCGGCGCGGCGAAGACGAAACCGACGCGCGCCCCGGCCAGCCCGAAGAACTTGCCGATCGAACGCAGCACGATGAGGTTCGGCGCCTCGTCGGTGCCGGCCAGCGGCGTCAGGCTGTCCTCCGGCGTCGGGTCCATGAAGGCTTCGTCGATGATCAGCCAGCCGCCGCGTTTTTTAAGCTGGTGGGCGGCGTCGATGGCGATATCGCGCGGATGACGGTCGGCCGTCGGGTTGTTCGGGTTGCAGAGCAGGACGTAGGGCGTCGCCGTGGCCAGCGCGCGCGGCAGCGTGGCGTTCTGCAGGAAGCGCATTTTGTGGCCGGCCCGTTGCCAGGCTTGCGGGTGCTCGCTGTAGATCGGCGAAATGCAGGCCACCACGGCGCGCGGCAGTAGGGCTGGCAACCAGTGGATGGCGGCTTGCGAACCGGCGACGGCCAGCAGGTTGGGGTTGCCGAAGTAAGCCGCGGCGGCCGCTTCCAGTCCGTCATTTTCCTCGGGCAGGCGATGCCAGGCTTCGGGCGACAGCGCGGGCACCGGCCAGCCTTGCGGGTTGATGCCGGTCGATAAATCCAGCCAGTTTTCCAGCGGGATGTTGTAGTGCGCCGCGGCTTTGCGCAGGCCGCCACCGTGTTCAAGCATTGACGAATCCAATCACGAAAAAGATGGCCAGCCACAGCCACAGGCTGCGCCGGATCAGGGAAATCGCCCGGCCGAGGTCGGCGGCCACCGGAGCCGGGCCGGCGCCGAGCGGCGGGCGGATTTCTTCCTGCCCATGATAAATCGCCGCGCCGCCGAGCAGTACGCCGAGGCTGCCGGCGCCGGCCGACATGACCGGCCCGGCGTTCGGGCTGTCCCAGTCCGGCGCCTGCGTCCGCCAGCAGGCCAGCGCGCTGCGCGTCTGGCCGAGCAGGGCGTAGGTCAGCGCGGTCAGGCGGGCCGGAATGAAATTCAGGGCATCGTCGAAGCGGGCAGCGAAGCGGCCGAACAGGTTGAAGCGTTCGCTGCGGTAACCCCACATTGCGTCCAGCGTGTTGGCCAGCCGGAACAACACGGCGCCCGGCCCGCCGAGCAGGGCGAACCAGAACAGCGTGCCGAAAATGGCGTCGTTGCCGTTCTCCAGCACCGATTCGACGCCGGCCTTGGCGACGCCGGATTCGTCGAGCTCTGCCGTCTCGCGCGAAACGATCCAGCCGACGCGTTGCCGAGCTTCATCCAGCCGACCTTCCTGCAGCGGCTTGGCGATGGCCTCGGCGTGCTCGCACAGGCTTTGCGCGCCGATGGCGAAATAAAGCAGAACGACATCGACGGCAAACGGCGCCAGCGGCCGCAACCAGAAAGCCAGCGCCACCCACGGCCCGACGGCGAGCAGCCAGGCCAGAACGCCGCCGGCCAGGGAACGCCGGTTGAGCCGCTTTTCGATGGCCGAGGCCAGATTGCCGAAGCCGACCAGCGGGTGAAAGCGCGATACCTCGCCGAGCAGGCGGTCGAGCAATACGGCGCTCAGCGCGGCCTGCGGCATGGCGAAAGCGTCGAAACCGAGATTCATTTCGGAAAAATGCCCTTTTCCTGAATGTCGGCCTGCAATTCAGCCAATGCCACGGTCAACCGGGAATTTTGCCCAAAATCGGAATCGCCCCACTGCTCGAAATAAACCAGATCATTGATCGGCAGACGCGGCAGCCAGCCGGCCTTTTCGAGCTCCGGCTTGTCGTTGAAATGGCTGACGTAGCCGATGCACAAATAGGCAATCGGCACGATGTGGTGCGGAATGCCGAGCGCGTCCTGCAGCGCCTTCTCGTGGAAAATGCTCACCCAGCCGACGCCCAGCCCCTCGGCCCGCGCCGCCAGCCAGAGGTTCTGCACGGCGCACACGCTGGAGTACAAATCCATGGTCGGCATGTGTGTGCGGCCGAGCACCACCGGCCCGCTACGCGAGCGGTCGCAGGTGATGCACAAATTGATCGGCGCTTCGAGAATGCCCTGTAATTTGAGCTTCGAATAAATCTCGCGCTTCTCGTCCGGGAACATTCGTGCGGCTTCGTTATTGGCCTCGGCGAAGACGTTATGAACGCGCTGCTTGACCTCGTCCGAGCGCACCAGCAAAAAATTCCACGGCTGCATGAAACCGACCGACGGCGCATGGTGCGCGGCCATCAGCACGCGGCTGAGCAAGTCGTCCGGAACGGGCGTCGACAAAAACTGGCCGCGCACGTCGCGGCGGCTGAAAATGGCCTGATAAACCGCCGCCCGGTCGGCGTCGGAAAAAGCTTGCGCCTGCGGCGCAGAAAGATTTTCCATGGAGTCCCCTTCTGGAAAAACAAAGGCTGCAGTCCACGCCGCCCTCAAACGATCTCCCGGCCGGTCTTCTGACTCGGATTCAACCAAACGATGCGCCTTCCCGGCTTTCACCAGTGGCAAATGCATCGCCCGTCATCCTCACAGCGTTGGGCACGTGGCGGAGTCACACCGCCTTCCCGATTCTCCCCGGGATTTCTGCCACAGCCAACGCCTGACTTTGTCGACATCGCCTCGCCGTGCAAATTGCACTGTCTTCGGCTCGTCTTCGCGTCAGGCATTGCCTGTGGCAGAAATCCGTCACTGGGGCACCTGGAGATACCTCCCGAAAACAAATTCGGGAGCGCCGATGGTGCCATAATTACGCCCTTTTTACACCCCGGATCCGCCATGCCCTGTGTTTCCCTCATGGTCCAAGGGACCACCTCCGACGCCGGCAAGACGACGCTGGTCGCTGCGTTGTGCCGCATCCTGCAGCGTCGGGGCGTGCGTGTGGCGCCGTTCAAGCCTCAGAACATGGCGCTCAATTCGGCGGTGACCGTTGATGGCGGGGAGATCGGGCGGGCGCAGGCGTTGCAGGCGCTGGCTTGCGGGCTGGCCCCGCATACCGATTTCAATCCGGTGTTGTTGAAGCCGACCACCGATAAGAAGGCGCAGGTCATCATTCATGGCAAGGTGGCTTTCGATCTCGATGCCAAGGCGTATCACGACTACAAGCCGCGGGCGATGGGGGCGGTGCTGGAGTCGTGGGCGCGGCTGACGGCGGCTTACGAATGCGTGGTGGTCGAGGGGGCGGGGTCGCCGGCCGAGATCAATTTGCGTGACCGCGACATTGCCAACATGGGTTTTGCCGAGGCGGTCGATTGCCCGGTGATCATCGTTGCCGACATCGATCGGGGCGGGGTGTTTGCCCTTCTGGTCGGCACGCTGGAGCTGCTGTCGCCGACCGAGCAGGCGCGGGTCAAGGGCTTCGTCATCAACCGTTTTCGTGGCGACATCGCGCTGCTTGAATCAGGCCTGACCTGGCTGGAAGAGCGCACCGGCAAACCGGTTCTCGGCGTTCTACCCTATCTGCACGGCCTGATGCTCGATGCCGAGGATGCGATTGCGACTGCCACGGTCGACCGGAAAAAAACGCCAAAACTGAAAGTCATTGCGCCAGCCTACCCGCGCGTTTCCAACCACAACGACCTCGATCCGCTGCGTCTGCATCCGGAAGTCGATTTTCGCTGGATAGGCCCGGGCGAAACGCCGCCGGCGGCCGATCTGATTGTCCTGCCCGGTTCCAAGGCGGTGCGTGCCGACATCGACTGGCTGCGCGAAAAAGGTTGGGCGACGGCCGTTCAGAAACATCTGCGCTACGGTGGCAAGGTGGTCGGGCTGTGCGGCGGCTACCAGATGCTGGGCCGGATGATCCACGATCCGCAGGGGCTGGAAGGCCAGCCGGGCAGTACGCCGGGGCTGGGCGTGCTCGACGTGGAAACCACGCTCGAAGCCGAGAAGCAGTTACGGAATGTGAGTGGTCACTTGTCGCTGCCGGGCCGGCCGGCCATGACCGGTTATGAAATTCACCTCGGCGTGACGCGTGGAGCTGGACTCGTGCAAAGCGCCGTTGAGTTGGCCGACGGTGTCCGCGATGGCGCCATTTCGGCCGACAACCAAATCTTCGCGACTTATTGCCATGGCGTCTTCGATCACCCGGAAGCGCTGACCGCCTTACTTGCCTGGGCTGGCATGCAGGAAACCGAGCAGGTCGATTTCGCCGCCCGGCGCGAGGCCGATCTCGACCGTCTGGCCGATTCGGTCGAGGCGGTGCTCGATTGGGAAAAGATGGATGCCCTGTTGCCGCGCCACGCCGGCAGCTAACCCGAATTAGCTGTTTAGGCCGCAACCGGGCCGGCTGGCGGCACGTCCTCGTCATGTTTGATGCGCAGGAGGGCAACCTGGCGCTGAATTTCGCGGAAATCCTTTTCCCGGCCATGCAGTGCGTAAAGCGTGCGCGCCACGCTGAATGCCTTCTTGGCATCGGGGCTGGCCATCAGTTGTCCGGATTGCAGGTCGGCCAGTTGGTGGTCGTCGAGTGAGAGGGCGGCGCGCATGATGTCGAGGCGTGTCGTGGTGTTGAACTCGGTGACGAGCATGGCGGGGCGCAGGCCGGCGAAGCGGATTTTGCCCTTTTCGACTGAGCTGATGGCGAGCAGGGCGGCAAAACTGGCCTGCTCCATAAGCCCCATTTTCTGCAATTCGGAATCGCGGATGCCGAGCAGCACTTTTTCGGCCGTGATCTTGTCGCCGGCGTTGATGTGGCTGCGCGCCGTGGCCAGTCGGTCTTCGGCGGAAATGGCACCGGGCATGGTGTCGTTGGCGATGACGTCGGCCATCGCGGCCAGGGCTGTCCCGGTGTCGCCGTTGAGCGTCGCGGCCTCGGCCAGCAGGCGTTTGCGCAGATAGTTGCGAGGCGTTTTTTTGGCTATTTCGTCGAGGATTTGCTGCGCCTCGGCATGCTCGCCCTGGGCCATGCAGATGCTGGCCTTGAGGTCGCCGGCATCGAAGAAGTGCGGGGTGCTGGCGACTACCCGGTCGATTTCCTCGCGGGCTTCCTGCAGGCGGTTCTGCTTGTGCAGCGAACGGGCAACGCCGGCTCTGGCCCACGGGAATTCGTAGTTTTCGAGGATGTTGCGGTAGGCGGCTTCGGCCGATTTGACGTCGCCACTGGCGAGAAAAACCTCGGCCTGCTGGCGTAGGATTTCAAAGCGGTAGGGCCGCCCGGCTTCGCTGTCGCGCGAGGCTTCAAGAATGGCCAGGGCGTTGGCGTACTCCTGCTTGCGTTTTTCCTTGTAGTAACCGGCAAAGAACAATTTCTTGGCGACGATTCGCTCGAGACGGAACAGCAGCTTGTCCGGCGAAAACGGCTTGATGATGTAATCGTCAGGGATCAGCTCGACGGCGGAAACGACCTGCTCATAAGACTGTTCGCCGGTAACCATCATGAAAATGGTCTCGTCGGGGAGAAGGTTGAAGCGCCGCAATTCTTCGAGCAGTTGCTGGCCGGAACGCCCCTCTCCCAGCATGTAGTCGCAGAGGATGACGTCCGGCATGTTGTTGCGGATGCGGAAGATGGCATCCTGATAGTTGCTGGCGAATTCGACGGCAAAGGCGCCCAGTTGCTGGGCGACGGTACGCAGGGCATCGCGGGCCTGTGCCTGATCGTCGATGACGAGAAAACGTTTCTTGCTGTAGTCGGTCATTATGGCAAGCGAAGTTCAAAGCGGGCGCCGCCCAGGGCTCCTTGGTTGCTCAACAGCAGGCTGCCCTGGCGTTCGTGACGGTTGTGGAGCATGGCCAGACGCTCGGCCACCATGAGGCCGGTGCCGCTTGCCGGGGGCAATGTGGCGAAGCCCGGGCCGTCGTCGTCGACGCGCAGGCAAAGCCAGCCATCGTCGGTCGCGGCGCTGACATGCACCGCCTTGCCGGCGAAACGGCCGGCGTTTTGTACGGCGTTATTGAGCATGTCGGTGACCAGATCGCGGTCAAGCGGCCATTCGTCGAAGACCTGGCAATCGATGCTCAGTACGATGCCGCGTTCGGCCAGATGCTTTTTCTGGGCGAGCATGACTTCGTCGCAAACGTCGCCGACGATGGTCGGTGTGACGGCCGCTGTGGCGTCGTGGCGCATCAGGTGATAGGCGGTCAGCGTGCGCGACAGCCGGTTGGCGGCCGATTCGATGGCGTAGCGTGCTTCGCCGAGCGGGATGCCGTGTGCCGCTTCGGCGGCGGCGATGATCGATTCGGCGATGAATAGCTGGTTCTTGGCGTCATGGACGCCGGAGGCCAGGATATCCAATAATTTGTGCATGCTTTGTCTCCACTTTTTTTAGTGAAGCATAGCTTGTTCAGCCTGTCGAGCGCAGCGTATAGGCCAAACAAAGGCGTAGCGGAATCGCGGCGGCGGTGAACAGGTCGGTCAGCTCGCTGGTGCTCAAGGTGGCCGGCATGACGCTGACCCGGCCGTTGCCAACCTCGAAAACGGGTGTTTCGAGCAGGGACCGGCGGGCCGACTCAAGGGCGGCGATGGTCTCGCCATCGAGGTCGGTGCTGGCCAGCACAAGAAAGTGAATGGCCGGTGCAGGGGCGCTGGTCAGCGGGTCGTTGTCGGCCGAGCGCGGCAGCGGCGTGCTACGCACGCGGGTATCTTCCTCAATGCGCCAGGGCCAGATAAATAGGCCGGGGGTGTCGTCCGGCCGGCTGATGCGGACGGGCAGGGTGGCGTGCTTGGTGATGACTTCGCACAGGGCGGTGAGGCGGGTGAAAAGAGGCATGGCGTTCTCCTGAACGTGCCGAATGGATATTCAGGCTAGCACAGTGCTGCTCAGTTGGCTGTTTGCTTGAGGCACAGTGGCAAACCGGCGGCGACCAGTGTGACCTGCTGGCAAACCGCTGCAACGCGCTGGTTGAGGCGACCCTGTTCGTCGGCAAACAGGCGGGAAACCGGATGCATGGGCACGATGCCCCAGCCGACTTCGTTGGAGACGAGAATGATGTGGCCGGGCAGGGCGGGCAGGAGGTCGATCAGGGCGGCAGTTTCATCGCGGAACAGCGGGCAGTCGATGGCTTCGCCGGCGTCGGCCTGAGTGGCGGCGATGCCAGCGAAGAGCAGGTTGGACAGCCACAGGGTCAGGCAGTCGACCAACACGCAGGTGTCAGTCGCGGCCAGTTCGCGCAGGCGGGCGGCGAGGTGCAGGGTTTCTTCAGTGCACCCCCACTCGGCCGGCCGCCGTTCGCGATGGTGGGCGACGCGGCGGGCCATTTCGCCGTCCAGCGCCTGCGCCGTGGCGAGGTAGACGACCTTGAGGCCGGATTCGCGGGCGCGTTGTTCGGCCAAGATGCTCTTGCCCGAGCGCGCGCCGCCGAGGATCAGTTCTTTCATGGGGATGCATTGTCGGCGAACGGGTCGGTATAATCTACCCCGATTCGACGTAACGGAACCCGGTTTGAATCCGGGGCGGGCCCGCCGCTGTAATCGGGGACGGACGCTGCAACAGGCCACTGGTGAAAACCGGGAAGGCGCAGCGCTCCGGCTGATCCGAAAGCCAGAAGACGTGTTGAATCCTCTTGGGAAACCTGTGGACAGGGTTTCGCGGCAGCGTTTTGGCGAATTCGCCAGACGTCGTCGCGAGGCCCTTTTTCTTTTGGAGAATCGGATGCATTCGTTGGAATTCAAGATCACCACCCCCGACCGGGCAATTGAAAATTCGCTCAAAAATCGCGTTGACCGCAAGACCAAGCCGCTCGGCGCGCTCGGCCTGCTCGAACGCACGGCCATCCAGATCGGCCTGATCCAGCAACGCCTCGACCCGGAGTTCGGTCAGCCGCACCTGCTGGTTTTTGCCGGCGACCACGGGGCGGCCAAGGCCGGCGTCTCGGCCTATCCGCAGGATGTGACTTGGCAGATGGTCGAGAACTTCCTGGCCGGGGGTGCCGCGATCAACGTTTTCGCCCGGCAGAACGACCTGCATCTGGCCATCATCGACGCCGGCGTCGCGCACGATTTCGGCAAGCGCGCCGGTTTGATCAACGCCAAGATCGCCGCCGGTACGGCCAATTACATCGAAGAGCCGGCGATGTCCGCCGAGCAATGCGCCCAGGCCATCGCCCGTGGTGCTGAAATCAGCCGCAATCTGTCGGCCAACGGCTGCAATGTCGTCGGTTTTGGTGAAATGGGCATCGGCAACACCGCTGCCGCCTCGCTGATTACCCATTGCCTGACCGGCCTGCCGCTCGCCGAGTGCATCGGCCGTGGCACCGGGCTCGACGATGCCGGGCTGGCGCGCAAACAGGCGCTACTCGAAACCGCATTGAACCGCTATCGCGCCGCCGGTGGCAGCAACGAGCCGCTGGCCGTGCTCGCCGAATTCGGCGGCTTCGAAATCGCCATGATGGTTGGCGCCATGCTCGGCGCTGCCGAAGCGAAGATGACCTTGCTCATCGACGGCTTCATCGTCGGCTCGGCGGCCCTGACTGCCACCCGGCTGGCCCCGGCGCTCGCCGAATACAGCGTGTTCTGCCATCGCTCGGCCGAAGCCGGGCATTCTGCCCAATTGGCGGCGCTCGGCGCCGAACCGCTGCTCGATCTCGGCCTGCGCCTCGGCGAAGGCACCGGGGCGGCGCTGGCATTCCCGCTCGTTCAGGCTTCGGTCAATTTCCTCAACGAAATGGCCAGTTTCGAGTCGGCAGGCGTTTCCGACAAAGCATGATCCGCCGCGAACTGGCCACCTTCTTCGCTGCACTTGGCTACTTCACCCGGCTGCCGGTGCCGGGCTGGGTCGGCTATTCGCCTGACGGGCTGGCCCGGGCGGCGCGCTACCTGCCGGCCATCGGCCTGCTCGTCGGCGGTGTCGGTGCGCTGGTGTTCTGGCTGGCAATGCACGTCTGGGCGCAGCCGGTCGCCGTCGTGCTCAGCGTGGTTGCCACCATCGCCTTGACCGGAGCCTTCCACGAGGACGGCCTTGCCGACACCGCCGACGGTCTCGGCGGTGGCTGGGACAAGGCGAAAATCCTGGCGATCATGAAGGATTCGCGGGTCGGCAGCTATGGCGTCATCGCCATCGTCCTCGCCCTGCTCGGCAAGTTCACATTGCTTGCCACGCTGCCGGCCGGGCAGGTCGTGGCAGCGCTGATCGTCGGCCACGCCGTTTCCCGCTTCTGCGCTGTCAGCATGATGGCTACGATGGATTACGCCCGCGACGACGAAACCAGCAAGGCCCGTCCTGTCGCTGCTCGGCTTGGCCTTGGTCCGTTCCTCTTCGCGCTGGTTTTCGCCGCCCTGCCGTTGCTGCTGTTGGCGCCCGAGCCGGCACTGACCGCCGTCGCCCTGGCGGCGCTGGCCACCCTCTGGCTCGCCGCCAAATGCCGCCGCTGGCTGGGTGGATACACGGGCGACTGCCTGGGGGCTGTGCAGCAGTTGGCAGAAATTGCCTTCTACCTCGGCTTGGCCGCGCGGATTTAGCGTCGCCAAGGGCAAAAACCGGATTCCCACGGTCAACCCGAAAAAATGCCCAAAATTGAAATGTTGGCGAGCGCGCTGATTGATACTTGCCGGCCAATTAGCCGTTAAGCTTCCGGCATCGTCCGAACGCCCACGACCATGGAAAAACGCCACGCCCCCTCGACCGAAAAGAACCGCGAACCGATTCTCGCCGTGCTCCGCGAGGTCTTCGCCGACTGCCGGAATGTGCTCGAAATCGGCAGCGGCACCGGCCAGCACGCAATCCATTTTGGCGCCCATCTGCCGCACCTCAGCTGGCAAACTTCGGACCGTCCGGATTTCCTGCCCGGCATCCGCGCCTGGCTAGCCGAAGCCGCCCTGCCCAATGTCCTGCCGCCCCACGAATTCGACGTCCTCGGCCAATGGCCGAACGGTCGCTACGACGCGGTGTACAGCGCCAACACGCTGCACATCATGTCCTGGGAAGCTGTCGAAGCCTTCTTCGCCGGCCTGCCGACCGTCCTGAAACTAGGCGGCCTGCTTTTGATCTACGGCCCCTTCATGTTCAATGGCCGCCATACCAGTGACAGTAACGCCGCTTTTGACCAGTCATTGCGAGAAAAGGCGCCGTATCAGGGCGTGCGCGACGTTGCAGCCGTCGATGCGCTAGCCCGGCAAAGGGGGCTGGAGCTGGTCGAACAACGGGCCATGCCATCAAACAATTTTGTCCTGCTCTGGCGAATGAGTGAAGTGTGCGCCTCCACCTGATCCGCCACCCGAAGCCGACCATCGAAGCGGGCATTTGCTACGGTCAACTGGAAATTTCGGCCAAAATTGAAATTGCCGAAGTCGCCCGCCTGCGAGCCGAATTGCCACCTGGTCTGCCGCTGTGGAGCAGTCCGTTGTTGCGTTGCCGGCAACTGGCCGAGCAGCTTCACCCGCAGCCGATCATCGACGCGCGGCTGGCCGAAATGAATTTTGGCGACTGGGAGGGCCGGCTCTGGAATGACATTTCGCGCCACGAGCTTGACGCCTGGGCCGCCGACGTTGCCGGCTACGCGCCGCCCGGCGGCGAATCGCCGGCCGCCTTGCAACAGCGGGCGCTGGCATTTGTAGCCGGGCTGGATGTGCCGGAAGCTGTGATCGTCACCCACGCTGGCATCATCCGCACCTTGCTCGCTCATTGGCAGAACCTGCCGCCGACGCGTTGGAGCGAACTGCAAATAGGCTTTTCGACGGTGACGACCGTCGCCTTGTCGCGCGACAGCGCCGACCTGATCCGCCTGAATCGGTAGAATGTCGACTTTCGCTTTCGACGACCGCCACCTGTGACGCAAAACTCAAGCTCGGCCTATTCCAACAGCCAGATTTATCGCCGCCTGCTGACCTGGGTCCGGCCGCACTGGCGCGTTTTTGCCCTGGGCGTGCTCGGCATGGTGATGACCGCGGCGACCGAACCGCTGTTCCCGGCGCTCATGAAGCATCTGCTCGATAGCGGGTTCGTCGCCAAGGACGAGACTGACATCATCCTGATTCCGGCTGCGATGATCGGCATTTTCATCATTCGCGGTGTTTCGACTTACGCCAGCGGCTACTCGATGGCCTGGGTCGCCGCCAAGGTCGTGCTCGATCTGCGGCAAGCCATGTTCCGACGCCTGCTCTCCCTGCCGACCAAGTTCTACGACGACCAGTCCACCGGCACCCTGATCTCCAAGGTGGCCTACGACGTGACCAACGTCACCCAGGCCGCCACCGGTGTGCTCACCACCGTCATCCGGGACACCCTGACCATCCTCGGCCTGCTCGGCTTCCTGCTTTATCTCGACTGGAAACTGACGATGATTGCCCTGACCGTCGGCCCGGTCATCCTTGGTGTCATCAAGATCTTCAGCAAACGCCTGCGGGCGGCCAGCCGTTCCGGCTATTCGGCCATGGGCCTGATCACCCACATCCTCGAAGAAGCCGTCGGCGCGCACAAGGTCGTCAAGATTTTTGGCGGCCAGAAATACGAGGCGGCCCGTTTTGACGGGGCGACCAACGTCTACCGCCGCGCCACCATGCGCGAAGCCGCTGCCGCTGCCGCCACCGTGCCGCTGACCCAGGTCGCCGCGGCGACCTCGGTGGCCATCATCACCTACATCGCCCTGCGCCAGTCGGCCGGCCCCGGTGGTACGACCGTCGGCGAGTTCCTCTCCTTCATCACAGCCCTGCTCATGCTGCTCGCCCCGGTCAAGCGCCTGACCGACGTCAGCAATCCGCTGCAGCGCGGCCTCGCCGCCGCCGAAAGCGTCTTCCAGGTGCTCGACGAAATGCCGGAGGATGACAACGGCGGCGTTGAATTGCAGCGGGCCAGCGGCCACCTGCAGTTTGATCAGGTCAATTTCAGTTATCCGGGCACCAGCCGCCCGGCGCTCCAGGACATCAATCTAGAGATCATGCCGGGCCAGACGGTCGCCCTGGTCGGTGCCTCGGGCAGCGGCAAGACGACCATGGCCGCGCTGATTCCGCGCTTCTATCACCTGACGACCGGCCGCCTGCTGCTCGACGGCCACCACGTCGACGAGCTCAAGCTCGAAAGCCTGCGCAACAATATTGCGCTGGTCAGTCAGGATGTCGTGCTGTTCAACGACACCGTCCGCGCCAATATCGCCTACGGTTTCGCCGGCCAATCCACCGAGGAAGAAATCATCGCCGCCGCCAAGGCCGCCAACGCCTGGGAATTCATCGGCCAGATGGACAAAGGACTGGACACCGAAGTCGGCGAAAACGGCGTCAAACTCTCCGGCGGCCAGCGCCAACGCCTCGCCATCGCCCGCGCCTTCCTGAAAAACGCCCCCATCCTGATTCTCGACGAGGCCACCTCGGCCCTCGACACAGAGTCCGAACGCCTGATTCAGGCGGCCCTCGATACCCTGATCCAGGGCCGCACGACCATCGTCATCGCCCATCGCCTGTCTACCGTCGAGCGTGCCGACCTGATTGTTGTTCTCGATCAGGGGCGGATTGTCGAACGTGGTCGCCATGCCGAATTGCTGGCGCAGGATGGCGTCTATGCCAAGTTGCAGCGCCTGCAGCGCGAATCGCTTACGGGCGAGTCGCTGGTCGATAACGCAGGCGTTTGAGGAAAAAGAAAGGCGCCAGCAGCCAAGGGGCTGCGGCGTAGGTCAGGATACGCAAGCGAAAATCGACAGGAAGCATGGCGTATTGCTGGCAGAGACCAATTTTCCCGCCGAGCCCTTGGGTGGTGAACATGCTTTCGATGAACAACTCTTTCTTGAGTTTCTCGTCCAGCACCGCCAGCGTGGCCGGACTGGCGCCGAGTTCGCGGGCATTGTCCAGCATGCAGCGCAATTCAGTTTTGGTGCTGTTGATTTTCCGGGTCAGTCCCTTGATGACGGTGGCTGCGTCCAGAACTTTTCGCTTGCT
This sequence comes from Azonexus sp., assembly GCF_049652925.1. Lineage (GTDB taxonomy): Bacteria > Pseudomonadota > Gammaproteobacteria > Burkholderiales > Rhodocyclaceae > Azonexus. The sequence goes on from NZ_JBASFI010000040.1 coordinate 496,478, forward strand.
TGTCAGACCGCCGCGCCGGTAATTTACCAGCGGAACCGGTAGCGTGATGGCCGTTGCCAAACCAATCGCCCGGAAGGCCATTACCATGTCCTCACCAACTGCACCTTTGGGCATGCCACCAAAACGGTCGAACAGGCGACGCGTCCAGGCCTGGGCCGCCCCGATCACGTGGGGCGGCGAGCGGCTCCAGTCATCCAGCGATCGATATTTCTCCAGTTGGCCGATCCGGATTGTGCCCAGAATTTTGCCTGACTGATCCATGTCGAATAGATAGGCGCCGATCAAATCGGGTTTGCATTCGTGAGCCAGCCAGAACTGGACAACGGTGCTGACACGCGTCGGAAGTGAAACATCGTCGCCGCCGGCGATGAAGATCAGTTCGCCGGTGGACTGTCTTACTGCCTGATCGATGTTGCCACCAATGCCAAGATTTTCCGGGTTGCACAACAGTTTTATGCGATGTGGCCCGGTATAGCCGTCAAGACAGGCCTTGATCTGTTCGACAGTGCCATCTTTTGAGGCGTCATCAGCGATGACTATTTCCAGGTTCGGGTAATCCTGGGCCAGAGCGCCGGCGATTGCTTCGTCAATAATGTCCTGCTGGTTGTAGCAAAGCAGTAGCAGGGTGACGGGGGGCAGAGGGGGGGGGGTCATTTTGACGAGGTTGCTGCCAGCAGTTCGAACAGGACATCGAAGTGTTGCGGCAGAGAGTAGGGGTAGTTGATGTACTGCCCGGGATTGTCGAGAAGACGCAGTGTGCCGGAATCCAGGCGCTCCAGTGCTTTTTGCAGGGCTGCACGCAGCGCTGGCATGGTGCGCTCGAAACGCAGGCAGGCTTGATCTGAAAGGACTTCAGCGGCGCCGACAGTCGTGGAAAAAATGGCCGGCGTTCCGCATAGAATGGCCTCCGGCCCGACCAGGCCAAACGCTTCGTAATGTGAAGCGAGAATGACGGCATCGGCGGCTGCGTAAAGTGCCGGCATGTCGTCGCGGAAGCCGAGGTTGATTACATTGGGTGCGTTCAGAGGTGTTTTTCCGGCAACCACGAGGCGAACCCGTGGGTCGAAACCCTCAAGAGCCTCCAGAATCAGATCTGCACCCTTGAGAGTGTGGTTGTTGGAAGGGAAAAGCAGCATCAAATCACTGGAAGAAAGGCCCAGAAGCTGTCTCGTTTGCTCCCGGTTACTCCGCGCGGCGAGCGAGAACTTGTCGGTATCCACCGGCGGATAAAGCGTGACAACCTTCTCCGGATCGATTCCGTAGTGTTTGACGATTTCCCCGGCAACCTTGGCCGAGTGGGAAACGATGCGTTTTGCCTGACGGTAGAGTGCGGTTTCCCGGGTAACGGTGGCACGGTCAAAAAAACCGATCTTTTTTTTGCCGCGATCAAGTAAATGGCCAAGGTGCGTGCCGCCAACAATGCACAAGTCAGGGCCTGGGGCGCGCGAAATGCCGATGGACGGCCAGTCGTTGCGGCATTTGCCAAAGGCTCGCGACTCGAACAGGTAGTTGTTCAGGCGGGAAAAAGGTGTTCTGTCGGGCATGACAACAAATTCGACCCCTTGCGGAGCGGTGCCGGGCCATTCGAGCTGACGGGTAACGATGCGGCAGGGAATATCTTGTGTTGCGGCATAAGCGATCAGGTCGAGCACATGCCGCTCCATGCCGCCGCCGGATCGAATGGAGTGGAAAATGAGATTGAAGCCTGGCAACGGGGTCATGTTGAGTTCGGGGGTCGAAAAGCCTGCGGCCATGTTGGCAGGCAGAGCTAGGCTCGCGTCGGCGAAAGTGGGCTGGAAAGTGTATCATCCGGCCACCTCCGAGAGCCGCCGGTAGCCATACGACTTTATGATTGCGTCCGTTTTTCCCTCACCCAAGCGTGTATTGGTGATTCGCTTGCAGAATCACGGCGATGTGCTCCTGACAACGCCGATTTTTTCGGCTCTCAAACAGCATTTTCCCGGGGTTGAGGTCGACGCACTGGTGTTTGCCGAAACCGTTCCCATGCTTGCCGCGAATCCGGATCTGACGAAAGTGTGGGCATTGCCGCGTGGCAAGCAGGTTGGCCGGGGGCTGCGTCGGGCGAACGCATTCATTCAATTGATGCTGGGTATTCGCCGCCGTCGCTACGATTGGGTCTTGCACCTCAATGATCAATGGCCGGGTGCTCTTGCGGCTGCCGTCAGCGGAGCTTCGGTGCGCTTTGGCTACGAGATGGAGAAACGGGATTTCTGGCTGTGGCGGAAGATCTTCCCCGTGCGTATCGTGCCGACTTTTGCCGGGCATATGGTCGAAAAAAACCTGGCTGTGCTGGAGGCGCTTGGCGTGCCTGTCGATCCACGGCGCGCACCGTGCACCATGGGCTTCTCCGGACAGGATGCTGAACTGGTAGGCAGGAAACTCGCCGAGGCGAGCGTGGCAGGAAAGTATGTCCTGATTCACCCGACCTCGCGATGGTTCTTCAAATGCTGGGAGGATGATCGCTTTGCCGAAGTAATCTCGGCGCTTGCCGGTTCAGGTTGGCAGGTGGTGCTGACTTCAGCGCCAGATCAGCGCGAGGTTGACCTTGTTGATAGCTTGCTGCGTCGGGTAAGTCACCCCGGGGTTGTGTCGTTGGCCGGACAGCTTACCCTGCCGCAACTGGCGGCGGCGATTGCCGGGGCGACATTGTTCATCGGTGTGGATTCCGTGCCGATGCATATGGCGGCTGCGCTTGGTGTACCACTCGTTGCTCTGTTCGGTCCGACTCATGTCCACATCTGGCGGCCCTGGGGTGATCGTGCCGAGGTGATTCATGCGGCAGACTACGGCCCCCTGATCGCTCCGAATGACGTAGATACCTCGACATCCGAGCGTTATCTCTCGAATATTCCTGTGCAGCCCGTGCTGGATGCTGTGTGGCGGCAATTGGCGCATTTCGCCAATCAGAGGCAGGTGGCTGATGTTGCCTGATCGTTCCGGGCTGGGACTTTGGCGCGTTGTAGCGCTGGGTATATTGCTTTCTTACCCGATCATGGTCGTAAAATGGTTCCCTTTTGGCGGTGGGGCGCGTTACTTGAATGTGCTGGCTGCGCCGGTCAGCCTGATATTGCTGTGGCAGGCGCCGCGCGACGAGATCCGGGGGCTCTTGCTGGCTGCGATACGCTGGGGGATGCCTTTTCTGCCCTTTGTCCTGATCTGGACTTTTGCTCAGCTATGGCATGGCTACGATCCACTGGACCTTAATCCTCCGATGCGCCTGCTCTGGTGTTCATTGTTGTTTCTCGGAGCTCGCCTGGCCGGGGTCGGCTATCGCCACCTCGCAATCGCCGCTGCGATTGGGGGGACAGCCTATTGCGGCGTCGCGCTCTTCGAGGTCTATGGACTCGGCAGGGAGCGGGCTTGGGGGGGCACCTATGAAAATCGGTTTGGACAATTCTCGATCTGGGTCGCTTCGCTCTGTTTTCTTCACGTATTTCTAGAAAAAGCGAAAGGCGAATCACGTTCGGTGACCGCCCTGCTACTGCTGGCTGGTATTCTCGGGTGTATTTCCACATGGCTCAGTGGATCGCGAGGAGCCTTGCTGGCTTTGTTGGTGTTGATCGCGATTGCATTGTTTAGCTCCACTAACCGTAGGCGAGGCTTGCTGGTTGCAATAGCGCTGACGTCAGTCGTGCTTGCCTTCAGCCTTCTTTACGCTCCGATGTATCAGCGGCTTGAATTGACATTCGGAGAGGTGACGGACTACTTCAGCGAAACAGAGTTCTCCCCGACATCCGTCGGTATTCGGCTCGAGTTGTTCCGTATCGCATTTCTGACCTTGCTTGATCACCCCCTGATCGGTCCCGGTTACACCACGCTCAGACAGTTGTATGAGACGCATCCGGCATTAGGTGTTGCCAGTCAGCAGTTACTGGATATCCCCAGTTTTCACAACGATTGGTCGCAGGCGATTGGCATCGGCGGCGGCCTGTTGTTAATTTCACTATTTTGTACTTGTCTATGGATGGCTAGGTCTGCGCGTAGAAATGTATACCAACTGGCACTTCTAGGATTTGCGGTCATATTTAGCTTCAGCGAAATATTTTTTACCAACAAAATGGGCTTGAGTTTGTTGATGGCAAGTTGGGCCTTATATTCAGCAGCCGAGCAGAATAAAGAGCGAAGCGCATGAAAATACTGAAGAAATTTCTATTTCGACAAGCTGAGCGGCGGTTGAAAAATATCCACCCCCTTCACCGTGGACAGGCCAGATTCAAACTCCATTATCCGGGAAAGTATTCGTTCGGGATTGGTAGCTATGGGCTACCACAGATTCATGATTGGAATGAGGGTTCTACATTAAAGATCGGCTCTTTTTGTTCGATTGCAAGCAACGTTCAAATATTGCTAGGTGGCCACCACCACGCCGAATGGCTGACCACATATCCTCTATTGGATATGCTGATTGAATCTAAAAATGTTGCAAGTTGTGGCTTTACTCGTGGAGATGTTCTGATTGGCAACGATGTTTGGTTGTGTTCAAACAGTATCGTACTCTCAGGGGTTTCAATCGGAGATGGTGCAATAATCTCCGCCGGTGCAATTGTTACCAGAGATGTTGCTCCTTATTCTGTTGTTGCAGGCAATCCTGCTCGTCATATCCGTTGGCGGTTTCACGATTCGACGCGTAAAGCACTACTTGCGATTGCATGGTGGGATTGGCCTGAGGACGAAATAGTCCGCATTGCCTCCATTTTGTGTAGTGATGACATTAATTTACTATTTGAATATGCTAGTAAACGTTAATGATTAGGTTGCTGCTTTAGAATAATAACCAATTAATTTTTTTGCATGGAAATTTTATTAAATGGCACACAAAGAGCAACAGGATTTTATTGAAATTGTTCGGGCTAGTTTCCCGGAGTATTTTTCTGGGAAGAGGGTGTTGGAAATAGGAAGCCTCGATATCAATGGATCGGTTCGTAAATTATTTCAAAACTGTGACTATATCGGAGTTGATGTGGCTCCGGGGCCTGGGGTTGATGTGGTGTGTCAAGGGCAGGATTACGATGGACCCGATAATTCATTTGATGTCGCAATCAGTTGTGAAGTAATGGAGCACAATCCTTTTTGGGCGGAAACCGTAAAGAATATGGTTCGTTTGTGTAAGCCGGGAGGCTTAGTTGTCATGACCTGCGCTACGCTTGGCCGGCGGGAGCATGGTACTGCTCGCACAAGCAAGGTCGACTCGCCATTAACGGTCGGCTTAGGCTGGAGTTATTATAATAATCTTACTGCCGCCGATTTTTTAGATAAGCAAGCGACTGAGGGCCTTAGCCATATATTTGTGCGCAATTGGTCTGAGTACGACTTATATATGGTTGGTATTAAAGGAAAGGTGGATAGTCGTATTCATGCGGTTTTTAATAAAATTCGTTTGGAGTACAACAAGATATTTTGGAGCTCATGGAGGTGTATTCGCCATGCGACCAAAGCAATTTTTCTTAATAAGAGAAATTGATTTATAAATTCAATAAGTGCCAGTTTATACAGAAAGCACTATGAGCCTCTCAGCTAAGCCAAAAATCACCGCCTACATCATCGCTTTCAACGAAGCGCAGAAAATCGCGGCGGCGGTGAATAGCGTCTTGTGGGCTGATGAAATCATCGTCGCCGATTCGGGCAGCACGGACGGCATGGTGGACATCGCCGAGAGCCTTGGTGCGCGCGTCGTGCAGGTGCCGTTCAAGGGCTTTGGCGATTTGCGCAATCAGGCGATTGCTGCTTGTAGCCACGACTGGATTTTCAGCCTCGATGCCGACGAGCGGTGCACGCCGGAGGCACGCGATGAAATCCTGCGCGTCATCGCCGACCCGGCGAGCCTCGACATGTATTGGATGCCGCGCCGCAATTTCTTCATGGGGCGGTGGATCAAGCATTCCGGCTGGTATCCGAATTACCGCCAGCCGCAGCTCTTCCGGCGGGGCAAGATGAGCTACACGATGGAGCCGGTGCACGAGGGTTACGTGCCGCATAGCGACCGGCCGGTCGGGCATCTGCAGAATCCGATCTGGCAGGTGCCGTTCAAGAACCTGCACGAAGTTGTGCATAAGGCCAACCGCTATTCGACGCTCGGTGCTGAAAAGCTCACCCTGCGCGGGCGCAAGGGCAGCATGGGCAAGGCGCTGACGCATGGCCTGTGGTCGTTCATCAAGCACTACATTTTCAAGCGCGGGTTTCTCGATGGCTGGCCGGGGTTCATCATCGCGTTTGGCAATTTCGAGGGCACGTTCTACCGCTACGCCAAGGGCTACGAGATGGATCAGGCCTGGAAGGTGCCGGAAACACCACCGCTGCGCCGGCCCTGAGGTCCTATGCCGCCGCGCCTGATTTCAATTGTTGTTACGACCTATAACCGGCCGGAGGCGTTACGGGCGGTATTGGCTTCGCTTGCCGCGCAGACTGACTCCGCGTTCGAGGTGCTGGTGGCCGACGACGGTTCGCGTCAGGAGACGGCGGCGGCAGTGGCCGAGGTTGCGGCTGCGGTCAATTTTCCGGTCCCGCTGGTCCATCTGTGGCAGTCCGATGACGGGTTTCGTGCTGCCGCTGCCCGCAATCTGGCAGTAGCGGCAAGCCGGGGCGATTACCTCGTCTTCGTCGACGGCGATTGCGTGCTGCGCCCCGATTTTGTCGCGCGACACCGGGCGCTGGCCGAGCCGGCCTGGTTCGTGGCCGGAAACCGGGTCTTGCTGTCCGAGAGTTTCACGAAAAAGGTGCTGCAGACACCGATGATCGAGCTGCACGGCGACAGTCGCCTGAGCTGGCTGGGGCGCCGGTTTTCCGGGGCGATCAATCGCTGGTTGCCGCTCTGTTTTGTGCCGGGAAACGGCTGGCGCAAGCGCCAGTCGCAGCGCTGGCAAGGCGCGCGGACCTGCAATCTGGCGCTGTGGCGGAGCGATTTCGACACGGTGAATGGTTTCGACGAGGCTTTCCAGGGCTGGGGCCATGAGGATGCCGACCTCGCCATCCGTCTGCTGCATGCCGGCGTGCAGCGCAAGGATGGGCGTTTTGCGACGGCCGTCCTGCATCTCTGGCACCATGAAAACGACCGCAGCAATCTGGCCGAGAATGAACGCCGGTTGGCCGAGATTCTGGCTGCCGACCGGCGGCGCGCAGCGGTCGGTATCGATACCTACAACCCCGAGCGGGTCAGCGCTGCCGCGATTCAGAAATTGGGCAAAATTTCCGGTTGACCGTGGGATTCACCCACCGGCCTTAGTGCGCCGCTTCCCAGTTTGGCCCGACGCCAACTTCGACGACCAGCGGCACCTTGAGCTGCGCCACCTGGCTCATCAACCGGGGCAGGTGGGTGCGGATTTCCATGAGTTCTTCGTCCGACACTTCGAGCAGCAGTTCGTCGTGCACCTGCAGGACCAGCTTTGATTTCAGTCCCGATTTTTCCAGCCAGTTCTGTACGGCGACCATCGCCAGCTTGATCAGGTCGGCCGCTGTGCCCTGCATCGGTGCGTTGATCGCGGCGCGTTCGGCGCCCTGGCGGCGGTTGCCGTTGCTCGAACGGATTTCGGGGAACCACAGGCGGCGGCCGAAAGCGGTTTCGACGTAGCCTTTTTGCCGCGCCATTTCCCGCGCTTCTTCCATGTAGGCGGCAACGCCGGGGTAACGGGCGAAATAGCGGTCGATGTAGGTCTGCGCGGCGCTGCGTTCCAGCCCGAGCTGGCGGGCCAGGCCGAAGGCGCTCATGCCGTAGATCAGGCCGAAGTTGATGCTCTTGGCGACGCGGCGCTGGTCGGGGCCGACTTCGAGCGGCGTGACGCCGAAGATTTCGCCGGCCGTGGCGCGGTGCACGTCCTCGCCGTGGGAGAAAGCGTGGAGCAAGCCTTCATCGCCGGAGAGGTGGGCCATGATGCGCAACTCGATCTGCGAATAGTCGGCCGAGACGATGCTGCTGTCCGGCGGGGCGATGAAAGCGGTGCGGATTTTCCGGCCTTCCTCGCTGCGTACCGGGATGTTCTGCAAGTTGGGGTCAGTCGAGGCAAGGCGCCCAGTAACAACAGATGCCTGCGAGAAGTGAGTATGCACTCTCCCTGTCTGCGGATTGACCATGCGCGGCAGCTTGTCGGAGTAGGTGCCCTTGAGTTTGGACAGGCTGCGGTGTTCAAGCAGCAGCTTGGGCAGCGGGTAGTCGAGGGCCAGTTCGGAAAGCACTTCCTCGTCGGTGGACGGGCCACCGGAGGGCGTTTTTTTCTTGACCGGCAGACCCAGCTTTTCAAACAGGATGTCGGCCAGTTGCTTCGGTGAGGCGAGGTTGAAGGGCTGGCCGGCCAGTTCGTAGGCTTGCCCTTCGAGGGCCATGATTTTCTGGCCCATTTCGTGGCTCTGCCGGGCAAGAATTTCGCTGTCGATCAGGATGCCGTTGCGCTCGATCTGCCAGATGACCTGGCGGGCCGGCATTTCGATGTCGTGGTAGATGCGCGACAGGCCGGGCTCATCGGCGAATTGCGGGTGCAGCACGTTATGGACGCGCAGCGTGACGTCGGAATCTTCTGCGGCGTAGGTAGCGGCGCGCTCGATATCGACCTGATCGAAGGTGATCTGCTTGGCGCCTTTGCCGCACAGGTCTTCGTAGGCGATGGTGTCGAGGCCGAGGTGGCGCGTGCATAGCTGACCGAGGTCGTGGCCCTTGTCGGATTCGATGACGTAGCTTTGCAACATGGTGTCGTGTTCGATGCCGGCCAGCGTGATGCCGTGGTTGGCGAAGACGTGCTGGTCGTACTTTGCGTTTTGCAGCACTTTTTTCCGGTTGACCGTGGAAAGCCAGGGTTTGAGTCTGGCCAGCACTTCGTCACGCGGCAGTTGGTCGGCGACACCGGGGGCGGTGTGGGCGAGCGGGATGTAGCAGGCTTCACCCGGTTTGACTGACAGCGAAATGCCGACAATGCGGGCTGCGAAGGAATCGAGGCTGGTCGTTTCGGTGTCGAGCGCCGTTAGTTCGGCCGCTTCGATCTTGGCCAGCCAGGCATCGAATTGCGGCCAGCTCAGGACGGTTTCGTAGGCAACGTCAATTTTGCCTTGGAGCGCTGGCGCGGCAGCGTCGGAAACCGTGCGGGCCGGGATGTCGGCGGCCGCTTCCGGACCGTCGATATCGGCCAGCCACGAGCGGAACTGGTAGCGGGTGTAGAGCTCACGCAGCGTGGCGACATCGGGCGGTATTGCGTTCAGCGTGGCCGGCGCAGGCAGGTTCGAAAGATCGCAGGCGACGGTGACCAGTTTCTTGCCCAGCGGCAAAAAGCCGAGATGGTCGCGCAGATTCTGGCCGACGACGCCGCCGATTTCATCGGCATGGGCGACGATTTCATCGAGCGAGCCGTATTGGGCCAGCCATTTGAGAGCAGTCTTCGGGCCGCATTTGGCGACGCCCGGTACGCCGTCGACGGTATCGCCAACCAGGGCCAGGTAATCGACGATCTTGTCCGGCGGCACACCAAACTTGGCCTCGACGCCGGCCTCGTCGAGCAGCTCGTTACTCATCGTGTTGTACCAGCGGACGAGCGGATTGACCAGTTGGGTCAGGTCCTTGTCGCCGGTCGAAATCAGCGTATTTATGCCGTCGACCGCAGCATTCTTCGCCAGCGTGCCGATCACGTCGTCGGCTTCGACGCCATCGACCATGAGCAGCGGCCAGCCGGCGGCCTTGATGGCGGCGTGCAGCGGCTCGATCTGGCCGACCATTTCGGGCGGCATCGGCGGGCGGTGGGCCTTGTATTCCGGGTACCAGTCGTCGCGGAAGGTCTTGCCCTTGGCATCGAAGACGACGGCCTTGTAGTCTGCCTTGTAGTCGCTCTCGAGACGACGTAGCATGTTCAGAACGCCGTAGATGGCGCCTGTCGGCTCGCCGGCCTTGTTGCGCAAGTCGGGCAGGGCGTGGAAAGCGCGATAGAGATAGGACGAACCGTCCACCAACAATAAGAGAGGCATAAATTGACCGAGAGCGACAAGCTGGTAATGGGCGTCGAGACCGAGGCCCTGCTGAAAAACGCGACGGCCCGCGAGTCCTGGCGGATTTTCGGCATTATGTCAGAGTTCGTCGAGGCAACTGAGCGTCTGGCCGCGATCAAGCCGGCCGTGACCATGTTCGGCAGTGCCCGCGTTCGGCCGGATTCGCCGTATTACGCGCTGACTGAACAGACCGCCCGCCTGCTCTCTGATTCGGGCTTCTCGGTCATTTCCGGTGGCGGCCCGGGCATCATGGAGGCGGCCAACAAGGGCGCCTTCTTTGGCAAATCGCCGTCGGTCGGTCTCAACATCCAGTTGCCGCACGAGCAGCAGAACAATCCCTATCAGGATATCTCGCAGACCTTCCGCCACTTCTTTGCCCGCAAATACATGTTCGTCCGCTTCGCCAGCGCCTATGTCGTGATGCCCGGCGGCTTCGGCACGCTCGATGAACTGATGGAAGCGCTGACCCTGATCCAGACCGGCAAGGCGCGCAAGATTCCGCTCATTCTGGTCTGCTCGGACTTCTGGGGCGGCATGATCGACTGGTTCAAGGACCGGTTGGTCGCCGAAGGCATGGTCGACGCCGAGGACATCAATCTGATTCAATTGATCGATGAGCCGGAAAAAGTCGTCGAAGCCATATTCAAGCACTACGAAGCTCGTCCTTTCGGCCCCTTGCCGAACGAACACGAGATGCTGCTCAACCTGTAAAATCAAAGCATCGTCATCGAGGATTCAACCATGCGCCGCCTTCTTCCCCTCCTGCTTCTAGCCGCCTTGCCTGCCTGGGCGCAGAAAGGCGATCTTCAGCCCCTGCCCGCCGTGCCGCCCCCGCCGCCCGGTATGGAAGCTTTCGACGAAGCGCTTGAGCCGCAAGTCACCATCGTCAAGCGCGAGACGGAAACCCGCGAGGAATACCGCATGAAGGGCAAGCTCTACATGGTCAAGGTCACCCCGGCTGTTGGCCCCGCCTACTACCTCGTCGATAACCAGGGCGACGGCCAGTTCGTCCAGGCCGACATTACCCATCCGGTGACCAAGCCGCCGATGTGGATCATTCATAGCTGGTAAATCTTGTCCGTCTATACCAAAGTCGGGCGCGATGAACTCACCGCCTGGCTTCAGCCACTCGGGCTGGGTGAGCTGATCGATTACGCCGGTATCGCCGCCGGCATGCAGAACTCCAATTATTTCGTGACGACGGCCAGCGGCCGTTTTGTGCTGACGCTGTTCGAGCGCATCGATACCTCGGCCCTCGATTTCTATTTGGCCCTGCAGGACAGCCTGGCGCAAAGCGGGATTCCCTGCCCGCGGCCGCTGGCCGATGAGCGAGGCGCCTATTGGCGCAGGTTGGCCGGCAAACCCGCCGCATTGCTGACCTGTTTGCCGGGAGTGGCACTGGAGTCACCGGATGCCGAGCAGTGTCGCGCCGTCGGCGACCTGCTGGCCCGCTTGCACCTCGCTGCGGGTAATTTGCCTAATCCACTGCCCAACCCCTGCGGCGCCGCCTGGCGACAAGTGGTCGGCGAAACCCTATTGCCTTTGCTCGCCCCGGATGAGCGTGATCTGCTGGCCGACGAGCTGGCCTTTCAGGCGGCTCAGGACTATTCGACGCTGCCGCGAGGCGTCATCCACGCCGACCTATTCCGTGACAACGTGCTGTGGGACGCCGCCGGTCGACTGTCCGGCGTGCTCGATTTCTACTTTGCCGGCGAAGATGCGCTGCTCTTCGATCTGGCTGTCGTCGCCAACGATTGGTGCGCCGACGACGAGGCCCTCGCCGCGCTGATTGCCGGTTACGCCAGTCGGCGTCGACTCACCGAGGCGGAACGAGCCGCCTGGCCGGCCACGCGACGGGCAGCCGCCTTGCGCTTCTGGCTGCTCCGGCTCGAGGTTCGGCACCAGCCGCGTCAGGGCGAAGTGGTAACGATCAAGAATCCGGACGACTTTCGGCACCTGCTGGCACGTTTTCGCCTTGCCCCGGCAGCGCTCCCCCGTTAGCATCCGCGCATGAGTGAAACTCCTGCTTTTCCGATGGCCCCGACCCGGTTTTCCGGAGCGAGCCGCGAAGTCGACCCCGGCGCCTGCTTTGACTGGCTACGTCAGGGCTGGGCCATGTTTCTCGTCAATCCCGGCGTGTGGATTGGCAGTACCGTCCTGCTCCTCGTCATGCTGATGGCCATTTCCATCGTGCCGCTGTTCGGGCAGATCGCCGCACACCTTCTGGTGCCGCTTTTCGGTGCCGGCATGATCAAGCTCTGCAAGCGCCTGAATGATGGCGAAGAGCCTGAAATTGCCGACCTGTTCGCCGGTTTTCGCCACAACGCGGGGCAACTGGTCATGGTCGGCGTTTTTTTCGCGATGGGCATTTTCGGCATCGCCTTCCTGGCTTTCATGCTGGTCAGCGGCGGCATCCTCGGTGGTGTGGTCACCGGCAAGGTTGCCGGTTTCGGCATTGCGCTCGGTGGCGTCATGCTGGCCGGCCTGCTGGTCATGGTGCTCTCGGTGCCGATCATCATGGCTACCTGGTTTGCCCCGGCGCTGGTGTTCTTCCACGACATGCAGCCGCTCGACGCGATGAAGGCGAGCTTTGCGGCAGGTGCCAAGAATTTCCTGCCGATGGCCATCTTCGCCATTTTTCTGGTCGTCGCGCTGTTCTTCGCCATGCTCCCCGTCGGCATGGGCCTGCTCCTGCTCCTGCCGGTCGCTTCTGGCGCAGTTTTCGCCTCCTACCGCGACATTTTCGTGGGAAGCTGAATATGCGCGCCCAGACACTACCGCCCGCCGCCGGCTGGGGCTGGATTTTCACCGGCTTTGCCATTTTTCGGCGCAGCCCGATCGTTCTCGGCATGCTGGTCCTCACCTACTGGTTCACGGTGATCTTCCTCAATGTGCTGCCGTTCATTGGTGCGCTGGCTGCCTCGCTGGTTATCCCCGGCCTCTCGGTCGGCCTCATGCAGGCCGCCCGCCAGGTTGAACGTGGTCAGGCTATCGGCGTGCAGACCCTGTTTGGCAGCATGAAGGAAAACGCCCGCACTCTGCTTGCCCTTGGCGCCCTCTATCTGTGTTGTACGCTCGGCGTTCTCGGCCTGTCCACGCTGCTCGACGGCGGCGACATGTTCAAATTCATGATGGCAAATAGCCGGGCCGAACGGGCCGCCGTCGAAGACGCCGATTTCATCACGCCGGCTCTGTTCGTCATGGTCATGATGACCCCGGTCATGATGGCCTACTGGTTTGCCCCGGTGCTCGCCGCCTGGCATCGGCTAACCCTCGGCCGGGCCTTGTTCTTCAGCTTCGTTGCCTGCTGGATGAACTGGCGGGCTTTCCTGGTCTATGGTTTCGGCCTGGTGCTGGTGGCCGGCGTCGCACCCGGCGTGCTGCTTGGCGTGTTGCTGCTGATCTTCCCCGACGCGGCCAGTTTCATTACCGCTGTCGTCACCATGCCGATGGTGCTGGTCATCGCGCCGACCATCTTCGCCAGTTTCTACGCCTGTTATCGCGACATCTTCGGCATTTCCGAAATTGTCTGAGCCGCTTGGCCTCTTCGGAGGCACCTTCGACCCCGTGCATTTTGGCCATCTCCGGCTGGCCGAAGAGGCGATTGCCTACCTCGGACTCGGCGGCGTGCGGTGGATTCCGGCTGGCCAGCCGCCGCATCGTGGCACGCCGCAAGTGACCGCCCGGCACCGTCTTGAGATGGTGCTACGGTCAACCGGAAATAATGCCCAATTTTCAATTGATGCCAGCGAGGTTGAAGCCGCCGCCCCGAGCTACACAGTGCATACGCTCGAACGGCTGCGCCGCGAACTCGGCCCCGAACAGTCGCTGGTCCTGCTCGTTGGCGCCGATGCCTTCGCCGGCCTCTCCACCTGGCATCGCTGGCGCGATATTTTTGCCCTGGCCCACGTCGCCGTCTCGCACCGCCCCGGTTTTCCGGTCGAAGCGAGCAGCCTGCCGCATGAACTGGCGACCGAATTCAACGACCGCCGGCTGACCGATGTCGGCGGGCTGAAACTCGCTCCAGCCGGGGGAATCGCCACTTTTGCCATGACCCAGCTCGCCATCTCGGCGACGCAGATCCGCAAGCTGCTGGCCAACGGCCAGTCGGCGCGTTATTTGCTGCCGGATACCGTTCTCGACTATATTCACCTTCACCAACTCTATAAAAGTACCTGATGGACATCCGCAAGCTGCAAAAAATCATCGTTTCCGCCCTTGAAGACATCAAGGGCAAGGATATCGAAGTCATCAACACCTCGAAACTGACGTCGATGTTCGATCGCATCGTCATCGCCACCGGCGACTCCAATCGCCAGGTCAAATCGCTGGCCCAGAACGTCGTTGAAAAGGTCAAGGAAGCCGGCGGCGAGATTGTCTCGACCGAAGGCGAAGACGGCGGCGAATGGGTGCTGGTCGATCTCGGCGACATCGTTGTGCATGTCATGCAAGCGAACGTGCGCGCTTACTACAACCTTGAAGAGCTGTGGTCGGCCACGCCGGCCCAGCGTCGCAAGGCCGTGGAGCAGGCCAGGGAAGGATGAAACTGGCCGTACTCGCCGTCGGCCATCGTCAGCCCGGCTGGGTGAACGAAGGCTGCGCCGAGTACCTCAAGCGCATGCCGCGCGAACTGCCGGCCAGCGTTACTGAAATCAAGCCCGAACCGCGCGGTTCGAAAACCCGCGAACAACTGCTGGCCGCCGAAAAGGGCCGCATCCGCGACGCCTTGCCCGGCAGTTGCCGGATTGTCGTGCTCGACGAAAAAGGCGATGACCTGACCACACTCAAGCTGGCCAAACGGCTTGAGGTGTGGATGCAGGATGGCCGCGACGTGGCGCTGCTGATCGGCGGGGCCGACGGGCTCGACGAGGAATTCAAGCAACAGGCCGACGACAAGCTGCGCCTGTCCAGCCTGACGCTTCCACATGGCATGGCTCGCCTGATATTGTGCGAGCAGCTCTACCGTGCCGTCAGTGTCCTCAAAAACCATCCATACCACCGGGAGGGGTGATGCGTTTGTACCTTGCTTCGCGCAGTCCGCGCCGCCGTGAGTTGTTGCACCAGATCGGCATCGATTTCGATACCGTTGTTTTTCGCGACGGCATGCGGGCCGACAGCGAAACCGATGAAACGCCGATGGCCGGTGAGTCGCCTGTGGTCTATGTCGAACGTGTGGCGCGCGCCAAGGCGATGCATGGTCTGAAAATCGTCGAGGAGCGCCGCCTGCCGATGCGCCCTGTGCTGGCCGCCGACACGACGCTCGAACTCGATGGCCAGATTATCGGCAAGCCGGTCGATATGGCCGATGCTGCCGCCATACTGCGTCGCCTGTCGGGGCGGACACATCGCGTGCTGACCGGTGTCGCCATCGATCATCAGCGGCGTACCGAATATCTGTTGTCGACCAGCGAAGTTCGTTTCCGCCAGATCGACGACGAAGAAATCCGCCACTACGTGATCAGCGGCGAGCCGATGGACAAGGCCGGGGCCTACGGCATTCAGGGCCGGGCCGGGCTGTTCGTCGAGCACCTTTCCGGCAGCTATACCGGGGTCATGGGGCTACCCGTCTGCGAAACCGGCGAACTGCTCAAAAAACTCGGTTTTCGCCCGCTTTAAGCGGCGCTGGCGTAGTCACTGATGGCGCGCGCCGCCTGCGCAATGCCATCAGTTTCCGGTATCGGCGACGGCGATTGCTCGTGAACGCTTTCAAGGGCTGCCGCGAGCTGCCCGCATTCCAGTTCTGCTACGCCGATTTCGAAACAGCGGCCGTTAGCCGTTAGCCAGTCGATCAGACAATCCTGCTCCGGCCAGTTTTCGCGCCGTTGGTAGATGACTGGTATGCCGTTGCAGGCGGCTTCGGTGAAGGTGCCGTAGCCGGGCTTGGTGATGACGGCATCGACTGAGCAGAGCAGGTCGGTGAAGCCGAGGCCGAAGGATTCGCTGGCGATGGCGTCGGGGTGTCCGCATTGCCATTCGGCCGGCACCAGCCAGCGCACGTCGGGCAGGCGCGGCCAGTTTTCCACCGGCAGGCGATGGGCGACGCCGCCCATGGCGATGAGGATGGCTTTGTCGCCGTTCAGGCCGAGATCGTGGTGGCGGCCGATGGCGGCGATCGGGCCGATTGGCCGGACGTTGCCCAGCGCAGCCATCGCCATGCCCGGAGTGACGCGCAGGAAGGCCTGGGCCGAGCGATAGGCGGCAAGCATTTCGGCGTGGATGGGCTTGGCCCAGGGCTGATCGGCGAAATAGTGGGCAAAGAGGTCGGCCCAGTTGAGCGAACACAGGCTGAGGGCGGGAATACCGGCGATGGCGGCACCGGCCAGTGGCAGATAGCTGACGTTAGTGAGGACGAGGTCGGGCTTCAGGCTGGTCAGAAAACGTGCTTCATCGGCAATGCGGGTCGGCCAGTCTTGGTGCGCCTGACGATAGGCGGCGGCGCTGGCGGCCAGGTCGATGTGGGTGGCATCGATCATCACGTAGCCGAAATCGGTGGCGTCGGCGATCAGCGTGTAGGGCGTTGCAATCCGTTGCTGTAGCTTGGCGGCGGGCAGTGCGCTGCGGATGGTCAGCTGGAAATTCGGGGTGATTTTAGCGATGGCATTGAGCACCGGTGCCGTGATGGCGAGGTGGCCGAAGCCGTGGCTGGAAATGTCGACAAACAGGTGCATGGGCGCGGCTTCGGGCATTGCCACGGTCAACCGGGAAAAATAACCAAAATTGAAGTGGTCCGGACGCCTTTTGCTCAGCGCCCGGATTGGTCGGGAAGGTGAACTCAGCTGTTCCTGAAGGTCGGCTTGCGCTTCTCAGCGAAGGCGGCCATGCCTTCCTTCTGGTCTTCGAGCGCGAAAGCCGAATGGAAGACGCGGCGTTCGAAGAGCAGGCCTTCGTTGAGCGACGACTCGAAGGCGCGATTGACCGATTCCTTGATCATCATGACTACCGGCAGCGAGAAGCTGGCGATGGTGGTGGCTGTCTTGAGCGTTTCCTCAAGCAACTGATCGGCTGGAATGACGCGGGCGACGAGGCCGGATTTCTCGGCTTCAGCGGCATCCATCATGCGCCCGGTCAGGCACAGGTCCATGGCCTTGGCCTTGCCGACGGCGCGCGGCAGCCGTTGCGTGCCGCCGGCTCCGGGCAGCGTGCCGAGCTTGATTTCCGGCTGGCCGAACTTGGCCGTATCGGCGGCGAAGATCATGTCGCACATCATCGCCATTTCGCAGCCGCCGCCCAGCGCGAAGCCGGCCACCGCGGCGATGACCGGCTTGCGTGTCGTCTTGATGCGCTCCCAGTTGCGGGTGATGAAATCCGTCTTGTAGGCGTGCATGAAATCGAAATCCTTCATGAAGCCGATATCGGCCCCAGCGGCGAAGGCTTTTTCATTGCCGGTGATGACGATGCAGCCGATGTTCTCGTCGGCCTCGTAGGCATCAATGGCGGCGCCGATGCCGTCTACCACGTCATTGTTCAGCGCATTCATCGCTTCCGGCCGGTTGATGCGGATCAGGCCGACTTTGCCGATGGTTTCGGTGAGGACTACTTGGGTCATGTCTTGTCTCCAGATTTGTTAATGGGTCAGGGCAATCCAGGCCATGCCGAGCCATTCGTGCAGGGCGTAGTAGGAAATTTGCAGAGCTTTGGCTTGCGGCAGGAAGTCGCCCAGTCGCCAGATGACATCCGGCTGGCTGAAGAAAGCGGTCGGTGCCGGAATGACTTCCAGCCCGGCCTGCTCGAAAAGCAGTCGGGCGCGCGGCATGTGGAAGGCGTGGGTGACGAGGAGGATGCGCTGCACGCCGGCGGCTTTGAGGATGGGCGCCGAAAGGGCGGCGTTGCCGGCGGTATCGAGCGATTCGTCCTCCAGCCAGCGGGCCTTGACGCCGAATTCCTCGTACAGGATGCGGGTCATGATTTCGGCTTCGGAGCGCTCGTCGTACAGAAACTGGCCGCCGGTGACCAGCACGGGCAGTTCGTAGCGTCGGGCCAGCGTGGCGCCGTAACGGGTGCGAATCAGCGTGCGCTCGTTGGCGGTATCGCCGCCGTATTCGGTGGCGTTGGTGGCCAGACCGCTACCGAGGATGACGATGGCGCCGGCCTCGGGTTTGGGGGCGTCCGGTGCCACGGCAAGGGTTTGATCTTCCAGCGTGGCGATCAGCATATTGGCGACGGCTGGCATGCACTGCGCGATTGTCAGCACCGTGGCTGCCACGGCCAGCCCGAAAGCCCAGCGCCGGCGCCGGAAAATGCCGGCCACGAAGAGCAGCGCCAGGCCGTTGCCAGGCGGCAGGAGCAGCGTGCTGATCAGGAGTTTCAGGGTCCAGGCAAAGGACATGGTTGCGGCGGGACAGTTGGTTCAGGGCGTCGAGTTTGTCCGTGTCATGGGCCGGCGTCAATCAGGGCGCTGAAGTGTCTGGTCGATGACAGTTGCCGGCAGGCAAATCCTGCTATCTTTGCCGATCAATACAGAACAAGACCGAGGAGACAAGATGACCTACGCGATCGATCCGCAACCCTTGTGGACGCCCAATCCCGCCACCGTTGGCCAAACGCGCATGGCGCAGCTGATCAAGGCCAAGGGCAAGGCGAGTTACGCCGAGTTGTGGCAATGGTCGGTCGATGAACCCGAGGCATTCTGGTCTGAACTCTGGGATTTCTGCGGCGCTGTCGGTGAAAAAGGCGCGAAAGTTGTCGTCGACCGCAGCAAGATGCCGGGCGCCCAGTGGTTTCCCGAAGCGAAACTGAACTACGCCGAAAACCTGCTGCAACAGCGCGACGATAGCGAGGCGCTGGTCTTCTGGGGCGAGGACAAGGTCAAGCGACGGATGAGCCGGGCCGAACTGGTCGCCGAAGTCGCCCGCTTCCAGCAACTCCTGATCGACGCAGGCGTTGGCGAGGGCGACCGCGTCGCCGGCTACCTGCCCAACCTGCCGGAAACGCTGGTCGCCATGCTCGCCACAACGGCGCTCGGCGCCATCTGGTCGTCGGCCTCGCCGGATTTTGGCGTGCAGGGCGTGCTCGACCGCTTCGGCCAGATCGAACCCAAGGTGCTGATCTGCGTCGATGGCTACTGGTACAACGGCAAGCCGGTCGATTGCCTGGCCAAGAATGCCGAAGTCGTGAGCAAAATGCCGTCGCTGCTCAAGGTTGTCGTCGTCCCTTACCTCGATGCCGGACCGGAGGTGAGCAAGATTGCCAACGCTGTCGTCTGGAATGACATTCCCACGGTCAACCCGAAAAAAGAGCCAGTTTTCAAAAGGGTCGGCTTTGATCACCCGCTCTACATCATGTTCTCGAGCGGCACGACCGGCGTGCCCAAGTGCATCGTCCATTGCCACGGCGGCGTACTGCTCCAGCATCTCAAGGAACACCAACTGCACAGCGACGTGCGCCCCGGCGACCGCCTGTTTTATTTCACGACCTGCGGCTGGATGATGTGGAACTGGCTGGTTTCCGGCCTGACCTGCGGCGCCACGCTGCTGCTTTACGACGGCTCGCCGTTCGCCGGCGGCGGCACGGTGCTCTTCGACTACGCGGCGGCCGAGAAAATGACCCACTTCGGCACCTCGGCCAAATTCATCGACGCCGCCGCCAAGCTCGGCCTGACGCCGGGCAAAACGCACAACCTCGGAGAACTGCGCGCCATGTTCTCGACCGGCAGCCCGCTCTCGCCGGAAGGTTTCGACTGGGTCTATCGCGAAATCAAGCAGGACATCCTGCTCGCCTCGATTTCCGGCGGCACCGACATCGTTTCCTGCTTCGTCCTCGGCAATCCTGTGCTGCCCGTCTATCGCGGCGAAATCCAGTGCCGCGGGCTAGGCATGGCGGTCGATGTTGTCGACGATATCGGTCAGCCGGTGCGCGGGCAAAAAGGCGAACTGGTGTGCACCGGATCATTCCCGGTCATGCCGGTCGGTTTCTGGAACGACGCCGATGGCAGAAAATATCACGCCGCCTACTTCGAGCGCTTCCCGAACATCTGGTGCCACGGCGACTTTTCCGAACTGACCGCGCACGATGGCATGATCATCTACGGCCGCTCCGACGCCACCTTGAATCCGGGGGGCGTGCGCATCGGCACGGCCGAAATCTACCGCCAGGTCGAACAATTGCCGGAAATCCTCGAAGCGCTGGTCATCGGTCAGAACTGGCCGCCGGGCCGCAACGACGACGTGCGCGTCGTCCTCTTCGTCAAGCTGCTGGAGGGGAAGGTGCTGGACGTGGCACTCATCGAGCGCATCAAGAAACAAATCCGCGACAACACGACGCCGCGCCATGTGCCGGCGCAGGTCGTGCAGGTGCAGGATATTCCACGTACCAAGTCAGGCAAGATTGTCGAACTGGCCGTGCGCAACGTCGTGCATGAGCAGCCAGTCAAGAATGTCGAGGCGCTGGCCAACCCCGAGGCGCTGGAGTTCTTCCGGGGGCGGCCGGAACTGGCCGGTTAGGCGCGGCCAAGCACGGCGCGGCGGGCCAGTCGTCCGGCGCGCTGGGCCAGTTGTAGAAAGCTACCGGCTAGTCCGCTGATCGCCGCCGTGATGCGCTGGCTGGCGGCCGGACTTTCGATCCAGCGGTAGAACAGTGTCGCCGCGATCAGGCTTGCGGTCCAGGCCATAACCAGGGCGATCATGGCCGAGGCGTGCGATTCCAGGCCAAGTTTGGCATAGAGCCCGTTGGCCAGCAGCAGGACCGGGAAATGCACCAGAAAGAGCGAATAGGAGATCTGGCCGAGGAAGGCCAGTGGCCGAGCGTTCGGCCATTGTTCAAGCAGCCCGGTGCGGCGGCCGAAACCGAGCAGCAGGGCGACGACCAGAGCGAGCCCGATACGCAGCCGGAAATCGATGACCAGGGCGGCGATGGTCATGGTGGCGATGATGCCGAGCCAGGCTGACATCTGCCGGCGGTCGGAAGCCCACCAGGCGGCAGCGCCCAGGCCGTAGGAACCGAAAAAGTAGATCGCCCAGTTATCCAGGCTGGCGTCGCGGTTGAACCAGAACAGCGAGGCGAGGGCGGTGAGCAGAACGAGGGCCGGGGCGACGATGTTGCGGCGGCCGGCCCAGAGCAGCACGGCCATCAGCGCGAAAAGCTGGAAGTCGATGGCGATGTACCAGACGCCGGCTGACAGCGCATCGAAGCCGAGCAGACTGTGCAGCAGGAAGGCGTGGGCGAGCCATTGCGTAAAGGTGGCACGGGCGGGAACCACTTCGTCGTCCAGCCACTGGTCGGCAACGGCGGCGGCGATGATGGCCAGGCCGATGGCGGCGAGGTAGGGCACGGCGAGCCGGAGATAGCGCTTCCAGATCAGCGGCAGCGGAGAAACGGCCAGCGCCTGTCCTTGCGCCGACAGGCCGCGGGCAGCAAGAAAGCCGGCGATGACAAGAAAGACCTGGACAGCCATGCGGCCGTATTCAAAGAACCAGCCGAAAAGTCCCGGCAAGGTTTCGCGGGCCGCCGCCGCGAGCGGGCCGTAAGACGAAAAATGGTTGAGCAGGACGAGCAGGGCCGCGATCGCCTTGAGGGCGTCGATCAGCGGCATGCGGTTGGAAACTTTGCTCATGGCCTTGAGTGTACACTGATTGTTGCGGTGCACAATAATAAATCCCGTTTGTTTTGTAAGGTCTAATTACACAAAACGCGCGACGAAGGAATTGGTGTACATGACGGGCAAATCAATCCATACCCGATGGCCACTACCGGGCGCCACGGTGACCGGCTCGCCCTTCTTGTTTTCCATGCGGGTCAGCGTCAGCACGTGGTTGCCGGACGGGTGCACGCATTCCAGCCGGTCGCCGACGGAAAAGCGGTTCTTGACCTCGATTTCCATGAGGCCGCGGGTGGTATCGAAGGCCACGGCGTCGCCGACATACAAGCTGCGATCCGACTCGGAGCTGCCGCGCAGGTAATTCTGGTAGTCAGCATCATGGTGGCGCTGCAGGAAACCGTCGGTATAGCCGCGGTTGGCCAAACCTTCGAGCTCACGCAGTAGCGTCGGGTCGAGCGGCTTGCCGGCGACGGCGTCGTCGATGGCATGGCGGTAAGCCTGCGAGGTGCGCGCGACGTAGTACGGGCTTTTGGTGCGGCCTTCGATCTTGAGCGAATCGACGCCGATTTCGACCAAACGGTGCACATGCTCGATGGCGCGCAGATCCTTGGAGTTCAGGATGTAGGTGCCGTGCTCGTCTTCCTCGATCGGCATGAGTTCGCCCGGACGCTGCTTTTCTTCGAGCAGGTACTCGATTTCATTTTTGGCCAATTTTTCCGGTTGACCGTGGGAACTGCCATCGGAAGTGCTCAGTTTGTAATCCCAGCGGCAGGAATTGGTGCAGCTGCCCTGGTTCGGGTCGCGGTGATTGAAGTAGCCGGAAAGCAGGCAACGGCCGGAATAGGCGATGCACAGCGCGCCATGAACGAAGACTTCGAGCTCGATATCCGGGCAGCGCTGGCGGATTTCGGCGACTTCGTCGAGCGACAGTTCGCGCGACAGGATGATGCGCTGGACGCCCATTTTCTGCCAGAAACGCACCGAGGCCCAATTCACCGTGTTGGCCTGCACCGACAGGTGGATGACCTGTTCCGGCCAGGTTTCGCGCACCATGTCGATGAGGCCGGGGTCAGACATGATCAGCGCATCGGGCTTGAGGGCGATGACCGGCGCCATGTCGGAAAGATAGGTCGGCAGCTTGGCGTTGTGCGGAATGATGTTGCTGACGACGAAAAACTGCTTGCCGCGGGCATGCGCCTCGTTGATCCCGTCGCCCAGTTTTTCGATGCTGCCGAACTCGTTGTTGCGCACGCGCAGGCTGTAGCGCGGCTGGCCGGCGTAGATGGCGTCGGCGCCAAAATCGAAGGCGGTGCGCATCATCTCGAGCGAGCCGGCGGGAGCGAGGAGTTCAGGGGCTTTGGACATAGTAGAATGCAGCGAAACCGCGCATTGTAGAGACTATGTCTGAAGAAATCCTGATCAATTTCACACCGCAGGAAACCCGCGTTGCCGTCATGCAACAGGGTGTCGTCCAGGAACTCCATATCGAGCGCACGGCGAGCCGCGGCCTGGTTGGCAACGTCTATCTCGGACGCGTCTGCCGCATCCTGCCCGGCATGCAGTCCGCCTTCATCGAGGTTGGCCTGGACCGCACTGCTTTCCTGCATGTTGCCGACATCTGGCAACCGCGTGAAACGGCGACCGAAAGGCCGATCGAGAAGATTCTGCATGAAGGGCAAAGTGTCCTCGTCCAGGTTGTCAAGGACCCGATCGGCACCAAGGGGGCCCGCCTGTCGACCCAGGTTTCGATTGCCGGCCGCATGCTCGTCCATTTGCCGCAGGAAAAGCACATCGGCATCTCGCAGCGCATCGAATCCGAAGCAGAGCGCGAGTCGCTGCGCGAAAAGATCAACCGCCTCGTTCCGGCCGAAGAACCGGGCGGGTTCATCGTCCGCACCATGGCCGAAAACGCCAGCGACGAAGAGTTCGCCACCGACATCGCCTACCTGCGCAAGACCTGGGCCGATATCCGTGAAAAGGCCCGCACCTTCGGGCCGCCCACCCTGCTATATCAGGAACTGTCGCTTGGCCAGCGCGTCCTGCGCGACTTCGTCAATCCCGATACGACGCGCATCTTTATCGACTCGCGGGAGAATTTCCAGAAATTGACCGCCTTCGCCCAGGAGTACACGCCAGCGGTCATTCCTCTGCTCGAGCACTACACCGGCCAGCGTCCACTGTTTGATCTGCACGGTGTCGAGGACGAGATACAGAAAGCCCTGGCCCGCCGCGTCGACCTCAAGTCGGGCGGCTACCTGATCATGGATCAGACCGAGGCGATGACGACCATCGACGTCAACACCGGCGGCTTCGTCGGCGTGCGCAATTTCGACGACACCATTTTCAAGACCAACCTCGAGGCGGCGGTCACCATCGCCCGTCAGCTACGCCTGCGTAACCTCGGCGGCATCATCATTGTCGACTTCATCGACATGGAGAACGAGGAGCACAAGAAGGCCGTGCTCGATGAATTCAACAAGGCCTTGGCGCGCGATCACACCCGGCTGACGG
Organism: Azonexus sp.; assembly: GCF_049652925.1. Taxonomy (GTDB): domain Bacteria; phylum Pseudomonadota; class Gammaproteobacteria; order Burkholderiales; family Rhodocyclaceae; genus Azonexus. Next base: position 520,500 of record NZ_JBASFI010000040.1, read on the forward strand.
TCAATGGCTTCACCCAGCTCGGCCTGGTCGAAATGACCCGCAAGCGGACGCGCGAGTCGCTCGCCCACGTCCTTTGCCAGCCTTGCCCGACCTGCGGCGGGCGTGGCGAAGTCAAGACGGCGCGCACCGTGGCCTACGAAATCCTCCGCGAACTGCTGCGCGAGGCCCGCCAGTTCAACGCCCGCGAATACCGCATCCTGGCCGGCCCGGCCGTGGTCAACCTCTTCCTCGACGAAGAGTCACAGGCCCTGGCCATGCTCTCCGACTTCATCGGCAAGTCCGTTTCGTTGCAGTCCGAACCAAGTTATTCACCTGAGCAGTACGACATTGTTTTGATGTAATCCCCACCGAGGAGACAAACCATGAAAACAGAAGCGGAATTCGACAGCCTTGTTCCCGCCCAAAGCTTTGATCGGCGGAGTTTTATCGTGACCAGCCTGGGCGCCGGCTTTGCCCTGGCTACCCAACCCGTGATGGCGCAGACTGCCATCAAAACCGACGAAACCGGCATCGTCGCCGGCGAAATCAAGGTGCCGGTCAAGGATGGCGAGATGGTCGCCTACCGTGCCGTGCCGGGTGGTCTGGAGAAGCCGCCGGTCGTCCTCGTGGTGTCCGAAATTTTTGGTGCCCATGAATACATCCGCGATGTCTGCCGTCGCTTGGCCAAGCTCGGATATTGCGCCATCGCTCCCGATCTGTTTGTCCGCCAGGGCGATCCGCGCCAGATCAGCAGCGTCGCGGAAATCCTCGAAAAAATCACCGGCAAGACGCCCGATGCACAGGTAATCAGCGATCTCGACGCCTGCGTCGCCTGGGCTGCCGCGAAAGGTGCCGACACCAGCCGTCTGGCGATTACCGGGTTTTGCTGGGGCGGGCGCATCACCTGGCTGTACAGCGCCCACAACACGGCGATGAAGGCAGGCGTGGCCTGGTACGGGCGCCTGGTCGGGGCGAGCAGTGCGATGACGCCCAAACATCCGACGGATTTGGTCGGCGAACTCAAGGCGCCGGTCCTCGGGCTCTATGGCGGGCTGGATACGGGTATCCCGCTGGAAACCGTCGAGGCGATGGAAAAGGCCCTGCAGCAGGGAAGTCCAGCGGCCAGGGCATCGGAAATCCACATTTACGACAATGCGCCGCACGCCTTCCATGCCGATTACCGACCCAGCTACAGGAAGGAAGACGCCGAAGACGGCTGGCTGAAAATGCTCGCCTGGTTCCGCAAAAACGGCGTCTGATCGCCGATTCGAGGCTGCAAGGGGGCGCCTTCGTGCTAACCTTCGCGCCTTGACAAGACACAGTTCCATCATGACGACTACCGAAGCCACGACCACCAAGCCGAACGACACCCGGGCCCTGCTCAAGGACCTGCAGGAACGATTCGATGTCTTCCGCAATTTCAGCCCGCTGGCCATCGGCATCGACAAACAGGTCTTCGCCCTGTTGCCCGAACTGAGCAAAAAATCCCTGCGCCTCGCCATGCGCAGCCACACCATTTCGACGCGCTACCTGAAAGAAATGGAAAAAGGCACGGTACGCCTGAACCTGGACGGCACGCTGGCCGACGAGGTGACCGACGAAAACCGCCAGCACGCCGCCGAGCAACTGCGCGAACGTTTCAAGAAGCAGGCTGAGGCACGCAAGGCCGCCGAGGCTGAAGCCAAGGCCGAGCAGCGCCGGACGGAAAAGCTGAACCAGCTCGCCGAGAAATTCGGCCGCAAGTAACAAGGCGCCAGACAAAGAAAAAGGCCAGTCGCGTGACTGGCCTTTTTTCTGGAATTCTTTGGTTGCGGGGGCAGGACTTGAACCTGCGACCTTCGGGTTATGAGCCCGACGAGCTGCCAACTGCTCCACCCCGCGTCCGATAATCGTTTTGCTGCTACACCGCAACTGGCGGTGCAATCTAAACAATAAGCCGCGATTTGCGTTTTGGCTGAGTGCTTGGAATTTATGGTGGGGCGCGACAGATTCGAACTGTCGACCTACGGATTAAGAGTCCGCTGCTCTACCAACTGAGCTAGCGCCCCACGTTCCCTGTATGAATGGTGGGTCGGCCGAGATTCGAACTCGGGACCAACGGATTAAAAGTCCGCTGCTCTACCGACTGAGCTACCGACCCGACCTACCGGGAGCGCGCATTATATAGACGGTGACCATGACCGTCAACGGAAAACGCCTCTGTGAAGAATTGTGAGGAAAGGTGTGATCCAGATGTCAAGGGCTGACCATGCGACTAGAATTATTCGTCATTTTGGGTGCGAAGTTATCCAGAATCGGGGCGTTTTTTTAGGAGAGGACAATGACGGAACAGGATATTTCACGCTATCAGGACATTTTGATCACCACGGCGACGGAGGTGGGACTGAAATTGCTGGCAGCCATCGCTTTCTGGGTGATCGGTCGCTGGCTGATCGGCATGGCGTTGCGCATGGTGCGCTCGGCTCTGGAGAAACAGAAAGTCGATCCGACCTTGTTGCGCTACATCGGCTCGATCGTCAGCGTTACGCTGAATGTCCTGCTGGTGATCGGAATTCTCGGTTACTTCGGCATCCAGACGACGACCTTTGCGGCGCTGATTGCTGCCGGTGGCGTCGCTATCGGCATGGCCTGGTCGGGGCTGCTGGCGCATTTTGCCGCCGGTGCCTTCATGGTGGTTTTGCGCCCGATGAAAGTCGGCGATTTTGTTTCGGTTGCCGGCGTGACAGGTACGGTGGCGGAACTGGGTTTGTTTACGACGACGATCAACACGCCGGATAACGTGCAGACCATCCTCGGCAACAACAAGGTGTTCAGCGACACGATCCAGAATTTCACGGTCAATTCGTTTCGCCGTGTCGATCTGAAGTGCCAGTTGTCGGGGGCGGCTGATCATCGGGCGGCCATGACCCTGCTCCGCGAGAAGATCGCGGCGATTCCGAATGTCCTGTCCGAACCGAAGGTCGATGTCGAAATTCTGGAATTCACGCTGGTCGGTCCGGTCCTCGCCGTGCGTCCCTATTGTCACAACGACCATTACTGGCAAGTCTATTTCGATACCAACACGATGCTGCGTGAAGCGCTGGCCGAGGCCGGTTTCCCGGCGCCGATGCCGGCGCAGAGCGTGCTGGTTACGCAGGCGGCTTGAGCCGCACACCAAAATGCCCGCTAATGCGCGCATTTTTATTTTGGGCCTTTTTTACGGTTGACCGTAGCAACGAGTTCACCCGAGGCGGCGGCAGATTTCCGTGGTCAGCGCCGACTGGTTCATGGCATAGAAGTGCAGTCCCGGTGCGCCGCCCTTGAGCAGGCGTTCGCATAGTTCGGTCACAACATCGAGGCCGAAGGCGCGGATCGAATCAGAATCGTCGCCGTAGCTCTCGAACTTCTTGCGCATCCAGCGCGGCAGTTCGGCGCCGCAGGCGTCCGAGAAGCGGGCCAGCTTGGTGAAGCCGACGATGGGCATGATGCCCGGCACGATGGGGACATCGACGCCCAACGCCCGGGCTTCATCGACGAAGTGGAAATAGGCGTCGGCGTTGTAGAAGTACTGGGTGATCGCCGAGTTGGCGCCGGCCTTGACCTTGCGCGCGAAGGCGTCGAGGTCGTCTTTCGGGCTGCGCGATTGCGGGTGCCATTCCGGGTAGGCGGCGACTTCGATGCTGAACCAGTCGCCGGTTTCGGCGCGGATGAATTCGACGAGTTCGTTGGCGTAGCGGAATTCGCCGGTTTCGGCCATGCCGGACGGCAAATCGCCGCGCAGGGCGACGGTGCGCTTGATGCCGGCGGCTTTGTATTCGTTGAGGATGTCGCGAATGTTGTCACGCGTCGAGCCGATGCACGACAGGTGCGGCGCGGCGTCGTAGCCTTCGGCGGCGATTTCCTTGACGACGGCGAAGGTGCGTTCGCGGGTCGAGCCGCCGGCACCGAAGGTGACCGAGAAGAAGGCGGGATTGAGTTTTGCCAGCTCGGCGCGGACGGTGCGCAGCTTGTCGACGCCTTCAGGCGTTTGCGGCGGGAAAAATTCGATGGAGATTTCTGTAGTCATTTTTTCAACCAGATGAAAAATTCGCGGTTGCCATCACCGCCGGTAATCGGGCTGTTCAGCCAGGCTTTCACGGTCAACCGGAAATTTTGGGCTAAATCGAAAAACTTGCGTTCGACACCGGCGTAGAGCGCTGGGTCGCGGACGATGCCCCCCTTGCCTATGTTGGCCGGGCCGACTTCGAACTGGGGCTTGATGAGAAGCAAAAGATCGCCGTCGGCGGCGAGCAGGGCGGGTAGTTGCGGCAGGATCAGCGCCATCGAAATGAAGGAAACATCGCCGACGATCAATGTGAAACCGCCTTCCGGCAAGGCTGCGCCGAGATCGGCCGGGCTCAGTGCGCGGCAGTTGATGCCTTCGAGCGCCGTGACGCGCGGGTCGCCGGCCAGCCGGGAATGCAATTGGCCGTGACCGACGTCGACGCCGACGACATGGCTGGCACCTGCCTGCAGCAGGCAGTCGGTGAAACCGCCGGTCGATTGGCCGACATCGAGACAACGCTTGCCGTCAGCCGAGATGCCGGTTTCGGCCAGCGCGCCGGCCAGCTTGAGGCCGCCGCGCGAGACGAAACGGTCTTCGGGGTCGGCTTCCACGGTCAACGGGGTTTTTGGGGCTAAATCGAAAGCCGGTTTGACGATGGTGCCGCCCGACCAGTTGACCCGTCCGGCCGCAATCAATCGTTGGGCGGCAGTACGCGAGGCGGCAAGGCCCGCTTCCACCAATAATTGATCGGCCCGCGCCACTTAGCGGCCTTTGGCGGATAGAAACAGGGCGCTCAGTGCCCAGGAAATCACGCTGTAGACCACCGAACCGAACAACGCCGGCCAGAAGCCGCCGACGTTGAAGCCTTCGACCAGATTGCCGGCCAGCTGAAAGAGCAGGGCGTTGATGACGAAAATGAACAGCCCCAGCGTCAGCAGCGTGACCGGCAGTGTCAGCAAAATCAGCAAGGGCCGCAGCACGGCGTTGATCAGCCCGAGAACGAGGGCAACGATCAGCGCCGTGCCGAAACTTGCCACATGGACCGACGGCACGACATACGGCAGCGCCAGCAGGGCGAGCGCGTTGATGATCCAGATGGCAAGCAGGCGCATGGCTTCTTAGTAGCGGTAGTGGTCGGTCTTGTACGGGCCTTCCTTCGGCACGCTGATGTAGGCAGCCTGCTCGTCGGTCAGCTCGGACAGCTGGGCATTCAGCGTTTTCAACTGCAGGCGGGCAACCTTTTCATCGAGGTGCTTGGGCAGGGTATAGACGCCGACCGGGTACTTGTTGGAACCCTTGACCGCTTCGGTCCACAGCTCGATCTGGGCGATCGTCTGGTTGGCGAAGGACGAGGACATCACGTAGGACGGATGGCCGGTGCCGCAGCCGAGGTTCACCAGGCGACCCTTGGCGAGCAGGATGATGCGCTTGCCGTCCGGGAAAATGACGTGATCGACTTGCGGCTTGATCTCTTCCCACTGGTACTTCTCGATCGAAGCGACGTCGATTTCGTTGTCGAAGTGACCGATGTTGCAGACGATGGCGTTGTTCTTCATCGCGGCCATGTGGTCATGGGTGATGACGTGGAAGTTGCCGGTCGTGGTGACGAAGATGTCGGCCTTGTCGGCAGCGAATTCCGTGGTGACGACGCGGTAGCCTTCCATGGCGGCCTGCAGGGCGCAGATCGGGTCGATTTCGGTGACCCAGACCTGGGCCGACAGGGCGCGCATGGCCTGGGCGCAGCCCTTGCCGACGTCGCCGTAGCCGATGATGACGGCGACCTTGCCGGCGATCATCACGTCGGTGGCGCGCTTGATGCCGTCGACCAGCGATTCGCGGCAGCCGTAGAGGTTGTCGAACTTGGACTTGGTGACCGAGTCATTGACGTTGATGCCCGGGAACTTGAGTTCGCCGCGCTGATGCATCTGGTACAGGCGATGGACCCCGGTGGTGGTTTCTTCGGTAACGCCCTTGACGGCGGCCAGACGCACCGAATACCAGGTCGGATCAACAGCCAGCTTGGCCTTGATGGCGGCGAAGAGGATGGTTTCTTCTTCGGAGCCCGGCTTGGCCAGCAGGGAAATGTCCTGTTCGGCGCGGGCGCCGAGGTGCAGCAGCAGGGTGGCATCGCCGCCGTCGTCGAGGATCATGTTCGAGTAGCCACCGTCGGTCCATTCGAAAATGCGGTGGGTGTAATCCCAGTAATCGACCAGGGTTTCGCCCTTGACGGCGAAAACGGGGATGCCATCGGCAGCGATGGCTGCAGCGGCGTGATCCTGGGTCGAGAAGATGTTGCACGAGGCCCAACGGACTTCGGCGCCGAGCGCGGTCAGCGTCTCGATCAGCACGGCGGTCTGGATGGTCATGTGCAGCGAACCGGTGATGCGGGCGCCCTTGAGCGGCTGGGTCTTCGCGAATTCTTCGCGAATGGCCATGAGGCCCGGCATTTCGGTTTCGGCGATGTTGATTTCCTTGCGACCCCAGTCGGCAAGGTTGATGTCAGCGATGACGTAGTCTTTGAATTCAGCCACAGTAAGCTCCTAATAAACTGTGACGGGGAGGAGGCGGTGTCTCACCGAACCCCCTGCGCCCGGCAGGGTTGAACAGTGAGCGCGGTTTCAAACCGAGCCTGGGGGTGATCTCCTGCAGCGCTCCTCGGTAGGGGGCGGATTATAAAACCGTTTTCAGGTTTTGTCGCCAGCCCAGTAGCGATCGATATCCTTGATGCCCCACTTCGCTGCATCTTCGCGGCCGGCGATTTTCTCCGGGCTGCGCGCGATGTCGATCAGCTCAGGTTTGATATAGGCCTGCGACTTGATTGAGAAAAAGACCCGGACCTTGGGTTTGAGCAGCGACTGTTCGCCTTGCTCGACAACCACGCCGAGTTTTCCGGATTCCAGCCTGACCAGTGAGCCAACCGGGTAGATCCCCAGGCTTTTGACGAAAGCCTGAAAAACGGTCGGGTCAAAATGCCCCTTCCATTCGGCCATCCGCTTGATCGACTCGGCAGGATCCCAGCCCGCCTTGTAGGGGCGATTCGAGGTGATCGCGTCGTACACGTCGCAAACGGCGCCCATTTTGGCGAAGAGGCTCATCGTTTCACTGTTGAGGCCCTTGGGGTAGCCACTGCCGTCGATCTTTTCGTGGTGGTGCAGGCAGACATCCTTGGTGACGTCGCTGATGCCTTTGCCTGCCAGCAACAATTTGTGGCCCTCTTCCGGATGGGTTTTGACGAGGGCGAACTCTTCCTCGGTCAGCTTGCCCGGCTTGTTCAATATTTCCAGCGGAATCATCGCCTTGCCCAGGTCGTGCAACAGCCCCGCCATACCGGCATCGCGGGTTTGCTGCTCATCCAGTCCCAGTTTTCGCGACAGCGCGATCATCAGGGCGCAGACCGCCACCGAATGCATGTAGGTGTAATCGTCGGCGATTTTCAGGCGGGCCAGGCTGATCAGCGCACCCGGATTACGCATCACCGAATTGGAGATTTCCTCGACCAGCGGCGCCGCGGCTTCAGCCTCGATGGCCTTGCCCATACGCGCTTCCTGAAACATCGAAACAACTGCTTCCTTGCCTTTGGCGCAGATTTTTGCGGCGCGTTTGACCTCGTCGTTGAACGATGCCTTTTCCTGAACGACGGCGGGTGGCTCGGGAATCTCTTCAACCGCCACGATCTGTTCGGTGCCGGAGGCGTCGATATCCAGCCCTTTGGAAACGTCGATCCAGACCTCGGTGATCGTGCTTTCACGAATCAGCGTGAGGTCATTCGGGTCACAGAGGACGAATTTCGTTCGCCAGAACGGGTGTTCCAGCCAGGCGCCGCAGAAGGCCTGGAGATGCATGCCCAGCGTTAGCTGTTCAATGGGAATTTTTTTCAGCATATTTGGCGATTTTAACGAAAAAGGGAGCCGTTTAGGCTCCCTTCTTTCAAAACTTCACAATGCTTTTGTTTTACAGGCCGGCGTCCGATTTGAGCAAGTTGGCGCGGTCTGTGGTTTCCCAGGTGAATTCCGGCTCGTCGCGGCCAAAGTGGCCATAGGCAGCGGTCTTCTGGTAAATCGGGCGGAGCAGGTCGAGCATGTTGACAATGCCTTTCGGGCGCAGATCGAAGTGCTTTTTGATCAGCGCGGTCAGAGTTTCATTGCTGACCTTGCCGGTGCCGAAGGTGTCGACCATGACCGAGGTCGGCTCGGCAACGCCAATGGCGTAGGAAACCTGAACCAGGCAGCGTGAGGCGAGGCCGGCGGCAACGATGTTCTTGGCGACGTAGCGGCCGGCGTAGGCAGCTGAACGGTCAACCTTGGACGGATCCTTGCCGGAGAAGGCGCCGCCACCGTGCGGTGCAGCACCGCCGTAGGTGTCGACGATGATCTTGCGGCCGGTCAGGCCGCAGTCGCCTTGCGGTCCGCCGACGACGAAACGCCCGGTCGGGTTGACCAGGAATTTGATGTTGCCCTTGATCAGTTCCTTCGGCAACACCGGCTTGATGATCTGCTCAATGGTCGCTTCACGCAGGTCTTCAAGGCTGATATCGGGCGAATGCTGGGTGGACAGCACGATGGTGTCGATCGAATCGGGCTTGCCATCGACGTACTTGATGGTGACCTGAGACTTGGCATCAGGACGCGCCCATGGCAGACGGCCATCCTTGCGCAGCATGGCCTGGCGCTCGACCAGGCGGTGCGACAGGTAGATCGGCAACGGCATCAGCGACGGGGTTTCGTCGCAGGCGTAGCCAAACATCAGGCCTTGGTCGCCGGCACCTTGGTTGAGGTTGTCGTCGTAGGCCTTGTCCACGCCCTGGGCGATGTCCGGGCTCTGCTTGTCGTAGGCGACGAGAACGGCGCAGCCCTTGTAGTCGATGCCGTATTCGGTGTTGTCGTAGCCGATGCGCTTGATCGTCTCGCGGGCAACCTGGATGTAATCGACGTTGGCGTTGGTGGTGATTTCACCGGCCAGGACGACGAGGCCGGTATTGCACAGGGTTTCGGCGGCAACGCGGGAATGCTTGTCCTGAGCCAGGATGGCGTCGAGGATGGCGTCGGAAATCTGGTCGGCAACCTTGTCCGGATGGCCTTCGCCGACGGATTCGGAAGTGAAGAAATATTCGCTCATGTAAAGCTCCAGTGGTCCTTTTATCCGGCGCTACCTGCTTCGGACCACGAGCGGTGACGCTTTAGCAGTATTTATTAGTCGCCCCGCAAGTTGTCTGTTTAACTCGGCGAACGGATAATATTAAACTTTTCTGAGGGGGATTCAACCCCCGGGGCTTCATGGTTTTTATCTTTCGTATCCTTTCCCGCCTGCCCCTGAGCGTCCTGCACCTGTTGGGTGGCTTGCTCGGACGTCTGACTTACTGGCTGTCGCCGACCTATCGTCGTCACCTGCGCGAAAATATTGCGCAGGCTGGTCTCCCTCCGTCACTACGTGGCAAGGCGGCGGCCGAAACGGGCAAGCAGATGCTGGAGCTGGCCCGCATCTGGATGCGTCCGCTCGAGGAAGCGATTCCGCTGGTGGCCGAAGTGGTTGGTTGGGAGCATGTCGAGGCGGCGCAACAGGCTGGCAAAGGCATCGTTTTCCTGACGCCACATTTAGGCTGCTTCGAGATTACGGCACAGTATCTTTCGTCGTTCGGTGACATTACGGTGCTTTATCGCGCTCCAAAATCAGCGGTAGCCCAGGAGCTGATCCTGACCGGTCGTAAACGCGCCCATTTGCATCTCGCGCCCGCTGACCTTTCTGGCGTGCGCGCCCTGATCAAGGCCCTGAAGAAGGGTGAAATGGTCGGTATGCTGCCCGACCAAGCACCGAAGACCGGTGAGGGCGCCTGGCTCAAGTTTTTTGGTCGATACGCCTACACCATGACGCTGGCGGCCCGGCTCACCGAAACCGGAGCTGCGTCGCTGCTGACCTGGGGCGAGCGCCTCCCCGGCGGGCGCGGCTACCGTGTGCATTTTCAGCCAACCATGACTCCGTTGGCGGGTTCCACGGTCGACAGGGCGCAGCAGATCAATTTGGAAATTGAGACGCTGATCCGCCAGTGTCCAAGCCAATATCTGTGGGGCTACAACCGATACAAACGACCGGCCGGTGCCGACGCGCCACCGGCGGAGTGAATTCCTTGAAGATTTTCCTTACCTATATTCTGGTTGGTTTCCTCTGGCTGCTGCACTGGTTGCCGCTGTCCATGCTGCGTTGGCTGGGGAGCGGGCTGGGACGTCTGCTTTACGCGCTGGGGCGCAGCCGGCGTGAAGTTGCGCTGACTAATCTGCGCCTGTGTTTTCCGGAGAAAAGCGAAGCCGAGCGGGAAGCGCTGGCGCGCCGTCATTTCGTCGCCTTCGCCCGGGCTGTGCTCGACCGTACGCTCGGTTGGTGGGCATCGAGAGAGCGGCTGGAGCGCATCATCCGCATTCACGGGGTCGAGCATTTGACTGATCCCGATGGCCGACCGGTAGTCATGCTGTCGCCGCATTTCGTCGGGCTGGATGCCGGCGGGACGGTGATCTCGATGCACGTGACCGGATGCAGCGTCTTCTCGAACCAGAAAAATCCGGTTCTCAACAAGTTGCTTTATGATGGCCGGATGCGTTTCAACGAGGCGATACTCCTCTCGCGTCAGGATGGCATGCGCAAGATTGTCAGGGCCATGAAGGACGGACATCCGTTTTACTACCTGCCGGACATGGATTTCGGTCCCAAGGAGTCGATTTTCGTGCCTTTCTTCGGTGTTCAGGCGGCGACGATTCCCGCGTTGTCGCGGCTGGTTCGCCTGACCAATGCACGCGTCGTGCCGGTTATCTGCCATCAGGTGCCGGATGGCTACGAAATCGAGGTGATGCCGCCCTGGGAGAATTTTCCCGGAGAAAGCGTCGAGGCCGATACCGAATTCATGAACAAATTTATTGAAAGCCAGGTGCTGCGCATGCCGGAGCAGTATTTCTGGTTGCACAAGCGCTTCAAAACGCGGCCACCCGGAGAACAGAGGTTTTACAAATGAACAGCCTGAAAGTTGAAATCCGTCCCGTAACACCCCCTGATGTGCCGGCGATCTCGGCCTTGGCTCGCGAAATCTGGCAGGCCACTTACCCCGGAATCATCACGCAGGAACAGATCGATTTCATGCTCGAGCAGCGTTACGGGCATGAACGCCTGTACGATGATCTCGAGGATCTGCACAAATGGCAAGATCAGGCCTTTCTCGGTGATCGCCGCGTCGGCTTCGCCTTCAGCGAGATTTACAAGGGCGAATTCAAGCTCGACAAGCTATACATTCATCCTGATGTGCAACGTCAGGGCGTCGGCGGCCAGTTGATTGCCCATGTTGCGGCGCGGGCAAAGAAAGAGGGTTATCCCTGTGTGATTCTTGCCGTCAACAAGCGTAACGACAAGGCGATCAATTCGTACATGAAATATGGTTTTGTCGTGCGTGAAGCGATCGTCGACGACATTGGCCACGGCTATGTCATGGACGATTTTGTGATGGAGAAGAAACTTTAAGTTTTTGAGGCAACTCTCTGTCTCTGTTATGCTTTTCCTAATTTTTCGGTGAGACGGTACGTGAAACTCAAATTCTCAAAAATGCATGGTCTGGGCAACGATTTTGTTGTCCTTGACGGCATACGTCAGTCGCTGTCGTTGACGCCGGAGCAGCTGTGCTATCTGGGCGATCGCCATTTCGGTGTCGGTTGTGACCAGATTCTGCTGGTCGAAAAGGCGACCCAACCGGGTGTCGATTTCCGCTACCGCATCTTCAATGCCGATGGCGGCGAGGTCGAGCAGTGCGGCAATGGGGCACGTTGCTTTGTGCGTTTTGTTCACGACCAAGGCTTGACCGACAAGCGCGAAATTCGCGTCGAAACGATGAAGGGCCTGATTACGCCGCGCCTTGAAGGTGACGGAAATATCACGGTGGACATGGGCGTTCCCCGGTTTTTGCCAGCTGAAATCCCGTTTCTCGCTGACGATGACGTGATCGTCCATATGCTCGACGTCGCTGACGAAACGCTCGAAACCAGCGTGGTCTCGATGGGCAATCCACATGCCGTGCAGGTGGTGGATAGCGTCGAGTCGGCGCCGGTCGGCGAGCATGGCCCGTTGATCGAAAAGCATCCCCGGTTTCCGCAGCGGGTTAACGCGGGATTCATGCAGATTGTCGACCGGCACGCCATCAAACTGCGCGTCTACGAACGCGGCGCCGGCGAAACGATGGCTTGTGGCACGGGGGCATGCGCCGCCGTAGTCGCCGGCATCCGCCGCGGTCTGCTCGATTCGCCGGTCCGCGTCACGACGCGTGGTGGCGACCTGAATATTGCCTGGGGTGGCGCCGAGCGGCCGGTTTTGATGACCGGCCCGGCGGTAACGGTATTTACTGGAGAAATTGAATTATGAGCGCCATGTTCCCCGAGGAAATCGCGGACTACCTGAAGAATAATCCGGGCTTTTTCGAGCAGTACGCCGACCTGATGGCGCAGATTTTCGTGCCGCATCCGCATGGCGGCCGCACCGTCTCGCTGGCCGAGCGCCAGATGCTGACCCTGCGCGACAAGAACCGGGCGACCGAAAGCAAGCTCGCCGAGTTGATTGCGTTCGGCGAGGAAAACGACCAGATCAGCGAGAAAGTGCATCGCCTGTCCGTCGCCTTGATTGCCGCTGAGACCTTCCAGGCGGTGATCCATCTGCTCAACTTTCACCTGCGCGATGATTTCGCGGTGCCGCATGTCGCCCTGCGCCTGTGGGACAAGCCGGAAGGTATCGAGGATCTGCCGGAATTTGCCGCCGTCAGCGAAGAACTGCAGGTTTTTGCCGAAACGCTGGCTCGGCCGTATTGTGGTTCGACGGCCGGTTTCGGCACGACCTCGTGGTTTGGCGAGGCCGCGTCACACATTCGTTCGCAGGCGCTGATTGCCCTGCGCAACGGTGGTGGCACCATCGGCATGATCGCTCTGGGCAGCGAGGAAGCGCAGCGCTTCTACGCCGACATGGGGACGCTGTACCTCGAACGCCTCGGCGAAATGGTTTCCGCAGCCCTGGCCAGAGTGACCAAGAGCACATTGTGACACCGGCTGCTGCGGTCGACGCCTGGCTGGCTGAATTGTCGGACCAGCGCCGGCTGTCGCCGCACACCGTTTCAAACTATCGGCGTGATCTGGGAAAGCTGCTGGCTGCGATGGGTGAAACCCCGCTGGCCAGTTTGCTCGTTCATCACATCCGCCGTTTTGTCGCCCAACTCCATGGTCAGGGACTGGGGGGCCGTTCGCTGGCGCGGACGCTGTCGGCCTGGCGCGGGTTTTTTGGCTGGCTTGGTGAGCGCGGCCTGGTCAAGGCCAACCCCTGCGACGGCATCCGGCCACCGAAATCGCCGCGATTGTTGCCGAAGGCCTTGTCCGTCGATGAAACCGCCCGCTTGCTGGCTCCGTTCGAGGACGACGATCCGGTGCAGGGCGCCCGTGATCTGGCTATGTTCGAGCTGTTCTATTCCTCCGGTCTGCGGCTGGCCGAACTGGTTTCGCTCGATTGCGAGGTGCTCGACAGCGTGGCGCACGAAGGCGAGATTCGCGTGCTCGGCAAGCGCAGCAAGTTGCGGTTGGTGCCGGTCGGCAGCAAGGCGCGCGAGGCGTTGGCGGCATGGGCGGCGTTGCGCGAGCAGTTGGCCAAGCCGGGAGAAAAGGCCTTGTTCGTCGGCCAGCGTGGCGGGCGCATCAGCCCGCGTCTGGTCGAGTCACGCCTGGCCCGGCGGGCCGTGCTGCTGGGCTTGCCGGCCCACGTCCATCCGCACATGCTGCGCCATTCCTTCGCTTCGCACGTCCTGCAGTCGTCGGGCGACCTGCGCGCCGTGCAGGAGATGCTTGGCCACGCCAGCATCGCTTCGACGCAGGTCTATACGCACCTGGACTTTCAGCACTTGGCCAAGGTCTATGATTCGGCCCATCCGCGAGCCAAAGCCAAATAACGATTGCTTCCCACGGTCAACCCGAAAAATCGGCGAAAAATCAAGGCTTCGTTGACGATTCATCGACGGGGCGCTATCCTCTGCGGTTTCGCAAATTCGCTGGATTCAAGGAGTTTTCATGGCCGCTACCATCAATCGTACCCGTCGTTCCTCGCTGGAGCGCCGCTGCATTTCCAAATCCACCAAGCGCCTGTTCAAAGGCATGAGCAAGACCATGTTCAAGGTCATGTACGGCGCCGAGTGCCATCAGCGCAACCGTAAGGCTCTGGGCGCTTAAGTTTTCGCCAGTATTCCGAGCCCCGGTTGCCGCAAGGTGACCGGGGCTTCTTGCTTTTCAGATCGGGAAAAACATGGCTCAGCTGATTCTGCTTCCGGGCAAGGAACGTTCGGCGTTCAAGCATCACCCCTGGTTGTTCGCCGGTTCCGTCGGTCGTCTTGAAGGCCGGGCCCGGCCGGGCGACACGGTCGAAGTGCTGGCCGACAATCTGCGTCCGCTCGGGCGCGCCGCCTACAGCCCGAAGTCGCAGATTCGGGCGCGCTTCTGGACCTTCGATGCCGACGAGTCGATCGACGACGCTTTCTTCAAGCGGCGTATCGCGGCGGCCGTGGCGCTTCGCCAGTCGCTGCCGGAACTGCGCGGCCAGCAGGGTTTGCGCCTGATCCATGCCGAATCCGATGGCTTACCCGGCGTCATCGCCGACCAGTACGGCAATACGGTGGTTGTCCAGCTGACTTCGGCTGGTGCCGACAAGTGGCGTAGCGCCATCGTCGTCGGGCTGGTCAAGGCGACCGGCTGTGCCCGCGTTTATGAGCGCTCCGATTCCGATGTCCGTGGCCTCGAAGGTCTGGGCCCGACGACAGGCTGGTTGCATGGCGAGGCGCCAAAGACGCCGTTGTCCATCGACGAAAACGGCGTGTGCCTGGCGGTCGATATCGCCGGTGGGCACAAGACCGGGTTTTATCTCGATCAGCGCGAGAACCGTGCCTTGCTCGGGCAGCTTTCGCATGGCAAGGATGTGCTGAACTGTTTCTGCTACACCGGCGGCTTTTCGCTGCAGGCGCTGGCTGGCGGTGCCAAGAGCGTACTTTCCATCGACTCCTCCGGCCCGGCGCTGGTGCAGGCCGCGGCTAATCTGGCGCTGAATCCGGCTTTGCCGGCCGATCGGGCGCAATGGCAGGAGGCCGACGTTTTCCAGGCCCTGCGCGATTTCCGCAAGGCCGGGAAGCTGTTCGACCTGATCGTCCTCGATCCGCCCAAGTTCGCGCCGTCGGCGGCCCATGCCGAGCGTGCGGCCAAGGCCTACAAGGACATCAATATCCTCGGCTTCCGGCTGCTCAGGCCGGGCGGCCTGCTCATGACCTATTCGTGTTCGGGCGGTGTCGGGCTGGAAATGTTCCAGAAAATCATCGCCGATTCAGCACTCGATGCCGGGCGCACGGCGCGCATCGTCCGTCGCCTGTCTGGCGCGGCCGATCATCCGGTAGCATTGAACTTCCCTGAAGGCGAGTACCTCAAAGGTTTGCTGGTTCAGGCCGACTGAGCCAGCGGCTTTGCCATCTGAACGTAACGCCACCCTGATAAACTGAATAAATGCTTCCGCTGCGCCGTCTCCTTCTCGTTGTCGTGCTCTTCTTCGCCCAACTGGCGACGGGGGCGCACGCCGTCGAGCATGCGGCGAGCAACGATGAAGGTTTGCCGACGCATGTCTGCCAGCTTTGTCTGGCCGCACATGACCTCGGCGCGGCCTTGCCTTCGCTGGTGGCCTTGCCGCCAGTGCTGGCGGTTCAGTTTGTCCCTGCGTCATTTGCGGCACATGGCCGCAACGCTTTCCCGGCGCCCATCGCGACCCAGCAGGGCCCGCCGCTTTTCTGAAATTGCCCGTTTTTTCCGGTCGACCGTGGAATTCCCGCGGTTGACTGCTTGTTACGCAATTTCAGGAAATTCCCATGCAAAAATCCTTTGCCATGGCGGCCTTGCTGGCCGTCTCATGCGGCGCGCAAGCCGCATCCGATGCTGATCTGGCGGCCATTCGCGCCCAGATCGACGACATGAAAAAAACTTACGAGCAACGGATTGCGGCGCTCGAACAGAAACTGGTCCAGGCTGAATCCCAGGCCAGCTCGCAGGCCAAATCCGAGAAGTCGGTGCAGGTGCCTGCCGCAGCCGAAAGTCGCCAGACAACGGCCTCTGCCAACGCCTTCAATCCCGAAGTTTCATTGATCCTCCAGGGCCAGTACCGCAACGCCAAGAATATTCCGGGGCGCGGCATTACCGGCTTTGTGCCGGGCGGTGACGGTCTCAACACCCGCGGTTTCTCGGTCGACGAAACCGAGCTCGTGCTGGCTGCCAATGTCGATCCTTATTGGCGGGCTCAGGCCATCGTGGCAATGGCCGACGGCCAGGCCAATATCGAGGAGGCCTGGTTCCAATCGCTGGCCATCGGTCACGGGGTTGGTCTGAAAGCCGGGCGTTACCGCTCCAGCATCGGTTACCTCAACGAGCAACACCCGCACATGTGGGATTTTGCCGATGCGCCGCTGATGTATCAGGCGATGTTCGGCGAGGATGCCAGCTACGTGCAGGATGGCGTGCAGCTTAAGTGGCTGGCGCCGACTTCGCTGTTTGTCGAGTTGGGTGCTGAAGTTGGTCGCGGTGCAAATTTCCCGGGTACTGATCGCAACAACAACGGAACTGGCGGTGGCGCGCTGTATGTTCATCTCGGCGACGATGTCGGTGTCTCCAATAGCTGGCGAGCCGGGGCGTCGTGGTTGAAAACAAGGGCTAGCGAGCGGACTTCCGATTTTGTTGAGCAACTGAGTGGGAACGTGGCGCAAGGCACGTTCAACGGTGATTCGACGACATGGCTGGCCGATTTCGTCTGGAAATGGGCGCCGAACGGCAATCCGAAGTATCAGAACTTCAAGTTCCAGAGCGAGTATTTCGTGCGCGAGGAGAAGGGGGGGCTGACTTGTTCATCTGCCTTTGATTGCGCGACGTCGGTCGACAGCAGCTACAAGACCAACCAGTCCGGCTGGTACGCTCAGGGTGTTTACCAATTCACGCCACAGTGGCGCGCCGGCGTTCGCTACGAGCAACTCGACAGCGGCACGCGCGATTTCGGCGCCAACGCGGCCAATCTGGTCGTCGAGAGCTATCGCCCGAAGAAGGCGTCGGCGATGGTCGATTACAGCTGGAGCGAGTTTTCGCGCGTTCGTCTGCAAATTGCGCAGGACAAATCGATGTTCGGCATCACCGACAACCAGCTGACCCTGCAGTACGTCATGAGCCTGGGCGCCCACGGCGCACACAAGTTCTAGGAGCCACCATGAAACATTTCATTTTTGCCTGTTTTTTCGGGTTGACCGTGGGAACCGCCCAGGCCGACCTCAAAATCTTCGCCACTGTCCCGGAGTGGGGCGCCCTGGCGCAGGAAATCGGTGGCAGCAAGGTCAAGGTCTATACCGCCACCACCGCCTTCCAGGACCCGCACCGCATCGAGGCCAAGCCGTCGCTGCTGGCGCAGGCGCGGCAGGCCAACCTGGTCATCGCCGCCGGGGCCGATCTGGAAATCGGCTGGCTGCCACTGGTCCTCCGTGATTCCGGAAATTCAGGCATCCAGACCGGTCAGCCAGGCTATTTCGAGGCGGCCAACTTCGTCAATCGCCTTGAAGTCCCGACGACCCTCGACCGCGCCCACGGCGACGTCCATGCCGCCGGCAATCCGCACACCCACCTCGATCCGCGCAATGTGCTGAAAGTCGGCGAGGCGCTGACGGCGCGCATGGTTGAACTCGACGCCGCCAATGCCGCCGCCTATCAAGCCGGCTACCTGGCCTTTGCCGGAAAATGGCAGACGGCGATGGCGCGTTGGCAAAAAGAGGCAGCACCGCTCAAGGGCGTCCCGGTCCTTGTTCATCACGCCTCCTTCGTCTATTTGCTTAACTGGCTGGGCATGAAGGAAGTCGGCACGCTTGAGCCAAAGCCCGGTATCGAACCGACCAGCGGCCATCTGACCGGGCTGCTGGCCCGCCAGCAGAGCGCACCCGCCAAAATGGTCCTGCGCGCCGCCTATCAGCAGGAAGGGCCAAGTCAATGGATGGCAGGAAAGACCGGCATGCCGGCCGTTCTGCTGCCCTACACGGTGGGCGGAACGCCGGAGGCCAAGGACTTGTTCGGCCTGTTCGACGACACCGTGCAACGGCTGTTGAAGGGAGCGCGGTGAGTAGTCTTCTCCGCACTGAGCAGTTGGTCGTCGGCTGGCAGCAGCCGGCGACGCAGCCGCTCGATTTGACCATTGCGGCTGGCGAAATTGTCGGTCTGACAGGACCCAACGGCGTCGGCAAAAGCACGCTGCTCGCTGCCATTGCCGGGCGGGCCAAGGTCTTTTCCGGGCGCATCGAGCAGCATCCCGGCCTTCGTCTAGGCTTGCTGCGGCAGGATGTGCCGCCGGTTGTCGGCATGCCCCTGGCCGGCCGCGAACTTCTCGCGCTGACCGGTGCTTCGCCCGAAGGCCTGCCCGCCTGGCTGGCCGATCGCCTCGACATCCGTCTCGACAAACTGTCCGGCGGCCAGCGTCATTACCTGGCGCTATGGGCCATTCTGCAGGCGCCGGCCGATCTGGTGCTGCTCGACGAGCCGACCAACAACCTCGATGTCGCCGGTGTCGCCCACCTGACTGAGCACCTGCGCGACCGGGCGGCGGCTGGCGCCGGCATTCTCGTCGTCAGCCACGACACGGCCTTCGTCGAGGCCGTTTGTGACCGGGTGATTGGCCTGAGGAGCAACGATGTCGGCTGAGCTTTTCCTGATTCCCTTCCTGACCGGCCTGGCCTGCGCCATCGTGTTGCCGGTGCTCGGTTGCTATCTGCGCCTGCGCGACGAATGGCTGGCTGCGCTGGCCTATTCGCATATTGCGGCGGCCGGGGCTTTGCTGGCCCTGCTTGCCGGGGTGCCGCCGGTGCTCGGAGGATTGTCCATGGCGGCCTTGGCCGGTGCTGGCCGGCGACTGTTTGCCCAGCGACTGTCCGGCGGGGCAAGCGATGCCTTGTTGCTGGTCGGCGGCTGGGCCATCGCCGTGTTGCTGGCCGCCAACGCGCCGATGGCCGAACGCCTCGGCCATGCCCTGTTCGACGGACAACTCTATTTTGCCAGCAGCCAGGAACTCTGGCCGGTCGCTATCGGCGGCGCTGTTGCCTTGCTCGCCCTGCGCGCCTTGTCGTCCCGCTTGCTGCTGGCCCGGGTTTATCCCGATCTCTTTCGTTTGCGCGGCCTGTCGGCCTGGCCGATTCAGGTCGGCTTCGATCTGATGGCGGCACTCTGCCTGGCTCTGGCGACCATGAGCCTTGGCGTCATGGGCGCTTTCGCCCTGGTCTTCATCCCGCCCTGGCTGGCCTTCCGGCGCGCCGCCAACTGGCGTTCCGGCCTGCGCTGGGCCCTGATCATCGGCGTCATGGCCTATGTCGCGGCGTTTGCCCTGGCGCTTGCGCTGGATCAGCCCTTCGGGCCAGTTCTGGCTCTCCTCTTGGTACTGGTAGGCTTGCTCGTTGCATGAAGTGCGAGGGCATGCTAAAACTACTCTCCCGCGTGCGGAGTGGTTATGGTTTTTTCCTTTTTCAAAAAGCAGGACAAGAAGATGCCCGAACGGCCGGCCGCCCGTCCGCGTGCACCGGAGCCGCTGCCGGAGGTCAAGGCGCCTTTAGCGCCGGCCGAGGATCAAGCCAAGGCGCTGCGCGAGCCGCTGCCGGATCTGGAATTCACCCCCGGCAAGCCGACCAAGCCGCAGCCCGCACCGGCTGCCCGCAAGCCTGAAGGCAAGCCAGCCGCGGCCCCGCTGCAACCACTGGCGGCCGATTCCGATTTCAGCATCGACGATTTCGACAGCGACGATTTCACCGAATCCAGCGTCATGGGCATCGACGTCAATCATGACGATGACCCGCTGCAAGCCTGCGTCGAGCAGGTCGTCGTCCTTTATGCCAATGGCCAGGATGGCGCCGCGCGCTCGCTGCTTGAAACGTTTGTCCGCTCCTACCACGGCCGGGAAGGCCGGCGGTTCTGGCTTCTGCTGTTCGATCTGTTGCAGGCGACCGGTGAGCGGGCCGCTTTTGAAAAGCTCGGCGCCGATTATGCCGAGGCCTGCGAAATGTCCCCACCCACCTGGTCGCAGCATTCGCCGGCTGCCAACCAGTCAAATGGTGCGGTCGGCCCCCACAAGATCTTCCTGCAGGGCGTATTGACTGCGGAAGGCGCCTTGCCGGTGACCCAGTTTGCCAAACTGATCGAGCAAAAGGCCCAGGTCACGGTCGATTGCACCAAGCTGATCGGTTGCGACGACGAGGTGGCCGGACAACTGGCCGATCTGCTTAGCCGGGCCAGAAAGACCAGGCTGTCGGTTGTGTTGAGCGGCACCGACGTCTTTATTGATCGTTTGAATAGCCGCATGGTCGCTGGAGATATCGCCCACGAGCCGTCCTGGCGCCTGTTGCTGGAGTTGTTGCAGCGGCACGGTACGCAGGATGCATTTGAAGAGCGAGCCGTCGATTACGCGGTAACGTTCGAGCTGTCGCCGCCGTCCTGGGAGCCGAGGGGGGCTGTTGCTGCACCTGCTGTCTCCGCAGTCACTGCTCGCCCGGCCGACGACGCCCATTATTTATCCGGTGAGCTCAAGGGCTGCCGCTTCGACGAGTTGGTGGCCGTCATCGAGGGGGCCGAACAGCCGATTCTCGATTTTTCCGGCGTGCGCCGGCTTGATTTCGTTTCGGCCGGGCAACTCGTGAACCGTCTTGCGCCGTACAAGGCAGCGGGGCGCGATATCGTCATCCGCAGCCCGAATCATCTGGTCGCCGAGCTGATGGCCGTAGTCGGCCTCAACAAGCAGGCGCGCATTCTCGTTCCCAAGTCTTAATCAGGAAAACACATGGAGCAATATCACGGCACGACGATCCTGTCGGTGCGCCGGGGCAATTCCGTCGCCATGGCCGGTGACGGTCAGGTGACGCTCGGCAACATCGTCATCAAGGCTACCGCGAAGAAGGTCCGCCGCCTGTACAACGGCCGCATCCTGGCCGGTTTTGCCGGCGGTACGGCCGACGCCTTCACGCTGTTCGAGCGTTTCGAGGCCAAGCTGGACAAACATCAGGGCAATCTCCTGCGCTCGGCTGTCGAACTGGCCAAGGACTGGCGTTCCGATCGAGCCCTGCGCCGGCTGGAGGCCATGCTGTCGGTCGCTGACCGCGAAGTCTCGCTGATCATCACCGGCAACGGTGACGTGCTGGAGCCCGAGCAGGGCATTGTCGCCATCGGTTCCGGTGGCTCGTATGCGCAGAGCGCGGCACGGGCGCTGCTGGAAAATACCGAGTTGGCGCCGCGGGAAATTGTCACCAAGTCGCTGGAGATCGCCGGCGACATTTGCATCTACACCAACCGAAATTTCACGATCGAGGTACTGGAATGACGGCCATGACCCCGCAGGAAATCGTTTCCGAGCTCGACAAGCACATTGTCGGTCAGAAAAACGCCAAGAAGGCTGTGGCCATCGCCCTACGTAACCGCTGGCGCCGGTCGCAGGTGGCCGAGCCGCTGCGTCAGGAGATTACGCCAAAGAACATCCTGATGATCGGGCCGACCGGTGTCGGCAAGACCGAAATCGCCCGGCGTCTGGCCCGTCTGGCCAATGCGCCGTTCATCAAGATCGAAGCGACCAAGTTCACCGAGGTCGGCTACGTCGGCCGTGATGTCGAAACGATCATCCGCGATCTGGTCGAAATGGCCATCAAGTCGCATCGCGAACGGGCCATGAAAACCATGCGTGCCCGCGCTGAAGATGCCGCCGAGGAGCGCATCCTCGACGTGCTGCTGCCAACGGCCCGCGGCCCCAACTTTTTTGCCGAAAATTCCGAGTCGACCGCAAGCGATAACACGACGCGTCAGAAATTTCGCAAGAAGCTGCGCGAAGGCGAACTGGACGACAAGGAAATCGATATCGAAGTCGCTGCGCCGGGCATGCAGGCCGAAATCTTCGCGCCGCCCGGCATGGAAGAGCTGACCCAGCAGATTCAGGGCATGTTCCAGAGCGTCGGCGGCGGCAAGAAGAAGTCGCGCAAATTGAAGATTCCCGAGGCGCTCAAGCTGCTCACCGATGAGGAGGCGGCCAAGCTGGTCAATGACGAGGACGTCAAGCTCGAGGCCGTGAAGGCCGTCGAGCAGAACGGCATCGTTTTTCTCGACGAACTCGACAAGATCGCCAGCCGTTCCGAAATGCAGGGCGCCGACGTTTCGCGTCAGGGCGTCCAGCGTGACCTGCTGCCGCTGGTCGAGGGCACGACGGTGTCGACCAAATACGGCATGATCAAGACCGATCACATTCTGTTCATTGCCTCGGGGGCTTTCCACCTGTCCAAGCCGTCCGACCTGATTCCCGAGCTGCAGGGCCGTTTCCCGATCCGCGTCGAACTTGATTCGCTGTCGGTGGCCGATTTCGAGTGCATCCTGACCCAGACCGACGCCTGCCTGACCAAGCAATATCAGGCGCTGCTCGAAACCGAGGGCGTCCAGATTGAATTTACCGATGATGGCATTCGGCGCATGGCCGAAATCGCCTTTCAGGTGAATGAGCGGACCGAAAATATCGGTGCCCGCCGTCTGCATACGGTCATGGAAAAACTGCTCGAAGAGGTCTCTTTCGACGCTGGGAAGGTCCGTCTGGAGAAGGTTCTGGTCAATGCCGACTACGTTAACGAGAAACTCGGCGAAGTCGCTGCCGACGAAGATTTGTCGCGCTACGTGCTCTGACCTTTAGGGGTAATCCCGGCTGTGCGGGCGCCCTTGGTGTCCGCACAATCGCACTTGTTGCCCATTCCCATTTGAGGCCTTCCGTTTGGACGAGCAAAGCCTGAGTTTCCGTCTGCTGTTGATTCTGTTCCCCATCTTCGGGATCGTGGCGGCCGGCTATTTTTATGGCCGCAAGCACAAGCCCGAAATGGCCGTGGCCAACCGGCTGAACATGGATATTTTCATCCCGGCCCTGGTTTTCGCGGCGATGGCCGGCAAGTCCTTTGATCTGGCGGCCTACGCGCCGCTGGCCCTCGGCGGTTTTCTCGTTCTGGCGACCTGTGGCCTGCTCGCCTGGCCGCTTGCCCGGTTGTTCGGCATCCAGCCGAAAACGCTGGTGCCGCCGATGTTGTTCAACAACTCCGGCAATATTGGCCTGCCACTCGCCGTGCTGGCCTGGGGCGAAGCGGCGCTGCCGGCGGCGGTGATTTTGTTCATGGTCGAAAACACGCTGCATTTTTCGTTTGGTGCCCGTTTGCTTGATCCGACGACGCGCATCCTGACGCTGTGGCGAATTCCTGTCGTTTTTGCCGCAATTGCCGGGTTGACCGTGGCACTCGTCAAAATCCCGATGTGGGCGCCGCTGATCATCGCCATCAAGATGCTCGGCGACGTTTCAGTGCCGCTACTGCTGTTCTCGCTCGGCGTACGCATGACCGACGTGTCTTTCAGCGAATGGAAGGTGGCGGTCGGTAGCGCCGTGCTCAGGCCGGTGGCCGGCATGTTGATCGCGGCCGGGGTCATTCAGCTGCTCGGTCTGCAGGGCCGGGATGCGGCGATGCTCTTCGTTTTCGGTGCATTGCCGCCGGCCGTGCTCAACTTCCTGTTTGCCGAGCGCTACAAGCAGGAGCCACAGCGTGTCGCCTCGATCGTGCTGATCGGCAATCTGGCCGCGCTGCTCTTCCTGCCGCTGGCGCTCGCCTACGTACTTTGATTTTGGCCGTTTTTTCCGGTTGACCGTAGCTACCGGGTTTTATCGACCGTAACGGTCCATCTGGCGCCGGTCGCGCTTGGTTGGCCGGCCATGGATGTCGGCGGCCGGGTCCTGGACGAACTGCCGGCCCTCCCGCGCCGTTTCGCGGGCGCTGATGCTTTCCGGCGTTTCTTCGTAGAGCAGCCGGGCTTCCGGCGCCGGGCCGCGTTTGTCCGACAGGGCTTTGACCGTCACTTCCCAGCGCGTTTCGCTGTTGGCGATGTCGAGCCGGTCGTCAATCTTGATTTCGCGCGCCGGCTTGATGGTGGCCCCATTGACCTTCACCTTGCCGCCACTGACGGCGTCGCTGGCCAGGGAGCGCGTCTTGAAAAAACGCGCTGCCCAAAGCCATTTATCGACGCGCAGGCCGCTCACTTCGGCAGCGTGGACTCGCCGGCGTAAAGCTGTTCGACCGTTTCGCGCTGGCGAATGACGTGGATCTGGTCACCGTCGACCATCACTTCAACGGCGCGCGGCCGGGTGTTGTAGTTCGAGGCCATGGCCATGCCGTAGGCGCCCGCCGACATGACGGCCAGCAGATCGCCGGCTTCGACGGCGAGCGGACGGGCCTGGCCGAGGAAGTCGCCGGTTTCGCAAACCGGGCCGACGACGTCGTACTCGGTGGCGGAACCGGTCCGCGGCACGACTGGCAGGATGTCATGCCAGGCTTCGTAGAGCGCCGGCCGCATCAGGTCGTTCATGGCGGCGTCGATGATGGCGAAATTCTTGGCTTCGCCCTGCTTGAGGTATTCGATGCGGGTGAGCAGCAGGCCGGCATTGCCGACCAGCCGGCGACCCGGTTCGAGGACGACCTGCAGGCCGCGCCCGGCCAGCTTGTCGAGCAGCGGCGTCAGGTAGGCGGCGACGGTCGGCTGGACCTGTTCGGCGTTGTACTTGATGCCAAGACCACCACCGAGGTCGAGGTGGTGAATGTGGATGCCTTCTGCGGTCAACTGGTCTACGAGCACTAAAATGCGATCGAGCGCTTCGATAAACGGAGACGGATCGAGCAATTGCGAGCCAATATGACAGTCGATGCCGGCAACTTCGATGTTGGGCAGGGCAGCGGCGCGGCGGTACAGATCCAGGGCGTTGTCGTAAGCAACGCCGAACTTGGCGCCCTTGAGACCGGTCGAAATGTAAGGGTGCGTCTTCGGATCGACGTTCGGATTGACACGCAGGCTGATCGGCGCCTTCTTGCCGCACTGGCCGGCGACTTGGTTAAGGCGCTCTAGTTCGGGAGCGGATTCGACGTTGAAGCAGAAAATGCCAACGTCCAGCGCCAACTTCATTTCATCGGCCGTCTTGCCGACGCCTGAGAAAACGACTTTCTTCGGGTCGGCGCCAGCCGCCAGCACGCGCTGCAGTTCGCCGCCGGAAACGATGTCGAAGCCGGCGCCGAGGCGAGCAAAGACGTTGAGGATGGCGAGGTTGGAGTTGGCCTTGACGGCGTAGCAGACCAGCGCGCCCTGGCCGGTCGGGTGGCCGCCAAGAACGTCATGGAATTCGCGCAACGAGGCTTCCAGCGCAGCGCGGGAGTAGACGTAGGCCGGCGTACCGAATTGATCGGCAATAGCAGGCAGGGCAACGGATTCGGCGTGCAGTACGCCGTTTTTCAGGGCAAATTGGGTCATGGGGCTTTGGGGCTGGTGGTCGTGCTAACATCCTTGGCAGCTGGCTTGGTGTTGCCAAGCAGCGGATCAGACGCCGGGCCTGGCGGCATTTCAAGCCGGCCTTTCATGCCGCAGGCGGCAAGGCTCAGGATAATCAGCAAGGCGGCGATTCTGGACATGTTCGGGGCGCTGTCGGCGAAGAGCGGGATGGTAGCACACGATGGATGACAAGGAATTCAACACCCTGGCCGAGGCAACGCTGGCCAGGATCGATGCGGCGCTGGAAGCCAGCGGAGCCGATGTCGACTGCCAGCTGGCCGCAGGTGGCGTGCTCGAAATCGAGTTTGACGATGGCAGCAAGATCATCGTCAACCGCCACGGAATCGCCCGGGAAATCTGGGTCGCGGCTCGCTCGGGCGGCTTTCATTTTCGCTGGGATGGCGCTGTCTGGCGTGATACCCGTGATGCTGCCGAACTAATGGAAAAACTGTCGATGCTCGCCAGCCAGCAGGCCGGCGAGACCGTCAAGCTAGGCTGATCAGTCGCTGGGTGGTGCGCTGAGATCCGGGGTTGGCAGCGGAACGCCTTCCTGTGCCGCCTCCTCCGGTGGTTTCTCCTTGGCCGCATTCTCGGCGTAGATGTAGCTTCGCTCCCGGCCTTCGCCAGAGGCTATCAATCCTTCCGGCGCTTGCGGGAGCAGCGTCGGCACATCCTTGAGCGCCCGGCTCATGTAGCCAATCCAGATCGGCAGCGCCGCGGCGCCGCCCGTTTCCTTGTCGCCCAGTTTCCGCGGCTGGTCAAAGCCTATCCACGCGCAGCCGCTGACAGTCATCTGGTAGCCACAGAACCAGGCGTCCAGATACTCATTGGTAGTGCCGGTCTTGCCGGCCAGATCATGGCGTTTCAGGGTGGCCGATGCCTTGGCGGCCGTGCCGTAGATGGTGACGTCGCGCAACATGGCATCCATCATGAAGGCGTTGCGTGGGTCAATGACGCGGGTTTCTTCATTGCCAGCCTCGGTTGCCGCCGACAGGGCCAGCACCTGGTTCCCGCCGTCACGAATTTCGCGGACGACAAAGGGGTTGATCCGGAACCCGCCGTTGGCAAAGACCGAATAGGCGGTCACCATCTGCCACGGCGTCACCGACCCGGCGCCAAGGGCCATGGTCAGGTAAGGCGGGTGTTTTGCTGCATCGAAGCCAAAACGGGTCGCGTAATCCTGAGCGTAGTGCGTGCCGATCGACTGCAGGATGCGAATCGAAACCATGTTTTTCGACTTGGCAAGTGCCGTGCGCATGCGCATCGGGCCTTCGTACTTGCCATCATAGTTATGCGGTTCCCAAGCGGCTGCGCCGGTCTGGCTGGCTGGAATGACGATAGGCTCGTCGGCTATCACGCTATTGGGGCCGTAACCTTTTTCCAGTGAAGCGGAATAGATGAAGGGCTTGAAACTGGAGCCCGGCTGTCGCCAGGCCTGGGTGACGTGGTTGAACTTGTTGCGGTTGAAATCGAAACCGCCAACCAATGCACGAATGGCCCCATCTTTCGGGTCGACTGCAACAAATGCAGATTCAACCTCCGGTAGCTGGCTGATCTGCCAGCCACCCTTGTCGTCCTTTTGCAGGCGAACGATGGCGCTGCGTTTGAGGCGCTTGTTGGGTGGCGCCTTGTCATCAAGCATACGGGTCGCAAACTTCATCGCATCGCCGGTCAAATTGACGACTTCTCCCCCCTTGCGATAGACCTTGATGTGTTTTGCGTCGGCAGCCAGAACCAGCCCCGGAATCAAGTCGCCGGCATCGGCGAAGTCCTGTAGTGCTTCGTCGATGGCCTCGTCCTGGTCGGACTTGATATCTTTCATGTCGAGATAGGATTCAGCACCCCGGTAGCCGTGTCGCCGGTCGTAATCCATGACCCCTTTGCGCAGGCTGTTGTACGCAGCCTCCTGCTCTGCCTTGATGAGGGTGGTGTAAACCTTCATGCCGCGCGAGTAGACCTCTTCCGGGAAACGTTCGGCGGTAATCTGTCTGGCCATTTCTGCCACGTATTCGGCGTGCACAGCGTATTCGGCCAATTCTCGTTTGACGACCAAAGGTTCCTTGAGGGCTGCTTCGTGCTGCGTCTCGGTGATATGGCCCAATTCGCGCATGCGGCGCAGGACATATTGCTGACGGAGTCGGGCACGATGTGGATTGACGATAGGGTTGTATGCAGACGGCGCTTTTGGCAAGCCGGCCAGCATCGCCGCTTCGGCAATCGAAATATCCTTGAGTGGCTTGCCGAAGTAAATCTGGGATGCTGCAGCAAAACCATAGGCGCGCTGACCAAGGAATATCTGATTGATGTACAGCTCGAAAATCTGGTCTTTTGACAGATTGCTTTCTATCTTGAAGGAGAGAAGGGCTTCGTAAAGCTTGCGTGTATATGTTTTTTCGCCGGTCAGAAAGAAATTCCGCGCTACCTGTTGGGTAATGGTCGAAGCCCCCTGCCGCTTGCCGCCGCCAACCAGATTGGCACCGATTGCGCGGACAACGCCTGTGTAGTCGATGCCGCCATGCTGATAGAAACGATCATCCTCGGCGGCCAGAATGGCGTGCTTCATGACGGAAGGGACATCGGCTATGGCCACCACGGCGCGACGTTCTTCTCCGTATTCGCCGATCAGGAAACCATCGGCTGTGTATACCCGCAAGGGAATCTTCGGCCGATAATCGGTGAGCACCTCTAGCGACGGCAGATTCGGGTAGGTAAGTACAAGAACGATCAGCGCCATTGCGACGCCGATGGCAATAAGCCCAAGCAAAAATATGACAGGGTATATAACTAGGCGCAGCGCCGGAGACAATGAAGGCACGGTGGTCTGATTGGCGAAATAGGAGTTGCGCGGATTATACGCTGGGGTAAATCAGCGCCGTAAAATTGCTTTACATGCCTAGATGTTATTGTTAGCATCTGAAGTGAATTATTGGTTATTTTGCTAACTTCGCATTCCGTAAGGACTTTTTGGGGGTCTGGTGGGCTTAGATATCTCAGCGTTGTTAAATCCCAAGGCGCGTTCCTTGTTCGGTTTGGACATCAGTTCGTCCGCCGTCAAGATGGTGGAACTGACCGCTAACGGGAAGGACGGCTATCGCGTTGAGCGCTACACCATTGAGGTGTTGCCCAAGGACGCGGTGTCTGATGGCAATATTGCCAATCTGGATGGCGTTGTCGACTGCGTCAGGCGTGCCTGGAAGCGAATGGGTACATCGACCCGCAATGTCGCGATGGCTTTGCCGGGTTCGGCTGTCATCACCAAAAAAATCATCGTGCCGGCCGGGTTGCGCGATGAAGAGCTTGAGGCTCAGGTTGAGACTGAGGCCAATCAGTACATTCCATTTGCCATCGATGAAGTGAATCTCGATTATCAAGTGATCGGCCCTGCGCCGGCGGTTCCCGATGAGCTTGAGGTTCTGATTGCTGCCTCCAAGAAAGAGCGCGTTGAAGATCGCGTGGCGGTGGCAGACGCAGCAGGCCTGAAGGCAAGCGTCGTTGATGTCGAGTCATTTGCAGCACTGGCGGCATTCGAGTTGATTGAGCGCCAGTTGCCGGAGTCAGGAAAAAATCAGGTCGTTGCGTTGATCGATGCGGGGGCCAATGTGATGAATCTGACGGTATTGCGAAATGGCCAGCAGGTTTATGCCCGTGAGCAGGCTTTTGGCGGCGGTATGCTGACGCAGGATATCTCCCGTCACTATGGAATGAGCTACGAGGATGCTGAGGCCGCCAAGCGAGCAGGAAATTTGCCTGAAGGCTATGAAATCGAGTTGCTCAACCCCTTCATGGAAAATCTCGCACTAGAGGTTTCTCGGGCGCTCCAATTCTTCTTCACCTCGACCCAATACAATCAGGTTGATCATATCGTTCTGGCCGGTGGTTGCGCGGTCATTCCTGGTATTGATGAAGTCGTTGCTACAAGAACCCAAGTCAATACGCTGGTCGCCAACCCCTTCGCCAACATGGTGCTTTCCGACCGTGTTCGGGCAAAAAGTTTGCTCGCTGATGCCTCCTCGTTGATGGTGGCCTGTGGCTTGGCTCTGCGGAGGTTTGATCCATCATGATTCGCATCAACCTCCTTCCTCATCGCGAAGAGGCGAAAAAGGCTCGGCGCGAACAGTTTTATGTATTGTCCGGGCTTGTCTCAGTGCTCGGTGCGTTGATCGTGTTTGCGGTTTATACCCTTATTGGTAGTGCAATCAGTAATCAGGATGGTTCGAACGATTTCCTAAAGGGGGAAATAGCTGTCCTTGATAAGCAGCTCGACCAAATCAAGCGCCTGAAAGAGCAAACTCAAGCCTTGCTATCGCGTAAGCAGGTTATAGAAAACCTGCAACGTGATCGTGGCGAAACTGTTTATTTGTTGAGTGAATTGGTCAAACAGGTACCTGAAGGTATTTACCTAAAGTCACTAAAGCAGGATGGACTGAAGGTCGGTATCTCTGGCCATGCCCAGTCAAATGCCCGTATTTCGGCGTTGATGCGCAACCTGGAAGCTTCACCGTGGCTAGAAACCCCGCAGCTGATAGAAAGCAAAGCAGTTGTGATCAACGGGCGTCGAATCAACGAATTTGGCATGACCTTCATCCTCACCCGCGTTAAGCCAGAGGAAGACGGGAAGGTGAAAAAGTGAACGCCAAGACTATGTCCCTGCCCAATATTGATTTTCAGTCAATAGCCGATGACTTTCGGCTTATGAACCCGAACGATCCGGGTGCATGGCCGCTGATTCCGAAAATTACCGTTTTGGTTGGCCTGTTCTCCGCTATTCTCGTTGCAGGTTGGTGGTTTGTCTGGAGCGACCAGTTAACCGAACTGGAGACGAAGCAGCGGGAAGAGGAAACGCTCAAGCAGCAATACCTTGACAAAAAACGGCAGGCGGTCAATCTGGACTTGTATATCCAGCAACTGGCCGAAATTGATCGATCATTCGGTGCATTGCTTAAACAATTGCCTGATAAATCGGAAATTGAGGCGCTACTTATCGAGGTTAACCAAGCAGGTCTTGGTCGCGGCTTGCAATTCGAGCTGTTTAAGCCGGGGCAGGAGCAGGTTAAGGATTTCTACGCGGAATTGCCGATTACCGTCAAAATCAATGGGGGCTATCACGACTTCGGGGCTTTCGCCGCCGATATAGCCAAGCTCCCGCGCATCGTTACCCTGAATAATATTTCGATTGCTCCTGTCAAGGATGGTGGACAGCTCTCGCTGGATGCCACCACTAAAACATTCCGCTATCTGGATGAGGAAGAGATAGCCAAGCAAAAGAAGGCTGAGCAAGAGAAGAAGGCAGCGCAAGGAGCGAAGAAGTGAAACGAATATTGCTTATTGCCCTGTGCGGTTTCCTCGGCGCTTGCGCAGGTGGTGACCACGAAGAGTTGAAACAGTGGATGGCCGAAAACACCAAAGACATGCGGGGGAATGTCCCCAAACTGCCGGAGGTCAAGCCCTATGAGCCTGTGCCCTACGATATGGAAGCCACGATTGACCCATTCAAGCCGAACAAGATAGAACCGGAGTCGAAATACAAGCAGGTTGCAGGCAAGGGTGGTGCATTTCAACCCGACTTTGAGGCACGGGAAGTTCGTAACAGCCTTCTAGAAAAATACCCGATTGAGTCACTCAAGATGATCGGTTACATGAATGTAAACAAACGCCCGATGGCGGTTGTTCAGGTTGAAGACAAAGTTAAGCAAGTCAAGGTCGGAGATTATGTGGGCCTCGATTTCGGTATGGTGACGCAGATTTCAGATACGGAAGTTCAACTGCGGGAATTGATTCAGGATTCTGCTGGTGACTGGACTGAGCGCAAGAGCTCGCTCTACCTGCAGAGCAAGGAGGGAAGCAAGAAATGAAATTGATCACCTATGCGATGGCTGTAGCCTCGGCCTGCCTTGCTCTGTCGTCTTCTGCACAAGCAGAAGCTCCGCCGGCGAACTCTATTGAGGCGGTGAACGTTGCTCAACAAGGGAACGAGGTCGCGCTCCGGATCGACCTTAAGGAGCCGTTGGCTTCTCCGCCACCGGGTTTTAGCGTCGCCAATCCCGCAAAAATAGCGCTGGACTTCCAGTCGACCGCAAACGGTTTGGGTAAAACCAGCCAAGTGTTCAATCAGGGCGACTTGCGCGGCATGAATGTAGTGCAGGTTGGTGATCGCACGCGAGTAGTACTGAATCTCGTCCGGAACATGAACTACAAAACGCGGCTTGATGGCAAGTCGCTATATGTGACGCTTTCGCCGATTGAGCGACTGGCAGATTCCGCAGCGCAACGAACGACCCGCTTTGCAGAGGAAAGCCTGGTTGGTTCTAAGCATGCGGTAAGCGATGTGCTGTTTCGTCGCGGCAAGGATGGCGAGGGGCGGATCATCGTCGATCTGAGTGATACGGGTACCGGCATTGATATTCGGCAGCAGGGCGCCAATCTTGTTGTCGATTTCATGAAAACGACGGTACCAGACCGGTTGCGCCGCAAGCTGGACGTCACCGATTTCGCAACACCCGTAACGACAGTCGAAACCAAGGCAATTGGCGATAACGTCAGGATGGT
This sequence comes from Azonexus sp., assembly GCF_049652925.1. Lineage (GTDB taxonomy): Bacteria > Pseudomonadota > Gammaproteobacteria > Burkholderiales > Rhodocyclaceae > Azonexus. Next base: position 552,453 of record NZ_JBASFI010000040.1, read on the forward strand.
AATTACGCCAAAAGGTTTGTGGGAGCACAATGCTTACCAGAGTGACAACCAGTTTATTGTTGAGGTAAAACAGATCGTCGAAGATCCAAACAAGCTGGTTCAAGGGGCGAAGGTGGGCTATCAAGGGCCACGGGTTAGTATTAATTATCAAAATGGTGACGTGCGCGCGCTGCTGCGTCTGATGGCCGAAGAACTGAATCTCAATGCCGTCATTAGCGAAACCGTGACAGGAACGACCACGCTTGTATTGAAGGACGTCCCCGCCGACCAAGTAATCGATATCATCTTCCAGCAAAAGGGACTTGATATGCGGAAGAAGGGCAATATCATCCTGATTGCCCCTCGCGATGAAATTGCTACCCGCGAAAAATTGGATTTTGAATCAAAGCAACAGATTAGCGAACTTGAGCCCCTCAAGTTGGAGCAGTTCCAGTTGAACTATCAAAAGGCGGCAGATGTGGCGAGGTTGTTGGCAGGTTTGCCACTAAGTGGCGCTGGAGCTGCGCCGGCACCGGCGGCGGGTTCGAATGTTGCTGCGCAGCGTATCCTGAGCAAGCGAGGGAGTGCCGTCGCTGACCCGCAGTCAAATATCGTATTTGTTAACGATATTCCGACAAAGCTGGAGGAAATTCATTCCTTTATTCGCGCAATCGATACTGCTGCCAGACAGGTTCTTATTGAGGCCCGAGTTGTTGAGGCTCAAGATAGTTTCAAGCGGGAGCTCGGGGCAAAATTGGGGTTGATTAATTCAAAGTCTAGCGAGATTTTGGGGACCGGAATAAATATTGCTGGGGGAAAAATGACTCCTGCGGTTACTACGGGGACTACAACTACCCCCGCGACGCTAGTGCAGAATTCGATGGTCGGAACCAATTTGCCGCTTCCTTCTACCGGGGGAACTCTCGCGTTTTCCCTTTTCAACTCAGCGGTAACCCGTATCCTCAACGTTGAGATTGCAGCGCTTGAAGAAGATGGAATAGGTAAAATAATTTCTAGTCCCAGAGTAATTACAGCGAATAACGTCAAGGCCAAAATTGAAGATGGAACGGAGGTTCCATATATCACAGCACAAACTTCCAGCGGTGCAACAACCTACACAGTTGCGTTTAAGCCAGCGAAGTTGTCACTTGAGGTCACTCCTCAAATTACTCCTGAGGGGACGGTTAGGATGAACTTGATCGTAAAAAAAGAAGAACCGGACTGGACTAGAGCCGTTAGTGTCAACGGATTCCTTAATCCACCAATCAAGAGCTCAATTGTTGAGACCAATGTTGTTGTTGAGAATGGTGGAACGGTGGTGATTGGTGGAGTTTACATTACCGACACCCAGAATACGGTTGATAAAGTACCGTTACTTGGTGATATTCCATTCTTTGGTTGGTTGTTTAAATATAAAAACGACACGGGTAAGCGCCGCGAATTGCTGGTCTTTATTACGCCACGCGTGATTTCTGACAAGATGCGATTTGACTGATTGCGAGTAGACAGGAACTCACGGGGTCGGCGATGCCGGCCCTGTTTTTTTGTGCTTAGCGGGTAGTCGGCTAAAATCCGAACGTGGAAAATTGTCGCAACATTTATCTTGTCGGGCTAATGGGGGCTGGCAAAACAACCGTCGGTCGTCAATTGGCGAAGCGTTTGGCTCGGCCATTTTTCGACTCCGATCACGAGATTGTCGAGCGCACCGGTGTGCCTATTCCTACCATCTTCGAAATTGAAGGTGAGGATGGTTTCCGGCGGCGGGAGGCTCAGACAATTCAGGAGCTTACCGAATCGTCCAACATCGTGATGGCTACCGGCGGTGGCGTCGTAATCAATCCGGAAAATCGGCGCAGGTTGCACGAGACCGGGTGGGTGGTATATCTGAATGTTCCGCCGGTTTTGCTTTTCGAACGCACGCGACAAGACCGCAATCGCCCCTTGTTGCACGTCGCGGATCCGCTTGCCAAGTTGGAGGAATTGCATGCCATACGCGACCCGCTATATAGAGATGCTGCCCACATAGTAGTAGATGGCGGCCGTTTGGTTGCATCCGGAATCGTGCTGCATCTCCTGAGAGAATTTAACCGTCAATGCTCAACATAATAGAAACACTTAACGTCGCCTTGGGGGATCGTTCGTACCCGATCCATATCGGAGCCGGCGTTATTACGCAGGTCGAATTGCTTCTGCCTTACATCAAGCAAAAAAAAGTTGTAGTGGTAACGAACACTACCGTTGCCCCCCTGTATCTCGAAATGCTGCGGTCTACCCTGGAAAGTAGAGGAATTTCAGTTCTGCCTGTGGTGTTGCCAGATGGCGAGCAGTTCAAGACATGGGAAACCCTGAACTTGATCTTTGATGCCTTGCTGAGTGCGCGCTGTGAGCGCGGAACGACTTTGATTGCTCTGGGCGGTGGGGTGATTGGCGACATGGGGGGCTTTGCAGCTGCGTGTTACCAACGAGGAATGCCTTTTATTCAGGTGCCGACGACTCTTTTGTCCCAAGTTGACTCTTCGGTTGGTGGCAAGACGGCGATCAATCACCCATTAGGCAAGAACATGATTGGCGCGTTCTATCAGCCAAAGCTGGTACTTGCCGATATTTCGACGCTGAACACTCTGCCTGAGCGGGAGTTGAAGGCCGGTTTGGCCGAGGTAATCAAATACGGACTGATTCGAGATATTGAATTCTACGTCTGGCTAGAAGCGAATCTCGAGAAACTTTTGGCGCGAGATCCATCGGCTTTAACGTATGCGATTCACCGGTCTTGTGCCAACAAGGCCGAGGTAGTCGTGGCGGACGAAAAAGAAACCGGAGAGCGGGCACTGCTCAATCTTGGACATACCTTTGGGCATGCGATTGAAACGGGCATGGGGTATGGCGAATGGCTGCACGGCGAGGCTATTGCAGCCGGCACGTTAATTGCTGCGGAGTTGTCGCATCAGTTGGGATGGCTGGATGAAAAGACGGTCAATCGAATTGAGCACATATTTGTTCGAGCCGGCTTGCCAGTATTTGGACCCAGGCTGGGCGCAGCCAGGTATCTCGAGTTGATGAGCCATGACAAGAAGGTGCAGGATGGGAAACTCCGTTTGGTTCTTCTGCAGGAAATCGGCAAGGCTATTGTTTCTGATCGAGCTAGCGATACGCAGATCAGCGCTGCTATTGAGACTAGATGCACCTGAACAGGGAGTCGTCTTTCCCGGGTGTGCATAGTTGGTGCGTCGCAGCATCTTGAATTGACAGGGGTTTGCCGGTATATTTGATGGTTGCCTCTAATTTTCCTACAGGCCGAAGCAGATAATATGATGCTCGGTTTTTTTCAACATTGGCCCATCGTTAGCGGCCAAGTTATTTGAAGGAATGCGTGTGATGGAATCGGGAGTACCTGAGCGGCAGGGTTTGTACGACCCAGCCAATGAGCACGATGCTTGTGGCGTAGGCTTTGTAGCCCATGTCAAAGGTCAGAAAAACCATGGCATCGTCGAACAGGGTTTGTTGATCCTGAAGAATATCGATCACCGCGGTGCTGTTGGCGCTGATCCCTTGCAGGGTGACGGCGCGGGCATTCTGATCCAGATTCCGGACCAGTTCTATCGCGAAGAAATGGCACGGCAAGGCGTCGAGTTGCCGCCAGCCGGCGAGTATGGTGTCGGTATGGTCTTTCTACCGCAGGAGGCTGCTTCGCGCCACGCCTGCATGGAAGAGATCGAGCGCTCTATCGTTGCCGAAGGTCAGGTGCTGCTTGGCTGGCGCGATGTGCCGGTGAATCGCGACATGCCCATGTCGCCGACCGTGCGTGCCAAGGAGCCGGTGATCCGCCAGGTTTTCGTTGGTCGTGGGCCGGATATTTTTGTCACGGATGCTCTTGAGCGCAAGTTGTACATCATCCGTCGCCGTGCTGCCAATGCAATCAAGTCGCTGAAGCTGAAGTTCGGCCAGGAATTCTACGTGCCGTCCTTCTCGGCCCGCACGGTCAACTACAAAGGTCTACTGTTGGCCGATCAGGTTGGAGTGTACTACCTCGACTTGCAAGACAAGCGAACTGTTTCAGCGCTTGCCATGGTGCATCAACGCTTTTCAACGAATACCTTCCCCACTTGGGATCTGGCACACCCTTTCCGTTATATCGCCCACAATGGCGAAATCAACACGGTGCGTGGCAACGTCAACTGGTTCAAGGCACGTGAACAGGCGATTTCATCGCCGATTCTTGGTGACGACCTGAAGAAGGTCTGGCCGCTGCATTACCCCGGCCAGTCTGACTCGGCTTCCTTCGACAACGCGCTCGAACTGCTGGTCATGGGCGGCGGTTACTCGCTGGCTCAGGCCGTCATGCTGATGATCCCGGAAGCTTGGGAAAAGCATTCTCAGATGGACGAGAACCGTCGCGCCTTCTACGAATACCATGCTGCCATGATGGAGCCATGGGACGGCCCCGCCGCCGTGGCCTTCACCGATGGTCGTCAGATCGGCGCGACGCTCGACCGTAACGGTCTGCGCCCCGCCCGCTATCTGGTTACCGATGACGACCTCGTGGTCATGGCTTCCGAGTCGGGCGTGCTGCCGATTCCGGAAAAGAAGATTGTCAAGAAGTGGCGTTTGCAGCCGGGCAAGATGTTCCTGATCGATATGGAGCAAGGCCGCATCATCGACGACAAAGAACTCAAGGATTCGCTGGCGAACGCCAAGCCTTATCGCGAGTGGATCGAAAAAATCCGCATCAAGCTCGACGAAGTGCCGGCTCCGCACGAAAAGTGTTCAGCCCCCGCTGCTTCGCTGCTTGATCGTCAGCAGGCATTTGGCTACACGCAGGAAGATGTCAAGATCATCCTTGAGCCGATGGTCCAGAATGGCGAAGAAGCCACTGGCTCGATGGGTACCGACTCAGCCCTCCCTGTGTTGTCCGCCAAGAACAAGACGCTCTACACGTACTTCAAGCAGTTGTTCGCCCAAGTGACCAATCCGCCGATCGACCCGATCCGCGAAGAGCTGGTCATGTCGCTGGTGTCCTTCATTGGCCCGAAGCCGAACCTGCTCAACACCAACGATATCAATCCGCCGATTCGTCTGGAAGTTTCGCAACCCGTGCTGTCTTTCGACGATATGGAGAAACTGCGCAACATCGAGAAGTACACATCCAACAAGTTCCACTCCTTTGAGCTGGATATTTGTTACCCCGTCGCCTGGGGCAAGGATGGTATCGAGGCACGCCTCGCTTCGTTGGCGGCTGATGCCGAGGATGCAGTACGTTCCGGTGCCAACATCCTGATCGTCTCCGACCGCAAGGTCGATGCCGAACATGTTGCGATTCCGGCGCTGCTTGCCACTTCGGCCATCCACCAGCATCTGGTCAAGAAGGGCCTGCGCACCAGCGCCGGCCTCGTGGTTGAAACCGGTTCGGCTCGTGAAACCCATCACTTTGCCCTGCTTGGTGGCTATGGTGCCGAGGCTGTCCACCCCTATGTGGCGCTCGAAACTATCGCCGGCTTCGCCAAGGGTGATGCCGAGAAGGCCGAGAAGTACGTCAAGAACTACGTCAAGGCCATTGGTAAGGGCCTCATGAAGGTCATGTCCAAGATGGGCATCTCGACCTACATGTCTTACACCGGCGCCCAGATCTTCGAAGCCATTGGCCTGCAGAAGGAGTTCATCGAAAAGTATTTTACCGGCACGTCGTCCAATGTCGAAGGTATCGGTGTCTTTGAAGTGGCAGAAGAAGCCATTCGCCTGCATAGCGAAGCCTTCTCGTCTGACCCCGTGCTGGCCACCATGCTCGATGCCGGTGGTGAATACGCCTACCGTATCCGCGGTGAAGAGCACGTGTGGACGCCGGATTCGATTGCCAAACTGCAGCATTCGACCCGCTCCGGGAAGTACGAGACTTACAAGGAATACGCCAAGCTGATCAACGATCAGACCAAGCGTCACCTGACCCTGCGTGGCCTGTTCGAATTCAAGCCGACTGGCTCCGCCATTCCGCTTGAAGAAGTCGAGTCCGCCAAGGAAATCGTCAAGCGTTTTGCCACCGGAGCCATGTCGCTCGGTTCCATCTCGACTGAAGCCCACACGACCCTGGCCATCGCTATGAACCGCATCGGTGGCAAGTCGAATACCGGCGAAGGTGGTGAGGATGCCAAGCGTTTCGTGCCGCTCAAGGCCGGCCAGACGCTGTCTGAAGTGGTTGGTGCCTCGCGTATCGAACGCGACTACACCTTCAAGGAAGGTGATTCGCTGCGCTCTGCCATCAAGCAGGTCGCCTCTGGCCGCTTCGGTGTTACCGCTGAGTATCTGGTCAATGCCGACCAGATCCAGATCAAGATGGCGCAAGGTGCCAAACCGGGTGAAGGCGGCCAGTTGCCGGGTCACAAGGTTTCCGAGTACATCGGCTTCCTGCGCCACTCGGTACCGGGTGTCGGCTTGATTTCGCCGCCGCCGCACCACGACATTTACTCCATCGAAGACTTGGCCCAGCTCATTCATGACCTGAAGAATGCCAATTCGAAGGCTTCCATCTCTGTCAAACTGGTTTCCGAAGTCGGTGTTGGTACGGTGGCTGCCGGAGTTGCCAAGGCCAAGGCCGATCACGTCGTGATCGCCGGTTTTGACGGTGGTACGGGTGCTTCGCCGCAGTCCTCGATCAAGCATGCCGGTACGCCGTGGGAACTCGGCTTGTCCGAAACTCAGCAGACCCTGGTGCTCAACCGTCTGCGTTCGCGTATCCGCGTTCAGGTCGATGGTCAGATGAAGACCGGTCGTGATGTCGTGATCGGTGCGCTGCTCGGTGCCGACGAATTCGGTTTCGCCACGGCGCCGCTGGTCGTCGAAGGCTGCATCATGATGCGCAAGTGCCATCTGAATACCTGCCCGGTCGGTGTGGCCACGCAGGATCCGGTGCTGCGCAAGCGCTTCTCCGGTCAACCGGAACATGTCGTGAATTTCTTCTTCTTCGTCGCCGAGGAGGTTCGCGAGATCATGGCCCAGCTCGGCATTCGCAAGTTCGACGATCTGGTCGGTCATTCCGAGCTACTCGACATGCGTCCTGGTATCGAGCACTGGAAGGCCAAGGGTCTGGATTTCTCCAAGATATTCTTCCAGCCGAACGTCCCGGCCGATGTGCCACGCCTGCATACCGAAACGCAGGATCACGGACTCGAGAAGGCGCTCGACCACAAGTTGATCGCCCAGGCCAAGCCAGCCCTCGAAAAGGGCCAGAAGGTCCAGATCGAAACGACCATCATCAACGTCAATCGCACCTGCGGCACCATGTTGTCGGGGGAGGTTGCCCGTCGCTACGGTCATGCCGGCCTGCCGGACGACACCATTCACGTCAAGCTGACCGGTACCGCTGGCCAGGCCTTCGGTGCATTCCTGGCCAAGGGCGTGACGCTGGAACTGACTGGTGAGGGTAATGACTACGTCGGCAAGGGTTTGTCGGGCGGTCGCATCATCATCAAGCCGAGCCCGGATTTCCGTGGCGACACGCAGCAGAACATCATTTGCGGCAACACCGTCATGTACGGCGCGACCGAAGGCGAGGCGTTCCTCGCCGGTGTCGGCGGCGAACGCTTCTGTGTGCGCAACTCCGGTGGTACGGCCGTTGTTGAAGGTGTTGGCGACCACGGTTGCGAATACATGACCGGCGGTACCGTGGCGGTGCTTGGCATGACCGGGCGCAACTTCGCGGCTGGCATGTCGGGTGGTATCGCCTACGTGCTGGATGAGGATGGCAGCTTCAAGCATCGCTGCAATCTGGCTCAGGTCGCGCTCGAGAAGGTCTTGCCGGCCTCCCGTATTGCTGCTGGCGAGCCGCTGCATCTGAGTGTTGCTGACGAAACCCAGCTCAAGGAGCTGATTACCCGTCACTTCGAATACACCGGTAGTGAAACGGCCAAGGCCATTCTGGCCAACTGGGATGCCTACCGCGAGAAGTTCGTCAAAGTCTATCCGCACGAATACAAGCGCGCCCTCACCGAGATGGCCGCTGCTGCACAGAAGGAGGCTGCATAATGGGCAAGCCGACTGGCTTTATGGAATTCGAGCGCTTGTCCGAGGGTTATGACCCGGTTGAACAGCGCCTGAAAAACTACAAGGAATTCGTTCATACCCTGAACGATGACGATGCCAAGACTCAGGGCGCGCGCTGCATGGATTGCGGCATCCCGTTCTGCAACAGCGGTTGTCCAGTGAACAACATCATTCCTGACTGGAATGATCTGGTTTACCGCGGCAACTGGAAGCAGGCGCTGGAAGTGCTGCACTCCACTAACAATTTCCCGGATTTCACCGGCCGCATCTGTCCGGCCCCATGCGAAGCCGCCTGCACGCTCGGCATCAACGCCGCACCAGTAGGCATCAAGTCGATTGAGCATTTCATCATCGACAAGGGTTGGGAAATGGGCTGGGTCGTGCCGCAGCCGCCGAAATCGAAGACCGGCAAAAAGGTTGCCATCGTTGGTTCCGGCCCGGCTGGTCTGGCTGCTGCACAGCAACTGGCGCGTGTCGGTCATGATGTGACCGTGTTCGAGAAGAGCGACCGTCTCGGTGGCCTGCTCGCCTACGGCATTCCTGACTTCAAGATGGAAAAGACGCTGGTTGACCGCCGTGTTGCCCAGATGGAAGCCGAAGGCGTCACCTTCAAGACCAAGGTTGTGGTTGGTGACAAGAACGTGCCGGCCGGTATCAACAACGATGCGACCACCGTCGTTTCGGCTGATCAGCTCAAGAAGGATTTCGATGCGGTGATTCTTGCTGCTGGTTCCGAAGTGCCGCGTGATCTTCCGGTGCCGGGCCGTGAGCTGAAGGGCATCTACGCTGCGCTCGAGTTCCTGATTCCGCAGAACAAGGAAGTCCAGCAAGGCAAGGCCAATCCGATCAACGTCAAGGGCAAGCACGTCATCGTGATTGGTGGCGGCGATACCGGTTCCGACTGTGTCGGCACCTCGAATCGCCATGGCGCCGCGTCGGTAACCCAGTTCGAGCTGATGCCGATGCCGCCGGAAGAGGAAAACAAGGAGCTGACCTGGCCGTACTGGCCGTACAAGCTGCGTACCTCTTCCTCGCACGACGAAGGCTGTAGCCGCGATTTTGCCGTTGCCACCAAGGGCTTCGTCGATGACGGCAAGGGTAACGTCAAGGCGCTCAAGGCTGTGCGTCTGGACTGGACGGATGGTCAGATGAGCGAAGTGCCCGGTTCCGAATTCGAACTGCCGTGCGACAACGCCTTCCTGGCCATGGGTTTCACCAACCCGGTCGGCGGCCTGCTTGATGCCTTCGGCGTCGAGAAGGATGGGCGCCAGAATGCCAAGGCGACGACCGACGGCGAAGGTTGCTACAAGACCAATGTCGACAAGGTCTACGCGGCCGGCGACGTCCGTCGCGGCCAGTCGCTGGTGGTCTGGGCGATCCGTGAAGGTCGTCAGGCCGCCCGCGAAGTCGATCAGTTCCTGATGGGTTCGACGACGCTGCCACGCTAAGTCGATAGCTCTCCCAAAAGCCCCGCCGCCTGAAAAGCCGGCGGGGCTTTTCAATTTTGGTCATTTTTTCCGGTTGACTGTGGGACTTGCTTTTTCACTATTTTTCTCATGATTGGACACTGCACAGGCGAAACATTGTCTCGGTCGTGTGAGAATGGCTGCTGATTTCAAGGGGAAAATCATGTCAACTGAATTGCAACCAGCCTTGCTGGTGACAACGCCAAGCGGAGCACTCGACGGGCACATGCTGGTGATTCTCGGCATCATGGTCGTAGCCGGGGTGCTGGGCGGCACGGCAAACTACTTTCTGGCTGACCGGCGTGGCGATGCGGGTCGCCACGACTGGTTGAAATATCCGGTCTTCGGCGTCGTAGCGGCGCTGACCGTGCCGCTGTTTCTCAACATGCTGTCGAGCACGCTGCTTGAGGGGGCGCGGACCAAGCCGATCGATCTCTACGTTTTTTCAGGTTTCTGCCTGATCTACGTTGTCACCTCGCGGCGTTTTTTCGAGAACATGGTGCAGCGCCTGATGGCGCAGATCGACCAGGTTCGGCGCGACGTTGGCCGCATCGAACAACAAAAGCGTGACGAGCCGATTCTGGCTGTGCCCAAGGCCGAAACCGAGGTGCTGAAGGCTGTCGAGCACGATCCCAAGGACGTTCTCTCCTACAACGACGTGGAAATCCTGCGCGCCCTGTCCGAAGGCGGCTTCGTTTATGGAAATCTGGCCGCGATCTGCGATAGCACCGGGTTGGCCCGCGACTTTGTCAGCCAGCGCCTGACGGTCATGAAGGCGATGGGCGTCATCGAGACACGGATCAATGACAAGAATGTGCTGCACTGGTTTGTCTCGACCCGTGGCAAGGCCGTGCTCGGTGACATTCTCGGCGGGCAAGAGCAGAAGAAGAGCGCCTGACTTTCGGTCGTTTCTGGCCCAGCGCCGAACAAAGCCCCGCCGCCTGAAAGGCCGCCGGGGTTTTTGTTTTTCTACGCGAGTTGCGCTGGATCAAAGGGCGAGCATGGCAAATACGTCGCCGGCTTCGACAGTCCGGGCTGATCATGTGAAAATGCAGATTACCCAACCGCACAAGATTTTGCTCAATATGAATATCGTTATTCTCGCTGCCGGCCAAGGCAAGCGCATGCACTCCAATCTGCCCAAGGTCTTGCACCCGATTGCCGGCAAGGCGCTGGCTCAGCATGTCATCGATACGGCTCGTCTGCTCTCGCCGGAAAAGCTGATCGTCGTCTATGGCCATGGTGGCGACGTGGTGCGCTCAACGCTGGCGGCCGACGACATCCTGTGGGCCGAGCAGGCGCAGCAACTGGGTACCGGCCACGCCGTCGCCCAGGCCGTCTCGCAACTGGGCAGTGCGGCGCAGACGCTGGTGCTCTACGGTGATGTCCCGCTGACTACGCTAGGCGCGCTGAAGCGCCTGCTGCAGGCCGGCAAGGACGGGCTGTCCATTCTCACCGTCGACCTCGCCAACCCGACTGGCTACGGCCGCATGGTGCGTGACGCCGCCGGCAATATCGTGCGCATCGTCGAGGAAAAGGACGCGACGCCCGAGGAAAAGGCGATCCGCGAAGTCAATACCGGCATCATGGCGATCCCGACCGCACGTCTCGCCGACTGGCTGGGCAAGCTCAAGAACAACAATTCGCAGGGTGAGTACTACCTGACCGACATCGTCGCGCTTGCCGTCGCCGAGGGCCTGCCGGTACGCGCCGCGCAGCCCGAAGGCGAATGGGAAGTGCTCGGCGTCAACAGCAAGGTCCAACTGGCCGAACTCGAGCGTCAGAATCAGCGCAACCTGGCCGATCAGTTGCTGGTCGCCGGCGTGCGCCTGGCTGATCCGGCTCGTATCGATATTCGCGGCAGTCTGAGCCACGGGCGCGATGTTTCCATCGATGTCGGCTGCGTCTTTGAAGGCGAGGTTGAGCTGGCCGATGCCGTCGATGTCGGCCCCTACTGTGTTCTGAAGAACGTCAAGGTGGGCGCCGGCACGCGCATCGCTGCCTTCTGTCATTTCGAGGATGCGGTGATCGGGCCGGACGGCGTGCTCGGCCCTTATGCCCGCCTGCGTCCCGGCACCGAACTCGGGCCGGAGGTGCATATCGGCAACTTTGTCGAGGTCAAGAAGAGCATCATCGGCGCCCAGTCCAAGGCCAACCACCTGGCCTACATTGGCGACGCCCAGATCGGTCAGCGCGTGAACGTCGGCGCCGGCACGATCACCTGTAATTACGATGGTGCCAACAAGCACCTGACCATCATCGAGGACGACGTTTTCATCGGCTCCGATACCCAGCTCGTGGCGCCGGTGACGGTAGGCCGGGGGGCAACGCTTGGCGCCGGCACAACGCTGACCAAGAATGCGCCGCCCGACGCCCTGACCGTGTCGCGAGCCAAACAAATGACGCTTCCCGGCTGGGAACGTCCCAAGAAGGTAAAAAACTAATGGATTTCTGGTTCACGGCTTTCATGTTTGCCATCGCCATCCTCATCGCGGTGGGTGGCTCGCTACTGCTGGTCGGCTACTTTGGCACCTTGCCGGCCTCCTTCGCCTTCGGCTGGAAAAACTGGGTGCCGACGCTGGCGCTGCCCATCATCGGTCCGATCTGGTTTGCTGGCACACACTGGTCGGAGTTTTCCAAGCCGGGCAAGCAGCTGATTTTCGGCGTGCTGCTCTTTGTCGTGGCAATTGCCTTGCTTTATGGCTTTGGTCCACACTTTGTCGATCGCATGGCGGCCAGTGGCATGTATCGCGAATAAACGATCCATGAAGAATCCGGTGCTTTCATCCCGGCTCGCTGATGACAAAGCAGGTTACTGAAGTGAACTGATTTTTCGCTAAATTTTTTAAGCTAAGGGAGAAGAAGATGTCCAAGTACACCACCGAGGCTCTACGTTCCGTTGCGCTAGTCGGCCATGGTGCGGCTGGCAAGACCAGTCTGGCCGAGGCCTTGCTTTTCGCCACCGGCGCCGTCAGCGCCAAGGGCAGCGTCGAGAAGGGCAACACGGTTGCCGACTTCGATGCCCAGGAGAAAGAAGCAGGCCACTCCCTGACGTCTGCCGTCGTCAATTTCGGTTATGAAGACACCCATATCCACCTGATCGATACCCCGGGCTACCCGGATTTTTCCGGCCAGGCGATTGCTGCGCTGGCTGGTGTCGACACTGCCCTGATCGTGGTCAACGCCCAGACTGGTGTCGAACTGATGACCGAGCGCATGATGCGCTACGCCGCCGACCGCAAGCTGTGCCGGATGATCGTCATTAACAAGATCGATGCTGAAAATCTCGATCTGCCGGGACTGGTCGCCAGTATTCGCGAGCGTTTCGGCAAGCAGTGCATGCTGCTCGACCTGCCGGCACACGGGGCGGTCGATGTCGTCGAAGTGCTCGAGCGCGATGCCGGTGATGCCGATTTCGAATCGGTTGCGGCGGCGCACCGGGCGCTCATCGACCAGATCGTCGAGGAGGACGAAGACCTGCTCGCCCAGTATCTTGAAGATGGCGCCGATCCGACGGCCACGGCCTTGCATGCGCCGTTCGAGAAGGCGCTGCGCGAAGGCCATCTGATTCCCATCCTGTTCACCTCGGCCAAGACTGGCGCCGGCATCAAGGAATTGCTGCATGTGCTGGCCTCGCTGGCACCGAACCCGGCCGAAGGCAATGCGCCGCCGTTCTACAAAGGCGAGCCGGGCGACAAAACCGAGCCGTTCCAGGCCGAGCCGGATGCCGCCAAACACGTGCTGGCCCACGTTTTCAAGGTCGTGGCCGATCCCTACCTGGGCAAGATTGGCATCTTTCGCGTTCATCAGGGCACGATGAAGAAGGACATGCAGCTCTTCGTTGGCGACAGCAAGCGGCCGATCAAGGTTGGCCATCTCTACCAGTTGCAGGGCAAGGACAGCATCGAAGTCGATGAACTGCTGCCGGGCGACATCGGGGCGATTGCCAAGATCGACGAGATCGATTTCGACTGCGTGCTGCACGATTCGCACGACGAAGATCATATCCACCTCGTGCCGCTCGAATTTCCCAAGCCGATGGCCGGTCTGGCCGTCGAAACGAAGAAGAAGGGCGATGAGCAGCGCCTGTTCGACATCCTCGCCAAGCTGGCCATGGAAGACCCGACTTTCGTTGTCGAACGTCACCCGACCAGCAATGAAACGGTGGTTCGTGGCCTCGGCGAGATCCACCTGAAGTCCAAGCTGGCGCGTATGGCCAGTCAGCACAAGCTGGAAGTCGACACCCAGCCGCCGCGCATTCCGTACTGCGAGACGATCACTGCGCCGGCCGAGGCGATGTATCGGCACAAGAAGCAGTCGGGCGGCGCCGGGCAGTTCGGCGAAGTGCATCTGCGCATTGAGCCGAAGGGCCGCGGTGAGGGCTTCGAATTCGTCGATGCGGTCAAGGGCGGGGTCATTCCTGGCGTCTTCATGGCGGCCGTGGAAAAGGGGATTCGTCAGGGGCTGGAAGGCGGGGTCGTTGCCGGCTACGCGGTCGATGACCTCAAAGTCACGGTTTTCGACGGCAAGACGCACGCCGTTGATGGCAAGGAAGTCGCCTTCACGATGGCCGGCCGCAAGGCGGTTATCGAAGCGATTCGGGGTGCCAAGCCGATTGTGCTTGAACCGATTGTCAGTATCGAGATCATCGTTCCGGAATCGGCTATTGGCGACCTGACGGGCGATCTGTCTGGTCGGCGTGGCCATATCACCGGCACTGACGGGCGCGGGCATGGCATGTCGGCGATTAGTGGGGAAGTGCCGCTGGCTGAACTCAACGACTACCAGTCGCGCCTCAAGTCGCTGACCGGCGGTCAGGGCAGCTATACCATTGAGTTTGCCCGCTATGCCGCTGTGCCGCCGAATGTCCAGCAGCAACTGGCGAGCAAGTTTCAGTTGCACGACGAAGACGAATGAGTTTTTAGCACCGGAGGCGCTCTTCCACGGTCAAACGGGGAAAAGGGCTAAAAATAAAAAGGGGCTGAAAAGCCCCTTTTTCTTTGGCGGCGCTTTAGTTCGCCTCGCCCGACCAGTTAACCGTCGCCAAAAACAGATAACCCGCGCCATACACCGTCTTGATGAAAGCCGGACTCTGCGGATCTGGTTCCAGCTTGCGGCGCAGACGGGAAATGCGGACATCGATGGCGCGATCATTGGGCGCCAGGTCGCGGGTGCCCATGAGTTTTTCGCGCTGCAGGATACGGTTCGGATTGTTGACGAAGACTTTGAGCAGCTCAGTCTCCGCCGTACTCAGGGCGTGCTCGTCGCCATTCGGCGCAGTCAGCGTGTTGTTGCCGAGGTTGAAGCGCCAGCCGGAAAACTCGGCGATCTGGCGGGCTTGCGTTTCGCTGCCTTCGCGCCGGCGCACGATGCTGCGCACGCGGGCGACCAGTTCGCGCGGTTCGAAAGGCTTGAGCACGTAGTCGTCGGCGCCGAGTTCGAGGCCCATGACGCGGTCGCTGACATGCGCCCGCCCGGTCAGGATCAGGATGCCGCAGCCCGACTGGGCGCGGACGCGCTGCATGGCTTCGATGCCGTCCATGTCGGGCAGTCCGAGGTCGATGATGCAGAGGTCGGGGGCCAGCGTACGCAGGCGGCGCAGCAGGTCACCGGCACTGCGGCACCAGACGGTACGGAAGCCGAAATCGGCGAGCACCTGTTCGATGATCTTGGCGACATCGGGATCGTCCTCGACGATGACGATGAGCTTGGCGGGTTCGTTGTCTTTCATGGTTTTTCTTTGTGGGCGGCGCGCAGGGCGCGGGCCAGGTCCTGGCGGACGAAGGGTTTGGCGAGGACCGGCAGGTCGCTGCCGACCTCGGCCTCGTCGGTGTAGCCGCTCATCAGTACGATGCACATTTCCGGGCGGTCGTTCCTGACGCGGTCGGCCAATTGCCGGCCATCCAGACCACCGGGCATGATGACGTCGCTGACGACGATGGCGATGTCGGGAATCTGCTCGATCATGGCCAGCGCCTGGACGCCGTCTTCGGCTTCGATGACCGGGTAGCCGAGGTCGATCAGCTGCTGGCGGACGACCCGGCGGACGTTCGGCTCATCCTCGACGAGCAGGACCAGTTCGCCACCGGCCGGCAGGGTGGCGTCCTCGCCCGGTGCATCGACATCTTCTTCGGGCGTCGCCAGCGGCAGGACCATGAGGACGGTCGTGCCCTGTTCCGGCTGGCTTTGAATTGAAACGCCGCCGCCCGACTGCTTGGCGAAACCGTAGGCCATGGCCAGCCCGAGGCCGCTGCCCAGGCCGAGCCGTTTGGTTGTGAAGAAGGGTTCGCAGGCACGGGCCAGTGTCGTGGCATCCATGCCGCAACCGTTGTCGGCAACTTCGATCAGCGCGTACTGGCCCGGGCTGACGTCGAAGGCGGCGGCATCGGTCGACAGCTCGACGGCGCGCGCCGCGATGTGCAGGCGGCCGCCTTCCGGCATGGCGTCGCGCGCGTTCAGGGCGAAATTGAGCAGGGCGCTTTCGAGCTGGCCGGGATCGACCAGCGCATGCAGTGTCATGCCGCCGAGATCGGTGGACACGGCAATCGACTCGGGCAGCGAGCGGCGGACCAGCTTGGCCAGACTGCCAATCAGGTTGCCGATATCGACCGCCTTCGGTTCCAGCGGTTGCTGGCGTGAAAAGGTAAGCAGGCGCTTGATCAGTTGCACGCCGCGCCGGGCCGACTGGAGGGCCGGCTCGACGAATTCGTTGATTTCGGCATCGTCCGGGCGATGGTCCTGGAGGGCGGCAAGGTTGCCGATGATGACGGTGAGCAGGTTGTTGAAATCGTGCGCCAGACCGCCGGTCAGCTGGCCGATGGCCTCCATTTTCTGGGCCTGGACGAGCGCGGCCTGCATGCGTTTCTGGTCGGTTATTTCCTGGGAGAAGACGAAAAATCCGAGATTTTTGCCGTCGACCGTAACCTCCGGAACCAGCGTACTGCGGGCGAAAACGGTCTGCCCCAGGCGTTCCATCTGGTACTCGTAGGTGACCTGCTGGCCGGCCAGCGCGCGCTTTACCGGATCGCGTACCTGGCTGTAAACGTGCGGGCCGATCAGTTCGATCACGGCCCGGCCGGTGACGCTCTCGCCGGGGTAGCCGTACCAGTCGGAGTAGCCCTTGTTGGCGTATTGATAGACCTCGTTCTGGTCCACGTAGCCAATCATGATGGGGATGGTGTCGTTGATCAGGCGCAGGCGTTCTTCGTTGCGGCGCAGCGCTGCGGCAATGCGTTCGTTTTCCTCGCTGGCCCGGCGCAGGTTGGCGTTGGCGTTTTCGAGCTGGGCGGTGCGCCGGCGCACCCGCTCGTCGAGCTGGATGTTCTGATGCTCGGTCAGGTGCTCGATGTAGCGCTGCTCGGTGACATCGCTGTAGAGCGTGACGAAACCCTTGTGCGCCAGCGGTTCGCCGCGCAGAAGCAGGACCCGGCCATTCGGGCGCTGGCGTTCGGTGACGTGCGGCGCGAAGTTTCTTGCCGCGGCGACGCGCTCGGCGATCTGCGCTTCGATGTCGCCCGGCCCATATTCGCCGCGTTCCGCGTTGTAGCGGATGAAGCTCGCGAAGGGGGCGCCGATGTAGGCCAGTTCGTCGGGAAATTCGAGCAGCTGGAGGAAGGGGCGGTTCCAGGCGACCAGGCACAGATTGGCATCGAAAACGGTGATTCCCTGGTCGAGCAGGTCCAGCCCGGCCTGCAGCATTTCGTGGCGCGGGGCAGTGGGGGACGAGGCGGATTCGAGAAGCATCGGTCGATTCTAGTGCACGGGGCGGGGTGGATTTCGTGATGTAACTATTCGTTACATTCTGCCAATAGTTGCGCAAGAGTGTTTTGCCAATATCACGATCAATAAAAATACTTGCGCCAACGAGAACAGCACTCGGCAAGAAAATCGTGAGGAGATATATCTTGGTTAACCCGTATTCCGTTGGGCTGGAGCAAAATCCGGCCAATTTCGTTGCACTGTCCCCACTCAGCTTCATCGAGCGTTCGGCCTTCATTTATCCGAAGCGTATTTCGGTCATCCAGGGGGCGCGTCAGTACACCTGGAAGGAAAGCTACGATCGTAGCCGCCAGCTCGCCTCGGCGCTGAAGAATCGCGGCATCGGCAAGGGCGACACCGTCGCTGCCATGCTGCCGAACACGGCCTCGATGTTCGAATGCCATTTCGGCGTACCGATGACCGGCGCTGTGCTCAATACCCTCAACACCCGCCTCGACGCGGAAGCCATCGCCTTCATGCTGGCTCACGGCGAAGCCAAGGTGCTGATCACCGACCCCGAGTTTTCGGCCATCATCAAGGCCGCGCTGGCGCTGCTCGAAGGGCCGAAGCCGCTGGTCATCGACAGCCTCGATCCGGACTTCACGGGTGGCGAGTCGCTCGGCGAAAAGACTTACGAAGATTTCCTCAAGGAAGGCGAGCCCGATTTCAAATGGAGCCTGCCCGACGACGAGTGGGACGCCATCGCCCTGAACTACACCTCGGGCACCACTGGTAACCCGAAAGGCGTTGTCTATCACCATCGCGGCGCTTACCTCAACGCGGCGTCGAACATCATTTCCTGGGGCATGCCGCCGCATGCGGTCTATCTGTGGACCCTGCCGATGTTCCATTGCAACGGCTGGTGTTTCCCCTGGACGCTGGCGGCCAATGCCGGCACCAGTGTCTGCCTGCGCAAGGTCGATCCGGCCTTGATCTTCAACCTGATCAAGGCGCATAAGGTCACCCACATGTGCGGCGCGCCGATCGTCTGGGGCATGATGATCAATTCGCCCGACAGCCTCAAGGAAGGCATCGAGCATCAGGTCAATGGCCTGATCGCCGGTGCTGCTCCTCCGGCTGCGATCATCGAAGGCTGCGAGAAGATGGGTTTCAACATCACCCACGTTTACGGCCTGACCGAAACCTATGGCCCGGCCGCCGTCTGCGCCAAGCACCCGGAATGGGATCGCCTGCCGATCGACCTGCGCGCTGCCCGCAACGGCCGCCAGGGCGTGCGCTACCACATGCAGGAAGGCATCGAGGTCCGTGACACGGTCAGCATGCAGCCGGTGCCGTGGGACGGCGAGACGATGGGCGAAATCATGTTCAAGGGCAACCTGGTCATGAAGGGCTACCTCAAGAACCCGAAGGCGACCGAAGAAGCTTTCGAGGGTGGCTGGTTCCACACCGGCGACCTGGCTGTTGTGCATAGCGATGGCTACGTCAAGATCAAGGATCGCTCCAAGGACATCATCATCTCCGGTGGCGAGAATATTTCGTCGCTCGAAGTTGAAGACGTGCTCTACCGTCACCCGGCAGTTGTCGCTGCGGCGGTGGTCGCCAAGCCCGACGAAAAGTGGGGCGAAGTGCCAGCGGCTTTCGTCGAACTGAAGGCTGGTGCTGCTTGTAGCGAGGCGGACATCATTGAGCACTGCCGGGCGCATCTGGCCCGTTTCAAGGTGCCAAAGACCGTGGTGTTCGGCGAACTGCCGAAGACATCCACCGGCAAGATCCAGAAATACGTCCTGCGTCAGCACGCCAACTCCGCGCTCGCCATCGAGTAATCCGCAGTCCCCTGTCGTCATGCCTTGATCGGCAGGGGCTTGCGTGTTCGAAAAGGAAAATCCCATGAAGATTCTCGTACCCGTAAAACGAGTCGTTGATTACAACGTCAAAGTTCGTGTGAAGGCAGATGGTTCCGGTGTTGACCTGGCCAACGTCAAGATGAGCATGAACCCCTTTGATGAAATCGCCATCGAAGAAGCCGTGCGACTCAAGGAAGCCGGCATCGCCACGGAAGTCATCGCCGTCTCCTGCGGCGTCGCCGCCTGCCAGGAAACCCTGCGCACCGCCATGGCCATCGGTGCCGACCGCGGCATCCTCGTCGATTGTGGTGACACCGAAATCCAGCCCCTGGCCGTTGCCAAGCTCCTCAAGGCCCTCTGCGACAAAGAACAACCGCAACTCGTCATCTGCGGCAAACAAGCCATCGACGACGACGCCAACCAGACCGGCCAGATGCTCGCCGCCCTGCAAGCCTGGCCGCAAGCCACCTTCGCCTCCAAAGTCGTCATCGCCAATGGCAAAGCGACAGTCACCCGCGAAATCGACGGCGGCCTCGAAACCCTCGAAATTTCCCTGCCGGCTGTTGTTTCGACTGACCTTCGCCTCAACGAACCGCGCTACGCCACGCTGCCCAACATCATGAAAGCCAAGAAAAAGCCGCTCGACACCGTCAAGCCGGCCGACCTTGGCGTCGACGTCACCCCGCGCCTGACCACCCTCAAGGTCGCCGAACCGGCCAAACGCAGTGCCGGCATCCGCGTCGCCGACGTCGCCGAACTCGTCAACAAACTCAAGAACGAAGCCAAGGTGATCTGATCATGACCATTCT